>CAVXTC010000047.1:0-40406 GCA_963764525.1 uncultured Pseudomonadota bacterium | reverse complement strand
CCCGCCCCGTCCGCAAGTGATTTCAGCAATCCGATCTGAGCAGTCTGCATCAACGTATCCGGCCTGTGGGCATCGCCCTGGCCAAGATGGAGATCCGCGCGTCCCGGTCCTCATAAAACTTACGGCGTCAGAGCGCCATTTTTTAAGCCAGGTTTCCAGAACGCCGGTTGGACTGTCAGGCCATCTCGCTGTTACCACCCACAGACCTCTACGGTCATCCGCGCGGCTCAGCGCGTCTGGCCGGTCTCGATCAGGCCGACCTCACGGCAGCCGGGTTGAACGTTCCGCCTTGGCGCAGCACCGCCCAGACGATCCGCGCCAGCTTGTTGGCCAGCGCCACGATGGCGGTGTTCTTGTGCGCTCGCTCCAGCAAACCCCGGAGCCATTTGCCAAGCGGCGTCGCGCCCACTGACAGCGACGGCAGCGCCGCTCGCGCGCCGTGGATCAGCAGCTTGCGCAGATATTTGTTGCCTCGCTTGCTGATGCCGAGCAGCCGCGGCTTGCCGCCGGTCGTCATCTGTCGCGGCACCAAGCCGAGCCAGGCGGCGAGATCGCGTCCACGCGCGAATGTAGCGGCATTGCCGACCGCAGCGGCCAGGGCTGTTGCATTCAGCACCCCGATGCCAGGGATGGTCGCCAGTCGTCGCGCAGCATCGTCCGCTTTGGCCTCGGCGGCGAACTCATCGTCAAACGCCGCGATGCGGCGATCCAGCTCGCGCCATTCCGCCTGCATGTCCTCCAGCAATACCCGGACCCGCCGGCTCAGCAACGGCTCCTCGCCTTGCAGGATCAGCGCCAGATGTTGCTCCAGCTTTCGGCGCCCCTGTGGGACGGTGATGCCGCGTTCCAGCAAGATCGCGCGCAGCTGGTTCATCAACGCCGTCCGTTCGCCGACCAGCCGGTCTCGCACCCGGTGCAGGGATTGCATATCGAGTTGCGCGGCGGTCTTCAGCTCGACGAAACGCATCGTCGGTCGCGTCGCCGCCTCGGCGATCGCCTCCGCGTCGCGATCGTCGTTCTTCTGCGCCTTGACGTAGGGACGGACGTATTCCGGCGACATCAGCCGCACCTGGTGCCCCTGATTGCGCAGAATGCGGCCGAGATGATGCGCTCCACAGCACGCCTCCATCGCCGTCACGCAGGGTGCCAAGCCGGAAGCGAGCTTGATCACGCTCTCCCGCTGCATCCGCCGGCGAACAATGACCCTGCCAACGCCGTCCAGACCCACCACGCTGCAGCTGTTCTTCCCCAGATCGATCCCGAGAACCGCGATCTCCATTGGCACGCTCCTTCCCCTTCCGGTTGCCCCGATCAGCCTACGCTGCCGGGGGGAGGGGCGGGCCATCCCATAAAACTTCACCAGCTTGGTGAAGGACACGCTGCCTGCCTCCGCCGCCGGCAAGCCGATCGAGATCTGGATCCAGGATGAGGCCAGGGTCGGCCAGAAAGGAGGCCATGCCCATGTCTGGACGCCGATCGGTTCACGACCGCTGATGGTCCGCGACAATCGCCATGACTCCGCCTTTCTATTCGGTGCGATCTGTCCGGACCGCGCCGTCGGGGCGGCGATCATCATGCCGGGCGTCAATGCCGAAGCGATGAACGAGCACCTCGGCGAAATCAGCACCCAGGGCGCCCGTGGCGCGCATGCCGTGCTGGTCTGCGACGGAGCCGGTTGGCATCAGACCGGCGGCAGGCTCCGCGTGCCGGAGATAATGCCATCGTCAGTCTGCCCGCCGTGGCAGTCTGACAACGAAGCCAACCCTGCTCGGGAGCGCCGCTCCCACACCACGTCTCGGGACACAACCTGGTGCCTCACGTCATTGACAATGCGTAGCTTCTTCGAATCGATGGCCACGGTTCAAAGTGGAGTCGATTCGTGGCCACGAGAGAGATCGCCGTTAAGAAATATGTGGTGAAGCTCAGCGCCGAGGAAAGAGAGCGCCTGCACGCTCTGACCCGCACCGGCAAACACCCGGCACAAAGGCTGATGAAGGCCCGCATCCTGTTGAAAGCCGACGCCTCGGAGCCCGGCGAAGCATGGAGCGACAGCCAGATCGCAGATGCGCTGGACACTAGCTTGGCGACCGTGGCTCGAACCCGCCAGCAGCTTGTGGAAGAAGGCGTCGAGGGCGTGCTGACGCGCAAGCACTCGCCCGCGTCCGCGAGGCCGCGCATATTCGATGGAGCCGGCGACGCCAGGCTGATCGCCCTGGCTTGCTCGGAACCGCCCAAAGGCCACGCGCGGTGGACGTTGCGGCTGCTGGAAGACAAGGTCGTGGAGTTGAACATCGTGGATCGCGTCAGCGACAACACCATCGGTCGGACGCTAAAAAGAACACGCTCAAGCCGCACCTGAAGGAGCAATGGGTCATTTCCACCGGACGCGAACGCAGCCTTCGTGGCCGCGATGGAAGATGTGCTGGAGGTCTATCACAGGCCGCATGACCCAGCCTGTCCCGTGGTCTGCGTGGACGAGACATCCAAGCAACTTATCGCCGAGACGCGTGTGCCGATTCCGGCCAAGCCAGGACGACCCGCACGGATCGATTATGAATACCAGCGGAACGGCACGGCCAACCTGTTCATGATGTTCGCGCCGTTGGAAGGCTGGCGCCAGGTCAAGGTGACCGATCGCCACGCTGGCAGCGATTATGCCCAGGTGCTGAAGGATTTGTCCGATACCCACTTCCCGAAGGCAGAGAAGATCATCCTCGTGCAAGACAATCTGAACACCCACAAGCCCGCCTCGCTCTACGAAACCTTCCCCGCCGAGGAAGCGCGTCGGCTGGTCGAACGGTTCGAGTGGCACTACACGCCCAAACACGGCAGTTGGCTGGACATGGCTGAATCCGAACTCGGTGTGTTGTCGTCACAGTGTCTTGATCGGCGCATCCCCGACAAGAACGCCCTGATCGAGGAAGTCGCCGCCTGGCAGGACGGCCGCAACAAGAAACACGCCAAAGCCGACTGGCATTTCACCGCCGCCGATGCCCGCGTGAAGCTGAAAAGGCTGTACCCCGCGTTATGAACAACTCGGGGCACTAGCTAGCGGGCCTGCATCGGCCAAGAGATGCCGTCAGGCGGCTCTGGTTGATAGACTGGTCCACCGAGTTCGGGTGGGCGGCGGCCTCTCGTTTGCCAGACTGCCGGGACCCATGGCTTGATGAGGAACAGAGCCCGCCGAGAAGGCAATCGCAGCGGCATAGAGCCGATCGTTTTGGGGGAGGACCATGATGGGATTCGGGCGATACCGCGATGCGCGAACTGCGCCGGGACGTGGCAAGGATCGCGATGTGTCTGCCGCCATCACGGCAGCGGCACTGATCTTGGGCGCCAGCCTGACCGCCGCGCAGGCCGAAACACGCGCCCTGCCGTTCCCCGCCTGGCCGGAGCCGCAAATCGACGCTCACATGACCGTCGAGCAGGCCAAGGCAATCGTGGCCGCCCGCACCAAGCGCCAGACGGAATGGACCGGCCCGACCACCGGGCCGAAAGCCACCGACAAGCCCGTCACCATCGCTTGGGTGTCCGGAGACGAATTGTACGCAACCTATATCGGCTGGGGCCGCGGCGTGAAGGAAGCGGCCAAGGCGCTGGGTTGGACCGTGCAGACCTTCAACGGCCAGGGCACTGTCAGCGGTCAGCTTGCCGCGATGCAGCAAGCGCTGGTCTCGCACCCGACCGCGATCATCACCCCGGCGGATGCCGACGCGCTGCAGAGACCGATCAAGGAGGCAGTCGCGGCCGGTATCCCGGTGATCGGCATCCACGCTACCGCCTTCCCGGGGCCGCACCCGGAGCTCGGCCTCTACCAGAACATCGCGTCTTCCGCCGCCGAGATTGGCGGATCGCAGGCCGCCTACGTGATCGCGATGTCTGATGGCAAGGCGCGCGACCTGCACATGGTCGACAACAGCTTCGCCATCGCCCGCTTCAAGGCGAAGGCGGCAACCGAACCCATAAAGAACTGCGAGGGCTGCAAGTTGCTCGAAATAATCGACGTGCCGATCGGCGAGCTCAGCACGCGCGTTGCTCCCGCGGTTTCCGGCATCCTCGCCCGCTACGGCGATGACTGGTGGATGACGACGTGCTGCGACGACTACTATCCGTATGTCGCCGCGTCGCTGCGCGCTGCTGGTGTTCCGACCAGCAAGGTACACCTCGTCGGCGCCGACGCGCCGCCGCAGAACTATGACATGATCCGCAAGGGCGCCTACGAAGTGGCGAGCGTGCCGGAGCCGAGCACGCTGTTCGGCTACGAGGCGATCGACGCGGTGGTGCGCGCGATGGCCGGCGAGCCGCCGGCGAAGTTCGTGCAGCCCACCTACATCATCACCAAAGGCAACGCGGACGAGGAAGGCGGCAAGAACAACGAGTTCGTGCCGGAAAACAACTTCGCCTGCCACTATCTGAACATCTGGAAGGGAACGAGCAACCCCTGCTGATCGCGTGTCGCAGGAAGGGAAGCCGGTGCTGGAGATCGCCGGCCTCACCAAGCGGTTTTTCGGCAGTCTCGCGCTCGATCACGTCGACATGTCCGTCGTGGGCGGCGAAATCCATGCGCTGGTCGGCGAGAACGGGGCCGGCAAGTCGACGCTGATCAAGATCCTGGCCGGCGTACACGTGCCGGACGCCGGCACGATCCGGCTCGGCGGCGTCGCGGTGCATCCGCATTTGCACACGCTGCCGCTTTCGTTCGTGCACCAGGATCTGGGCCTCGTGGATGACCTGAGCGTGGGCGAGAACGTGGCACTGGTCGCCGGCTTTCCACGCCGCGCGGGGCTGATTGACTGGGACCGCATATGGCAGCGCGCCGACGAGATTTATCACGCGATGGCGGTGACGCCGCCTGACCCGCGCATGCCGGTTGGTCGACTTTCCGCCGCGAGCAAGGCGGTACTGGGCATCGTGCGCGCGCTGTCGCGGCGGGCCAAGGTGATGGTGCTCGATGAACCGACCGCCGCGCTGCCGGAGCCGGACGCGCGGCATTTGTTCGAGGTGCTGCGCCGGCTGCGCGCGAGCGGTACCGGCGTCATCTACGTCTCACACCGGCTGAACGAACTGTTCGGGCTGGCCGACCGCATCACTGTGCTGCGCGACGGGCGGCGCGTGCGCACCGCGCCGACCGCGGCGATGACGCCGCGAAGCCTCGTGCAGGACATGCTCGGCCGCGAGGTGAACATGCTGCATCAGCCGCACGACGCCACTCGCGCAGAGAAGGCGGTGCTGGAAATTTCCGCGCTCCGCCTGCAGGGCATCGGCCCGCTGAGCTTTCGGGTCATGACCGGCGAGATCGTCGGGCTGGTCGGCCTGCGCGGCGCCGGCCAGGAACTGATCGGCCGCGCTATCTTCGGCGAGATCCAGCCGCACGCGGGCGAGATTCTTCTCGACGGTACGGCGCTGCCGCCGGAGGACGGAATCCCGAACCGGATCGCGCGCGGCATCGCACTGCTCGCAGGCGACCGCGGGCGCGAAAGCGTGTTGCCCGGCATGTCGGTGCTGGAAAACCTGCTGCCGAATCCCGGTATTGTCGGTGCCGGTCCCTGGCGACTTGCGCCTCCAGGGGTAGAACGCCGTGGCGCGGCGGCAACGCTGCGCCGGCTCGATGTCCGGCCGCCCGACCCGAACGCACTGATCGAGTGGCTCAGCGGCGGCAACCAGCAGAAAGTCTTCGTCGGACGCTGGCTCGAATCGACCGCACGCCTGTTCGTGATGGAGGAGCCGACGGCGGGCGTGGATATCGGGGCGAAATTCGCGATCCACGGGCTGCTGCGCGGCGCGGCGGAAAAGGGCGCCGCGATCGTCGTCGTGTCCTCCGATTTCGAGGAAGTGGCGACGCTGTGCGACCGCGCGCTCGTCATCAGCCGCGGCGTGATCGCCGGTGAATTGAGCGGCGCGGGACTGACGGTGGACACGGTGCTCGCGCGCGCGTCGCTGGGGCCCCAGCAGACGGGGACGGTATGAGCGGACAGTCGCAGCATATGGCGGGCGCGCCCGGGCGCGCGAACAGGTGGCGCCCGTCCGACCTTGCTGCGGTTTACGGGCTGGCGGTGGTCTATGTGCTGGTGATGGTGCTGTTCGGCCTGCTGCGGCCGAACACGTTCTTCAGCTCGATCAACGTCAACACCGTGCTGGTCGGGCAGTCAGTGACGGCGATGCTGGCGCTTGGCGAGATGGTGCCGCTCGCGACCAGGCAATTCGATCTTTCGGTCGGATTCCATCTCGGCATGGCGCAGATCCTCATCATCGGCTTGCAGGTGAAGGCGGGCCTGTCCTGGGAGCTGGCCACGGTGATCGTGCTCGGGATCGCGCTCTTAGTCGGGCTGGTGAACGGCATCCTGGTCACGCGCTTCGGCATCGACTCGTTCATCGCGACCATGGGCGTCGGCACGCTGCTCTACGGCGTCGCCAACTGGTACAGCAACGGCCAGCAGATCGTCGCGCCGAACCTGCCCGACAGCTTCGTCAACCTCACGGAGATCGCCTGGCACGTACCGATGCCGGCGGTGTATGTCGCGGCCGCCGCTGTCATTCTCTGGATAGTCACCGAGCGGCTGCCGGTCGGCCGCAGCCTGTACGTGATCGGGGCGAGCCCGCGCGCGGCGGAACTCACCGGCATTCGCATCAAACGCTACGTAACCGGTGCCTTCGTCGCCTCCGGATTTCTGAGCGGGATTGCCGGCATCATGCTCGGCAGCATCCTGGAAACCGGAACGCCGTCGGCCGGCCCCGAATATCTCCTGCCCGCCTTCGCCGCGACGCTGCTTGGCGCGACCTCGATCCATCCCGGCCGCGTCAACGTCGTAGGCACGCTGCTCGCCGTGTTGATCCTGGCGTTCTCGTTCTCCGGTGTACAGCAGCTTGGCGCGGCGTTCTACGTGCAGTATTTTTTCAACGGTGCGATATTGATCGTTGCGGTCGGCCTTTCGGTCTACGCCGCCGCGCGGCGGCGGCGTACGGCGACCTCGGGCACTAAGCGCCCGAGGTGATTACGGTTTCGCTGCGCCCCGCGTATTGACGTAGATTGCATACAGCGACGTGTGCCCGCAAATATAGAGCCGGTTGCGTGCCGGGCCGCCGAACGCCACATTGGCCACTTTCTCGGGCACGGGAATCCTGCCGATCAGGTCGCCGTCCGGCGTGATGCACTGCACGCCATCACCTGCGCTCGTCCAGATGTTGCCGTCGACATCGACGCGGAACCCATCGGCGATTCCCGGCGACACCTCCGCGAGCACACGCGAGCCGCGTAGCCTTCCGTCGTCCGACACCGTGAATGCGCGGATGTGGTGCGGCCATTCAGGGTTGGGCCAGAAGCCGGAATCAGCAATGTACAGCAGACTTTCGTCGGGCGAGAAGGCGAGGCCGTTCGGCCGCCTGAAGTCGTCAGCGGCGATGCGCAGCGAGCCATCCTGCGGATCAAATCGATAGACATTGCAGGTGCCGATTTCGCTTTCCGCCTTGCCGCCCTCGTATTCAGCCGAGATGCCGTAGGTAGGGTCGGTGAACCAGATCGTGCCGTCGGATTTCACCACCACATCGTTGGGCGCATTCAGCCGGTTGCCCTGATAGCGGTCGGCGATCACCGTGATGCTGCCGTCATGCTCCGTACGGGTCACGCGCCGCGTATGGTGCTCGCAGGTCAGCAGCCGCCCCTCGCGGTCGCGCGTGTTGCCGTTGGAGAAGTTGGATGGTGCGCGAAAGACACTGACCGCACCTGTTTCTTCGTCAAGCCGCCACATCCGGTTGTTGGGGATGTCGCTCCAGATCAGGCAGCGCAAATCGGCGAAATAGGCCGGTCCCTCCGCCCAGCGCATACCGGTGTGCAGCTTCTCCAGCCAGACGATCGGAATTGTGTACTGGCGAAAACGCGGATCGATGACGTCAAACGGATCGCTCATGACCAGATCCCTCGTCCATGAAAAATTCGCTTGGTCCGCTCTGACGTGCCACTGCTCCTTGAACTCGTGATGAGCATGGTGTTTCCATTGTCATCCTGCTTGTGTCGGCTCGGAAGTCGAGAACAGCGAGAATACGACGCGCGTACAGATTCATCAAGCAGGCTGCCTTATCGCAGTGGGGTGAGCCGGGTGCCGGCAGTCGACGGATGCCGTTGTGTATGATCTGTCTGCCGCACCTGTGTTTGCTTGTCGCAACATTGGTCCATCCGACGGTGGTCAAGGCAGTTCTCCTGGTTCTGTCGCAATAAGCTGGCGGAGCCGGACTACGTCGTTCCGCTGGCCGGATTTTAGAAAGCCAGGGAGTAGAATTCCTCTGCTGCGGACGCGACTGTCGCGGCGGGGCCGCCGCGCTGACCCTTGCGGATCATGTGCATGATCTCGATGCCCGCGAGCAAGATCCGTGCGCAACGTGTGGACTTGAAACCCAGCATCGGTCGCAGGATGCGTTTGATGGCTCGATGGTCCTGCTCGACAATGTTATTGAGGTATTTGCACTGCCGGATCTCGATGGCAGTCTTGTGGTCGGTATTGTAGCTCGCGACAGCTGCAGTGTTGGCGCCGCTCTTGTCGATGGTCATCTTCTCAGGCTGGCCATGCCGATCGATCGCCCGTTCAAGAAAGCGGCGTGCTGCAGCCTTGTCTCGGCGAGCAGCAAGCAGGAAGTCGATTGTCTCGCTGCCGCGATCCACGGCACGAAAGAGATACTTCCAACGGCCGCGGACCTTTATGTATGTCTCGTCCATGCGCCAACTCTTTCCTGCTGGACGCTGACGGCGGCGAAATACCTTCGCCAACGCCGGCGCGATCTTCATGGCCCAGCGATGAACCCTTTTGGGCGTCTCCTGACCCGTGGAGCCGGATGGCCACTACTGTCCAGGCTTCAGGGTCGCGACCAGAAATGCCTTTATCGCCGTCACCGTAGCCGTCGTTGCAGCTTCATTGTAGGCGACCGTCACTCGGACGCCAGCAGCGCCTTGCCGGCATCGGTCAGGCCGTCAGTGCGCCGCTCGTTGGCTGCAAGCTCGGCCTTGGCAGCGACAGCAGCCTAGTCCGCGATAGCATTTACGGCTAAGGCGCGTTGCCGCGCATCGACGCGGGATGGCCATCGAGCTTGAGCGAGCCGACCCGCACCAGCTTGTCGCCCTCACGGTGCAGGATGTCGATGTCGGAGTTGAGGTAGTTGCCGACGTAGAGATACTCTCCGTCAGGGCTGAAGGCCGCGCCCTCGGCCAGTGCGCCGACCTCGGCTTGCGACACTTTGCGCACCTGTTTGCCGTCGATCCTCAGCAGCGACACGTAGGAACGCTCGTGGTGAAAGAAGGCGGTCTTGGGAACGTTGCCCACGCCGTTGAGGATGATCGACGCGGCGTACTGGCCGGTCGGGCCTATCGCCAACCCCTCGGGTCCGTCGCCCACCACCACCTGGTCAACCACCCGCGGCGGGTTCATCTGCATGTCGATCACCGCCACCGTGTCCACCTGGCCGTCCGACGCACCGCCGTTGCCGTTGTTGTTGACAAGGCCCAGCGCGCCATCGGGCGTGATCTGCACGTTGTAGGGAAAGACGCCGGTGGTCATGTCGTAGCCGCCATAAGTCACCTTGGCGCCGTCGATATCAAGCAGCGCAACCTTGTTCGCCGCCGCCTTGACCACCAGCGCACGCTTACCGTCGGGCGTGATCGCCACCGCGGAAAGCTGCTGGCTCGGTGCGCCTTCGGGCGCCAGCGCAACCGTACCGGCGACCTTGACGTCCTTCCCGTCGATGGTGAGCACACTCACGGTGTTGTCGGCGCGATTGGCAACCAGCGCGAGATTGCCCGCGCGGTTCACTGCCATGCCGGAAGGCTGCTTGCCTACCTTGAGCGTCGCGATCAGCGCCGGAGGGTTCGCGGTCAGGTCGACGACGAACAGCCTGTCATCCGGCACCAATTTCCACTTGTCGCCGTCCGGCACGGAGTTCAGCGAGCTGGCGACCAACGCCAGCTTCTCGTCCGGCGTGACAGCCAGGTTGGTCGGCGGCCCGACGACCGAGTTGATCATCGGCAGCGTCGCGACGAGGCGCGGATGGAGGCGGTCGCGGATGTCGAAGAGCGACAGGGTGTCCTTGCCCGGCGGGCTGACGACGGCCTTGCCGTTGTCGTCGAACAGCACCTTCTCGTCGTTGCCGCTGAGGATGATCTGCGCCTGCGCGCTGAGGCCCAGGCCCAACGCAGCCGCAAGCGCGGCCGCCGCCAGAATCTTTTGCATCGTTCCTCCCTGCGCCCGTCCTGGCGCGTTAGGTTTCGAACCTCCCTGCTCCGCTCCCACGCGTCAATGAGAAACCACGCACTTTCGGCTTGCTGCGGATATTACCGCATCAGCGGCAGCAGGGCCGCGGCATAGGCGGCCGGATTTTCGATCAAGAAATGGGCAACATCTATATTCAATTCGCGACCCTCGGCTGCCGGACGGGCGCTGCGGATGTTCTGTCGCAATAAGGGGTTGTAAGCCCAAACCTTCGAAATTTTTGACGCCATCCGGGTTCTATACCCCGCTCACGCCAGAATCCGAAAATCCTTTGGCGACGCGCAGGAACGTCAGGATCGCGGCGCTGAAGTCTCTGAAGGTTTCGTGGCACTTGTTGTGGATGATGTGCTTGTGCATCAACCGACCTTGGTGCACGGATCGGGCGCTTGGCGGCAGGGCTTCGTCCGGTTAGGAAGACCAGCCTCTTGTTCAAACTGGAAGCTACTGTGCCGTTCAAAGCGAACCAGGATGCCGCCATCATTATCCCGAAGCAGCGGCACCAAGTCACGAATTGGCCAGAGTATGACGCCGCCTTGCGCCAGCGCGGCAGCCTGACGGTCTGGTTCACCGAGGCTGCGATCGCGGCCTGGCGCGCCGAGCGGCGCGATCCTCAATGTCCGGCCAAGCATAGGACCTGGGGTCAACAAAGACAACGAAGGACCTCTACCAGGGCTTTAGCTCCTGGTCAGCGAGGATGTTGCAGACCTGCCCTGCGCGATTCTCGTCAGACAGGTGTGGCCGGTCATTACCGCATTTTGAGGTGCCAAGGGTATCCGTCGCAACAGGTTCGTTTCACGGAATCGGTGTATAGCCACATCTGCCGCATGGCGTGTGTGGCTAGGTCATGAAGTGTCCGGTCATGTCTGATTCCTGGATTGAGGAGTTGGATGGAACGGGCACGTTTTCACGAGGGGATACGTCGGATGCGTTTTGAGGATGGTGTTGGGACGCTCGGAGCGGTCGGAACTGAGCCAGATGGAGGCTGCGGAACTGCTTGGGATTAGCGAACGGAGGTTCCGGCGCTGGCGTGACCGGCATCGCCACGGTGGAGCGGCCGGACTGTCGGACCGACGGCTGCGGCCATCGCCGCGGCGGCGCAGGTCGAGCGGATGCTCGGCCTGTATGGCGATTTCTGGCACGGCTACATTATACGCTCACGAAGCTGCACCTGAATCGGGCCGGTCTGGTACATTCGGCGAGGACGCGCTCGGCGCACCGCAAGGAGCATCCGCTGCGTCCGAGGTCGAGATGCTGCTGCATCAGAGCCTGCCCTGCGAAGGCGGGGGACGCCTCGAGGCACGGCTGGCTGCCGGGAGAACGCCTGCAAATACGACTTGGTTCTGATGCGGGAGGATGCCACCCGCGCTCTCTTACTCGGCGTTCCTGGTGGATGAGGAGGGCACCGCATCAAGCCTTCGGGGGCGTGAGGTGGCGGTGCAACACGGCCTGTTCTGCTCGCTGTACACCAACCGGGGCAGCCAGTATTTCGTCACGTCGGAAGGCGGCGGGCGGGTCTCGAAGACGCTGTTGACGCAGTTCGGACGGGCGCTGAAGCAACTCGGCATCGAGCAAATCGCGGCCTACTCGCCGCAGGCGCCTGGCCGCTCGGAGCGGGCGTTCTCGACGCCGCAGGGACCGGCTGCAGAAGGAACTGGCGTTGGCTGGGATCGGCACGATCGAGGCCGCAAACCGCTGGCTCGCGGAGGTTTATATCGCCGACCACAACAAGCTGTTCGCGACGGTGGCCAGGAGGGCGCGGCCTTTGTTGGTGATGTCGGCAGCGCCTGGCGGGATATCCTGTGCATCCAGGATGGACGTGTGGTTAGCAACGACAACACGGTGAAATGGCAGCGGCTGAGCCTGCAACTATCGCCAAGCGGCCGCATTTCGTGAGGGCGACAGTGGGGGTGCATGAATACCCTGACGGCACGTTGGTGGTGTTTCTCGGGCCGCACCGGCTGGCCGACTACGGCGCCGACGGGGCGATCGTGCAATCGGACCAACAGGCCGGCATGACACGCTTCCATCGCGGCGGTTCCGTGCCGGGGCATGCCGCGGCACAGAACAAGAACGAAACCGACAGATCACGAGCTACCAACGCTGGACGGGTTGATCAGCTATCGACATGCTGCTGCATGGCGTGGTTGTGCGCTGCGAACGCACCGGCTAGCCTGCTCGAGCGGAATTGCGGAACCGTAACCGCCCTACTCCTACTAAGTCGCAAAACGGCCAGGTCAGCTTGAAGATTTCGCTTGGAGCGACGCGAGCGTGATTGGTTATCGGTGGAGATTCAAACCGTCCGGGGAGGGTGGGATGGATCTCGGTGATGACGCCGGCCCACAAGCGCGGTTCGAGGAGTCCACGGCAAATTTGGCATCGGTGCTGGGCCATGCCGACCGGGTGAGGCCGTTCGGGGACTACTGTATCGGCCTGCTGTCCGCGGAGGGCCGCAAGAGTGTCGAGCCGCTGGCGGCAATGACCGCACCGGATCGCACCGCGGCGCAACACCAATCGCTGCTGCACTTTGTGGCGCAGGCACCGTGGTCCGATCAAGCGATGCTGCGCCGTGTGCGCGACTGTGTTTTGCCATCCATCACGCGTGACGAGCCGATCCCGGCATGGATCATCGACGACACCGGGTTCCCCAAGAAAGGCAACCATTCGGTCGGCGTGGCGCGGCAGTATTGCGGCCAGTTGGGCAAGCAGGACAACTGCCAGGTGGCGGTGAGCCTGTCTGTGGCGACCCATCAGGGGAGCCTGCCGGTCGCCTACCAGCTGTATCTGCCCAAGGAGTGGGCCGATGATCCGGCGCGGCGGGCAATCGCCTGCGGATCGCCGACAAGGCATTTGACGCCGACCAGCGGGTCATCGAGCCACCCGCGGCAGCCGGCAAGACCGCGGTCATTCCGCCAAAGGCAAATCGCCGGGCGCCCCGCAAGTTCAATCGTCATATCTACAAGGAACGCCATCTGATCGAGAACTTCTTTGCCAAGCTC
Source organism: uncultured Pseudomonadota bacterium (assembly GCA_963764525.1). Lineage (GTDB taxonomy): Bacteria > Pseudomonadota > Alphaproteobacteria > Acetobacterales > Acetobacteraceae > DATDIC01. The sequence continues at coordinate 27,160 of CAVXTC010000047.1, read as the reverse complement.
AAGCAGTTTCGCGCTATCGCCACACGCTACGATAAGACCGCACGCAACTTCCTCGCCGCCGTTTATCTCACCGCCAGCGCGATTTGGCTGAATTGACGATAGGCCCTAGCATATTGGGAACAAAGGGCTTTTTTGATGCGTAATTCCAGTGCATAATAAGGGCATGAAGAGACGCCCGCCCAGCCGCCGCGCGCCACTGTACTGCCTGAGATCCTGCCGGCCTGCGTCATGAAGGCCGCCACCGAGGCGGCGCGTAGGGAGGTCGAGGAAAACGACCGTCGGCCTGCCGAGCTATGGCGGTTCGCTGGGCGACGCATGGGCCGACACCACAACATCATGCGGGCGGCTTATGCAAACTGCCGGTCAAGGCCGCTATGTTAGCGCCCATGCGCGAAAGCGGGAACCCAGGGTTCAGCTCCGGTTTTCCCGGCGAAAAGACAATGAGAACGAATGAACGACGATCAAGCGCTGGCTCCCGGCAGCACCGGCTCGCCCAGCGTCTGCATCAGGCGATTGGCATTGGCGAACATGGCAACCGCGTTGGTCAGGTCGTGGATTTCCAAATCATCCATGCCGACCGCCCGCAACGGCACCAGATCAGCAACGGTCATCCGCACCGGCTCGCGCGTCAGTCTCGCGGCATAATCGACGATCGCCCGCAGCCGCGGCTCCAGCTTCGTATCCAGGCCCTGCTCATACAGCGCGCAAATCACCTCCGGCCGCTTCGTCAGCTCCACGAAGCGTCGCGCGTGCACCGAACTGCAATAGACGCACCCGTTGATGATGGAAACAACGACCGTCGCCAGCTCCCGCTCTGCCCGCTTCAGCCCGCCCGGCGCATACATTACCGCATGAAACAGCGGCGAACGCTGGTCCAGCAACTCCACGTCGTTCGCCAGCGTCAGGAAATAGGGGGAGTTCGCCTGCGGGCTTCTCGCCAGCGCGGCACGCTGCACCGGCGTTGCGGTCTCGGCCGCGACCAGCGGCAACCAGGGCTGCCACTCAACCGCATCGAGGGTAAACCGTTTTGCGCTCATGCGACCCCTCCCTGGGCCAGCAACGCCAATCCGGCGGCGGCGCGCACCTGATAACTGACGAATGCGACGATCTGCGTCAGGACGACGATATCCCTCGCGCTGAGTCCCGATCCTTTCAGCCGATCGATCTGCGCCATGGAGGCGTCGCGCGGCGCCGTCGCGACCAACGCGACATGATCGAGGATGCATCGCAGACGAGGCGACGGACTCCCCGGCGTCATGGCCGGATCACGCGATTCCAGCAAGGCGCGGTAATGCACCGCCAACCCGCCATGCCCGGCCAGCTCGGCCACGCGCAGCGCGATCAGGGCCCGTTCGGCCAGCGAAATCCCTCCGGGATCGGCGGGCGATAGCAGCACGTCGTGGCTGCCCTGGGTGTGCCGCACGATCTCCGGCCGCTGCGCGCGCAACTGGCTGATCGCGGAATCCGGCGCCGAGATGATCGTATCGAGCAGATCCGCCGTCCGCGGCTGGTCCATTTGTGCCCCCCTCTGGGTCATCAGGCGCCCAGGAACACCGGGTTTTTCATCCGCACGCAAGTGCCCGGCCGGATGACGAATCGATGCTGCGCCACTTCCGGGCGCTGACCGAAGCCACCGGACTGCCGGTCATCATCTACAACGTGGTCCCCTGGTCCTATCTGTCACCGGCCCTGCTGATCCGCATCATGCGAGAGGTACCCGGCGTCATCGGCGTCAAACAAAGCGCCGGCGATCTCAAGCTGGTGGCCGACCTGATCGCGATGGAGCGGCCCGAGGACCACATCTTCACCGCCGTCGATGCGCTGCTCTATCCGTCCTTCGCGCTGAAGGCACGCGGCGCGATCGCCGCGATCCTGTCGGCGGCGCCGCGCGCGTGCGTGGAATTGTGGGATGCCGTGCAACAGGGCGACCACGCGCGGGCGCTCGACCTGCACACCAGGCTTCTGACGCTGTGGAACGCCATGGTCGGCGACAATCTGCCGGCCTGCACGAAATTCGCGCAGAGCCTGCAAGGCTGTCCGGCCGGCCATCCACGCGCCCCGATGCCACAAGCTTCAGCCGAACAGCAGGCGGCGATCCGCGAGGCGCTGCGCGGGTTGCAGATTCCGTTGGCAAAGGCCGCATGACGAGGTGCCGACCGTCGCTGACGTGGATATCCGCGATGGCGGCGGCATCGCGTTTAAACTTGCCCCTCCTCGTGCAGCTTCCGGCGATTTTCAGTCGTCCCGCTTTGCCCGCGTATCCTGGCAACTGATCACCGGCCTGCCAGCCCCCGGGATGCCGGCACCGGCCAACACCGCATCGGCAGGGACGTTGACCCATGTGTCGCCATCTACTTCACCAGCGTCTGTTAGCCACTTGCCGACGATTTCATAGCCCAGCGTGTAGCCCAGCCATCGCGGCCGGTGTCCACCCGTGCCGAAGAACCAAGCGCCATGGTTGTAGTTCGGAGCCGTCAGTTCGGCCGCATCAGGCCGGTGGGCAAGCAGGACGTCCTCAGTCACCGCTCGCTCCCACGGCTCTGGTCGGCTGCCGAACAGCCGTCTGGTGAACTGCCCGGCAAGCCCCTCGCTGACCAGTGCCTCGCCCAACGTGCGACCGTACCCCGGTCCGCCCATACGCAGGCAGTGATGCGCTTCGTGAGCCACCTGCCGGCGTAAGGCGCCGTCGTCCAGACTTGCAGAGAAGTGTGGGTTATCCGGGTCCAGCGTCAGAGCGAACAGCCCCTTGCGGTAAGCTTGCCCAACCATCCCGATCTCCGGGATCACCGCACCTGGAAGACGCTGCACCAGGATATCGAGAGGGGGTGTGTGCACCAGGCGAGCAACCGCCTCCCACGCTGCTTCAATTTCGGACGTGACCCGCTCACGCCACGAGTTCAGTTCTCCTTCAGCCTCCAGCCAATGCAGCCGCCACTCCATTCCCTCGTTACCCCAATGCCTGACGTGGTATGTCTACACCACCACGAAGTATTTGTAAGCCAAAATCCGGCAATTGCACGCCGCCGCCGCTCAGCGAATCGCATTGGATTCAACGACACGACCCGGCTCGGGTGTGGTTTCAAATACGGCACAAGCCAGTTTGACCACTCCCTCGGCAATGCCGCCGAAACCGGCGCTCTCGGCTTGCTCGGCCAGGCCGATCAGCCGGTCGGACAGCATCAGCGGGCTAATGGGCGCGGTGTGCCGGTGCTGGTCCGGCACGACATGAAGCATTGTTTTGCCTCGGTCCAGGCAGTTGGCGCCGCACGTAGAGTGCAGGCGCATTCCTTTGCGAAAGGTTAACAAGTCGCCGTTCGCAACGGGGCGGACTGTCGGCTATCCTTCTGTGTAGTAGGATGTCGGAGACGGTGTATCCCACGATGTATACCAGCCGGCGAAAGGACCGACTCTTCCGCTGCCACGCCCGCGGGCCCGCCTCTCCCGAGAGGTCGCCGTGCGCAGCACGGCGGGTGAGGGTGCCGCGCGCAAGACCGGCACCCGATTTCGCGGGTCAATTCCGGGGTCGCGATCCACGGCGATCCACAGCTTCCTGGTGTGGCCGCGTAAATTGCGCAGTTGCACCAAGCGCCGAATTGGCTGACCTTTTCTGACTGGGCGCAGTCGTCCAGCGTCATGGCCGGCTATGACGGCGTTGGGCGACGCTCGCCTTCAATCGGTCAACGGTCCGGCCGCTTGGTATATTGCACAGTCGGCGGAAGCGCTCAGTCCGGCTCTGAAGCCTCCTTTTTGATTTCATAGCGAGGCTGGTTCAACAATGCCGCCGTACGCTCGATAAGAAACCGCCTGGCGCTCTTCTCGCCCTCGGCAATCAGCCGCTCAATGTTCGATACGCCGCGGTCGAGCTTGCTCTCAAAGTCAAGCGTGTTCTGCAGCTCCGCGGGCATCTCGATGCAGGGGATGTGGTATGGCTTATCGGCATCCCCGGGGAAGGACCTGGGAATGCGGACCGGCGCCTTGACGTCGAATCGCGCCAGGAACTCGGGCTGGAAAGCGCCCTGCAGCAACATGTCGTTCAGCGCCTCCAACTGTCGAAGCTGCTGGAAGAGAGAGATGTTGCCTTCCAGCTGATTGCGGCGGTCCACGATATCGTCGGGCCGCTCCGGGACTCGTTCGCAGGTCGTCGGGTTGATCTTGATAAGCCAGATCTCCTCCGGCAGGTTCTCGGCGCCCACGCTCGCCGGACGGAGTAGCTCCTGGACCGGCGGATTGTCGGAGAACAGGCCGTCCCAGTAGGCGTCTCCGTCGATTTGCACGGCAGGAAAGATGTTTGGCACCGCACAGGACGCCAGGATGTGCTCCGCGCGAATCGGCTCATGGAGGGAGATGAACTTCGTCAGCTTGCCCGTGGTAACGTTCGCTGCGCCGATCATCAGGATCGGGCGCTGCGCCCGCGGCCCCCAGGACGCGACCTCCGCGAAGTCGATGTGCGTCTCCAGCAGCGCCCGGAAGTTCCGGAACGTTTCGCGATGGCCGATCGTCGCCAGGGCCGCCATCGTCTGTACCATCGGAGACGCGGGGCTGATCTGAAAGGTCGGGACCAAGCCGCTGTTGGCCATTCGGATCGAGTTGACAATCAACTGATTGAACGTCTGCTCCAGCCATCCCTGCGCCGTGTTGTCTTTCCAGAAAGTCATTAGCCGTCCCCACAAGGGGCTCTCACCCTTTTCGAAGGCGAACCACACCAAAGCGGCGCAGATTGCCCCGCCGGACGTCCCGCTGATGCTCACGACCTCGAACTCGTCCGCGATGCCCGCTTCGCACAACGCCTTCAGCGCGCCGGCCGTGAACGCCGTCTGGGTTCCGCCGCCCTGGCAGGCGATCGCGATCTTCGTCCGCTCCTTCATAAACCCTCCGATCCGGTCATGTGCCGGCCGCTCGCCGAGCCTCCGGGAGAACCAGCCAGCGTCAAAACGATCCAAATACGGTGCCGAGTCCGACCACCGTGGCAAGAGCCACGAGCGCGCCGACGACGGCGACCATGACGATGTCAAGGTAGCTCTGGCGATGAGTCGCTCCGCAAACGGCCAAGAGAGTGACCACAGCTCCATTATGGGGAAGACTGTCGAGCGTACCCGAACTGATCACAGCGACACGGTGCAGCAGCGCCGGAGCAATGCCCGTCTCCTGCGCCAATCGCAAATACGTGCCGCTGAGCGTGTCGAGGGCAATGGTGAGGCCGCCCGAAGCGGAGCCGGTCAGCGCGGATAACAGATTGGTTGCGATCGCAAGCGACACCAGCGGGCCTCCCTTGATCGACAACACCCAGTTGCTGACGATCGCAAAGGCGGGCATGGCCGCGACCACGGCGCCAAAGCCTACGAGGCTCGCGACACTGACGATCGGCAGCACCGACGCGTTGACGCCGGAATCGATGCTGTCTCGCAACGCCGGCAGACGATGGAAGCTGACGATTAGAAGCGTGGCAATCGCGGCGGCGAGCGCCACGATGACTGCCCAGACGCCTCCAACGGCCGAAAGCGACGTTGCGCCCCAGCGCGGCTCCGCAAGAAACGACACGTCCAGCCGCGGCAGGATCGCCAGGGACATCAGGACGTTGACGCTCACGACGACGATCAGGGGCAGCGCGGCGACCGCGATTGGCGGCGGCGTCTCGGCGCGACGGCTCCGGAGGACTTCTGGCGGGTCGAACTCGCGGGCCGTGGTGGCGCGCTCGCGCACGAGCAGATCGTCGGCCGCGTCGTTTGCCGAACCATCCGTGTCAGTGCCGTGACCCTCGCCGGCGCGACGGGCGGCCGCCTCTCTCGCCCGAGCCACCACAGGCCGAATCCGAGCATGATCACCGAGGCGATGACGCCCAGGCCCGGCGCCGCGAGTGGCGTGGTGCCAAAGAACGGCATCGGGATCGCGTTCTGGATCGACGGGGTCCCGGGGAGCGCGGACATGGTGAAGGTGGACGTGCCGAGCGCGATTGCGGCGGGCATGAGGCGGTTCGGAATGTCCGCCGCCCGGAACATCGCCCGCGCCATGGGAGCGAGCACGAAAAACGCGACGAACAGGCTGACGCCGCCGTAGGTGACGATCGCGCCGGCCAGCACGACCGCCAAGATCGCCCGGCGCTCTCCCAGAGCGCTGTCACGAATGCGGAAATCGCCGCGACCGATCCACTGTCCTCCATCAGCTTGCCGAACAGGGCGCCAAGAAGGAACAGCGGGAAGAACTGCGCGAAGAAGCGCGCGGCGCTGCCCATGAAGGTCTGCGTCCAGTGCGCCAGCAGCGGCTCGCCGGCCGCCGCCGCCGCGATCAGCGCTGCCGCCGGGGCCAGCAGCAGAATGCTCCAGCCCCGGTACGCAAGCCCGATCAGTAGCAGCAGTCCGAGGACGATTCCGAACAGTCCCATCAATTCCTCCGAGGGCATCGCGCGCGGGTGAGATGGTCGGGATCAGCGCCCCTGGGGCAAGCGTGGGGGCCTCATCGCCCCCGCGCGGCTCTTGAATGGGAAGCAGGTGACATACGGCGCCAGCAAGAACACCACAGTTAATAGCATTGCCACGATCAAGCCACCCATGGTCGCGAACTCCATCGGCCCAGAATCTCGCGACGGGTCCCAATCCTATCGGTGGCTCCCAGCGGCGGGGCGCCGGCATCCGAGGTGATCTCGCCCCCATCGACCACAGCCACTACGGGGCGACCCGATGCAGTTGGTTAGAAGTGCCGGTTAACGGCGCTCCGCACATCCGGGCGGGAAGAACGCGCCGAGCGCCAGTACGCGGAGCGCCGAGGCAAGCGGCTGGCCCGGATCGCGCCCTTCATCGGCCTGGGCAACCAACGCCGAGAGCCGCTGTGCGCGCCGTTCCGCGATGTGCGACAGCGCCGACCAGAATTCCGCTCCAGCGCGACGCTGGTACGGTGCCCGGCAAGCGAGAAGCTGCGCTTGATCAGGCCGCTCCCCGTCGCGTTACGGGAAAAAGCCGGAGGGTGGGGCGGCACCAATCGATCCTCGGTGGCTGCAACCGCCCGGCAGCTTGCTTGAAAGCAATCCTTTCCATCAACGCCGCACCTCCGGGCTCACCGTCTTTTCATTGGTGGCCGGCAAGGCGATCGAGTGCCCAGTTGGCGGCTTCGGCGACCACCGGGTCCGGGTCGCCAATCAGCCGGGCGGCGGAATCGCGCAGTGCCGGGTCGCCGGAATTGCCGATCGCGGTCAGCACATTACGTACGAAACGGCTGCGTCCGATGCGCTTGACAGCCGAGCCGGCGAACATCGTCCTGAACGATGCATCGTCCAGCGCGGCAAGGGCGGCCAGCTCAGGCGCTGCCAGATCCTCACGCCCGCGCAGCCTGGCATGCGGGGTGGCGCGGGCGAACCGGTTCCACGGACAGACCGCCAGGCAGTCGTCGCAGCCGTAGATGCGGTTGCCCATCAGCGGCCGCAGCTCGTGCGGGATCGGGCCCTTATGTTCGATCGTCAGATACGATATGCAGCGCGTCGCATCGAGCCGGTACGGCGCCGGGAATGCAGCGGTGGGGCAGACCGTCAGGCAGCGCGCGCAGGTGCCGCAGCGATCGGCGTGCACCGGGTCGGGCGGCAGATCGAGCGTCGTGTAAATCTCGCCCAGGAACAGCCACGATCCGTGCCGGCGCGACACCAGATTGGTGTGCTTGCCCTGCCACCCCAGCCCGGCCGCCTGCGCCAGCGGTTTCTCCATCACCGGGGCGGTATCGACGAACACCTTCACCGCCGGCGCGAACCGCGCAACGACGAATTGCGCGAGATGCTTCAGCATCCCCTTCATCACGTCGTGGTAATCCCGATGACGCGCATAGACCGAGATCGCGCCCCGGTCGGGATGCTGCAACGGTTCCAGCGGGTCGTCATCGGGGGCATACGACAGACCCAGCGCGACGACGCTGCGCGCCTCCGGCCAGAGTGAGCGCGGGTGGCTCCGTTGCTCCGCCCGCGGGGCCAGCCAGCCCATGTCGCCGTGCTGGCCGGCGGCGAGGAAAGCGCCCAGGCGTTGGCGCGCCTCGGGCCCCAGTTCGGCGCGGCAGAAGCCGATGGCGTCGAAACCCAGCGCCAGCGCGCGGTCGCGGATCAGCGTCGCGGCCGACGCGCCGCCTGGGTCAGGTCTGCGCGGCGTCTTCAATGTCCAGGCCCGCATAGGCTTCCGCCAGCGGCATTTCCACGCCGATTTCCGGCATGCTGAGAATCTCGCTGCCAGTTACCGTCGAGCGCAGCCAGCTTTCCCCGTCGCGCGAATAGACCTCGGCCGCAATCGCATCCTGTTCCAGGATGATGTAACGCTGGATGCTCGGCGTCGCGGCATATTCGCGGTTTTTCTCGATCCGATCCTCGCGCGAGGTGCTCGGGCTGAGCACTTCAAAGACCACGATGGGCTCTGTCACTTCAGTCGCTTCCCCCGGGGTCGGCGAGCAGATGACCATCACATCCGGGTACCGGATAGTCTGGGCCATGCGCAACTTCAGGCCCTCGGAGTGGACCCGGCACCGGCCTGACAGGCGTTGCCGGAGGCCAAAGACGAGATTCCCGACGATCACGTTGTGGGCCACGGTACCGCCCACCATCGCCCGCGGTTCAAAGCCGTCGAACTCCCACCGCTCCTCCTGCCGGTTCTCCCAGGCCAGGAACTCGTCCAGCGACATCGGCGGGCGACGCAGCGCGATGTTCATGATGATCTCCCCGGATCAACCGCTCTCGATCCTAGCATGTGAACGCCCCTGGCATCAGCCGTGGCCACGATGCGCGTTACCTCCTGCGGCGGCACCCACACGCCTTGGGCTGCCAGAATACGTCGATCGGCATGCCGCCACGCGGGTACCAGCAGGCGCCGCGCGCAGCCTGGGTCAGGGCTGTGCGGCGTCGCCAATGTCCAAACCCGCATAGGCTTCAGCGAGCGGCATCTCCATGCCGATTTCGGGCATGCTGAGAAGCTCGCTGCCGGTTACCGTCGAGCGCAGCCAGCTTTCCCCGTCGCGCGAATAGACCTCGGCTGCAACCGCATCCTGTTCCAGGATGACGTAGCGCTGAATGCTTGGTGTGGCGGCATACTCGCGGTTCTTTTCGATCCGATCCTCGCGCGATGTGCTGGGACTGAGCACTTCGAAGACCACGATGGGGTCGTTGAGCTCGGTCGCAGCCGCCGCGAAGGGGCCGCAGGCAACCATGACATCGGGATAGCGCACGGTATGCGCCAGCCGAAGCCTCACGGCTTCCGAATACACCCGACAGGGTACCCGAACTCGCGGCCTGAGCGCCATGATCAGGTTTCCGACGATCTGATTGTGGGCGAGCGTACCGCCCACCATCGCCCGCGGTTCAAAACCGTCGAACTGCCACCGTTCCTCCTGCCGGTTCTCCCAGGCCAGGAACTCGTCCAGCGACATTGGCGGGCGGCGCAGCGCGATGTTCATGATGATCTCCCCGGATCAACCGCTCTCGATCCTAGCACGTGAACGCCCCCGGCATCAGCCGCGGCCACGATAGGGCGCTACTTCCTGCGGCGGGATCCAGACGCCATCCGGTGCCACGCCGGTTTGCCAGAATACGTCGATCGGCATGCCGCCGCGCGGATACCAGTAGGCGCCGATGCGCAGCCACACAGGATCGAGACATGCCGTCACCCGGGCGGCGATCTGCATCGTGCAGGCCTCGTGGAACGCGCCATGGTTGCGGAACGCGGCGAAATAGAGCTTCAGCGACTTGCTTTCGACGATCCAGTCGCGCGGGACGTAATCGAGCACGATGTGCGCGAAGTCGGGCTGCCCGGTCAGCGGACACAGCGCGGTGAACTCGGGGCAGGTGAAACGGACGACATACAGCTTCCCGCTCGCCGGATTGGCGACCCGTTCCAACTGAGCCGCGTCCGGGGAGGCAGGCACCGGCGTCGGTCGGCCAAGCTGGGTCAGGCCGGCAAGATCGGGGTCGGTCATTGCGGCTCCTCATTCAGCCAGCCGGCCCGCAGCGCCGCGGCGTGCGCGTCCAGCCGGCCGGCGACGATCGCGGCACGCAGCCCGCGCATCAGGTCCTGATAATAGGTCAGGTTGTGCCATGTCAGCAGCATCGGTCCCAGCATCTCGCCTGATTTGAACAGATGGTGCAGGTAGCCGCGGCAATGCCGGGTGCAGGCCGGGCATCGGCAGCCGGCATCAAGCGGACCGGCATCGTCGGCGAACCGTGCGTTGCGCAGATTGAACACCCCGGCCGAGGTGTAAGCGCGGCCGGTCCGACCGCCGCGCGTCGGGATCACGCAGTCGAACATGTCGATCCCGCGCTGCACCGCGCCCACCATGTCGTCCGGGGTGCCGACGCCCATCAGGTAGCGCGGAGCATCGGGCGGCAGCAGCGGGACGGTCACGTCCAGCACGTCGAACATCGCCGCCTGGCCCTCGCCGACCGCCAGTCCGCCGATTGCGTAACCATCGAAACCGATGTCGGTCAGCGCGCCGGCCGAAGCGGCGCGCAAGCCGGGGAACACCCCGCCCTGCACGATGCCGAACAGGCCATACCCGGGGCGCCGGACGAATGCCGCCTTGCGAAAGCGCGGCCCAGCGCATCGACAGCTCCATCGACAGCCGCGCCTGTTCCTCGGTCGCCGGGAATGGCGTGCATTCATCGAGCGCCATGCTGATGGTTGCATCGAGCTGGTATTGAATCTCGATCGAACGTGCCGGGGTCAGGCGATGGGTCGAGCCGTCGAGATGCGACTGGAACGTGACGCCATCGGGGTCGAGCTTCCGAAGCTTGGCCAGCGACATCACCTGGAACCCGCCGGAATCCGTCAGGATCGGCGGCCGGCCAGTCCATCAGCCGATGCAGGCCGCCGAGCGCGGCCACACGCTGCGCGCCGGGTCGCAGCATCAGGTGATACGTGTTGCCGAGGACGATCCGCGCGCCCGTCGTCCGCACCGCGTCGGCGGTCATCGCCTTCACCGTGCCGGCGGTGCCGACCGGCATGAAGGTGGGCGTTTCGACCGAGCCGTGGGCGGTCTGGAGCAAACCGGCGCGGGCAGCGCCGGTGCCGCCGGTCGAGCGATACGCAAATTCCGTCACGCGACTGATCGCCGCATTCGGCGACAGGTCGTGTTCAAGATGCTATTAAAGCGGCCGCACCGCGAAGAAAAGAAGCCCTGAGGGACCCCCATGCTGGCGCCGAACGACGCCCCCCGGGAGTTTACGGCCGGAACCGGCCTTAGGGCTACGGGGTCGATACTAGTCACGCTGCCTGGCCAGTTCAAGCAGGCACGCGTCGCCATAGGAGTAAAAGCGATACCCGGTTGCGATCGCGTGCTCGTATGCCTCCCGCATACGATCGTACCCGGCAAACGCGCAGACCAGCATGAACAGCGTCGAACGCGGCAGATGGAAGTTGGTCAGCAGCCGATCGACTGTACGGAACCGGTAGCCAGGCAGAATAAACAGCTCGGTCTCGCCGGCGAACGGGCGGATAAACCCGTCCGGTGCCGCAACGCTTTCCAGCAGCCGCAGCGCGGTGGTCCCGATCGCAATCACCTGCCCGCCGGCAGCACGCGCGGCGTTGATCTCCGTCGCTGCCGCCTCGCTGATCTCGCCGCGCTCGGCGTGCATCCGATGCGACGCCAAATCCTCGGTGCGCACCGGCAGGAACGTGCCGGCGCCGACATGCAGTGTCACCGTCACGCGGCGAACGCCGCGCCGATCCAGCGCGGCCAGTAGAGCCGGGGTGAAATGCAAACCTGCCGTCGGGGCCGCCACGGCGCCTTCGTGGTGGGCGAAGATGGTCTGGTAATCGCTCGGAGTCCCCGGTCAGCGGGCCGGTCGGGCGCTCGATATAGGGCGGCAGCGCAAGCGCACCGGCCCGGCGCAGCGTAGCGGCGAATTCGGCGCCGGCCAGGTTGAAGGCCAGCGTCGCCCCACCATCCGCATCGCGCGCCTGCACCGTCGCGGTCAGCTCGTCCGCACCATCGAAGCGCAGCGTATCGCCCGCACGCAGGCGCCGCGCATTGCGGGCAAGCACGTGCCAGGCGCCGTCGGCCAGCGGCCGGTCGAGCGTAACCCCGATCCGCGCATCGCCGCGCCGCGCCGCAAGCTGCGCCGGGATCACGCGGGTATCGTTGGCGACCAGCAGGTCGCCGGGCCGCAGCAGGTCCGGCAGGTCGCGGATCAGGCGATCCTGCCGGAGCCCCGAAACAACCAGCAGCCGCGCAGAGTCGCGTGGCCGCGCCGGATGCTGGGCGATCCGCTCCGGCGGCAGGTCGAAATCGAAGTCGGACAGCCGCACCGGCGGCGCGCCCAGGATGAGCTGAGACATTGCCGCGCCATGTAATGGCTGATCGCGCCGGCCCGCCAGCTTATGCCCCCGGCGCACCTGCACCCCTCTGGCGCCGGGCGGTCCGGGCGCCCACATTGCGGATCGTCATCCGGTCAAGGAACCGTCTCGTGGGTCGCAGCACCATCGCCCTGGTCTGGTTGGGCGGCATCGTCCTGACAGCCCTGATCTATGTCGCCGGACCCGGGCACTTCATCTTCGCGGTGACATCCGCGCTGAGCCAGGCCGAATGGGCGGTCGGCAACGCCATCGCCTATCTGTCCTGGCGCGCTTTCGACCTTGTCCGCGCGGCGGCGATCGCGTTGTTCGTCGTGTTCCTGGTGCTCGGCATCCTGGCCTCGCAACGTGGGCTTGGTCGGGGCGGCGGGATGGTCGGCATCAGCGTGCTGTTCGTGGTGCTGATCGCGCTCGGCGGCTACAATCCCGGTTCTGCTGGTTCGCCGCACTGCTGGTGGCCGGCGCCGGCGCTTTCAACATGACCCAGCGGTTGTTGGGCTCTGCGCCGCCGTCGTGGCGGCCGGGACATTTCCGCCCTGGCGGGGAGTCGCGCTCGCGACCGTAGCCTGGGCGTCGCGGCGGGACTCCATGATCCTGGTCGGACAATACGATTCCCCCTTCGTCCGCCGGGTGGCGGTGTCGCTGCGCATCCTCGGCTTTGCTTACGAGCACGACGAACGCTCGGTGTTCGCGGATTTCGATGCGATGCGCCGGGTCAACCCGCTCGGCCGCATTCCCTCGCTGGTCCTGGACGGCGGGGAGGTCCTGATCAATTCGGCAGCCATTCTGGACTGGATCGACCAGTCGGTGGAGCCTGAGCGGGCGCTGATCCCGGCGGCGGCGGCCGAGCGGCGGCACGTTCTGCGCCGCATCGCGCTGGCCACCGGGGCGATCGACAAGGCGGGAGCGGCCACTTACGAACGGCTCATCAGGCCCACAGCCTATCGCTGGCCGGAGTGGATCGAGCGCTGCCGCACCCAGGCGACCGGTGCGATTGAGGCGCTTGCCGCCGAATCCTGGCCGTCCGCCGCCCGGCTGGATCAGGCACAGATCACCACCGCCTGCATGATCCGCTATGTGCGGATGACGGATCCCGATCTCCTGCCGGCCGGTCGTTATCCCGCCCTCGACACACTGTCCGCGAGTTGCGAAGCGCGGCCGGAATTCGTGGCGACGAACCCCACCGAGTATGCGGTGCCACGCAGCGCCTGAGCCGATCAAGGTCGCAATAGTGGTCGGCGATAGTGGGTGGAAACCCGAACGGCTGCTTGAGAGCCAGCATGCATCGAGGGACTAAACCGCTCTCGCGGTAGGCACTCACGCGGCAGCGGAGCGCGGCACAGTAGCCGGCTGGCAGGTCCTGCCTTGGGATGGAGGGACTTCACAACCTCACCCAAGACAGGAGCCCGCCATGACCGACACGGCCATCAGCCCACTGCGCCAGCGCATGATCGAAGATATGACCATCCGCCATCTCGGGGCAAAAACTCAAGCTGGCTACGTCCGGTCCGTCAAGAACTTCGCCGGTTTCCTTGGACATTCACCTGACCGCGCAAGCATCGAAGACATCCGCCGCTATCAATTGATCCTCGCGTCCAGCGGCCTCGGCGTTCCCAGCATCAACGCTACCATGACCGCGCTACGCTTCTTCTTCAAGGTCACCTTGCGAAGGGGCGATGTCACCGAAGACATCGTGTTCATCCGCGAGCCTCGGCGACTGCCGGTTGTGTTGAGCCCGGAAGAAGTGGCGCGGCTATTGGCGGCAGCATCGGGCGTTAAGTACAAGGCAGCGCTGAGTATTGCCTATGGCACCGGCCTGCGTGCCTCCGAGGTCATCTCGCTCAAAGTCGGCGACATCGACAGCGCCCGGATGGTCGTCCGCGTCGATCAAGGAAAGGGTCACAAGGACCGCTATGTGATGCTGTCCCAGCAATTGCTCGAGCTGTTGCGACAGTGGTGGCGGATCGCAAAGCCGAGGTATTGGCTGTTTCCCGGCCAGGTGCCCGGCGAGCCGCTCACCGCGCGGCAGCTCAATCGCGCGGTCCATGCGGCGGCACAACGGGCCGGGATCGACAAGCGCGTGGGTGTTCATACCTTGCGCCATAGCTTCGCCACGCATCTGCTCGAGCAGAAGACCGACATCCGCGTCATCCAGGTATTGCTCGGCCACAAGAAGCTCGACACCACGGCGCTCTACACCCGTGTCGCCCTCAAGGCGATCGGCGAGGTCACCAGCCCGCTCGAACTGCTGCTCACCGAGGTGAAACCGCCCGCCTGATCGCGGCTCTCCCTTGTCGCGTCCAGCGATCGAGGTGGCGGATATCTTCCGCCGCCACGGCCCGGCTTGGCGTGACGCCAACGCCGGGCAGGTGAGCTTCGATCAACTGAAGGTCATGTCGGCCATCGAGAGCTGCCGTACCGCGGCTCTCGGCGGCCATGTCGAGCGCTGCGTGGATTGTTCGCATGTGCGGATCGCCTACAACTCCTGCCGCAATCGTCACTGTCCGAAGTGCCAGGCGATCGCCGCCAAGGAATGGCTCGCCGATCGGGAAGCCGAGTTGCTGCCGGTTCCCTACTTCCATGTGGTGTTTAGTCTGCCGGCGCCGATTGCCGCCATCGCCTGGCAGAACAAGGCCGTCGTCTATGACCTGCTGTTCAAGGCGGCGGCCCAGGCGGGGGGGGGGGGCTGATTGGGGGTTCTGAGGTGTCGGGTTTTCCGGATTCGGAGGGGAGTGATGGGGAGAGGGTTCAAGAGCCCTACGCAGAACGAGGGGCATGAAGGCTTGGGGCCGAAGCGGTGCTGGCCTACCTGTCGCGCTACACCCACCGTGTCGCCATCTCCAACAGTCGCCTCATCGCGTTCGACGATTCAGGCGTTACCTTCAAATGGAAGGACTACCGCGCCAATGAGCAACGGGCCAAGCTGATGACACTCGCCGTCGACGAGTTCATCCGCCGCTTCCTCATCCACGTGCTGCCCAGCGGGTTCCACCGCATTCGCCATTATGGCCTGCTCGCCAATGGTGGCCGGGCCGCGAACATCGCCCGCGCCCGTGAATTGCTCAATGTGCCAGAGCTGCCCGGCAGCCCGACAACACCAGGCGGTCCGGATGATAGCGAGGCCCAACCGTCGTCCTATCCCTGCCCCTGCTGCGGCGGGCGCATGGTCGTCATCGAGACGTTCGAGCCCGGCTGCACACCCCGGCACCAACCAACGCAGCGGATCCGGATCGACAGCTCATGATCGCCGCCATCCTACTTACATCCGCGTCTCGCCGATTATCGTGGTTGGCTTCCGGGCCGGCAACCGCCGCGCCTCAGCACAGGCACTTCCGCCACATCACCGGCATTCAGCCGAACAGATGGGACAAGAAAATCGCTTCCACCGCTCGGCTCGCCCACGCCATCGCCAACGATCTTGTGCGTCCCACATAAGACCGCCTACTGCCCGCCAGCCGAGATGATCAAATCCCCATAGACCGGCCCAGGCAGATCGTGAACCTCCCCGCGGTTTCCTCCCCCCAGGCTTATCGGACGCCGCGGACGCCTGCCATCCGGAACGTCTCGCTCGGTCTGTGTTCAGCAGGCGTCCGCGGCGTCCGATAACCCTTAACGAGAGCGGTCGGTCTGGCTTCCGATGCCCTAAAGGGGAAGCGGACATTCAAGATTTCGGACGGCCCGGCCGGCTCTGACCCAAGCACGAACCCGCTTCGCGGGATTGGTGCTGTGGGTGAGGTAGTGCGTTTTCGATGAAGCCTTGAGCGGGGCGTAATTGCCTCTCCAGCATGGAGTTCCCTTCATCATGAGAGGAACGCCCGATGCCCGTTTCATCTGTAGAACGCCCGGTCAGTCCGCTGCGGCAGCGCATGCTCGAAGACATGGCGATGCGCGGCCTGCGATCCGATACGCAGCACGATTATGTTCGCGTTGTGCGCAGCTTCGCAGCCTTCCTCGGTCAGCCGCCGGATACGGCGACGGCCGAGGATATTCGCCGGTTTCAGGTTCACCAGCGAGAGAGCGGGGTACAACCACCGACGATCAACTGCTCCGTTTCGGCTCTGCGCTTCTTCTTCACCGTCACACTCGACCGGCCGGACCTGTCGCGACGCCTGGTCCTGGCACGCTATCCGCGCAAGTTGCCACCAGTGCTGAGTGTCGAGGAAGCCGGCCGGCTGCTCGAGGCGGCGCCAGGCCCCAAATACAGAGCCATACTCGGCACCGCCTATGGCGCGGGCCTGCGCGTGTCTGAAGTGGCCAGCCTCAAGGTCGATGATATCGACAGCACGCGCATGCTGATCCGGGTTGAACAGGGCAAGGGACGCAAAGACCGCAACGCCATGCTGTCGCCCCAGTTGCTCGCGCTGTTGCGACTGTGGTGGAAGGAAGGCAAGCGGCGCAGCATTATGTTGCCGCACGGCTGGCTGTTCCCCGGGCGCAGTGCCACCGATCCGATCTCAACCCGGCAGATCAACCGCGCGGTTCATGAGGCAGCGGAAGCCGCTGGGATCAGGAAGCGGGTGTCGCCCCACACGCTGCGCCACAGCTTCGCCACCCATCTGCTGGAACAGGATGTCGATATCCGTGTGATCCAGGTCCTGCTGGGGCACAGCAAGCTTGATACGACCGCGCTCTATGCGCGTGTGGCGACCAAGACGATCCGCTCGGTGACCAGTCCGCTCGAGCGTTTGGCGTTGCTGATGGAAGGCCAGGATCCCGGCGGCTGAAGCGGCTTGCGCACCGCGATCGAGGTCGCCGATATCTTCCGAGCTGAAGGCCCCGGCTATCGTGCCGCCCAGGCCGGTCACCTGAGCCTTATTCAGCTCAAGGTCATGTCGGCGATCGAAAACTGCCGCACGGCGGCACTCGGCGGCCACGTCGATGCCTGCGAGGACTGCGGGCACTGGCGCATCGCCTACAACAGCTGCCGCAACCGGCATTGCCCCAAATGCCAGGGCGCCGCCGCGCGCACCTGGCTCTCCGAGCGCGAAGCCGACCTACTGCCGGTCGGCTACTTCCATGTCGTCTTCACGCTTCCCACCGAGGTTGCGGACATAGCCCTGCAGAACAAGGCGATCGTCTACGGTCTGCTGTTCCGCGCGGCGTCGGAGACGATGATGACGATCGCGGCCGACCCGAAGCATCTCGGCGTCCGCATCGGCATCACCGCTGTCCTCCACACATGGGGATCAGCCATGACACACCATCCGCACATCCACATGATCGTGCCGGGCGGCGGCATCTCGCTCGACGGGCGGCGCTGGGTATCTTCCCGTCCGGCCTTTCTCCTGCCGGTGCGGGTGCTGGGCATGCTGTTCCGCCGCCTGTTCCTCACCCGGCTGATCGAGCTCCACGCGGCCGGGCAACTCGCCTTCTTCGGCACCCAGGCTGGTCTCGCCGATCGCCGCCTATTCCTGCGTCATCTGGCGCCGGTCAGGAACAAGCGGTTCGTGGTCTATGCCAAGCCGCCGTTCGCCGGCCCCAAGGCCGTGCTCGCCTATCTCGCGCGCTATACCCACCGGGTCGTCATCTCGAACCGGCGTCTGATCGCGTTCGACGCGACCGGCGTCACCTTCCGCTACAAGGACTACCGTCGTGACGGTCCCGAGCGGCAGCGCGTCATGACGCTCGCGCCGTACGAGTTCATCCGCCGCTTCCTGCTCCATGTCCTGCCACGCGGCTTTCACCGCATCCGCCATTACGGCTTGCTCGCCAGTTCAGCACGCAAAGCAAGTATTGCGCGTGCCCGCGAGATGCTTGGCGTCACACCGCCGCCCGAGCTTGTCGAATTGCCAGAACCACTCGATCGGCTTCCGCCGTGTCCCTGCTGCGGCGGGCGTATGACCATCATCGAGACCTTCGAGCGCTGGCGGCAACCTCGCGCGCCACCTCACGCCCCCGCACCAACCGGGAGTGTCCGGCCGTGACCCGGCGCGGCTTGCGTGCACCTCACGCCGAAATACCCAAGTTGCGGCGAATGCTCCCAGGCATGCCCGACGCCAAGATCACGGCAAACCTGCTCGATGTCAGCAGCAGCCAGCTCCAGATCTTTCACGTGCCCGGCGAAAAATCGCACTCATCAACTGCCCGGCAGCCTCAGCATCGCGCCGGCTTCACCGTCATCACCGCAAAGCAAAATCTGAAAGCCCCATAGACCAACCCCCACACCCGCGGGTTCGTGCTTGGGCGGTTTCCGTACGCCGGCCCCACGCCTCGCGCGCGACCTGCGACGGCCGGCATCCGAAAACCTTCACCATTGCAGGCATTTAGTCGAATGGCGCTGCCCCTCTATAGCAGACATTCCCATCCGCCGACGTTCCGGCCGCAAAAGGGGGGAGAGCAAACCTCCGGGCGAAGATGCCGTGTGTGATCGGCGCGGACGCGCGGGGATCATCTCATGTGCCATCGACCTGAGCAAAACGAATTGTTGTCAAAGCTGTCGGCTAGGCCCGGGGCGAGTGTCGCGACACCGTCAACCGCCAGCCGGCGGACGGAGCGGCGGAATGGCGGGGGAAATGGGGAGTTTCGCGAGGTCTTCGGGTCTCAGCCGAAAAACCACGGGATATTTGTCCGGGTCGGTGTTCTGCCCGGGCTCTGTCGACCGCCAAGCGTAGTGGCAGGTGCGGCAGCCGAAAACTGTCCAGATCCCTGGTACGGGCGACGTGCTATGGACCTCGGTTGTCGCCGATCGGCATCGCGGACAGGGTCGCGAAGGATCGCTATTCACGGGCACGCTCATTTCTGTGATCCCTTGATGAGCGCGCCGAGCTTGTCGCGCCACTCAGCCGTCGTCGGCGGCTGATCCAGCTCTTCCCCAAAGTCGCCGCGAATGTCAGGTGCGATAGGCGTCGTCGCGTCGATGATCATCTTGTGAACTATTCCGCTCGGTTGGCCGGAAGGGTCGAGCAGGTTGTCGGGAAGGTTCGGCACGACAATCAGGTCGGACGCGGGGTTGACCTTGACCGACATCGCCCACATCACCTCATTGAGGTCGAACGGGTCGATGTCCGCATCGACGACGATGACAATCTTGGCGTAGCCGAGACCATGCGTTGTTGTCAGAACGCGCAGGCCGATCGACTTGGCGAAGCCGCCATATCGGGTGTGCGTCGCAACGATGACGACCAGACCATGCGTATAGAGCGCGTTGACGGCGATGACTTCCGGGAATTCCGTGTTTAGCTGCATGAAAATCGGCACGCAGGTCGTCATCGCCTGAAGGTAGTCGAGCTCGGTCCAGGGTCGGCCGACATAAACCGAGTTGTAGATCGGGTCCTTCCGGTGCGATATACGATCGATCTCGATCACCGGATAGTTGTGGACACCCGAGTAGTAGCCCGGGAACTCGCCGAACGGCCCCTCCGGCTCGCGCTGCCTCGACAAGAGCCGCCCCTCCAGCACGTACCTCGGCGCCCCAAGGTACATCGAGGCCTTTCGCGGTCTTCACAACCCGATACGGCTTGCCCTGCATCACAGCCGCCATCTTGTATTCGAGCTGATCGTAGAGCATGGGCGTCGCGGCCATCAAAGTGATGACGGGCTCCGAGCCGAGGGCAATGGCCACATGCAAGTCTTCGCCACGCGCCTCGGCGTGGTTGATGTGCCGGGCCATGTCGTGTTGTGGCTGGGTCTGTATCCCAATCCGATTGGGGCCTTTTACCTGCAAACGATAGACCCCGACATTCTCGATGTCGTCGTTCTCCCAGTCGTCGGGATCGCGGCTGACGACGCACGCTTTGTCGAGGAAGAAGCCCGCATCGCCGCTGTTGAGGCGAAATAGCGGGATCGCATCGTAGAGGTTCACGTTCTTGTCGATCACCACCTCCTGCCAGGGCGCCGTGTCGACGCGCTCCAACTTTCCGGGATAAAGGCGATAGCGGCGGACGAATTCGAAGAACTGGTCGCGAATCTTAGCGTCCTTGTCCATTCCGAGCGCCAGCGCATGGTTGGGCCAGGAGCCGTGCACATTCATCACCACGTGGGCGTTCGTGTAGCCTGCGATCGCGTCGAACTGGATCGCCGGCGCTGACGAGCCCATCTTCGCGAGCGCGCAGGCCGCCGCCGCCAAATCCGGTTCGAGGTTGACCTTTTCGGCGATATTTAGGAGCCGGTTCTCCTGCTTCAGCACGGCGAGGAACTCTCGGAGATCCTGGTAAGCCCGCATGATATTACTTCGTCCTTGCGCTGCAAACTTGCTTCAGGTCGCCACCCGCAATGCGGCGACCTGCCGCTGCCAGCGTGGCAGCACCGCTTGCGGTTCGTGCAGCGCGAACGTGACTCCGTTGGTGACCGCGGCATAAGGCGCGACATGCGTACGCGCGGTCTCCACCTCGGCCTCGAAGAAGGTCAACGGAATTTCGGGCGGCGAATGGGCAAGCCGATGCGCGCGCAGCTGAAGCTCGCACATTCCACCGTCGAGCGACAACGTGAGCGTAAGCCGCCCGTCCCGCGCCAGATTGGCGGCGGTGCCGGAGGTCGGGAACAGGACGAATCGGATGCGCCCGGGAGGCAGCGCCAGCATGTCGCCGGCGCTGAGCAGAGATGCGTGCGGCCAGCCCGCGGCGTCGATCGTGGACAGGCGCAGCGCCTGCGTCTTCGCCAGAAGGTCCGTGCCATCTAGATAGCGCGCCACTGGCGCCGGTACCGCGTTCGCGCCACGAACCAGCGGCGGCGTGTAGCTGTGTTCGGCCTCGTTCATAGTACACTCCCGTTGGTGGGCGCGCGCGGTCGTTCGAGATGCGCGAGAACGTTGTCATCCGCGCGCATTCCCGTCCAGCGCCGCAGTCGTGGCATCTCCAGCCCAAACAGATCCAGCACACGCCCGACGGTATGATCGACAAGGTCGTCGACCGTCTGGGGATCGTTGTAAAAGGCGGGTACCGGCGGCGCGATGATGGCGCCCATCCTGCTCAGCGCCAGCATGTTCTCCAGATGGATGTCGTTCAGCGGGGTCTCGCGCGCCAGCAGCACGAGCCGCCGACGCTCCTTCAGGGTCACGTCGGCGGCGCGGGGGATCAGGCCGTCAGCATGGCCGAACCGGATCGCGGATAACGTCTTCATGCTGCACGGTGCGACGATCATTCCGTCGTGACGGAACGAGCCGCTGGCAATGGCCGCACCCTGGTTATCACGCGAATGCAGGACGGACGCCAAGGCGCCGACCTCAGGTACGGTGCGGCCGGTCTCCTTGCGGATCGTCACCTCGGCCCACCGGCTCAGGATCAGGTGGCGCTCGACGCCGAGTTCTCTGAGCGCATCAAGGAGGCGAACCCCATAGATAACGCCTGTCGCACCCGTTATCGCAACGATGATACGCATGCCACTCCGTTCCTCACGGGCGGGATGGGCGCAGCGATGCCTAGCGGCCCTTCGGCAACTCTACAACGAGCCGTTGGCGCCTTGCAACAGTGCGGGCGCAATTCAAAATGGCGGTTTGCCAGATAAGTAGGCCACCTGAATGTCCGCTTTGGGTCGAGTCGCTACTAGGCCGCGCGGACGCGACTGTCCGCTCAAGCGTGCCGTTTGCCCAAAGTGGACCGTCTCCTTCCGGCCACACCCCCGGACCGCGCCTCGGGACAGTCTTCCTCCCGGCCACATCGGCCATGGGGGAGATCACCATGGGACACTCAGAATATGATCCGGCGGCTCGCGAGCGGCGGGCATGGAACGCCGGACGGATCGTAGGTGCGAAGCGAGCCTTGAAGCCTCAACAGGTCTGGGCCATCCGCTTCTGGCTCGATCACGAACGCCGGCTTCGCGATCGGGCGCTGTTCGACCTCGCCATCGACAGCAAGTTGCGCGGGTGCGACGTGGTCAAGGTTCGTATCGGTGACATCGCCAGTGGTGGCCGGATCCGGACAAGGGCGATCGTGGTGCAGCAGAAAACAGGGTGCCCTGTGCAGTTCGAGTTGCTCGAGGCGGCGCGAACGAGCATCCTGGCGTGGCTTGCGCAGCGCGGCGGCACGCTCGATGACTACGCTTTCCCGAGCCGGATCGATCACACCGCCCACCTGAGCACGAGGCAGTATGCCCGATTGGTCGACGAGTGGGTCATCGGGATCGGACTGCGTCAGGAGGATTACGGCACGCACTCGCTGCGGCGGACGAAAGCGTCGATAATCTACAAAGCAACCGGCAATCTGCGGGCGGTCCAGATTCTGCTCGGCCACACCAAGATCGAGAGCACGGTCCGTTATCTCGGCGTCGACGTCGAGGACGCGCTCCACCTGTCGGAAAGCACAGACGTGTAGAAGTTGAGCCGGCTCAACCTTGGGGGTGAAGCCGGCTCAATCGACAAACCTGCGCCCATGCACGAACCCGCTTCGCGGGATTGGTGCTGTGGGTGAGGTAGTGCGTTTTCGATGAAGCCTTGAGCGGGGCGTAATTGCCTCTCCAGCATGGAGTTCCCTTCATCATGAGAGGAACGCCCGATGCCCGTTTCATCTGTAGAACGCCCGGTCAGTCCGCTGCGGCAGCGCATGCTCGAAGACATGGCGATGCGCGGCCTGCGATCCGATACGCAGCACGATTATGTTCGCGTTGTGCGCAGCTTCGCAGCCTTCCTCGGTCAGCCGCCGGATACGGCGACGGCCGAGGATATTCGCCGGTTTCAGGTTCACCAGCGAGAGAGCGGGGTACAACCACCGACGATCAACTGCTCCGTTTCGGCTCTGCGCTTCTTCTTCACCGTCACACTCGACCGGCCGGACCTGTCGCGACGCCTGGTCCTGGCACGCTATCCGCGCAAGTTGCCACCAGTGCTGAGTGTCGAGGAAGCCGGCCGGCTGCTCGAGGCGGCGCCAGGCCCCAAATACAGAGCCATACTCGGCACCGCCTATGGCGCGGGCCTGCGCGTGTCTGAAGTGGCCAGCCTCAAGGTCGATGATATCGACAGCACGCGCATGCTGATCCGGGTTGAACAGGGCAAGGGACGCAAAGACCGCAACGCCATGCTGTCGCCCCAGTTGCTCGCGCTGTTGCGACTGTGGTGGAAGGAAGGCAAGCGGCGCAGCATTATGTTGCCGCACGGCTGGCTGTTCCCCGGGCGCAGTGCCACCGATCCGATCTCAACCCGGCAGATCAACCGCGCGGTTCATGAGGCAGCGGAAGCCGCTGGGATCAGGAAGCGGGTGTCGCCCCACACGCTGCGCCACAGCTTCGCCACCCATCTGCTGGAACAGGATGTCGATATCCGTGTGATCCAGGTCCTGCTGGGGCACAGCAAGCTTGATACGACCGCGCTCTATGCGCGTGTGGCGACCAAGACGATCCGCTCGGTGACCAGTCCGCTCGAGCGTTTGGCGTTGCTGATGGAAGGCCAGGATCCCGGCGGCTGAAGCGGCTTGCGCACCGCGATCGAGGTCGCCGATATCTTCCGAGCTGAAGGCCCCGGCTATCGTGCCGCCCAGGCCGGTCACCTGAGCCTTATTCAGCTCAAGGTCATGTCGGCGATCGAAAACTGCCGCACGGCGGCACTCGGCGGCCACGTCGATGCCTGCGAGGACTGCGGGCACTGGCGCATCGCCTACAACAGCTGCCGCAACCGGCATTGCCCCAAATGCCAGGGCGCCGCCGCGCGCACCTGGCTCTCCGAGCGCGAAGCCGACCTACTGCCGGTCGGCTACTTCCATGTCGTCTTCACGCTTCCCACCGAGGTTGCGGACATAGCCCTGCAGAACAAGGCGATCGTCTACGGTCTGCTGTTCCGCGCGGCGTCGGAGACGATGATGACGATCGCGGCCGACCCGAAGCATCTCGGCGTCCGCATCGGCATCACCGCTGTCCTCCACACATGGGGATCAGCCATGACACACCATCCGCACATCCACATGATCGTGCCGGGCGGCGGCATCTCGCTCGACGGGCGGCGCTGGGTATCTTCCCGTCCGGCCTTTCTCCTGCCGGTGCGGGTGCTGGGCATGCTGTTCCGCCGCCTGTTCCTCACCCGGCTGATCGAGCTCCACGCGGCCGGGCAACTCGCCTTCTTCGGCACCCAGGCCGGTCTCGCCGATCGCCGCCTATTCCTGCGTCATCTGGCGCCGGTCAGGAACAAGCGGTTCGTGGTCTATGCCAAGCCGCCGTTCGCCGGCCCCAAGGCCGTGCTCGCCTATCTCGCGCGCTATACCCACCGGGTCGTCATCTCGAACCGGCGTCTGATCGCGTTCGACGCGACCGGCGTCACCTTCCGCTACAAGGACTACCGTCGTGACGGTCCCGAGCGGCAGCGCGTCATGACGCTCGCGCCGTACCAGTTCATCCGCCGCTTCCTGCTCCATGTCCTGCCACGCGGCTTTCACCGCATCCGCCATTACGGCTTGCTCGCCAGTTCAGCACGCAAAGCAAGTATTGCGCGTGCCCGCGAGATGCTTGGCGTCACACCGCCGCCCGAGCTTGTCGAATTGCCAGAACCACTCGATCGGCTTCCGCCGTGTCCCTGCTGCGGCGGGCGTATGACCATCATCGAGACCTTCGAGCGCTGGCGGCAACCTCGCGCGCCACCTCACGCCCCCGCACCAACCGGGAGTGTCCGGCCGTGACCCGGCGCGGCTTGCGTGCACCTCACGCCGAAATACCCAAGTTGCGGCGAATGCTCCCAGGCATGCCCGACGCCAAGATCACGGCAAACCTGCTCGATGTCAGCAGCAGCCAGCTCCAGATCTTTCACGTGCCCGGCGAAAAATCGCACTCATCAACTGCCCGGCAGCCTCAGCATCGCGCCGGCTTCACCGTCATCACCGCAAAGCAAAATCTGAAAGCCCCATAGACCAACCCCCACACCCGCGGGTTCGTGCTTGGGCGGTTTCCGTACGCCGGCCCCACGCCTCGCGCGCGACCTGCGACGGCCGGCATCCGAAAACCTTCACCATCTCGGCCGTCAGGCAGCGCTGTCGGCTTCCCCGAAGCAGACGTAGCATCGAAGGCGCTGGTCAGCCGAGATCGGTGGACAGCGGTCTGTCCGTCTTTAAATTGCGATTGGAAAAGGGAGCCGTCCACGCCCGTGGGCTGAGACGGTTGGAAGCCGGCGACATTGGTGAGGGCGGTCGAGGATGTGTAAGGCTACTCAGTTACAACAGGAGGGCCGTGCTCTGGATGTCCTCCTCTGAGGGGCCAGCGGCGCATCTTCCTCCGACCCCGGCCTTGATAGCCCCGCCGGGTCCCATGTCGAAATCCGGCCTCGCCATTCGATCAGAGCTGGGGACAGTCTGGTCCCCGCGCTCCTGGGAGATCGACATGCAAGTCATGGTCATGGTGAAGGCAACTAACGAATCCGAGGCCGGGGTGATGCCGAGTCCGGAATTGCTGACGGCCATGGGCCGCTTCAACGAAGACCTCGCCAAGGCCGGCATTCTCGGACCTTGCGGCGGGTTGAAGCCGAGTTCGCACGGCGTGCGAGTGCGCTTCTCCGGCAGTGCACGCACCATCACCGATGGCCCGTTCGCCGAGACCAAGGAACTCGTCGCCGGCTTCTCGATCTGGAACGTCGGCTCGCTCGAGGAAGCGATTGAGTGGGTCCGCCGGTGCCCGAACCCGATGATCACCAACTCCGACATCGAAATCCGCCCATTCTATGAGATGGAGGATTTCGGCGGAGCCCTGACACAAGATGCCCGCACGGCGCACGAAGCAGCTTTCGCGGGCGCAAAAGACACATGAGCTGTACAAGTCTCTATTTGATCTGACAGACGGATCATTTGGCGATGACGATTAAGCGGCTTGTGAGTGCTGTGTGTCACCTCCGATCTGTTTGTCGCGCGCGAGTTGTGAGGCGTCAATGAAGGTCTGCATTGGGGTTTTCCCGAAGCAATATCGGCCCTGATGGGTTCGGTGTTCGTTGTAATCATCGAGCCAGAGATCAAGATCCTCCTGCAACTCATTGATTGTGTTGTAGAGTTTCTTGCGGAACGCGACGCGATAGAACTCATCGAGCATGGTTTTATGGAACCGCTCGACGATGCCGTTGGTCTGCGGGCTTCTGGTCTTGGTTCGGGTATGGTCGATGTTCTCGACGGCCAGGTAGAGTTCGTATTCGTGCCGATCGTGGGCGCCGCAGAACTCGGTGCCGCGGTCGGTGAGCAGGCGCTGCAGCGGGATGCGGTGTTGCTCGAAGAACGGAATGACGCGATCGTTGAGCAGATCGGCGGCGGTGATCGGTGTCTTGCGGTCGTAGAGCTTGGCGAAGCCGAGCTTTGCAGTAGGTATCGACGAAGGTCTGCTGATAGATCCGCCCGACGCCCTTGAGGGTGCCGACATAGAAGGTGTCCTGCGCGCCGCAGTATCCGGGGCATTCGGTGTCGAACTCGCCATGGGCTTCCTTGTCAGCCTTGGCTTTTTCCAGGGCGGCGAGCTGGCTTTCGGTCAGGATCAGCCGCTCCTGGGCCATTTTGGCTTCGAGGGCTTTGAGGCGGAGCTTCATGGTTGCGAGATCGTGGCGCAGCCAGACGCAGCGCACGCCGAATGGCGAGATGCTGATGCCGCGTTTGAGCAGTTCGTTGGAGGCGCGTGCCTGGCCCCAGGCGGGCTGCTCGATGGCGATGGCGAGCACGGCCTGCTCGACCTCGGGGGCGACGCGGTTCTTGAGGATGGGCTTGCGACGGGAGAGTTCCGCGAGGGCGAGTTCGCCGCCTTTGTCGTAGAGTTCCTGGAAGCGATAGAAGCTGTCGCGCGAATAGCCCATGATTTTGCAGGCTTGGGAGACATTGCCGAGCTGCTTGGCCAGTTCGAGCAGGCCGGCTTTGGCGCGGATGATCTTCTGGTCCTTGGTCATGATGGTGTCCTCTGGTTGACGCCAGCCGACACCGTCTGTCAGATTAAGTCAAGACTTTACAAATGAGCAAAGAACGCGTCGCCTCGCTCGAGGCGAT
>CAVXTC010000046.1:0-36407 GCA_963764525.1 uncultured Pseudomonadota bacterium | reverse complement strand
AAGACATCCGCCGCCACATGATCGAAGATGGCGAGGATCCGGACGAGGAACTGCGGGACGAAGACATCATCTCGCCCTGGTACATCCGCCGCCGTCTGAAAATGTCCCAGACCGAGTTCGCCGACGCGCTGCGCATTCCCGTCGCCACGCTGCGCAACTGGGAACAGAATTGCGTCGACATGGACCCCAGCACGGTCGCACTGATGACCATCATCGCCCGCGAGCCGGAAGCCGCGCTCAGGGCTTTGCGACGACAGGCCGCCTGACCTCGGGCGGGTGAGCCCCGCCTGGATCATCCGCACCGCGCGGCTGGTGCTGACGCCGGTTGCCTGGACCGATCTGGCGGACCTGCAAGCAATCAAGGCCGATCCGCGGGTTTTCGCGATCATGCTGGGCGGGGTGCGGTCTCCGGCACGCACCGCCGAGGAACTCGCTGACGACATCCGGTTCTGGGGCGCCAGCGGTTGCGGCGTCTGGGCGATCCGTGAGGCCGAAACCGGCACCTTCCAGGGCATCACCGGCTTCATGCAACGCCCGGACGGTCGTGGCGTGGCGCTGCGCTTCGCGCTGTGGCCGGACTCCCGCGGCCGCGGCCTGGCGCGTGAGGCCGCCGGCGCGGCGCTGCGCTTCGGTCACGACCGCGCCGGGCTGGCCCGCATCGTTGCGGTGGCGCGCGAAGACAACATCGCCTCGCGCACCGTGCTGGGCGGGATCGGCATGACCGAGTGCGAAGGCTTCATGCAGCAAGGACACCGGATGGTGCTGTATGAAAGCATCAATCGGCCAGCCGTGGTCAGACCACTGCCATGATCTCCCGGCAAGTGACCTGCTCGGCATGCATCCGCTGGAACACCGCGTATTTCGCGTCGTGGTACCGCCGGATCGCGCCCCCGGCGGGAGCAATCACTTCGCCGCTGCCCGTCATTGCTCGCATCGCCGCAGGGAAGCCGGCGAAGCAGCCGCCCGCCAGCGCGCCCAGGATCGCGGCGCCGAGCAGCACCGCCTCGGGTTCCTTTGGCGTCACGATACGGCAGCCGGTGGCATCGGCGTGCTCGCGCAGGAACACCGGGTTCCGCAGATGGCCGCCGCACGCCAGGATGGTATCGATCGCGTACCCGCGGGAATTCATCTCGGCGACGATATGGCGTGTGCCGTAGGCGATCGCCTGGATGCTCGCCAGATACAGCCGCGCCAGATCATCCAGGCCCGCCGACAGCGTGAGGCCGGAGATCATGCCCCGCAGCGTCGGGTCGGCGCGCGGCGACCTGTTGCCGTGGAAATCCGGGAACACGTGCAGATCGTGCGTCAGCGCGGCGGGAAATTTCTGCCCTTCAGCGAGACTGTCCAGCCTTGCACTCAGCGCCTCGTAGATCGAGCTGCCGCCGGTCTGCGCGGCAGCGGCGGCGGGATGCGTCTGCACCACGTGGTCGATCAGCGCGCCGGTCGCCGACTGCCCGCCCTCCAGCAGCCACTGGTCCGGCAGCATTGCCGCGAAATACGGCCCCCAGATTCCCGGAATGAAAACCGGCGTGGCGGACAGCGCCATGATGCAGCTCGAGGTGCCGCAGATCAGCGCGACCCGGCGCCGCTGAGTGGCCTCATTCAGTCCGTCGTTGTCCAGCGTGGCGCCGATCACGCCGAGCCCGCCGGCATGTGCGTCAATGGCCGAGGCGGCCACCGGCACGCCCGCCGGCAACCCGAGCTCCTCAGCCGCGGCGAGCGACAGGCCGCCCACCTTGCTGCCCATCGGCAGCATCTCCGTGCCGATCCGGCGATACCCTTCATCGACCAGGTCCGGCAGTCCGATGGCGCGGAAATACGCATCGTCCCATCGCCGCTCATGCCCCAGCCACGTCCACTTGCACACGGTCGAGCAGAACGAGCGCGACAGCGCGCCGGTCGCGCGCCACGTCAGGAAGTCCGGAAGGTCAAGGAAATGGGCGGCGCGGCGCCAGGTCTCCGGCAGGTTCCGCTTGAGCCACAGCAGTTTCGGCGTCTCCATTTCCGGGGAGATGCGCCCGCCCACATAGCGCAGCACGGCGCTGCCGGTGGCGTCGATATCCGCGGCCTCTGCGATGGCGCGGTGGTCCATCCATACCACCACGTTGCGCGCGTCTTCGCCGTCGCGATTGACCGAAACCGGCGCGCCGTCCGCATCCAGCACCACCAGGGAACAGGTCGCGTCGAAGCCGATCCCGCGCACGTGCGGGCTCCCGGCCTGACCCACCGCATCGCGCACCGCGGCGACGACTGCCTGCCAGATGTCACTGCTCGACTGCTCAGCGAAGTCGGGTTCCGGACGCCACAGCCGGATCGGGCGGCTCGCGTAGCCGAGGCGGCGTCCGCGCAGATCGAACACCGCAGCACGCGCACTGCCGGTACCGACATCGACGCCGATCACCGCGTCGGTCGTGCCGGCGCCCTGACCTTTCAGCTCGTCCAGTTGCCGCCATCCACATTATAGGTTTGCGCGACCACGTACTCCGAATCGTCGCCGGCGAGGAAGACGGCCATGCCGGTGAGGTCCTCCGGCCGGCCCATCCGGCCATACGGCACCGCAAGCCCGACGCGGCGCTTCTTCTCGCCGATCGGCAGGTTCTCATGCCGGGCGAACAGCGCGTCAACCTGATCCCACATCGGCGTATCGACGACGCCGGGCGCGATCGCGTTGACGTTGATGCGGTGGCGGATCAGGGCCAGCCCGGCGCTCTGCGTCAGGCTGATCACCGCGGCCTTGGACGCGCAATAGACGGCGACCAGCGGTTCGCCTCGCCGGCCTGCCTGGGAGGCGAAGTTGATGATCCGTCCGCCGGTGCCCTGCGCGATCATCTGCAGCGCCACGGCCTGCAAGGTGAACAGCAATCCTTCGACATTGACGGCGAACACGCGCGCGTAGCTTTCACGCGTGATCTCGGTCAGCGGCGCGAGGTCGAAAATCGCTGCGTTGTTCACCAGCACGTCGATGTGCCCGGCCGTCGCGACGACCGTCTGTATCATGTGGTCGATCGAGTTCTGCCGAGTCACGTCCAGCGCCACCGCGAGCGCGTCGTTGCCCAGGTGTGCGGCCAGCGTTTTTGCTTCCTGTTCCAGCAGATCGGCCACGATGACACGTGCGCCTTCGTGCGCGTAACGCTCGCAGATCGCGCGGCCGATGCCGCGCGCGCCACCGGTGACGATCGCAACCTTTCCATTGAGACGCATCGAATTTACCCCACCCCGGCGTAAGGGTTGGCGCACCCGTGATCGGCACGCGTCCGCCCCATCCTGCCCGGCGAAGGCCGGGCTATCGGGGCACTACCAGCAGGTATAGCCGCCGTCGGCCACGACGATCGATCCGGTCAGCAGGCTCGCGGCGTCGGAAGCAAGGAACAGCACCACGGAGGCGATCTCCTCCGGCTCGCCGATGCGGCGCATCGGTGTCATCTCCAGCCAGGTCTCGTACATCGGCTTGTTCTGGGTGCCGAACAGCGTCAGCGGAGTGGCGATGTAGGTGGGCGCGACCGCGTTCACCCGCACGCCGCGGGCGCCCCATTCGGCGGCCAGCGAGCGCGTCAGATGGTGCACCGCCGCCTTGGACGCATTGTAGAAGGATTGCGGTTGCGGCTTGTTGACGATGAAACCAGACATCGAACCGATATTGACGATCGCACCTTTGCCGCGCGCCAGCATGCGCCCGCCGAAGGCGCGGCAGCACCAGAACAGCCCGTCGAGATTGACCGCCATGTGCATCCGCCAGTGCTCGTCGCTGGTGTCTTCGGCGCGCACGTCGCTGACCGCGATGCCGGCGTTGTTGACCAGCACATCCACCCCGCCGTACTGCGCCTCAAGCTGCGCGGCCAGCGCATCCACTGCCGCGCTGTCGGTGACATCGAGCGTGACGCCGACCGTGTTCAGCCGGCCCGCCGCTTCGGCCGCCCGTTCCGCGCTGATATCGGCGATCACGATCCGCGCACCCGCCTCGGCAAGCGCTGCGGCGCAGGCGAAGCCGATCCCCTGACCGCCGCCGGTCACCACCGCGGTGCGCCCGGTAAGGTCGTATTTCCGCAGGTACACCGACCGGCCTCCGCTACTTTACCGCGCCGAAGGTCAGGCCGCGGACCAGTTGGCGCTGGCTGATCCAGCCGAACACCAGGATGGGCGCGATCGCCAGCACCGAGGCGGCGGACAGTTTCGCCCAGAACAATCCCTGGGGCGCCGAGAACGAGGCGATGAAAGCCGTCAGGGGCGCTGCATTGTGCGCCGAGAGATTGAGACTCCAGAACGCCTCGTTCCAGCACAGGATGACCAGCAGCAGGCCGGTCGAGGCGATGCCGGGCGCGACCAGTGGCAGCAGGACGTGCACGATCGCCTGGCCGACGCCGGCGCCGTCGATGCGGCTGGCCTCGATGATGTCTTTTGGCGTTTCGCGGAAGAAGGTGAACAGCATCCACACTGCGATCGGCAGGTTGCTCAGCAGATAGATGACGATCAATACCGTCCAGGTGTCCAGCAGGCCGGCGTCGCGCGCCAGCAGATAGATCGGCACCAGTACGCCGACCGCCGGCAGCATCTTGGTGGACAGCATCCAAAGCAGCGTGCCGCGGGTGCGACGGGTCGGATAGAATGCCATCGCGAATGCCGCCGGCACGGCGATCAGCAGCGCCAGGATGGTGGAACCGAACGAAATCACTACGCTGTTCATGGCAAACGCGATGTAATCGGCGCGCTGGAAGATATCGACGTAGTTCTGCAGCGTCGGGGTAAACACCAGCAGGGGTGGCGTCTGCACCGCCTGCACCTCGGTCTTCAGGCTCGCCAGCAGCATCCAGAAGATCGGGAAGAACATCAGCAAGGCAACGATCCAGCCGATCACGCCGACCACCGGATGGGTCCGCTCCAGCCGCAGTTTCCGGGTGCGCCGCGGTGTCATACATCCAGCCTTTTGGCGACGGTACGGATCAGGAACATCGCCATAATATTGGCCAGCACGATCGCGATCACCCCGGCCGCCGAGGCGGAACCAACATTGAACGCCAGCAACGCGCGCTGGTAAATCAGGAACGCCAGATTGGTGGTGGCGACTCCGGGACCGCCCGAGGTGGTCACGTAAATCTCGGCGAACACGCCGAGCAGGAAGATCGTTTCCATCATCACCACCACGCTGATGGCGCGGCCCATGTGCGGGACCTGGATGTACAGGAAGGTGGCGACCGGCCCGGCGCCGTCCAGCCGCGCCGCCTCGAGCTGTTCCTGGTCCAGCGATTGCAGCGCAGTCAGCAGGATGAGGAACGCGAAGGGCAGCCACTCCCACGACACGATGGTGATGACGGACGATAGCGGCAGCCGCCCGAACCAATCGACCGGCGCCAGCCCGACGCTGCGGGCGATGAACGCGAACAGCCCGTTCACCGGATGCATCAGCAGGTTCTTCCAGATCAGCGCGGCGACCGTCGGCATCACGAAGAACGGCGAGATCATCAGCACCCGCGCCACGCCGTGACCGGGGAACTCCGTGCTGAACAGCGCCGCCAGGACGGCGCCGAGACAAACAGTGATCACCAGCACCGCGACCACCATCACCACCGAGATCCACAGCGCCGAGTAAAGCGCCGGGTCGATCAGCAGGAACCGGTAGTTGTTGAACCCGGCCCAGCCATGGATCAACGGATTGAGCAGGTTGTAGCGCCGCAGCGAGAAATAGACCGTCATCGCCAACGGCACGATCATCCACAGCAGCAACAGTCCGACCGAGGGCGCCACCAGCGGCAGCGTGTTCACCGCCCCACCCAGTCCTTCCCGGCCGGCGAAGCGGTGCGCGGTCGGCCGGGACAGAGGTGGCGCCATGCCCGATTGGACGTTGCTCATCCCGATCGCCTTTCGGCTGGGCCGCGGCTGGGCCCTACTTCGTGTAGCCAGCCTGCTGCATGGTTGCGGTCACCGAGCTCTGGGCTCGCTTCAGCGCCTCATCGACGGTGGTCTGGCCGGTCAGCGCGGCGGCGATGAACTGGCCCACCGTGGTGCCGATCGCCTGGAACTCGGGGATCGCCACGTACTGGATGCCGGTATAGGGCACCGGCTGCGCGGTCGGGTGATTGAGGTCGGCGGTCGAGATCGCCTGCTCCACCATCTTGGCGAACGGCGCGGCCTTCAAGTAGGCGGGGTTGGCGTAGGTGGACTGGCGCGTCCCGGGCGGCACCACGGTCCAGCCGTCGGTCTTGCCGACCAGGTCGATGTACTCCTTGGATGTCGCCCAGGTGAGGAACGATTTCGCGGTGTCGATCTGGCGCGAGGTCTTGGGGATCGCCAGCGCCCAGGCCCAGAACCAGTGCGACCCGTTCGGCGTGACCGCGATGGGTGCCGGGGCAAAGGCCGTCTTGTCGGCCACCTGGCTGGAGTTCTTGTCGAAGATGTAACCGGCGCCGGACGTCGCATCGATCCACATACCGCAATGACCGGTGGCGAACAGCGCCTGATTCTCATTGAAACCGTTCGAGCTGGCACCGGGCGGCCCGTCGTTCTTCATCAGGTTGACATAGAAGGTGACCGCGTCGTGCCACGGTTTGGTGTCGAGCTGCGGTTTCCAGTTCTCGTCGAACCAGCGACCGCCGAACGTGTTAACCAGGGTATCGACGAACGCCATGTTCTCGCCCCAGCCCGGTTTGCCGCGCAGGCATATGCCATACATCTCATGGGCGCGATCGGTGAGCTTCTGGGCGAACTGCTCGACCTCCTGATAGGTCGGCTTGTCCGGCATCTTCAGGCCGGCCTTGTCGAACAGGTCCTTGCGGTAATAGGTGAACGAGCTTTCCGCATAGAACGGCACCGCATACTGGTGCCCGCCGGTGGACAGCGAATCGCGCACCGATTTGAAGATGTCATTGAGGTCGTAATTCGCCGGAAAACTGTTGAGCGGGGCCAGCCAGCCCTGCTTGCCCCAGATCGGCGTCTCATACGATCCGATGGTGACAAGGTCGAACTGCCCGCCGCCGGTGGCGATGTCGGTGGTCACGCGCTGACGGAGCACGTTTTCTTCCAGCGTCACCCAGTTGATCTTATTGCCGGTCTGCTTCTCCCACGCCGGCGACAGCCGCTGCATCACGATCATCTGGGAGTTGTTGACCGTGGCGATGGTGATGGTGGCGGCCGAGGCAACGCCCGCAGACCCCAGGGCCAGCGCCATCGCGGTCACGATTGATCGCACACGCATCGGTTTCCTCCCGGCTTTGTTCGGGCTATTGCCCTGCTTGCGAGCATCCGATCAGAAACGCAGGCCGCCTGTCAAGGGCCTGCGTGGGGGCCGAGGACGCGCATCGCGGTCTGTTCATCGGTGATCAGCGCGTCCACCAGCCGTCCTTCGAGGGCGGCGCGGATCGCCGCGACCTTGTCCGCGCCGCCGGCCACGCCGATGGTCACGCAACCGGGTCGCGGCTCAAGCCGCAGGCCGGCCACGCGTTCGTTGGTTGC
The DNA here is from genome assembly GCA_963764525.1 of uncultured Pseudomonadota bacterium. GTDB lineage: Bacteria > Pseudomonadota > Alphaproteobacteria > Acetobacterales > Acetobacteraceae > DATDIC01. Next base: position 28,964 of record CAVXTC010000046.1, on the reverse strand, counting down.
GCCCTCGATGACCCGCCCTTTGGCGTCGAACGACCAGCCGGCGATCTCGCCGACCGCACCGGCTTCCATCAGCTCAATCAGCTCGGCGTCGGTGACGAACTGGTTGGCGTGGATCTGTGACTGCCAGCCGATGGTGCCGATGCCGACCATCAGGCAACGGGCCTGCCGCAGCAGGTCCTGCAAGGCGCGGAACGATTGCTGGGTCTGCAGCAGCCGACGTTCGTCCACGCTGGTGGCGATCACCGGCGTCGGCATCGGGAAGCACTCGGCGCCGACGCGTTCGGCGATCCGCATGACCGCTTCATAAGCAGTCGCCCGGCCGCTGCGCTCGATCGTGCCGGAGATCGACATCACCTTGTGCTGCGGCGCGTCCATCGGCGACAGTTCGGCGGCGATGGCATGCAGGGTCCGCCCGCTGGTCAGGCCGAGCACCAGCGGCGCGCGCTGGGCGAACCAGCGTTCCAGGTACTGCGCCCCGGCAATGGCGATCGACGGGATGGGGCTGACGCCGGTGGCGGCGGGGACGACGTCGCAAAACAGCAGGCGGTAGCGGTCGGTCAGCGCGGCGGCTTGTTCCATGCACGGCCCGATCGGGTGGTCGAAGCGGAACCGGACCAGCTTTTCCGCCACCGCGAGGGAGATCAGGCGCTGGGCCGCTTGGCGCGAGATGCCGAGCCGGGCGGCGATCTCGTCCTGGGTGCTCCCGCCGACGTAGTAGAGCCAGGCGGCGCGTGCAGCCTGGTCCCGGCGCGGCGACGCCTGCAATGGACGCTCGGCCGGAATTGTTTCCGCCATACCCGCCTCGAAACTTATTCGGCTAAACGAGATATTGCCCGGTCTATGGGCGAATGCCAAGGCATCTCGTGGCGGAACAGTGGGTCAGATTGGCTGTCGGCTATCGTTAAGGGTTATCGGACGCCCTGGACGCCTGCCGAGCACGGACCGAGCGAGGTGTCCGGACGGCAGGGATCCAGGGCGTCCGATAGGCCTCAACGAGAACAGACATAGAGCGCCGGTCGAATAGAGGTCCGCTCGGCGCCCAAGCACGAACCCGCTTCGCGGGATTGGTGTTGTGTGTGGGGCATACCCAGCACCCGAACCATTGACCGAGCGCCAAGCCGGTTTCGCCGTCATCACAACCGAGCAAAACGCGAAATCCCCATAGACCATCGCCGCAGCCACGCGGGTTCGTGCTTGGGCGGTTTTCGTACGCCGGCCCCATGCCTCACGCTCGACCTGCGACGGCCGGCATCCGAAAACCTTCACCATGGCGGCCATTCAGCGGAGCACGATGGGGCACTTCGAAGCGGACATGCGGTCAAGGGTACATGGTGGCTGAGGTCGGTGGTCTTTGGACGATTCGCTCCTGGGCGGGATCTGCTTGAACCAGATGGCGCGAAGGCTGCCGCTTGCGGCATCTCAGTGCCAAAGTGGGGAACGTTATCGAGACATTCTACAAGCGAAGGAGCCACCTGTCATGGAAGTAGTCGCCATGGGTCGCTCTCTCAGGCCTGCGGAGGCCCGGTTTACTGTCTGGGAGCGCGCATTGGATATCCCCGCCCTGGATAATCAAAATCCTGCAGTTCCAGGTCTGTCCGGCGCGAATTGGCTTTCGCCGCCAGATAAGTGCGGACCTCGCGAAAGCGGATTGTCTCAGGCTCGAAGACAAACCAATCTACTCCCCGCATATGACGCGGCCCTCTTGGATCAAACCTCGTCCATTCGAGCGTAGCGGCACAACGCTCGGCATCTACAAGAATTTGATCCACCGTCCAGGAAATGCCCCCCTGGCGAACACTGTCCGCGAAATACGCGCCAAGTACGGCCGCCCCGGATATTCTGGAATGGGCAGGGAAATAATGGACGGCATCTTGGCAGAAGCACGCTGCAATGGCTCCAACGTCAGCACCGTTGAGAGCTTCGACATAGGTCCGTATGGCATGCTCGATGCGTTGAGCGGTGGTGGTATCATTCGCCATGACTGCTCTTCCCTTGCCTGTTGTGGTTTCGATAAATGGTTACTATTTTTTAATTTCCGTTGCCCGAATCAACACGAGGTGGTCAAATTGGCATTACAAGAGGTTAATGCGTGACGTCACCCGCTGGACAAGCGGGCAGCGGGATGAACGTACGATCAGACCTCGACTTCTGGGACCAGGCAGACTGCGGCCCTGGTGATATGACCTCAGAACACGGCCCATCGTGATTTTCCGGGATAGGGGGAAACGTTCATGGCCAAGGTATCCGATTTTGTTCGTCGAGCGGTGCAGATCAATCCGTCGAAGCCGGCGACGGTGTTCGACGGCCGCACGCGCGTCTGGCGGGAGTTCGAAGATCGTACCAGACGTCTGGCTGGCGCGATCCATGCCCACGGCTTCAAGGCCGGCGATCGAATAGGCATCCTCGGGCTGAACAGTGACCGCTACCTGGAATGTCTGTTTGGTCTGTCGTACGGCGGATTTACGCTTGTGCCGATCAACACGCGTTTGGCGCCGCCAGAGATGGCGCTCTGGCTGGCAGATTCTGGAATGCGCTGGGCTGTTTGTCGACGACACGTTTCTACCTGTCCCGCTTCGGGTGTTGTCGACGATGCCCTCGATGCGGCGCACGATCCATTTTGGCGAAGGCGAAACACCACGCGACATGCTGTCCCATGATCGGCTTATCGCCGACGCGGAACCCTTGACCGCGCCGATCGGATCGAACGACGACCTGGTCGGGCTGTTCTATACGGGCGGTACGACCGGCCGTTCGAAGGGCGTGATGCTCAGCCACGACAACATCATGGCGAACGCGCTTGCCTCTTACCCCGGTGCACTGGTCGACGACGAGACGCGCTACATCCACGCGGCGCCGATGTTCCACATGGCCGACAACGCGATGACGTTCATGGTCACCGGGTTCGGCGGCACACATTATTTTTTGCGGCGTTTTGATCCGGCTGCGATGATACGGGCGATCGCCGAACACCGCATCACGCATACCCTGGTGGTGCCCACCATGGTCAACATGATGGTGAACCACCCTGATGTTGAACGGTTCGACCTGTCGAGCCTGAGGAGTTTGGTATACGGCGGCTCGCCGATGCCGGAGGCGGTGATCGAACGCACCTTGCAGGTGCTGCCGTCGGCGCAGCTCACGCAGCTTTACGGCCAGTCGGAATCTTCGCCTGTCCTCACATCGCTTTATCACCGCCACCATTGCTTTGAGGGCACATACGTGGGGAGGACAAAGTCCGCTGGGCGTGCGGTTTTGAGCTGCGAAGTCCGTATCCACGACCTTGACGATAACGAGGTACCACGCGGTGTCGTGGGCGAAATCTGCGCGCGGGGTCCGATGGTTATGCTGGGCTATTGGAACCAGGCGGAGCTGACCGCCCGCACATTGCGAAACGGGTGGTTGCATACCGGTGACGGGGGCTACATGGATGAAGAGGGCTTCCTCTACGTCGCCGATCGATTGAAGGACATGATCATCAGTGGCGGCGAAAACATCTACTCGGTAGAAGTCGAAGCCGCGCTGTACGACCATCCGCTTGTTGCTGAATGCGCCGTGATCGGCGTGCCGGACGAAAAGTGGGGCGAGCGGGTACACGCCGTCGTTCGCCTGAAACCCGGGATGAGCGTGACGCCGGAGGTCCTGATCGCGCACTGCCGAGAACGTGTCGCAACCTACAAATGCCCGCGTACCATCGACCTGCGCGACGAGTTGCTGCCACTATCGGGCGCCGGCAAGATTTTGAAAACCGAACTACGCAGGCCATTTTGGGAGGGTAAAGACCGCTAGGTCGCCTGACGCGGAATGTAATACTGGTCTGTCTGCCCGTTCCAGGCACGTCCGAAGAGCCAATGGATCGCCTTTAAAGGGAGGCCGCGCGGTTTCAAGGTCTGTAGTGTTTGAGGTATGCCTCGGACAATTCGAGCAAAGGATCAGAAGAACGTCAGCTTTGTCGTGATGCCCAGCCGAAGCCGCCGTTCCGCTCCCGTTAAGGCCTATCGGACGCCCTGGACGCCTGCTGAGCACGGACCGAGCGAGATTCCGGACGGCAGGGGTCCAGGGCGTCCGATAGGCCTGGGGGGAGGAAACCGCGGGGAGTTTCGCGATGCTGGGTGGGCCGGTCTATGGGGATTTGATCATCTCGACTGGCGGGCGGTAGACGGGTTTGAGCGGGATGCAACCGAGATCAACGACGATGGCGTGGGCGAGAGGAGCGTGTGGAAGCGATTTTGTTGTCCCAGGTATCGGGCCGAATGCGCGTGGCATGGCGTAAGTGCCATGGCGGGCGCGGCAGTTGCCGGCTCTGAAGCCAACCACGGTTATCGGCAAGACGCGGGATGATAAGTAGGTGGTGGCGTTCATGAGCTGTCGATCCGGATCCGCTGCGTTGGTTGGTGCCGGGGCTTGCAGCCGCGCTCGAACGTCTCGATGACGATCATGCGCCCACCGCAACAGGGGCAGGGATAGGAGGATGATTGGGGCTCGCTGTCATCCGTGGCATTGGTGCCGTCGGGTTGCCGCGGCGGCTCCGGCACATTGAGCAACTGACGGGCTCGGGCGATGTTCTCGGCCCGGCCGCCATTGGCGAACAGGCCGTAATAGCGGATGCGGTGGAACCCGCTGGGCAGCACGTGGATGAGGAAGCGGCGGATGAACTCGTCGACGGCGAGTGTCATCAGCTTGCGAGACCGTTGCTCCTTGGCGCGGTAATCCTTCCACTTGAAGGTGACCCCGGCATCGTTGAACGCGACGAGACGGCTGTTGGCGATGGCCACACGGTGGGTGTAGCGCGACAGGTAGGCCAGCACCGCCGCCGGGCCGCCGCCTTGAACAGCAGGTCGTAGACGACCGCCTTGTTCTGCCACGCAATGGCGGCGATTGCCGCCGGCAGGGTGAACACGACGTGGAAGTAGGGAACCGGCAGCAACTCCGCTTCCCGCTCGGCCAGCCATTCCTTGGCGGCAACGGCCTGGCACTTCGGACAGTGGCGATTGCGGCAGGAGTTGTAGGCGATGCGCACCTGCGAACAATCCTCGCAGCGCTCGACATGGCCACCGAGAGCCGCGGTACGGCAGCTCTCGATGGCCGACATGACCTTCAGTTGCCCGAGGCTCAGCTGTCCGGCGCGGGCGTTGCGCCAGGCCGGCCCGTGGCGGCGAAAGATATCCGCCAGCTCGATCGCTGGACGCGACAAGCGGTGCCGCGATCAGCCGGGCGGTCTCACCTCGGTGAGCAGCAGGTCGAGCGGGCTGGTGACCTCGCCGATCGCCTTGATGGCGACCCGGGTGTAGAGCGCCGTGGTGTCGAGCTTCTTGTGACCGAGCAATACCTGAATGACGCGGATGTCGGTCTTCTGCTCGAGCAGATGCGTGGAAGCTGTGGCGCAAGGTATGAACACCCACGCGCTTGTCGATCCCGGCCCGCTGTGCCGCCGCATGGACCGCGCGATTGAGCTGCCGCGTGGTGAGCGGTTCCCCGGGCACCTGGCCCGGAAACAGCCAGTAGCGCGGCTTTGCAATCCGCCACCACTGCCGCAACAGGTCGAGCAACTGCTGGGACAGCATCACATAGCGGTCCTTGTGACCCTTGCCTTGGTCGACGCGGATGACCATCCGGTGCTGTCGATGTCGCCGACCTTGAGCGAGATGACCTCGGAGGCACCAGTCCGGTGCCATAGGCAATACTCAAGGCGGCCTTGTACTTGACGCCCGATGCCGCGGCCAACAGCCGGGCCACTTCTTCCGGGCTCAGCACAACCGGCAGCCGCCGAGGCTCGCGGGCGAACACGATGTCTTCGGTGACATCGCCCCTTCGCAAGGTGACCTTGAAGAAAAAGCGCAGTGCCGTCATGGCAGCGTTGACGCTGGGAACGCCGAGGCCGCTGGACGCGAGGCTCAGTTGATAGCGGCGGATGTCTTCGATGCTCGCCCGGTCGGGCGAATGGCCAAGGAACGCGGCGAAGTTCTTGACGGACCGGATGTAGCCAGCTTGAGTTTTTGCCCCGAGCTGGCGGATGGTCATATCTTCGATCATGCGCTGGCGCAGCGGGCTGATGGCCGTGTCGGTCATGGCGGGCTCCTGTCTTGGGTGAGGTTGTGAAGCCCCTCCATCCCAAGACAGGACCTGCCCGCCGGCTACCGTGCCCCTGTACGTTGCGGTGAGTGCCTACCGCGAGAGCGGTTTAGTCCTCCGGCTCAAAGCGGTCGCTTAGCTGCTATTTTCACAGCCACCGACAATGGCCGTTTGCGAGGTCACGCCGGCACGTCACTCGGGAAGACCGGCCGTGCGGTAGCCATCAACGAAAAGCTCAAGCCTCGCAGCGTCGCGGAATGGCTCAGTCGTGGCCCAGTGGGTAGAGCATCGTGGACGTAGGCTTTACAGATTTCGACCTACTGCTCACAAGAATTCCGCACGGCAGTTGAAGGTTCATTTTCTCGACACTGTAAAGCCTACAGCCGAAAGGCCGGCGCACCTTTATAGACACCCGACGGGATTCGTTGTAAACATTCCGACCGCTCGATTTTAGAGGAGACGCAGCATGGACCAATTCACCGGCGGTTGCCTGTGCGGCAACGTCCGAATTGTGGCGTCGGGTCTCCCATACCGGGTCGGCCTTTGTCACTGCCTCGACTGCCGCAAGCATCATGGGGCCCTTTTTCACGCTTCCGCGGTGTTCCCTCAGAATGCGGTGACGATCGAAGGCGAAACACGCGACTACGCCGGGCGCTTTTTCTGTCCCCGCTGCGGCTCGTCCATTTTTGGACGCACCGCCGACGAAATCGAAGTGAACCTAGGATCCCTGGATGCCCCCGACCAACTGATGCCAACCTACGAAAGCTGGACCGTCCGTCGCGAGTTCTGGTTGCCGCCGTTTCCGCTCACGAGACGATATGAGCGCGATCGTGACCCCACGGGTCGCTTTGAGGAGTAGGTCGCACGAACCGTGCGCAGGCGCCGTCACGAGTGACCGAGATGTAGGCCCTGATCGACATCTCGAACCGCCCTCGATCACGCCGACGCGACACCTTGAACTGTACGCTTCTTTGCGGACACTCAAGCCGCCCACCACTCGCGCCGGGCCGTACGCGCATGGGCTGTGCTGGCAGGCGATATCACAAAGCTCAGTTGAGCATCACAAAGCTCAGTTGAGCGGAGCAGCTCGCCGATAGCAGCGTGTCCCGGGCACGCTGCGCATCTTTTCAGCTGCATCGCGAGAGCGCGTGACTCCGGCCGATCAGCTGCTGACCTGCTTCTTCATCGCATCCAGCAGCGCCTGGATGCTTTCATTGTTATGCACGATGAACGAAGCATAATCGCTGCGCTGGGTCAGTCGCATCGACGTGCCATCCGCCATCACATCCACGATCTTCGGCGACCCGTTCACCTGCTGAACCACCCAGTCCACGTTGGCCGGAGGCTGCGACGGGCCGCTTGATCACGGTGGACACCACCTGCCCATCCTCGCGGCCGACGGTGCGGCCGATGGTGAACGTGACCCCCTTGTATTCGCCCATCTTCGAATCGATGCTGAGCACCAGCACCCGGTGGAACAGGTCCAGGAATTGCTGCTGCTGCTGCGGTGTCGCGGTGCGCCAGAACCGCCCCAGGCAGAACTTGGCGATCCCGTTCACATCGACGCGCGAATCGATCACCTGCGCCAGCGCCTGGGCCTTCTGCTCGGTCGAACCATTGCCGTTCACCACCCGCACAAGGTCCTCGCCGGTGGCCTTGATGAAGGCGGCTGCGTCCGCGGCCGATTGTGCGCCGGCCGGGCGGAGCAGCCCAGGGCCGGCGACCAGGGCCGCGGCGCTGACGGTGAAAAGGAGGCGGCGTGGGATCATGGGGGGCAACTCGACTGCTTCTGGTCAGCGGGGCGTAGCACCTGCCGGCGGCTGGGGATACCACGCAGGGATCGTGCGCTCGTTGAAATTGCGCACATCTCCGATCTGGGCGTCCCGGTGCTGGCGGTAAAGGCTGCGGAAGGTGGCATACGGGTCAAGCGCCGTCTTCTTGATCGCACTGATGTCGCCGATCACGCGTGAGCGCGCATCCACCACATTCACGGCGAAATGGCCCCAGTTCAGCCCGGTGACGATTGCTCCCTGGCCGAACCGCCCGAGCGGGTCGGCGGCGATGTCCACGCCGCGGCCGGCCGCGTCGCGCGGATTGCTCGGTCCGAGCAGCGGCAGGAACAGGAACGGCCCTTCCGGCACGCCCCACACCGCCAGCGTGATGCCGAAATCGGTGTCGTGGTCCGGATAGCCCCAGCGGCTGGCGGGGTCGAAGAAGCCAAGCCCGCCGGCAGTGGTGTTGATGATGAAACGCATGAACGTGTTGCCGGCGAGGCGCGGCTCGCCCTCCAGCATGTCGTTGCCGAGCTTCACCGGGGTGGCGAGGTTGTTCAATTGGTTGTGGATCGCGGTGCGCACCGGCTGGGGCAGGACGTCGCGGTACGCCACCGCCGCCGGACGCAGCACGTAGTCATCCAGGGCGGTGTTCACCTTATAGAGCACGCGGTTGGTCGGCTCCAGCGGATCGTTGGCCTGCTGGAACTCGGCCACCGCAGCCGGGATCGGACGCCGGCGGCGGGGTGGCGCAGCCGGCCAGCACGCCGGCCAGGCAAATTATGGCCGGCAACAGGATAAAACCGTGCGTGACGCGCATCATGGTCCTCGGGCCAAAGGGCGAAGGCCGGGTTGAACGCGGCCCCATGGCAGCATTGTCGCGTGAATTGGAACACCGGAGGGTTAAGGTTTCCGTGAACCGTTGTAGCATGACCCGAATGATGCGCAATCAGACACCTCGGTTTGCAGCGCCCGGCGAATCGGGCCCAGGAGAATCGGGATCAGCAAGCGCATAAGGGACCGCATGAGCCACGACCCCCGCCTTCCCGCCCCGTCGGGCCGCCCCACGCTGGAGCGTTGGCTGACCAGCCCGCGCGTGGCGGGGCTGCCGGCTCCGCTGTCCGGCCCGGAGCCGCCGCTGCTGTCGTTCGAGTTCTTCCCGCCCCGGACCGAGGCGCTGGAGACCCAGCTTTGGGGCTGCATCCGGCGCCTGGAGCCGCTGGCGCCGCGCTTCGTCTCGGTCACCTATGGCGCCGGTGGCACCACGCGGGCCCGCACCCATGCCACGGTCGCCCGCATCGTGCGGGAAACGGCGCTGATCCCCGCCGCCCACCTCACCTGCGTGGGCGCCAGCCGGGCCGAGGTGGACGAGGTGGCGCGCCAGTACCTGGGCGGCCGGAGTCCGGCACATCGTGGCGTTGCGCGGCGATCCGCCGCCCGATGCGCCCTATGAGCCCCATCCCGACGGCTATCGCTATGCCGAGGACCTGGTCGCCGGCCTCCGGCGGGTCGCCGGGTTCGAGATTTCGGTCGCCGCGTATCCGGAAACGCACCCCCAGGCGCACAGCCCGAACGCCGACCTGGACAACCTCAAGCGCAAGCTGGACGCTGGAGCGACCCGCGCGATCACCCAGTTCTTCTTCGATACCTCGGTGTTCCTGCGGTTCCTGGACCGCTGCCTGGCCGCCGGCATCACCGCCCCGATCGTGCCGGGCATCCTGCCGGTGTCCAACTACGCCCAGGCGGCCAGGATCAGCGGCATGTGCGGCACCAGCCTGCCCGGCTGGTTGGGCCGGATGTTCGAGGGCACCGAGGACGACCCGGAAATCCGCCGCATGGTGGCGGCGATCGTCACCGCCGAGCAGGTCCGGCTGCTGCAGGCGAACGGCGTGGACGAATTCCACTTCTACACGCTGAACCGGCCGGAACTGACCTATGCGATCGCCCATATCCTCGGGGTGCGACCGGTCCCATCTTCTGCTGCCTGATGCCCGACTACCTGACCCGGCTGAACGCCGAACAGCGCGCGGCCGTCGAGACCGTTGACGGGCCGGTGCTGGTGCTGGCCGGCGCCGGCACCGGCAAGACGCGGGTGCTGACCACGCGGTTCGCGCATATCCTGCTGACCGGCCGCGCTTTCCCCGGCCAGGTGCTGGCGGTGACGTTCACCAACAAGGCGGCTCGCGAGATGCGCGAACGGGTCGGCGCCATCCTGGCGCGGCCGGTCGAGGGGCTGTGGCTCGGCACCTTCCACGCGCTGTGCGCGCGGATGCTGCGCCGACATGCCGAACTTGTCGCGCTGACGCCGAGCTTCACCATCCTGGACACTGACGACCAGCTTCGGCTGCTGAAGCAGGTGATGGAAGCGGAGCGCATCGACGCGAAGCGTTGGGCGCCTCCGGCAATGATGGGGTTGATCCAGCGCTGGAAGGATCGCGGGCTGACGCCGGCGCGGATCACGCCGGCCGAGGACACCGATTTCGCCGCCGGGCGGGCGCGTGAGGTGTATGCCGCCTATCAGGCGCGGCTGGCCGCGGTGAACGCGGCGGATTTCGGCGATCTGCTGCTGCACATGACGGAGATTTTGCGCACTCAGCCTGATGTGCTGGCGCAGTATCACCGCGCGTTCCGTTACATTCTGGTCGATGAGTACCAGGACACCAACCTGGTGCAGTATCTGTGGCTGCGGCTGCTGGCGCAGGCACACCGCAACATTTGCTGCGTCGGCGACGACGATCAGTCGATCTATTCCTGGCGCGGCGCGGAGGTGGAAAACATCCTTCGGTTCGAGAAGGATTTTCCCGGCGCGGCGATCGTTCGTCTGGAAGCGAATTACCGATCGACGGCGCCGATACTGTCGGCTGCCTCGGCACTGATCGCGCACAATGAAGGGCGGCTGGGAAAGACCCTGCGTCCCGGCCGTGGGGATTCCGCCGGCGAGAAAGTGAGCGTGGTCGGATTGTGGGACTCCGATGAAGAAGCCCGAATGGTCGGCGAACGCATGGAATCGCTGCGGCGGGACGGTCATCCTCTGGCCGAAATGGCGGTGCTGGTGCGCGCCGGATTCCAGACGCGGGCGTTTGAAGAGCGATTGATCGTGCTGGGCATTCCGTACCGCGTCGTCGGCGGGTTGCGCTTCTATGAGCGGCAGGAGATCCGCGACGCCGTCGCGTATATGCGGATGCTGGTGCAACCGGCCGACGATCTGGCGTTCGAGCGGATCGTCAATGTTCCCAGGCGCGGCGTGGGTGAGGCCGCGCTGCGGGTGATGCACGAAGCCGCGCGGGCGAGCGGCGTTCCGCTGTCGGCAGCGGCAGCGCAGCTTGTTGCCGGCGGCGGGCTGAAGGGGCGGGTGAAGGGAATTGATTGCCGAACTGCTGCGCGGGTTCGCGCGGTGGCGCGAGTTGCTGGACCGCGACGGCCATGTGGTGACGGTTGCAACGGTGTTGGACGAAAGCGGCTACACGGCGATGTGGCAGCAGGACAAATCGCCAGAAGCGCCGGGACGGCTGGAGAATTTGAAGGAGCTGGTGCGCGCGCTGGCCGATTTCGAGACCCTGGCGGGCTTCCTGGATCACGTATCGCTGGTGATGGAGAACGAAGAAAATGCCGAGGGCGACCGGGTGTCGCTGATGACGCTGCACGGCGCGAAAGGGCTGGAGTTCGACACGGTGTTTTTGCCGGGGTGGGAAGAAGGGCTGTTTCCCAACCAACGTTCCCTGGACGAGTCCGGTGCGAAGGGATTGGAGGAGGAACGGCGGCTCGCTTATGTCGGGCTGACGCGTGCGCGGCGGCGGGCGATCGTCAGCCATGCGGCCAATCGGCGGATCTACGCCAACTGGCAGACGAGCATCCCCAGCCGGTTCATCGACGAACTGCCGGATGAGGAGGTCGAGCGCACCGGCTCGGCGGCGCTGGCGCGGGATGCCCGGGTGATGGCACCGACCGTGTTCACCGGGCAGTTCCCGCTGGTGGCGCGGCGGGTGAAGGTGATGGACGCGTGGGAACAGCCGTCACGGCCTCCGCGTGCGGACGCTATTCCGGTCGGGTCGCGGGTGTTTCATCAGAAGTTCGGGTACGGGACGGTTATCGGTGCCGACGAGGAGCGGCTGGATATCGCGTTCGACAAGGCCGGAGATAAGCGGGTGCTGGACCGGTTTGTGGAGATGGTATGAGGGGGACACGACTCTTGCGGGTCAATGTGACCGACTCCACGGACATGGAAGGGCGACGCTGTCCCGTGCTTCCCGAATCCCGCGGGCACTTCCCCGCGCAGCGCGCAGCGGCTCAGTGTTGCGCCGGTTGCCGCACCCCGCCCGGCCCGATCAGCCCCGGATAGGGAGCCTTGAAACGATACACCGTGCCGCTCACCGCGCCTTCCATATAGATATATTGATTATTCGGCCCCCCGAAGGCGAAGTTGGTGGCCGACGCATCGCCGTTCGGCAGCGGCACGTAGCCAAGGATCACGCCACGCGGATCGTATTCGATGATCCCACCGATGCCGAGTTGCGCCCAAAGATTCCCGTGCACGTCGTAGTGGATGCCGTCAGGACCACCGTTGCCCGGATTGTAGCTGCCGGTCGTGACGAAGAAGAACGTCAGGTGCTGCGGATCCTTGGCGCACATCGTGCAGGCCGCATTTGGCCCATTCAGGAACGAGTAATAGAGCATCCGATTACCGGCATAATCGGCCACCGCCATCGTGCCATCATCCGGCGAGATGGCGATCCCGTTCGGGAAGTATCCGCTGGAACTGATGCGCCGAAGGACGCCCTGCGCAGAATACTGATACACGGCACCCATATGGTCCGCCGTGTCCGGTCCGGGCCCGGTTCCCCACGGGTCGGTGAAATAGAGATTGCCCTCGGCGTCAAAATCCAGATCGTTCGGACCCTTGAAGAGCTGGTTGCGGTAGCTATCGACCAGCGAGCTCAGTCGCTTCGTCTGCGGATCATAGACCAGGATGCCAAGATGGCGCGTGGTCAGATACAGCTTGCCGTCGTGCCAACGGGTGCCCTGCGGCTCGCAGGCGAACCCGAGTGCCGCGGGCGGATTGCAGTTGACCACCGGGACCAGCTTGGCGTCCGGCGTCAGGTAGGAAATCCACCCGCTGCCGATTGCGACAAACCAGAAATTGCCTGCTTCATCAAAGGCCCCGCCCTCCAGGAACTTGCCCTGAGGGGTGTCGTGGATGTCCGCGAACAGCGAAACCGGTCCGACATTGGGCGGCGGCGGGGGCAGTCCCCACGGCTGGACCTGCTCGGGCGCGGGAGCACCCGCGGGCTGAACCGCCGGCCCTGCCCCGATCGCCGGAGTTTGCGCCGACGCGGCACCAATCGAGGCCGGCGCGGCAAGAAGGGCGAATGACAGCGCATAGATAGTTTCGTGCCATTTTGATGGCATCGCGGTTCCTCCCGTGCTTCTACAGCAGGATTAAACGTCCGCAACCGAGCGCATTACCACACCGCAACTCGCGTCTCGCGGCGAGTTGATGAAGCCTTGCGTAGCCGCAAGCTGCGCCACCGCGGCAGGGCTGCAGTCCGACGGCCTTTTGCGAGAGGTCCCGAAATTCGTCGGAACACACCTGCCCTGCGGCATCCGACTTCAGCACCCGATCGATTTTCAATAATGCTGGTGGAGTTCTTGGATCAGTGTGCCGGTGATGGAGGGTTGCGGTTGTTGCGCCGTCCTCGTGCTCGCTGTTTCATTCTACTCATGTGGTCGCGCCGATAAGTACCGACTAATCAGCCGGGACGAGGGGCGGGCCAGTCCCAGCAGGGACCGGCCCCACCCCTACCGCCGAGCGATAATGATCTTGACCTTTACGGTCAGGACCACCATGATCCGCGACAGGAGCTTGCGATGGATGATCATCACTTTGCTCCTCGTTAATGCCGGGCAGGCCATTCCTGCCCGGCATTTCTTTTCTGGGGGCATCTGGTTAAGCGTCCGTCACTGACGCTGAGGACGATGCCGAACTCTGGGTTATTGGGTCGCGATCAGCGCACCGGCCTGACTGCTCCACGCCCCGCTTCAAGCCTCCGGCATGAATCCCAGGATGCGTCCGAACCGTTCGCGATAAACCGGCCAGACATCCGGATTGATCAGTCGTTTCGGACGCTTGCCGTCCAGGATGTCCAGCATCTGCTCGGCGGCAAACCGCCCCATGTTGTGCCGCGATTCGTGCGTCACCCCGGCGATGTGCGGGCTCACCACCACGTTGTCGAATTGCAGCAGCGGATGGGTCGGGTCCGGCGGCTCCTTTTCCCACACATCCAACCCCGCCCCGGCGATCCGCCCTGCCGCCAGCGCCTCGGCCAGCGCCGTCTCATCGTGGATGCCGCCGCGCGCGGTGGTGATGAAATATGCCCCCGGCTTCATCAGCGCGAACTCCCGCGCGCCGATCATGCCGGATGTTTCCGCGGTGCGCGGGCAGTTGATGGAGACGTAGTCCGAGTCTCGCAGAAGCTGATCGAGCTCGGTTTTTTCTGCGCCTCGGGCGGCGATCTCCCCGGCGCTCAGATACGGATCGTACGCCAGCACCCGCATCCGGAACAATCCGCGGCACAGCTCCGCCACCCGGCTGCCGATATTGCCGATCCCCACGATGCCCAGAGTCCGCCCGACCACGTCGTGCCCCATATAGGCGACTCGCCGGATCCCCGGTTCGCGGCGCATGAAACGATCAGCCTCGACGATGCGCTTCGACAGGGTCAGCAGCATCGCCAGCACATGCTCGGCCACGCCCTCCTTGTTGCCGCCGGTCTGGTTCACCACCGCAACGCCGGCCGCCGTGCAGGCCGGCACATCCACCGTGTCGTAGCCGGCGCCGTTCGACGAGATCGCCAGCAGATTGGGCGTGCGCGCCAGCAGCGCGGCCGTGCCGTGGTATTTCACCGCCAGCTCATCGCGCGTGGCGCCGATCTGATACGCGTGCGCGTTGGCCAGCACCGGTTCGGCGACATCGTCGGGACTGTCGTTGACCAGCCGATCGAGTTGCACATCCGGCCGCCGGCCGAGTATCTCGGTGAACACCGGCGCCGACAGATTGTTCACGTAGAACACACGCTTGGTGTTCGGGGCCATCAGGCGGACCTTCATTCTGCGTGCCGCAGGCTTACCGCCGGTTGCGCGGAGCGACAATCCGGACGCATCGTACGCACATGATGCACGAACCAATCGCCGACCGAACGGCCCCACCCGCCGTCTATGTCCGCGCGGCGCCCGAGGCGCCCGCCGCCTCGCCGCCCGATGCGTCGCGCCGCGTGCAGGTCGCGGTCATCGGCGCCGGATTCACCGGCCTGTCCGCCGCGCTGCACCTGGCCGAGGCCGGTGCTGATGTCGCTGTGCTGGAGGCAAAGGAGATCGGCTGGGGTGCTTCCGGCCGCGCTTTCGGACAGGTGGTGCCATATTTGAAGATCAGCGAAGCCGCGATCATCCGGCACTACGGCCAGGACCGCGGGCCGGCCATCGTCGATGCCGTCGCGGCGGGTCCGGACCTGGTGTTCGGTCTGATCGACAAACACAGGATCGGCTGCTGGCCGGTGCGCACCGGGCTGATCTTCGCGGCCCACTCGCCGGCGGGACGGCGGGGGCTGGAACGACGGGCGGAATACTGGGCGCGTCAGCGCGCCGCGGTGGAAATGCTGGACGCAACGCGATGTGCCGGCATGATCGGCTCGAAACTGTACCGCTCGGCGCTGATCGACCGGCGCGGCGGCCACATCAATCCGTTTGCCTATGCCCGCGGCCTGGCGCGCGCCGCGGTCGCGGGCGGGGGCGGTCGTGCATGCGCGAACGCCGGTGCGCGGGCTGTCGCGGCGCGACGGCATTTGGTCCGTGCAGACGGGCGGGCACGAAATCACCGCGGAGACGGTGATCATCGCCACCAACGCCTACGGCACCTCCCTTTGGCCGGGATTGCACGAAAGTGTGGTGCCGGTGCGCGGCCATGGCTTCGTCAGCGCGCCACTGTCGGACAATCTGCGGCGCAGCATCTTGCCCGGCGGCCAATCCCTGACTGACACGCGGCGGCTGTTTTCGGCGGTGCGCCTGCTGCCGGACGGGCGGCTGCACGCCAGCGGGCACGGGCCGGTCGGCGGACCGGAGCGCCCAGCCGACTGGCGCAGCGCGAATGCCCGGGTCGCGCGGCTGTTCCCGCAACTCGACCGCATAAGCTGGGACCAGGGCTGGAGCGGCTGGGTGGCGATGACCCCGGACCACGTGCCGCGTTTGCATGAGCTGGCGCCCGGACTGTTCGCCGGCCTTGGCTACAATGGCCGGGGGATCGCGGCGGCGACGATGATGGGACGGGATCTTGCGGCGCTGGCTCGCGGGTCCACGGAGACGGTGTTTCCGCGTGTGCCAGTTCGGCCGCTGCGTTACGCCCGGTTTGCGCCTGTGCTGGTGCGCGGGCTGGCGCGGCTGTACCGCGCACAGGATGTGGTGGAGGAGATCGTTCACGGGTGGAAGTGACGATTAAGTTGTCAAATTGGACTTGACAGCCGAGGGGGGCGAATGCCAGATGTCGGTCGAAGAGGTAGCTTCCAATGTCCGACACTTGGCAGGCCGCGACTGCACGCCACCAGTTTTCCGAACTCGTCGATGCCGCGGTCGAAGGCCGTCCGCAGTTCGTGCGCCGCCGTGACGGGCGGGAGGTTGTGGTCGTGTCGCGGGAATACTTTGAGCAAACCAAGCCAAACCTGAAATCGGTGCTGCTCTCGTTCCGCTTCGGCGAACGTGGGGACGCGTTCGATCGTGCCCTTGGCGAAGCTCGGGCGACGCTTGGCCCCGCCTTTAAGCCTCGCGAGTTCGGTCAGGAGAGCGCCGGTGCTGACAGTCCTCGACACCGACGTTCTGAGCGAGCTTCGTCTGCCTGATCCGTCTCCCCGGGTGCTTGCCTGGTTTTCGGCAATTCCGGCGGACGACCTTGCGCTGACCTCGTTCACGATCACCGAGATCGAGTATGGCATTGCCCGGCTATCCGGCGCGGAGGCTGCGTTCGCTGCTCAGCTTGCGAACTGGCTGGAGATGATCCTGGCGACCCACACGGTGCTTCCGCTCGATGCGGGCGCCGCGCGCATTCTCGGCCGTATGTACGCAGCGCCGGCGCTGCGCAATCTGGCGGTGACCCACCCGCAAGCGGTGCGGCCGAAATTCGGCGGCGACCTGGCGATCGCGGCGACCGCGATCGCACACGGCGCGTCGGTGGCAACGCGAAACGTGCGGGATTTCGGGCTGATCGCCGGGATATTTCCACAGCTCAGCGGCATCGATCCGTTTACCGGGACCAGCTTCTGAACCTGTCCGGGGGTTGAGCGGGCGGACACCGGCGCGCACAATCTGGGCGGATCGCATCTAGCGAGGATCGATGCATGAGTACCGGGCCGCACACCCGCATCGCTGCCGAGGATTATCTCGATGCCCTCGCCGCGCATGGCATCGACTATCTGTTTGTCAATCCCGGCACCGATTTCGCCCCGATCATCGAGGCTTTCGCCCGCGCCGCCCGGTCCAACCGGAAGGTGCCGAAGCCGATGGTGATCCCGCACGAAAACGCCGCGGTCTGCATGGCGCACGGGTTCACCGCGGTCACCGGACGGCCGCAGGCTGTTATGACGCACGTGAATGTCGGTCTTGCCAACACGATCTGCGCGCTGGCCGACGCGAGCCGCGACCGCATTCCCATCCTGCTGACGTCCGGGCGGACGCCGATCACAGAAAGCGGTCCCTCCGGCACGCGCAACGTGTATATTCATTGGGCGCAGGAGATGTTCGATCAGGCCGGCATGCTGCGCGAGTTCGTGAAGTGGGACTACGAGATGCGCCGGCCGGACCAGATCGGCGATGTGGTCACCCGCGCGCTGGAGATCGCCACCACCTCGCCCACCGGGCCGGTCTATCTCAGCCTGCCGCGCGAGGTTCTGGGTGAAACCGTCGAGGCGCAGCCCGAACCGGCGCGCCCGGCACGCGCCCGGCCGAGCGCGCCATTGCCCGCCGCTTCCGATGTGGAGCAGCTTGCCGACTGGATTGCCGCCGCACGCAATCCGCTGATCATCACCGGCACGCTTGGCCGCGATCCGCGCGAAAGCGCCGCGTTGGATCGGCTTGTCAGCCGCTTCGCACTGCCTGTGGTGCCGTTCAACACCCGCTATTTCGCGCTGTCTTCGGTGCATCCGATGTTCATGGGCTCGCAACCCGGACCGCTGCTGAAGGACGCCGATCTGGTGCTGGTATGGGAGAGCGATGTTCCCTGGTACCCCAGTACCGACCAGCCGGCGGCCGGCGCGCGCATTGTGCAAATCGGCGAGGACCCGCTCTATTCTCGCTATCCCATGCGCAGCTTCCCGAGCGACCTGACGATCCGCGCGGCCTCTTTGCCGTTGCTTGAAGCACTGACCCGGGCGCTGGCCGATCGCAAGGCCGATGTTGCCGCCCGCCACGCCGTATTGCTGCGACGCTCCGCCAAGCTGCGTGCCGGCTGGGCCGCCGAGGCGGAGCGTGCCGGCCGCGGCGATGTCATTAACCAACGCGTGGATGAACCACTGCCTGCGCGATGTGGTGGACGCCGACACCATCATGGTGAACGAGTATTCGTTCCGTCAGGAATATTGCCCGTTGCCGGGGCCGGGCAGCCTGCTGAGCGTCAGTTCCGCCGGCGGGCTCGGCTGGGGATTCGGCGCGGCGCTGGGCGCGAAGCTGGCGGCGCGCGATCGCCAGGTGATCGCCGTGCTGGGCGACGGCGCCTACATGTTCGCCAACCCGACCGCCTGCCATTTCGTCGGCCAGGCGCAAAACCTGCCTGTCCTGGTGGTGATCTACAACAACACGCTGTATGGCGCGGTGCGCCGCGCGACGCTCGACATGTTCGAACATGGCGTGGCATCGGAAGATGACGGGCGGCTGCTGGCCGATCTCGGCCCGGCGCCCGCTTTCGAGCGTATGGTGGAAGCGCATGGCGGCCATGGTGAGCGCGTCGAGCGGCCCGGCGATTTGCCCGGCGCGCTGCAACGCGCCGCCGCGGCCGTGCGGGGTGGGCGTCAGGCGGTGGTGAACGTCCTCTGCCAAGGGTGAGAGCCCAGCGTTCTGGTGGTCGGCGCCGGCCCGGTTGGGCTGACGCTGGCGATGGACCTGGCGTGGCGCGGCATCGACGTGCTGATCCTGGAAACCCGCGACCGCGGCGAGCCGCCAAGCGTCAAATGCAACCATGTGGCCGCGCGCACCATGGAGGTGTTCCGTCGGCTTGGCATGGCGCGAGCGGTGCGCGAGGCGGAGGGGTTGCCGGCGGACTACCCGAACGACGTGTCGTTCCGGACCACCACAACGGGGATGGAGTTCGCCCGTATCCACATCCCCTGCCGGCGCGACCGCTACACGGACCATGATGGACCGGATGGGTGGTGGCCGACGCCGGAGCCGCCGCATCGGATCAACCAGATCTACCTGGAACCGGTGCTGTTCGCCCATGCCTCGGCGATGCCCGGCATCCGCATCCTGAACCGCACGAAACTGATCGGCTTCGAGCAATCGCCCGCAGGGCGTCGTCGCCACCGCGCGGCACCTGGACAGCGGCGCGCAAACCACGATCGCCTGCGCGTACATGGTGGGTTGCGACGGCGCCCATTCCGAAGTCCGTCGCGCGATCGGCGCGAGGCTGGCCGGCGATGCGGTGGTGCAGCGCACGCAATCCACCTATCTCCGCGCTCCCGACCTGATCCGGCGGATGCAGGCTGCGCCGGCCTGGTCCACGCAGTCGCTGAACCCGCGGCGCAGCGCCAACATGTTCGCGATCGACGGGCGCGAGACCTGGCTGATCCATAACTACCTGCGCCCGGAGGAAACGAATTTCGAGGCGGTGGACCGCGACCGCTGCATCCGGCTGATCCTGGGTGTCGGGCCGGAGTTCGACTACCAGGTGATCAGCAAGGAGGACTGGATCGGCCGCCGCATGGTCGCCGACCGGTTTCGCCGGGACCGTGTGTTCATCTGCGGCGATGCCGCGCATCTCTGGGTGCCGTTTGCCGGCTATGGCATGAATGCCGGGATCGCCGATGCGATGAACCTGTCGTGGATGCTGGCTGGCGTGCTGAAAGGCTGGGCGGATCCGGCGATCCTGCACGCGCACGAGGCGGAGCGTCTGCCGATCACCGAGCAGGTCTCGCATTACGCGATGAACACCGCCGTATCGCTTCGGCAGGCACGCGGCGCGGTGCCGCCGGAGATCGAAGATGACGGCCCGCAAGGCGATGCCATCCGCGCTGATTTCGGTCGCAAGCTGTATGAGCTGAACGTGCCGCAGTATTGCTGCGGCGGGTTGAATTTTGGCTACTTCTATGATCGGTCGCCGATCATCGCTTATGATGATCAGGCTGCACCGGCTTACACGATGTATTCTTTTGAGCCGTCCACGGTTCCAGGGTGCCGCACGCCGCATCTATGGCTGCGCGATGGGCGTTCGCTGTACGACGCGGTCGGGCCGGACTTCACGTTGCTGCGACTGGACCGCCGGGCGGATGTCGATCCGCTGGTGCGGGCTGCTTCACGCTGCGGCGTGCCGCTTGCGGTGCTGGACGTGGAGTCCGGTGATGCCGACACGCTGTATGAGGGCGTCGGGCTGGTGCTGTCGCGGCCCGATCAGCACGTGGCGTGGCGGGACAATACATCGCCTGGGGACCCGGACGCGCTGTTCGAGCGTGTGCGCGGGGCGGCTGGTGTTTGAACGCGCTTCGTTTCAGATGTCCGCATCGGCCGGGATCGTCTCCGGCTTTACGCCCATCTTCAGCAGTCCCGCATGCATCCAGTCGGCCACCTGCCGCGAGCCGGCGTTGTAATCGACCCACGCGTCCAGGAAATCGCGCCAGCGCCGGTCCGGTTCCTCCTGCACGCCCATCGCGCTGGGCAGCGCCACCAGGGGCTTGCGCAGCAGCACCATCTGCGACAGTTCCGGCGCCTTGGCACTGACACTCAGTCCCTGGATCAGGCCGTAGATGATGCAATCCGCGCGCCCCGATTGCATCGTCAGGATGGCATTTGAACCATCCTTCACGCCGATCACCTGGGCCTTTGGCGCATAGCGGGCGACCAGCGTTGTCGGACAGCGATCCGATCAGCGACACCAGGCGGACATTCGGCCGGTTGAGGTCCGCCCAGGTATGCGCCGGAAATCCCGGCCGCGACACATAGCCGAACGGGTGCATGTAGTAGGCGCGCGAGAAACCGATCGACAACGCCCGCTGCGCCGTCGGGTTCAGCGCGAACGCCAGGTCCACCTTGTTGCTCTGCAAATCCAGCACCGACGTGCCATACGTGCCCTCGACAAATTCCAGCTTCGCGCCGAGCGCGCCGGCGATGCTGCGCGCCATGTCGATCGCCGCGCCGGACCAGGCGCCGGTGGCAAGGTCCTTCTCGAAGAACGGCGTCTCCCCCGGCAACGCGGCGATCCGCAGCACGCCGGTGCGGCGAACGCGATCCAGCGTGGCTTCGTAGCCCGATTGCGGTGCGGTCTGCGCGGCGGCGCCGGCTGGCCAGCGCGGCCGCGCCAACCGTTGCGGCGCCGATCAATGTGCCAAGGCGTCGTCTGGTCTGCATGGCTGATCCTCCTTGTTTGTCATGGCGGTGTATCGCCGCGGGCGCAGCCCGGCATGGAACCACTCCACCAAGCTGATGATGTCATAGACCGGTACACCGAAGGTGGCCTCGATCTTCGCCGAATAGGGCGGCAGATTGGTGCATTCCGAAACGATCGCGCCGACATCCGGATGCCGGGTCAGCAGCTCCTCCGCCATGGCCAGCACTTCGCGTTCCTGCGCGGCGTATTCGACGATCGGCTGGCCCGTGCGGTTGTTGTAGCGGAACACGCCGTCCGGCGGCATGCCGACCACCGGCAGGTCCGGATCCACCCCCACCGCGCGGAAATGGTCGGGGCTCAGCGCCGCCGCATCGGCGGTCAGCACGCCGACACGCTGGCCCTCGCGGCAGAATGCTTTGCACCAGCGGGATTTGCAGCAGGGATGAGGTCGCGACCGGCACCGGGCAATGCGCGACGAGCTGCGGATGCAGGATCGCCAGGAAGCCGCAGCTTGTGGTGATCCCATCGACGCCGAGTGCAACCAGCTCGTCGGCCGCCTTCAGGAACAGGTCCAGCATGCCGTCGGCGTTCGGCTTCACGATGCGGTCCGGCGTGGCGCCCCGCACGACGGCATATTGCACCGGAAACCGCCAGGTCGGGCCGTAGCCGATATCCCCGGGCAGCCGCTGGAAGCCGGTGTCAAGGATCATGATGCCGATCGGTCACGCCGTGAACCGGCACGCGGCGTGTCTGGCGCTTGATTGATCATGGTAGTCTCCGTGCGATTTCGGGTGCTACTTTTCGCATGAACAGCGTCAGGCTTTGCGCCGCTATGTCGTATGGCATCGGGCCGAGCCGGAACTGCATGATCACGCCGCCGACGCCGATATCGGCGACCTTCGCCAGTGCCTCGGCCACGGTCGCCGGCGAGCCGTGGATCAGCGCGTGTTCCACGACGGTGCGCGCGGCCGGTGCCATGGGGCCGGGTGTTGTCGTCTGCAAGCGTTGCCCGGTTTCGCGAAACACCTTCTCGCGCATTGCCGAACGCTGCTGCTGCATCGCCTCGAACGCCGGGATGCCGACCCGCGCGGCTTCGGCATCGGTCTCGGCGACCACCACGTTGCGCCAGACCCAGCAATCATCCACGCAGCGGGCCACGCCGGCCTCGTCCACGCCCTGCTCACGCAGCGTGCGGCGATACAGGTCCATGCGCTGCCGGGTGATTTCAGTTCGATTGCACGTTCATCAGGAACGGGCGTTGCTGGCGGGCCAGCTCGATCATCGAGGCTTCGCCGGACGCGCCGCGGATCACCGGGGGATGCGGGCGCGTGTAGGGGCGCGGCCGCAGCATCGGCACGCGAAGGGTCCAGAACCGACCGTGATGCTCGAAGGCTTCGCCGGACCAGGCACGGAACAGGATTGTTTCGGCCTCCTCCAGCCGTGCCTGCGCTTCGTCCGGATCGATGCCGTAGCCCTGGTAATCGTAGATGTTGTAAGCGGTGCCGCGGCCGAGACCGACGATCAGCCGGCCCTTGCTGATGTTGTCGATCAGCGACAACTGCTCGGCCATGCGGATCGGGTGGTGCAGCGACATCTGCGCCACCGCGAAGCCGAGCTTCGCGCGTTTGGTCGCGACCGCCAGCGCGGCGGCGAAGCTGACCGGATCGACATAGGCGCAGATGCCGTCGAAATGGTGCTCGGCCAGCCAGAGCGCGTCGAAGCCGAGCTCGTCCGACAGCCTTGCTTCGGCGATCGTCTCGTCGATCACGGCGCCGTCGCGCGCCGGGTCTCGGCTTTCGGGGAACAGGAAGTTGCTGAACTTCACGCAAGGCTCCTTTTGGCGGCCATCGCGGGCGATGCTGCGCCATTCCGGACGTGGCCGGAAGTGGAGCGGGGTTTACCGCGGTAACGTCCGCAGCCCGGAGAGAATTGCCGCCCGATGCGCGAACCAGAACCACACTTTGCGCTCGATCGTGTTTCTGATAATCCAGCCAGCTGTCCAGACAGAAGCAGCCAAATGCATATGGTCGGCGTATTCGAAGCCAAGAACCACCTCACCGCGTTGCTCGATGAGGTGGAAGGGGGTGGCGAGGTCCTCATCACCCGTCGCGGCAAGCCGGTCGCCCGACTCGTGCCCGCGGAACCCGGCTTCGACCGCGCCCGCGCGCGTCGAGCCGCGGCCGGTCTGCGCGCCGCCAGCAAGGGTCTGACACTTGGCGGCCTGACGCTCAAGGAACTGATCAGCGAAGGCCGGCGGTGAGTTTGGTTATCGACAACTCCGTAGCCCTCGCGTGGTGCTTCGAAGACGAGCAGACCGAGGCGATCATGGCGTTGCTCGATCGGGTGACCGAGGCCGGCGCCGTAGCGCCGCAACTCTGGCCCATTGAGGCGATCAACGGGCTGCTGACAGCCGAACGGCGTGGCCGCATCAACGCTGCGGCCCGGGCACGGCTGACCGGTTTCCTGCAAGCGCTCCCGATCACCATCGATGGCGAAACAGCGAGCCGGTTGTGGTCGGCGACGGCACAACTGGCGGCAAACCATCGTCTGACTGCCTACGACGCGACCTATCTTGAACTTGCTTTGCGTGCGGTCCTGCCGCTCGCAACCACCGATAAGTCACTGATCGTCGCGGCAAACAATGCCGGCGTAACAGTCCTGCCGATCACCTGACTTCTCGCACAGATCCGATACCCGCTTATGTCCACAATCCACCCGCCGTGCAGCCGGAGTAAAACGCAATGACCTACGAGCCCCAGCGGTTCGATCTTTCCATCCCCGTCCGCGTCAATCTGTCGTCGGATACGCAAACGAAACCGTCGCGCGGGATGAAGGAAGCGATGGCATCCGCCGAGGTCGGCGATGAACAGGCCGGCTCCGACCCGACCGTCTGGACGCTGTGCGACCGCGTGGCGGCGCTGCTCGGCAAGGAAGCCGCGATGTTCCTGCCATCCGGTACCATGTGCAACCAGGTCGCTCTCGCCACGCAGTGCCGTCCCGGCGATGAGGTGCTGGCGCACGAGACCGCGCATATCCAGGGCAGCGAGGGCGGCGCGCCGGGGGCGATCGCCGGGGTGATGGTGCGCGGGCTGACCGGTCCGCGCGGGCAGTTCACTGCGGAAACACTGGAAGCCGCCATCCGGCCGCCCAGCCGCTATTCGCCGCCGCAGCGGCTGGTGGAGGTGGAACAGACCGCCAATCGCGGCGGCGGATCGTGCTGGCCGGCCGAGCAGCTTCGTGCCGTCGCGGACTGCGCTCATGCGCACGGCATGGTCACGCACATGGACGGCGCGCGGTTGTTGAATGCCGCGGTGGCGATGGGCGTGTCGGCAGCGGAGCAGGCGGCGGGCTACGACAGCGTCTGGCTGGACTTCACCAAGGGCCTGGCTGCGCCGCTCGGGGCCGTGCTGGCGGGCTCGAAGCAGTTCATCGGCGAGGCGTGGCGCTGGAAGCAGCGGCTGGGCGGGGCGATGCGCCAGGGCGGCATATGCGCCGCTGCGTGCGTGTATGCGCTCGACCACAATGTGGAGCGGCTGGCCGAGGACCACGCCAACGCGCGCGCCCTCGCCCGCGGCATGGCGCAGATCGAAGGAATCGAAGTGGAAACGCCGGAAACCAACCTGATTTTCTTCGCCACGAAGGGCACCGGCATGACCGCTGGCGATTTTGCCGCGCGGCTACGCGCCCAGGGCGTGCTGGTTTCTACCGCCGGAGGGTATCGCGGGCGCGCCTGCCTTCACTTGGATGTTGGGCCGGCGGAGGTGCAAGAGGCTCTGACGACGATGCGCCGGGTGGTGAACGGGTAGGGCGCGTCATTCTCGCGGAAGCGGGGTTTCATACTCCACAAGTCAGGACGTCGATGCCCGCCTTCGCGGGCACGACGGCTAAGCCCAGTGGCCGGTGACCCACACCCAGGTACCCGTGGGGGTCTGCTGCCATTGGCCGGGGATCCAAGTCGTGCTCCCGGGTGCCGTCGGCACATAGCTGCCTGACACCCAACTCCAGGGATCGGTACTTGCTCCGGTGTACGCCCAATGGCCCGGCTGCCACGCGACCAGGCCGCTGCCCTGCGGCGGGGGCGGCACGAGTTCCGATCGAGGCGGTGGCGGCGGTGACGGCGCCACCATCACGCTCGGTCCCGGCGCCACGCTCGCGACCGGCGGCGCGATAATCACGGTGGACGCGCGCTGAGGCGGCGGTGCCGAGGTAACGCACGCCCCAAGCGCCAGCACGAGCGGCAATAGGGCGGCGACGGAATATGCACGAGGCATGGTTCGATCCCCCGGGGATAATAATAGGTCGGGCGGTGCCGGCTCAGCCGACCCAGCGGCCATCCACCCAGACGTAGCCACTGGATTCCAGCCTCCCAATGACCGGGAACC
The DNA here is from genome assembly GCA_963764525.1 of uncultured Pseudomonadota bacterium. Taxonomy (GTDB): domain Bacteria; phylum Pseudomonadota; class Alphaproteobacteria; order Acetobacterales; family Acetobacteraceae; genus DATDIC01. Next base: position 3,171 of record CAVXTC010000046.1, on the reverse strand, counting down.
CAGGTCGCCTGTGGCGCCGGCCGGGTGACGTACTGCCCGGGAACCCATTCCCAGGTCGTGCCGCCCCAGGCCCAATGGCCGGGCGTCCAGGCATCAACCGCAGCGGGCGGCGGGGGGACGGCTTCCACTCGGGGCGGCGGCGGCGCGGTCGGCGCGATGATCACCGTCGAACTCTGCGCCAGGGCCGCTCCGGCGAGGACCATCGAAGCGCCGGCAACCGCCGTGAGGCTCACGAGCGCCCTCGCGCCACGTCGAACAGGCATGTGCGTCTCCCTCAAAATGAACAAACCGTCCGCGCCACGTCAGGAACATCGGCGGACCGGGTGATCCGGTACATGGGGCAGCAATCCGGGGGCGGAAGGTTCTCGGACCCGGCGGGTATTTGACATTCCAGTGAGACACGGCGTCAGGCCTTCTGCTACGAAAGGGCTTCACGCGCGGGTGAAAACAGGGCGGTGCGGACCGTGGTGGCAGACGAACGGGCAGGCCCCCTTTGCGCCTGACGAACGGTCCCTTGTGGTGGGAGGCTGGGTTAGCCCGATGCTGGATGATGGCACATCCGAGGAGCCCGAACTGGTCGCCGGCCGCACCTGCGGGACGTGCAATGTCTGTTGCGTCGCGCTCACGATCGATGATCCTGAGTTGCAGAAGCCGCAGGGATATCGCTGCCGAAACGCCCAGCGTGACAACAGTTGCGGTATCTATGAGACGCGGCCGCACACCTGCCGGACGTTCTTTTGCGGCTGGCGACGCCTGAAATGGGTGCGGGAATTGCTCCGGCCCGACAAATCGGGCGTGCTGGTCCAGTTGCATGGCGAGGTTTCAGCGGAAAACGGGACCAGGCGTCTCGGGGTCATGTTCGGGCTGCTCAATTCCGCGGCCCTGAAGGCGGAGGGACTGGCAGAGTCGGTCGCCGCGGCGGTCGCGGCCGACGTGCCCGTCTATCTTCATATCCCCGGGCCGCCTGGCCATACGGCCGCTCAGGTACGGATCAACGACGTCCTGCGGGATGCCGTCATCGCCAAGGACAAGGCTGCCATTCTGACCATCCTGCGGAAGCTGCGCGCCCGCGGCCAGGCGGGGAAGTTCAAGCCGATCGTTTTCCCCCGCCGTGCTGAGGGCGGTGCCACGCCGAGTTCCTGGATTGCCGCTTTCGTCACAATGACGACCAACAGCTTACCGCCGGTATGGTGCCGGCAGCAGTGACCGGGCGGGGACCTTCACCAACCCCCCCGGATCCTTCAGGATCACCAACGCGTCCGGCCAGTGGTCCAGGATCAGCTCACGGCACGCCCCGCAGGGCGAGACCACAGCCATTTCGCGATCGGTTTCATCCGGCTTGGGATGCCGCACCGCCACCACGGTATCGACCGTGCCGTCGCCCTCCAGCAATGCACGGCCGAGGGCGATCGGCTCGGCGCAGACCGACATGCGCCCGACCGTGGTGCCCAGATGGATGCCGGTCCAGATGCGCCCGTCCAGCCCGCGCACCGCCGCCGCCACCGTGTGCCAGAACGGACGATAGTGCCGCGCCAGCACGTCGTTGGCCGCCGCGATCAGTTCGTGATCGGCCGCATCGAGCGGCAGCGGGAGGGAGCGCGCCTACTCAGCCGCCTCGGCCTCCTCGACCTCCTCAGAGGTGTCCAGCATGGAGTTGGCCACCACCCCGGACTGGTCGCGCACCTTGCGCTCGATCGCTTCAGCGACGTCCTTGTGGTCGCGCAGGAATTGCTTGCTGTTCTCCCGCCCCTGGCCGATCCGCTGGCTGTCATGGCTGAACCAGGCGCCGGACTTTTCAACCACCCCCGCCTTGACGCCCAGATCGATCAGCTCGCCCACCTTGCTGATGCCCTCGCCGTACATGATGTCAAATTCCACTTGGCGGAACGGCGGCGCAAGCTTGTTCTTCACCACCTTCACGCGGGTCTGATTGCCCACCACCTCTTCGCGTTCCTTGATCTGCCCGATCCGCCTGATCTCCAGGCGGATCGAAGCATAGAATTTCAGCGCGTTGCCGCCCGTCGTGGTCTCCGGGTTGCCGAACATGACGCCGATCTTCATGCGGATCTGATTGAGGAAGACCAGCATGGTGTTGGAGCGCGAGACGCTGCCGGTGATCTTGCGCAATGCCTGGCTCATGAGCCGTGCGTGCAGGCCCATGTGGCTGTCGCCCATCTCCCCTTCCAGCTCGGCGCGGGGGACCAGCGCGGCGACGCTATCGACCACCAGCACGTCGATCGCGCCGGAGCGCACCAGCGTGTCGGCGATCTCCAGCGCCTGCTCGCCGGCATCGGGCTGGCTGATCAGCAGGTTATCGACATCGACCCCCAGCTTGCGCGCATAGCCGGGATCGAGCGCGTGCTCAGCATCGAGGAAGGCGCAGGTGCCGCCGCGCCTCTGCGCTTCGGCGATCGTGTGCAGCGCCAACGTGGTCTTGCCGGAGCTTTCCGGCCCGTAGATCTCGACGATGCGCCCACGCGGCAGGCCGCCGATGCCGAGCGCCAGGTCCAGCCCGAGCGAGCCGGAGGGGATCACCTCGATCTGCTCGTTGCCGCCACGGGCCCCCATGCGCATTATCGAGCCCTTGCCGAAGGCCCGCTCGATCTGTGCGACCGCCGCCTCCAGCGCCTTGTTTTTTTCCATTCGCCGATTCCCTGTGCTGATCCCTGTGCTGGCGCGCGATTACAACCGAAAATCCAGAACCGCGCGTTTTACTCGCCCTATGATTGCAGAGTTGATTGCCGGCGTGCAAGCGAACACCATGGCAACCCTCGCATTCGTGTGATCTTAATCATTCGTTTGCCTCATGTTCGACTCTGGCCCGGTCGAATTGGAACAATGCACGAACGCGCCCGATTTGCCTATACTTGGTGCAACAGCTTCCGCCATCTCGGCGATCGCAGCGAGCAGTTCCGCGATCGCGAACGGCTTGCGCAAAAAGGCGACACGATCGAGGTCCGGCGGCAGCATCGCCTTGGAATACCCGGACACCAGCACCGCCGGCAGCCCCGGCGACACGCACCTGGCCGCGCGTACCAGTGCCGGCCCATCCAAACCCGGCAGTGCGATGTCGGACACCAATACCGCCGGCCGGCGCTCATTGCCTGCCGCATCGGTCAATCGGCGCAGGATCGCCTGCGCGGTCTCAGCCGCGACCACCCGCCAGCCCCG
>CAVXTC010000045.1:0-82831 GCA_963764525.1 uncultured Pseudomonadota bacterium | reverse complement strand
CCAGCGCCGGGGCGCCGATCGCGATGTCCCTTGCGCGACGCAACAGCGACAGACTGAGCGACAGGTGGGCCGGCATGCCGAACAGACGCCCGAGCGCGACATAGGACACCTCCTGCACGCCGATCCCGGCGGGCACCAGGAACGCCACGCCCAGGGCGCCGCTGAGCAGCCCCTCCAGCGCCATCGCCGAGACAACACCGATCCGTCCGCCGAGCAGCCGGTAGGTGATCCAGACACTGATGCCGCCACCGATCCATCCGGCCAGGTGCAGCGCGGCCGCAGCGCCGAGGCGCCGGGTTCGCGCGAACAGGCGGTCGAACTCAAGCTGCACTGCGTCGGCCTGCTCGGCACCACGCGCAAGGAAGCGGGCGGCGATGCGGCGGCCGATGCCGTGGAACAGCGCGCCCGAATGCCGCTCGGCCCAGATCAGCGCGGCGGCGCCGGCGCCCACCAGCGCGACGCCGAGGCAGATCGGAACGAGCAGCGACGAACCGGGCGCGCGTGCCATCAGCATGAAGAAGCCGAACAGGATGAACGGGATCTCACCGGCGAATTCCGCGGTGACGTCGGCGATGGAAGACGCGATCGCCCGCGGCCCCGGCACCCCAGCCAATGCCAGCGCGCGTGCCCCGAACACCAGGCCGCCGATCTCCGACAGCGGCAGGATGTTGCAGCCGCCTTCGCGGACAAGACGTGCCCAGATCACGCGCCCAAGGCTTGCACCCGGACACAACAGCCGCCACGCGGTTGCGATCACAACAATGACCAGAAGCTGCCACGCGACCAGGATTGCGAAGCCCCGCCAGCCGACCGATAGCACGGCCTGCGCGACCTTGCCGGCGCCAAGCCAGACGATCAGCAGGATGCCGACACCCACGCCGGCGATTGCAAGCAGGATGGATGTTCGTTTCACCGCTTGTGACCGGCTTGCCTTCCAGCCGCCGACCGTTCCGCTGTCGTGGCCGCGAAAGCGGGCACCCGCGGGCCGCTCCGGTTTTGGGAGCGCGGCCTGGATGCCGGCCTTCGCGGGAATGACGATCGAATCGGGAATGACAATCGAGAGCCTGCGTTTGCGTCGCCTGGTGTCAATGCCGACGCAAGCGGAACAACCGGCGCCCCTCAGTCGGCAGCGGCGCGTCCGTATTCCACCGGCTCGGCGTGCCAGCCTTCCTTGCGCAACCGCCAGTATGATTCGTGCAGCCGTTCCGCCACCGGGCCAGGCCGGTCATTGCCCAGGATGCGTCCGTCCAGCCGTGTCACGCCCATCACGCCGCCGGCGGTGGAGCTGATGAACACCTCGTCGGCTTCGCGCAGTTCACCGACCGGAACCGTACGCACCTCACATGACAGGCCGAGCTTGCCGCACAACTCGATCACCGACAGCCGGGTGATGCCCTCCAGCACGCCGCGGTCCGGGGTGGCCACCACGCCATCGGTCACCGCGAACACGTTGAAGCCAGGCCCTTCCGTCACGTTGCCGTCCAGATCGAGCAGCACGGGATTATCGGCGCCGGCATCGTGCGCCTCGAACAGCGCGCGGTTCAGGTCCGCCCAGTTGAAGTTCTTCGCCCGCTGGTCCACGCAGACCGATGGGATGCGCGGGGTCGAGGCGATCATCAGATGCGCCCCGCGTTCGATCACCTCGCGCGGCATCAGCCAGACATAGGGGATCGCGAACGCCACCAGATAGTTGCGGGCGTTTACCGGATGGCGGCGCACGCCCGGCGGCGGCGAGCCGCGCAGGCAGTCCATCGCGACATACGCCTCCCGCAGGCCGCTGCGGCGGACCAGGTCGTGCAGGATGCCGCGCAACGCCGTCGTCGTCTTCCGGGGGGTTCAGCCGGAAGGTCGCCATGGAGGCGCGGAATCGGCGCAGATGGTCGTTCAGCCGGAAGAACGCGCCATCCCACACGCTGACCACGTCATAGGTCACGTCGGATCGCCGGTACCCCCATTCGGTGACCGGAATCATGGCTTCGCCGACCGGCATGAAACGGCCGTCCATGTAGGCGGCTCCGGCCTGCCACGTCGCGCCGCGCTCCGGCGCCGCTTGCATTGCGGCCATTGGTGTGTCCTCCTGTACTTTCGCAGCGACGCAGCATAACCCGCCGCCGGGCTGATCGTCACGCGGCCATCAGGCCTGTTGCCGATATGCGATCCACGAGCCGGGACATTGAGTACGCCGATCAACCAGGACGTGCTCGCGCTGATACGCAGCTCCATCCGCTGCCTGACTTCGATCTCAGTCTGCTGCGGCTCACCAGCTCGCTGCTGGCGACCGCGGTGCTGATTTACGGTTTCGTCTGGGACGTGTAGGCGGAGCTGACGGTCGGCGGCGTGCCGAGGGAGGAACAGAGTTGGGTTTATTTGCTGCGGCTGGCCGCGTTCATGCTGATCGCCGGCGCGGTGGCGTACAAGAATGCGGCCCCAAGAATACGGCGGCCCGGCGACCGATAACCAGCGTCAGGCGCGCCGGACCCGCTCGAGCGGGACCACTTTGCCGGCGCCCAGCACCTGGGCGATGCAGGCGGCCAGCTCCGATTGCTGATACGGCTTTGCCAGCCGCGGCACCGGCAGATCCGTAGTGTCCGGCAGGTCGGCGTAGCCGCTCGCCAGAATCACCGGAAGCCCCGGCCAGCACTGCTGCAGTTCCCGCGCCAGCTCGATGCCGGTCATCCCGGGCATTGACCTGGTCGGTGATCACCAGCTCGACCTTGGCGCCGAGCCGCAGCACCTCCAGCGCGCGGGCCGCCGAGGCCGCCTCGATCACCACATGCCCGAGGTCCTCCAGCATGGCCGCAGTGCTGGCCGAGATCAGCGCGTCGTCATCGACCACCAGCACGTGGCAGGCCAAAGCGTGCGGGTTACCCTGCTCGGGCGATGAAGCCCGGCTTCGGCAGCGTCGCAAGGTCCACCGGCAGCCAAAGCCGGACGGTGGTGCCGTCGCCGACGCGGCTGGCGATACGCATCGCGCCGCCGGACTGCGCTGCCAGACCATGCACCATCGACAGGCCGAGCCCGGTGCCCTTGCCGACGCCTTTGGTGGTGAAAAACGGCTCGGTCGCGCGTTTCAGCGTTCCGTCGTCCATGCCGGCGCCGGTATCCGCCACGGCGATGCAAACATACTCACCGGTACCCAGCTCGGCCACCTCGCGAGCGGCGCGTTCCCGCCGGGCGGTGATCTGGACGCGGCCGCCTTCGGGCATCGCGTCGCGCGCGTTCAGCACGAGATTGAGCAGCGCCAGCTCGAACTGGTTGGGATCGATCCGGATCATCGGCAGGCCGGGATCGAAGGCGATCTCGATCGCGATGCCGGGGCCGAGCGAGCGGCGCAGCAGTTCCGCCATGCCATCGACCAGCAGCCGCAGGTCCACCGTCTCCGGCTTGAGTTCCTGGCGCCGGGCGAAGGCCAGCATGCGCTTGGTGAGCGTTGCGCCACGCTCGGCACCGCGGATCGCGCCGTCGATCAGCCGCGCTCAGCGCCGGATTGTCCGGCACCCGTTTTTTCAGCAGGGCGAGATTGCCGAGCACGGCCATCAGCAAATTATTGAAGTCGTGCGCGACGCCGCCGGTGAGCTGGCCCAGGCTCTCCATCTTCTGCATCTCGTGAATCTGCGCGACCGCCGCCTCGCGCTCACGGGTGCGTTCTTCCACCCGCAATTCCAGTTCGGCGTTGGTCTCGGCCAGCTCTGCGGTGCGCTCGGCAACCCGGCGTTCAAGTTCGGCGTTCAGCTGTTCGAGCTGGCGGGTCTTGCGATAAAGTTCGGCGAACACCTTCACCTTGGCACGCAGCAGCTCCGGCACGACCGGTACCGGCAGGTAGTCCACCGCTCCCGCCTCGTAGCCGCGCAACCGGTCAAGGTCGGTCAGGTGGATCGCCGACACGAAGATGATCGCGGTTTGCTGGTAGCGCGGATGCTCGCGGATCATCGCCGCCAGCTCGAACCCGTCCAGCTCCGGCATCGACACATCGGTCAGCACGACCGCGATCTCTTTGCGCAGAAGCTGCTCCAGGGCTTCCCGCGCCGAGCTCGCCTTGATCAGATTCTCGCCCAGTTCGCTCAGGATCACCTCATAGCTGAGCAGCTTGGCCGGCTGGTCATCGACCAGCAGGATATTGACCTGATCGAGCGCGGTCATGCCGCGTCTCACCGATGCAGCCAGATGCGCAGCGCCGAAAGAAGCTGCTCGGTGTTGACCGGCTTGGCCAGGTAGTCGGACGCCCCGGCCTCCAGGCACTTCTCGCGGTCGCCCTTCATCGCCTTGGCGGTCAGCGCGATGATCGGCAGCCGCCGGAACTCCGAATTGGCGCGGATCACCTGCATGGTCTGATAGCCATCCATTTCCGGCATCATGATATCCATCAGCACGATCGCCACGCCAGGCGTCTCGTTCCAGCAGGGAGATCGCTTCACGTCCGGTGGTCGCGGTCAGCACCTCCATGCCGCGCCGCTCCAGCACGCTGGACAGCGCGAAGATGTTGCGCGCGTCATCATCGACCAGCAGCACCGTCTGCCCCACCAGGTTCTCGTCGGAGCTGTGCAGCCGCTCCAGCATCCGCTGCTTTTCGCCGGGCAGGTCCGCCACCACGCGGTGCAGGAACAACGCCGTCTCATCCAGCAGCCGCTCCGGCGACTCCACGCCCTTCACCACCACGCTGCGCGCCATGGTGTGAAGCTGCGCATCTTCCTCCGGCGACAGCTCGCGGCCGGTGAACACCACCACCGGAATGTCCGACAGCTCGGCGTCGGCACGGATGCGGTCGAGCACGTCGAAGCCCGACATATCAGGCAGCCGCAGGTCGAGCACCACGCAATCGACCCCGCGCTTCATTTCGGCGATCGCGTCGGCGCCGGTATCGACGTTGACGATGTCGATGTCGTCGTGCCCCAGCAGCTCGGTGATGCCGAGCCGCTCCGCCGGGTTGTCCTCGACCACCAGCAGCCGCTTGCGGCGCGGCCTGGCGTAGTCGGTGATGCGCGACAACGCGTCCTGCAGCCCTTCCGTCGTGGTCGGCTTGGTGATGAAGGAGAATGCACCGCGGGCCAGCCCGTGCTGGCGGTCCTCATCCAGCGTCACGATCTGCACGGGGATGTGGCGCGTGGTCGGGTCCTGCTTGAGCTGACTGAGCACCGTCCAACCGAGCATGTCGGGCAGGAACACATCCAGCGACACGGCGGTCGGCTGGTACTGCCGTGCCAGCGCCAGCGCCTCGGCGCCGCGCGCCGCGATCAGCACCTTCAGACCGTGATCGTGCGCCAGGTCCAGCATGATGCGGGCGTAGTGCGGATCGTCCTCCACGATCAGCAGCACGGTATCGTCCGGCGCGATGGCTTGCCGGTCATCGGGCACCTGCTCCATCGGATGCTCGACCAGCCGCGTACACGCACCGGGATCGGCGCTTCGGCGGCGGGCGCTGTTTCGCCGCTCGCCAAAGCGCATCGGCAAGGACGGGCCGGCATAGGTCAGCGGCAGATACAGCGTGAATGTGCTGCCGACGCCTGGTGTGCTGCGAAGCTGGATCTCGCCGCCCAGCAGATTGGCCAGCTCGCGGGAGATCGCCAGACCGAGGCCGGTGCCGCCGTATTTGCGGCTGGTGCTGGCGTCGGCCTGCTGGAACGCCTCGAAGATGATGCGCTGCTTTTCCGGCAGGAATGCCGATGCCGGTGTCGCTGACCTCGAATGCCACCACCGTCGGCGCGTGCTGCAGCAGCGGATGATCCGGGGTCCAGCCGCTTTTCACCGCCGCCACCAACAGCCGCACCCCGCCATCGCCGGTGAATTTGAAGGCGTTGGAGAGCAGGTTTTTCAGTACCTGCTGCAACCGCTTGGAATCGGTGGTGATGCTGCGAAGCTGCGGATCGATCTCGATATCGAAGAACAGGCCGCGATTCTCCGCTTCGTGACGGAACGGCCGCGTGACGGTGTCCTGCAGGTTCGGCCAGCAGGATCTCCTCGGCATCCACCGACACCGTGCCGGACTCGATCTTGGACAGGTCGAGAATGTCGCTGATCAGGTTCAGCAGGTCGGTGCCGGCGCCGTGGATGGTGCGGGCGAACTCGACCTGGCGGAAGGTCAGGTTGCCGTCCGGGTTCTCCACGAGCTGCTGGCCGAGGATCAGGATCGAGTTCAGCGGCGTGCGCAGCTCGTGCGACATGTTGGCCAGGAATTCGGATTTGTATTTGGATGTCAGCGCCAGTTCGGTCGCTTTTTCTTCCACCGCCCGGCGGGCCTGCTCGATCTCCTGGTTCTTGCGTTCGACTTCCACGTTGCGTTCAGCAAGCTGCTGGGCTTTCTGCTCCAACTGCTCGTTGGTCTGCTGCAGCTCGCGCTGCTGGGTCTGCAATTCGGTGGCAAGCTGCTGAGACTGCTTCAGCAGGCCCTCGGTCTGCATGGTGGCTTCGATGCTGTTCAGCACGATGCCGATGCCGCCGGTAAGCTGCTCCAGGAAGGCTTTCTGCAAATCGGTGAAGTTGCCCACCGACGCCAGCTCGATCACCGCTTTCACCTGCCCCTCGAACAGCACCGGCAGCACGATGACGTTGCGCGGCGTCGCCTTGAACAGGCCGGAGCGGATCGGCACCACGTTTTCCGGCACGTCGGGGATCCACATGCGCCGGCCATCGGCGGCACACTGGCCGATCAGGCCTTCGCCGATCGCCAGCCGCTCCGGATGGCCTTCGGTGCCGCTGTCGGCATAGGCGGCGAGCAGCTTCAGGCTCGGCGTCGCCTCGGTATCGACCAGGTAGATGACGCCGTTCTGCGATTCCACCAGCGGCGCAAGTTCGGACAGCAGCATGCGGCCGACGGTGGCCAGGTCCCGCTGCCCCTGCAGCATGTTGGTGAAGCGGGCGAGGTTGGTCTTCAGCCAGTCCTGCTCGGTGTTGCGGTCTGTCGTCAGCCGCAAATTATCGATCATCGTGTTGAGGTTGTCTTTCAGCTCCGCCACCTCGCCGCGGGCCTCGACCTGGATGGATCGCGTCAGATCGCCCTTGGTAACGGCGGTCGCAACCTCCGCGATCGCCCGCACCTGCGTGGTCAGGTTGGCGGCCAGCAGGTTCACGTTGCCGGTCAGGTCCTTCCAGGTGCCGGCCGCGCCCGGCACGTTCGCCTGACCGCCGAGCCGCCCGTCCACGCCCACTTCGCGCGCCACCGATGTCACCTGGTCGGCGAAGGTGGCGAGCGTGTTGGTCATGTTGTTGATGGTTTCGGCCAGCGCCGCGACCTCGCCCTTCGATGTCATCGTCAGGTTCTGCTTGAGGTCGCCGTTGGCAACCGCGGTAACGACTTTGACGATGCCGCGCACCTGTTCGGTGAGGTTGGCGGCCATGACGTTGACGGTGTCGGTCAGGTCCTTCCACGTACCGGCAACACCAGGTACCTGCGCCTGACCGCCCAGCTTGCCCTCGGTGCCGACCTCACGCGCCACGCGCGTGACTTCCGAGGCAAAGCCATTGAGCTGATCGACCATCGTGTTGATGGTGTTCTTCAGCTCCAGGATTTCGCCCTTCACATCAACGGTGATCTTGCGCGACAGATCGCCGCGCGCCACCGCCGTGGTGACCTCGGCGATGTTGCGAACCTGCGTGGTCAGGTTGGCAGCGAGCAGGTTCACGTTGTCGGTCAGGTCCTTCCAGGTGCCGGCCGACCCCTGGCACCACCGCCTGGCCGCCGAGGCGTCCTTCGGTGCCCACCTCGCGCGCGACGCGCGTCACTTCGGCGGCGAAGCTACGAAGCTGCTCCACCATCGTGTTGAGCGTCTCCTTGAGCAGCATGATCTCGCCGCGCACATCGACGGTAACCTTCTTCGACAGGTCGCCATTGGCGATGGCGGTCGCGACCTCGGCGATGTTGCGCACCTGGCCGGTCAGGTTCGATGCCATGAAATTCACGTTGTCGGTCAGGTCCTTCCAGGTGCCGCCAACGCCTGGCACCTGGGCCTGGCCGCCAAGCTTGCCTTCAGTGCCGACCTCGCGTGCCACGCGCGTAACTTCGCCGGCGAAGGCGTTGAGCTGATCGACCATCGTGTTGATGGTGTTTTTCAGCTCGAGGATTTCGCCCTTCACATCGACGGTGATCTTGCGCGACAGGTCGCCGCGAGCCACGGCAGTGGTGACTTCGGCGATGTTTCGCACCTGTGCCGTCAGGCTGCCGGCCATCGAGTTCACGCTGTCGGTCAGGTCCTTCCACGTGCCGGCGACCCCGGGCACCTGCGCCTGTCCGCCGAGCTTGCCTTCGGTGCCAACCTCGCGCGCGACGCGCGTAACTTCTCCGGCGAAACGGTTGAGCTGATCGACCATCGTGTTCAGGGTTTCCTTCAACTGAAGGATCTCGCCCCGCACATCCACCGTGATCTTGCGGCTCAAATCGCCGCCGGCGATTGCAGTTGCAACTTCTGCGATGTTGCGCACCTGCCCGGTCAGGTTGCCGGCCATCGAGTTCACACTGTCGGTCAGGTCTTTCCAGGTGCCGGCCACACCCGACACCTGCGCCTGCCCGCCCAGCCGCCCCTCGGTGCCGACCTCGCGCGCCACCCGCGTGACCTCCCCGGCGAACGAGTTGAGCTGATCGACCATCGTGTTGATGGTGTCCTTAAGCTCCATGATTTCGCCGCGCACATCGACGGTGATCTTGCGTGACAGATCGCCGCGAGCCACGGCCGTGGCGACCTCGGCGATGTTGCGCACCTGCCCGGTCAGGTTCGAGGCCATCGAGTTCACGCTGTCGGTCAGGTCTTTCCAGGTACCCGCCACGCCGGAGACCTGCGCCTGTCCACCCAGGCGCCCTTCGGTGCCAACCTCGCGCGCCACGCGCGTCACTTCGCCAGCAAAACGATTAAGCTGATCGACCATCGTGTTGATGGTTTCCTTCAACTGAAGGATCTCGCCGCTGACATTCACGGTGATCTTGCGCGACAGGTCGCCGTTGGCGATCGCGGTCGCCACCTCGGCGATGTTGCGCACCTGTCCGGTCAGATTGCCGGCCATAAAATTCACGCTGTCGGTCAAATCCTTCCATGTCCCGGCCACACCGAGCACGTTGGCCTGCCCGCCGAGCCGCCCGTCGGTGCCGACCTCGCGCGCGACGCGCGTCACTTCCGAGGCGAACGCATTGAGCTGATCGACCATCGTGTTGATGGTTTCCTTCAGCTCCAAAATTTCACCTGACACGTTCACGGTGATCTTCTTGGACAAATCACCGCGGGCGATCGCAGTGGCGACCTCGGCGATGTTGCGCACCTGCCCGGTCAGGTTGGATGCCATCGAGTTGACGTTGTCGGTCAGGTCCTTCCAGGTGCCGGCAACGCCCGGCACGGCCGCCTGCCCGCCAAGCCGCCCCTCGGTGCCGACCTCGCGCGCCACCCGCGTCACTTCCGAGGCAAACGAATTGAGCTGATCGACCATCGTGTTGATGGTGTCCTTCAGCTCCAGGATCTCGCCGCGCACATCCACCGTGATCTTGCGCGACAGATCGCCGCGCGCCACCGCCGTGGTGACTTGGGCGATGTTGCGCACCTGATCGGTCAGGTTGCCGCACATCGCGTTTACACTGTCGGTCAGGTCCTTCCAGGTGCCGGCGACGCCTGGCACCAGCGCCTGGCCGCCGAGCTTGCCCTCGGTGCCGACCTCGCGCGCCACGCGCGTCACTTCCGAGGCGAACGACCGTAACTGATCAACCATCGTGTTGATGGCTTCCTTGAGCTGCTGGATCTCGCCGCGCACATCGACGGTGATCTTCTTGGACAGGTCGCCGTTGGCCACCGCGATGGTCACGTCGGCGATGTTGCGCACCTGTGCGGTCAGGTTGGACGCCATCGAGTTGACCGATTCGGTCAGGTCCTTCCACACGCCGGTCACCTCGACCACCTGCGCCTGGCCGCCGAGCTTGCCGTCGGTGCCGACCTCGCGCGCCACGCGCGTCACTTCCGACGTGAACACCGAAAGTTGCTTGATCATGGTGTTGACGATGTTGGCCGAGCGCAGGAACTCGCCTTCCAGTGGCCGGCCATCGACCTCCAACGGCACCGTCTGCAACAAATCGCCCTTGGCCACCGCGCTGATCACGCGCGTCACTTCGGTGGTCGGCCACAGCAGGTCGTCGATCAGCAGGTTGACCGAGGATTCCATCTCCCCCCAGGCGCCGTTCGACAGCGCGAACTTCACGCGCTGACGGGTGTGGCCTTCGCGCCCCACCACCTGACCGACACGTTCCAGTTGCTGCGCCATGCGCTGGTTCGCGGCGACGATTTCATTGAAGGCATCGGCGATCTTGCCGGAAAGTCCGGTCTGCTGGCCCGGCAGCCGCGCGGAAAAATCGCCCACCCGCACCGCCTGCAAGGCTTCCAGAAGCTCGTAGGCCTGCACACCGGCGTGATCGATCGCGCCGTTCATCGTGCCGCCCTGGGCCGCCGCCACTTCGCCGTCCGCCGTCCGGGTGGCGATGGACTCGGTCGCGCGGTTGTGGTTGAGTTCCATCGCTGCGCTCCTGAAACAATATTCTGCATGCGGACAGGCAAGGCCACGACGGGGCGGAACTAGTGGTCACGGCGCACCCGCGACGCTGCCGCGGCGCACTCCGGAACGGTTCCTGTTCCTCCAGCGGCCCGGTGATTCAAGCCGTTGCGCCCTATTGGCGCAAGCGGTCATCTGGCTTTCATTGGCCGTCCGACATTACAAAGTTGCCGGGATTGGCCGCGACTCCATTTCCGCGGCTCACAATCAATTGAGGTTCAAAGCTTTGCGCTCACGGATCCGTTACGAGCACGCGACGGACCGGCTCAGTGCAGTTTCACCTGCGGACCGGTCCGACGGGACAGCATCCGCGACGCCATGCCAAGCGCGGTGCGGCCGTTCCCGTGCAGCGCCCGTTCGTGCAACGCGTGCAACGACCGGTACATCAGCCGGGCGAACTGGCCCTCGACAAAAAAGCTCTTGCCGAGCAGGAAGCCCATCAAATTGCCGACCGTGCTGTAGTTCCCCAGCGACACCAGGGAACCGAAGTCGCGATACACGAACGGACGCAGGGTTTCGCCGCGCCGCCGACGCTCGATCTGGCCCAGCATGTGCGCGGCCTGCTGGTGCGCGGCTTGTGCGCGCGGAGGAACGGGCGTCGTATGGCCGGGACGCGGACAGGCGGCGCAATCGCCGATTGCGAAAATATCGAGATCACGTGTGGTCTGCAACGTCGACTCGATCACCAGTTGGTTGATCCGGTTCACCTCCAGCCCGTCCAGACTGGCCAGCACCTCCGGTGCCCGCACGCCTGCTGCCCACACCACCAGTTCGGATGCAATGAAATCACCGTTGGCCAGCCGCACCCCGTCCGCGCGTACCTCGGCGACCGGCGAGCCGGTGCGAACCTGCACCCCCATTTCGTCGAGCAGTCGGCGGGTTGCCTCGGAAATGCGCTGTGGCAGACCGGGAAGAATGCGGTCCGCCGCCTCGATCAGCACGATTCGGATGTCCCGCTCGGGGTCGATGCGATCGAGACCGAATGCCACCACGGCCCGTACGCTGCGATGCAGCTCGGCGGCCAGCTCGGTGCCGGTGGCGCCGGCGCCGATGATCGCCACGTGAAGCTGGCCGGGGCGTACCGGCAAGTCCTGCGCGTGTGCGCGAATGCAGGCGTTGACCAGCCGGCGGTTGAAGCGCGACGCCTGCAACGGCGTCTCCAGCGGCACCGCATGCGCGGCGACGCCCGGAGTGCCGAAATCGTTGGTCACGCTGCCGATGGCGATCACCAGCGTGTCGTAGCCGAAACTCCGCGGCGCCGTTATCTCGCGGCCTTCGTCGTCGAGGGTGGCGGCCAGTCGCACCTGTTTGCGCGCGCGATCGAGGCCGTTCAGCTCCCCCAGACGATAACGAAAATTGTGCCAGTGCGCCTGGGCCAGGTAGTTCAGTTCGTGCTCGCCGGGGTCCATGCTGCCGGCCGCCACCGCGTGCAGCATCGGTTTCCATAAATGCGTGCGCGCGCACTCGATCAGGGTGATCCGCGCACGGCCGCGCCGGCCGAGCTTGTTGCCGAGCCGGGTGACCAGTTCCAGCCCGGCCGCGCCGCCGCCAACCACCACGACATGGTGCAGGGAGTTGTCACTCATGCTGGCGCCCGTCTTGTATGGACCCCGAGCTTACCTGCTTCGTGACGCAGGGCTACACCGAACTCCGACGCATCGAAGGTATCAGCCTTGACCCACGCCACCCCGCCGTCCGTTCTGCTCGGTCTGATCGGTGCCGGCATCCAGGCGTCTCGCGCGCCGGCGCTGCATGAGGGCGAAGCCGCCGCGCAGGGGCTGCGCATGATTTACCGGCTGATCGATCTGGAACCGCTCTGCGTTGGCGCGGAGGCGTTGCCGGAGCTGCTGCGCGCGGCGCAGCTCATGGGATTCGCCGGAGTGAATATAACGCATCCTTGCAAGCAGGTGGTGATCCCGTTGCTCGATGAGCTGTCCGGTGATGCGCGGGCGCTTGGTGCCGTCAACACGGTGGTGCTGCGGGATGGGAAGCGCGTCGGTCACAACACGGATTGGTGGGGTTTCGCGGAAAGCTTCCGGCGCGGGCTGCCCGATGTGGTCCGCGACCGTGTCGTGCAGCTAGGTGCCGGCGGCGCCGGCTCCGCGGTGGCGCACGCCGCGCTGACGCTGGGGGTGCGCCGGCTGGGCATCGTCGATACGGATGCTGGGCGCGCCGCCGCTGTCGCCACTTCGCTGTGCGCGCGGTTCGGTGCCGATCGGGCGGCGGCGGAAACTGATCTCGCGGTGGCGATGGCGGAGGCCGATGGCGTGATCAACGCCACCCCGATGGGGATGGCACGCTATCCCGGCCTGCCGCTGTCCGCCGAACTGCTGCGGCCGGCACTATGGGTTGCCGAGATCGTCTATTTCCCGCTGGAGACGGAACTGCTGCGCACCGCGCGTGCGCTGGGCTGCCGCACCCTCGATGGCGGCGGCATGGCGGTGTTTCAGGCAGCCGAGGCGTTCCGGCTGTTCACCGGCATCACGCCCGATGCTGAGCGGATGCGCGGCCACTTTGCGAGAATCGACGCCTGACGAATTGACAGGATTCCTGCTTGCGGCGACGCTGCGGCGCGCACAGTGCGGAATCGATTTCCCATGGACATCGCGCGCATCATCAGCGTGGCAGGCACCGGTCAGCCGGGCTACGCCGGCGATGGCGGACCGGCCGTGCAGGCGTCCCTGAATGGTCCGTTCGATATGGCGTTCGATCGTGCCTGGAATATGTTCTTTTCCGATACGTTCGATCATTGCATCCGCCGCGTGGACGCGCTGACCGGAGTGATCGCCACGGTGGCCGGCACCGGTCATCCCGGTTATTCCGGCGACGGCGGGCCGGCAATTCGCGCCTGCCTGAATGAACCGTACGGCGTGGCGCTCGATCGCGCCGGCAACCTGTTCATCGTCGATCGGCTGAACCGCTGCGTGCGCCGTGTCGATGCCGGCTCCGGCGCAATCGCCACGCTGATTGCCGAGCCGCTGGTCGAACCGAACGATATTTGTCTGGATCCGGCCGGGCGTCGTCTGTTCGTCGCCGACGTGGCGGATCATCGCGTTCGCGTGGTCGATCTGACCACCGGCAGGATCGGTACCGCCGCCGGTACCGGTGAGGCACGGCATGACGGCGATGGCGGGCCGGCTGTCGCGGCGGCACTGCACGGCCCGAGCGCGGTGGCGTTCGGCCAGGACGGCGCCCTGCTGATCCTGGAGCGGAACGGTAACACAACTGCGCCGGGTCGATCCGGTCAGCGGTCTGATCGCCACCATCGCGGGTACCGGGGAGCAGGGTTATCCGCGCCGTGCAGGACGCCATCCACCACAGCTCGTTGAGTCTGGTCCGAACGCTGGGTCTGGATTTCGCGGACGATGCAGGTCGCGGTCACCATCGGCGTGCAGCAACCGGAGCGGGTCGATGCCCAGGCGGTGCAAGCCTCGCTTCCACATGGAATTGTTACCGTCACCGTGGTGCACGGCGGTCTGGACGTGCCCGGCGAAACCTCCGGCGATTTCGCGGTGATCGCCAGCGCGGCGGTTGCCGTCAGGTTCGGCTGAACGCCGCCTCCATCTCGCGGCGGGTGCGATATGCGGCGTCCGCCGTGTCGATCCGCACATCCGCCCAGGTCACCGGGCGGCCCGCCGGAACGTCGCGGATGACCGGAACGTGGTTCGCCAGCCCGATCGGCAGGCCGCCGATCTGCAGGCTGGTGTTTGCGGGCAGCAGCTTGCCCCAGACGCAGGCGCCACCCTCGCCGTCCAGCACTTCGCCGGCCCGCAGGTCGCGTTTGGCGGTGGCGACCACGTCGGCGCGGAAGCCCGTGGGCGCGCCGGTCGGCTCGTTGCGCAGGGCGGCCGACAGGATCGACACGTTCAGTTCCAGCCCGATCAGGTGAAACGGCCGGTACAGGGCGGAGAAGCGGCCCGACGCGTCGGTGACCACGCCGTATTCCCGGAAGCAGCGGGCGGTGTACTCGTTCGGTGCCTCGAACACGACGATACACGCCCCAGCGCAGATCGTTCGCCACCGCGCGGCCGTCGCGGTGCAGGCTGGAGATCACCTCGACCTGGCCCGCATGGTGCAGGCGTCATTGCCGGGGCGCAGCAGCTCAGCCAGCTCATGCGTGCCGACGGGCGGAAAGCCAGCCCGTCCGGCGGCGGCGTCAGGCCGGTTGCGTTGGCAACCGCTGCCATCTCGATGCCGGACTTCGTGCCGTCCAGGAACGAATTGAACATCTGCGGGTTCATCCCGCCCAGTCGCGCCTGCTCGGGCGTCAGCCCGTAATAGCCCCACACGGTCTCGGGCGTGGAGGCGTGGTATTCGGGCAGGTATTTGGTCCCCTTCCCGGCGGCGATCACGCGGAAACCGCAGGCGCGCGCCCAATCCACCAGCTCGCAGATCAGCGCCGGCTGGTCGCCATAAGCCAGCGAATAGACTACCCCGGCCTGCGCGGCTTCGCGTGCCAGAAGCGGGCCGGCGAGTACGTCCGCCTCCACGTTCACCATCACGATGTGCTTGCCTTCGGCGATCGCGCGCCGGGCGTGCGCGATTCCGGCTGGCGCGTGACCGGTCGCTTCCACGACGACCTCCGCGGCGGACGCAATGGCGGCTCCGGCGTCGTCGGTGAAGCTTGTGGCGGCGATGCGGTCCTCGGACCAGCCGACCCGCCGGCAGGCTTCGCGGGCGCGGTCGGGAGACGAGGTCGGCGATAGTGGTGACCTCCAGCCCCGGCGTGGTCGGCACCTGCGCCAGGAACATGGAGCCGAACTTGCCCGCCCCGATCAGTGCGACGCGGACCGGCCGGCCTTGCGCGACGCGTTGTTGCAGCAGGCGATGAAGGTTCATCCGGCGGCTCCCTTCCCTGTCCGGCGATTTCGTGGCCCCATTGGTAAGCGAACCGGCGGGCACGGCAGAAGGAGGGGGACGATGGAGGTCGAATGGCGCAATCTGCGCGCCGATCAGCTGCGCGAACGGACCGGGGCGATGGTGATCGTTCCGGTGGCGTCGCTGGAGCAGCACGGGCCGCATCTGCCGGTCGAAGTGGATAGCCGGCTGGGCGAGACGATCGCGCTGCGCACCGCGCGCAAGGTGGTGGCGCGCGGCGAGGATGCGCTGGTGCTGCCGGTGATCTGGACCGGGCTTGTCGGAGCACCACATGAGCTTCGGCGGCACCATCACGCTGGACCTGCCGGCGTTCGGCGCGCTGATCGAGGGCGTCTGCCGCTCGCTGCTGCGCCACGGCTTCCGCCGTATCGTGCTGCTGAATGCGCATGGCGGCAACGAGAACGCGCTGCGCAACATCACCGACGAGCTGACCCCGAAACTGGGCGTGCCGATCGTGCAGTTCACCTACTGGTACGCCGCCGCCCCGGCGATTGCCGAAATCCTGGAGACGCAGACGGCGCTGCAGCACGCCTGCGAGGCGGAGACATCGATGATGATGGCGGTGCGGCCGGATCTGGTTGCGCGTGATCGCATCCCGCTGGCGAAGAGCAACCCGTCGCCGAATCCGGAACCCGGCGTGTACCGCTGGCGCACCATCGCGGCGCGGTCGACCTCGGGCGTGATCGGCAATCCGGAGGCGGCGAGCGCGGAGAAGGGCGAGCGGCTGTTCGAGGCGATCTCCGATCGGCTCGCGGAAAAGCTGTGCAACCAGGAGCTGTGGGACCTGCCGTGGCAGGCGGATGCGCGATGAGCATCGCGTTCGCAGGTGAACGGCCGCGCAGTGTCGCGTGCACGGCCGACTGAGACACGCCGCTGCTGGACGTGCTGCGCAACGAGCTCGGACCTGAAAGGCTCGCGCTACGGCTGCGGGCTGGAGCAGTGCGGAAGCTGCATGGTGCTGGTGGATGGCGAGCCGGTGTTCGCCTGCGCGCGCGAGGTCGGCACCGTCGCCGGGCGACACGTCACCACGGTTGAGGCGCTGGCCGGCCATCCGCTTGATGCAGGCGTTCCTGGACGAGCAGGCCGGCCAGTGCGGCTACTGCCTGTCCGGCATCCTGATCAGCGCCAAGGCGCTGCTGGACCGCAACACGGCGCCGACCCGCGCCGATATCGTTGCCGCGCTCGACCGGCATCTCTGCCGCTGCGGCGCGCACCAGCGGATCATCCGCGCGGTGCAGCGGGCCGCCGCCACGCTGCGGGAAGGAGCACCGGCATGAGCGCGACCACGCTGCCGCTGTCGGTCGTCAACAACCCGCGGCCGGACGAGTGGCTTCGCTTCGAGCCCGACCGGACCGTGCGGCTGGCGGTCGGCAAGGTGGAGATCGGCCAGGGCGTGCTGACCGCGCTGGCGCAGATCGCGGCCGAGGAACTGGATGTCGGGCTCGACCGCATCCGCATCGTTTCGGGCGATACCGGATGACGCGCCGGACGAGGGCTCGACCAGCAGCAGCCTGTCGATCGAGGTGTCCGGCGCCTCGGTGCGGCTGATCGCCGCGGAGGTCCGGCGCCCGCGTGCTGGACCGGCTGGCGCAGCGGCTGAATTGCGCGCCGGAGGATATCGGCGTGGTCGACGGCGCGTTCTTGCACGACGACGCCGCCGACCGGGCACGACTACTGGAATTTCGCCGGCGAGGTCGATCTGGCGCGCGACGCGGATGGCAGTGCGCCGCGCAAGCCGGTCGCGCGCTATCGGGTGGTCGGGCAGCCGGTCGCCGCGGCTCGATCTGCCGGCCAAGCTTGTCGGCGCCGCGTTCATTCACGACATGGTGCGGCCGGACATGCTGCACGCGCGGGTGCTGCGCCAGCCATCACGCGGGGCGCGGCTTGCCGCGCTTCGATGAAGCGGCGGTGCGACGGGCGGCGGGCGGGGAACTGCGGATCGTGCGGCTCGGCGATTTCGTCGCGCTGATGAGCCCGGATGAAACCACCGCGCAGCGCGCCGCCGTCGCGGCGCCGCTGCACGCGACATGGGACAAGTGCTCGCCGCCTGGAACCGGCGCAGCAGGAAGCCGCCTGGCTGGTCGGCCAGCCGACGCGACGATCGGCGGCATGGCGATCCGCCGGCGGACGTCGCCGGGGAGGTGTTCGAGGCGACGCTATTCCCGCGGCTATGTCGCGCACGCCTCGATCGCGCCGTCCTGCGCACTGGCCGAAAGCCGCGACGGGCACCTGACGGTCTGGACCCATTCGCAGGCCGTGTATCCGCTGCGCATCTCGCTGGCCAACGTGCTGGGCGGCCGACCGGAGACGATCAGCGTGCGGCATGTCCAGGGCGCCGGCTGCTACGGCCATAACGGCGCCGACGATGTGGCGCTGGATGCCGCGCTGATCGCGCAGGAAATCCCGGATCATTGCATCCGTGTCCAATGGCGGCGCGAGGAGGAGTTCGCCTTCGAGCCGGTCGGCACCGCGCAGGTGGTGACGATCCGCGCCGTGCTGGATGGGCAACGGCCGGCCGCGCGACTGGACCGCCGAGATATGGGCGGCGACGCACGTGCAGCGCCCGGCCATGGGCGGCAACATGCTGGCGCACGAGGCGCTGCCGAAGCCGGCGCCGGAGCCGCGCACCACCGATCCGGCCGAGGCCGCGGGCGGCGGCGGCACGCGCAACGCGGTGCCGATGTACGATGTCGGGGCCAAACGCATCCTGCACCATCTGGTGCTGCGCGCGCCGGTGCGGACCTCGGCGCTGCGCGGCCTGGGCGCGCTGCCAAATGTGTTCGCGCTGGAATGCGCGATGGATGAGCTGGCGGAGCGGGCCGGCGAGGACCCGGTGGCCTATCGGCTGTCCATCCTGTCCAACCCGCGCGCCCGGCGCGTGATCGAACGGGCCGCCGACGCGCGCCGCATTGGGCGCGGCGCGGACCGGCGGGCAGCGGGCGCGGCCTGGGCATTGGTTTCGCGCAATACAAGAACCGCTCCGCGTACGCCGCTGTGGTGGTGGAGGTGGAGGTCGATCAGGACGTGCGGCTGCGTGCGCGTCTGGTGCGCCGCCGATGCGGGCCTGGTGATCAATCCCGACGGCGCGCGCAACCAGTTGGAAGGCGGCATCTTGCAAGCCGGCCAGCTTCACGCTGAAGGAACAGGTGCGGTTCGGACCGGACGGGGATCAGCTCGACTCGATTGGAACCAGCTACCCGATCCTGCGCTTCTCCGAAGTGCCGGAGATCACGTGCGAGCTGATCGAGGCGACCGGACCAGCCATCGCTGGGCATGGGCGAATGCACGATCGGGCCGACCGCCGCGGCGATCGGCAATGCCGTGGCGCACGCGCTGGGAGCGCGCATCCGCGACCTGCCGCTGACGCGGGAGCGGATCGCGGCGGCATTGTTGGCGACGTAAGTTGATTGTATGTTGTGACGTGCGATACGTCACCCTTCCGCAGAGCGGGGAATCGACTTCTCGTCGCCCGCTCGCGCGAGAGGGAGGAACCCGGGACGGGGCGCTGGGAAGGTGAGGGCACGCCCTCCGGGAGAAACCGATGCTCGGCCTGATGCAAACGCAGCCGCTGCTGGTCTCGTCCATCATCCGCCATGCCGCGCGCCACCATGCCGCGGGCGAAGTCGTTTCTCAGATGGACGACACCATCCGCCACCGCACCACCTATGCCGACATTGAGCGCCGCTCCCGCCGCCTCGCCCGCGCGCTGGAAAAGCTCGGCACAGCGCCCGGCAACCGCATCGGAACGCTCGCCTGGAACACCTACAGGCATCTGGAGCTTTTCTACGCCACTGCCGGCTCCGGCACTGTCATACACACCGTGAACCCACGGCTGGCGCAGCAGGACATTACCTACATCATCACCCACGCCGGCAATTCCGTGATGTTCGCCGACGCCAGCTTTGCCGCGCTGGTGGAAAGCATCGCGCCGGACATAAGCGGCTGCGTGCGCGCCGTGGTGATGATGACCACCCAAGAGGAAATGCCGTCACTGAACCTGCCGAATAACATCACCCTGCATTGCTACGAAACCCTGATGGCGGACGCCGACGAAGATTACACTTGGCCGCAGTTCGACGAGAACACCGCCAGCGCGCTGTGTTACACCTCCGGCACCACCGGGCAGCCCAAAGGGGTGCTCTACAGCCATCGCTCGACCGTGCTGCACGCCTACGCCGCCAACATGGCGGACGCGTTCGGGCTACGCGCCATCGACCGCATGATGCCGGGCGCGCCAATGTTCCACGCCGCCGCCTGGTCGGTGCCGTACACCGTGCCGATGGCCGGCGCCGCGCTGATCCTGCCCGGCCGTCACCTGGACGGGCCGAGCCTCGTGCGCCTGTTGAACGAAGAGCGCGTCACCATAACAGGCGCGGTGCCGACGGTCTGGCTCGGCGTGCTGGCTCATCTGCGCGAAAGCGGGCAGCAACTGCCTCGCCTGAAACGCATCTTCAGCGGCGGCTCGGCCGTCCCGCGCCTGTTGATCGAAGGTTTCGCGGACTACGGCGTGGAAGTGCAGCAAGCCTGGGGCATGACGGAAACCAGCCCGCTGGTAAGCTGCTATGCGCCGCTGCCGCAAACCGCCGCGGCCGACCACATCGCCTTGCGGCTGAAGCAGGGCCGCCCCGTGTTCGGCACGGAAATCCGCATCGTCGATGCCGAGCGCAACGAACTGCCCTGGGACGGCCGTGCGTTCGGCGACCTGCTGGTGCGTGGTTCGTGGATCTGTCGCGAATACCTGCATCGCGGAGCCGAAGGCGCCGCCGATGCCGACGGCTGGTTCGCCACCGGTGACGTTGCCTCGATCGATCCGAACGGGTTCATCGAGCTGGTCGATCGGTCAAAGGATGTCATCAAATCGGGCGGCGAGTGGATCAGCTCGATCACGCTGGAGAACATCGCCGTCTCCCACCCCGAGGTCGCCGAAGCCGCAATCATAGCGGCCAGGCACGAGAAATGGATGGAGCGCCCGCTGCTGATTGTGGTGCCGAAAGCCGGACGTCCGATCGACACGGACAGCATCCTGGCGCTGTACGACGGCAGCGTCGCCAAATGGTGGCTGCCGGATGCGGTGGTAGTTGTCGATGAACTGCCGCACACCGCAACCGGCAAGCTGAACAAGCTGGCGCTGCGGGCGAAGTATCAGGATTACCTGCTGAAGCAGGGTGTTTAGGGAAGTTATTCCGTCCGCTCCGATCTACCGGGCGAGGCCGTGGGTTGCCGCCTTCGGGAATGACCGGACGGGGCCTCGGGGTTGCCGGCCCGGTCTTCCTCGGCTTCCCTGCCGCCCGGCAACGCGTGGGGCCTGCGCCATGGCACTGTACGAACCGAAGTCGCTGCGGCGACGCGAGGATTTGCGACTGCTGACCGGTCGCGGGACCTACACCGCGGACGCCCACCCGCCCGGCCTGTTGCACGCCGTGCTGGTCCGGTCCCCGCACGCCCACGCCGATATCCGCTCGATCGACCTGTCGGCCGCGCGCGCCACGCCCGGCGTTGTCGCGGCGATCACCGGCGAGGACTTGACGACCGACGGCATCGCCCCGATCCCGGGCGGCATCGGCTTTCCCCGTCCGGACGGCTCGGCGGCGCCGAAGACGGATCGTGCGATCCTGGCCCGGGGGCGCGTGCGCTTCGTGGGCGAGCCGGTGGCAGCGGTCATCGCGGAAACCTACGCCGACGCGCAGGAAGCCGCCGAAACCGTGCTGGTCGATTACGCCGAGCGGCCGGCAACCATCACCCCCTCCACCGCGCTGGCATCCGGCGCGCCGCAGCTCTGGGACATCGCGCCCGGCAATGTCGCGTATCTCTGGCGCGGCGGCCAGGCCGACCCGACCGAGGCGGCGCTGCGTACCTCCGCCCATGTGACGAAGCTTGATTTCACGATATCCCGCGTCACCGCCAACAGTCTGGAGCCGCGCAACGCGCTTGCCAGTATCGCGCCGGACGGACGGCTGACGGTCACTGCCAGCCATCAGAACCCGTTCTCGCTGCGTGGCGGCGTGGCGCAGGCGACCGGTCAGGACCCCGACGGCGTGCATGTGACGATCGGGGACGTCGGCGGATCATTTGGCATGAAATCGGGCCTGCACCAGGAAGTCGTGCTGGTCGCCTGGGCCGCGCGCAAGTTCGGTCGTCCGGTGCTGTGGTCGTCGGACCGGACGGAAGGCTTCCTGACCGACGAGCAGGCGCGTGAAATCGAGGGCCATGCGGAGCTCGGCTTCGACAGCGACGCACCGGATAACCGCGTTCCGGCTGCGCTGGAACGTCAACCTCGGCGCCTATGTGTCGGGCCGCTCCGGCTGGGGCGTCGGGCAATATCGGCGGCACCGCCGGCGTCTATCGCATCCCGCACATGTCCGCCGAGGTCTGCGGCGTGCTGACCAACACCGTGCCGACCGCCGCCTATCGCGGCGCCGGGCGGCCGGAAGCAACCTACACGATCGAGCGCACCATGGATGTCGCGGCGCGCGAGCTGGGCATCGACCCGTTCGAACTGCGCCGGGTCAACCTGATCCCGCCCGAGGCGATGCCATACAAGACAGCGCTGACCTTCACCTACGACTGCGGCGAGTTCGAAGGCGGCATGCGCGCGGCGGCCGAGCTTGCTGACACGGCCGGTTTTCCCGCCCGCCGCGAAACCTCCCGCCGGGACGGCAAGCTGCGCGGTCTTGGCATCTGCAACTGCATCGAAGTCGCCGGGGGGCCGTTCCTGCGCCCGGGACGCGACAATGCCAGCATCGCGATCGGCGCCGACGGGCGCGTGGTGCTGCGCACCGGCACGATGTCGGTGGGCCAGGGGCTGGAGACCTCGTTCTCGCAGCTTGTGTCGGAACGGCTCGGCATTCCCGTGGAGCAGATCGAGTATCGGCAAGGCGACACCGACACGCTGCCGTTCGGCCGCGGCAGCGGTGGGTCGGGCGCCATGCCGATCGGCGCCTCGGCGATTTCGATCGCCGCCGATCAGGTGATCGAGAAAGCGCGCCGCATCGCCGCCGAGTTGCTGGAAGCGGCGGTTGCGGATGTAACGTTCGAGGCTGGGCGCTTCCGCATCACCGGCACGGACCGCGTGGTCGATCTGACCGAGGTGGCGCGTGCCGCGCACGACCCCGCCCGCCTGCCGCCGGGCGAAACCCCGGGCATCGACGAACTCGGCGCGTTTCAGGCCACCGCCGTCACCTTTCCGAACGGCACGCATATCTGCGAGGTGGAGATCGATCCGGAAACCGGCGTGACGGACATCGTGCGCTACACCGCAATCGAGGACCTCGGGCGCATCATCAATCCTTTGCTTGTGGAAGGGCAGATCCACGGCGGGGTGGTGCAGGGGATCGGCCAGGCGCTCGGCGAGCAGATCGTCCATGATCCGGAGTCCGGGCAACTGCTGACCGCCTCGTTCATGGACTACCAGATGCCGCGCGCGTCCGACGTGCCGAATTTCCGCATCGCCACGCGGGAGGTGCCGACGCAGGTGAACCCGGTCGGGGCGAAGGGCGTGGGCGAGGCGGGCACGGTGGGCGCGCTGGCCGCGGCGATGAACGCGGTGAACGACGCGCTGGCGCAGCTCGGCATCCGGCATTTCGACATGCCGGCGACGCCGCATCGCGTGTGGGCGGCGATCAATCAGGCTGGTTGAACCGGACGGGGGCTGTTGTTGCAACTCAGGACGCATCGGATCGGCTACGAAAAATGGGTGCCTGTGATCCTGCCGCTGCACGCATAGCGGCCAGCCGACCGGGTGCAATGCCATGGCCGCCGGCGATCAGGCGCTTCGAAGAAAGGGTGTGGTCGATCTGTTGTTGTCGGCGCAAGGTAGAAATGACACCGCCGGGAGTCGGCAGCGGACACGATCGGGACGAAAGCCTTCTTGTCCTGTTGCGCCCGCCGGCGAGGACACGAGAGCGCCCCTGGCACATCGGTCTGTTCGAATTTATCAATTGTGAGATGAAACGCAATAGAATCGTTGCCTCGCCGCAATCGGGGCGCTATTCCTGGAACGCGTCGCTGTATCCAGTTACCGGGCCTCGGCGGCTGAGCCGCTGCACCGGACGCTGCGTGAGCACCGTCGCTACCCACGCCCCCCGGTGAACGCGTTGAACGTGATCAGCGTGTACGTGTCCTTCACCCCCGGCAGGGTCTGCAACCGCTCGGTGACGAACAATCCGATGTCCTGCTCGGCATCGAGATAGAACTTCCCGAGCAGATCGTACTGCCCCGATGTCGAAAACATCTCCGACATTTCGCCGATCGCGTCGGCGGCCTCCTGCGCCACCTTGTAAGCCTGACCCATTTCACACTTGATCATGACGAAGATCGCTCGCATGAACCCTCTCCTGCCGCGGCGCATTTCAGCATAGGCCGCCATCGCCGACACGCCCAAGGGGGACCGCATGGACCTGCCACCGTTCGATCAGGCGCTGGCACGCAAGGGCCACAGTGCACCACGCACCGGCGGACGCCTGCTGGCCGACGCGCTGGTGGCGCAGGGTATCGACCACGCGTTCGCCGTCCCCGGCGAGAGCTATCTGGACGTGCTCGACGGACTGTACGATGTCCGCCAGAAGGTGAAACTGGTCACCTGCCGGTTCGAGGCCGGAGCGGTGAATATGGCGGAGGCTTACGGGAAGCTGCATGGCCGGCCCGCCGCGGCGTTCGTCACTCGCGGCCCCGGTGCCTGCCACGGCGCCATCGGCGTGCACATCGCCATGCAGGACAGCACGCCGCTGCTGCTGTTCGTGGGCCAGATCCCGCTGGCGGATTCCGGACGCGACGCATTCCAGGAGATCGACTACCGCCGCATGTTCAGCCCAATCGCCAAATGGGCCACGCAAATCGACCAGGCCGCCCGCATCCCCGAGATCGTCGCGCACGCGGTTGATGTCGCCACCTCCGGCCGGCCCGGTCCGGTCGTCATCGCGTTGTCCGAGGAAATGCAGCGCGATATCGTCGAAGCGACCGATGTGCCGCGCACGGCGGTGATGCCGGCAAGCCCTGATCCGGCGGGCATGACGCAGTTCCGCACCATGCTCGGTCGCGCGCGCAAGCCGCTGGCGGTGCTCGGCGGGTCGTGCTGGTCAGCGGCTGGACGGCGCGCGATCCGCGACTTCCTGCACGGCAACCTGGTTCCGGTGACCGTCGGCTTCCGCCGCCAGGCGCTTTACGACGGCAGCCTGGATAATTTCGCCGGCGATCTTGGCGTGGGCGCCGATCCGGCGTCTGCTGGCCAAGGTGAAGGAAGCCGACCTGATCGTGGCGATCGGCTCGCGCCTCGGCGACGCCGTCACGCAGGGCTATTCGCTGCTCGCGCCGGGCGACACTGCTCCGATCGTCCAGGTGCATCCTGACGGCGCCGAAATCGGCCGTGTATTCCGCCCGGCCTTGGGCATCGTCGCCGACCTCAATGCCTTCGCCATGGCGGCCGCGGCGATGGAGCCGGTGCACGTCATTTGGGACGACTGGACCGCCGAACTGCGGGCCATCCGGCAGGCCGGGCGCGAGGTGCCGGCCTACCCAGGTGCGCTCAATCTGGGCTCGGCGATGCGTGCGCTGGAAGGACTGCTCACCCGTGATGCGATCGTCACCACCGACGCCGGGAATTTCGCCGGCTGGGCGACGCGGTTCATCGATTTCCGCGAGCACCAGCGCTACATCGGTCCGACCAACGGCGCCATGGGCTACAGCGTGCCCGCCGCGGTCGGCGCTAAGATCGCGTTTCCCGACCGGATGGTCGTCAGCCTGGTCGGCGATGGCGGCTTCCTGATGACCGGGCAGGAAATCGCCACCGCGTTCCACCACGGCGTGGCCCCGATCGTGCTGGTGTTCAACAACCAGATGTACGGAACGATCCGCATGCACCAGGAACGCGCCTATCCCGGCCGCGTCTCCGGCACCGGGCTGACCAACCCCGATTTCGCGAAATTCATCGAGGCGTTCGGCGGCCATGGCGAGGTGGTCAACGAAACCGCCGAATTCGCACCGGCCTTCCGACGGGCGGTCGAAAGCGGCCGTCCGGCGGTGATCGAGCTGCGCATGAACCCGGAGCAGATCACCACGCGTGCCACCATCGCCGAGCTGCGCGCCGGCAAGGTGGCCAAGCCGGCCGCTCGGCCGCAACGCGCCGAGGCCCCCAGGCACCCGCCCCCACGTGGCAAGCCAGGCAGCAAACGCGCCTGAAGGCCAACCCATGCTGTACCGGCTGAGCCACCAGTTCAGCGTCGATGGCGCTGGGCGGCCGTTACCGGCTCCGTCCATCGCGGATGCCGGGGCCGATTACCACGCCGGCCGACTGGATGACGCAGCGCGAGCCTGCCGCGCCATTCTTGTGGACGACAAGCGGCATTTCGACGCGCTGCATCTGCTGGGCGTAATCCGCACCGATCAGGGCGAACTGGCCGATGCGCTGGCGGAGCTGAGTGCCGCCGAACAGGTCAATCCGAACGACGCCCGGCTGCAGTATCATATCGGCAACGTCCTGATGGCGCAGGATCATCACGCGGACGCCGAGGCGCGGTTTCGGCGGGCGCTGACGCTCGACCCGAATTTTGTCGATGCGATCAACAATCTCGGCACGACGCTGCGGGCGCAGGACCGCGACACCGAAGCGGTTGCCTGGTACCGGCGGGCCCTTGTGCTGCGTCCGGGTCACCCGCCGGCGCACTACAATCTCGGCCTTGCACTGTCCAAGCGCGGCGAGCTGGAGGCAGCGGCAATCAGCTATCGGGCGGCCCTTGCTGGCCCGACCGATCCCGCGACGACCGACAAGCTGGCCGGAGTGCATGACGCGCTTGCCCAGACGCTGATGGAGCTGCAGCGATATGACGAGGCGCTGGCGGTCTGCCGCGCACGCTGCGCGCTGAAGCCCAACGAGGCACGCGGCGAATGGCACGAATCGCTGGCGCTGCTGACGCTGGGTCGCTTCCGGGAGGGATGGCCCAAATACGAGCGGCGCTGGGAGCTGGAGGGATTCCGCACCGACGATGAAGCTAAGCTGCCGCTCCCCCGCCCCCCGGCGATCACCGAGCTGTACGACCGGCGCGTGCTGTTGCGGGCTGAGCAGGGGCGCGGCGATGTCATCCAGTTCGCCCGCTATGTACCGCTGATCGCTCGGCATGCTGCATCTGTGACGGTGGCGGCGCCGGCCGACCTGATCACTCTGATGCAAACCGTGCCGGGGGCCGATGCGGTGATCGCGGATACCGATCACGAACCGGCGCACGATGTGGCCGTCGCACTGATGAGCCTGCCACTGGTGTTCGGCACCGACCTGGCGACCATCCCGTGCGCCGTGCCTTATCTGCACCCGTCGCCCGAGCGGCTGGCCGCATGGAGCGGCCGGCTCGGACCGCGAACCCAGCGGCGCATCGGCATTTGCTGGTGGGGTTCGCAGCACATCCCGGAGCGCTCGATGCCATTGCCCGACCTGGCGCCGTTGCTCGCGACCCCAGGAATCGAATTCCATGCCGTACAGAAGGCGATCGCCGATGCCGACCGCGCGTGGCTGGCCGAACGCACTGGCGTTGCGCGGCACGACGCCGCGCTGACCGATTTCGCGGAAACCGCGGCGCTGATCTCGATGATGGACCTGATCATTACGATCGACACCGCCGTCGCGCATCTGGCCGGCGCTTTGGGTGTGCCGACCTGGATCATGCTGCGCCGGAGTCCGGACTGGCGCTGGCTGACCGGCCGGGCGGACAGCCCGTGGTACCCGAGCGCGCGACTGTTCCGGCAGGCCCGCTCTCGGGGGGTGGCCGGCGGTGGTTGCTTCGGTGCGCGTAGAACTGGACAGGCGGTTCGGCCGCCCCATCTGATACGGTGCATCATCGCCGGCCTCCGGCTCCCCCTCACGGGATCGACCATGAACCGCATCCTTCTCGGCGTCCTCGCCGGCCTCGTTGTAACAGTACCGCTCGCCCCACCTGTCGCGGCATCGACCCCGATGATGAGCTGGAGCGATGCCGGACTGGCCCAGCGTGTTCTTCCGGCGGTCGTCAACATTACGGTCGACAAGATCGTCACGCAGGACTCCGGCGAGCGCCGGCGGGAAACCTTCTTCGGCTCCGGCTTCATCATCGATCCGTCCGGCACGATCGTCACCAACCGCCACGTCATTGATGGCGCGGTGTGGATCACCGTTTCCTTCGCCGATCGCAGCGAGGCCCAGGCGCGGCTGATCGCGGCGTGCGGGCTGATGGACCTCGCGGTGCTCAAGGTGGATGCCGGCAAAACGCTGCCATTCCTGAGCTTTGGCGACAGCGACCGATTGCGGATCGGCGATCCCGTGCTGGCGGTCGGCAATCCGCTCGGCCTGGGTGTCGCGGTCAGCGCCGGCATCGTCAGTGCACTGAACCGCGACATCATGGAAACACCGTTCGATGATGACATCCAGACCGACGCCGCCATCAATCATGGCAATTCCGGCGGACCGCTGATCAACCGCGACGGCGACGTGATCGGGGTCAACACCGCGCTGACCTCGATCGGAGAGAATGGCGGCTCGATCGGCATCGGCTACGCGATTCCGTCGGACGAGGCGAACTATGTGGTGCGCCAGTTGATGGACCCGCATGTGCGCCCGCCGGGATGGATCGGCGTGCATTTGCAGGATGTCACGCCGGACCTGGCGCGCGCCTTCGGCCTGGGCTGGCCGCACGGCTTCATCGTGACCGGGACCGATCCCGGCAGCCCCGCCGCCACCGCGCTGCAATCGGGCGACATCGTCCTGCGCTTCGGCGAGCTGGAGCCGTCCGATACGCGCGCTTTGATGCGCGCCATCCTGGTGATGCCGACCAACCAGTATGTGCCGGTCATCATCTGGCGCAACGGCCACCAGCAGGAAGTCGCGATCAAGGTGGAGCCCTGGCCGAACCTGAAGATCGAGCGCGGTGACATGATGGCCAGTGTCGCCAGCGCGCAGCAGGCCCGCCCGCCGAGCCTCGGGTTGCAACTCTCGCCGATCACCGACGCATCTCGCAAACAATACTCGTTGGCCACAACCAATGGCGTGCTGGTCACCGGCGTGGACCCGGATGCCGAAGTGAGCGACCGCGGCGTCGGCCCAGGCGATGTTATCTTGAAGGTGCAGGACACGCCGG
Organism: uncultured Pseudomonadota bacterium; assembly: GCA_963764525.1. Classification (GTDB taxonomy): domain Bacteria; phylum Pseudomonadota; class Alphaproteobacteria; order Acetobacterales; family Acetobacteraceae; genus DATDIC01. The sequence continues at coordinate 54,347 of CAVXTC010000045.1, read as the reverse complement.
TCACTTCGCCCGATCAGGTGCAGCACCTGGTGCAGCAGGCGCGCACACAGCGGCGTACGGTCGCCATGCTGGTGTTCGGGAAGGGCGGGCCGCACTGGATCACCCTGTATTTCGGCGAGGACACGCCCAAGAGCACGACGCCGGACAGCATTCCACAGGTCGCCTCCAGTCCCGCTAAACCGTAACATTTATTGTTTCATATCGACGACGGTTGATACCGACCGGGCGCCCCCAAGGGGGGGAATTCGCTGTCCCGATCTCCATTGTGGAAGGGGAGTGCCGCGTTTACACGGCCTTTATGCGCCGGCCGTGTAACTCGCATGGCGCCTTTACGGGGTGCGGACCTACCTGATCGCGTGGCGCGAAGGGGGCGCCGCGCATGTTCGATATCGTCCTGGCTGCGCTCGGCACCGGCCTGATCCTGCTGATGGCCGCTTATGCCGTGCTGTGCGAGCGGATCTGACGGCATGTTCGACCTGATCCTGGGTGCGATCGTTTCCGCCGGCCTGCTGGTGTACCTGGTCTGGGCGCTGGTCCGGCCGGAAGATTTCTGAGGACACAAGCGCATGACGCTGCTCGGCTGGGCGGAGATCGCCCTGACCCTGGGACTCGTGTTCCTCGCGGCCTTCCCGGTCGGCCGCTACCTGGCGACCCTGCTGGAAGGCGGCCGAACCTTTCTGTCGCCGGTACTCGCGCCGGTGGAAGGCGCGATCTACGCCGTGTGCGGCATCGATCGCACGCGCGACATGGGCTGGAAGGAATACGTGTTCGCCCTGATCGTGCTGAACGCGCTGCACTTCCTGCTGCTGTACGTGATCCTGCGGATGCAGTTCTATCTGCCGTTCAATCCGCAGCAGGTTCCCGGAATGCCGCCGTCGCTGGCCTTCAACACAGCCGCGAGTTTTGTCACCAACACCAACTGGCAGGCCTACTCGCCGGAAAGCCAGATCAGCAACGGCGCGCAGATGCTCGGGTTGACCGTGCACATGTTCTTGTCGGCTGCAACGGGAATTGCCGCCGCCGCCGCCGTCATGCGCGCCTTCGCCGGCGGAGGGCTGAAGGCGCTTGGTAATTTCTATCCCGATGTGGTGCGCATATCGCTGTATCTGCTGCTGCCGATCGTGCTGGTCGCCACCGTGATCCTGGCCGTCTCGGGCGTGCCGCAGACGCTTGACGCGTACGCCAGCGTCAAGACACTGGAAGGCGCGACCCAGACGATTGCCCGCGGCCCAGTTGCCTTCATGGAGGCGATCAAGGAACTCGGCACCAACGGCGGCGGCTTCTTCAACGCCAACAGCGCGCACCCGTTCGAGAACCCGACGGCGATCACCAACGTCCTGGAGAACTGGCTGCTGCTGATCATCTCGTTCGCCCTAGCGATCAGCTTCGGCCACATGGTCCGCGACCCGAAACAGGGACGAGCGCTGTTCTGGGCCATGGCGATCATCCTGACCGTCGGTGTCGCCATCACCTATGCGGCGGAAGCCGGCGGCAATCCCCTGCTGACCCAGCTCGGCGTCAGTCCGGCGATGGGCAACATGGAGGGCAAGGAGGTCCGCTTCGGCACGGCGCTGTCGTCGGTTTTCAACGTCAGCGCCACCGGCACGTCCTGCGGCGCAGTAGATGCGTTCACCGACAGCTTCATGCCGATCGGCGGCCTGGTGCCGTTGTTCCTGATGCAACTGGGGGAGATCGCGCCCGGCGGCGTCGGTTCCGGGATGTACACCATCATCGTTTTCGCGCTGCTGTCGGTGTTCGTCGCCGGACTTATGGTGGGGCGCACGCCGGAGTATCTCGGCAAGAAGGTGCAGGCGAAAGAGATCAAGCTGGCGATGCTGGCGGTGCTGATCCTGACGCTCTGCATCCTGTGCGGCGCCGGACTGTCGCTGGTGATGCCATCGGGTGTCGGCGCGTTGGCGAACGCCGGACCGCATGGGTTGTCGGAGATGCTGTATGCCTGGACGTCGGCGACCGAGAACAACGGCAGCGCGATGGCCGGTATCACCGGAACGGTACCGCTGCTCGCTGACGGTCAGGCGATCGCGATGCTGCTTGGGCGGTTCGCCTTCATGATCCCGGTGCTGGCGATCGCCGGATCCCTCGCCGCGAAACCGAAGCTCCCGGCCAGCGCCGGCACGTTCCCGACGCACGGGCCGCTGTTCATCGGCCTGCTGATCGGGGTGATCATCATCCTGGGCGGTCTGCAATTCATGCCCGCCGACTCGCTCGGGCCGCTGGCCGAGCACTACGTGATGCTTGCGGGAAAGACGTACTGACATGGCACAAGCCGAAGACATCTCGCTGTTCAATGGGCCGATCCTGGGGCGCGCCGCGCAGGATTCGTTCGGCAAGCTGAATCCGGTGCAACTGATGCGCAACCCGGTCATCTTCGTGACCGAGGTCGTCTCTGTGCTGGTCACGGTCCTTGGGATCCGCAACCTGATCATCGGTCAGCCGGCGGCCTTCGCGCTGGCAATCGCCGCTTGGCTGTGGCTGACGGTGTTGTTCGCAACTTTCGCTGAAGCGATGGCGGAAGGGCGTGGCCGCGCGCGGGCCGAGAGCCTCCGCAAGGCGCGCACCGACACCATGGCCAAGCTGCTGCTGAACCCCGCGGATCGTGTCCTGTTCGAGCCGGTTGCGGCGCCCGATCTGCGCAGCGGCGATGTCGTGCTGGTGGAAGCCGGCGACCTCATCCCATCTGACGGCGAGGTGATCGAGGGCGTGGCCAGTGTCAACGAAAGTGCCATCACCGGCGAATCCGCGCCGGTGATACGCGAAGCAGGCGGCGACCGCAGCGCGGTTACTGGCGGGACGCAGGTGGTTTCGGATTGGCTGGTGGTGCGCATCACCGCGGAAGCCGGCAGCACCTTCATCGACCGCATGATCCGGCTTGTCGAAGGCGCCGAGCGACGCAAGACTCCGAACGAAATCGCGCTGGACATCCTGCTGGCCGGACTGACCATCATATTCCTTGTGGCAGTGGTTACCTTGGTTGGGTTCGGCCAATATACGCAGACCTATCTTGGCATTCCGATATTGGCTGCGCTGCTGGTCTGCCTGATCCCGACCACCATCGGCGGCCTGCTTTCGGCGATCGGCATCGCCGGGATGGACCGTTTGATACGCTTCAACGTGGTCGCGACCTCCGGCCGCGCGGTAGAGGCGGCCGGAGATGTGGATGCACTGCTGCTCGACAAGACCGGCACCATCACGCTCGGCAACCGCATGGCAGCGGCGATCTATGCCGTACCCGGCGTAACCGATCGCGACCTGGCCGAAGCTTCCGTACTGTCCAGCCTGGGCGACGATACGCCCGAAGGGCGTTCGATCCTGAGTTTCATGCGAGATCGCTATGGAATCGCGTCCGACCGCCCGGCCGATGCGGCGGTGATCGCGTTCTCCGCCACCACGCGCATCTCCGGGCTCGATCATGACGGGCATTCCTGGCGCAAGGGTGCCGTCGATGCGATCCTGAAGGTCTCTGGCGTGACCGATCCCCCGGCGGTATTCAGCCAGGCCGTCGATCGCATCGCCCGTGCCGGCGGCACGCCGCTGGCGGTGGCCCGCGATGGCCGGCTGATGGGCGCCATCGAGCTCAAGGACATCGTGAAGCCCGGCATCCGCGAGCGTTTCGAGGCGCTGCGGCGGATCGGCATCCGCACCGTCATGATCACCGGCGACAACCGAGTGACCGCCGCGGCGATCGCCACCGAAGCCGGCGTCGATGATTTCATCGCCGAGGCGACGCCGCAGGACAAGCTCAATTACATCCGTCGCGTGCAGGCCGAGGGGCGGCTGGTGGCAATGTGCGGCGACGGCACCAACGACGCGCCGGCGCTGGCACAGGCGGATGTCGGCGTGGCCATGCAGACCGGCACGCAGGCAGCGCGCGAGGCCGGCAACATGGTCGATCTCGACAGCGATCCCACCAAACTGATCGAGGTGGTCGAGATCGGCAAGCAGTTGCTGATCACCCGCGGCTCGCTGACCACGTTCAGCATCGCCAACGACATCTCCAAATACTTCGCCATCCTGCCGGCAATTTTCGTTACAACCTATCCGCAACTGTCGGCGCTGAACGTGATGCGGCTGACCACGCCGCAAAGCGCCATCATGTCGGCGGTGATCTTCAACGCGGTGATCATCGTCGCGCTGGTGCCGCTGGCGCTGCGCGGCGTGCGATTCCGCGCCATCGGCGCCGCCGCGCTGCTGCGGCGCAATCTGATGATCTACGGCGTCGGCGGCATCATCGCGCCGTTCATCGGCATCAAGCTGATCGACATGGTGCTGACCGCCCTGCACATCTTCACCTGAAAGTATCGACCATGCTGTCGCAAATCCGTCCCGCGTTGTCGCTGATCGTGCTGTTCACGCTGGTGTTCGGCCTGGCTTTCCCGGTGGGACTGAGCGGCCTGTTCACCGCGGTGCTGCCGGACCAGGCAACCGGCAGCCTGATCGAGGTGAAAGGACAGCCGGTCGGCTCGGCGCTGATCGGCCAATCGTTCACCTCGGATCGCTACTTCCACCCGAGGCCGTCGGCGCTGACCGGCACGGATCCCAAGGACCCAACGAAGACCGTGCCCACCCCGTATGACGCCAGCGAGTCCGGAGCTTCCAATCTCGCGCCCACGTCGAAGGCGCTGATCGACCGTGTCAAAGGCGACGTGGCTGCGTTTGGCGGCGCCGCGGTGCCGGCAGATGCGGTGACCACCTCCGGTTCCGGGCTGGATCCGGATATTTCGCCGCAGACCGCGTTGCTGCAGGTCGCCCGTGTGGCCAAGGCGCGCGGATTGACGGAAGACCAGGTGCGCAGGCTGGTCGCGGCGCAAACCTCGGGTCGCGTGCTGGGCTTCATTGGCGAGCCAAGGGTGAACGTGCTGAGGCTGAACCTCGCACTCGACGGCCTTCGCTGATCCGACGCGACAAAGAGCCGCGGCAATCCCCGGATGGCCGGCAGCATCAGAAAGCAGGCATGGATCGCACGCCAATCAAGGAGCCGATCCATGCACTTCCAGATCTCCGGCCTGCCGGTCGAACCCTTCCACCCCTATTTCGCCATGAACGATGCGGAGCTGCTCACCCATGGCGCACGCCGGATGCGTGCCGAGGCCGGCGGTGCCCCGATGCCCTGCCGCATCAGCCTGCTCGAGGCGGAGCTCTGGCGAAACCACCATCCTGCTGAATCATTTGCACCTGCCGGCGCCAGCATCGCCGTATCGCGCCGCCGGCCCGATCTTCGTGCGCGAGGCCGCGCGCGAAACAGCGCGCTTCGTGGACGAAGTGCCGGAACAGGTGCGAACCCGACTGCTCTCGGTTCGCGCCTATGACGCGGACGGATGGATGCTGGATGCCGAAGTCGCCGAAGGGACCGAGATCGAAAGCCTGATCGAACGCTTCTTCGCGCAACAAGGCGTGGCATTCCTGCACGCGCACAATGCGCGGCGCGGCTGCTACAACTGCCGCATCGACCGCGCCTGACCGGAGCGCGCTGCTCTACCCGTAGCGTTCCTCGGCCCAGGGGTCGCCGTTATCGTGATAGCCCCGGTTTTCCCAGAAACCGGGGCGGTTCACGAGGCTGATCTCCACCCGCCGTACCCATTTCGCCGATTTCCAGAAATACAGCCGCGGAATCAGCACGCGGACCGGCCCGCCATGTTCGCGCGGGATCGGCGTGTCGTTCCATTCGTGAACCAGGAATACATCCGGCTGATCGAAGTGATCGAGCCGCACGTTCGTCGTGTAGCCGTCGTATGAATGGAAGATAACGTGCCGCGCCTCATCCTTTGGCTGCACCAAATTCCAGCAGCGTGCGCGCGGCAACCCCTTTCCAGCGATTATCGTAGCGCGACCACTGGGTGACGCAGTGGATATCGGACACGCTGGTGGCCTGCGGCAGCGCCATGAACTCGTCCAGCCGCAGACTGAGCGGATGCGCCACAGCGCCGTCGATATCGAGCCTGAATTTCTGGGCGGTGACCTCCGGCTGCACGCCAAGGTCGAGCACCGGCCAATCCGAGACCAGCATCTGCCCCGGCGGCAACCGCTGTCGCGCCGGATCGGCGGTGTGGCCGGTCAGCAGTCGTCCGTCCCGCGCCCACTCCTGCTTGACCGCGATCAGCTTGTCCCGCACGCGGCCGACCAGCGGCACGTCGTCATCGCCGGTCATGGTGGAGATGCCACCACGCTATCCCCGATTCCGCATCAGCCGCGCCTTGTCGCGCTGCCAGTCTCGCGCGGCGACAGCAGCCCGCTTGTCGGCCTTCCGCCGGCCCTCGCCAAGCCCGAGCAGCACCTTGGCACGTCCGCGATCGTTGAAGTGGATTTGCAGCGGCACCAGCGTGATGCCGTCGCGCGACACCGCCCCGGTCAGCGTGCCGATCTGCTTCTTCTTCAGCAGCAGCTTGCGGGGCGCGCGCGGTTCGAAGCGCGACAGCACGCCACCCTGGTATTCCGGGATGTAGGCATTGAACAGCCACATCTCGCCCTCGCGCTCGCCCGCCCAGGCTTCCGACAGTGTCGCGCGGCCGTGGCGCAGCGACTTCACCTCCGGGCCGCGCAACACCAGGCCGGCTTCCACGGTGTCCTTGATCGTGTAATCGAATCGCGCTTTGCGGTTCTGCGCGGCAATGCCGTGCGAGATCATGCCCTTGCCGCGCTTCGTCTCTGCCATGGCGCCCCAGGTAAGATCAGTTCAGCAAACCCACCTCGCTCATGGCGCGCACGCACCCTCTGGCGTGTCGCCTCGGCGGGCGGCGCCAGAGGCAGCCGGCAGTGGGCGGATGTCTTGCCGAGCAGGCTGGCGGCGAACTTCACCGGGCCGGGGCTGGTTTCGCAAAACAGCGCGTCGTGCAGCGGCACCAGCCGGTCCTGGATACCGATCGCCTCGTTCACCCGGCCGTCCTGCCAGGCAGCGTGCATGTCGCTGCACAGCCGCGGCGCCACATTGGCGGTGACGCTGATGCAGCCATCCCCACCGGCGGCGAGGAACGAAACCGCGGTATGGTCCTCGCCCGAAAGCTGGCAGAACCCGGCACCGCAGGCACGCCGCGTGTGCAGCGGGCGCACCAGGTTCGCCGTCGCGTCCTTCACGCCGATGATGTTCCGGTGCTTCGCCAGCCGCGCCATCGTCTCCACGCTCATGTCGATCACGCTGCGCGGCGGGATGTTGTAGATGATGATCGGCAGATCGACCGCGTCGGCGATCGCCGTGAAGTGCAGGTACATCCCCTCCTGCGTCGGCTTGTTGTAGTACGGCGTAACGATCAGCGCCGCGTCGGCGCCGGCCTTCCTGGCGTGACGGGTCAGCTCGATCGCCTCCGCCGTGCTGTTCGACCCGGTCCCGGCGATCACCGGAACGCGGCCCTTCGCCACGTCGAATGGCGATCTCCACCACGCGCTTGTGCTCGTCGTGCGTCAGCGTGGGCAGATTCACCGGTGGTTCCGACCGGAACGACGGCGCTGGTGCCTTCGCTGATCTGCCAGTCCACGAACTCGGCATAGGCTTTCTCGTCGATCGACCCGTCCGCGCGCATCGGCGTGATCAGGGCGACGAGCGATCCCTTGAACATGCACTCCTCCCATTCGGGCGCCGGCGATCCGGCGCGGTTCGTGCCCTGCAAAGGCTAGGCGCGCGGGGGATGCATCGCAAGGCCGTGCCGGTCTAGAACGAACGCATGTCGTCGCCCGATCCGGCTGTTGCCTGTCCTGCTGGTCCTGGCGGCTCGCCATGCCGGCGCGCGCGGCGCCGAATCCGATGCCGGCCGCGCATGCCGGCCACTGGGGCGAAGCGGCCGCCGACGCATCAGGCTATGCGGATCCGGTCGCGGCGAAGCTGATGACCTATTTCCGGCTGCTGTCGCCGGGCCAGGCCAGCGCCGATGAGATCGCGGCGTTCGTGGCCGACAATCCCGACTGGCCCAACCAGGCCGCTGCTCGAGCGGCGGCGGCAGGAGGCGATCGCAGCAGACGCGAGCGACGATTCCGTGCTCGGGCCATGCACGCAAACGCCGATCACGCTGCCGGCGACGCTGGCACGCTGCGCCGCCGCACTCGCGGATACCGGCAGCACGGATGCCGCGACTGCGGACGCGCGTGCCGCCTGGATCGCCGGCTATGCCGACCCGGCGGAGGAAGCGGCATTCCTGAACCGCTGGGCGGCCGTTCTGACGCCAGCCGACAACTGGGCGAGGTTTCAGCACTTCGCGTGGTCCGATCCGGCCGGCGCGGCGCGCCAGGTGCCGCGCCTTGCGCCGGCCATGCGCGCCGCCGCCAAAGCCCGCCTGGCATTGATCCAGGACGCCGCCGATGCACCCGCCCAGGTCCAGGCGCTTCCCGCCGGGGAACGCGACGATCCCGGACTGGTGCTGGATGAAGCACGCTGGCTCCGCCGCACCCAGCACGATGCCGACGCACTCGCGCTCTGGCAGGATCGGGGCTTCGCGGCGGAGCAGTCATCCGCCGCGACACCGACCGGCGTTCTGGGGTGAGCGCAACATCCTGGCCCGCGAGCTGCTGAAGGACCGCGACAACGAAGGCGCCTACGCCATCGCCGACGACACGTCGGTAACGGCTCCGGCAGACATTGCGGACGCCGGTTTCCTGGCCGGCTTCATCGCGCTGCGCCGGCTGCACGACCCGGCTCGCGCCACCCCGCAGTTCCGCCGCGTTGCCGACGCGTCCACCGCAGCGATCACCCAGGCCCGCGCGCATTACTGGCTCGGTCGCGCCGATGCGGCGGCGGGCCGCGATCCGCACGCCGCAGTACGAAAGCGCCGCCGCCTACCCCACCACGTTCTACGGCCAGCTTGCCGCGCGTGCGCTGCACGAGGACCCGACCACACGGCTTGCGGCATCCCACGACCCGTCGTTCACCCGCGATCAGGCCTGGGACTTCACCGCGCACGAACTGGTACGCGCCGCCGCCATCCTGGTGGCGTGGGGCGAGCCGGGCCGCGCACGCGCTTTCCTGCTGCGCATGAACGAGGTGGCGCCGGCGCCGTACGAACAGGCGCTGTGCGCGCGGCTGGCGCTGGCGCTGGACATGCCGGATACCGCCGTGTTCATCGCCCGGCGTATGGGACTGGAAGGCGAAATGCTGCCGCATCGACGGCTGGCCCATGGCGGTGGAACCGCCATCAGGGCAGGTCGATCCCGCTGTCATGCTCGCGCTGATCCGCCAGGAGAGCAGCTTCGACCATGGCGTGGTCAGCCCGGCCGGCGCGCGCGGGCTGATGCAGCTCATGCCGGCGACCGCACAAAGCCTGGCCCAGCAGATCGGCGGCGCGCCGGTCACGCAGGTTTCTCTGGTAACCGACACGGCGCAGAACATGCAGCTTGGCGCCGCCTATATGCGCGGCCTGCTGGACCAGTTCGCCGGATCCTTGCCGCTGGCGGTCGCCGCCTACAATGCCGGCCCCAGCAAGGTGAACCAGTGGCTCTCGGATAACGGAGACCCACGCACCGGCGCCATCGATATGGTCGATTGGATCGAGTTGATCCCCTACGGAGAGACGCGCAACTATGTGCAGCGCGTGCTTGAGAACGTGGTGATCTACCGGGCGCCGCCGAGGCGAGACCACGCAGGTCGCGCAATGGAGCCCATGATCCACCGGCTTTCGGCATGGGACGGGCTGCCGCTTTGCGTCCTGGAATGGAATACGCCGTGTCGCCCGCCGGCAGACGGGCGGCTGCCGCTGCTCTGCCTGCCCGGCCTGGTTCGCACGGCCGGCGACTTCGCCAGGGTGGCCGACACCATCGATTCCGAACGGCGGGTGGTATCCATCGACTACCCCGGACGCGGCCGCTCCGGCCGCAGCGCCGACCCGGCGCGCTACCGCGCCGAGGCCTGCCTGCGCGACGTGATGGATGCCTGTGCCGCGCTGCACCTGCACCGCGTCGCGGCGATCGGCACCAGTTTCGGCGGCCTGTTGGCAATGGGGCTGGCTGCGGCGCGCCCGGGACTGATCGGCGCCGCCGTGCTGAACGATATCGGCCCGGAAATCGGCGACCATGGCGCGGCGTTCGTGCGCCGGTTCGTCGGTCACGATCCGGCGCTGCCCGATCTGGAGTCCTGCGTCGCCTGGTTGCAGTCGGTACTGCCGCCGCTGTCGCTGGACACCGATGAGGACTGGCGCGCGATGGCGTCGCTGACCTACGCCCCCGGGCTGGACGGCCGCTATCACCCGGTGTGGGACATCAAAATCGCGCGGCTGCTGGACACCGTGCCGGACCTTTGGGCGCTGTTCGGTGCCCTCGATCACGTGCCGCTGCTGCTGGTGCGCGGCGAGGTCAGCGACGTGCTGCTGCCGGAGACCGTCGCCCGCATGCGCGCGCTGCGGCCGGACATGGCGGTCGTGACCGTGCCGGCAATTGGCCACGCGCCGACGCTATGGGAGCCGGAAGTGGCGACGGCCATCAAAAGTTTCCTGCACCGCCACGCCGGCGACGCCGCATGACACTGGCGCGGCTGATCGCCAGCGGTTTCGGCAGCGGGTTCGCCCCGCTGGCGGCGGGGACGCGTGGCATCCGCGTTGGCAACGCTGGCCGGGGCGGCGCTGATGCTCGGCCCGGGCTGGGTGCTGCCGATGGCTGCGACGTTGTCGGCACTTGCCGGCCTGTGGGCGATCCGCGCCGCCCAGGTGGAAGGCGATCCCGGTCTGGGTGGTGATCGATGAGGTCGCCGGACAATGGATCGCATTGCTGGGGCTGGCACGGGCGACTCCGCTGGGGTTGCTGGCGGCTTTCGTGGTGTTCCGGCTGCTTGACGTGACGAAGCCGGGCCCGATCGGCTGGGCCGACCGGCAGCCCGGAGCGCGCCGGGATCATGGCCGACGATTTGATCGCCGGGGCGTTCGCGGCGGGGATTCTGTGGGCGGTGCGCTCGCGCTGGCCGGCGGTTTTCGGCTAACGGTTATCGGCCGGCGTCGATCCGCTGCGCCAGCACCCAGGCCTCGGCGGCGACTTCAGGCGCACGGCGGCCGACATCGATGGCCTGCTGGCTTGCCGCCGTCCCCTCGGCGGCGCGCTTCAGGATGCCCTGCATGATCGCCGCAAGGCGAAACATGCCATACACAATATAATAGTTCCAATCGGGAATGTCGCGGCGTCCGACCTTGCGGCAGTAATCTGTCAGGTACTCCGCTTCGGTCGGAATGCCGAGAGCTTCCAGGTCGCTGCCGGCGAGGCCGCGAAACAGCTCCGGCGTGATGCGCCAGGAAATCGCATGGTAACCAAAATCCGCCAGCGGATCGCCAATCGTCGAAAGCTCCCAGTCCAGGACTGCGACGATCTTCGGCTCGGTGGGATGGAAAATGAGGTTGTCCATTCGGTAGTCGCCATGCACCAACGAGACCTCGTCGGCCACCGGCAGATGCGCCGGAAGCCACGCAATCAGCCGGTCCATGGCCGCAATCGGCTGCATCTCCGAGGCGCGGTACTGGCGCGTCCAGCGCGCCACCTGGCGGGACAGGAAGCCGCCCGGCCGGCCGAATCCCTCCAGCCCGGCGGCGCGCCAGTCGATGCCGTGCAGCGCCGCGATGACGTCGTTCATCGCGGCGAACATCGCCCCCCGCTGCTGCGGGTCCACGCCCGGCAGGCGCTGGTCGTAGAAAATGCGGCCGGGCACATAATCCATCACGTAGAACGCGCTGCCGATGACGGAGGCGTCGTCGCAATAGCCGTGCATCCGGGGCACCGGCACCGCGCTATCCGCCAGCGCTCGTTGCACACGGTATTCACGATCCACCGCATGCGCGCTCGGCAGCAGCGTGCCGAGCGGACGGCGGCGCAGGACATAATCTCCGGACTCCGCAATCAGCCTGCTGGTGGGATTGGACTGGCCGCCCTCGAACGGCAGCACGCGCAGCGCACCGCCATAACCGGGAACGTGGCGTTGCATCCACGCCTGCAGCGCCGGCAGATGGGGATCGAGCGGCTTTGGGTTGCCGGCCGTCATGTCAGCCCGGCAATCGCTTGCCCGCGATCAGCAGCGCATCGACCACCCTGATTTCGCCGGTACCCTTGCGGATCAGCACGGGATTGAGGTCGCCTTCCGCGAGGCAATCAGCCAGATCGGCGGCCAGGCGGGAAAGGTTGGAAACCAGGCTGGCGAGTTCCCGCAAATCGGTGTTGGGGATCAGCTTGCGATAGCCGCCAAGGCGTATTCCCAGACGGGTACTGGCGATCATCCGTTCGGCTTGCGCCGTCGAGAACGGACTGAGCCTGACGGCGCGGTCGGTTTCAAGCTCGACAAGCGTTCCGCCCGTGCCGATCATCGTTAGGGCGCCGAACGGGGGCGCGGCGACGAAACCCGCCATCGCCTCGATATGGTCGATCAACTGCTCCTGCAGCTCGAAGCCTTCGATCTTTGCGTCCGGCTTTGCGGCACGAGTGTTACGCAGGATACGATCAATGGCGTCGGTCAGCGCGCGGGGCCCCTGAACGCCGATCTCGACCCCGCCTATGTCCGATCGGTGGGCTACGTCAGGCGAAACGATCTTGACAACCAAAGGATAACCGATCGCCTCGGCTTGCCGCACCGCTTCATCGGCCGAATGAACAACCACGGACCGCACCAGCGGAATTTCGTAGGCGGTGAGCGTGCGGGTAACCAGCTCGGCCGGAAGCGGCCCGGACAGGCCGGAGATTTCACATTTGATACTATCGTCCCCGCCGCCTTTCCCGCGACTTATACCGTCATTCCCGCAAAAGCGGGAATCCACGGCGTCGCGCGCATTTCCCGGCACCTCGTTTGGGTGCCCGCTTTCGCGCGGCATGACCGTGAACCCCCAGGTTCCGCAACGCCACCAACCCCGCACGCAGACCGCGCAACACCGGAACCCCGGTTCCGGCCAGTTCTTCCCGCACGCGCGGATGGATATTCTCCGATGTCGGCGAAACCATCACGACCGGCTTGCTGCTGGCCTGACCGTGCCGGCCATAGGCCTGAATACGCGGCGTGTAGTTGCCCAGCATGGTCGGGGTCAGGCTGCCCTGGGCGTCCTGGATCACCAGCAGCGCGTCAACCTCCGCATCATCCAGGATCGCATCGATCGCTTCGGCGTCCTGCTCGACCGAATGATGCACCGTCGCCCCAAGGTCCAGCGGATTGCGCCCCGACGCCCCCGACAGCGCGCCCCGGATGCGGTCCGCGGTCGCGGTGCTGAATGTCGCGACGGGAACGCCAACATCGGCCGCGATGTCGCAGGCCAACGCGGTTTCGCCGCCGGAAATGCCGACCACCCCGATGCGGTTTCCCGCGGCCACCGTCCGGCCCGATGCGAAGCATTCCATGCAGGCGATCAGTTCATCGTAGTCACCGACGGTCGGGATGCCGCATTGCGCGAAGTAGCACGCATACGCGTCCTTGTGGCTGATCAGCGCGCCGGTGTGCGCCTTGACCGCCAGGGCGCCCACATCCGACTTGCCGACCTTCAGCACGACGACCGGCTTCCCGGCCTGGCGAAGGCGCTCCACGGCAACGGCGAAATCAGCCGGATCCTTGATCGAATTCAAGGACGATGCCGACCACCGATGTTTCATCGTCATCGGCGAACCACCTGATGTAGTCGGGCGCCGTCACCTGAAACTCGCTGCCCATGGTGACGACTTTCGAGAACCCCACCGAGGTCGAGTTCATCAGGGAAATGGCCGCCGAGCCGGACTGGGCGATGAGCGCGACCTTGCCGCGTTGCACTTTTTCGGTGATGGTCGATGGATACAGCGCCAGTAGAGTCGGAGACGTTGATCAGCCCCATGCAGTTGGGACCATGAATCACCATCCCGGTGGCCGCCGCCAGTTGCCGGAATTCCGTCTCTTCGGCAAGCGAGAACCCGTTGGTGAACACCATCGCCGAGCGCACGCCGGCGCGGTCCAGTTGCCCCAGCGTCGCGGCAACGCCCGCCGCCGGGATCGCCACGACAGCGACATCGATCCCGCGCGGAAGCTGGTCGATCGCGGCGACCGCTTCCAGCCCGTCCACCGTTTCGGCGGTGGCGTGGACGGGTATGATGCGGCCCTGGTAATCGGCATTGCGCAGGTTCTGGATGACCCCGTTGCCCTGGGTCCTGCGCTTCGCGGAGGCGCCGACGACGGCCACGGTCCGCGGCGTGACAAGAGCGGCGACGCTTCGTTCCAAGAGCTGTGTCCCCGGGTTTACTGACTGGCTTTGGGCAGCCACGCTTCCGCCCAGTTCGGATGCTCGTTGAATGCGATCGCGAACTGTGCCGCAAGGTTCATGAATTTCAACGACACGGCATTGTAGGTGGGCGCGTTGGTCAGCGTGATCTCGTTCAGGTCCCGGGCCACGATTTCTTCATACTGCTTGTACAGCGCCCGCCGCTGATCCTCCGGCGCCGCACCGGCCGCCGCGGCGATGCGATCGAGTTCCGGGTTGCAGTATCCGGTCGGGTTGGTGAACGGCACGTGCGCCGGGTTGCAGATGAAACTGCGATCGACGCCCAGGGTGGGATCGGAGCGCCCGGTCAAGGATATCAGCGAAATGTCGAAGTCGTTCCGTTTATAGACCTTGTCCAGCCAGATTTGCGCATCCAACCCGGACAGCTTCACGTCGATGCCGACTTCCTTCCACTGCGCGGCCAGGCTTTTGGCAATCGAGTTCGAACGGAGATATGGCGATGTAGGTGAGTTCCACGGAAAAGCGCTTGCCATCGCGCATCGGATAGCCGGCCGCATCGAGTATCTGGCCCGCTTTCGCAGGATCGAACGGATACATCTTGTCGTAGTTCACCGACGGATCGTACAGGTCCTTGAACTGCTCGGGGATGGCGCTGGTCGCCGGATAGGCAAGACCGCGATAGGCGTCGGCGTTGATCCGGTTGCGATCGGTTGCAAAGAACAGCGCCTGACGCACCCGCACGTCGTTCATCGGCGCACGGCGCAGATTGAGGTCCAGGGATGACCGTTCCGGTGCGTTCACCGCGATCTTGATCACCTTGATCTTGCCATCCTTCGCGGCGTCCTCCGCCCGCTGGATCTGGGAAAAATCGAGCTGTACCCAATCGACCTCGCCCCGGATCAGCGCATTGAGCTGCTGCTGCGGGTTCGGGATCAGCGCCACCAGCACCTTGTCCAGGTACGGCTTGGGCTGGTCCCAGTAATAGGGATTGCGGACGAAAGTCAGCGCCCGCCCCTGCTCCCACGATTGCAGCACGAACGGCCCGAGCCCGACCGGCTTCCGATTCGCCGGGTTGCTGGGGATGTCGGTGCCCTCATAGATGTGCTTGGGCATCAGCGGAAAGTTTTCCTTGTCAAACAAGTCCAGCGCGGCCGCCGCCGGCCGCGTCAGCGTGACCACCACGGTGGCATCATCCGGTGTCGCCACCCCGGCGATCAGCGGCGCCAGCTTCGACAGATAGGTGTTGTACTTGGCGAACTGTGTCAGCGTGAACGCGACATCCGCTGCGGTGAATGGCTGACCGTCGGACCATTTCACGCCTCGGCGCAGATGAAACGTATAGGTCTTGCCGTCGTCGGAGATGGCCCAGCTTGTCGCCAGATGGGGAATGCGCCGCCCGGCGCCGTCGCGCGCCATCAATCCGTCAGCCCAGACATCCGCCATGTACAGCGCCGGCGATAACGACGTGAGCTGCGTGTTCAGCACCGCCACGCCGGTCGCGTCCATGGCGAGCACCACGACGCCGCCCTGCGTGGGCGTGCCCGACTCCTGGGACCAGGCCGGCCCAAACGGCACCGCCAGGAGTGCTGAGGTCGCGACAGCGCCAAACCATGCGACGGCTCGCCGGCGGCTGGTAAGAAAATGCGGTCGGGAGCCGGCCGGACGAATGCAAATCATGGTGGTCCTTTATCGAAACAGGGTGGTGCGGCTTCGGCCACCTGGCGGGGTAAGCATCCGCCCTGATGCTGGCTCAACGTTGCGTCATCATCGGCAAGATGGCAAGCGACCAAATCCCCGAACGCGCCGATTTCTTTCAGCTCGGGCGTACTCGCCTCGCAGACCGGACGCGCATAAGGGCAGCGGTTGCGGAAGCAACAGCCCGTCTCGTCATCGGGCGCCGAAGCGGCGTCGCCGGTCAGCACAATTCGTCGGCGCGACCGGGCGAGCCGAGGGTCGGGGATGAGTTTCGCATCGACCAGGGCCTGCGTGTATGGGTGCCGCGGACGGCTCAAGACATGGCGGCCGGTTTCGACGATGCGGCCGCGATACATCACCGCAACGCGGTCGGCGATCGATTGCACCGCATTGAGATCGTGGCTGATGATGACGAACCCGATATTGGTCCGCAGCTTCAAATCCGTCATCAGCGACAACAGTTGCGTCTGCACGGAAATATCCAGGCTCGACAGCGGCTCGTCGGCGATGATCAGCCGCGGCCGAAGCGCCATGGCCCGGGCGATGGCGACGCGCTGCTGCTGGCCGCCCGATAATTGATGCGGATAGCGCCCCATGAACAGCGCCGGGGGCGTAAGGCCGACCGCCGCAAGATGTTCGGCCACATTGTCCCGCACGGCTGCTCGCGTGGCCAGTCCGTGTTCCAGAATCACGTGCGACAGAGTGGTTTCGACCCGCATGCGCGGATTGAGCGATGCAGCCGGGTCCTGGAATACCGCCTGGACGTCGCGCCGGTACGCGCGATGCTGAGCGCGGCTCAGCGAGCCGACCGGCGCGCCGCGATAGCGGACGGTGCCTTGCGTCGGCTGGCTCAGCGACAGCAGCAACCGTGCCAGGCTGCTCTTTCCTGAGCCCGAATTCACCGACCACCGCCAGCGTTTCGCCTTCACGGACCTCCAGGCTCACGCCGTCCACGGCGCGCACCACCCGGCGGCGCCATCCTCCGCTCGTGCGATTCGCGAATGTCTGGACAAGGCCACTCGCGCTCAGGATCGCGTCGCTCACGGTGCCGCCCTGCCCTCGCGCCTGCTCAGGCCGATCAATTTCGCGGTGTAGGGATGCCGCGGCGCTTCGAACAGGCTGAAGACGTCCGCGCACTCCACCATCTTGCCGGCTTGCATGACATAGACGCGGTCGCATAATTCGGCAACGAGGCCAAGATCGTGTGTAATGATCGCCAGTGCCATGTCTCGTTCTCGGTGCAGCCCTCGCAGCGTCTCAAGCACCTGCAACTGCACGGTGGCGTCCAGCGAGGTGGTCGGCTCATCGGCCATCAGCAGCAGCGGTTCCAGAGCGAGCGCGATGGCGATCAGCACGCGCTGGCGCATGCCGCCGGACAGTTCATGCGGATAGCGACGCGCCACCAGCGCCGGCTCCGGCAGCCCGGCTTCCCGCAGCAGGTCATGCACGCGGCTTTTCGCGTTGCGGCGGCCGGGGCGAGCGCGCAACGCCTCCGCCACCTGCAATCCGACCCGCCGGGTCGGATTGAGATAGCCCAACGGATCCTGAAATATCATTGAGAAACTGCCCGAACAGCGAAGCCGCCGCAGCGCCGGTTCCGTCATTGCGCCGACATCGACGCCGTCGAACAGCACGTCGCCCGACAGTTCCGCGAGATCGACGTTCGGCAGCAGCCGCACGATCGCCCGAGCCAGCGTACTCTTGCCGGACCCGGATTTGCCGACGATCCCGACGCACTCCCCACGGTTGACGATCAGGTCCACGCCATCGACGGCGCGAACGACAGTGCCGCCGACGCGCAGATGCACCTTCAGCCCGCGAACCTCCAGCAGCGGCCCTGTCGGGTCCACGCGGGGCGGCATCATCCCGGCAACCCAATGGTGGCGCGGACGGCGCGCGGATTGACAACCTCGTTCAGCCCATCCGCCAGCAGGTTGAAGCCGATCACCGCCAGGCAGATCGCCGCACCGGGAAACACGCTCATCCACCAGGCGGTGTCCAGGTAATCCTGAGCGGTGAACAGCAATTGTCCCCAACTGATCATGTTCGGATCCGACAATCCCAGGAAACCCAGGCCAGACTCGATCAGGATCGCCAGACTCTGCATCCAGCGCCACCTGCACGATGACCGGCGGCAGAGCATTCGGCAGGATTTCGCGCAGGATGATGTGGCTGGTCGGAAGATCGGCGACAATCGCGGCCGCCACGAATTCCCGCTCGCGCAGGTTGACGAACTGGCCGTAGATCACCCGCGCCTCCAGCGGCCAAATCGCCAGCGCCACCGCGGTGATCAGCAGCCAGAAGCTCGACCCGAACATCGCGATCGCGAACAGCACGACGATGATGACCGGTAATGTCTGGAACAATTCTGCCACGCGCATCAGCACCGCTTCGGCAGCACCCCGCCAATATCCGGCAACGATCCCGACCGTGCCGCCCACCAGCAAAGCCGCCAGCGCAGCGCTGATGCCGATTGCCAGAGAGGCACGGCTGCCATAGATCACCAGCGAAAGCAGGTCGCGCCCGATATTGTCCGTGCCCATCAGGTGATCCAGGCTCGGCGGCAGCAGGCTGGTGCCGACCTGCTTCAGCGGATCGAACGGCGCGATCCAGGCGGCGAACAGTGCCACCAGGAACAACCCGCCAAGAATGCCGAGACCGGCCGAGCCGTACCGCGTGCGGGTCAGGTGCCCCAACCGGGATGCAATGCGATCCTGGCGGTCCGCGATCGCAAGAGTTGGCCGACCCAAGTTCAGCGTCCTGTGCGGATCCGCGGGTCCAGGAAGCCATACAGCAGATCGACCACCAGATTCATCAGGATGACCGCGATCGACACGAACAGCACGACCCCGACCACCACCTGATTGTCGCGCGCCCGGATGGCGTCGATCAGCAGCAGCCCGATTCCCGGCCAGGAGAACACGGTCTCGATCAGCACCGCGCCGCCCATGGCGACACCAAACGCATAGCCCATGACGGTGACGACCGGCAGGCTCGAATTACGCAGGACATGGCCGCGGATGATCGCGTGCCGCGACAATCCCTTGGCGCGCGCGGTAACAATGTAGCCCTGGCCGAGCGTTTCGATCACGCTGGCCCGCATCAGCCGGGCGACGCGGGTAGCCTCGTAAACCGCGTAAGCAATCGCCGGCAGTGCCAGATAGCGCACCCGTTCAAGCATCCACGCGAAGCCGGTTGCACGGGAAATCAACGGCGCCATGCCCTGGGTCGGGAACCAGCCGAGTTGCATCGCAAACAGGATGACCAAAAGCTGGCCAAGCCAGAAGCTGGGGATCGCATACCCGACCAGCGTGGCGGTGGTCCAGAACCGGTCCACCTGCTTGTTGCGTGTGGTTGCGGAGACCATGCCAACGGCGATGCCGACCGGAATGCCGAGCACGAAACCGCCGGCTGCCAGCAGCAGCGTTCGCGGCGCGCGTTCCAGAATCAGGTCGCGGACCGGTTGCTGCGCCTGGAACGAAAACCCCAAATCCCCGTGCAGCAGATTGATGAAATACTGCTCCAACCGCACCGGTAACGGATCATTCAGGTGATAATGCCGTTCCACCGCGGCACGAAAATCCGGCGGCACGGGATACTGCCCGACCATCGCCTGCACCGGATCACCCGGCGTGAACTGCAGCATGGTGAAGACCAGCAGCACCACGGCGATCATCAGCGGGATCGCCTGCAGGATCCGGCCGACCGCGAACCGCACCATGCCGGCGGTCAGTTCCGCCGGAAAAAAGTCAGGGCGTTACGATAGAGCCACTTCTCCTTCACCGAATCCTTCAGCGGCAATTCCTGGTACTCGCCGATCAGCTGCTCGAACGGCACGCCGAAAATGCCCCGGGACAGCCCGACCATGATCTTGTCCTGCAGCAGCGTGTTGCCGAACTGCATGAACGGCTCCCAGCCGGAACCCTTGGTCGCGAAATGGCGCGGCCGGTGCGCCGCGGTATCGCAATACAGATTCGGATGGCGCCGCAGCAAACCGATCATGTCGTTGATCCACGGCCATCCCGCCAGTCCGGCGACGATGCGCAATTCCGGGAAGTCGATGGCGACATCATCCAGATGCCGCGGATGGCCCAGATCGTACGGCCGGTCGTTGGCGTAATTCATCGAGGTGTAGATGCGGACCGGCACGTCCAGTTCGACGCATTTCGCATACAGCGGGTAATAGCGCCGGTCGCTGGCGGGTATCATGTTATACAGCGCAACGACCCGCAGCCCGCCGATCCCTTCGTCCCGCACCAGCCGCTCGAACTCGCGCACGCCGCGCATTCCATCCAGCGGACTGGTTGCCGACAGACCGATGAAGCGGTCGGGATACGTCTGGCAGATGCGCGACAGCGTGAGGTTAGATGCGCCGACCACGCCGAACTCGATCCCGGCGCGATCCATGTCGGCCAGGAATCGCTTCATTCGTGCGCCGGGAACCGCCTCCGGTTCGGGCACGGTACGTTCGGCGCGCCCCTGGAAGATGCGATTGTAATTGTCGAAGCCATAGCCGTCGGGCCGCGCCTGGCGATCGGCGACGGGATTTCCCGGGCGGCCGTGCGCGGCCTCATGATATTCCGGATATTCCTCGCCTGTGGGCAGATTGCATTCAAGGTCGATGACCCGCGGCACCTTCGCATTCCTTCTGATCAAACCGAGCTGCACGAATAGATTGCACGCTAAGGCACGCAAATTAGCGGGTCAATTCGATCACCCGCCGCGAAGATACCTGCACCAGGAAAACGCGGCGGAACCTTCACGCCACCGGCCCCAGGGCGGCGGCGATGCCGAACTCCCCAGGCAGCGAACCCTTGGGGAACAGCCGCGTCACATGCCCCATCTTGCGCTGCGGCCGCGCCTCCGCCTTGCCGTAAAGATGCGGGATCAGGCCCGGCGTGCCCAGAATTGCCGGCCAACGTGCCACGTCGTCCGGGCCGACCAGGTTCTTCATTACCGCATCGGAATGCCGCGATCCCGGCGGCAACGGCAGCCCGGCGATGGCGCGGATATGCAGCTCGAACTGACTCGCCGGACAGGCATCGATGGTCCAATGGCCGGAATTGTGCGGGCGCGGAGCGATTTCGTTGACAAGCACCCGGCCATGCGCATCGACGAACAACTCGACCGCCAGCAGCCCCACCAGATCGAGCGCCACGGCGATCTGCCGCGCCACCGCCTGCGCCTGCTCGGCGATCGCCGGATCTATCCGCGCCGGGGCAAGCGTGAGATCGAGTATCCCATCGCGGTGCCGGTTCTCGACCGTATCGAAAGCCGAAACCGCTCCGTCTGCGCCGCGCGCGACGATCACGCTGAGCTCGGCGGCAAAATCGACGAAGCCTTCCAGGATCAGCGGCTTCGGCTGTAGCCGTGCAAACCCGGGCGCCAGGTCGGCCGGTGTTCGCAGCCGCGCCTGACCCTTGCCGTCGTAACCATAGCGCGTCGTTTTCAGCACCGCCGGCAATCCGATGCGACCAACCGCCTCGGTCAACTCGGATAAGTCCCCAACCGCCGCCCACGGCGCGGTGGCGACGCCGGCGGCATTCAGGAAGCACTTCTCGGCCACGCGGTCCTGGCTGATCCGCAGCACCGCCGGCGACGGCCGCACCGGTTTCAGCGCCGCCAGCAGATCAAGCCCCTCGGCGCTGACATTCTCGAATTCGAAGCTGATCACATCGACCGCTGCGGCGAAGGCGCGCAAACTGGCAGGATCGGCATAATCGCTGATGGTGACGCCGGCGGAGACCTGGACGGCCGGACTGTCCGGCTCGCGCGTCAGGATGTGGCACCGATAGCCAAGCCTGGCGGCGGCCAGCGCCGACATGCGTCCAAGCTGACCGCCACCGACCAGCCCGATCGTTGCATTCGGTGGTAGCGGAAAACTCACGCCGGGTCCTGCGGCTCGTTCGGTACGGAAGCGGTCTGCGCCGCGCGGTAAGCATCCAACCGGGCCGACAATGCCGGATCGCCGCCGGCCAGGATCGCCGCAGCCAGCAGCGCCGCGTTCACTGCCCCGGCGCGGCCGATCGCCAGCGTGCCGACCGGGATCCCAGCCGGCATCTGCACGATCGACAACAGGCTGTCCACGCCCTTCAGCCCGGCCGATTCCACCGGCACCCCAAGCACCGGCAGCGCGGTCCAGGCGGCGCACATGCCTGGCAGATGCGCCGCTCCCCCAGCGCCGGCGATGATCACCCGCAGCCCGCGCTCACGCGCCGTCTGTGCATAAGTCCGCAAGCGGTCCGGCGTGCGGTGGGCGGACACCACGCGCACCTCGTGCGGCACCTCAAGCCGGGTCAGCGTCTCCGCCGCATGGCGCAGGATCGGCCAATCCGAGCGGCTGCCCATGATGATGCCGACCAGCTTGGTCATCGGATCAAGCGATGTCGTCCGGGATCAGCCGGCTCTCTAGCCAAGCGATCTCGTCCTTCAGCATCAGCTTGCGCTTCTTGAGCCGCTGCAACTGAAGCTGGTCCATTGCACCCGGAATGGCCAGCCGCGCAATCACCGTATCCAGGTCGCGATGTTCGCTGCGCAGTTCGTGCAGCTTGCGGAGCAGCGAATCGCGATCGGTCAGCATGCCGCCGGCATAGCATGGTGGCCCGAGGCGGACCCAGAAGGAACGGGAGCGGCAAATTGAACGCCAGCGTCAACGGGCCGGCCATCCCGGCGTTGACAGAAATCGCGGTTCCCCCTGTCATACGCGGTGGCACCGAGGCTACGATAGGGTGCGGCGTCAGCCGCCCAGGCGGGTGAACGCGGCACCAACCACCCAAGCGGCAGAGGAGGGCACATGACCCTGGACACCCGTCTCGACTCGCTCAAGGAACGCCACGCCAGCCTGGAGCTGCGCATCGCCGACGAAGACCAGCGACCGCGGCCGGACACCGACACCCTGACGCGTCTGAAGGTCGAGAAGCTGCGGGTGAAAGAGGAAATCGAGCGCCTCCGCTCCCAGACAGTCTAGCGCGGCACTTTTCGGATCAAGCGGACTTCGGATCAGGCGGCTTCCTCGGCGTCGGCCGGTGGCGGCGGCACGGGCACCGCTTGACCCTCGCGTTCCAGCCGTTCGTTCGCCGCGGCAATCGCGGCATTGAGGTCGGTTTGGCTGCACAGACCGAGGATCACCGGGTCGCGCGGCTTGATATTGGCGCTGTTCCAGTGCGACCGCTCGCGCACCTTCTGGATCGTCTCCTTGGTGGTGCCAAGCAACTTGCCGACTTGTGCCTCCGTCAGTTGCGGGTAATTGCGCAGCACGAAGGCGATGGCGTCGGGACGATCGTTGCGCTTGGCAACTGGCGTGTAGCGGGCGCCCCGCAGGCGTTTCGGCACCGGAAGCGAGGTCGGCAGCATCTTGAGGCGCGCGCTCGGATCGGCCTCGCACCGGCGGATCTCCTCGATCGTGAGTTGTCCGTTGACCACCGGATCGTAGCCGACGATTCCCTGGGCCACTTCGCCGTCGGCAATGGCCTGGACTTCAAGCGGGTGCATGCCGCAAAAGTCAGCGATCTGGGTGAAGGTCAGCGCGGTCTTGTCGATCAGCCACACGGCGGTGGCCTTCGGCATCAGGGGCAGTTGCATCTCTGTGTCACTTTCAGGCCCGCGGCGGAGGCGACCCGTTCCGGGATGCTGCGGTGGCAAGGGAAGGCGCCGCAAGCGCGGGCGGAGAGCGGATATGACGCCCGCGCCCGAGCCGGTCAAGGGTTTCGCCGGTCAAGAGGTTACCGACGTTCTGACGGAGGGTGCGTATGGCAAAGGACGAGACCGCGGACGATGACCTCCCGCGCAAGCGGGTTCAATTGGAACGGCCGGTCCTGGATAGCTGGGGGGTTGCCGAGCTGAACTTTTACATCCAGGCGTTGCGCGAGGAAATCGCCCGCGCCGAGGCGGAAATCGGTCGCAAGCAGAACCACCGCACTGCCGCCGACGCTTTCTTCCGGCGCCCCTGAATTCCGCCCGCCTCAACCTACCCAGAACGGTGGAGGCCGATGACTTCGGCGTTAATCGGGCTGCCGCCGGCCAGCTTGCATAGCAGCCTTGTGTCAGCGGTAACGAACGGCCGGTGCGTCGCCTCCGCGCACGCCAGATACACGCAATCGTAAGCCGGATGATTGAGCGCGATCGCCAGCGCCAGCGCACGGTCCAGCAAGCGACGCATGGGAATAAGGTCCGCCTCGGCCCGTTCCAGCAACCGAGCGGCGATCGAGGCCTCCCGCGTCGTCAACTCGCCCAACCAGTGCTTCTTCCACAGGATATTGGCGCACTCGACGATCAGCAGATCGGGCGCGCAGAGATCGCGGGTTCGCAGCGCCAGGGCCTGCACCGTACCAGCCTCACCCACCACCCATTTCACCGCGACCGAGGCGTCGATGACGTAACCGCTCACCGGCTGTCACGACCCTCCCGCAGCAGATCTTCGGACGGTGTGTGGTGCCGGCCGGCGGTCAATGCCCGCAACTCGGCGGCCAGATCGTGGAAGCCGACCTCGGCCTCATCGGCCAGGGTCTGACGCAGAATATCGCGCACTTCGGCCTCCGCCGAATGGCCATGCCGAACGGCACGGCGCTTCAGCCGCTGCACCAGATCGGGTTCCAGGCCGCGCACGCTCAGGCTGGCGGACATGGGGAGGTCTCCCGCATCAATGCCAGCATTGCTGGCACCGATTGATCCCGGGCGTCAAACCATAAAAAGGGCCGGTTTCCCGGCCCTTTTATCTGTTATGGCGAATCGGTCAGGCCGCCTGGGCGGCGCCAACCTGCTGATCATTCGCGATCTGCTGAGCCTCCGGCTGCCCCTGAGGGGCACTTCCGATGGCGATGCGGCGCGGCTTCAACGCCTCCGGCACCACCCGCTTCAGGCCCACATGCAGCAAGCCATTCTGCAGGTCCGCACCCTCGACCAGAATATGGTCGGCGAGCACGAAACGGCGCTCGAACGCCCGACCGGCGATGCCGCGATAAAGCACCTCGGCCTTCGGCGCCTCACCGGCCACGCGGCCGGAGACGGTCAGGGTGTTTTCCTTCACCACCAGGTCGATGTCTTCGGGGCTGAATCCGGCCACCGCCATGGTCAGGCGGTAAGTGTCGTCACCGGTCTTCTCGATGTTGTAGGGCGGATAGCTCGGCGCCTCAGCGGCCGAAGCAGCGCTGTCCATCAAGCGAGCCAGCCGGTCGAAGCCGATGGCAGTACGGAACAGCGGCGCAAAATCGTACGTCGTCATGCAAACCTCCTGCGAGAGCAAGGTCTCTGGTTCGGACCGCCCGGAATGGGCCGGCCCCGGAAGCCCCCGGAACCCCATCAGGGCGCCCCGGACACCCGGCATCTGGCGCGTCACGCAGCCTGATTCAAGAGGTGGCGGCGACGCGCAACCCCCTGAATACGCTTACTTCTTTATGCCAAGCCCGGCAAATTTCTTGTTGAATTTCGCAACCTGGCCACCAGTGTCCATGATCCGCTGCTGGCCGGTCCAGGCCGGGTGCGACTTCGGATCGATGTCGAGCCGGATGGTGTCGCCCGGTTTGCCGTAGCACGACCGCGTAGCGAATTGCGTGCCGTCGGTCATGACGACGGTGATCTCATGGTAGGCTGGGTGGATGCCCGGTTTCATCGTGCTGCTCCTTGCAGCGCCGCCGATCCCGACCGGCAGCGCGAGCCGCCGCATATAGCCGGGCCCGCCAGGGAGCGAAAGCCGAAAACCGAGAACCTGGCATCGGTTTCCGGCCGGCCGCAGCGCGATCCTATCGCTGGGAGATGCGCGACAGGCCGGGGCGGATGGACGCGCCTTCATCCGAGTGCAAAACGCCAAGGGTCAACCAGGATCACCACACCGCTTAGGCGACCGCTTCGGCCTCGATCTCCACCAGGAAGCGCGGATCGGCAAGCCCGGCGACGAACAGCAATGTCGACGCCGGACAATGCTCGGCAAACACCGCCTCGCGCGCCGCGCGGTACGGTCCTAGCAGGGTGCGGTCGGTCAGAAAGGCGGTGGTCTTCACCACGTTCTCAACCCCCATGCCGTGCGCCTTCAGTATGGTCGCGAGGTGGTGGAAGACCAGCGCCACCTGCGCCTCCCCGTTCTTCGGCACGGTGCCATCCTGGTCCACACCGACCTGGCCGGAGATCACCAGCCGGCGCGTCGTGTTTTGGACAAGGATCGCGTGCGAATAGCGACCGCTTGGCTCGCGGACGCCGGCCGGGTTGCTGGCGCTAATGACGGGCATGAGATTCTCCCTGGGGTGCGATTCGGGGGAGTATAGCAGCAATCAGCCAGCGAGCGCGCGGATCACGGCATCCGGCTCGCCGGCGGTCACCCGGAGCAGGCCCCCACTCGAACTCGAACTCGAACTCGAACTCCATTCGTCAACTGGACATCAGGCTGCCATCCGTCAGTGACTGACCCCTGAAATGCTGCACCTGATCGCCGTCGGACGCCTGCGCGACGAAGCCGAAGCGGAGCTGTTCGCCCGTTACGCCGCACGGCTGCGGCCAAAACTGAGCCTGACCGAGGTGCCGGAGGGGCACGGCGCGCCTGCCGAGATGAAGCGGCGTGAGGCAGCGGCCCTGCTGGCGGTCGTTCCGCCCGGCGCCTTCGTGGTGGCGCTGGACCTCGGCGGCCAGGCGCCGGACAGCGAGGGCTTCGCCGCACTGGTAGAACGCTGGCTCGGCCTGTCGCGGCGGGTTTGCTTCGTGATCGGCGGTGCGGAGGGGCTGGATGCGTCGGTGCTGGCCCGGGCCGACCATGTGCTGTCGCTCGGCAAACTGACCTGGCCGCATTTCCTGGCCCGCGGGATGCTGGCGGAGCAGTTGTTCAGGGCGCGGTCGATCGCGTCCGGCCATCCGTATCACCGCGCCGGCCGGCCCTGAGCACCAATTCGAATCACTTGGCGTTCGGGAGTGCCTCACCGATCGGCGACACCTGCCCGGTCATGCCGGCCAACACCTCCGCGACGTGCCGGGCCGCGACCGGCTGCCCCTCCCGCGTCAGCCGACCGGCGATGTTCAACAGGCAACCCAGATCACCCGCCAGTACGGTGCTCGCGCCGGTCGCCGCGATGTCGCGCACCTTGTCGGACACCATGCGCAC
The DNA here is from genome assembly GCA_963764525.1 of uncultured Pseudomonadota bacterium. Classification (GTDB taxonomy): domain Bacteria; phylum Pseudomonadota; class Alphaproteobacteria; order Acetobacterales; family Acetobacteraceae; genus DATDIC01. Next base: position 27,434 of record CAVXTC010000045.1, on the reverse strand, counting down.
CGAGATTTCGGGATATTTCACGCAGAACGTGCCGCCGAAACCGCAGCATATCTCCGGCTCGGCCATTTCCCTGATATCGATCCCGGCCGCGCGCAAGAAGCGCCGAGGCTGCTCCTTGATGCCCAGCTCGCGCAGGCCGGAGCAACTGTCGTGATACGTCACCGGCCCATCGGCACGCGCGGTGGGCAATTGCTCCAGCTTCAGCACGTCGGAAAGGAAGCTGATCAGCTCATAGGTTTTCGCCCCAAGCGCGTCGGCCCGGGCGCGCAGGTTGGGGTCGTCGTCGAACAGATGCGGCAGGTGAGACCGCAGCATGCCGCCGCAGGATCCCGACGGGACCACGATATAATCGTAACCACCGAATGCATCCAGGATGCCGCGCGCAAGGTCGCGGGCCGTGGCGCGGTCGCCGGTGTTGTAGGCCGGCTGACCACAGCAGGTCTGGGCGCGCGGCACCTCCACCCGGCAGCCGGCGTCCTGCAGCAGCTTGATCGCCGCGAAGCCGATGGTCGGGCGATACAGGTCCACCAGGCAGGTGACGAACAGCGCGACCCGGGGCTGATGCGGTGACATGGCCGCTCATAGCAGGCACGACGGTCCCGAGGAACCGCGCGGCGGCCCGGCGCGTCGGCGATCGCCCGGCGCGGCGCCGAACATCAAATGTTCCCCGTAGCCGTCCGACGCCTGAACCGAGCTGCATTGGCCGCATTGCACCGCAGCGCGCAGCAGGGGAGGCACTCATGCGGATGATCGCCCTCATCGGGATATGTCTGGTTGCCGGCACGGCCATTGCCGCCGCCCAGACCGCTCCGGACAGCCGCAATGGCAGCATGTCCGGCGCGCCGACCGCCGGCAGCATGTCCAGTGGCAGCATGTACAACGGCAACAACACCCGCCCGCTGATCACTCTGCCGCCCGGCAGCGGAACGACGTCGGTCGCGGCCACCGACGCCAGCCCGGCGGGCCGGGTGAAAGCCATTCAGCCCACGCCCGGCACCGGCACCGCTGCCGGCGGGTCGGAGGCGGGCGCCCACACCCAGAACGGCGGCCATTGAACACCATGACGTGACTCGCCGGGTGGGACCCGGTCGGCCAATGCTGCTGCGTAACGCATTGCCGGAGAGGCCGACATGCCCGAACGCCCGCACCGCCGCCGCCCGACACGCCGGGAGCTGCTCGCCGGTACGGCGGTGACGCTGCTGATGGGTGGGCAGGGCGACGCGCGCGCAATTACCATCAAGGGATCGCCGCGATCCTCGATGCCCTGGGCGCCGAATTCCGGTTCGCCTCCAATCCAGGTCCATCCCGGGCCATGGGTCTTTTTCACCCCGGAGGAAGCCACCGCGATAGAGGCGTTGGTGGACCGGCTGATCCCACCCGACGACAAGACACCCGGCGGCAAGGATGCCGGATGCGCGGTGTTCATCGATCGGCAGCTTGCCGGCCCGTTCGGCGAGTCCAGCGGGCTGTACATGCGACCGCCCTTCATCGACGGAACCCCGCAGCAAGGCCCGCAATCGCCACTGACGCCGGCGATGCGCTACCGCCGCTCGCTCGCCGCGCTGGATAAACATTGCCATGACAGTTTTGCCGGCAAGAGTTTTGCGCAGCTTGCCGCCGACCAGCAGGACAAGCTGATCGCCGGTCTGGACAACGGGCAGGTTCAGCTTGGCGCTGCCAGCGGCAAGGGATTTTTCGAGCTCCTGCTGCAGAACACCAAGGAAGGTTTCTTCGCCGACCCGGTCTATGGCGGCAACCGCGACATGGTGGGCTGGAAAATGATCGGCTTTCCCGGCGCGCGGTACGACTATCGCGACTGGGTCGAGCGCCACAACGAACGCTATCCGCTTCCGCCCGTCGGCATCGTCGGCCGGCCGGACTGGACCCGCAAAGCCACGTAACCGGTTCGGCAAGCATTGGGGAACGACCGATGGCGCGCAAGCTGCCCGCAACTGACGTGGTGATCATCGGGCTGGGCTGGACCGGTTCGATCCTTGCCAACGAGATGACCGATGCCGGGCTGAATGTGGTGGCGATCGAGCGCGGCCCCTGGCGCGACACCGCGACCGACTTCCCGACCACCTATGCGCAGGACGAGTTGCGCTATCACATCCGCCACGACCTGTTCCTGCGCCCAGCGCAGGAGACGCTGACCTTCCGCCACAACGCCGGCCAGACCGCTCTGCCGATCCGCACCTGGGGATCGTTCATGCCGCCCAACGGCGTCGGCGGCGCCGGGGTCCACTGGAACGCCGAGACCTGGCGCTTCCTGCCCACCGACTTCGTCCTGAAGACCCACCTGACCGAGCGTTACGGCGCAAAGTTCCTGCCACCCGACATGACGATCCAGGACTGGGGCGTTACCTACGACGAGCTTGAACCCCACTACGACCGGTTCGAATACCTGTGCGGCACGTCCGGCCAGGCCGGCAATCTCAAGGGCAGCATCCAGCCCGGCGGCAACCCGTTCGAGGGACCGCGCGCCCGCGGATACCCTACACCGGCGCAGAAGCAGCCCTATGCCCCGACATTGTGGGCGCAGGCGGCGGCGGAGCTAGGTCATAAGCCGTTTCCGCAGCCGTCGGGGAATTTATCGCAGGCCTACACCAATCCGCTCGGGGTCACGCTGGGTCCCTGCACCTACTGCGGCTTCTGTGAGTGGTTCGGCTGCGGCAACTACTCCAAGGCCAGCCCGCAAACCACCATCCTGCCGCTGCTGGTGCGCAAGCAGAACTTCGAGGCGCGCACCAATTCCACAGTGTTGAAGATCAACCTGGACAATACCGGCAAGCGCGCCACCGGCGTCACTTATGTCGATACCAGCGGCGAGGAATGGGAACAGCCGGCCGATCTGGTGCTGCTCTGCGCGTTCCAGTTGTTCAACGTGCACTTGCTGCTGCTGTCCGGCATCGGCAAGCCGTATGACCCCAGCAGCGGCGATGGCGTGATCGGACGCAACTATTCGTATCAGGTCACGTCCAGCGTCGATGGGTATTTCGACAACAAGAATTTTAACCCGTTCGTCGCCTCCGGTGCCATCGGGATGTGCATCGACGATTACAACGGCGACAATTTCGACCACGGCCCGCTCGGCTTCGTCGGCGGCGGCTATATCGGGGCCGTGCAGACCAACGGCCGGCCGATCCTGGGCACCCGCACGCCGCCCGGCGTTCCGGCCTGGGGCGCGGCATGGAAAAAATCCGTGGCCGACAATTACCTGAGCAGTTACGAGGCGGCGACCCACGGCAGTTGTTACAGTTATCGTGACGTGTACCTGGACCTCGACCCGACCTATACCGATCCGTACGGCCGCAAGCTGATGCGGATCACTTTCGATTTCCACCAGAACGAACTGAAGATGTCGCAATACCTGACCGACAGGCTGGCCGACATCGTGCAGAAGATGGGGCCGCGGCAGATCGTGAAACGCCCCAGGACAGGGCCCTACGACGTGACGAAGTACCAGACCACGCACACCTGTGGCGGCGCGATCATGGGCACCGATCCGAAAACCAGTGCGCTCAATCGCTACCTGCAAAGCTGGGACGTGCCGAACCTGTTCGTAATGGGCGCCGGCGCCTACCCGCAGAATGCCGGCTACAACCCCACCGGCACGGTCGGCGCGCTGACGTTCTGGGCCGCCGAGGCGATCCGCAACCAATACCTGAAAAGCCCCGGCCCGCTGGTGCACGCATGAGCCGCACCCGCGCGCTCGTGGTCGCGGCCGGCATCATGCTGACGGGCTGCGCCCATGCCGCGGCGCCCGCCGCAACCACCCCGGGCACCACCGATCCGCAGGCGTTCAGCCAGGTTGAACGCGGGCGCTACCTGACCGTGCTCGGCGATTGCGCGGCCTGCCACACCGAACCGGGCGGTGCGGCCTTTGCCGGCGGTCGGGCGATCGAAACGCCGTTCGGCAACATCCTGGCTCCCAACATCACACCCGACCGCCAAACCGGAATCGGCGCCTGGACCGACGGCGACTTCGTGCGGGCGATGACAGACGGCCGCGGGCGGCACGGTCTGCGGCTGTATCCGGCCATGCCATATGCTTACTACACGAAGATGTCGCGCAATGAGGTGCTGGCGATTCGCGCCTACCTGAACACCGTCGCGCCGGTGCAGCACGCCGTACATTCCGACATCCTGCCGTTTCCGTTCAACATCCGGCTCAGCATGGCGGTATGGAACTGGCTGTATTTCAAACCCGGCGCATTCCAGCCGAACCCGCAAAAATCGGCGGAGTGGAACCGCGGCGCCTACATCGTCGAAGGCCCGGCACATTGCGGTGCCTGCCATACCCCGAAGACCATCCTGGGCGGCGACCGGACCAGGAACGCCCTGCACGGCGACACACTGCAAGGCTGGTTCGCCCCCGACATCGCCAGCGACAAGCGCATCGGACTTGGGGATTGGTCGGTCGAGGACATCGTCGAGTACCTCAAGACCGGGGTGAATCAGCACACCGCCGCCTCCGGCCCGATGGCCGAGGAGGTCATGGACTCGTCCTCGCAGATGACGCTCGAGGATTTGCGGGCGGTCGCGGTCTATCTGAAGGACCAGCCAGCGGCGGCTGTGGAAGCGCCGAAGCCGGTGGCGGCGGATGATCCGGTGATGAAGGCCGGACAGGCGATCTATGCCGATGCCTGCGCCGCCTGCCACACCATGGACGGCACCGGCATCCAGCGGCTGTTCCCCACCCTGAAGGGCACGCCCTTTGTGCAATCGGTGCAGCCGATGTCGCTGATCCGCGTGGTGCTGCAAGGCACCCGCGCCGCCGCCACCAGGCAGGCGCCGACCGGTCCGGCAATGCCATCGTTCGGTTGGAAACTGTCCGACGAGCAGGCAGCCTCGGTGCTGACCTATATCCGCAACGCCTGGGGCAACGCCGCGCCGGCGGTCACCGCCGGCGATGTGAAATCAGCGCGCGCCGAACTGGCCGGCCGATCCGATTGACTTGGCACCGCTCCCGCTTGCGGGTGAAGTGAAGGTCCTACCGCACGAACCCTTCCAGTTCCTGCTTCGCCCAGGCGATCGTCTGATCCATCGAGTTGCCCGAATACAGCTTCGCCACCATCGTCGGCACCGTGCCGCGGTTCCACATCTGCACCGCGATATCGGCCGGCGCCGAGGAGCCCGGCACATAATATGTGGCGTCGTGCCACGGGCGGATCGGGTAGTTGAACACGGTACCCTTCGGCGGCTCGACCTCGGACCAGATCTTGAAATCCGACATCGAAAGGAACGGCGGAATGTCGTAGCCGACCGTGGCAGTGTCCAGGGTCTCCACCTGTTCGCGCTCGGACAGGAAGTGCAGCAGGTCCTTGGCGGCGCTCTTGTTGCGGGCAAACGACCAGATGCCCCAGTAATACGGGCGGATCGGCACCAGCCGTCCCTTCACCCCCTTCGGATTGGGGAACGTCCAGCAATCCGCGGCCACTTCAGGCGCATCGCGCTTGGCCACCGCCCAGGCCGAGGGCGGATTCCAGATCATCGCGCTTTTGCCGGAAATCAGCGCCCGGTTGTTCGACGCATCGTCGTAGCTGACGGTATCGGGCGGCATGAATTGCAGCATCTTTTTGGCGTATTCCAGCACCTGCCGGACCGGGTCGGAATCCACCGTGATGTTGCCCTTGCCATCGACCAGGTCGGCGCCGAACGCGGCGAAGATCGCGCCCCAGGTCTGCACCGAATCGGTCGTCGGCCCGCACCCGATCCCGAACGGGAAGCCCGCCTTGGCACACGCCTGCGCCGCCTTGAGCTGCATATCATAGGTCCAGTCGGCCGCCGCCGCCGGCGTTGACTGCTCCGCCGGATACCACTGCTGCACGTCGATGCCGGCATATTTCTTGAACATGCTGATCCGCGCACAGGGCACCAGCGCCGCGCTGCCGGATGCGCTGGGCACCGCCACCCAGTGGCCGTCGATCTTGGCCAGATAATCGTTCTCGGGCGCCACCGGACCGTACTTGCCGATCAGCGACGCCATCACATCATCGACCGGCGTCAGCTTGTCGGACCACTGATGCACGGTCCAGATGTCGAAAGCGAAAATGTCATGCCCGGTCTGGGCAACCGCTTCGGCGCCCATCGTCAGGTCGATCTTGTTGCCGATCGCGGTCAGGAAATCGAGCTGCACATCGACCTTGTTCTTCTCCGCCCAGGCGCCAACCACCTTGCGCATCGCATCGTTGCCGGCCGGCACCCAATGGTCCCAGAACGCGCAGCTCAGTTTTCCGGCCGCGCCCGCCGAGCGGATATGCACCAGCGGCAGCGCCGCCGCGGCAGTCGAAAGCTTCAGCGCGCCACGGCGCGAGATCCGGCGATTCATGCGAACGTCCTCCTGGATGCGTCGGCCGGCTTTGACCGGTCAATCGTTGCGACAAACCCGCACAGTATTGACCAGCGCCGTGGAGGACGGAAGCCTACGCGGACCGGCCCCGCCACAGTCGCACAACGTACCAAATCAAGCAGCCCGCCAGCAGCGCGACGATCGCCAGGTCCAGTCGGTGCATCGCCGCCTGCAACCGCGGATCGCGATCCCACGCCTGACCCAGCTTCATCCCGACATAAGCGAGCAGGAAGCACCACGGCCACGAGCCGACGAATGTATAAAGCTGAAAACGCAGCATCGGCATCCGCGCGATGCCGGCCGGCAGCGCAATGAAGGTGCGCACCACCGGCAGCATCCGGCTGATCAGCACGGTGACGCCGCCCCATCGTGCGAAGAACCGTTCCACCAGGTCAAGCTCGCCGCGGTTCAGCAGGATGTAGCGGCCCCAGCGGTTCACCAGCGGACGGCCGCCATAAAACCCGACAACATAGGCTACCGTCGAGCCGATGTTACAGCCCACTGCCCCGGCAGTCGCGACCAAATACAAATTGAACCGCCCGGTCGAGACCAGATACCCGGCGAACGGCAGGATGACCTCCGATGGCAGCGGGATACAGGCGGATTCGATCGCCATCAGCGCCGTCACGCCGCCATAGCCCAGCGCGCTGATCGTCCCGATGATGAACCCGGCGACCGCCCCTAGTGCGGTATGAATGGCGACGACTCCTGCCCGGCCGGTTGCAAGGTGCCGCCATGCCCGATCCGGGCAATCTCCGCAAGGTCGCCGGTGAGACGCTCCAGGGGAACGCTCCAGTCGCCCGCACGCGCCTGCCGGTAAAGCCGCATGGTCGGATACCATGGCGAGTCGGACCGGCCATCCATCCAGCGCCAGTCGGCCTCCGCCTTCAGCAGCAGCCAGACCGGTCGCCCCATGGCGCCCGTCAGATGCGCGATCATGGTATCGACGCAAATCACCAGATCGGCTGCCGTCGCCAGTGCCGCGGTGTCCAGGATGTCATCGAGCCTATCGTCCGGGTTGGCCCAGGGAAATTCCGGCCAGGAATCCCGTTGCAGACGTATCAATCGGAGCCCCGGGTGACGCACCGCCGGTGCGACCGCCGATCGCGGCACGGATCGCCCGCTGTCCCAACCGCCCGCCTGGCAGCACAGTCCGATCCGCGGACCCTCGCCCAGCCGGCGCCGCGCGCGGGCCAGCCGACGCGCCGGCACTGACAGATACGGTGGCTGCAACGCCTGTGGCGGCAACCGCAACGCATGCGCGAGTTCCATGATTTCCAGGTCGCACGCCGATGGGGGCGCCGGCGACGCGACACGAAACGGAACGAGCCGGTCCACCCCAGGTAGCGACGTCAACAGCGGCAGCAATTCCGCTTGGGCTTCCAGCGTGATCGAGGCCACGCGCCGGCGCAGCGCCGGGATGTATCGGGCGAATTGCAGGGTATCGCCAAGCCCGTGATAACAGCGCACCAGAACGTGCAGTCCATCGAAAGGCCGCCCGTCCCAGACGAACCGCCGATGATACGGCAGCCGCGGATCGTCCGGCACTCCGCCCACCGCCAGCACGGCATCGTTGATCGCCCACGCCTCGGCGAAATCGCCGCGGCGCATCGCGGCTTCCCAGCGCGCACCCGCTTCACCTCTCCCGCTTGCAGCAGAGAGCCTGCCCCCGACTTGATCCGGAGTCGGATCGCGGAGCAAGCCGGGTGAGACCCCACGGGGCGTGCCCTGACCCGCCGCCGCGCTGGGCGCGACGACCTCTCCTGCTTGCGGAAGAGGTGAAGCAAGTTCGCGCTCCCCCCTGTGACCAGGCACGCGCGATGCCCGGCTCTACTCGCGATCCAGTGTGAACCCGGCCTTCAGCGCAACCTGGTAATCCTTCACCGTGCCGTTCTCCAACGCGCCCCGGATCTGCGTGACCTCGAACCACCCCAGATTCCGCACCGAGCTGGCGGCACAGGCGATGGCGTTCTCGATCGCCTCCGAGATGCTGTTGGGCGAGGTCCCCACCAATTCGATCAGCTTATAGACCGGCTCTGCCATCCCGCTCTCCTGTTGCTTCGGCACCGGTCCGACAACCAGCCGCCTCGCCCCCGGTGGCATTGCCGCGACGATTTTATTGACGGCCCCCCGCGAAAGCGACCATCACACCCGGCCGTCGCGCCGGAACCGTATCCCCTGCGACACGTTGCTACGCGGTGAACCGCGGACGCGCCCTGAAACTTCTGGCCTGGATCGGCGTGCCGGTCGCGGTTGTCGATCGCCATCATATTCCTGTGGAACTGGGACTGGTTCGTCCCGATGGTCGCGTCGCGCGCCTCCGCCGATATTGGTCGCCCGGTTTCGATCGCGCATCTGCACGTGCGCCTCGGCCGCATCACGACGATCGCGGTCGATGACGTGGTGGTCGCCAACCCGCCTGGATGGCCGGCCAGCCCGCCGCTCGTGCGAGCGCAGCGGATCGTCGCCCAGGTCGATCTCGTGCGTTACCTGTTCCACCGCCAGCTCGTCGTCCCGCTGATCGAGATCGACCGCCCGCTGGTTTCGGCCGTGCAGGCACCCAACGGGCAGGCGAACTGGCAACTCGCCATCCAGGGCGGTTCCGGCACCGGCACGCAAATCGGCGACCTGCGCATCGACGGTGGTCAGGCGCACGTGCTGATCCCCAGGCTGCGCGCCGATTTCCAGCTCGCCATCGCCACGCGTGAGCAGCCGGGCCATGATCCGGAGCTGATGGTGCAGGCGCGCGGCATCTATGCCGGGCAGCCAATCACCGGCGAGCTGCTGGGTGGCGCGATCCTGGCCCTGCGCGACAACGCACATCCCTGGCCGATCAACCTGCGGCTGGCCAATGGCCCGACCCAGGTCGAGCTGGTCGGATCGGTGCGAGACCCGCTGGCGCTTGCCGGCGCCGATCTGCGGCTGCGGCTGGCCGGGCCAGATATGGGGCTGCTGGAGCCGCTGACGGGCATCCCGATCCCCAAAACGCCCCCGTTCCAGGTGACCGGACGACTCGATTTCGCCAACCACGCCGTGCGCTTCCAGGACATTGCCGGCCGCGTGGGGTCGAGCGATCTGGAGGGCGCGATCGCCGTCAATCCCGGCCAACCCAGGCAGGTGGTGCTGGCGGATTTGCATTCGCGCTCGGTGGATCTGGTGGATCTTGGCGGTTTCATCGGCGCCAAACCGGGCACCGGAACAACGCCGGCCGAGGCGGCGGCGCCGACGCTGTTCCCCACGAAACCGATCCACGTGCCGGAGCTGAACTGGGGGGATGTGCATTTGCGCTATCAGGCCGGGCACATCCAGGGACGCTCCGTGCCGCTCGACAACCTGACGGTGGCGCTCGACATCGTGAACGGCGCGATCTCGTTGCACCCGGTCAGCTTCGGTGTCGGCCCTGGGCGGATCACCGCGACCCTGCAGCTCGTGCCGACCGGGCGGGAGTTGCGGACCAATGGCCAGATCGATTTCCAGAGCGTCGATGTCGCCCGGCTGATGGCGGCCACGCACCTGTTCCACGGCGCCGGCACGATCAGCGGCAGCGGCAAGATCGTCACCACAGGAAATTCGGTGGCCGAGATGGCCGCAAACGGCAACGGCGAACTCGCCATTGGCATGGTCGGCGGCGACCTGAGCGCGATCCTGGTGGATTTGTCGGGGCTGGAGTTCGGCAATGCGCTGCTGTCGGCGCTCGGGGTACCGAAAAACACCCAGGTGAAATGCATGGTCGGCGATTTCGCGCTGGAACACGGCGTAATGCAAACCAGGGCGCTTGTCCTGGACACCGGCGAAGCGCTGGTGACCGGGAAGGGAGCGGTCAATCTGGCGACCGAGAAGCTGGATCTGCAGATCCGCACGACACCGCAGCATTTCACCATCGGTTCGTTGGCCGGACCGGTGAATATCAGCGGTACCTTCAAGCACCCGAGCGTGCTGCCGGGTGCCGAAACCATCGTCCGGGGCGGGCTGGTGGCCGGGCTCGCCGTGTTGCTGGCGCCACTGGCGGTGCTGCCGACCATCCAGTTCGGCGCCAACGATCACCAGTCCTGCGATCGGCTGCTGACCGAGGCGCGATCGGCCGCACCCGGCACGAAGCTGCCGGTGCCCAAAGCCGTGCAGCCGGCCCGCTGACTCCGGATCTCCGATGCCCCTGCCGATCCCGTTGTCGCTGGAGCCGATGGAGGCAGAGCCGATCAACGAGCTGCCGCCCGGCGAAGGCTGGGCCTTCGAGCCGAAATACGATGGTTTCCGTTGCGTGGCGTTCCGCGACGGAGCGGACGTCGCCCTGCAGTCGCGCCGGCAACGGCCGCTGGCACGTTTCTTCCCCGAAGTCGCGGCCAACATTGCCGCTCTGACCGCACCCCGGTTCGTGCTGGATGGCGAGCTGGTCATCCTCGGCGGATCGTTCGACACGCTGCAGCTTCGGCTGCACCCGGCGGCCTCACGCATCGCCAAACTGTCGCGCGAGGATCCGGCGACGTTCATCGCCTTCGACCTGCTGGCGGATGACGCCGGACGGTCGCTGCTGGATCGGCCGTTTGCCGAACGGCGGACCGCGCTGGCCGCTCTGTTCGATCGCCTGGGCGATCATCCCGGGTGTGCTGCTGTCGAAGAACACGCACTCCGCGGTCGAGGCGCGCCGATGGCTGAAGCAGGTGGGGCTGGACGGGATCGTAGCGAAGCGACTCGATCTGCCATACCGGCCGGGGCGGCGGGACATGCTGAAGTTCAAGCTCTGGCACACGGTCGATTGCGTGGTCGGCGGAGTCTATTACAAACCCGGCACGCAGCACGTGGAGTATCTGTTGTGCGGGGTGTACGATGCAGCCGGCCGGCTGGACTATGTCGGCCGCTGCGGCGTGGATGATCCGGCAATCGACCAGAAAGTCCGGCCGTTGGTGGGCGGCGAAGGTTTCACCGGCAACACTCCCGGCGGCCCCAGCCGCTGGTCGCGGCGGGAACGCGTGGCAACGCCGCTGGCCCCGCAACTGGTGATCGAGGTCAGTGCCGATCACATCACATCAGGCAAGTTCCGCCACGGTTCCCGGCTGATCCGCTGGCGCGACGACAAGGACCCGCGTAGCTGCACCACGGACCAGCTCGACCGGGGTCACGCAAGCACACAATGACCGCCCGCCGGCGCGGATCGGCCGGACCGATCAGGCGCCACCGATCAGGCGCTGCGCACCGCCATCAGCCGCCAGGTCGGATCGCGGGACGACAAATCCCGCTCGAAGCTCCAGATGTCGGTGATCTCGGTCACCGCGTCGGCGCCGGCTGCGGGTTGGCCGTTGCCGTCCCGCGTCAGGCTTGTCTGGTCCGACACGAACCGCACCGTCACCTGCGCCACCGTGCCACGCAGATCGGCGTCCTCGATCGTCGCTCCCGGGATGCTTCGTATCTCGCTGGTTTGCGTGTGACCGGCCTGCTCACGCGCGGTGATCGCCTCATCGAAGGCGCGATAAACCTCCGGGGAGACCAGATTGTGCAGCGCCGCCCGGTCGCCCCCGGCGAACGCCGGGACGATGATGCGGAACGCTTTCTCGGCCCCTTCCAGGAATGTGGCGGCGTCGAACCCGCGATCGATCGCCTTCATGCGGGCCAGCGTCTGGCCGATCGGGCTGACCGGATCCGGAACCGCGCGCCCTGAGGCGGGCGTGACCGGTTCGGCGCGGCCCTCGATCACCGGACCGGCAGGCGGGGCGCCCGGCGCCGCCGTTCCAGGCGGCTGATAAGGCTGCACCGGCGGGCGCTCGAACCCGGTACGCCGGCCCAGGATGCTGCGCAGCCGCAGCACCAGGAACCCGGCGATCATCCCGAACAGCACCAGATCGACTGGGAACCCGCCCATGTCCATCGCATCGCTCTCCTTCAGGTGACACATAAGGACGCCGGCGCCCGGACACAAATATTTCGCCGCGTTGCGCTCCCCGCCCTGCCGGATGGAGCCCCGGACGGGTTGCCCTGAAGCCACGGCAACGGTAACTGCCCACCATGATCCTGCTGCGCCACGGCCAGAGCGAGTTCAACCTGCACTTCACCCACACGCGCCAAGACCCCGGCATTATCGATGCCCGGCTGACCGAACTCGGCCACGCCCAGGCCGCCGAGGCCGCGCGGCACCTGGCCAACGAGCGGATCGCCCGCATCATCGTCTCGCCCTACAGCCGCACGTTGCAGACCGCGGCGCCGGTCGCCGAAGCGCTGGGCGTGCCGGTCATCATCAATCCGGTCGTGCGGGAACGCTACGCCTTCGCCTGCGATGTCGGCACCCCGCGCACCGAACTGTCGCAGACTTGGCCACACCACGATTTCTCCGCGATCGAGGAGGTCTGGTGGCCGGCAATTCCCGAACCCGCCGCCTCCGTCATCGGCCGCGCCGCCCTGTTCCGCGCCGAGATGGCCGCGCTGCCGGACTGGGCCGACACGCTGGTGATCACCCATTGGGGGTTCATCATGTCGATGACCGGCCTGAGCATCCAGAACGGCGAATGGCTCCGCTGCGACCCCACCGCGCCGCCGCCGGCGGAGATCCCCTGGCGCGCGTAGTTGGCGATCAACGAAGGATCTGGCGATGAGCGCAACCGATGTAATCTCCATCCAGCTCTATACCCTGCGTGCACTGGACGATCTGGACGTTATGCTCGACACGGTGCAGGCGGCCGGGTTCCGCCATGTCGAAACGATCGGCACGCATCTCGACGATGCCGCCGGAACCGCCGCGAAGCTGGCGCGGCGTGGTCTTGCCGCGTCGTCTTCGCATGTGCCGATGGCAGCGCTGCGCGAAAAGCCCGATGCGATCGTCGCGGCCTGCCGCACGCTCGGCATCGCCCAGGTGTTCATGCCGGCGGTGCCGGGTCCGGCGCGCGACATGTCAGCCGCCGGCTGGACCGCGCTCGGCCAGGAACTCGGCGCGATGTCGGAGCGATTCCGCCGCGACGGCATAGCGCTGGGCTACCACAATCACGCCTGGGAGCTGGAACCGAAGGACGGCGAGAAAACGGCGTTGGAGCTGCTGTTCGCCGCGGCCGAAGGCAGCCCCCTGACGTGGCAGGTCGATGTGGCCTGGCTGGTGCGCGGCGGCGCCGACCCGGTGGCGTGGATCGACCGCTTCCGAACCCGTATCGCCTCGGCCCATGTGAAGGACATCGCGCCGGCAGGACAGGCGCTGGAGGAGGACGGCTGGGCCGACGTGGGGCACGGCGTGCTGGACTGGCGCGAATTGTGGCGCGTCTGCCGCGACGCCGGTGCGCGCTGGATGGTGGTTGAGCACGATAAGCCCGGCGATCCGGCGCGCTGCGCCCGCCGCAGCTTCGCGTTCCTCAGCGGCATCGCGGATTGATCCGATGGAAACGATCATCGGCATCATCGGCTGCGGCAATATCAGCGACGCATATCTGAAGGGGGCGGCGCGATCAAAGCTGGTCCGCGTGAAATCGGTTGCCGATCTCCGTGCCGAGGCCGCCGCGGCACGCGCCGCCGAGTACAAGGTGCAGGCGGTGTCGGTCGATGCGCTGCTCGCTGACAGCGATATCGAGATCGTCATCAATCTGACGGTGCCGCAAGTGCACGGGCCGGTCAGCCTGTCGGTCATCGATGCCGGCAAGCACGTCTATTCCGAGAAACCGGTTGCGACCGCGCTATCGGACGCACGTGCGCTGATGCTCGCCGCCGCGGCGAAACGGCTGCGTGTCGGCTGCGCACCCGACACGTTTTTCGGCGCCGGGCACCAGGCATGCAGGCGCGCGCTGGACGAGGGCCGGATCGGCACGCCCATCGCCGGCGCGGCGGCGGTGCTGTCGCACGGCATGGAACACTGGCATCCGAACCCGGAGTTCTTCTTCAAGCGCGGCGGCGGGCCGCTGCTCGACATGGGTCCCTACTATATCACGCAGCTCGTCAACCTGCTCGGTCCGGTCTCCCGCGTCACCGCGGAGGCGTCGATGGGCAGTCCGACACGGGTCGTTTCCAGCGAGCCTTTGCGCGGTCAGGTCATTCAGGTGGAGGTGCCCACCACGGTGAACGCCGCGCTGCGCTTCGCTGCCGGGGCCAATGTGGCGCTCAGTCAGTCCTGGGATGTCTGGAAGCACCGCCGCGTGCCGATCGAGATTTATGGCTCCGAGGGCAGCATGCAGGTGCCCGACCCGAATTTCTTCGCCGGCGAGCCGATGGTGTCCGTGCGCGATGGCGATTGGCAGGCGGTGGATGTGTCGCGCCACCCGTTCGGCGCCAACAATCGCATCATGCGCACCGGCGTGGAGGTCGCCGATTACCGCATTGTCGGCCTGCTCGACATGGCAGCGGCAATCCGCCAGGACCGGCCGCATCGCGCCAGCGGCGCGCTCGCGCTGCACGTGCTGGAAGTGCTGGAAGCGATCGAGCGCGCCGCGGTGGAAGCGCGGCACGTGATGATAGAAAGCACGTGCGAGCGCCCTGAAGCGCTGCCGTTCGGGGCCGGCGAGGAGGTGTTCTGAGCTGCTAAATCACCTCCTCCGCGTGATGGCACGCAACCTCCGTCCCCTCCAGCACACGCAACAGCGGCCGTTCCACACGACACCGTTCCGTCGCGTGCGGGCAGCGCGTGTGATACGCGCAACCAGGCGGCGGAGCCAGCGGGGACGGCGGCTCTCCGCGGACCGGTTCCCGCACCCGCACCGCCTTGAGCCCCGGCGTCGCGGCCAGAAGCGCGCGCGTGTAGGGGTGGCGTGGCCGGGCGAACAGCGCCTCGCGCGGCGCGTGCTCCACCACCCGGCCGAGATACATCACCAGCACCTCATCGGCGATGTGCCGCACCACCGACAGATCGTGGCTGATGAAAATATAAGCGACGCCGAATTCTTCCTGTAAATCCAGCAGCAGATTCAGCACCTGCGCGCGGATCGACACGTCCAGCG
The DNA here is from genome assembly GCA_963764525.1 of uncultured Pseudomonadota bacterium. Classification (GTDB taxonomy): domain Bacteria; phylum Pseudomonadota; class Alphaproteobacteria; order Acetobacterales; family Acetobacteraceae; genus DATDIC01. The sequence goes on along the minus strand of CAVXTC010000045.1, from coordinate 12,185 downwards.
CCGACACCGGCTCGTCCGCCACCACGATGCGCGGCCGCGGCATCAGCGCGCGGGCGATCGCGATGCGCTGGCGCTGACCGCCGGAGAACATATGCGGATACCGCCCGGCCTGGTCGGCGCGCAGCCCGACGCGCGCCATCATCGCCAGCGCCGCCGCCTGCCGCTCCCGCGCCGCGGTCCCGGCGATAACCAGCGGCTCCTCCAATATGCCCGCCACCGTGCGGCGCGGGTTCAGCGAGCCATACGGGTCCTGGAACACCATCTGGACGGTGCGTCGCGTCGCCGGGTTTGCCGGGTCGGCGGGAAGACCGTCAATCGCGACGGCACCGGCGCTCGGGGTTTCCAGCAACGCGACCATCCGCGCCAGCGTGGATTTGCCGCAGCCGCTCTCGCCGACCACGGCCAGCGTGCGCCCCGCTTCCAGCGCAAACGAAACCTCACTCACCGCGTGCAGCGGTAGCGGCCGGCGAAAGCCGCCCCGCACGCGATAAATGCGTGAGACACTACGGGCGGCCAACAATGTCACAGCGGCGCGTGACAGCGCACCGCGCCATCGCCGTGCGGCAGCAGCTCCGGCCGGTAACGGCATCGCTCGAACACGAAGCGGCAGCGCGGCGCGAACAGGCAGCCGGCGGGACGATCCTCGATCCCCGGCACCACGCCGGGGATCGTCGCCAGCCGGCGCCGCGCATCCGCCCGTTCCGGCAACGCGTCCAGCAGCGCCGCGGTGTAGGGATGCATCGGCGCCGCCAGCAGCGCCTCGGCATGGCGGACTTCCATCGCCTGCCCGGCATACATCACCTGCACGCGCCGGGCGGTATCGGCGACCACTGCCATGTCGTGCGTGATCAGGATCAGCGCCATGCCGCGATCGCGCTGCAAATCGGCCAGCAGTTCCAATATCTGCTTTTGGATGGTGACATCCAGCGCGGTGGTGGGTTCGTCGGCGATCAGCAGGCGCGGGTTGCAGGCGATCGCCATCGCGATCATCACCCGCTGATTCATCCCGCCCGACAGCAGGTGCGGATACGCCGACATCCGCTGCTCCGGCGCCGGGATGCGGACCTGACGCAGCAACTCGATCGTGCGCGTGCGGGCGTCGGCGCGCGAAAGGCCGAGATGGATGCGCAGCGTTTCGCCGATCTGCCAGCCCACGGTGAAGCACGGATTAAGCGACGTCATCGGTTCCTGGAAGATCATCGCGATGTCCTGGCCGATCAGCCGCCGTCGCGCGCGCGGCGACAGCGCCAGCAGATCGGTGCCATCGAAACGAAGAACATCCGCGGACACCATGCCGGGGCGGCGGATCAGCCCCATCACCGCCAGCATCGCCACCGATTTGCCGGAGCCGGATTCCCCGACGATGCCCAGCACCTCGCCGGCCGACACGTCGAGGTCGAGGCCCTCCACCGCCAGCAGCGGTCCGCGCGCGGTCGGGAATGTCACCCGAAGATTGCGGATCTCCAGCAGGCTCATCCCAGCTTCAGCCGCGGATCGAGCGCATCGCGCAGCCCGTCGCCCATCAGGTTGAACCCGAGCACCGTTATCAGGATGGCCAATCCTGGAAACGTTACCACCCACCACGCGCTCTGCACGAATTGCAGCGCGTCGGCGAGCATGGTGCCCCATTCCGGCGTCGGCGGCTGCGCGCCCAGCCCGAGGAACCCGAGCGCCGCCGTGTCCAGGATGGCCCCGGAAAACCCCAGCGAGGCCTGCACGATCAGCGGCGCCAGGCAGTTCGGCAGCACCGTCAGGAACATCAGCCGTGCGCGTCCGGCACCCGCCATGCGCGCCGCGGCGACGTAATCCTTGCTGCGCTCGACCAGCACCGCGGCGCGTGTCAGCCGCACGAAACCGGGCAACTGGACGATGGCGACGGCCAGCATGGCGTTGAACAGGCCGGGACCCAGAATTGCCACCACGGCGATCGCCAGCAGCAGCGTCGGCAGCGCCAGCATGATGTCCATCAGGCGCATGATCAGCGCCTCGATCATCCCGCCGGCGAACGCCGCGATCAGCCCGAGCAGCGTACCGACCAGGAAAGCCTGCGCGACCACCACGGCGCCGATCGACAGCGAAAGCCGCGCCCCATACAGCAGGCGTGAAAAAACATCACGCCCCAGATCATCGGTGCCAAGCGGATAGGATCCGAAAAACCAGGTGGGGGGATGCAGGATCGCCGTACGCATCTGGTCATCAGGCGCGTGAGGCGCCAGCAGCGGCGCCAGGCAGGCCGCGAACAGCAGCAGAACCACCAGCACCAGGCCGATCACGCCGCTGCGGCTGGCGGTAAAATGCCGACGGAATTCCAGCAACGGCCCGGGCGGACGGGCAATCGCGATGTCGCTCATCGGCTGTGCCGGATGCGCGGATTGACGATGCCGACCAGGATGTCCACCGTCAGGTTCACCAGAATAATGATCCCGGCGACCAGCAGGATGCCGCCCTGCAGCACGGGGTAGTCGCGCCGGCCGATCCCCTGGATCAGCCAGTTCCCCACGCCGGGCCACGCGAAGATCGTCTCCGTCAGCACCGCGCCGCCGAACAGGCTGCCGACCTGCAAGCCGACCACCGTGATGACCGGGATCAGCGCATTGCGTAATGCGTGGATGCCAACCACACGGAACGGCGATAACCCCTTGGCGCGGGCGGTGCGCACGTAATCCTCGTTGAGAACCTCCAGCATCGCCGAGCGCGTCATTCGGGCAATCACCGCCAGCGGGATCGTCCCGAGTGCAACCGCCGGCAGCACCAAATGCGACAGCGCCGAGCGGAAGGCGCCCGGGTCGGCGGAAATCAGGCTGTCGATCAGCATGAAGCCGGTGACCGGATGGATGTAATAGGCGGTGGCGATCCGGCCGCTGACCGGGGTTATTCCCAGTGTCACGGAAAACAGCAGGATCAGCAGGATCGCCCACCAGAAGATCGGCATGGAATAGCCGGTCAGGGCCAGCCCCATCACCGTGTAGTCGGTCGTAGTGCCGCGCCGCAGCGCGGCGATGATGCCGGCCGGAATGCCGATCAGCACCGCGAGCAGCATGGCGGAGACCGCCAGTTCCACGGTTGCCGGGAAGAAGGTCAGGAACTCCGACATCACGCTGTCATGGGTGGACAGCGACTGACCGAGATCCCCGTGCAGCGCGCGCCAGACATACAGGCCGTACTGCACGATCAACGGCCGATCGAGCCCGATCTGCGCCCGCATCGCGGCCAGCGTGGCGGGATCGACGTTGCGTTCTCCGAACATCAGCATGATCGGGTCGCCGGGAATCAGGTGGATCAGGCCGAACGCAAACACCGTGATCCCGAAGAACGTGATCAGCACCAGGCCAAGGCGGCGAACAAGGAAGGCAATCACGCGCGGTGCCCTGTCACCTCTCCCGCTTGCGGGAGAGGTCGGCGCATCGCGCCGGGTGAGGGCACGCCGCAGCTCGGCCGCCTCAGATACCGTCCGCAGATCGCTAGGATCGAGTCCGCCACGAACGCGCGGTAAATCTCGATCATGTCCTCCACCGCGGCCGCATACAGCCGCTCCCCATGTTCCGGCGTGGACAGCGACGGGTCGGAGCCGATGCGCCCATCGGGGAAGCGCCGGCGATAATCGGCGCTGTCGTAAAACCCTCGGCTCTTTGGCGCCACCTTCGGCGACATCTGCGCGTGCTTGATCGATTGCGGATGATAGAACTGCGACAGCGACACCTCGGCCGCGGTGGCATGGCTGCCGTTGGCGTCGCCATACAGCTCCGCGGCAAGATCGCCGCAGCGCCGGCCACCGGACCAGAACACCATCTTGCAGCGCACCGGAGATGTGTCGCCGCGCAGCGACACCGCGGAGTACACCTCATCGAACGCCGCGGTTACTGTGGCGACGTTACCGCCATGGCCGTTGATGAACAGGAACCGCTCGAACCCGTGCCGCAGCAACGACTGCACCACGTCGCCCACCACAGCGATCAGCGTGGACGGGCGCAGCGTGATCGAGCCGGTGAAGCCCAGATGGTGCTGCGACATCCCGATCGTCAGTGTCGGCGCCACCAGGCAGCCGATCTTGTCGCCGACGCCCTTGGCAACGAACTCGGCATCCAGGTGATCGGTGCCGATCAGTCCGTTCGGCCCGTGCTGCTCGGTCGAGCCGATCGGAACGATGATGCCGCGGGATTGGCGGAGATATTCCTCCACTTCCTGCCAGGTCGAAAGCGCGAGCTGCATGTTGGTTTCCTTGTATATCGAACTCAGCGAGGTTATTCTGCGGCCGCGTCCGAAGGTCCGCCTTCGGCAACCAGGCGGGGTTTTTCCCGGAATGTCAGGCCGGCGTAAAGCGTCGAGAGCGGCAATTCCACGTCCGGATCGGCGATTTCAAGCACCGACCCAAGCCCCTCGACGGTCCGATAGCTCCAGGTCCCGCCCTGCGGACGGCTCCAGTGGATGATCTTGGGCGCATCGGTATCGACCAGGATGATATGGCGCAGGGTCGGAACCGATTTGTAGTCCTCCAGCTTGCCGACAAAGTCGAACGCCCTCGTGCTGTCGGAAAGCACCTCCAAAACCAGCGCCGGCGCGTCGGCCTCCAGAGCCTCATCCCGAAACCGGCCACCATCGATACCGATGTCCGGATAACGGATTTGGCGATCGGAGACCCGCACGGCGGTATCGCTCGAAAACGGTCGGCACCGGCCGACCCCGAGTTGTGCTCCCGCCGCCACCAGGGCGTTCACAACCACTTGGTCATGACGCCGCCGCGCGCCGGTCATCGCGACCGGAATGCCGTCCACAAGCTCGTGCCGCTGCTGCTGCCCCTCGTGCCAGGCCAGGAACTCATCCGCGGTCATGCGACGGATGGCATGTTCAGGCATCAGGCCATCACTTTCCCAACGAAACGCCCCCGAACGGCTGGCCGCCGAGGAAGTGCAGCTTGAACCCCTCGACATTCTTGCGGACGGGAACATAGGCTTTCACATTCGCCAGCCGCACCAGCGGCACTTCATCATACACCGCTTGCTGAGCCTGCTCATACAGCTTTGCCCGTTCGGCCTGGTCGGTCACCACATTCGCCTTCCGCACCGCCTGATCGTACGTATCACTGCAGAACCGCGACGCATTTCCCGGTGAGTGGCACAGCAGTCCCAGCATGATCTCGCTCGGGTCCGGATAATCCCAGGTGGCGCCGAGCATGCCCACATCCGCCTCGCCGGCGCGGGCACGCTTGAGGTACTCGCCCCATTCGTATGTGACGATCTTCGCCTGCACGCCGATCTTCGCCCAGTCGGACTGGATCATCTCGGCGGTCCGCCGCCCGTTCGGCATATAGGCGCGCACCACCGGGATCGCCCACAGATCGGTGGTGAACCCGTTCGGATAGCCGGCCTCCGCAGCAGTTTCTTCGCCGCTTCCGGATCGTAGGGGTATGGTTTCAGCGAGGCGTTGTGGCCCCACAAGGACGGCGGCACCAGCGCCGCCGCCGGCGTGCCGCCGCCCTGGAACACCGCCTTTATCAGGTCCGGCATGTCGATCGCCATCGCCAATGCCCGACGCACCCGGACGTCGTCGAACGGCTTCTTGTCGGTTTTGAAGTAGATGTAATTGGTGCCGACGACCTCGGCCTCCTGCACCTTCAGGTCGGGGTTCGCCCGCATGGCCGGCAGGTCCGCCGGATTCGGATATCGGGCGATCTGGCATTCGTTGGTGCGCAGCTTGGCGTACCGCACCGACGCATCGGGCGTGATCGCAAACACCAGGTTATCGACTTTCGCCACGCGGTCCGGCTGCCCGACCTTGCCCCAGAAATCCGGGAAAGCGCGGAAACGGACCAGCGCGTCTTTCTGGTATTGCACGAAACTGAATGGTCCGGTGCCGATCAGCTCCCGGTCCAGGTCCTCCGGTTTTCCCGCCTTCTCCAGGGAAGCCGCATATTCCGCCGACCAGATAGAGAACGGCTGCATCGACAGCGACGGCAGCAACGGCGCCAGCGGCCCCTTCAGCTTGAACACCACCGTGTAGTCATCGGACTTCTGGATCGATTCCAGGTTCGGCGCGATCAGATCGACGAATTCGGGAAAGTTCCCATTGGCGCTTTTGTAGAACGGACTGGATTTGTCGAACATCCGCTGGAAGCTGAACACGACGTCGTCCGCGTTCATGTCCCGCGTCGGCTTGAAGCTGGCGTTCGACTGGAATTTCACGCCATGGCGCAGCTTGAACGTATAGGTCAGCCCGTCGGGCGAGATGGTCCAGGATTCCGCCAGCCCGGGGATCAGCTCCGAGCCGCCGATCTTCATCTCCACCAGCCGATCGGCCACCTGTTCGGAGACATCGAAGCTGGTGTTGGCGGTACTGAGCTGGGCATTGAGGAAATCCGGGCTCGCCTCGGTGCACACCACCAGCGTGTCGGCGCGCGCGGCGCCGATAGCCATCGCAAGGCCGAATACGGCCAGTCCGATCCTGAGCATGTTTCGACCCTCTCCCCATAGCGGCATCCCGCGTGATGCCGGTTTACCCGGCTTCCACGGGTACGGGAAGCGGCCTCACGCAATCCCGGTGACCGCCACCAGCCGGTCGCGCAGTTCCGGCGTGCAGGCGATGATCGGGTTGCCCTTCGCCAGCCCGTCGCCGCCGAGGTAGTCGTTGCACCAGCCACCGGCTTCCTGCACCAGCAGCAATCCCGCCAGCACGTCCCAGGGGTTGATGTGCAGCTCCACATAGGCGTCGTTCAGCCCGGCCGCGACGTCGGCCATACCGAGCGCCCCCGACCCGTGCCGGCGAAACTCGATCCCGCCGGCGATCAGCCGTTCGATCAGCGCCGCGTAAGCCGCGATCGGCCGCCGGCTGGACCAGCCCACCTCCGCCACCGGCGCCGTTCCATGGCGCAGTCCGCTGACCCGGATTGGCGCGTCGTTGAGCCAGACGCCGGCGCCTCGTTCAGCGACGAACAGACGATCCTCCGCCGGCGCGCAGATCACGCCCAGCTCCACCCGGCCCTGCGCGACGAAGGCAATGGAAACGCACCAGCGCGGCGTGCCCAGAATGAAATTCGTGGTGCCGTCGATCGGATCGACCACCCAAACACGCGGCGCCGGGTCCCCGCCACCTTCCTCGCCCAGCACGGGTTCGCCGTAGCGCGCGGCGATGCGGTCGCGCACCAGAGCTTCCACGGCGCGGTCGGCCTCGGTGCAGAAATCGAGCGGGTCCTTGGTGTCGATCGCGCCGAGCGAGCGCCGCATCCGGCGGGCCAGCACCCCGCACTCCAGTGCCAGCGCGGTGGCGAAGGCGCGGCGTTCCGCGCCCGGCGTGTCGTAGTTCATATCGTCTCCGATGTAAGCGGATCAGCGCCGTGTGCATCACCGCAGCTTTTGGTCCAGCGCGTCGCGCAGCCCGTCGCCCAGCAGGTTGAACGCCAGCACCGTGACGAAGATCGCCAGCCCCGGGAACCACGTCACCCAGTCCGCCACGCCGAGATAGCTGCGTCCGTCGGACAGCATCGCGCCCCATTCCGGGCTGGGCGGCTGGGCCCCGAGGCCAAGAAAGCTCAGCGCCGCGCCGGTCAGGATGGAGGTGCCGACGCGCAACGAGGCATAGACGATCACGCTCGGCAGCGTGCCCGGCAGGATGTGGCGCAGCATCAGCAGCGACGGGCGCACGCCGATGCTGCGCGCCGCCTGCACATACAGCGTCTGTTTCAGGGCCAGCGTGCTTCCGCGGACCAGGCGGGCGAACACCGGCACGCTGAACACCGCGACGGCGTAGATCACGTTGTCCACCCCAGGCCCCAGCGCCGCCACCACGCCGATCGCCAGCAGGATGCCGGGAAACGCCAGCAGCACGTCGCAACCGCGCATGATCAGGTTGTCGGTCCAGCCGCCGAAGAATCCGCTGATCAGGCCAAGCAGCACGCCCGCCATCCCGCCGAGTGCCACCGAAATGAACCCGACCGACAGCGAGATGCGTCCACCCCACAGGATGCGGCTGAAGATATCCCGCCCGAACGTATCCGTGCCGCACAGATGCAGCAGCGACGGCGCGGCCAGCACGTGGTCGTAATCCGGCGTTGCCGGGTCGTACGGCGCGATCAGCGGGGCGGCGAGCGCCGCGACGATCACCAGCAGGATGATAATTCCCGCCGCGCCGGCGACCCGCTTGCGGCGGAACCGGCGCCAAAATTCAGCGGCCGGCGAGTGGATCGCACCACGTGATGCAAGGGCGACGCTCATCGCGCCGTACCACTGTCTTGGCCGGCCCGAGGACAGGCTACGTCCGACCGTGACGATGCAACTTCGGATGGCCGGGCGAAGCCTGGCCGTGACGATGCGACTGCGGGTCGCGTCGCGTCCGGGGCACGAATTGTCATCGCAGCCGGATCTCCGGGTTCACCAACCCATACAGCAGATCAACGATCAGATTGATCAGCATGAACTCGAACGAGAACAGCAGAATCTCTGCCTGTATCACCGGATAATCTCGATACGATACCGAGTCGACCAGCAGCCGCCCCAACCCCGGCCAGGCGAACACCGTCTCCACCACGATCGCGCCGCCGAGCAGGAAACCGAACTGCAGCCCGGTCAACGTGATCACCGGGATTAGCGCATTGCGCAGCGTGTGCTTCCAGACCACCCCACGCTCCGGCACACCCTTGGCACGCGCCGTGCGGACATAATCCTCCCCGGTGATCTCGACGAAAGCCGAGCGGGTGAAGCGCGCCAGCACCGCCGCAACGCCGACGCCCAGCGTAAAAGCCGGCAGCGGAAAATTCCGCCACGTTCCATAGCCGCCAGTGGGAAACCAGCCGAGTCGCACGGAAAACAGGTCGATCAGCAAAAGTCCAAGCCAGAACCCGGGAAACGAGATGCCGGAGATCGCCAGCACCATCGCGCCCTGGTCCTGCCAATGCCCTCGTTTCACGCCCGACAGCACGCCGATCCCGACCCCGACGATCACCGCCCAGATCATGGCAAACACCGTCAGCCAGAAGGTCGGCATGAAACGCTCGCCGATCAGCTCGGCGACCGGCTGGTGGGTCTTGATCGAGCGCCCCAGATGCAGCCGCGCGGTCTCGGCCAGGTAGTGCAGGTATTGCACCACAAGCGGCCGATCGAGCCCCATATCGGCGCGCACCGCCGCGATGTCCTGCGGGGAGGCATCGGGCCCGGCCACCAGCCGGGCCGGATCGCCGGGCAGCAGATGCACAAACAGGAACACCAGGATCGTGACGGCCAGCAGGACCGGGATGGTTCCGGCCAGCCGTCGGACCGCGTAGTCCAGCACCGGGTCAGTTCAGCGTCGCATCCGGCTCCAGCGAGAATTGCTGGTCCGGCCGCATGTAGGCCCCGGTCAGCTTTTTCGAGTAGGCGGCCAAATTGTGTTCCACGGCCAGGAAGATCCACGGCGCGTCTTTCCACACCTCCGCCTGAACCGTCGCGTACGCCTGAGCGCGTATTTTTGTATCGGTGGTGCTCAGGCCCTTTTCGATAGCCGCATCGGTGATCGGGTTGCTGTAAAAGGCGAGGTTGGACAGCACCGGCGGAAACGCCTTGGTGTAAAGGATCGGCCGCGTCCCCCAATCGGCGTCGCCGGTCGATGACGACCACGCCGCGTACAGCATCTCGATCGTCGAATCCGACGGCTTCTGGATGTTGAACATCTTCGCTGTCAGCACGCCGGCTTCCAGCGGTTCAACCTTCACCCGCACCCCCACCGCGGCAAGCTGCTGCTGGATGAACTGCATCCCGCGCTGTCCCATCGTGTTCGAGATACCGGTCAGGGTGGTCTCGAACCCGTTCGGATACCCCGCTTCCGCGAGCAGGGTTTTCGCCTTGGCGGGATCGTACGGCCACTCACCCTGCCTGACGTAAAAATTCAGCAGCGGCGGCATGGGCGAATCCATCGGGTCGGCGTACCCGCTGTACACGACCTTGATAAAGGCCTGCTTGTCGATCGCATAATTCAGAGCCTGACGCACGCGGATGTCGTTGAACGGCTTGCGCAGGTTGTTCATCGCGACAAAGCGCCCCAGGATCGACGGCTCATTGAACACCGTGATGGTCGGGCTGTTCTCGACGGTCTTGATCATTTCCGGCGGAACCGGAAAGATGAACTGCGCCTCTCCGGTCTGCAGCATGGCGATGCGGGCGCCATTCTCCGGCACAGTGCGATAAGTGATCGTGTCGATCTTCGGCAGGCCCGACTTCCAGTAGTGCTCGTTCTTTTTCATCTTCAGCGTATCGGGCGTCCAGCTCACGAACTCATACGGGCCGGTGCCGGACGGATGCCGCGTCATTTCCTTGCCGTACTGCTGTACGGATTTCGGGCTGACGATCATCGCGCCCGGATGCGCCAGGTCATTCACGAAAGCGCCGAACGGGTATTTCAGCGTCACTTTCACGGTGTAGGGGTCCACCACATCGGTGTGGTTGATCATCACGAACAGGCTCTGCCGTTTCAGGTGGTTGGCCGGATTGCCGGCGCGATCGAAGCTGGACTTGACCGCATCGGCGTTGAACGGCGTGCCATCGTGGAACACCACGCCCTTGCGCAGGTGGAAGACGAACTCCGTGGCGGTCTCGTTCGCCTCGTAGCTTTCGGCCAGCGCCGGGACCAGCTTCATGTTGCGGTCCAGCACATACAGCCCCTCGAACATCAGCCGCGCGGCGGATTGGGATATATTGTCATTCAGGTCGGCGGGGTCGAGGCCGGTCAGATTGTCGGGGACGCCGACCACCAGATTGCCGGCGGCGCGCGCCGACACGGCTGCCAGGCTGAGCAGCGCGGCCAGCAGAAGACTGGAAAAAAGACGGGGCACGGTATGGTTCCTCCCTGCAACGTTTTTAGCCGGTCTAGCCAAACACTTCTCGCACTTGCGGGAAATGTCGGTGAGCAACGCGGGTCGGGTAAGGGCCTCGACGGTGGCAGCGTCGGCCGCGATGCTTCACCGGGGCGACCTCCCCAGCGAAGAGCGCGAGAAGTGTAGCATATGCGCGGCGGTCCTCGTCACCATGAATGCGACGTGGTAGAGACCCAACGGAGGTGGCGCGGACTCGATGACCCTCGCCGCGGTGAGCAACGACTTTCGGACGGACGGATCGTCCAGCCGGCGCAATGGGTTCGGCGGCTCTTCCGATTTTATTGACACGGACCGATATGCCGTCGCTACTGTGGCCGCTCGGTGGGCATCGGCTGCCTCGAGGAGCATTCGCCGAGAATGGACCTCAGCAAGCTTACCAAGCTGATCGAGCAGTTCCAGGCGTTGATCGCTGCGGTTGTTGCAGTGCCGGTAGCGTGGGCTTCGACAAGGCCGGCCTGCTGAACGTCCTGCGCAACCCATCGGAATGGACGCCTCGCGACTTCATCGCCGTCGGAGTCATCATCCTCATTATTGGCCCATTCTGGCTCCGGCAGCGTCACGCCAAAGCGTCTCGCCTGCTCGATCCCGACGCGCTCCGCCTCGACCCGAGATCACCGGACCATCTGCTTGGGCGAAAGGCTGATCTCGATCGTATTCGCTCGCTCTGGCTCGTTCTCTGGTGTTCCTGATCGGCGAATCAGGGTGTGGCAAATCCGCCATGCTACAGGCCGGGCTCGCCCGCGATCCTGAAATCGCTGAGCAATACCTGCCGGTCTATATCGATATGACCAATCTCGATTGGAGGACGGGCCGCTAAGCGCCGTCGCCGAAGGTTTCCGTCGCGCTCTTCCGGAAGTGGACCGAGCTGGATTCCCGCTCGGGGCGAAGCCCAACCCCACCGAACTCCCGGCGGCCTTTACCCTGTCAGGAGAAGCTGGGCAGACAACCGCTGCTGCTACTCGATCAATTCGATGATTACCAGGCGCACCACATCGATCGGTTTCAGACGGAAGGAACCCGTATCTGGCAATCGGCCGATGAGACCATGGCCAGCAACGGATTCTGGCAGGCATTGCATGTGTGCCTTCAGCAGGGGGTGGCCCACCTGTTGATCGCGACCCGAAAGGATGAAGCCGGAGGTCTGGAATGCGTCCGGTTGCTACCCAGGCCAGCCCCGCTGCAACTGGACCGGCTGGAGCGCGGCTATGTCCGGCAGATCATCGATCGGCTGACGACTCTGTTCCGTGGCCTCCGGGTGCGTTTATTTCCAATGCGGAGAATGGCTGGACCACGCTACGCGACCGCATCGCAGACCAGCTTGAGGCCCGCGGTGCCGTGCTGCCACAGCAGC
>CAVXTC010000044.1:0-29899 GCA_963764525.1 uncultured Pseudomonadota bacterium | reverse complement strand
GCGGGAAACTGGACTGGCGACACGGGATCCGCCAAAAGGGCGGCATGATCGCATCGGTTGACCGATTGTTCACCCAACCGGCGCAGCACGACCCTCTGGGCGTGCAGCGGAGGGGGGGGCGTAAGCGGTCCCAACGGGACGGATTTGGGGCAAGTCGTCGCGTCGTTCAGCGACCTGCTGGTAGGTGCGCGCGCCATGCGGGACGATCTTCGGTCACTTGTGCGACGGGTTGATGATCTTGCCGGCCGGCTCGCTTCCCTGCGACAGGAGGTCGCTGCCTTTCATAGGACCATGGTCGGCGACGGCATTCTGATCAGCGAACTGGATGGCCGGGCTGGGCGGGTCGAGCGCCATCGGGAGCCGCCGCCGCCCGCATAGGGCCCGTCAGGCCCGGCAACCGCATGGAGCGGGACTGGACCGGCGGAGCGATCCGGGGTAAGAAGGTGCCATGATCGCATCGGTTGACCGATTGTTCACCAAGCCGGCGCAGCATGACCCTTTGGGCGTGCGGCGGAGGAACGGGGTGAGCGCTTCCAACGGAACCGATTTGGGCCAGGTGCTGGCTCTGCTAAGCGATGTGTTGACCGGCCTGCGTAGCTTCCAGGAACAGGTTGCCGGCCAATTTGCGTCGGTTGACGCCCGGTTCGCGTCAATTGACGCCCGTTTCGCGTCGGTTGACCGCCGTTTCGCGTCGGTGGAAAGCCAATTTGCCTCATTACGGGGTGAAATCAGCTCCCTGCGGGGGGAAGTCGCGGCTTATCACGCTTCGGTGGTCGGTCACGGCATTCTCATCAGCGAACTGGATAGCCGCCTCAGCCGGGTGGAACAGCATCTGGACCTGCCGCCGATCGCGTAACGCGAAATCGCCCCGACCCTCGCAACTGAAGAATGGTTCCATGATCGCAGCGACTGAACGCCTGTTCACGGCTCCGGTGCAGCGTGACCCGTTGGGCACGCGACGGCGTCGGGCCGAACCCAGCGCCGAGAACGTGCCGGAGCTCAGCCAGATCCTGGCGATCCTGCGGGACGTGATCGCCGAACAGCGCGACACACGGCTGGAACTGGCCAGCCTGCGGCGGGAGGTCCAGGCCTCGCAGGCCGAACATGGCCGGCATCTCGACGAGCCAGGGGGGAAGCTTGCGTCATCTCGGACGCCGGTGACCGATCGTGCCGCTACGCTCCACCGCGGTTTGCTGATCGGCGCGCTCGACGCGCGGGTGCGCCGGATCGAGCGGCATCTGGGCTTGCCGCCGCTCGATTGACCGGGCTTCGCCGGCCGCCTATAAGCCGCCGCATGTGACGGCCCCCCGGTCCCATTCGCTGGTCCCATTCCTGGTCCCCATTCCCCTGGGGCGCAAGCCGGGCGAGGCCGCCGGCGGTGCTGGCGCCGGATCATCCCAATTTTCGGCGGAGAGCAGTCGTGAAGCGCACCTACCAACCCTCAAAGCTGGTCCGCAAGCGCCGGCACGGCTTCCGCGCGCGGATGGCGACCGTCGGCGGCCGCAAGGTGCTGGCGAACCGCCGCGCCAAGGGCCGCAAGCGGCTGTCCGCCTGAGCGCAGCTCGATCGCCTCGGCTCGATCCCTACGGCGTGTCCCGGCCATGGCGTCCCCCGCTGCGCCTGAAGCGCCGGGCGGAGTTCCTGCGGGTCGCTGCCAAGGGCCGCAAGGTCGCCACGCACGGCCTCGTGCTGCAGGCGCTGAAACGCGACGATGGCGGACCAGCCCGGCTCGGTTTTACGGTCACCAAGAAGATCGGCAACGCCGTGGTGCGCAACCGCACTCGCCGTCGGCTCAAGGAAGCCGCCCGCCTGTCGCTGGCGACGCGGCCGTTGGGCGGGGTCGATCTGGTGCTGATCGGGCGCGATGCGACGCGGCGGCGAGACTTTGCCGAACTGCAGGACGATTTTCGCCGGGCCCTGGCCAAGGCGGGGCTGGCGTGACCGGGCATCCCACGCCGGTGGCTTGGCTCGGCATCGGCGCGGTGCGCGTCTATCAATGGACGCTGCGGCCGTTCATCGGTGCCAATTGCCGGTTCTAGCCGACCTGCAGCGACTACGCGATCGAGGCGCTGCGCATGCCATGGCGCGGTGCGCGGCGCCGGGCTGGCGGGCTGGCGCATCCTGCGCTGCAACCCATGGAACAAGGGCGGGTACGATCCGGTGCCGGCCTGCGACTGCCACCGCCGGCAACCTCGCCCCGGGGCGGCGAAACGGGGCTTTGATGGACCAGAAGCGTCTTTTTACCGCGATTATCGTCTCGATCGCGATCCTGCTCGGCTGGCAGCTTGTGGTGGCGCGCTACCTGCCGAAGCCACCGCGAGCCGGCCCCGCCATCCGAGCAGATGCCGGCGGAGACTGCCGCGCCAGTCGCCGGCGGCCCCAGCGCCGGCGGGCCTAGCGTCGGCGCGCCGGCCACCGGCTTGCCGGCAGCCCAGGTCGCGGCGCTCAAGAACGCGCCACGGGTGAAGATCGACGCGCCGGCGGTGCGCGGCTCGATCAGCCTGCTCGGCGCGAGGCTGGACGACATGGTGCTGAACGACTACCGCGATACGATCCAGCCGAACTCCCCGAACGTGAAGCTGTTGCAGCCGCTGGCCGGGCCGGACCCGTACTACGTGCAATTCGGCTGGTCGGCCCCGGAAGGCCAGACCGCCCGAGCTGCCCGGCGATGATACCGTCTGGACCGCCTCGGCGCCGGAACTGACCACCACGCAGCCGGTCACGCTGTCCTGGAATAACGGCGAGGGGCTGATTTTCCGCATCGTCCTGACGATCGACGACCATTACATGTTCTGCCGCGCGCCAGGAGGTGCAGAACACCTCTGGCCAGCCGGTCAAGCTGTTCCCCTGGCAGCGCATCCGGCGCGACTACACGCCGCCGACCTCGGGCTATTACCTGCTGTTCGAGGGCATGCTGGGGATCGACGCAGGACCCCTTGAAGGAATTCGGATTTCCCAAGATCAAGAACGATGCCAAGGGCAAGCCGAACGACGTTGCCTATCAGTCCACCGGTGCCGGGGGCTGGAGCGGGATCACCGACAAATACTGGCTGACGGCGCTGATTCCAGATCAATCGCTGCCGACCACCGTGAACTATCGCTATATCCCCGGCGGGGACGGCCACTACCAGGTGGACTATGTGTCTCAGGACCCGCAGACGGTGGCGCCGGGAGCGACCGCGACCACCCAGATCCGGCTGTTCGCCGGCGCCAAGGTGGTGGATTTGGTGGATCGCTATCGGACCGAGTATCACATCCCACAATTCGACAAGGCGATCGATTGGGGCTGATTCTGACTTCCTGACGAAGCCAATCTTCTTTTGTCTGGATTTCCTGAACAGTCTGCTCGGCAATTTTGGTTTGGCGATCATCTGTTTCACTTTCATCGTCAAGCTGCTGTTCTTTCCGCTGGCCAACTACTCGTATCGCTCCATGAGCAAGATGCGGCTGCTGGGCCCGAAGATCCAGGCCATGCGGGAGCGCTTCAAGGACGACCCGCAGAAGCAGCAGCAAGAGATGATGCGGCTGTACAAGGAAGAGAAGGTCAACCCGGCTTCGGGTTGCCTGCCGATGATCGTGCAGATTCCGGTGTTTTTCGCGCTCTATAAGAACCTTTACGTGACGATCGAGATGCGGCAGGCGCCGTTCTTCGGCTGGATTCACGACCTTTCGGCGGTGGACCCGACCAATGTGTTCACCCTGTTCGGGCTTATTCCGTGGGACCCGACGGTGATCTCGCCGTTCCTGCACCTCGGCGCCTGGCCGCTGATCATGGGGTTCTCGATGTGGCTGCAGCAGCGGCTGAACCCGGCGCCGCCGGACCCGACGCAGGCCAAGCTGTTCCAGCTCATGCCGATCATCTTCACCTTCATGCTGGCGCGCTTCCCGGCCGGGCTGGTGATCTACTGGACCACCAACAACCTGCTGTCGGTGGCGCAGCAATGGGTGATCCTGCGGCGCACCCGGCTGTCCCGGCCGGGGGTGGCGCGGACCACGTGAGGTCTTCGACCCCACCGGCCTTCCCCCTTCCGCAGGGGGAGCAGAAAGTTCCATCTTTTTGCGGGGTGGCGGAGGGGGCTGACGCGCTGGAAGCCGGCCGCCGGCTGTTCGCTGCCGACTGCCGGTTCGTGCATGCCGCCCAGCGTCTGGATCACCTGCTGCCGGCGGCCGGGCCGGAGATCGCCTTTGCCGGCCGGTCGAACGTTGGGAAATCCTCGCTGCTGAACGCGCTGACCGGCCGGAATGCGCTGGCCCGGCGATCCGGCGCGCCAGGACGGACGCGGCAGCTCAATTTCTTCGACCTCGGCGGCCGGCTGATGCTGGTGGATATGCCGGGATACGGTTACGCGCAGGCGCCGAAGCAGGTGAAGGCGGACTGGCAGGGACTGATGTTCGACTACCTGCGCGGCCGGCCCAGCCTGCGGCGCGTGCTGCTGCTGCTGGACGCCCGGATCGAGCTGAAACCAGCCGATGAGGCGGTGATGAAGCTGCTGGACCGGGCCGCGGTGACCTATCAGCTCGTGCTGACCAAGGCGGATGGGCTGAAGCCGGCGGCGCTGGCGGAGAAGCAAATGGAGGCCGCGGCGCTGGCCCGGGCGCATCCGGCGGCGCATCCGGACGTGATGACGACCAGCAGCGAGACGGGGCTGGGGATGGCGGAGCTTCGGGCGGCACTGGCGGAGGCGTTGGGGAAGTAATCGGTGGCGGCTTGGTGGTCGTTACTTGGGGGCTATGATGTGACCTGCTGCGGGATCTCCGTGGGTGGGAGCCCGTGCGTTTTGCCAGGGTGCAAATTCCCCTGCGAAATGCTCCGTGGGATTTTGCACGGGTAGGTTTACATGGGCGGAACTACCGTTATCCATGCCGGTTGGGCATGTTTTCGGCCATGGTGTCCGGATGGCCGATGTACATCTGCCTTCGCGATTTCGCTTCGATGTACATCTGGCGTTAACCGGCGGTTCACTGTTTCGGCACGGCTGGCGTTTGCCGATGACCGGCGATGATCACTGAGCGATGTACATCGGCGCCCGCGATGGCGCCCGGATTGTACGTCCGGCGTTAACCGGATTTTCACGTTCAAGCCGGCCGTCACGCGCGCCCAACGGTCCGGACCTGCCGTATCACGGTGCGCCAGTTGCTCACGCGGGTGATCCCAGGTGTGTGGTCGCCTGGTCTGCCACCGGACGCGGTCGATCGTTGCAATGGCGAAAGGTTGGGCCCTCGAGGGCTCTGCGGGGATGCCGGAGAGCTGGGTTGCGGTGTCGAGCAGGATAATGCCGGAGCCACGTTTCGGGTTCTGGCCGACGGCCTGGGCTTTGCTGTCGGGAATGCCGGTTCGGCGGAGCGGCCAGGGATCGACGGTTTCATAACCAAGGTGCAGATGCCTCGCCCCGCCTATGCGCCTTCTCGGGCATGACGGTTGGGAGAGTTGGAGGTTGGGGCGCTTGGTATACCTCGACTCCGAGGGAGTGCGTCGCGAGCGGTTGAGAATGTTTCTCACGGAGAACCATGAAGACTCCACGGAGAACCACGAAGGTCGGGAATCGTGCTAGGTCGCGCATCGACCAGAAATTGCCCCGCGGCGCTGTATCCGGCGGCCCGATCGATGAAACTCCGTGGCACTTCGTGCACCCTTCGTGGCCCTTCGTGTGGGCATTCTTGAAGCGCACCGATCATCAATGGCGGGCTTACCAGTTCGCCGGTACCGGGTTCCCGCATTTACAGTAATACCGCACTCCGTCTGGTTCGACCGCCATTGGTGTTAGCGCGAGGAGGATCCTCCCGGCCCAAGCGGCGAGGGGCGCACCGCGCCCTGGCCTTCCTTGCGGGCGTTCTGTCGGCGGGAGGCTCGCTCGTGGTGCACCACTACGCTCCGCCGCCAGCAGCGTCGTCGTCGGGATGAGGCTGGCTGGGCGGCGAGATCAGGAGCCCGTCACATGCTGGCGTTCGCGCACGTCGCTCAGATCGCGCTCGAGGAAGAAATTGAGGAACGTCCGGATAACCGCGACCGCGGCGATCCGGCCTACGGCATTCCAATCGGTGGTGATGGATGTCTCGATGATATCGGCGGCAAGTTGGAACGTCAGGCCGGCGACCAGCCAGTGGGAATAGCGTAGCCAGATATCGCGACGCCTGCGGCCGTCGAGCGAGACGCACAGCGCCCCCTATGCCACGGACGAACGCTTCGACCGTTCCGAAAAATATGATGACGAGGGCGAGCGCGTCGATGAAAGTCACCGCGTCGTCGGTGAGTATCGTCAGCCACTCCCTCATGGCGCGGTCCTGTCGCCACGGGTTCGCGGCATCGGGAACGCGCTTGCGTCGCGGGAGGGCCGGGCAGCGGAAGTCGGCTCGCCGCCCGGCATGCCAGCTAGTGCTTTCCCGAGCCGGCTTCTGACAGCATCTTCAGCGCCGCGTCGATCGTGAAGCTGTTGGGATGCTGAACCGGCGGAAAATCCTTGAAGGTCGCCGCCCACTGATTCGCGACCCCGAGGGCCGCGAACAGGAGGTAGTCATGGTAAAGGAACCAGTCGTAGTAGGTGTTCGACGTGATGTCCGCATATTCGTAGGGGTCGGTACGCAGGTTGTAGAGCTTCGGCAGCCGAAGCTTGGTGAACGGCTCGGCCCACACTTGCAGCGTGCCGTGGCAGCGCTGCTCCATGAAGACGACCTTCCAATTGTCGTAGCGCATTGCAAGCACGTCGCCGTCGTCGCTGAGATACATGAACAGCTTGCGCGGGCTCGTCTTGACCTCTCCAGTCAGATAGGGCACCAGGTTGTAGCCATCGATGTGGTTCTTGTAGGTGCGCCCGATCGCCTTGTAGCCCTTCTTCAGCTTCTCGACGACGTCGGCATCGCCGGCCATCGCCAGAAAAGTCGGCAGCCAGTCGTGATGCTGGACGATCTCGTTCGAGACGGTGCCGGCTTTGATCTTGCCCGGCCAGCGCACCAGCATCGGCACGCGGAACGCGCCTTCCCAGTTGGTATTCTTCTCGCTGCGGAACGGCGTCGTGCCGCCGTCGGGCCACGAGTTCATGTGCGGACCGTTGTCGGTCGAGTACATGACGAAGGTGTTGTCGGCGATGCCGAGTTCGTCGAGATAGTCGAGCACCTCGCCGACAGTTCTTGTCGTGGTCGATCATGGTGTCGTGGTAGGGCGACTGCCAGCGCCCCGCCTGGCCCTTGCTCTCCGGCTTGGGATGGGTGAAGAGGTGCATGTGGGTGGTGTTGAGCCAGACGAAGAACGGCTTGCCCGCCTCGTTCTGGCGTCCTTCATGAAGTCCTTGGCGGCGGCGACGAATTCGTCGTCGCACGTCTCCATGCGCTTCTTGGTGAGCGGGCCGGTGTCCTCGATCTTCTGCTTGCCGACCCGCCCCCAGCGCGGCTCTTCGGTCGGGTCGTCCTTGTCCGTCGCCCAGGAATGGATGACGCCGCGCGGCCCGATTGTCTTGCGAAAATTCGGGAAGTCCTTCTCGTCCGGGAAATAGTCCTCCATCTCCGGCTCTTCCTCGGCGTTGAGGTGGTAGAGGTTGCCGAAGAACTCGTCGAAGCCGTGGTTGGTCGGCAGCATTGCATTGAGGTCGCCGAGATGGTTCTTGCCGAACTGGCCTGTCGCGTAGCCCTGGTTCTTGAGAAGCGCCGCAATCGTCACGAGCTTGTCGGACATTCCGATGGGCGCGCCGGGAATGCCGACCTTCGACAGGCCGGTGCGATAGACGCTCTGCCCGGTGATGAACGACGACCGTCCCGCGGTGCAGGACTGCTCGCCGTAGGAATCGGTGAACATCATTCCTTCCTTGGCGAGGCGGTCGATGTTGGGCGTGCGATAGCCCATCAGGCCGTGCGAATAGCAGCTCAGGTTCGAGATGCCGATGTCGTCGCCCCAGATGACGAGGATATTCGGCTTGCGCGACTTGGCCGGCATCCGCACTCTCCTTTGTTTGCTCAGCAACCTGTCTTACCCGAAAGGCCCAGCCTCGAAAACCATGCTGACGATAGCCGCGGCGCCGATAAAGAGCAGAACCGCCGCGGTGATGAGTGTAAGCGACGGCGGAAACCGGCTCTCGGCATGGACAAGCCCCGCTTCCGCCATTGCCTTGCGCTGCGTGCGCAGTTCCACCATGAATTGAAGATGGTAGATGATGCCAATGACAAGCATGGCGATCCCGAGGCTCACCAGTGCGACGCCGAAATGGCGGGCCGGCGCCGAGCCGGCCATGTCAGCCTGATCCCCAAGCTTTCGAAACACCTGGAAGATCGTGAATCCGAAGCTGATCAGCGACAGCGACGTGCGGATCACCGACATCAGCGTACGATCGGCGCTCATGCGCGTGCGCTGGAACGACATGCCCGTGCGGCGTGACGCCAGTTCGACGGAGATGTCTCCGGCCGTCGGCTTCGATGTCGCGGCTTAAGTCATGGCGCGACTCTAATGCCACTCGGAGAGTTCGACCACCACGCTTTTCGGGCCGTCGAGGTCCGTGCCGGGTTGAATGAGCGGACCTTCCGGCGGCGGGCAGTCCTGATCGCGCTAGCTCTGTGCGCGAGCCTTGCGATCGCGTAGCCGGCCCGGGACGGTGCGGCCTCGCTATAAGGACAGTGCGAATGTGAGCCAGGTGTTCCATCCGCTGGCCCTGCGCTCGGCGTCGAACTCCCGATAGCCCTTCAGGTTCAGATATCCCTGCATATGCCCGATCGGAAACAAATACCCGATCTGCGGGCCGACCCCAATGACCTGCAATTCGTTGGCGCCCAATATCGGGGGCGCACCGCTGTCGGCGGTGAGTTGCTTGTAGAAATACCCCACGGCGCCGACCTGCAACGGCTTCGTCAGGAGTTGGGAGGCGCCCCAGTCGAGGTGCCAATTGACCCCGTTCCGGTAGTTCGTGCTCGAGTTGATGAGGTTTTCGGTCAGGCCGGTCACGACCGAGAATTCATGACCGGTTTGCGGATCGAGATAAGTGTAGCCGAATCCCCCATCGATGGCACCATGGCCGATGCCGAAATTGGCCAGGCGGCTGGGATCGTAAGTTCCAACCGGAACGTCGCCGGTGGCGTAAACCATAAAGTTGTTGATGCCTGCGTTCCAGCGGAGCGAGGCCAGCGGATAAAGGTCTGAGAATCCGCCGCGGCCGTCGCTGATGCTGCCCATTCGTGTGGTGGTCACGTTCCCGATCGAAGCCGTCAACGTGCCGCCGATTGACGTGCTGTTGTAGCCGCCCGCGCCGGTCAAGCCGATGGCGAATTGGCCTCCCAGCACCGGGTTTGTGAACGCATAGCTCGCGGACACGAAATCGAGGTTGACGCGCGAATTCAGATTGTGTTGAGGCTGGCCGCCGCGGTGCGCGAGAAGTCCCCCAGCGTGAATTGTCGGGCGACGGCGACGTCGCCCCCCGCGCTGACCGACGCATGGTAATAGATGTCGGCGAACGACCATCCCGGGTGCAGCGGTGCCGCCGCCAGGCTGCCGAATTGGCCGGGGAGCCAGAAGCTCACGCCGCCCTCATCGGCCACTGCGAGGTTCGGCGCCGTAATGAAGGCGATCAAGATCGGGACCAGACAGAAGCGTCGCGCATGGTCCCCTCGGGCGATCACGATCCGTCTCATGGCCTTCCTTCCCCACCGCGTGATTGGCGAGCCTGCCATGCAATTCCCGGCGACGCCAAGGACGCAATGACCGGCCCCTCGGTGGTCGAGGCCCGTGCGAACAGGTCACACCGCATTGGGGGAAGGAGACACCATCATGGCGTTCCATGAACGAGGCGACGTGCGCATCCACTACGAAGAGGCCGGGTCCGACTTTCCTTTGCTGCTCATCCCCGGCGCGGGTTTGAACGCGACGATCGCCTTCGTCACCGACAATAGCCCGCTCAACGTGATGGCGGCGTTCAAGGACGAATACCGCTGCATCACGATGGATCTGCGCCACGCCAATGGCGGGGAGTCCTCCGGCCCGCTCGAGATCGACCGGCCGTGGGATTCTTACGCCGACGACCAGTTAGGGCTGATGGACCATCTGGGAAGGCGTTCATGGCCATGGGCTTCTGAAATCAGCGGCTCGTCCATCTGAAACCTGCCAGCGGCTTTTGCGGCGTCAGTCCCAGCATTGCGCGCAGCGATCCGAGGGCTGTCACGCCGAGCCGAATCTCAAACTTCCGCTCGATCAGGCTGGCCACCACCGAGCGTGTCCATAACCCGAAGTCGGGCCATACTGCCGCGGATCGCGACCATTGATCAAACGAAACACCTGCCGCTCCTGACGCGGCGTGACGCACTCCCGGGCTGCGCATGTCTTCCCCGTCACGCCCGGCCCACGGGTCCGGCCAAAGGCCGGCCCGAGGACAGGCTACGGCCGGGCATCCACGTCTTGCCGTTGTGCCACCAACGAAGTCGTGGATGGCCGGCCTTCGCCGGCCATGACGACGGGGGTGCCGGTTGCCGGGGGACGCGGGTCGATCTTACGGGCGCTTGGCATTACACCGGATTAGTCGAGAGAAGCGGGATACTGTGCGTGCGACGCAGGACGCGGAGGCCGGTTCGCGGCATGACCGGTCGAGGTCGGCATTTTTCCCGCAGACTGTCAGATTCATTCCTCCGGCCAATCATCATCGGCCCGGTAAGCCGGGGCGCGCTCGACGCTGCGCCTATGAGGCAGGTTCCGGTTGGGCTTTGGGGCTCAGCGGCGCCCCATCCACTGCTGAAACCATCTCCGCGCCTTCCCAGATCTCCACTCCGGCGATCGGAAACCTTAATTCGCTGCGGGCGCTGGCCAGGATGCCGTGTGCCGCCGCCGCCGCCTGGGCGCGATCCTCAGCAAAGACTTCGCGCACTCCGACGATATGTGCGGACTGGTCCAGCAGATAGATACGAAAGTATCCCACGATCGTCCCTTTCCTGCACAAGTTCACACCGCGCGGGTCGGGTGTCAACGCAGAATTGCAGGGATGAACAGGTATTATTTATTCCAAACCTCCGGCAGAGTACGGAAACGAAAGCTGATATGTCCGAACGCGAACAAAGACTTACCCCGGATATCCAGAGAATCGAGTCACCGCTTTCACGGACGATGCGGTAACACTCGCAAGCTGCCTGCTCCAGCCCGGCGCGGTCGCGCACCGTCATCCGGCCGCGCGAGTAGGAAATCAGGCCGCCGGCCTGCAGCACGCTGGCCGCCGTGCTGACGCCGGCGCGGCGCACGCCCAGCATCAGCGATAGAAACTCCTGCGTCATCGGCAAGTCATCGCCGTCCACCCGGTCGTGGCTCATCAGCAACCATCGGGCGAGCCGCTCGGGCAACTGGTGGCGGGCGTTGCAGGCGGCCGATTGCGCGGTGTGAACCATCAGCAGTTGCACGTAGCGCAGGCAGCGGTCGCGCAGCACCGGGGATTGCTCCACGGCGCGCCGAAGTTCCACCGCGCTCATGCGCCACGCGGAACCTGGAACTTGTATGAACGCGCGTTGCGTGGCCATCGCGTCGGGGTTCAGCAGGACCGAAATGCCGACCATGCCCTCCCGACCGGTCATCCCAACCTCGACGGCGCCGTTGTCCTCGGTGTCCGCAGTCAACGAGGCGACACCCTGTTCCATGAAAAACACGTCGTCGATGCGGGTGCCCGGTTCGTGCAGCACCTGCCCGCTGACCAGCGTGACATGGGTCATCGCCGGACGCAGGCGCTCGGCCTCGTCAGCCGGGAGCACGGAAAGAAGCTGATTGCGGATTGCCAGCCCGGACAGGCTATCAACGAAATTCATGACGCTCTCCCGCGAAGGGGCGGGAGCGCAATCATCTCTCAGCCGCTTGCGCCCGAAGACCCGAGGGGTAACGGCAAGCGATATGGTCGATATGGGTGCGCGGCGAGCGAAAAGTAACCGGCTTGGGGGGCGGCGCCGGAAAACGCAAGAAATCGAGAGCTTCGGGGAAATTGAGTACTCTGGCGTATAAATGAATGTACGTTTGCAACCCACGGCCCAGGCCAGCCGTTCTGTCCCGAGGCGAATGCCGGGGGGAACCGTCCGCCAACGCGAAAAAGGCTCTCGAACCGTGGACGTATTGCTGGTCGAAGATGATGAACTGGTGCGTCGGACGCTGGCGGAAGGTCTCGCCGAGGCAGGACTGCAGGTGACCGATCTGCCCGGTTCCCGGGAGGCACTGGGCCTGCCGAACGCAACCGCTCCACCGGCGGTGCTGGTCACCGACATCAACCTCGGCTCGGCGATGGACGGGTTCGGGTTGGCTTTGGCGGCCCGGCAACGCTGGCCGGCGATCTGCGTCGTGCTGATTTCCGGCCGCCCGCAAAACATCAATGGCTATCAGCTTCATCGATCCGATCGGTTTTTGGCCAAACCGTTCGTCATCGATGATCTGCTGTGGGCGATCCGGGAGGCAATGTCCGAGTAACAGCAGGCGGCGAAAAGATTGACCCTTCCCGGCTGGACGCATTCGTCCGGCGTCATGGCCGGCCATCCACGTCTTACTTTGATGGTGTCGGCGAAATCGTGGATGACGGCCTTCGCCGGCCAAAACGCTGCCCCTTTGATGGGTCAGCATAACGGTGGCTGGTTTCACTCAGGCGGTCTAGCGCTCCGACCCTGGTATTTAGCGGCACCACCTGCTCGCTCAGCCGTACGCGCGTGGCGGTATCCTCTGCCGCCTGACGCTGTCGTCCGACATTGCGGCCCTGCGCGGTGGCCCGATCGCGAATGTGATCGAGAGCCAAGCTCGCGAAGGGAATGCCAGGTGACCTCGCCGGCGGCATATTGGCGGATCAGGGTCTCCTTCTCGGTGTCGTTTATCGAAGCCCTAGCCGGATCCTTGCACGCAAGCTCACCCTGGCAGGTTCTCGCTTCCCTCATGCGCGACCAGCAGGTCGTGCATGTCGTTGGCGTGCTCTTCCTCGACCCCGAGGATGCCCTCGAGCATCACCCGCGTGGTCGGGTCGTCGTTGCCGAAGAAACGGATCAGCTCCTGGTAGTGCTCGACCGCAATACGCTCGGCGATCAGGTTCTCACGGATCATCTCGACCAGGCTGTCGCCTTCCGAGGTACTGGGAGGCCGACCGCATCGCCAGGCCCTCGGGGTTGAAATCGGGCTTGCCGCCGAGCTGGTTGATCCGCTCGGCCACCGCGTTCATGTGCTCCTGTTCTTCCTTTGCGTGCTGGGCAAATTCCTGCTTCACGCCCTCTGACGAAATGCCGGTCGCCGCGATCGAGTGCATGGTGTAGCGCAGCACGCAGACGATCTCGGTCGCCAGCACAGTCTGCAGAATGGCGATGGTCTGCTTCACGTCGCCGCCATAGGCTGACGTGATCGCGCCGGCCGACAGATGCTGGCGGGCCTTCTCGCGCAGGGTCTGCACGTCGCTGAGGAAGGGTTTGGACGGCTTGGGCGGCTGGCTCATTGACGGCGTCTCCGGTTGCAGGACGTGAACAGTAACACACCGGAATCGCGGCGGAGGCAACACTTGCGCGAGGCGCCGGGTTGCCGCGATCGGGGAGCCAGCCGGGTTGCCCGCCTGCTGGGCAAGTGTACAGTCGAGCCAGGCGCGCAAACTCCGCGGCGGCATATCGAGGCAGTTTCGCAAACCGCAATGGTCGGTATCGGCCGCAACAGGGGATGGCGCGATGGAACAGACTTGGCGCTGGTTCGGTCCGGACGACGCGATCAGCCTGCCGCAGATCCGCCAGTCCGGCGCCGGCGGCATCGTGACCGCGCTGCACCACGTTCCCTACGGCATCGAATGGACCACCGATGAGATCGCCAGGCGCCGCGCGACGATCGAGGCCGACGCGTCGCTCGGGCTGCGCTGGAGCGTGGTGGAAAGCCTGCCGGTGGCCGAGCCGATCAAGCAGGGCCAGGGCGATCTTGCGCCGCTGTTCGATGCCTACCGCGCGTCGCTGCGCAATCTCGCCGCGCTCGGGGTCACGACCGTCTGTTACAATTTCATGCCGGTGCTGGACTGGACGCGGACCGAGCTGGCGGCGCCGCTGCCCGGCGGCGGCACCGCGCTGCGCTTCAACGCGCACGAATACGCCGCGTTCGACTGCTTCATGCTGCGCCGCAAGGGTGCCGAGGCGGAGCAGCCGCCGGACGTGCTGGCGCGCGCCCGGGCCTGGATCGACCGCGCGTCGGAGGCCGACCGCGACCGGCTGCTGGGCAACATCATGGCGGGCCTGCCGGGTGCTTACGACCGCTACGATGTGCCCGGGCTGCGGCGCATGCTGGATCGTTACGCCGACCTTGGCCATGACGGGCTGCGCGAGCACCTGGCGCGGTTCCTGCGCGAGGTGGTGCCCGCCGCGGAAGCCGCCGGCGTGCGCCTGTGCATCCATCCCGATGATCCGCCGCGCCCGCTGCTTGGGCTGCCGCGAATCGTTTCCAACCAGGATGACCTGGATTTCATCATTGCCGCCGCGGATAGCGTGGCGAATGGTATCACGCTGTGTACCGGCTCCCTTGGCGCCGGGGCGGCGAATGATCTGCCGGGAATTGCCGCGCGTTTCGCGTCCCGCATCCAATTCGTTCATTTGCGCAACGTAACCAGGGAGCCGGACGGATCGTTTATGGAGGCCGACCATTTGGGCGGCGATATCGACATGGTCGCCGTCATCGCCCCGTTGCTGCGCGAGCAGGCGCGCCGCAAGGCGGCGGGCGAGGCACGCTGGCGCATCCCGTTCCGCCCGGACCACGGCCACGCGCTGCTGGACGATGCGCGTCGCACGACGCATCCCGGCTATCCGCTGATCGGCCGGATGCGAGGGTTGGCGGAATTGCGCGGGGTGATGGCTGCGGTCGCCGCGCTGGAGCGGCTGCCGCTTTGAGGTGGGTTGAGCTGCGCGCGGCGCCCCCGCAGAGGATCAGGTTCGGCCGGCCGGCGCGTCGCATGGTTCGGTGCCCATCTTCGCCGGTACCGACAGTTCCAGCAGGTCGAATGTTTCGGATGTGCGGGTCTCGTTGTGCGGCGTTCCGCCGGGGATCATCACGGAATCTCCGGCTGCCAGCCGCATCGTCGGGCGGTCGGCGAATTCCAGTTCAATCCAGCCGTCCAGCACGTAGACGAACTGCATCTCGCACAGATGGCGATGCCACCCGGTCGGCCGCGTCATGCCGGCGCTGGCCGAGGTGATCTGCGCGCGCATGCGGCCCTGGGTACCGTCGGTCACGCCGAGGTCGCGGTATTTGAAGAACTCACGGCGGCCTTCCACGAAACGGGGTTGACTGGCCTGCGATACAGCGACGGTCATGCCGGGTGCTGTCGTTGTTTGATTGTTCATTGGCGGTCTCCTGTCCGACGCGGAAGCGTAGGGCGGTTTGGCGGGGGCTGGAAGGGTAGGTTGGTGCTTGACCGTGCGGACCCGGCGCCATACGACGCGCGCTGCGTCGCGCCGAAGGAGCCGGGATGAGCACCACCGCCGATCATGCTGCCGCGGCCGAACAGGCGCGCACGCTGGCGCTCGCGCTGCCGTATCTGCGCCGCTATGCCGGGGCGACGGTGGTGGTGAAATACGGCGGCCACGCGATGGGCGAAGAAGAACTGGCGCTGCAGTTCGGCGCCGATATCGCCATCCTGAAACAGGTCGGCATCAACCCGGTGGTGGTGCATGGCGGCGGGCCGCAGATCAATGCCATGCTGAAGCGGCTGGCGATTCAATCGACCTTCGTCGATGGGCTGCGCGTCACCGACGCGGCGATGGTCGAGGTGGTGGAGATGGTGCTGGCCGGCAGCGTCAACAAATACGTGGCCGGGCTGATCAACCGCGCCGGTGCGCTGGCGGTTGGTATCTGCGGCAAGGATGGCGGGCTGATCCGCGCCCGCAAGCTGAGGCGCACCCGGAGCGATCCGGGCAGCCGGATCGAGACGGTGCTGGACCTGGGGTTCGTCGGCGAGCCGGAGCAGGTGGATGTGCGGGTGATCCATGCGATCACCGGCGCCGGGCTGATCCCGGTGATCGCGCCGGTGGCGGCGGGGGACGATGGGCAGACCTACAACATCAACGCGGACACGGTTGCGGGCGCGATCGCCGGAGCGCTGGGGGCGACGCGGCTGCTGCTGTTGACGGACGTGCAGGGCGTGCTGGACGAGCAGAAGAAGCTGATCCCGGAGATGACGGTGGACGAGGTGCGGCAGGGGATCGAGCGCGGGATGATTACCGACGGCATGATCCCGAAGGTGGAGACCTGCGTCGATGCGGTGCGGCGCGGTGCTAAGGGCGCGGTGATCCTGGATGGCCGGGTGCCGCACGCGTGTCTGCTGGAGCTGTTCACCGAGGGTGGGCCGGGGACGATCATCCGGCCGTGACGGTGGTTTCCTGGTGATCATGGCAAGCTGGCGGAGGGCCCGGAGCACAGGCTAAAGTTCACGCATGAACGATTCGGCCCTGGATGCGCCGCCGCTGTTCGTGCGTGACCCGGCCACGCCGGCGTCTTTCAAGGACGCCCGACCCTTTGAGGACCTGGTCCGGAATTTCACGGAGTTCGGTCGGCCTTCGATACTCGTGCAGGAAGGTCCTATCCCTTACCTTATCAATGAATTCTGGACCTCCGGCCAGCGTCAGGCTCATTCGATCCACGAAGTAAGCTACCGGGCCTGCTTCAAGCCGCAGCTTCCGGAATTCTTCATCGAGCGTCTCACGAAGCCGGGGAACGCCGTTTATGATCCGTTCATGGGACGCGGGACAACTCCGGTTCAGGCAGCTCTGATGGGCCGTCGGCCGATGGGGAATGATGTTAATCCGCTGAGTGTTTTGCTGACGCGTCCTCGTTTGAAACCGCCGACGCTCAGCGAGGTCGCTGGCAGGCTGGAACAGATCAGGTGGGACGCAGGGACGATTGATGATCCGGACTTGCTGGCGTTTTACAGCCCCCGAACATTGCGCCACCTGTGTGCGCTTCGCGGGTGGTTTATCGAACGGGCTCCGTTGGGCGCCATACCCGATCCGATCGACGATTGGATCAGGATGGTGGCGATCAATCGATTGACGGGCCATTCCCCGGGATTTTTTTCGGTTTATACACTTCCGCCGAATCAGGCGGTATCAGCTCAATCGCAGCGGAAGATCAATGAAAGGCGGGGACAGACGCCCGCGGACAGGGACATAAAGAAGCTGATCCTGAAAAAGACCATCTCGCTGTTGAGCGACGGACCAATGGCATCCCATCCGCCGCCCTTGTTGACTGTCGGCCCGGCGCACTCAACACCGGCGATCGGCAGCTTGTCGGTTCAGTTGGTCGTTACATCTCCGCCGTTCCTCGACATCGTGCAGTACACCGAGGACAACTGGCTCCGGAGCTGGTTCGCCGGGATCGACGCTGCGAGCGTGGAGATCGCGCATCACAGAACCGAAATGGGTTGGCAGAGCATGGTCCGCGACACATTGGGCGAGCTGGCGCGGATCGTGCAACCTGGCGGGCACGTCGCGTTCGAGGTCGGCGAGGTTCGGGGTGGCAGGGTTCTTCTTGAACGTTTGGTGTGGGACGCCGCCGAGGGGCTTCCGTTCGACCGCCTGTTCGTCATGGTGAACCAGCAGGAATTCACCAAGACGGCAAATTGCTGGGGTGTCCGCAACAATGCCAAGGGCACGAACACCAACAGGATTGTGGTGCTCCACCGGTGTTGAGGTCGGCTGGCGGAATGCGCTGCGCTGTTCCGCCCTACCGCCTTGGTCGGTCAAAGCGGTTGATTGCTGGTGCCGGCGGGAGCAAGCTTCGCCCGGCTGTCAGGGAGGATGACCCGATGAACCAGTTCCGCAACCTGCCTTTCCGCCATATCGAGGCGCATCGCATCGCCGGCAGCCTGGGCGCCGAGATCGACGGTGTCGATCTGTCCGCCGATCTGCCCGATGACGTGCTCGCGGAGGTGCGTGCGGCCCTGCTGGACAATCTGGTGATCTTCTTCCGCAACCAGTCGCTGACCCCCGACCAGCAGCTTGCCTTCGCGCGGCGCTGGGGCGAGATCCACCTGCATCCGTTCATGGAGGGCATGGCGGACCATCCGGAAATGCTGGAAATCGTCAAGCGCCCGACCGACAAACGAAACTTCGGCGGGTCATGGCACACCGACCAGATGTTCTCGCCGAAACCGGCAATGGGCACGATCCTGTATGCGAAACAGGTGCCGTCGGCGGGCGGCGACACCATGTTCACCAACCAGTACCTGGCGTTCGAGTCGCTGTCGGATGGCATGAAACGGTTGTGCGAGTCGCTGCGCAGCGTCTGCTACGGCGATGGTTTCAAGAAATACGGCGGCAAGTCGCGCAAGGAGTTCTACGCCGACAAGATCGCCATGAAAGTGAAAGATCCCGGCGACGTGCAGACCACATCGGTGCATCCGCTGGTGCGCACGCATCCGGAAACCGGGCGCAAGGCGCTGTATATCGGCGGCCACGTGCAGCATTTCGAGGACATGGCGGACGAAGAAAGCCGGCCGATCATCGACTTCCTGATGCAGCACTCGACCCGGCCGGAACACACCTGCCGGTTCCGCTGGGAAACCGGGTCGCTGGCGCTGTGGGACAATCGCTGCACGCAGCATTTCGCGGTGAACGACTATCCGGCGGAGACGCGGATCATGCACCGGATCACGGTGTGCGGGGATGTGCCGTTCTGATACATCGCGGCCCGCCCGGTCTGAGCGGCGGATCCTGACTGGCCCGAGGGGAAATTGGAGATGGGAACCGAAGCGCAGGATTTGTGGTGCGAGCAGGTGCTCGATTTCATTCCGCCGGCGCGCCGTCGCGGTCCGGTACGGGCGGAGCTGCGGGCGCGGCGGGACGCCGCAAGCGCCACGCTTGCTCGCCGCATCGCGGATGCTCCCGGACTGGCCGGCGAAGACCTCGCTTTGCGCGCCGGGATTCTTGCCGCTGATCTCGACCGCGCGCTGGCCGAGCCCGACCTGCTCGACGATTCTGTCACCTCCGGCAACTTTGTCACGGCGGTCAATTCCGCCAGCGCGATCCTCGACGAGATGGTCAAGGTCGCCGGTGAAACGACGGCGTTGCCCGGCCGGGTCAAGGCGGAAGCGGATACGCGGCGGGCGGAGATACGCAACCGCCTGAACGACGCCTTCGCGGCACGCCTCGCCGCCCAGGGCGCGCAGCAATCCCGATTCTTGCCGTCCTTTCGCCGGACCAGCTCGACCTCGATCTGCGCAAGCCGCAGGACGCTGTGCGCGCTGCCCTCGCCAGTCCTGATCTCGGCTCCGATACCGTGCCGGACGGCGTGTTCCGCGCCGCCGCGGCGAACGCGCAGAACCTGCTGAACGCACTGAAACCGCTGGAGGATCGGCTCGCTGCACGGGCTCTGGAAGCCGACACGAAGGCGCCGGCCGTCGCCGCGATCGACGCGGCGCGCACCGAACAGCAAAAGGCAGCTCCGGGCCTGGCGTTCGGCGATCTCGTGCCGCCGATCGGTACCGCGCTGGTGAACGCGCGAAACGAAGTACTCTGCGGCCAAGGATGCCGCCGCCGGCGCCAAAACCGCGCAGGAAACCGCGGCAGCAGCGCAGCGTGCGCTCGCTGCGATCACCGCCGCTGCAGCCGTGCATGCCGAGCTCGACACCCCGATCGCCGCCGCGGTCGGGGCTGCTGACGCGACGCCCGGCGCGGCACTGCGCGAGGCCTGGTCGAAAGCTGTCGAGAACGCCCGCGCAGCCTGCCCGCGCGGCGAGGACGGCGCCGCCGGACTGCGCGCCGTGCAGCCGGTGCTCGAAGCGGTGACGGGGCTCACCGCGAAGGCCAAAGCGTTGCGTGAGCGCGGCGCGGCACTCGCCGGCGAATGGGGCAAGCGGCAGGCGGCACTCAGCGCAGATCAGAAGGCCGCGGTCGGCAACGTGGCGGCACTGATCGAAAGTTTGAACGATATTGCCGAGCCTGCCCTGGAAGGCCGCCGAGAAGAAAGTTACCGACACCGAGAAGGCGCTGAAGGACGCCGGCCGCCGCTTACGATGGTTTCAAGGCCATTTTCGATCGCCTGACCGTGGAGGCGGCGAAACTGCCGGCAGCGGCGAAGGTCCAGCCGGCAAAGCTGTTCGCCGGGGAGCTGACCAAGGCGGAGGCCGAGCGCGCCAAGGCGCACGATAAAGGCAAACTCCTGCTCGATGCGCTGGACGGTGGGTTTGCCGATTACCGGGCGACGACCGAGGCGATGGCCGAACTCGATCGCCGGCTGCAGGCGGACAAGGACGTGAACACCAGCATGAGCCAGACTGTCGGCATTTGCGCGCGGCGGTCGGCAAGGCGCTGGCGTGCGCCGCGCACGCCGACGGCGTCGCTGCGCGGTCAGGTCGAGGCGCTGCTGCCGGTCGCTGAAGCCTGGCAAGTCTATTACGCCGCCAAACTGCCACTGACGAACAAATCGAAGCGGCCAAGAAGATCCGCGGCGCCAGCGCGAATGTACAGCAGGCGCTCAAACAAGCCGAGGACAACGCCGACGCCGGCAAGGTGGAGGATGTGCGGGCGCAGATGAAGGCGTTGCCCGCCTGGCTCGAGGCGGCCGGCAACTACGCTGACACCGGCAAGGCGACGGTCGATGCCGCCCGCGATCTGGTGAAGCGTGACTTGCCCAAGGAAGTCGGCACGCTGATCAACAGCGGAATCGGCCAGGTGCAGAAGGCTATCAACAGCAACGACTTTATTGCCGCCGTGCAGCAGGCGGTCGTGCTTGCGCCACTGCTCGGCCCCGCCGGCGTGTTGGCGAAGTCATACGCCGCGGCTGCCGCCCAGTGCTCCAAGCTCACCGGCGTCGGCGTGCCGGCGCAGGCGAGCGCGGACAAGAAAGCCGACACGTGAGTTCGAGGCGCGTCTGTTGCAGGAACTGGCGGGTCTAACGCCAGACGCGAGCGACCTCGGTGCCCGCACGAAACGTCTCGACACTCTGACGGGGGATCTGACGAAAGCGCTGATCGCGCGGCGCAAACAGGTGCAGGACGATCTGGCTGGTGGCCCGATGGGCAAGGACAAGGCGGCGGCACTATTTGCCGACGACGATACCGCCCATCAGGCCGCCCGACTGTATGCGGAGTTTGGCAATGACGGGCTCGGCCGGTTGCTGAGCCAGGTCGGCACCGGCGCCGACGCGCCGGCGGCGGGTGCGCGGGCGACACGTGAGCTCGGCGAACTCGACCCGGACCAGATCCGTATGTTGCAGGCGCAGCTTGGCGATATCGCCCATGTCGGCAAGCTGTGCGGGGAAGACGGCGGCGCCCGGCTGCCTGCCGGGCTGGCCGAGAAATTCGCCGCCAATCCCGGCGATCTCGGCACCTTGATGCAGCAGGGCGTCGGCAACGACATCGACCGTTTTGCTGCCGTGATCGGCCGCAGTTCCGATCGGGCGGTGGGGCTTGCCGGGAAGTTCAAAGCCGCTCCGAACGAGTTGCGAACGCTGCTGAGCAACGGGCTGAACGACGACCTGCCGACCATCGCCTCGGTGTGCGGCGGCGGCGATGCCACGCAGATCAAGGCGCTCAGCGACGCGTTCCCGGCGCGCGCCGAGCTGGCTCGTCTGGTCGGCAACCTTGGCGGCGCGGATTCCGGGCCGGTGATGAAAACGCTGGCCGGCCGGCATTTCGGCGACGACTGGAGCAAGTTGAAGGCACCGTTCTTCGATACCCTGGCAGCGAATGCCGACGGCGACCGCCTGATGAGCAAAGCCAAACAGTTCGAAGGCAAGGCGGCACCCCCGTTGGCGATTGCCAGCCATGGGTTTTCCGGCGTGGCGGCCGACCACGTCTATAAGCGCCATGCACCGGCCAATTTCGAATTCGATGATATCAAAGATTCCAACACGCAGTTTGCCGAGACCCTCCGCCCCGAGATTCCGGCGATCTGCGGCGAGGCGATCGCCGAGGTCCGCAAGCTGCTCAACGGCGCTGCCAGCAACGCCGTCGAGTTCAATCACCGCGATTCTGCAACATTTCCGAAATTCACGGTCACTCTGCCGGGCCGCGGCGGGCTGCGGTTGCAGGTGGGATACAGTATCGCCACCAACAGCGTGGACCAGGTCATGCCAATTTCCGGCGATCAATACTCGGACGGTCAAATGAGCGCGCTGAAGGCGGCATTCGGCAAGTAGCAGCAAAGGCCCGATCATGAACGACGGACTGCAGGTCACCTTCACCCTGCGCCTCGGCGACGGGACGCACATCGAGGAGGCCTCGTTCGGTGCGCAGGCCGAGGCGGTGGCGTCGGCGCTGGCGTCGGACATCGAACCATACGGCCGGCTGCTGGTTCGCGGCGGCGCGCAGCCGGAGCTGCGGTTTCCCGACGACCTGCTGCCGATGGCCGACACTGTGGTCGGCGTCCTGCCTGATCTGCGGGCCGGGCACGATGTTGCGATTGCCGCCTACAGCCAGCCGTGCGAACTGCGCTTCGCCCACGCCAACGACCGGTTGCGTACCAGCGCCGGCAACGGCCCGGGCCGCGAGGACGATGCAGCGGCGCTGGTCGCGGCGCTTGGTGCGTGTGCCGCGCGGCTCGTCGCATTGTTGCAATCGGGCCGACTGCGCCGGCCGGAAGCGGCCTCGGTGCTGGCGAAGCTGGCCCAGGCGCTGCACCAGCGGGCGGGGGTCTGAGACCAGGTCCCCACCGGCGCCTGCCTGATGTTGGCTGATGCCAGGCGGCCTAGCATTCCATCCCGGGTTGCGTTACATGTAGCCGATGAACGTGAAAACACCATTATCGCGCGCCGTACGTGTCGAGCGCCGCCGCTCCAAGCTGCGGGCAGCTGGCCTTCGGCCGCTCCAGCTTTGGATCCCCGATACCGCCGCCCCGGGTTTCGCGGAAGAATGCCGCCGGCAATGCTTGCTGATCGCGCGGGCGGAAGCTACCGACGAGGCGCGCCGAGAGACCGAGTTCTGGGAGCAGGCCAGCGCCGATGCCTGGGACGACCTCGACTGATGGGCCGCGGCGATATTGTGGTCGTTGCCCTGAAGGGCGACAGCGGTAAACCGCGACCGGCATTGGTCGTGCAGGCTGACTGGTTCGATGCGCTCTCGACCGTTGTGGTCCTGCCGCTGACAGGGAGCCTGCGGGAAGCCCCCTTGACTCGCATCGGCATCGCACCAACCGCGGCGACCGGGTTGCGCGCGCCGACCCAGATCGCGGTTGACCGGCCGCAGACCGTTCGGCGCGAGAAGATCGGCCAGCTGATCGGGCGGGCTGAAGATGCGACCATGATAGAGGTCAACCGGGCGCTCGCGGTGTTTCTTGGCTTGGGGTGAGTTGGAAGCAGTGGCGCGGCCTGCCGCTGCAAGCAGCCGGATCGCGGAGGACCAATTCGAGATCGAACTGCTCGAGGTACCCGGGCCACCACTGTCGCGCGTATCAAACTGCGTCGGTTCGGCCCCAGCCACCTGACTTTTACCGGATCCTCTGCCACTCTGGCAATTCCCCGTCAGGAGACATCGAACATGAAAGTCGGTTTCATCGGCGTCGGCAACATGGGCGGCCCCATGTGCCGCAACATCATCCGCAACACCAACCATCAGGTCACGGTCTTCGACCTCAATCCGGACGCCGTCGCCGCCTGCACCGCGCTTGGTGCCACGGCCGGTGCCTCCACGGCTCAGGTGGCCACCGGCAGCGACGTGGTGTTCACATCGCTGCCGATGCCGCGCCACGTGGAAGAGGTTGCGCTGGGCGAAACCGGCATCGTCGCCGCCGCGCGCTCCGGCACGGTGCATATCGACCTTTCCACCAATTCCCCGGCCACCGCGAAGCGGGTCGCGGCGGGCCTGGCCGCCAAAGGCGTTGCCATGCTGGAAGCGCCGGTCAGCGGTGGCGTTCCGCGCGCCACCGACGGGACCATCGTCATCATGGTGGGCGGCGATCCGGCGGTGTTCGAGGCGCAGCTCCCGCTGCTGAAATCGTTCAGCAAGGAGGTGATCCATGTCGGCGAAGTCGGCATGGGTTCGGTTGCCAAACTGTGCAACAACATGCTGGCGTTCTGCAACGCCGCGGCGGCGTCGGAGGCATTGATGCTCGGCGCGCTGGCCGGCATCGACCTCCACAAGCTGTATGATGTCATCTGCAACGCGTCCGGCAATTCGGACGCGTTCCGCAATCTGGGGCCGAAAGCGTTCCGGCGCGACTTCAAGCCGGGCTTTGCGCTCGACCTCGCCCACAAGGATTTGCGGCTGGCGCTGGAAATGCAGGATGAGCACGGGTTGCCCGGAATGATCGCCCCGCAGGTGATGAACCTGATGCGCACGGCGCGGGCCAGGGGATGGGGTGTCGATGATTCCAGCTCGGTGCTGCGGGTTTATGAAGCGGCAATGGGCCGGGAGGTTGGCTGACCAACCCGCGGTAACAAAACTCCGCGGCGTCGTCGGGGTCAGGCGGCCTGCGGAAGCTCCTTTGGCACCAGCCGCTGCTTCGCAGCGCGGCGGGGCGGGACGGGTTCGGCCACCGGCTTGCCGGTCAGCCGGCAATACAGCCGTTCGTACTCCGCGGCGGTCGCTTCCCAGCCGAAGCGGCGCGCCATGGCGGCTTGCCGCATCTCGGTCAGCTGCGCGTCATCGGTGAACACCTCGAACGCGCGGTGGCACGCCGCCAGAAATCCCTCCGACGAAAACTCGGAGAACAGAAAACCGGTGGCGCCGTCCTCGATGGTGTCGGCCAGCCCGCCGGTCGCGTGGGCGATCGGCAGCGTGCCGTAGCGCTGCGCCTGCATCTGGGTCAGCCCGCACGGCTCGAATCGTGACGGCATCAGGCAGAAATCGCTGCCGCCGACGATACGCCGTGCCATCGGCTCGTTGAAGCCGACCAGCAGTCCGATCTGGTCGTGGTGGCGGCGGGCGACCTTGTTCAGCATGTGCTCGGTGGCCGGCTCGCCGAGGCCGAGGATGGCGATCTGGCCGCCGGAGCGGACGATGTCGTTGGCCGCCTCGGCAACGATGTCGAGGCCCTTCTGCGGCACCAGCCGCGACACCACGCCGAACAACGGACCGTCGGACGGCGCCAGGCACAGCCCGGTGCGCACCAGGTCGGAGGTGGTTTCCTTGCCGCGCAAATCCTCCGCGTCGAAATGGTGCGGCAGGTACGGATCGAGGCTTGGATCCCAACTTTCGTCGATGCCGTTGACGATGCCGCTGAGCTGGTTGCGTTCGGCCAGGCCCTGGGTCAAGCCGTGCAGTCCGGCGCCCAGCGCTTCCGTGGTGATCTCGCGGGCGTAGGTCGGACTGACCGTGCAGACATGGCTGGCATAGAAAAGGCCGGCCTTCACGAACGAAACGTTGCCGTGGAATTCGACGCCGTTGATGTCGAAGGCGTGCTCGGGGATGCCGAGCGCATGGCGGTGGTCAGCGCTGAACACGCCCTGATGGGCGATGTTGTGGATGGTCAGCACGGTCGGCGCCGGCGTGCCGTCCCAGCGCAGATAGGCCGGCGCCAGGCCGCCCGGCCAGTCGTTGACGTGCAACAATTCGGGCTGCCAGCGCAGGGCGCCCCTCCCTTGGCCTCCCAGCCCTTGCATGAGCTGCGCCGCGGCCAGCGACAGCCGGGCGAAGCGCAAATCGTTATCGGGCCACTCGGCCCCATCCGGCCGGCAATACGGGCTGCCGCGCCGTTCATACAGGCCGGGCGCCAGCACCAGATAAACGATCAGGCCGTCGGCGGTGCGAACCTCGCCCAGCCGGCAGGGCGGGATGCTGGCGCGTCCCGGCAGGCGTGCCACGATCCGCATATCGGGGCATTTGGCGAGAGCGGCGGGATAGCCGGGCAACAGCACCCGCACATCCGCGCCGTGCCGGCACAGCGCGCGCGGCAACCCGGCGGACACCTCGCCGAGACCTCCCGCTTTGACGAAATCGGCCATTTCGCTCGTGGCGAAAAGTACCTTCATGGGAGACGCAGCACCCTACGGCAATTGATCCCGACACGGCACTCTATCAGAGCAGAATGTGATTGCCGCCCCCCCTTGGCTTCACGAGCCGTTCATCAGCCTCAAAACCGCGCGGGCAAGCACGATGTTCGACGGCGAATCGTCACGCTTGCGCCATATTTCTTGGCGATACCTCAACGGATCGTGAGGTATGTTCGCTGCCCGATGGCGGGAGGTCCGGCTTGGACGACGATTTCAGCTTGGCGGGCATCGAGCCCTATGGGGTCGATGCGGAAGCGGCAGCGCCGATCGATGGGGCCGGACCGCGTCTTGCCAGG
Source organism: uncultured Pseudomonadota bacterium (assembly GCA_963764525.1). GTDB lineage: Bacteria > Pseudomonadota > Alphaproteobacteria > Acetobacterales > Acetobacteraceae > DATDIC01. The sequence goes on along the minus strand of CAVXTC010000044.1, from coordinate 3,751 downwards.
CTGCACGCGGCGGGGACCGGTTGCACGCACCCAAGAGACCTGCTGGTGCCGGCAAGCCGGGCGCCCGAACTGGTTGGCCGGGCGGACGAACTGGCGGCGCTGGAACACTGGCTGTCCGAGTCGGCGGCGGTGTCCGTGCGCGGGCTGACGGGGCGTGCCGGAAGCGGCAAGACAAGGTTGGCGATCGAGCTGTGCGAACGGGCCGAGGCGCTGGGCTGGTCGGCCGGGTTCGCCTCGCCGCAGGCACTGCGGGGGCTCGCTGCTGAGGCCGGGCGGAGCCGCTTCCCAGTGCTGGTGGTCATCGATCGGGCCGGTACCGGCGAAACGCTGCCGCACGATTACTGCGTCCTGCTGGGCCAACCACGCCATCCGAAGCTGCGCCTGCTGTTGCTGGAACGGGACACCGGTTGCGACGGCTGGTGGGCGGACCTCGGCCGCACGGGCGTGGCGATGGACCCGGCCGAACCGGTGCGGCTGGCCGGCCTGCGCTCCGCGGACGAACGGGCAGGCCTGCTCGGCACGGCGATGGCCTGGGCGGCGCGTCTGTCCGGTCTGCCGATCTGTCCGCCGCCGCCCGGCGTTGCACTTGATACCAGTGAGCCGTTGCATCTGCTGATGGCCGCGCTGGTCGCCCCGCATCAGGGCGTCGCGGCGGTGCTGGCGCAATCGCCGGCCGGCCTGGCGCAGGTACTGGCGGAACGGGACATGCTCCGGCTGGAGCAATGCGCGTGGCGCCTGCACCTGGAGCCGCTGCTGCTGACGCATGTTGCCGCCTGCATCACCTTGCAGCGCGGCTCCGCGGCCAATGAAGCGGCCGGACTGATTGCGGAAGAGACCTACTCGCTGGGGCTGCACCTGCCTGGCACGCCCGAGCAGGTCGCCGATTGTGTCGCGGACGTGCTGCTAGCCGCCGATGGCGAGACATTCGAGCCACTCGGCCCTGACCTGCTCGGCGAGGCGTTCGTCATCCGCGCGCTGATCCGCCACGCGCCCGAGGTGCAGGCCGGGATCATCGAGCGCGCGCTGCGACGGGATCGGCCGGCGGTTCTCGGCACGTTACGTCGCGCGGTGCAGGATCATGCCGGGGACGATCCGGCGCATCCGGCTCTGGCGTGGATGCACCAGGCGGCGGCATGATCGGCGGCGCGCGTGCATGCGCCTGAAACTGCGCCATGCGGACGCTGTTCATCAGCCACGGTTCACCTATGCTGGTGCTGACCGACCAGCTTCGTCGTCTCCGACGCGGCCTCCGCCGCTGCCAGCGCGGCCACCGCATCGGCGGCGCTTGCGCCGACCGGCGGGCCGCCGCTTTCCCAGCTTGCGAAGCCTTCCGCCTGGCGGCGCAGCGCGCCCAGAAATGCCGCGTCGGCATCGGGCGGCCACAGGAATCTCGCTTCCTCGGCATGTTTCGTTCCAAACGCTTCAACCCGGCAGATATCACCCAGCGGAAATCGCCGGCCCAGTGAAACGATCGCGGTGGCCCCGCCGGACAGGCGGCACAGCGCCTGTGCGCTTTCGCTGTCGCCTGGCACCGCGGCTTCGCCGACCGCCGCGGCGGCCGCGGCATGCGCATCGGCAATGTCCTGGCCGCTGAGCCAGCGGATCTGGTCGAATTCGTGCACCCCCATGTCGATGAAGATGCCGCCGCTGCCGACGCGGAATCCGCGGCCGGCGGCGCGCCGTCCCACTGATAGCAGGCGAGCAGATAAAGTTCCCCAGCGCACCGTCGGCGATACGCTGGCGAAGGCGTTGCAGCGCGGGACAAAACGCCGCCAGTAGGCCACCTGCAGCCTGACCCCAAGGGCGTCGGTGATGCGCGCCGCTTCGGCCGCCCCGCGCGCGGTGAGCCCGCAAGGCTTTTCGCACAGGATCGGCAGCCCGCTTGCGGCGACCAGTTGCACCATTGGTAGATGCAGCGCGGTGGGCGTGGCGATCAGCACGCCATCCAGCCCGCCGGCGTCCAGCATCGCCTCCGGCGTGTCATGCATCGCTATTCCGGTAGATCGAACGCGGCCCGCGCGGCTGCCGCGGGATCGGCCACCGCGACAACCCCCACGCTGCTACCGGCAATGCGCGGAGATGGGTTCGTCCCATCCGTCCGGCGCCGATCAGTCCCAGGCGGAAGGTCACGGCGCTTGCACCCTGGACGGGGAGCGGAGCCAGGCGATAGCGTTCGGGTCGGGAAACATCCGGGGAGGTTGGCTCATGCGCCGCACGATGATTGCTGCCGCGGCGATCCTGCTGCTCGGCGGGCACTTCGGCGCAAGCCGCCGGCACGCTGCGGATCGGCATGTAGGACGATCCGGATGCGCTCGATCCGGCGCAAGGGGGAACATTCGCCGGACGTATTGTATTTGCCAGCCTGTGCGACAAGCTGATCGACCTTGACGGCAAGCTCGATTTTGTTCCGCAGCTGCCTCGGGCTGGCCGTGGTCACCAGATTCGCGCGCGCTGACGCTCAGGTTGCGCCAGGGCGTGCAGTTCCCGGACGGCCACGCCGTTCGATGCCCAGGCGGTAAAGGCGAACCTGGAGCGGTATCGCAGCGCCCCCTACAGCCTGCGCAAATCGGAGCTGAAGCCGGTGACCGCGATCGAGGTGGTGGATCCTCATCTATCCGGCTGCTGCTATCGCAGCCTTTGTCGCCGTTGATCGCGGTGCTGTGGACCGCGCCGGAATGATGGGGGCGCCGAAGGCGATAGAGTTGTTGGGGATTTCTTCACCCATCCGGTTTGCGCCGGGCCGTTCAGTTTCGTGGAACGCGTGCCGCTCGATCATATCACGCTGCAACGTTTCCCGGGATACTGGAACGCGGACGCAATCCATGTCGATCGCATCGAGTTCCATCCGATCGCCAATTCCAGCGTGGGCTGGTGAAAGTGCAGGCCGGCCAGTTGGACATGATCGAAGAGATGGCGCCGACCGATGCCGTGAAGGTGCAGCAGGACCAGCGGTTGCAACTGGCCAAAGTGACCGCGCTCGGCTACGAGGCGATGATGATCAACCTGGGGAACGGCAGCGGCGTCGGTTATCGCCGTTGGCGCATGATGTGCGGGTGCGCGCCGCGCTGGAAGCGGCGATCGATCGTAACGTGATCAACCAGGTCGCCGGCTTCGGGCCTGTTCGTGCCGGACAACCAGTCGGAGCTGCCGACCAGCCGCTATTTCTGGACAGACAAACCTACGGTGCCGCCACGCGATGTGGCGCGGGCGAAGGCGCTGCTGCGGGAAGCCGGCGCGGAGCACCCGACCGTGCTGCTGCGCGTGCTGAACACGCCGTTGGACAAGCAGATCGGCGAGATCATCCAATCGATGGCGTCCGAGGCCGGCTTCACGGTGAAGGTGCAGGCGGGTGAAACCAACGCCAACATTGCCGCTTTTCCAGCACGGCGAGTATCAGGCCGGGCTGGTGATCTGGAGCGGGCGTTCGGACCCGGATTTCAACATCACCCAGTTCCTGTCCTGCGACGGCTTCCAGAACTCGGAGAGATACTGCAACCCGGATTTCCAGACGACGCTCGACCACGCGCGCGCGGTTACCGACCCGGCGGCGCGCGCGAGCCCTGTATCACCAGGTCGCGAAGATTTACACGACAGACCGGCCGATGCTGTTCCTGTTCCACATGACCTGGCTGTATGCACTCAACCGGGGTCTGAGCGGGTTCACGCCGGTACCGGATGGGCTGATCCGGCCGCAGGGGCTGATGTTGCGGTAGGGCGGAACAGCGCAGCGCATTCCGCCATCCGGTGAGGC
>CAVXTC010000043.1:0-80090 GCA_963764525.1 uncultured Pseudomonadota bacterium | reverse complement strand
TCCTGCGCCATCATGCTTTTGAAAGGTCAGGTGCCTGCGAAGGGTCCGGCTTCTACGTCCTCACCCAGGACCCGGCCGACCGCTTCACCCTGCGGCCGTGGAACCCGGCCGACGGAGAGTGCCATGAGATCAGGCCGGGCGAGCCGCTGCCCGTCATTAGCCACCGGGTCATCACCGAGGGCATGCCGGTGCCGCGGGACGGTGCCCTGCTCGGCTGGGGTCAGCGACCGCCAGGCGACGGTCCTCCTGTCGGTATTCCACGGGCAGCCGGCGTCGCCGGTGAGCGTGCCGCAGGTCCGCGTGCTCGCCATGGTCGGCAGCGAGCCCATGCGTTGGCCGCCGTTCACCGCGAGCCCGCTGGACGACGGGCGGCTGTGGGAGTACGTCGAGCGGGGCGAGATCGTGGACCTCGCGCCCGTCATCGTCCGCGACGCGGGCGGAGCGTTCTGGGTGCCATCGCAGCACCCCGGGCCAGGCAGGCCAGGGACACGGCTGCGTCGTGGTGAACCGCAACCTGCAGTCCGAGGACTACTGGGTCCCCACGGGCACCTACATGGACCACTGGATGCTCCGCGAGGGCGTGCCGAGCCCGCCCGCGAGCCACCTGCTCGCACTGCCTGGCGCCACCGACCTGTCCCGCCGCCTGACCGCCTGGTAGCGGCTGTCGTGGCAGGATCGGCAGCATGATTGGACGGATGCACCATGTGGTCCTGGACTGCCCCGACCCCGCGGTCCTCGCCACCTTCTACTCCGCGCTGCTCGGGCTGCCGGTGACCTACCGCGACGACGACTGGGTGGTGGTCGCCCGCCAACGATGCGTCCTCCGGCCTGGCGTTCCAGCGTGCCCCGGACCACCGGCCGCCAACCTGGCCGGATCCCGGCGGTGCCGCAGCAGGTCCCACCTCGACATCATGGTCGAGGACCCCGGCGTCGGCGAGCGGGCGGGTGCTAGAGCTTGGCGCAGTAAGCTTCGACGGCCACGACGTTTACGCCGACCCGGCGGGCCACCCGTTCTGCCTCATCCGCCGGCCCCGGTGGGCGCCGCCCATCCACGAAGACGCCTGACCACTTGGCTACTGGCATGGTGTGCCGTCCCGCGGGCGCCGCTCAGGTCAACCAGTTCCCCGCGCGGAAACGCCTTCCACCGCGCGCGTTCCGGCCTGGTCAGCCTCGTCAAAATGCACGGACTACATGGTGCTGCACGCCTGGCCGGCGTGGAGACCCGGTTCGGTTATCGGGTGTACTTCCAACCCATATATGGGTGCTAAGTACCCCCAATCGCATGCCGCGAATGATAACAGCAACAAGCGCGGAAGCGCGACGCGCGGCTAGCAGGCCTCGTCCGGTTCGCGGAGCGGGAAGTGGCACGCCGCCTGGTGGCCCGCCGCGCTGAACGGGCGCAGCAGCGGCTCCTCGCGCGGCGCACATGTCCTGGGCGCGCGGGCAGCGGGTGCGGAACCGGCAGCCGGACGGCGGGTCGATCGCCGAGGGCAGCTCGCCGCGCACGCCCTGGTGCTCCTTGGCCCGTTCCGCACCCGGGTCGGCAACCGGCACGGTGTCGATCAGGCCCTTGGTGTACGGGTGCGCCGGCCTGGCGTACACCTCGTCGGCGGGGCCGATCTCGACCAGCTTGCCCAGGTACATGACGCCGATCGTGTCCGCCATGTACCGGACCACGGACAGGTCGTGCGAGATGAACAGGTAGGTGAGCCCGGCTCGCGCTGCAGGTCGCGCATCAGGTTCAGGATCTGCGCCTGGATGGACACGTCGAGTGCGGACACCGGCTCGTCCGCCACGATCAGGTCGGGCTGCAGGATCAGCGCCCGGGCCAGCCCGAGCCGCTGCCGCTGCCCGCCGGAGAACTCGTGCGGATACCGGTCCACCGCCGACGCGGGCAGGCCCACCTCGTCCACGATCTGCTTGATCCGCCGCGCTGCTCGGCCCGCGACCCGTCGCCCTGGATCACCAGCGGCTCGCGCAGGATCGTCCCGACCCGCATCCGCGGATCCATCGCCGCGTACGAGTCCTGGAACATCAGCTGCACGTTCCGCGACTAGCGCCGACGCACGCGAGCGGGGAGGTGGTGATATTATTGTCCGTCGAGCAGGATCGTGCCGCCGGTCGGCTTTTCCAGGCCGACGATCAGCCGTCCCGATCGTCGTCTTCCCGCACCCCGACTCTCCGACCAGCCCGAACGTCGTCCCCGGGGATACCCGAACGACACATCTGCTACGGCCGAGACCTCGCCGACCTTCCGTTGCAGTACGGCCCCGGCGGTGACCGTGAAGTTCTTCACCAGGTCGAGTCGAAGCAAGCGCCGTCGTCCGGCGGAGTCGCCCGCGCCTCCTTCGCGACCGTCCGCCCGCGTGCCGACGGAGCGGTCGGACCGCGGCCCCGGCCGCGACCGCCGCGCACTCGGCCATCGGGTCGTCCATACCTCGGCCGCCCGGCCGGACGGACTCGACGGCGTGCCGGGACGCGCGCCTCCTCGGCGTCCCAACCGGGAAAGTAGCAGCGGTATTCGTGCGTGCCACCCGAGTCGTTAGGGATGGCTCGGTTTCTCTGCATTTTTCCTGGACGTACCGGCATCTCGGCGCGAACTTGCACGCCGGCGGGCGGGGCAGTCAGGTCGGGCGGCTGGCCGGGGATGTTGTACAGCCGCTGTGCGACCCGTCCGCGGCCTTCTCCGGCAGCGCCTCGAACAGCGCCTCGGTGTACGGGTGGCGCGGGTTGCGCGAACAGCGTGACGCATCGGCCGTCTCCACGATGCGGCCGGCGTACATGACCGCGACCCGGTCGGCGCGGCCGGCGATCACGCCCAGGTCGTGGGTGACCAGGATGACCGCCATGCCCAGGCGCGCCGGAGCGAGTCGATCAGCTCCAGGATCTGCTTCTGGATGGTGACGTCGAGCGCGGTGGTGGGCTCGTCCGCGATCAGCAGCTTCGGCTCGCAGGCCAGCGCCATCGCGATCATCACGCGCTGGCGCATGCCGCCGGACAGCTGGTGCGGGTAGCCGCGACCCGCTCGGCCGGCCTGGGCATGCCGACCAGGCCGAGCACCTCGACCGCGCGGGCCAGCGCCTGTCCTTCGACGCGCCGCGGTGGATCCGGACCGACTCGGCGATCTGCTCGCCGATCGTCATCGTCGGGTTGAGCGACGTCATCGGGTCCTGGAACACCATGCCGGCCACGTTGCCGCGGACGTGCTGCATCTGGTCCTCGGTCAGCGCGGTGATCGTCCAGCCGTCGACGGTGGATCGCGCCGCCGGTGATCGTGCCCGCCGCACGGCAGCAGCCGCATGACCGACAGCGCGGTCATCGTCTTGCCCGAGCCGGACTCGCCGACGATGCCGAGGCACTCGCCCGTCCGACCGACAGCGACACGCCGTCGACCGCGTGCACGACCGCGCGGCGCAGCCTGATCTCGGTGTGCAGGTCCTGGATCTCGAGCACGGTGCCGGTCATCGCCGCTGCAGCCTTACCTCGAACGCGTCCCGGAGCGCGTCGCCGATGAAGTTGATCGCGATGACGACGAGGATGATCGCCAGGCCGGCCGGGCAGATCAGCCACCAGTAGCCGTCGTAGACGTAGTTGAGGCCGCGGTGAGCATGCCGCCCCAGTCGGTCTGCGGCGGCCGGATGCCCAGGCCGAGGTAGCACAGCGCGACGACGAGCAGGATCGCGTCGGCCACCTGGAACGTCGCGTTGACGACGATCGTGCCGACCGCGTTGGGCGCGATGTGCCGGAACACCGCGCGGGCGCCGCCGCCGCCCATCACCCGCATCGCCTGGACGTAGTCGCGGATCCGCAGCGACAGCGCCTCGCCGCGGATCAGCCGGGACGTGGTCAGCCACGACGTCAGCGCGATGACGAGGATCAGCTCGGCCTCGGTGGGCGGGAACATGGAGACCACGACCAGGGCCAGGAACAGCGTCGGGATCGCCAGCAGCGAGTCCACCAGCCGCATCATGACCGCGTCCACGGCGCCGCCGAAGTACCCGGCCACCGCGCCCCAGAGCGTGCCCACTACGGTGGCGAGGATCGCCGGCGGCCAGCCCGACCTCCAGCGAGATCTGGCCGCCGACCATCAGCCGGCCGAGCACGTCGTAGCCGTTGGCGTCGGTGCCGAGCGGGTGCCCCGTGCCCGGGCGCAGGTTCTCGTTCGCCAGGTTCACGTGCACCTGGTCGGTGTGGTAGAACAGCGGCCCGATGAAGCAGAACGCCGCAGATCAGCACGAGGATGACCACGCCGACGATCGCGAGCCTGTTCTCGACGAACACCTCCAGGCCGCGGCGCGAACATGCCGCGGGGCTTGCCCCTGCCGGGAGCGCCCGGGGTGAGCGTCGCCGCGTCGCGGCGGGCCAAGGCGTCTTCCGTGCCAGGTCGAGCAGCGCTCATGACCGGGCGTACCTCACTCGCGGATCGAGCACGGCGTACAGCGATGTCGGCGATCAGCGACCCGACCACGGTCGCGATCGCGACCACGATGACGAAGCCGAGCAGCGTGGGGTAGTCCTGGCTCTGCGCCGGCTTGAAGAACAGGTAGCCCATGCCCGGGTAGTTGAACACCGACTCGGTGATCAGCGCGCCGGACAAGATCGCCGGGCAGCGACAGGCCGAGCAGGGTCGCGATCGGGATCAGCGAGTTGCGCAGCACGTGCCGGAACAGCACGCGGCTGCGCGATGCGCCCTTTGCGCGGGCGGTGCGGATGTAGTCCTCGGTGACGTTGTCCAGCACCGCCGAGCGCATGTACCGGCTGAACAGCGCGATCGTCACGAGCGCCAGCGTGACGACCGGCAGCGTCAGGTCGCGCAGATCGGTCAGGTCGTTCCACAGGCCGCCCTGCGGGCGCTCGGGCCGAACCATGCAGCTTGACCGGAACACCAGGATCAGCACGGTACCGACGAAGAACGTCGGCGCCGCGTAGAACAGGAACGACAGGCGGTGAAGGTGTAGTCGACCGGGCTGTTGCGGCGCACCGCCTGCCACAGGCCCGACCGGCATCGCGATGATCAGCGCGAGGATTGTCGAGATGCCGACAAGAATGACGGTCTTGGGCAGGTGGCTGCCGAGCAGCGACGCGACCGACTGGTCCAGGTTCCAGGAGTAGCCCAGGTTGCCCTGGAGCAGGTGGCCCAGCCACAGCAGGTACTGGCCGAACCACGGCTTGTCGAAGCCGTACTGGTGGTTGAACTGGGCCAGCAGCGGCGGGGTTGCGGTAGCTCGCCGGGCCGAGTATCGCAACCGCCAGGTTGCCGGGGATGGCCCGCAGCAAGATGAAGGTGATCATCGTGACCATCAGCACGACGATGACCGCCTGCAGCAGCCTGCGGATCAGGAAGCCAATCACGTTTCCGGTACCTGTGCTTTCTGCGCTGACTTGGTGAAGTACCAGTTCTCCGGGTTGATGTTGCGCGGTGGTGCTCTGCGGGATCACGCCCTGGAGGTTGTTGACGACCTCGGTCATCGGTAGTACGCGCCGTTCGGGCTGCCAGATGAACGGGACCTGCGGGCCAGGTAGTCCTGCCACTTGACCAGCGCCGTCGGTCGAGTTCGAGGTCAGCGTCTGGTTGATCAGCGAGTCGTTCTCGCTGTCGCTGTAGCCGCCGGAGTTCGCGCCCGAGCCGGACAGGAACAGCGTCTCACCGGTCGGGTAGTAGTCGGGGACGAACGACCAGCCGCCGCCCCACTGCGCCATGTCCCAGTCGCAGGAAGTGTTCGCGACCACGCAGTTGCGGCGCGCCGATCGCGGTCACCTGGTTGAACAGCTTCGGCTGGAGGTTCAGCTTGATGCCCACCAGGGACGCGTTCGACTGGAGCTGGCTCATCTCCGCGTCGATCCAGTTGGTGCCGGTCGCGTACGGGCAGGTTGAACTGAGCCCCTGGCCCTGCCTGACGCCCGCGCCGCACTGCGGCCGGGTCCGTGCAGGTGGTCACGCCGTTCGGCATGACCTTCCAGCCGTGGCTGGTCAGCAGCTCCTTGGCCTTGGCGGGGTTGAACGGGAACGGGTCGCCCTGCCTTGCCCTTCGCCGACAGGTACGGGTTCGCCGGGTAGGTCCCGACCGGCCCGACCGTGTAGGCAGCCGTACCCGCGCAGCGGGCCGCTGATGATCGCCTGCTGGTTCATCAGGTACTGCGAGCGCCTGGCGGAAGTACAGCTGCTTGAGGATCGGGCCGTTGCCGGTGGTGGACTGGAAGTTGACCGGGAAGTAGTTGATGCCCCACTGGTACAGCGGGTCGAGCGTGTACCCGTTGACCGGGTTGGTGCCGACGGTCGCGTTGGCCGGCTTGGTCGGCGCGTCGTGCGTCGGCATGTAGCCGACGTCGATCTTCTGCCCCGCTGCCGGCCCGCCGCCTGGAGCACGTTGTACTCGGCGCTCTCGGTCGTGAACGGGAGCTCCTCGAACCTGGCCAGGGTCGGCTTGACCGGGCCGGAGTAGCTCTTGTTGGGGACGAACGTGGAGTTGCCGTCGGAGTTGAAGCTCTGCAGCTGCCACGGGCCGTCGACGACCGACCACATGCGGGACGAGCCCACCCAGGTCACAGCGCCTTGGACTGGCTGTCCAGGTAGCTGTAGACCTTGGCGCAGTCGGCCACCGTTGGCGGTGCAGTCGCTCGGGCCGCCCGCGGTCTTGTCCCAGGCCATCGGCATCGGGGTGAGCTGGCTGAGCTCGTTGTAGGTGAACCAGGTCGGGTTGTACTGCTTGTCCATCGTCATGGTCAGCGTCGGTGGGCCGCCGCCTTCACGTTGCTGATGTTGCGTCGGGAACAGGCCGGGGACGAAGGCGCCCCAGTCGGTCTGGGCGACCGCCTGCATCATGTGGATCCAGAACACCACGTCCTCGGCGGTAACGTTCTCGCCGTTGGACCACTTCCAGCGCTTCATGGTGATCGTGACCTTGTTACCGTTGTACTCCGGCGGATCGGCCAGGCTCAGGCTGGTGTTCAGCGTCGGGCTGGCGCCGTTCCCGAACCAGTACAGCGGCCGGTACATCAGGTACTGGAACTCCTCGAAGTTCACCACTGAAATAGGTGCTGCTTGAGAACGGGAATATGTAGTTCGGGGTCGAGCGGCGGCAGCGCGTAGGTGGCGGTGCCGCCGGTGATCTTCGTGCCGGCGCCCGACCCGTTCCCGCCGGTCCCGTTGCCGCCGCTGCTGCTGCAGGCCGCCGCCGATGAGCGCGTATGGCCGCAGCGCGCACCATGCGGCGAGGCTTCGCGGCCCGGCGCCGGTGCGCTGTTGGGAATGCCCCCATTTTGGGCAGCTCCTCACTGTTCATCTAGTTTTGGCGCGCGCCGGGTCTGCCAGGAACCGCCTGATCGCCTGGCGCGTAGATCCCCGCTATTGCGTGCGCCGTTACCGCTACCTCTGTCCGACGGTACATTCCCGCAGTAGCGCAATGTAGTCATGTGGCAGCGAATGGTAAAGGAAGCGCGTCCGGTGACCGCGGAAGATCCTGACGACAAAGAACGTTATGTAGTCAGGCTGGCTGTGGGGTTTGGGTGGATGGGTTGCCTCGCGCGCCCAAGCCGCGCCGCGCCCGGCGCCGGCGGCGGACGCGCAGGCGGGCTGCTCCAGGGCGGTGCGCATGGGGCGGAACTTCACTTGTGCCTCGGCGAGTTCGGCGCTGGGTCGGAGCCGGCGACGATGCCGCAGCCGGCGAACAGCCGGGCGGTCCGGCCATCGAGCTGGGCACAGCGCAGCGCGATGCCCCACTCGCCGTTGCCGTCCGCGTCCACCCAGCCGACCGGGCCGGCGTAGCGCTCCCGGTCCATCTGCTCGAGCTCGCGGATCAGCTCCATCGCCGCGCCGGTCGGCGTGCCGCACACCGCGGCGGTGGGGTGCACGGCGGCCGCCAGCGCCAGCGCGGACTTGTCCTCGGCCAGGGTGCCGCCGACGTGGGTGCCGAGGTGCTGCAGGTTGGGCAGCCTGAGCAGCACGGGGCGCGGCGCCACGTCCAGGCTCTCGCACAGCGGGCCGAGCGTCTCCTGCATCGAGGTGACGGCGTAGACGTGTTCCTCGTTCTTCTTCGCGTCGGCGAGCAACCCGCGCGAGCGCCTGTCTTCGGCGACGGTGCCGCCGCGCGGGGTGGTGCCGGCCAGCACCAGCGAGCTCACCTCGCGGCCGTCGCGCCGGACGAGCAGCTCGGGAGTCGCGCCTACCAGGCCGTCGCAGGCGAACGTGTAGCAGTCCGGGTAGCGGGCGGCGAGCCTGCGCAGCAGCACGCGGGCGTCGATCGGGTGGTCGTCGGCCGCGTACAGGTCCCGGGCGAGGACGATCTTGCGCAGTCGGCGGTGTGCGTGATCCTGCGCACGGCCTCGCCGACGGCCTGCACATCTCGGTCGCGGCCCGCAGCACGGAGCGGCAACGGGCATGCGCGTACTGCACATAGAACACCGGGTTATCACGGCTCTGCGCGGTCACCTGGTCGAGGTCGAATTCCATCTGCGCGTCGGCCTTGCGGGTCAGCATGGTGAAGCGGACCGCGTCCTTGCCGACCTCTTCCAGCAGGTCGCGCAATGTCACGAAGGTACCGGCCCGCTTGGACATGCGCACCGGCTGACCGGCGCGCAGCACGTGCACGATCTGGCACAGCACCGCCTCCAGCCTCGCTTCGCCGTGCGACACGGCCTGCACCGCCGCATTCAAGCGGGACACGTAACCGCCGTGATCGGCGCCGAGCACGTCGATCAGCAGCCCGGCGCCGCGCGCCACCTTGTCGGCGTGATAGGCGATGTCGTTGGCGAAATAGGTGTTCGAGCCATCGGACTTGCGCAGCGGCCGGTCGATGTCGTCGCCGAACCGCGTGGACCGGAACAGCGTCTGCGGGCGCGGCTCCCAGTCTTCCGGCAGCTTGCCCTTGGGCGGGTCGAGGGTCCCTTCATAGACCAGTCCTTCCGCGCGCAACCGCTCGATCAGCGCATCCGCGGCGCCGTGATGAAGCAGCGCGCGTTCGGAGCTGAACACCGCATGCTCGACGCCGAGCGCGTGCAGATCGGCGCGGATATCAGCCATCATAGCGTCGATGGCGAAGTCGCGCACAGTGTCGATCCAGAGCTCCGGCGCGGCGATGCCGAGATCGGGCTGGGCGAGCGAGGTGCCGTAGGCGGAGGCAAGCAGCTGGCCGATCGGGATCAGATACTCGCCGCGGTATTGCAGTCCGCCGGGAACCTGGTCGTGAAACTCCGCCTCGGTGAGCGGCGAGCCGATCGCCTGCAGGTAGCGCCAATAGGTGGCCCAGGCCAGTGCGCTGACCTGGGCGCCGGAGTCGTTGATGTAGTATTCCTTGGTGACGGCGTAACCGGCCTTGGCCATCAGGTTGGCCAGCGCATCGCCCACCACGGCGCCGCGGCAATGGCCGATATGCATCGGGCCGGTGGGATTTGCGGAGACGTATTCGACATTGACCGGCAGGCCGGCGCCGGCCGCGCTGTCGCCGAAGGACTTGCCGGTACGCAGGATCGCCGGGAGCAGGGCGCGCAAGGTGTCGGACATGAGGCGCAGGTTCACGAATCCGGGCCCGGCGGCGGTGGCGTCGGCGAGTTCGGGGGCGACGCGGAGCTTTTCCACCAGTGCCGCGGCGATCCGGGCCGGGGCCTGACGCGCCGCCTTGGCCGCGACCAGGGCGGCGTTGGTCGCCATGTCGCCATGCGCCGGGTCGCGCGCCGGTGTGACCTCCACGCGCGCGGCGATGTCGTCCGGCAGGTCGGGGGCGATGTCGCGCAATGCGGCCAGGACACGGGAGCGGATCTGGTGGAACAGGTCGGTCATGCGCGGGGCGGGGGCGCTATGATTTCAAAGGGGTCGAGAACCGGTACGCCAAGCGGTCCGAAATGCTTCGTATTCCGGGTCAGGACGATCATCCCGCGGGTTTCAGCCGTGGCGGCAATCGCAATGTCCGCGAAGCCGGGATTTTGGCCCGCCGCCCTGGCGGTGTCGGTCATGATGCCGGCATTTCGCGCGGTGCCGGTGTCGAGGGGAAGAATCCGTTCTCCGTACAAGGTTAACAGGCGGCCAAACCAATCCCGCAGGTCATCAGCCCGTCGCTCCGCGCCGGTTCGCCGGAGGCGATGGATGCCCGACTCGATCTCGACCACGGACACCGCCGAAAGGAACAGGCAATCAGCTTGCCGCTCAAACCAGGCTGCCGATTCGGAGGGGATCGCCGGCTTGCCGGGGGCGAAGGCGCTGACGATGCTGGTGTCGAGCAGGTAGCCCGTCACAGATCGACGTCGCGCACGGGAGACGGGTCGCGTTCGGTCTGCAACTCGTGGGGAATCGCCATGAGCAGGGACGCAAACGAAGGCCGGACGTCCGCGAACAGACGACGCCCCTCTTCTACCGGAACGACCATGGCGGCCGGACGGCCATGTTTCGTCACCACCGTGGCTTCGCCGCGTTCGGCGGCTTCCACGACGGCGGAGAAGGTAGCCTTGGCCTCACGGAGGTGGAGTGTGTTCATGGGGGGATCCTCATGTGGTGACCACAGGTGGTCACCATGACTCCCCTTGTCAAGCTGCTCACCCGACTGCCTAGATCCGCCACGCAGCGGTCAGCTTTGTCACAGCAGCTTGCGAAAGGCGACAATTCGTTCGCTTTCCTCGAAGCCGAGGGCACAATGAAAGGCGTGGCTCGCTGCATTGTCCGGCAACGCCTCTGAACCAAACCCGGTGCATCCGAAGGGTCGCCCCGCTAGTCGTATGGATGCCGGTTCTCTAGCCGAAACACTCCCGCCACATCGCCGTGGTTTGCGGACATTCGTGGTCCGGCAGCATCTCAAACTCGTCGTCGTCGTATTGGTCGGAAGTGTCCAGTTCTCGCCGTCTCCGTTTCATCTGATACCTATCGATTAGGACCTGGTATGGCCCATAATCGATCTGCGGTGCGGCAGCGGGACCACCATACGACTTGCGGATTGCCAGCATGCGGCGGAAGGTCTTTTCTGCGTCCCGCTCGAACGCCCTGTCGGAGAGACCGTCGTTGACGGCGCAGTAGTGCGCGGCGATCTCGTCGATATGCTTCTGGTCGCTGCGGTGCCTCGTGCGTTCAAAGTGCACTGCGTCGTGGCAACGCCAGCAGAGCAGCACCACCCGTTCCAACCTGACGACCATCGGGTCAGGAAAGTCGTAGATCTCGTGGCAGTGGATAAGATGCTGGGCCTCGGCAACGTGCTTGCAGGCCTGGCGCGTTTGCGCCGGAAAACTCCCTGATGCCGATCCGGTGCCCGATCCAACCCGCGTCATCCCGAAACCGCGATATCCGTCAGCCGCCGGTGCTCGTCCATCGCGTAGCGGTCGGTCATGCCGGCGACGTAATCGCCCACCGTGCTGGCCGCCCGCTGAGTGCCGGATTCGCCGGCCCGGGCACGCCAGTCGTCGGGCAGCAGGCTGGGGTCGGCATGCAGCAGGCGAAACAGCTCCTCGGTCAGCCGGCGCGCCTTGGCGGTCATGCGGTTCACGCGCCAATGGCGGTACATGCGGGCGAACAGGAAGTCCTTGATCGCCTGGTTGGCGTCCTCCATCGGGTCGCTGAACGCCACCATCTTGCGCTTGGCCCGGCGGATGCCGTCGGCGTCCTTCGGGTCGAGCTTCGCCAGCCGCCGGCCGGCTTCCTCGATCACGTCGGTGATCATGGCGTCGATCACCCGGCGGATGGTTTCGTGGCGCAGCCGCGGCGGCGGCACGTCCAGGCTGGCGCGGCGCGCTGCCGACAGCGCCGCGCCGACCACCGGCAAATGGGCGATTTCCTCCGGGCCGAACAGCCGGGCGCGCAACCCGTCGTCCAAATCATGGCTGTGATAGGCGATGTCGTCCGCCAGCGCCGCCACCTGCGCCTCGGCGGCGGCGTGGGTATTGAGGTCCAGCCGGTGGCGCTCGTTGTAATCGGCGATGTAGGCGGGCGGCTTCGGCAAAGGGCCGTTGTGCTTGACCAGCCCCTCCAGTGTTTCCCAGGTCAGGTTCAGCCCATCGAAGCCGGCGTAACGGCTCTCCAGCAGGGTGACCACGCGCAGGCTTTGCGCGTTGTGGTCGAAGCCGCCGAACGGCTTCATCGCCAGCCGCAGGGCTTCTTCCCCGGCGTGGCCGAACGGCGGATGGCCGAGGTCGTGGGCCAGCGCCAGCGCCTCCGTCAGGTCCTCATCCAGCCCAAGCGCGCGGGCGACGGAGCGGGCGATCTGCGCCACCTCGATCGAATGGGTCAGGCGAGTGCGGAAGAAATCGCCCTCGTGGTTGACGAAAACCTGGGTCTTGTATTGCAGGCGTCGGAAGGCGGAGCTGTGGATGACGCGGTCGCGGTCGCGCTGCCAGGGGGAGCGGGTGGCGGCTTCCGGCTCCGGATGCAGCCGGCCGCGGCTGGTCTCGGGCCGTACGGCGTACCGGGCGAGGGTCATGACGCCGGGGCTTACACCGCGGGGATGGCGGCTTCAATTCGGGGCGCTTAGTCCTTATGTTGCCGGCATGGACAGCATGCCAGACTTCGGACTGACCGATCGTGCCGCCACGCGGATCGCCGAGATCGTCGCCGCCGAGGGGCGTCCTGCCGCGCTGCGCGTGGCGGTGCTCGCCGGGGGGTGCAGCGGGTTCCAGTACCGGTTCGAACTCGATGACGCCGCCCAGCCGGACGACCTGCTGATCGAGCGGGGGCCGGCGAAGGTGGTGGTGGATCCCGCCAGCCTGGACCTGCTGGCGGGCGCGGAGCTCGACTACACCGATGAACTGATGGGCAGCCATTTCGCGGTGCGCAACCCGAATGCGAAATCGGCCTGCGGCTGCGGGACGAGCTTTTCGGTGGATTGAGAGTGAACGCAGGTCCAGGCCGACGTTCGGATACGGGATACGGCATCGTCGCGTGCTCATTGTAACGTCGCGGGCGCTCACTGGCGAAAGCTCGATCGTTTCCGAGGGGTCCGCGGCGTGAGAGTGCCGCTGCTGCCGCCAGGTGGACAGGTTTTAGATACGAGCGGAACATCGTGAAAATCGCCACCTGGAACGTCAACTCGATCCGCCAGCGGGAAAAACACGTCTGCCGCTGGCTGGAAAAAGCCCGACCCGACATCCTGCTGCTGCAGGAGACCAAGTGCGAAGCCGCGGCGTTCCCGGCGCTGTCGTTCCACGGCCTCGGCTACACCGCCGAGGCGGTTGGGCAGAAGGCCTATAACGGCGTCGCCGTGCTGTCGCGCGTGCCGTTCACTGTCACCCACCGCCGCCTGCCCGGCATGCCTGATGACGACGCCCAGGCGCGCTACATCGAGATCGAAGCAGACGGAATTACCATTGCGGGAATCTACCTGCCGAACGGCAACTCGGGCGCCGACGCCGGCTTTGCCTACAAGCTCGCCTGGATGGATCGGCTCGGCGACCGCGCCGAGGCGCTGTTGCAAGCCGATCGCCCCACCGTCATCGCCGGCGATTTCAACGTCTGTCCGGCACCGGAAGACGCCGCGCCCGGCACCCTGCCGCCCACCGACGCGCTGGTGCGGCCGGAAACCCGCGCCCGGTTCCGCCGCCTGCTCTGGCTGGGGCTGACCGACGCGGTGCGCGCGCTGCACCCGCACGGGCCGGTGTACACGTTCTGGGACTATCAGGCCGGCGCTTGGCAGCGCGACCTCGGGCTCCGCATCGACCACGTGCTGCTGTCGCCAACACTCACTGAGCGGGTGACCTGTGCAGAGCCCGATCGGCAGGAACGCGGCGAGCCGCAGCCGTCCGATCACGTTCCCGTGGTGGTGGAACTGAGCTGACGGCTTGTTGCCGCCGACGTGGATGCGCCGGCGGCGAACGAGCCGGAACGTTCCGTCAGTAGTGGTACCAACCCCAGCCGCCAGCCACCGAAGATCACCACCAGAAGAAGGATGATGACGATCAGACCGACCAGGCCGGCGCCGCCGCCGCCGTAGTAGTCTCGCCGGTAGCCATAGTAGCCGCCGCCCCCGAATACGACCAGGACCAGCAGGATCAGGATCAGCAAAGTCAGCATCATGACGCTCCATTTGGTTCCGAAGCCGATAACTTCGGGTGGAACACGTCACGATCCGTCCGGATTGATGGCAATGGCGTGGCAGACCCCCGATTGTGGCGTCGCGGCGCGGTGGCTCCGCCGAACGTGATGACGGAGGTTAGCAATGACCCGGTGGAGAAACCTCCTCGGGTGCCGGCCCCCCGGCGACAGATGAACCGCAGAGGCGAGCCAGGCTCGCCGGGAAAGCCGGACACGTACGCCTGGGTTCCCGCTTTCGCGGCGAGCGGCTTCAATCGCATCGACCATGCGCCCCCCGTCAGGCTTCCGTCAGCTCCGGCTGCACCACGCCCAATAGCCGGGCCTGCAGGGCGTTGTCGGCTTCCAGCGCCCGCGCACTGCCCTCGAACGCCACCTGGCCGTTCACCAGCACATAAGCCCGATCGACGATCGGCAGCACGGATTCGGCGTGGTGCTCGACGATCACCATGCTGACCCGGCCGCGCAGCTTGACCAGGGCACCCATCACCTCATGCACGATGGCTGGCGCCAGCCCCTCGAACGGCTCGTCCAGCAGGACAAGCTTGCTCGGCACCATCAGCGCGCGGGCGATCGCCACCATTTGCCGCTCGCCGCCAGACAGGCTTTCCCCGCGGGAACGCAGCAGCAGACGCAGGCGCGGGAACAACTCGAAAATTTCGTCCAATGAGGCGCCGCCGGGGCGCGCCGCCAGCCGCAAATTCTCCAGCAATGTCAGGTTGGGGAACAGCCGGCGCCCTTCCGGGACCAGCGAAATCCCGGCGCGATTGATCTCGTAGTGCCGGCGGGAAGTAATGTCCTTCCCATCGAACAGGATGCGTCCGGCACTTTTCGCGACGGTTCCGGTGATCGCCCGCAGCGTGGTTGTCTTGCCAACGCCGTTCCGCCCCAGCAGGGCGACGGCTTCGCCGGCATGCACGAGCATGTCGAGGTCGTTCAGCACAAGGCTGCCGGCATAACCGGCGCGCACGGCTTGCAACCGCAGCAACGGAGCCGGCTGCACCCGGTGCCCCACTGCCTCGTCCGCCGCGATGGTGGCGGGCAGCCCGGCTTCGCGCGCGGCGCCGAGATACGCGGTGATGACATCCGGGTTTCGCGCCACCTCGGCGGGTTTGCCGTCGGCGATCAGGCGGCCCTGATGCAGCACGGTGATGCGGTCGGACAGTGCGAGCACGCGGTCGATGTCGTGCTCGATCAGCAGCACGGCATGGGTCTGTGCCAGGCTCGCGGATCAGGCCGCCGACCACTTCGCGGTCGGCTTCGGCGAGCCCGGCCAGCGGTTCGTCCAGCAGCAGCAGCTTGGCATCGGTGGCCAGCGTGATGGCGATTTCCAGCAGCCGCTGTTCGCCGTGCGACAGGTTCTCGCACTGCTCGGCGGCGCGATCGGCCAGCCCGACCGCGGCCAGCAGCGACCAGGTGCGGCGGTTCACTTCGGCCAGCGCATAGGCGTCGCGGAACAGGTTGCCGGCGTACCGGCTGTGCGCCTGCACGGCGACGCGCACGTTCTCGAACGCGGTCAGCGTGCGGAACACGCTGAGTATCTGGAACGACCGCCCGAGCCCGAGACGCACGCGGCGACCAGACCGGCAAGCGGGTAATATCGTGTCCACCGAAACGAACCACGCCGGAATCGGCGCGCAGCAGCCCGGTCAGCATGTTGAAGAACGTGGTCTTGCCGGCGCCGTTCGGGCCGATGAAGCTGTGCAGCCGGAACGGGTGGACCTCCAGGTTCAGGTCCTGCGCGGTCACCAAGCGAGCCGAACCGCTTGTTCAGCCCACGCACCGTCAGCATCGGCCTGCCGGGATCCAGCGCCAGATGCCCGCTCTGCCACGGCATCGATCGACCGCCGGCCGTGGCGGAATGCCGCGCCGGGTCAACGTCCAGTGCTGCCGCCCGCAACAGCCGCTGCGCCAGCCCCTGAATCCCCTCCGGCGACCCGAGCGCGAACACCAGGATGATCGGCGCGAAGATCAGCCACCAGTTCTCGGTGAGGTCGATAGCTTGTCCTGCAGCAGCACGAAGGCGATGGCGCCCCAGAGCGGACCGAGGAAATGATGCACGCCGCCCAGCACGGTCATCAGCAGCGCGTCGCCGGCGTGCTGCCAGCCGAGATTGTCGGCATAGGCGCCGCGCAGCATGAAGGCCAGCAGCGCGCCGGCGTAACCAAGCACCGCCGCCATCACCACGAACGCGGTCAGCTTCAGTCGGAACGGGTTGTAGCCGAGGCTGAGCACCCGCTGTTCATTGTCGCGCAGCGCCTGCAGGGTGCGGCCGAACGGCGCGTGTGCGATGCGCCACAGCAGCCACATGCCCAGCACCACGGTGATCAGCGCGAAGCCGTGGAACACCGCCGGGTCGCGCAGCAGCGGCCGCGGCACGCCCTGCAAGCCGTTCTCGCCGCCAGTCAGATCGGTCCATTTGTAGGCAATCTCGAAGGCGATCTGCGAGAACGCCAGCGTCAGCAACGAAAAATACAGCCCACGGCGGCGCAGGATGATGAAGCCGATCACCAGGCCGAGCACGATGCAGAACGCGATGCTGAAGACGAACGCCTCGATCTCGTTGCCGAGGAAATTCTTCATCGAGATCGCCGCCGCATAGGTGGCGCAGCCGAAGAACACCGAAGCGCCGAACGGCACCAGGCCGGTATAGCCGACCAGCAGGTTCACCCCGGCGCCGTACAGCGTGTAGATGGCGATCTCGGTGATCAGGCTGACCGGCGCACCGAGCGCGGACCACAGCGCGGTCAGCGCCGCCAGCACAGCGGCCACCCAGACGATCGGGTGATTGGCAAACGCCGGCCGGTCGGTCGGCGGCGCGACGGCGGCCGGTTTCATTCGAACCGTTCCCACCGCTCGCCCAGCAGGCCGCGCGGGCGCAGCAGCAGCACCACCGCCATGAACACGTACATCACCGCGTTGGCCGCCACCGGCTCGAACTGGATGGTCATGGTGGTAACCACGCCAACCAGCAGCCCGGCGATCACAGCGCCGGCGAATGACCCTAACCCGCCGATCGTCACCACCACGAAGGCCGGCATGATGGCGCCTTCCTGCATGGCCGGATACACCGTCCACAGCGGCGCCGCCAACACCCCGGCGATGCCGGCCAGGCAGCAGCCGAGGCCGAACACCGCAGTCAGCACCCGCGGCAAGCGGATACCGAGCAGGCCCACCATCTCCGGATCGCGCGAGCCGGCGCGCAGGATGCGGCCATAAGGCGTGAACTGCATGAACGCCCACAGTCCGGCCAGCAGCAGCACGGTGATCATGAAGACGGTGAACCGGTAGCGGGTGATCAGCACCGGCCCCCACAGGAAGATTCCCGACAGCCACTCCGGCTGGCTGAACGGCTGGCCCAGCCCGCCCCAGATCACCCGTGTAGCGCCTCGATCAGAAGCGCCAGTGCGAATGTAACGATCAGGCTGATCAGCGGGTCCCTGTCGTACAGCCGGCGGATCAGCAATCGCTCGACGATCATGCCGAGCGCGCCGACCAGCAAGGGCGCCAGCAGCACGGCGGGCCAGCCAAACTGGTTGTAGAGGGTCAGGCCGAAATAGGCGCCCAACGCGAAGAACGCCCCGTGCGCGAAATTAACGATCCCCAGCAGGCCGAAGATGATGGAAAGCCCGATCGCGATCAGCACATAGAGCCCACCGAGCACCAGTCCGTTGGCAAGCTGGGAGACGATCAGGGAGGTCATGGGTGCAGCTCATACATCTCTCCCGTCCTGCGGAAGAGCCGCTCCTCATCGCGCCGATGCGCCACCGAGGATGCAAATGGTATCATCATGGCCGGCGAAGGCCGGCCATCCGCGTCTTGCTTGACCGCATGGACCTACGTCGCCGGCATCTTGCAGCCGCTGTCACCGAACACTTTGTCCAGGTCGGCGGTTTTTTCCGGCACGGTTCCCTTGACATCGAAATAGTCCCACTGGTCGGTGATCTTCGGCTTCACCTCGACGACCAGGTTCTTCAGCAGCATCTGGTGGTCCGCCTTGCGATAGCTGTACGGGTTCTCCGGCGTACCGCCCTTCCAGTTCTCCAGCGCCTCGATGATCGCCATCGGCTCGGTGGATTTCGCCATATCGATCGATTCGAACAGCGACTTCGCGGTGATCCAGCCCATCCACGCCTTGTCGGCGGCGGGCTTGCCGTATTTGGTCAGGAAGTCGGCGGCCATCTTCTGTTCGTCGGGGGGATTGGCCGGGTTCCTATACCACCACAGCGAGGTGTAGATGCCGGTGGCGGCCTGCGGCCCGACGCCCCAGATATCGGTATCGCCGATGGCGATCTCGGCGATCGGGATTTTTCCTTTCATCCCCATCTCGTTCCATTGCTTCAGGAACGTCGACAGATCGCCCGCCGGCACGCCGCCCAGCACAGGTCGGGTTTCGCCTCGCGGATCTTCAGCACGAACGAGCTGTAGTCGGGGGTATTCAGCGGCACTTCGTCGTTGCCGACCACGGTGCCGCCCATCTGGGCCAGCAGCTCGTGGAACGATTTGTTGATGTCCTGGCCGAACGCATAGGATGCGGTCAGGAAATACCACTTCTTGCCGTAGCCGGTGATGAACGGGGCGAACATGCGCGCCTGCACGGCGACCGGCGTGTTCAGCCGGAAGGTGTAGCGGTTGCAGTTCTTGCCGGTGATCTCGGTCGCCGCGGCGTTGTTGATGAGCATCGGGATTTTCAGGCCGGGCGCGGTTGCTTCCTCGGCCAGCCCGTTGGAGCTCGAGGATCCGCCGAGGATCGCCGCCACCTTCTCTTCGGCCACCAGCTTCTGCATGTTCTGCTGCGCGCCCTGCGGCGTCGGTTCGTCGTACCAGACCAGCTCGGCGGGCTGGCCCATGATCTGATTGCCGCGTTCTTCCAGCGCCAGATACGTGCCCTTCGCCAGATAGTCGGTCTGCGCGGCGATATCGCCGGTCTTCGCCAGCAGCAGGCCGATGCGGATCGGGCCGGCCGCCTTGGCGCGGCCGATGAACGGCATCGGCAGCGTGGCGGCGCCCAGTGTGGCCGGCGCCCGCCAGCGCCTGGCGGCGGGTCACCCCGGTCTTGCTGAAGCTCATTCAATCCTCCCCTGTTTTCCCGGCCGCTCCGTTACTGCGACGCGCCATGGAGCTATGTTAGACAGAACCGGATGCCCAAGACAAAACGGGGCAAGACAAACGGGGAAGGAGACGGGGCAATGGACGGCGAATGGCTGGGATTGACCGGGCGGGTTTGCGTGGTAACGGGCGCCGGCGGCGGACTTGGCCGTGCCATCGCGACGGGTCTGGCGGCGGCCGGCGGTCGGCTCGTGCTGCTCGACCGCGATGCCGCCACCTGCGAGGAAACGGCACAAAAGATCGGCGGCTGGATCGTTGTGGATGAAATGCGACGTGGCCGATCCGGAAGCCGTCGCCGCCGCGGCGGATCGTGCCGCACGTGAACTCGGCGGCTGCGATGTGCTGGTGAACAACGCCGGCCTGCTGCGCCCCGGACCGATCGCCACGCTGACGCTGGAGGAATGGAACCGGCTGATCTCGGTGAACCTGACCGGCTATTTCCTGTGCGCCAAGGCGTTCGGCCGGCAGATGCTCGAGAAACGACGTGGCGCCATCGTGCACATCGCCTCGATCGCGGCACGCCACCCGCAGCCATGGAGCGGGTCGTATTCCGTCAGCAAGGCGGGCGTGGTGATGCTGTCGCAGCAGCTTGCGGTGGAGTGGGGGCCGTCGGGGGTGCGCAGCAACGTGGTCAGCCCCGGGCTGGTGCGCACGCCAATGAGCGAACCGTTCTATCGCATTCCCGAAGTGGCCGAGCGGCGCGCCGGCATCGTGCCGCTGCGCCGGGTGGCGGCGCCTGACGATATCGGCGATGTCGTGATGTTCCTGGCGAGCGACCGGGCCGGCTACGTGAACGGCGAGGATGTGTGCACCGATGGCGGGTTCGGCCGCGTGCTGATGGGGCTGGTGCCGCGTCCGGGATTCGAGGCGCGCGATCCGGCGGAGGAATAGGGCGTTCTTGCCGTCCCATGGGCCGATCCGGCACACTGGGGCATGCGGTCGAGTTGCCAGCCGTGCTGCACCTGACCAAGCTCGCGGTCGGGGTGCGCGATGTCGATCACCTGCGCGTGCTGCAGTACCAGCGTGGCGGCCGCGACCCACCGTTGCGTCACCGAACCCGCAGTTTCCCCCGCCGCGCGCCTGAGGTGATCGACGGCGGTTCCATGTACTGGGTGGTGAGCGGCTTCACGCTGGTGCGCCAGCGCATCCTCGACATCATCGAGGACCAGTGGAACGACGGAGTGGCATGTACCGGCTTCGTGCTGGATCCTGAGCTGGTGGCACTCGCCGGACGGCCGACGAAACCGTTCCAGGGCTGGCGCTATCTGGCGGCGGAGGACGCGCCGGCTGACCTGATCGACGCGCCGGCGGCACAAGGCGAACAGGAACTGCCGCCCCGGTTGCGGCGGGAACTGCGGGAACTGTGTCTTTTGTGATAGCCCGCCGGAAAGATCACGGTTTCGCCACAAACCCTCTTGCCCGACTCTGTGCGCAGTCAGCATAAGTGAAACGGAGACCTGGACATCCGGGTCTCGCTCGCCCCGTCCGCAACGTCTCTCCCTCTGGAGTCTGCCAGTGATCACTCTCCGCACGCTTGTTCTTGCCGCGGCCGTCATGGCTCTGCCGCTCAGCGCCATGGCCGCGTCGTCCGACAGCACACCTGCCCCGGCCGGCAGCACGGCTTCGACGCCCGCCGCCACGACGACCACGCACCACAAGAAGCCGACGCACCACGTGGTGCACAAGACGACGAAAAAGGCCAAGCCGGCGACGTCCAGCACCCAGAGCTGATCGGCGGCGGTTCGAGCGATTCCCCTCTCCCGCTTGCGGGAGAGGTCGGATCGCGACCCTCCGGACTTGATCCTGAGAAGCCGGGTGCGCGGCCGGCGTGGCGTGCCTGGTTTTGTCACGAGTGCGTGCAATGCCCCGCGGGCATCCCTGAGCCCAGGCCCGGTCTGCTAAATCCATGCGTTGATCCGCCCGACCGGAGACAACGCATGCGCAAGCTGTCGCTTCTCGTCGTGATCCTGACGGCCGTGAGTGCGAGCATCGCCGTTGCGCAAACGGTCGGGACCGACTCCGATAACGATCCGTTCAGCCTGAGTCCCGCCACGCCCCCGGGCGGGCTGCCATCCTGGAACGACCCGAGCCTCAGCACCCCCACAAAGCACCCGCTGACCGACGATGAAATCCGCAGAGACCTCAAATCATACGGCTATTACGAGCTCGGGGAACTACAGCGGCAGGGCAGCCAGGTCATTGTCACCGCGCGACGCGACGGCAAGGCAGTGACCGTCCAACTGGACCTCGATACCGGCTCGCTGACCGAGGGGAGCATCTGACACAAGACTGCTCCGCTGGCCGCGGCAGCCGCGACCCGGCAGCTATTCCGCACCGCCGTTTCCGCTGAGACTGGACGCGCTCTACAATCGCGGCGCAAGGAGCCGCCATGCACGTTGCCACCAGTCCCGCCTTCAAGCAGAACGCCCGCCGCGCCCTGGCCGATCCGGGGCTGCAAAAGGCGCTTGCCCGCAGCGGCACGTCCTTCATCGCCCGCCGCGCCGCCGCCGTTGCCGCGCTGCCCGAGTTCGAGCAGCTTCGTGACACCGCGCGCGACATCAAGAACCACACGCTCGCCCATCTGGATTTCTACCTGGAAGAGTACGAAACGAAGCTGAATGCCGCCGGCGGCACGCTGCATTGGTGCGCGACCGCCGACGACGCCCGCGCCGCCGTGCTGGAGATCTGCCGCAACGCCGGCGCGAAGACCGTTACCAAGGGCAAGTCGATGATCAGCGAGGAGCTGGCCATCAACGATCACCTGGAACGCCACGGCATCCAGCCGTTCGAGACCGACCTTGGCGAATACATCCTCCAGCTCCGCCACGAGCTGCCGAGCCATATCATCGCGCCGGCCTTCCACCTCAATCTTGAAGACTGGGAGGCGCAGTTCCGCGCCTCCCACACCGACCTGCCGGCCGACCGCGTGTTCCACGAACGGCGCGACATCCTGACCGAAGCGCGCACCCGGCTGCGGCAGCGGTTCCTGGCCGCCGACGTCGGCATCACCGGGGCCAATTTCCTGATCGCCGAGACCGGCAGCAGCGTGATCGTCACCAACGAAGGCAATGGCGACCTGACACAGACGCTGCCACGCGTCCACATCGTGCTGGCCAGCATCGAAAAGATGGTGCCGACCATCGAGGACTGCACCAGCCTGTTGCGCGTGCTGGCACGTTCCGCCACCGGGCAGGATTTTTCGGTGTACACCACGTTCAGCACCGGCGCCCGCCGGTCCGGCGACCTGGATGGACCCGACGAGTACCACGTCGTGCTGGTCGATAACGGCCGCTCGGCGATGCTGGGGACCGAGTTCCAGGACATGCTGCGCTGTATCCGCTGCGCCGCCTGCATGAACCATTGCCCGGTCTATGGCGCGGTCGGCGGGCATGCCTATGGCTGGGTCTATCCGGGGCCGATGGGCAGCGTGCTGACGCCGGCGCTGATCGGGGTCGATCAGGCCGGGCTGCTGCCCAATGCCTCGACCTTTTGCGGCAAGTGCGAGGCGGTCTGCCCGGTGAAGATCCCGCTGCCCGGCCTGATGCGACACTGGCGCGAACGCGAGTTCGAACGCCACCTGACGCCGGTGGCGCAGCGGCGCAATCTGGCGGTGTGGGCGTGGGTGGCGCGACGGCCGCAATTGTATCGTGCGCTGACCCGCGCGGTCGCGGCAGCGCTCGGCCTGGGCCGGGCGCCGCCGCGGGCGGTTCGCACGGCTGCCGATGGCTGGCGGCTGGACCGGCGGACGAGACCTGCCGGCGCCGGAGGGGGAGACGTTCTTCGCCCGCTACGCCCGCGCCCAGCGGCAAGGGCATTCTGCGATGAGCCGTGCGGCTGTGCTGACGGCGATTCGTCGCGGATTGCGGCGCGGGGCGTTGCCGGATGACCTCGTCGTGGCATTGCGTGGGCGGCTGGCCGCACATCCCCGGCATCTGATCCCTGCCCGCTCCCGCCTGCCTCCGGCCGCCCAGGTCGCGCTGTTCATCGCCAATGTGGAGAAGGAGTTCGGCAGCGTTGCGCTGGTGCCCGACCTCGACGCGGTGCCTGGGGCGGTGGCCGATTACCTTTCGGCGCAGAACCTGCCGAGCGCCTTTGTCATGGCGCCGCATCCGGCGCTGCTTGCGATCAACTGGTCGTCGCGCCCGCTGCTGCAAATACGCGAAGGGCGCGCCGCGGCGTCCGATGCGGTCAGCCTGCAGCAGGGATTCGCCGGGATTGCCGAGACCGGGACGCTGATGCTGCCGTCGGCACCGGAGCGGCCGACGACGCTGAACCTGCTGGTCGAGACCGAGATCGTGCTGCTGCGGACCGGCCGGATCGTCGGCGCCTATGAGGAAGCCTGGGACCTGCTGCGCGCCGAATTCGGCACCATGCCGCGCAACGTGATGCTGGTCACCGGCCCGTCGCGCTCCGCCGACATCGAGCAGGCGCTGGAGCTCGGCGCGCACGGGCCGCGTCGGTTGCATGTGATACTGGTGGAGGACGGCATTGCCGGCCGGAGCTGATCGCCGGCGCCTCGCCCGGCTGGGGCGCGGCGTGCTGCGCATCATCCGGCAGGAGTTGATCCCCACCCTGACCGCCGGCATCCGCTTCCTGCGCAGCCGGCGCCAGTTGGTATCGTGCTGGCCTGAAGACGTGGTCCCGCTGGGCCCTGATGTCGTTGTGTTCGCCCATTTCGATCGGCGCGGCGCGGTGCAAGAGCATGTGATGCACTACCTGATCGGCCTGCATGAAACCGGGCTGTCGGTGGTCTTCGTCAGCAATTCCGGGCAGCTTCTGCCGGAGGCGGTGGCACGCCTGCGCCCGCTCTGCGCGGCCATCCTGGTCCGGCGCAACATCGGCTACGATTTCGGTGCCTGGCGGGAAGCGATCGAGCGTCTCACGCTGCCGCGGCCGGACACCGAGATGCTGGTGCTGGCCAATGACAGCGTCTATGGCCCGCTGCATCCGTTGCAGGAAATCTTCGATCGGATCCGGTTTCATGAAGCGCCGGTCTGGGGGCTGACGGAAAGCTGGCAGATCGGCTACCATCTGCAGTCTTATTTTCTGGCATTCGACAACCGCGTCCTCTGCAGCCCGGCCTGGAGACAATTCTGGGCCGGGGTGCGGCCGGCGCCCTCAAAGCACTGGCTGATCCGCCATTACGAAGTCGGGCTTACGCAGGCAATGACCCGCGCCGGATTCCCTTGCAAGGCGATCTGGCCGCATGAAATTCTGGAGGCCCGGAACCGCAACGACGATCCCGCGTCGGCCCCGGTCCCGACGAACCAACCGGTTCGGTCGCGCCGCCCGGCGGCCGTTGAACCCGACGAGCGATCTCTGGCGCCCATTGCTGCAATGCGGATTTCCGTTCATCAAGCGCGAACTGCTGCGCGACAACCCGACCGAGGTTCCTGACATTGCGGACTGGCAGGCGGTGGCGGCCGCACTGACGACGACCGACCTGTCGCCGATCCTGCGCGACCTGGAACGAGGCGCGGCGTGACAGAGCAAGCTGCGGACTGGCTCGACGCGTTTTGCGCACCGCAGGCCGACCCGCTGTTCTGGCGGCCGCCACGCCTGGGGGTGCCGAGCGCGTGGTACGGGCATATCCCCTTCGCGTTCTGGCTGGTCGCCGCGATTCGTCCGCGGTTGCTGGTGGAGCTCGGCACCCACGCCGGCGTTTCGTATGCGGCGTTCTGCGAGGCGGTGGTTCGATGCCGGCTGCCGACCCGCTGCTTCGCGGTGGACAGTTGGCTGGGCGACCAGCACTCCGGCCATTACGGCGAGGAGGTCTATGCCGATTTCCACCAATTCAACGACCAGCATTTTCGCGCGTTTTCCACCCTGCTGCGAATGGACTTCGATGCCGCCCGGGAGCAGTTCGCCGACGGCACGATCGATCTGCTGCATATTGACGGAGAACACACGTACGAAGCGGTCTCCCACGATTTCGAGACCTGGCGGCGCAAGCTGTCGGATCGCGCGGTGGTCGTGTTCCACGACACCATCGTTCGCGAGCGCGATTTCGGCGTCTGGCGGCTGTGGCACGAGTTGACCGCTCAGCATCCGGGCTTCGAGTTCTTCCACGGCAGCGGGCTGGGCGTGCTGGCCATCGGGCCCGACGTGCCCGCGCCGCTCAATGCCTTGCTGCGGGCCGAAGATGGCGTCGGCGCAACAATCCGCGACCGCTTCGCCCGGCTTGGCGACGGCTGGGAGGCCGAGGCGCGCAGCCGCCTGCTCGCCGAAGAAGTGGCTCGGGTCGAAGCGCAGTTTCGCGCGAAGGAAGCGCAGTTTCGCGCGGAGGAAGCACAGTTTCGCGCGGAGGAAGCGCAGTTTCGCGCGCGGCTGAGTGCGGCCGACGGCGAGCTCTCGCGGTCCAGGGCCGAAGCCGCCGGGCTCGGCGACAGCCTGAGCACCGCAACGGCAGAGCTTCGTGCCGCGGCACTCCAGGAGACGGAGCGGCAGGGGGAACTGCGTGCGCTGCGACGCGTCGCGGGCCGCTGCGACACAAGAGCTGCGCGAGGCGCAGGCCACAACCCTGACGCTGCGGGGTGCGCGCGATGCTGCCGTGCGGGAGCTCGCCGACGCGCGCGGCAGGATCGCGATGCTGACCGAGGAGCGGGCGATCATCCTCGGCTCGACGATCTGGCGTGCCACCGCACCGCTTCGCCGGCTTGGCCGGGCAGTGCCGATGAGGGGGCGGCGGGCGCTCCGACGCCTGATGGGCACCCCCGTTTCGATACGATTCGCCTGGCGCGCGAAACGGAATGTCGTTTCACATGCGGACGATGCGTCGAATGCCCGCGTCGCACGGCCGCGCATCGTCTATGTTTCCGGTGAGGCCCACACGCCCGGGCACGCCTATCGCGTGCTTCGGTATGTGGAGGCAGCCGAAGCAGCGCAGGCGGATGCGTCGTGGCTGCGGGTGGAGGATCTTTCGCCGCGGATTGCCGAAGTGGCCGCGGCCGATGTCATCATCCTCTGGCGCGTCGGCTGGTCCGCCGAGCTGCAGCGGCTGATAGAGGCGGCGCGCGCTGCGGGGCGCCAGGATCGTGTTCGACATCGACGACCTGATGTTCCGGCCCGAGCTGGCGACCCCGACCTTCATCGATGGCATCCGTTCGCAACGCTTTGCGGCCGATGAGGTCGCTGCTCATTTCACCCGCATCCGCGATGTGATCGCCCAGGCCGATGCATGCACCTGCACCACCATTGAACTGGCCCGCCAGCTCCATGCGCTGCAGAAGACGGTCCATGTGCTGCCCAACGGTTTCGATGCGGCCACCCACCAGGCGTCCCGGCTCGCCCTGCGCCGCCGGCGGATGCTGCCCGAAGAAGCGCCCGAGGAAGATATCGGTACGGATCGGCTACGCCTCCGGCACGCGTACGCATCAGCGCGACTTCGCTGAGGCGGCCGTCGCGGTCGCCCGCGTGCTGGCCCAACGGCCGTCCTGCCGGCTGGTCCTGTTCCGCGCCCATGACAGCAAAGAACCGGTGGTCAATCCCGGCGAGTTCGCCGTGCTCGATCCGTTTGTGGAGCAGATCGAGTGGCGCGACCTGGTGCCGCTGGAAGGCCTGCCGGATGAGCTGGTCCGATTCGACATCAGCCTGGCGCCGCTCGAGTTCGGCAACCCGTTCTGCGAGGCGAAAAGCGAACTGAAGTTTTTCGAGGCCGCGCTGGTGGAGACGTGCACCATTGCCTCGCCGACCGGGCCGCTGCGACGGGTCGTGCAACACGGCATCAACGGTCTGCTGGCCGGCTCAGAGGATGAGTGGTATCGGGCGATCATCGAATTGGTGGACGATCCGACGCGCCGGCGCCGGCTTGCACACGCCGCTTATCTTGACGTGCTGTGGCCATTCTCCCCAGCCAGGCGTGCCGAACTGATGCGCGGGCTGCTGGCGCAATTGGGCGGCGGCGCCGAGGCCGCGCGGGCTTTCGAACTGGAGCTGCGCCGCGGGACCTCGGACGGCACCGGGGCGGGCAACCGCCAGGTGCTGGCGGCACCGGAAACCGAAATCATCTTCGCAGCCGATCAACTGGGCAACGCGGAAGCGACGGTCATCGTGCCGCTGCATAATTATGCCGGATACGTTGTGGAGGCGCTCGCATCGGTGCGCTCGCAGACCATACCGGCTCTTGACCTGATTGTAATCGACGATGCATCCAGCGATGCATCGGTGGAGGTGGCGGCCGGCTGGGCCCGGGAACATCGGGATCGGTTCAATCGGATCGTGGTGCTGCGGAATCCGGCGAATGCCGGTCTGGCACTCGACCCGGAACGTCGGTTTCGATGCCGCCGAAACGCCGTATGTGCTGCCGCTCGACGCCGACAACCGGCTGTTGCCGGGCTGCGTGGAGGCGTGCCTGGAGGCGATCCGGCGGTCGGGGGCGGCCTTCGCCTACCCTGCTATCCAATGCTTCGGCGCGGCTGACACGGTGTTCGGCACCGCCGCCTTCGAGCCGATGCGGTTGGCGGGCGGCAATTACATCGACGCCATGGCGCTGGTGGCAAAATGGGCCTGGGCGGCGGTCGGCGGATACGCCCACATCGAGCACGGCTGGGAAGATTATGATTTCTGGTGCCGGTGCGCCGAGCACGGCTTCTGGGGCGCTCCGGCCGGGGAGGTGCTGGCCGAATATCGGGTGCATGAGGGCTCGATGCTGCATACCGCGACCGACCTGCCGGAGAACAAGCTGCGGGTGATCGAGCAACTGGAGCGTCGGCACGGGTGGTTATCAATTCCACGTCCGATCCGGGAAATTTCGCCGCCGATATAGGTCGGCCATTCACGAAACGTTATGGTGCGGGCCCGTAGCGTGCCGCTTGTGGATGGGCTTTCCGGGGGATGAACAACCGGAGAGGCTGGTCTGAGGTCCCAGGATTTCGAGGCGGGGACACAAAGGGCTTGCGCCGGACCGCCTGGGGCTGCTATCCGTTAACCCCGCCGTAAGGTCGTGCGTGCCAGAGATGAATTCCTAGCTCGGAGTGGCCGATGACAACAGTGACCGTCCCTGGCGTGGGTGGATCGACGATCAGCTACACCTTCAACACCGCACAGAACACCACACTGGCTCAGGCCATCGCCGGTGCGCTGGCGGCCGCGTCGATTGGCGGGACTCTGAACGTCGCTGGTACCACCACGACGCCGTCGGTTACCGGCTTCACGAATGAACTGGCAGTTTCGACTGCCGGCGGGACGGTGTTCACGCCAGCCGGCTACACTTTCGTGGCGGACAGCACCGCGGGTGCGATTGGGTCCTTTACGGTGTTCGGGGCGCAGAACTTCATCGGCGGCGACGGCAATCTTACCGTATTCAACGCGGCGGGTGCCGGAACCGACACGATCACCGCCGGAGACGGCAACGACCTGTTCGGCCTGAACCTCGGATCGACCTACAACGTAGCCGCCGGGAACGGCAACGACACGTTCTACGCCAATGGCAGCGGCACCGTGACAAGCGGCACGGGGAACAACCTGATATTCCTGGATGCCAGCGGCGGCACGAATGTGGCGATGTCGAATGGGCACGACACGATCGTCACCGGACAGGGCAGTGCCACGGTCGCAACCTTTGGCAGTGACCCGATCATCCTGGGTGGCCCCAATAGCCTGGAAGTGTTCGGCAACAGCGCGACCAATGCGACGGTGGCAGGCGGTGCCGGGTCGGAGACAATTTTCGGTGCCCAATCGGGCGTCTATTTCCTTGGTTCGTCCTCCTCGCTGTTCATCGGCAACGACTCGTCCAGCAGCACGATCATCGGTACCACGGGACAGGAGACGGTGTTCGGCGGTGCCCTCTCGCAAGAGACGATCTTCAACAACGGCTCCGGGCTGGAGTTCGCCAGCGGATCGGGCAATTCGACCACCATTGTCGGCGGCGCGAGCCCCAGCACGCTGTTCGGCGCCGCCGGGTCTTCCATCAACTTCTTCGGTACCGCCGGTGGCGCGCTGTATTCTGCCGGCCCCGGCAATGAGAGTTTCAGCGCGGCCGGCTCCACCTCCCCAAACACGCTTTTCGGCGGCACGGGCACCGATTCGCTGGCCGGCGGATTGGGCAATGACGCGCTTCTGGCGGGAACCGGCCTCAACACACTGACCGGTGGGGGCGGCAACGATCAGTTCATCTTCACTAACGGGTTTGCGGGGGGCATAGACGTCATTACTGACTTCAACTCGAACGATCTTTTGTTCCTTTCCGGATATGGCAGTGCCGCCGGCGCGAATGCCCTGGCCAGTGCCACGGTCAGTGGCGGAGCCACCACGATCGCCCTGTCGGACAGCACGAAGATCACCTTCGACAACATCACCTCCCCAGGTTCAATCAAGACTTTCTCGACCTGATGTTGCCTGGCCGATAATCGACGCAGAACGCCGGCTGACAGGCGCCGCGCGTTCTGGCACCGGCGCGCGGCGGAATGCTGCTGTCCGCGGTGCCTATGTCCTGTCAGCGCCGCTCAGCGGGAACCAGGGTTTCAAGCTCGTCGATCCTGCGCAGCACGTGGTCGATATCGAGATCGGCGGCCCAGGCGCTGGTATGATCGCCGCCGACGACCCCGGTCGGGAGCATATCACCCCAATACTCAAGCCCGCCCTGCAGCGCCATGGCCAGGAAGCACGGATTCCGATGATGCTCCGGGACCAGTTCATACACGACGGTCCCGGGTTTGCAGAAGGCGATGTTGGCAAGTCCGGCACCAAGCTGCCCGACCACCATGCCGGCGCCATTGAACAGCGAGATCTGTTGGTCGAGATCAAGCTGTTCGGGACGAACAGTGTGGAAACCGCGCGGCGTTAACCGGGCCAGCAGGGCCGCCTCGTTGGGCAGGCGTCGGTTGGTTGGGCCGCTGCGGTCAATGTAGATCCGGCGATGCCGGAGCGAGGCACTCTGTGCGCCGGTGCTGATTTGGGCATAGGCTGCCTGCGACAACGCAGACACGGCAAAATCCGCGCGTCCCGCCACGTAGTCGTAATACTCTACCGATGGCAGCAGATATTGGACCCCGGGTTCAGTTATGACCGAGGGCAGGTCGGACACCCCCATCAGATCGAGCGATCTCCGCTGCCACGGGTGCAGCTTCGGCAGCAGCAGCCGGATATCGCCGGTCGGATGGCGTTGCAGGATGGCCTGCAAGGTCGGCAGGGTATGCGCTATCCAGTGATAGTAGTTGGCATCCCAGTGATCGAAACAGGTTGCCATGATGTGGCCGACATCCAACCGGACGAGGCGGTTCGCGAAAACCCGCGCAGCCGCCATGGCGGCCTCCGGCTGCAGGTAGTTCGTTTCGGCGATGATCTTTCCGTCCTTCAGCAGGACCATCAGCGACCGATCGAGCACCACATCGCGCAGCCGGTAAACCCGCAGCGTGGCAGCCGACGTTTCCCAGTCGAGGAACGGAATCAACCGGCGATCCCGCCGAATGGCGTCGGCGAACCGCGCGCGTAGCGGTACGCAGGTTTCGATGGTGACGACCTCATCAGCGACATCCGCGATGCTGATGCTGTTCGGCAGGGGCTGGCTCATTGGCTCGCAGCGGACAGTGGATCTCGACCGGTGGCTTATCATGAAACAGCGACGCGCGCCCCAGGGTCACCGCCGATGCCTTCACGGTTGTCGTCCATGACACCCCACGCCCATTGCGCCTACAAATTTGATGCTCACCGAGTTGCTCCACCGAGAGCACTCCCCGTGTGGCGGCTGCGGCCACAATCCTCGAGCGCTCCCGCAACTGATACTGTCTGTCCCGAGAACAGACCGCGTGTCCGCTCTGGACTCCCGCTTGCACGATGCTTGCACGGGAGAGACATGGGGGAGACGATACACCCGGTCCGGGAGACGATCCGGTCTGGGGCGGCCGGCGACAAGAAACCACGGAAGCCCCCTTCCCGGTGGTGTGGGGCGTGACCAAGAGCTGATCCAGGACATCCAAGCCCATGCTGGCTTACGCGGCCCGTCGCATCCTTTCCACCATTCCGGTGATGCTGTTCGTCGCCTTTTTCGTGTTCAGCCTGCTTTATCTCGCCCCCGGCGATCCGGCGGCGATCATCGCCGGTGACCAGGCGACGCCGGCGGATATCGATCGCATCCGCGCCTCGTTGGGCCTTGACCGGCCGTTCCTGGTGCGCTTCGGCGAGTGGCTGTGGCGCATCCTGCACGGCGACCTCGGCACCTCGATCTTCACCAACCTGCCGGTCAGCCACATGATCAGCCAGCGGCTGGAGCCGACGCTGTCGCTGATGCTGCTGACCGTGGTGCTGTCGCTGCTGGTCGCCATCCCGATCGGCGTGCTGGCGGCCTGGAAGCAGGGGTCGTGGATCGACCGCGTGGTCATGGTGGTGGCGGTGTTCGGCTTTTCGACCCCGGTTTTCGTGGTCGGCTACCTGCTGGCGTATATCTTCGCGCTGAAGCTGGGCTGGCTGCCGGTGCAGGGCTTCGTGCCGATCAGCCGCGGGTTCTGGCCGTTCCTGCGCACGCTGATCCTGCCGGCGGTGGCGCTGGGGCTGATCTACATCGCGCTGATCGCCCGCATCACCCGGGCGACCATGCTGGAGGTGCTCAGTCAGGACTACGTGCGCACCGCGCGCGCCAAGGGCGTCGGCCAGTCCGGCATCCTGTATGTGCACGCGCTGAAGAACGCGGCGGTGCCGATCGTCACGGTGGTCGGCCTCGGGGTTGCGCTGCTGATCGGCGGCGCAGTGGTGACCGAGACGGTGTTCGCCATCCCCGGCCTCGGCCGGCTGACCACGGATGCCATTTTGCAGCGTGACTATCCGGTGATCCAGGGCGTCGTGCTGATGTTCAGCTTCGCCTATGTGATCGTTAATCTGGTCGTCGATCTGCTCTACACCCTGTTCGACCCGAGGATCCGGTATTGAGCACCACCTTTCCCACCGGCCTTTCCCCTGGTTCCGCCCCCCTGCCGGAGGTGCTGCCGCCGATCCGGCGGCGCGGGCGGGTCCGCACCTTCATCCGGCGCCACCCCACCATCGCGGTCGGCGGATTTCTGCTGGGGATCATGCTGTTCATCGCGATCTTCGCGCCCTGGCTCGGCACCACCGACCCCACCGCCATCGCCCCGGCAAAGCGCATCCGCGACCCGTCCATGCAATACTGGATGGGCACCGACATGCTGGGGCGAGACATCTATTCGCGCGTGTTGTACGGCGCGCGGATCTCGCTGCTGGTGGGGTTTTCGGTGGCGGTGATCGGCTCGGTCGTCGGCACCGTGATCGGCGCGATTGCCGGGTTCAGCCGGGCGCTCGATTCGGTCATCATGCGGGTGATGGACGGGCTGATGTCGATCCCGCCGATCCTGCTGGCGATCGCGCTGATGGCGCTGACCCGCGCTTCGGTGCAGAACGTCATCATCGCGCTCGCGGTGCCGGAATTTCCGCGCGTCGCCCGGCTGATCCGGGGGCTGGTATTGTCCTTGCGGGAGCAACCGTTCGTCGAGGGCGCGATCGCCGCCGGCACCAGGCTGCCGCGCATCATCCTGCGCCACATCCTGCCCAACACGCTGGCCGTGCTGATGGTGCAGGCGACCGTGATCTGTGCCGGAGCGATGATCAACGAGGCGATCCTGTCGTTCATCGGCGCCGGCACGCCGCCCACCATCCCGAGCTGGGGCAACATCATGGCCGAAGGCCGCGCGCTCTGGCAGATCAAGCCCTTCATCGTGTTCTTTCCGGCGATTTTTCTGTCTGTAACGGTATTATCGGTCAACCTGGTCGGCGACGGACTGCGCGACGCACTCGATCCTCGGCTGGCGAAACGCGTGTAATGAAACTGCTTGAGGTCCGCGACCTGCAAACACATTTCGGCACGCCGGATGGCGTGGTGCGCGCGGTCGAGGGCCTGTCCTTCGGCGTCGATGCCGGCGAAACCGTCGGCATCGTCGGCGAATCCGGCTGCGGCAAGTCGGTCACCGCCATGTCCATCCTGCGGCTGATCCCCGAGCCGCCCGGCAGGATCGTCGGTTCCGTCGGCTTTCAGGGCCGCAATCTGCTGACGCTGTCGGAAGCCGAGATGCGCCAGATCCGCGGCAACGAGATCTCGATGATCTTCCAGGAGCCGATGACCAGCCTGAACCCGGTGCTGACCGTGGGGCGGCAGATCGGCGAGACGCTGCGGCTGCACCAGGGGCTGGACGCGCGCGCGGCGGAGGCGAAGGTGATCGAGATGCTGGTGCTGGTCGGCATCCCCGAGCCGGTGCGCCGCGTCCGCGAATACCCGCACCAGCTTTCCGGCGGGATGCGCCAGCGGGTGATGATTGCGATGGCGCTGGCCTGCAATCCCAAGCTGCTGATCGCCGACGAGCCGACCACCGCGCTGGACGTGACGATCCAGGCGCAGATCCTGGACCTGATGCGCGACCTGAAGCGGCGGCTTGGCTCGGCGATCATGCTGATCACGCATGACCTCGGCGTGGTGGCGGAAATGGCCGAGCGGGTTGTGGTGATGTATGCCGGGCGCAAGGTTGAAGAAGCGCCGGTGCGCGACATCTTCGCCCGCCCGATGCACCCCTACACGCAGGGATTGCTCGGCGCGGTGCCGAAGCTGGGCTCGTCGCTGGCGGCGCACGGACGGGCGCGGCTGACGGAAATCCCCGGCCTGGTGCCGAGCCTGCGCGAGCCGATCATCGGCTGCGCGTTCGCCGGCCGCTGTGCGTTCGCGACCGAACTGTGCCGACGAACCGCGCCGGCGATCGAGGCGAAAGCACCCGGCCACCAGGCCGCATGCCACTACGCCGGCCAGTTGGTGGCGGCATGATGCGAGCCGGCACGCACACCCCCTCCCCTTGGGAGGGGTTAGGCGAGGGGTCGAGCCGGGCAGCCCGGTCGGAGCCCCTCCCCCGTCCCCTCCCCAGGAGGGGGAAGAGCCAGCATGACCCCGTTGCTGGAAGTGGACGGACTGAAGAAGCACTTCCCGATCTATGGGGGGGTGCTGGGGACGGTGACCGCCAAGGTGCTGGCGGTGGATGGCGTCAGCTTCAACATCAGCCGCGGCGAGACGCTGTCGCTGGTGGGCGAATCCGGATGCGGCAAATCCACCGTCGGCCGCGCCATCCTGCGACTGATCGCGCCCACCGCCGGCGAGGTGCGGCTGGACGGCCAGCGCATCGACAATTTGCCGGCCGCGCAGTTGCGGCCGTTGCGCCGACGCATCCAGGTGGTGTTCCAGGACCCGTTCAGCAGCCTGAACCCGCGCATGACCGTACGCGACATCCTGGCCGAGCCGATCACCAATTTCGGCCTGGCGCGCGGGGCGGAGCTGCAAGCGCGGATCGCCACGCTGATGGACAAGGTGCGGCTGCCGCGGGATGCGATCTCGCGCTACCCGCACGAGTTCTCCGGCGGACAGCGGCAGCGCGTCGGCATCGCCCGGGCGCTGGCGCCGGGGGCGGACCTGATCATCTGCGACGAGGCGGTCTCGGCGCTGGATGTTTCGGTGAAGGCGCAGATCGTCAACCTGCTGGCGGAACTGCAGGACGAGCTGGGGCTGACACTGCTGTTCATCAGCCACGATCTGGCGATCGTCGAGCACCTGACGCACCGGGTGGCGGTGATGTATCTGGGCAAGATCGTGGAGCTGGCGGACCGGGCGACGCTGTTCGCCGCGGCGCATCACCCTTATACGCGGGCGCTGCTGTCGGCGGTGCCGGTGCCGGACCCGGACGCCAAGCGGCACCGGATCATCCTGACCGGGGACGTGCCGAGCCCGATCAATCCGCCCTCAGGGTGCCGGTTTCATACGCGGTGTCCGTTCGTGTTCGACCGCTGCTTGACGGAGGAGCCGTTGTTGCGGGATATCGGGGCGGGGCATGTTTCGGCGTGTCATCTGGAGGCTGGGGCGGGTAACGCCTCCAGGCGATTGGCACAGGCCGCATCGCCGGCGTAAGCGCGGGGTGATCGGACTAGCATTTGCGCGATTGCGTCTGGCACCGGACGCAGTGCTTCTTCAGGAGCGGCAAGGATTCATGCTCGAATGAGAATTGGTTACCTGCACGCATGGCGCGATTCCGCGGAAAATCAGGCGTTCCAGTCGCTGGCCATTGCCGGGCAGCGAATTGGACATACTGTCGTTCATTGCGCCAACAGCATTGAGGTCGAGGCGGCTGGTGTTGATTTTGTGCTCGCTGCCTCGGCGTCACAACCCAAGCTGAATGATGTCCCGACCTATTCCGTCTTGCACCAGCCACGCGATGCGTATCTGAGCTTTCGGACATATTTCGACAATGTTCTTACCTATGATGGCTATCTCACGATCTCTGATTCAATTCAGACATTCATGGCGGACCTATTGTTTGCGGTTCGCCGCGATGTCGGATTTGGCTTCTATTACAATTCCTGCCAATCGCAGGCGGTCTCCGCTGATCTGGCAGACCTTATCCGTCGCAAGGCCCTTCGCGTCACCTACTTCGGAACCAACTGGGATCGGCGGCGGCATGGGCTATTCAAGCGATTGAGCAAATCGGGGGCCGCCCGGATATTCGGCCCCGAGACGGCGTGGGCGCACATCGACCAGAGCGCCTATGGCGGCTGCGTGCCTTTCGACGGCGAATCGGTGCAGCAATCCTATCGCGAGAATGGTGTCGGGCTTTGCATCCTGTCCGAAGGGCATCTGGCCGAGGACGTGATTTCGAACCGTATCTTCGAGACGACCTCGGTTGGTGCGGTGGCGATCTGCTGCGATACGCCATGGATCAGGAAGCATTTCGGCGACTCGGTCTATTATATCGATCAGCATCTGCGTGACGACCTTCTTGCCGCCGCAGATACTGGGCTGCCTGTCGCATATTTACGCCAATCCACGCGAGGCGATCGCCAAAGCGGACCAAGCCCGGCGCATTTTCGAGGCGAAATTTTCGGCGGAAGTGCTGCTGGGCAATGCAATAGCATATCACGAGCAGATGCAGCAGGACCGCCGCTCGGCAATCACCCGAATGCAGCACGGCCGGTACCCCGGTTATCTCGGTGATCATCCGGTTCCTTGGGCGGTCACCCAGCCTGATGTGCCGAGCCGTGCAGAGTGTCCTGGGTCAGAGTGTCGGGCGTTTCGAATTGGTATTCGTGAGCCGGCGGCCCATCGATCCGATCGAATTGAGCTCGATCGAAAGCCCGCGCGTGGTCGGGACCAGAGTGATCGAGGTCGCCGGCGACAGCCGAAGCAACCTTCTGTGGGCAGGGCTTCGGGCGGCGAGCGGAGACTATATCTGTGTCCTCGATGAGACCGATTATCTTTTCAGCGACCACTTTGAGAGAATGTTAACGCTGTGTTCCGGGTCTGCTGCCGCGTGGATTCTTTGGCTACTCGGGCAGCATCATCAAGTCCACCACACCGTGGTTGATCGACCACGGTGTTCCGGAGACTCGAAAGCTGTATGGACTTGCAGTCCCGGATGGCCCTGGCGGCATGGAGCTTGCCGAATCGCTGGTTACGGGCGGGTGTCTGATATCCCGTGACCTGCTGGATCCGGAATTGCTGATCGATCCCGAGATGTCGTTCGCCGAGGACAAGTATCTTATCCTGTCGTTGCTGAACCGCGCGGAGGCAACCTGCTCGTTCCAGGTGACCGCTGTGCATGATGGGACGCGCGAACGTCGCCCGGATACCGAAGGTGACGTGGCCCGGGTTGACGAGATAATCCGCACGGCAACGCGGCTGTTCGGTCGGGGCACGGAGTCCGCGCACCGCACCGGCACATGGCGCCGTATTTCGGAGCTGTGGACGAAACGGGCGCAACTCCAGATCGAGGCGCAGAACAACGCTAACTCGCAGTTCGCCGGCGCTCGCTTCATCGTGCGAGCGCCGGCGTCTGTCCTGTCGATGGCCAGTGAGTCCGAGCGGGTGCTGTTTGGGACGGGATTTGTCGCTGAGCGCAGCGGGTTTTCGGGCAAGTCGAAGGCTTTGGACCCACCGGAAGGCCACGCCCTGATCGAGGTACCGGCGAACCCATGGGACTATGGGGCGCAGCTTGCCCTGCCGGCGTGGCCTGACGGTGCGGGCGAATTCCTGATCGTGGTGGAGTTCGAGATACTGAAAGGCGAGATCGGCATCGGACTTCTCAATGCGGCGGAGACCGAATTCGTTTATCGCCGTTCCTTTGCCGCCGTCGGTCGCCGCACCGAGTTCCACATTCCGGTGCAGGAAACCGGTGATGTCGGGCGGCTGGTGGTCCATAATTGGGAAACCGGCGGGGAGGCCCGGGTCGAGGTCCACTCCGTTGCGGTGTTCAAGCCAATCGACGAGATGAACCCACCGGCCCGACGTTGACCGGGTGCGTCAAAGGGATTTGATGGATGGAAAAGACCATAAATCATCAAGCGAGATTGCCCGAGTTCGTGATGGGGATTGATGTTGTCCGACAGAACCCGTTGGTTATGTTCGATATCGGATGCAGCGGCGGGATACATTCTGTGTTCTCGCGCTTTGGAGTAGATATCCGGGCGTTCGGTTTCGATCCCGCTCTGCTGGAATGTGAGCGGCTGAATCGAGCGGAGACGCGGCCGCATGTGCGCTACTATCCCGGTTTTGTCGGGGTGGCCGCATCACACCCGTTCTTTACGCGCCGACCTGACCCGCTGCCGCATCCGTACTTCCTGAGCTGGACAGAAAGCACTGCCGCCTGGGGCTTGCAGATGCAAATGCCCACCGACATCGCGCGCAACGACTGGCCCGCCGGCCAAATGGCCAGCCTGGAGCAGAAGATCCACATCGACGAATTCGCTGCCGGCGAGTCGATCGACTATATCGACTTCCTGAAGATCGACACCGATGGCGCCGACATCGAGGTCCTGCATTCCTGCGAGCGGTTGCTGTCGAACCGCGCCGTCGGGGTGGTTGCGATCGAGGTGAACTTCTGCGGCGGAGCGAACGAGTGGGACAACACGTTTCACACAACTGATCGGTTTCTGCGGCGATGTGGCATGGACCTTATCAATATCGACGTTTGGCGCTATGCCTTGCGGCAGTTGCCGCTGCCGTTCCGCTTTCACGGTTTGGGGGAAACCGTCGCCGGATTTCCTTGTATTGGGGATGCCATCTACGTGAGTTCCGAGGCCACGAAGTCTGTTGGCGATGAAGCCAAACGAGCGGCGGCGGTGCTGAAGCAGGCCGCCCTCGCCGAACTGTTCGGTTCGCCAGATTGCGCCGCCAGGCTCATTCTCGCCAACCGCGCCGATCTGACACCGCGGGTTGACCCGGAGGCTGTCCTGGATGTGCTGACCCCACTGCTGGACGGTGCATCCATCAGCTACCGGGATTACATTGCGCGCTTCGAAAAAGACGTGCGCGCGTTCTTTCCTAAATGAGCCGCGCCGGCAGCGTTATCGCCGTGTTGCAGAAATCAGCAGATGCCAGCCGAACTGCCGTTCCAGCGCCTGGAACATGGGTTTCGGCATCGCGGCGAACCACGGCTGCAGCTCGTATTCGTAGCGGACGTATTTTTCCACTACGAACGGGAAGATGTGGTCCTGCTCGATCGACACGGGATTGAACGAGGCGGCGCGCAGCATGTCGGCAACCTGCTGGCGCGTGTATGTGAATGCGATCGGACAACCGGACTGCGCCTCGGGCTGATCAAGGCCGGCTTCGATCATCGCGTGCTTCCACGAGTTGCTGGCGTAGAGCATCAGGCGAAAGTCTCCGCCGGGACGCGCCACCACACGCAGCTTCATGGAGGACACGGTCCGGATTCGGCGTGTGATGGATCACACCGAAGGAGTAAACGAGATCGAAACTCGCCGGCTCCATGTACCGGGATAGCTGCTCGGCGTTGCACTGAATCAGGCGCGCGCCCAGGCCATAGACCTCGAACCGGCGACGGGTGAGCGCCAGACTGACCTCCGACAGTTCGACACCGGTGTAATCGGCTCCCGCTCGGGCGAAGTTGATCGCGTCGGTGCCGATGCCGCAGCCGATCTCCAGCACGCGTTTGCCACGCCAACGGTCGAACTGGGCGAAGCCGGGTATATGCGGTTCCACAAAATACTTGCGTTGCTCTACCTCATCGAAATACTCGCGTGATCCGACCTCTTGTGCAGAGTGCCGGATGTTGCAGGGCCGGCGGTTCCAATACTCGGCGACAGTCTCGGTCGTGGCGGGCGTTTGCATGATGGGTTCCTAGAGAGCTGCGGCCCTGGACGGATCAGCGCCGTGATGGGCGGATACAGGCGCCGATACCGGATGGGGCGCTTCAAGCTGCTGCCCCAGATGCCAGAGAACCACCGATCGGATGGCGAATGCCGCGGTCCCATAGGAAGCGATGCGAAACTCGATGTCCCGGCCTCGCAGCTCGTCCGATATCACGAACTCGGCTGAAACCTTGCGGTCGGACAGCCTGAAGCGCCTGGCGGCGCCTTCCCAGCTCGCTTCGACCGAAACCACATCCAGGGCACCGGCCCAGACCGGCAGGACACGCTGAAGCGCGCCAACGACACCGGTCAGCGGACCGATCGCAATCTCGACCCGGTAGTTGCCGGCGGGCAGGCCAACGTAGGGTCCGTAGCAGACATGTCCCTTGGCGAAGCGGTGTGCGGCGAAGCCCCCAGCTGGAAGCTTCCGGCCAGCCCGGCCCGCCTGCATCCTTTCGGTCAGGTCCCAGCCTTCATGCAACTCGTCCGATAGCATGGGCTCACCGAGGGCGATGAAGGCTTCATGATCTTCCGTAGACCGATCCTTCGGCGATGCCGGCAGGTCGCGCCAGGAGCGCAGGACCGAGTTGATCGAGCTCGAGCCGATCCAGGTCGGGGCGAGCAGCATGCCACTGCGAAGCTGGCTGGTGAGCAGATCGTCGCGTCGGTTCGCCAACAGCTCCCAGCCGCTCTGTTCGACGAAGCCA
This sequence comes from uncultured Pseudomonadota bacterium, assembly GCA_963764525.1. Taxonomy (GTDB): domain Bacteria; phylum Pseudomonadota; class Alphaproteobacteria; order Acetobacterales; family Acetobacteraceae; genus DATDIC01. The sequence continues at coordinate 40,160 of CAVXTC010000043.1, read as the reverse complement.
CGCAACAGCACGGCGGTGGCACGATAGCTGAAGACCGGGCGTTTGCGGCGCGCCGCGATCGCCACGATCAGCGAATCTTCAGCCGAATCCATGTCCGGCAATTCCCCCAGCCCGTCTCCCAGCACCGCCGTACGGGCGACGAAGCTGTTGGTCCCGATGTCCCTGGTTATGTCGTTGATCGAGCAGACCTGCTCGCGGAAGCCAAAGGTGCGGATGTTGCGGTCCCACTCGAGCCCCCGCTCGATCCTGACCATTTCCTCGGTTTTGCAGATGACCCCGGAAAACGCCATGTCGAAATCCGGATCGGCGATCCGGGCCGCGGCGAACAGGCCCTCGACATGATCCTGCAGCCAGAAATCGTCATCGTCCAGGATCGCGAAATACTCGCTGCCGATCGCCCGAAGCCCGGCCGAAAGCGTCGCGCCGCGATTGCCGCCGGGGACGGAGATTTCGGTAAACGCGACGATTGCGCCGGATAGCTCGGCGACCAGGCTGCCGAGATCGATATCGCGATATTTCGCAAATATAACAGTAAACCGGCCGAGCGTCTGCCGACGAATTCGAATCGACCGCGATGCGGACCATCTCCACCGGTCGTCCGCCGCAGCGCACGATGACCGAGATCTCCGGCTGATCGGTGCGCAGGCGGTCTAGCTGCCGGTGGCGCGTACGCTGCTTGTCCTGGTGGTACGCCACCACGTTCTCGAGCAGCCGCTCGGCGGCGAAATGCGATTCGAAGATGGCACGAGCTGCCAGCGCCATCTCCTGCACGAGGCCCGGATTGGCTTTGGCGAAACCGACCTGCTGGAGGATTTGCCGCGCCAGGGTTCCAGCGGTCGCGTGGGCGTCGAAATACAGGACTGTGTCGCCGAACCATTTCCGGATCCACGGGATGGATGGGCAGATCGGCAAAGCCCCGACGCTGGAGATCTCGAAAATTCGATTGGAAATGACGCCTTCCCGCAGGTGATCGGCCGACAGCAGCACGAGGCCCAACCCGCATTCGGCATACGCTCGCTGCGGCGCCTCGCCGTCGAACGGGAGCGGCCCCGCATAGCTGCGATATCCGTCTTTGGCCCAGGCCAGGGTGGGGCCGTGGATCCGCAGCAGCCCGCTATGGTCCAGCCGTCTGAACAGCGCCGGCAGGCGATGGTCCCAGTTGGTGCCGAAATAGGCCAGCCGCAGCCGGTCATCCCGCACAAGTGCCGGAACATCGGTCGCAAACGGTGAAAGCTGGGGTGCGTTGTAGTAAAAGCCCGGGGCCTCCGTTCGGCCCGCGCCAAAGCAAACGTCGCGAACGAAAATTCGCAGATTATCGGAGATCGTCAGGTATCCGTCGTAGGTCAGCAGATTGCTGAAATAAAAGGCGCTGTCCAGGAACCGTCGCTTCGGCTCATGCACGGTAAGGTAGGTGGTGACGTCTGCAACCTTGGGGATCGAGCTGGCGACCGAGATGACAAACTCAGGATTTGCTGCCTCTACATCCTCCCCGACGCGGCAATCGACCAGCTCGATGCCAAGCTTCACGGCTGCCGCGCGCAAGGAATGATAGGATTGATTCTCTGCGGAATCGCTCCAGGGATTCAAATAGGCAATCTTCACGCCAGGCTCCGTCCTGCTGGCTGATGGTTCACGCGAGGCCCGCTCAATCAAGCTGCCAGAGGCGGATCGAGCGGATTTCGAACGCCGCAACGCCGAAGCTGGCGACCCTGAATTCGATCTGCTGGTTGGCAAGAACGGGGACTACGTCGAAACTGACCGAGACGCGGCGATCATTGAGGGCGAAGCGGGTCGTCCCGCCCTCCCAGCCGGCCTTGATAGCGACAACGTCCACACCGCCGATCGTTCGATCGAAATCAGGCCGATCACGCCCGGTGGGCGGTGCCAAATCGAAATCCACGCGATAGCGGCCGGCGACCAGGCAGATGTAGGGGCCATAACAGACGTGCCCCGCCCGATGCCGCCGGGTCGTTATGGCATTCGCCGACCGGAGGCCCGCCTTTCCGATCGTCATGCGATCCAGCAATTCCCAGCCTTCCTCGAAATCGGCCGAATGCAACGGTTCGCCCAGCACGTCACGCAGCGATGGGCCTGGCTGCCGCGCTTCCTTCGTTATGGTGGACAGCGCCTGCCACACCCCCAGAAGCGATTGCACGGAACCCGTGTTGATCCAGGCAGGCCCGAACAGGAACGATGCACGCAACCCGACTGTCATGAAATCTGTCCGGCGCGACGGACTTCGTTCCCACTCACTCTGTTCGACGAAGCCACGCAGCAGAAAGGCCGTTGCCTTGTAGCTGAAGACGGGTCGCCTGCGTCTGGCAATGAAGGCGGCAAGCAGCGAGTCCTCCGCGGTGTCCATCTCCGGCAGCGTGGTGAATCCGTTGTTCAGCAGTTCGCTTTTGGCGACGAAACTGTTGGTGCCGATATCCTGTGTGATGTCGTATATGTTGTGGATCTCACTGCGAAATCCGAATAGATAGACGTTCCGGTGCCAGCGGAGGCCGCCATCGATCAATGCGGCCTGTTCGCTGTTGCAGATCACCCCCGAGAACGCCGCGTCGAACCCAGGATCGGTTTGGCGCGCGGCATGAAACAACCATTCAAAATGATCGCTCATCCATGAATCATCGTCATCCAGCACCGCAAAATACTCGGTTTCCACCGCGGCCAGTCCGGCCGACATTGTCGCCGAGCGGCCGCCGTTCGGGGTGAACACCTCCTTGAACTGCTCGATGGCGCCAGAGCAATCGGCAATCATCTCGCGAAGGTCGATATCCTTATATTTCGAGAAGATCACGGTAAACCGGCCGAAGTTTTGCCGCCGGACGGACTCCACCGCCGTGCGCAGCATCTGGTTCGAGCGCCCGCCGCATCGGATCACCACCGAGATTCGCGGCTCTCCGGCCGACTTCAGGTGCCCAAGACGCCGGGCGCCGTCGCGCTGCTTGTCCTGGTGATACGCGATCAGGTTGGCCAGCATGCGTTCCGCGGTGAAATGCTCCTGGAAGATCGCGCGAGCCCGTTCGCCCATGTCGCGCGCAATCGCCGGATTGGCACGACAGAAACGATATTGTCGGAGGATCTCCCGGGCGCTCTCACTGGCCGACAGGTCAGTCGCATAATACAGCACGCTGTCGCCGAACCACTTCTTGACGCCCGGAATGTCGGGGCAGATGGCGACCGCGCCGACGGCGGCGATCTCAAGAACCGGGTACGGGACCGCATCGTCATCCGAATCGGGGTCCGGCCGCCCGACCAGCCCGAGCCCGCATGCGGCATATGCCTTCTGGGGGGTCGCACCATCGCTCATCAGGTCACGGCCGACGGCGAAGGACGATGGTGTTGCGGCACCGTGGATGCGTATCGGATCGTTGCCGTCCAGCACCCGGAACAGGTCCCCAGACGGGCCGTTGCGGTCTATCTCGCAACAAACGATCCGAAGCCCGCTGGCACCGATGATCGTCGGGAGATCGGCGGCCAGATCGGGCAGTTTTGCGGACGGGCAGAAGAAGCCTGGCTTTTCCGGACGTCCGATGCCGAAACAGAGATCCTCCAGGAAACGTTGCAGACCTTCCGAAACCGTCAGGAACCCGTCATAGGTCAGCAGATTGCGCAACAGCCGCGGATGCTCCAGCAACATTGCCGGCGGCTGCTGGACCAGAACGTACGACGGAAAGTCGGCGGATTTCGGGATGTTGAGGGTCACCGACAGCACGAAATCCGGACGCGTCCGCTCGATGTCTTCGCAATTACGGCAATCGATCACCTCGTGGCCGAGCTTCGAACCGACCGCGGCAAGCGCTGAAAAGGACTGGTTCTCCGCACGATCCTGCCACGGGTTCAGATACGCGATTCTCATTCAAGGCTCCGGATCAGGCCTGCGGGGCAGTGCCGCGACAGGCAATGATGTAGCGGAACCGGTCATGCAAGCAAAGCGGTCCAGGTGTTGCCACAAATCGGCGGGGATGGCACCGTCGCTCATGCGTTTCGTCTCGTTCTCCCAGAACCTTGAAGATGTCGTTCTCCGTCGCGCGCTCAGTTCGGTCGCGCACGGTTTCTACATCGATCTTGGTGCCGGCGATCCGATCCAGGACTCCGTCACCTGGGCATCCTATCAAGCCGGCTGGCGTGGAATCAACGTGGAGCCGGCACCTGAAACGTTCCGCCGGTTATGTCTTACCCGGCCGGAGGACATCAATCTGGCGGCGCTGGTGGGCGCGTCCGCCGGCCATGCAAGCCTGTTCCTGATTGATGGCGAAAGCGGCTTCTCCACCATGGAGGCCGACATCGCGGAGGTGCACCGCCGCGCCGGCCATAGCTGCCGGGAAATCGGCGTCCCCGTCACCACCCTGGCCGACATCTGCGAGCGGCATGTCCGAGGACCCGTGCACTTCCTGAAGATCGACGTGGAAGGCGCCGAGGCCGCGGTGCTGCAAGGCGCCGATTTCAGCCGGTGGCGGCCCTGGATCGTGCTGCTTGAGGCAGTGTTTCCGAACAGTATCCAGCCGACGCATGAAGCCTGGGAGCCCGCGTTGCTCGCCGCCGGATACAAGTTCGTGTATTTCGATCGGCTCAATCGATTCTATGTCGCCGAGGAAAAGCACTCCGAGCTTCAGGACGCCTTCACCGTGCCACCCAGTATCGTCGATGATTACGTCCTCGCGCGCGAGCAGGCGGCCATCGACAATCTGGCCGATCGCGAGGCGCGGATCACGGTGCTTCAGACCAGGATCGCCGAGCTCGAGGCCGCGCTCTCCGGCCAGCTTCACGCGACCGCGGAAGCGCAGGCTGCCTTGTCGGTGGCGCGTCTGCGTCGCGAAGCCGCGGAACTGCGTGGGACGCAAGCGGCCCACTGCGTCTCCGCCCTTGAACACGAGCTGCCGCGGCTGCGCTCCCAGGTGGGTCGCCTGACCGACGACAATCGCCGATTGCGGCGGGACAGCGTGATCCTGCAGGAGACGCTGACCAGCACCTCCTGGCGGGTGACCGCTCCGCTGCGTGGCATCGGGCACTGGCTTCGGCCGCAACGGCCCGGGTCCGAGCGCGCGCCGGCCGATAGCAACGTGCCTTGACCAGGTCCGCTGGGGCTGGCCATTCTTGGCGGATACTCCGGTCCCGTGGGCGGATCGGTCTCACGTGACCAGAAAAAGGGGGACGCAATGCCTCAGGTAGCCCTGACGGTGAACGGCAAGCAGCACACGGTCGAGGTGGAAAACCGCACCCTGCTGGTCGAATTGCTGCGCGAAAAGCTCGGCCTCACCGGCACCCACATCGGCTGCGACACCAGCCAGTGCGGCGCCTGTGTGGTCCACCTTAATGGCGAATCGGTCAAATCCTGCACCATGCTCGCGGTCCAGGCCGACGGCGCCCAGGTGCTGACGATCGAGGGCGTCGCCAGCCCGGACGGCACCCTGCACCCGATGCAGGAGATGTTCCGTGAGCACCATGCCCTGCAATGCGGCTTCTGCACGCCGGGGATGGTGCTCAGCGCCATCGACCTGGTGCAGAGCCACCCGGAGGGCCTCAGCGAGCACCAGATCCGCGAGGGCCTGGAAGGCAATCTCTGCCGCTGCACGGGCTACCACAACATCGTCAAGGCGATCGCCGCCGCCTGGCCGCTGATGCACGGCAAGCCGGTGCAGGCCGCGGCGGAATAACGACCAAAAAGGGGGAACGCGACATGGGCTTCGAAGGCATCGGCGCATCCGTCCGGCGCAAGGAAGACGCGCGGTTCCTCAGCGGACGCGGCAACTACACCGACGACATCAACCGCCCCGGCCAGCTCTACGCCGCGATACGCCGGTCCGACCGGCCGCACGCGCGCATCGGCCGCATCGACACCGCCGCCGCCCAGGCGTCCCCGGGCGTGGTCGCGGTGTTCACCGGCGCCGACCTGGCGGCCGAGAATATCGGCGGGCTGCCCTGCGGCTGGCAGATCCACAACAAGGACGGCTCGCCGATGGCCGAGCCGCCGCATCCGGTGCTGGCGATCGGCAAGGTGCGCCATGTGGGCGACCCGATCGCGGTGGTGATCGCCGAAACGAAGCAGGCCGCCAAAGACGCCGCCGAGAAGCTGGAGATCGACCTGGAGGACCTGCCGGCGGCCGCTACGCTGCGTGACGCGCTGGCATCAGGCGCCGCCCTGGTGCACGACGACGTGCCAGGTAACCTTTGTTACGATTGGCACATCGGCGACAAGGCCGCGGTCGATGCGGCGTTCGCAGGTGCCGCCAAGGTGGTGAAGCTCGATCTCGCCAACAACCGGCTGATCCCGAACGCCATGGAACCGCGCGCCGCGATCGGCGATTTCGACACATCGTCCGGCGACTTCACGCTGTTCACCACCAGCCAGAACCCGCACGTGATCCGGCTGCTGATGGGCGCCTTCGTGCTGCACATCCCGGAAAACCGGCTGCGCGTGGTGGCGCCCGACGTGGGCGGCGGGTTCGGCTCCAAGATCTATCACTACGCCGAAGAAGCGATCGTCACCTGGGCCGCCGGCAAGGTTCGCCGGCCGGTGAAATGGGCGGCCGACCGCAGCGAAAGCTTCATGTCGGACGCGCACGGCCGCGACCATGTCAGCACCGCCGAGATGGCATTGGACGCGCAGGGCAATTTCCTGGCGCTGCGCGTGCACACGCTGTCCAACATGGGCGCCTATCTGTCCACTTTCGCACCCTGCATCCCGACCTACCTGTATGCCACGCTGCTCGCCGGCGTGTACAAGACGCCGGCGATCTACTGCGAGGTGAAGGCGGTGTTCACCAACACCGTCCCGGTCGATGCCTATCGCGGCGCCGGCCGGCCGGAGGCGACGTTCCTGCTGGAACGGCTGGTCGATGTCATCGCGCACGATACCGGCGCCGACCGCGTGGAACTGCGCCGGCGAAATTTCATCCCCGCCGATGCGTTCCCCTACCAGACGCCGGTGGCGCTGCAATACGACAGCGGCAACTACCAGGCGACCCTGGACGCCGCGTTGAAGGCCGCCGACTACGCCGGCTTCGAAACCCGCCGCCGGTCCGCCGCCGCGCGCGGCAAGCTGCGCGGGATCGGGATTTCCACCTATATCGAGGCCTGCGGCATCGCGCCGTCAGCGGTGGTCGGCTCGCTCGGCGCGCGTGCGGGGCTGTATGAGTGCGCCAATATCCGGGTGCATCCGACCGGCAGCGTGACGGTGTTCACCGGTTCGCACAGCCACGGCCAGGGGCACGAAACGACCTTCGCCCAGCTCGTGCACGAACAGTTCGGCGTGCCGATGGATCAGGTCGAGGTGGTGCACGGCGACACCGCCAAGATCCCGTTCGGCATGGGCACCTATGGCAGCCGAAGCCTGGCGGTCGGCGGCAGCGCCATGGTGAAGGCGATGGACAAGATCGTCGCCAAGGGCCGCAAGATCGCCGCCCATCTGCTGGAAGCCTCGGTCGAGGATATCGAGTTCAAGGACGGAAAATTCTCGGTCGCCGGAACCGACCGATCGAAGACGCTGACCGACGTTTCGTTGGCCGCCTACGTGCCGCACAACTACCCGATCGAGGAGCTGGAGCCGGGGTTGGAGGAAACCGCGTTCTACGATCCGAAGAACTTCACCTATCCGGCCGGCTGCCACATCGCGGAAATCGAGATCGATCGGGATACCGGTGTCGCCGAGGTGGTGAAGTTCATCGCGGTCGATGACGTGGGCCGGGTGATCAACCCGATGATCGTCGAAGGCCAGGTGCAGGGCGGCGTGGCGCAGGGGATCGGCCAGGCGCTGCTGGAAAACGCGGTGTACGACAAGCCAGGGCCAACTGCTCAGCGGCTCGATGATGGACTACGCGGTGCCGCGCGCCGATCACATTCCCAACATCACCGTGGCGACCGAAGTCACGCTTTGCACGCACAACCCGCTGGGCGTGAAGGGCTGCGGCGAGCTGGGGGCGATCGGCAGCCCCCCGGCGGTGATCAACGCGGTGGTCGATGCGCTGCGCGATTACGGCGTGCGGCATATCGAGATGCCGGCCACGCTCGCCGAAAATCTGGGCCATCATCCAGGCCGGGCAGCCCAAGATGGCAGCCGAATAACCGGGCAACAGGAGACACCAGCGATGTATGAATTCGCCTATCAGACGCCCGGCAGCGTCGATGAAGCGGCAAAGGTGCTCGCCGCCGATCCCGAGGCGAAGGCGCTGGCCGGGGGCATGACGCTGATCCCGGTGCTCAAGCAGCGGCTGAACAAGCCGTCCGTGGTTGTCGATCTGGCCAAGGCGGGGATGGTCGGCATCACCGTGGGCGCCGGGCCGGTGACGATCGGTGCCATGACCACCCATGCGGCGGTGGCGCAGTCGGCGGACATACGGGCGAAGATCCGCGGACTGTCCGATCTTGCGTCCTGGATCGGCGATGAGCAGGTGCGCCACCGCGGCACCATCGGCGGCAGCCTGGCCAACAACGATCCGGCCGCCTGCTACCCGGCGGCGGCATTGGCGCTGAACGCCACGATCAAGACCAACAAGCGGGAGATCAAGGCGGACGATTTCTTCAAGGGCATGTTCACGACCGCGCTGGACCAGGGCGAGGTGATCACGTCTGTCACGTTCCCGATTCCGCAGTCTTCGGCGTATGAGAAATTCCGCAACCCGGCGTCGCGCTATCCGATCGTCGGCGTGTTCGTGGCCAAGACGGCAGGCGGCGTGCGGCTTGCCATCACCGGCGCCGGACAGAACGGCGTGTTCCGCCACAAGGAAATGGAGCAGGCGCTGTCGTCCAACTTCTCGCCCGACGCGATCGCAAAAATCACCACGCCGGCGAATGGCATGAACAGCGACATCCACGCCAGCGCCGAGTACCGCGCCCATCTGGTCGGGGTCATGGCACGGCGCGCGGTCGCCAAGGCGGCGTGAGGCACTATCGCAACCGAGCACCGGTCGCCGCATCCGCGCCTCGCCGGCTCGCCGGAGAGGTGCTTGGCGTAACGATCGGCCACAACGGCGGCCCGCCGATCGAACCCGACGAAGACCCCGGCGCGCTTTCCTGGCGAAGCTGGTGCTGGAAGCGCGCCCATAAACGCGCCTGGAAGACCCCGCCGCGCGAAATTGCGCTGCGCCGACTGGCGCGCGCCGAAGAACTCGGCATGTCCTATCACGCCTACACGCTCGAAATCCTCGAACGCGGCGTCTATCTCTGACCGGGTGAAACCTCCTGCATGCCTTGCCATGTCGTTGTCATAGGCGCCGGCATCATCGGTGCGGCGAGCGCGGCGGAACTGCTGCGCGACGGGCACCGGGTGACCATCCTGGAACCCGGCGAGCCGGGCGGCGAGCAAGCCGCCAGTTACGGCAACGGCTGCTGGCTCAGCCCAAGCTCCGTCGTGCCGATGTCATTCCCCGGCATCTGGCGCAATGTGCCGGGCTGGCTTGCCGACCCGCTCGGGCCGCTGACCATTCGCTGGCGCTATCTGCCACGGATGCTGCCCTGGTTGTGGCGTTTCCTGCGCGCCGGCGCCACCGAGCAACGTCTTGCCGCCACCGCGCGGGCGCTGCGCCCGCTGGTCGAGAACGCGCCCGAACGTCATCGCCGGCTGGCCGAGGAAGCCGGTGTCGGCGAGCTGATCCAGCGCCAGGGGCTGCTTTATGTGTTTCCCGACCGGGCGGCGTTTGAGGCGGACGCGCTGGGCTGGCGGCTGCGGCGGGACAATGGCGTGCGCTGGATCGAGCTGGATGAAAACGATCTGCGCCAGCGCGAACCGGGCCTCGACCGCCGCTATAGCTTCGGCGTGTTCGTCGAAGAAGGTGGCCATTGCCTCAATCCCGGCGCCTATGTCGGCGCGCTGATCGGCTCCGCGGTGGACCGCGGCGCCGAATTACGACGGGCCGGCGCTGTTGGGTTCCGGATCGAGGATCGGCGGCTGCGCGCGGTGCGCACCGATGCCGGCGATATCGCGTGCGACAAGGCGGTGATCGCCGCCGGTGCCCGGTCCCGCGCCTTGGCCGCCGCGGCGGGCGACCAGGTTCCGCTTGAAACCGAGCGCGGCTACCACGCGGTGATCGAACACCCGGAGGTGGCGCCGCGTCATCCGATCATGCCGAGCGACGGCAAGATGTCGATCACCATGATGGCGCACGGGCTGCGAATCGCCGGACAGGTGGAGTTGGCTGGGCTGGAAGCGGCGCCGAACTGGCGACGCGCCGAGATCCTGCGCGATTTCGCATTGCGCATGTGGCCGGGACTGCCGCGCGACCTTCCGGCGGATCGGGTCAAGCTGTGGATGGGGCACCGCCCTTCCACGCCAGACGGCCTGCCGTGCATCGGGCCTGCCTCGGGCTGTCCCGACATCGTGCATGCGTATGGTCACGGCCATATCGGCCTGGCATCTGGCGCCGCGACCGGGCGTCTGGTTGCCGATCTGGTGGGCGGCCGTCCGCCGGGGATCGATCCGACACCCTATTCGGCGCAGCGGTTCTGATCCAATTGTCATTGATTGGGCAGCTTGTGAGCACGCATCGGACTGCTACAATCATTCCATGATCCTGTACAGAGTTACCTCAATGATGGCCGGTATGATGGCTGTTGCGGCAGCAATTCTTTTATCGTGCGGCGCCGCGTCGGCGGACACGCTTCGGGTCGGCGCCGATCAACCCTTCAAGATGCCGAGCCAGGCGATCGCCCGCGCGCACGACGGCGATACGATCGCAATCGAGCCTGGCACATATTTTGACTGCGCGGTTGTGCGGCAGAACAACCTGACGATCGAGGGTACCGGGCCCAATGTGGTGATCACCGACAAGGTCTGCCGCGGCAAGGGGCTGCTGATCACCAACGGCAACAACATCACGGTACGCAACCTGACCCTGCAACGTGCGCGCGTTCCGGACCAGAACGGCGCCGGGCTCCGCGCCCAGGGCGGCAACCTCACGGTGGAGAACGTGCGGTTTCTGGACAATGAAGACGGCATCCTGTCGAATCCCAATCCTACAGCGGTGATCAAGATCATCGGCAGCGATTTCGTCGGCAACGGGAAATGCGCGGCGAACTGCGCCCACGCCATCTACATCAATCGCGTTGCCCTGCTCGACGTCGAGCACACGCGCATTTTCGACACGCATTCCGGCCACGGCATCAGGTCGCGCGCGGCGAAGACGGTGGTTATCGACAGCGATATCGAGGACGGACCCAACGGGACCTCGAGCTATGCGATCGACGCTGCGCTCGGCGGCACGGTGGTTGTCGAGGGCACCAGAATTGAGAAGGGGCCACACGCCGAGAACCACGGCTTCGCGATCACGGTGGGCGAAGGCGGGGTCAGCTATCCGTCCCAGGGGCTGACCTTCAAGAACAATACGCTGACCAACGACACCGGATTTACGACGACGTTTGTGCGCAACGTCACGGCAACTCCGGCGGAGCTGTCGGGGAACGTGTTCAAGGGCGGCAAGGTGGTCCCGCTGGCCGGGGAAGGCACGACGCGGTGACTTGGTCGGGATGTCGCCAGCTGGCTACCGGAGCTGGTGCGATAACGGCGCTGGGGGCGGATGAAAGGCGGCTTCAGACGTGTACACTGCTCCCTGATCGCCGCCGACCGGCTGACCACCACGGCTCGAATTCGCGCGGACGCAATCCGGCGTACAGCCAGCAAACCAGCGAATAGATATCGAACACTGGAACACCCAGTTCCTGACGCAGCGCGGCGGCGTAAGGCGGCATATTGGTGCATTCCAGGACCACGGCGCCGAGGTCAGGACACCGCTGCTTCAGCTCCCGGGCGGCGTTGAGAATGTCTTCGGACGCCAGCGCCACGTCCAGGTCCTGGCTTTCGCCACGGATCAGAACGCGGAAGAATTCGCGGCCGTTCTCGGTGCCGACGATCGGTGTGTCGGGCGGCACGCCAACCGCCTCCAGATGACGTTGCGTAAGGCCAACAGCAGACACCGTGATCACGCCGACGCGCTGTCCCGGTGGCAACATAGCCTGCACCCATGGCACTTGCATCAGCGAACTTGTCGCCACCGGGACGCGCACATGCGCGGCCAGTTCACGCTGGAACAGCGACAGGAAGCCGCAGTTTGTGGTAATGGCCTCGGCGCCGTGCGCTGACCAGTTCGGCCGCTGCATCGAGAAAGCTCTCCAGCAATCCGGTGGCGCCGTTCAACACCACCCGTTCGGGGCTGGCCCCGGGGACCACGCGATACAGGACCGGGAACGGCCAGGTCGTGGCGTTGCCCATGTCGCCCGGAATGCGCGGGAACTTCGCCTCCAGCATCAGAATGCCGAGCGGCGCGCCGTAGATCGCCTTGCCGCCGGATACAAGCACACTCATGGGAGCGAGCGGTTCAACTGCATCATTGGAGTCGATGTCCTCGGCGCACATTCAGCGGATGGCGTGGCGTTTTTCAGCGCTGATCGGACTTCCTGCCAACTGGCCGGTCGGCCGCCTACTTCGCCGATGAAGAAGTCCATGAATTCTTCGAGCCAGGCAAGGAACTCGCGCAGATCCCTCTGCGTACGGACATAAGGGGTGTTGCCGGGAACCAACGATGGGCTGTGATAACTGAGGACGAACACCCGATGCCCGTGTGCGAGCATATGGCGCACCAGGCGCTTGGCCTCGGCAACGGTAATGCCCTCCGGGGAGAGCTTGATTCTTTCCAGCAGCCTGAGACGCGACATGATCGACGGGACGCGCAACATCTCGCCGGGCACGCTGAACTGCATCCGTCGGATCGACGCGCCGAGATCAGCAAGCCGACCGACGAACCCCGCACTGGTGGGAATTTCCAGGATCGATCGTTGCGGGTCGATCCAGTAAGGTTGCGCCGAGAACGCCCGGTAGTCGGGGCCGCCCTGGGAACGGAAATCCCAGCAAGGCATGACGCTGCTGTCAGCCTCGTAGCCAAGATGAGCCAGAATATTGCCGGTGTTGGGTCCCGCGCCGAAGCGCCCGGCCCGATAGATTTTTGAAGCGACTCCAAAAATCTCTTCGATCTTTCTGGTCAGTGTTTGCAGCTTGGCGAACTCCAGTTCCAGCGGCAGGTTGCCGGGAAAGCTGTTTCCGACCGACACCTGTTCGATGAATGGCGGCGTCACCCACGGATGGAGCTGGGCCCCGATCTGGCATTTGCGGTCCTGGAGCAACTCGCGCAGGGGCTCATATCCACGATGCTGGGAAACAATAGGATAGTCCACGAGATAGGTTGGGATTACGTCGAACCGTTCGAAGATGCTGTGCGCCAGGTGCTGTGATTGCATCGACGTTACATTCGTCTCCTCTCGTGAGAACGGCAGCGTCCAATCGAATGCCTCTTCCGCATCTATTAGCGCGACAAGAAGTGGCCGATCATCCGCTTGGCTGCAATCAGGCAGCACTCGCGGCGGGTCCAGGATAGCGATTGTTCCCTTCGGTTTTCGAAGTTCTCGCCTGGGACTTGATAATCGGCGTCAGTTAGACGTTCCAAGGCGGGGCCAGTGTGTTCAGCACTTTCCGCGTGATCGCGCCAATACCGTCGCCAATCCAAAATCCGCAACGGAATAGTGGAGATCCCAAACTGGACAGCGCTGCCGATCGATGGTGACAACAGGAGAGACTTTAACAGCAACGAACGTGATGTCGCCAGTCGGCGCTCGTATCTCGCACGCCTGCCGAATCGTTGGTACATTTCGCTTCGCTTGCGAGCAACCATCCGCGCTGGCAGGTGCATACTCCGTTCCAACACCTCAATATTAAAAAGTGTCGCATCGAGAAAGCGATCTGAATCCGATGATAGCCCGCCCCCCCTCGTGTAGTGAACGAGGCGTTGCGGGCATGTCACGATCCGATAGTTCGACGCAGAGAGGCGAAGCCAAAAATTATAGTCCTCGACGGAAATCAACTCCCTGGTCTCGTCAAAGCCACCCAATGCCTCAAAAGCTTCGCGACGGACGAGGACCGATGAGTTAACGATGCAATTACGTTCCCAGAGATCGTGAAAAGTCAGCTCGCTTCGCGGCGTTGCCGTCTGGTGGTCGGCGGGGCAGTGAACGAGCCCGATGTCCTCGGAGCCAACACATGCAAGTTGCATCTCCAGCTTCGTCGGATACCACCAGTCATCGGCATCCAAAAGTGCCAACCAATGACCGCTGGCGAGCCTGCAACCCCGGTTCCGTGCGGAGGCCGGTCCGCCATTCTGCTTTCGTATGAGACGAACCGGCGAAGACAACCTCGCAACGACGTCAGCCGTGCCGTCGGTGGATCCATCGTCCACCACCAGCACCTCCAATGGCGGGAGGGTTTGACGAAGCGCGCTCTCAATCGCGCGTTCGATACACCGGTCAGAATTGTACGCCGGAATGATGACGCTCACCGACTCAGGTATGTTCGCCATCAGCGAGATCCGAATGTCGTGCATTCAAAAGATGGGTCTGACTGCCGCGGCTATCGGGGTTCCGACAGACGAGCAAGAGTGTTCGCGATTTCATGGACCGCGCCGGAAAGCGACTCACTCCAACTCATCGGGACATTGATATCGCCACGCGGCTGCAATCCAGCGTCAACCAGATTGATGGCGCGCATCATGCCCTTGGCTACATCCGCAATATTCGGCTCGACCGCGATGATGTTCGACGATATGCGCTGAAGCTCCACGGCGGTCTTTCCTTGAAAGGTGTTGGTGATCACCAAGCCTCCACACGCTGCCATCTCGGTACAGGGTAGCTGGTGTGGGGCGACAGCATCAAGCATAATAAAATCTCAAAATCTGATAAATAATGCGCGTACGACTGGTAGCTGTGCCAAGGCGCCTGGGTGAGCAAGGCCTTTGACCCGAGTTCGATCGTGGGAACACTTCCTCGCCCCCCGATTCCGACGAACTCCCAACTATTGAGATCGAAGGACGCCGTTTTGACGATCGCGCGGAGCGCCATTATGCACACCCCAAGCATATTACGAAAATTTGAAGGTCGTGTGTACACCAGAACACGCTTCTTGCGTCGTGAAGAACGGGGCCTGACCATAAACAGAGTGCGGTCAATCGCCGGTTCGAAGGTCAGGACGGTTTTCCGAAATGACGGTTCGGAAAACCTCCCGATCTGGTTTGTAATGAGATAATTGGCTAAAAGCTCCTCGTTAACGATGGGAATGTAGTTCATGCTATAGGTCTCCGCGGCCAGCGCATGGTTGCTCGACCAGGGATAGAAACCCGGTTCATAATCCTGGATAAGGTAAAAGAAGAACTGGTGACGCATCTGGTCGAGCTTGGCATTCACCTGCTGCGCGGTTGTCCAGTGCGTCGCAAGAAAAATGTCGTTGCGTCCGATCGTCGCCGGACGAAGGGCATCGTGCGCAGGGGATATTTCCAGCGAAGACAGGTCCGCCGATTGACCGACTATCTGTCGAATGTGGCTCCAGAACCAAGCCGGATCCTCGGTTCGACGTTGCTTCGTCGTAAGTATCCGAACATGAATGCCGAGTGCAGCGACCTGAGCCGCCACGGTGACGATCGTGTTGGGGCCGCCGGTCATATTTTGCGGCGATAAGATCGGCTGCAGCACGTTCAGTGCCGGGCGACGCCGTTCATCTTCGTCTATCTTTATGTTTAATGGAGCCGCCTGCAGTATATCGACAAGCTTGGCCTCAAACAGTTTCGGATGGGTGATTTGAGTAAGGTTCCTGGCGAATCGTTCCGGATCGGCCATCGCAACCGACGCCTGCCTCCAAGCGCGCCGCATCAGTCCGCCAACCATACCCGCTCGCATCGTCAGGATCCCGCAGGGGGTTCTACAACTTGACCCAGGACTAACCTCCTTCACGATAGATTGACGAAACTTGCCCTGCTTGCGATGGGAAGCCGTTCATCGGGGCTGCTGGCATGCAACATGCGCTGATTCGGCGGATCGAGGGCGGCCCGCCACAACCCGCGCGCGGAAAACGGCACGATGGCAAAGCACGAGGTGAGCTAGGCAGACCGGCAGATCGGGTGTCCGCGATCGCCGGTGAAGGCACCAATCTCAATCGGCGATGACCCGATCGAACCCGAAGCGTTCTAGGTTGGCGCATGGCTGCTCCCCGGGGACCGCGCGCCGGGTGCCGGTCGTTCGGTGAGCAGCGCTGCGAAGTAGCCGATCGTCGTGCGCAGCCCAGCCTCAAGACCGATGCGCGGCTCCCAGCCGAACAGCCCGCGCATGCGCGAGATATCGGGACAGCGCTGCAACGGATCGTCTTGCGGCAGTGGACGATAAACAATGGAGGACGGAGACCCGATCAGCCGCACCGTCAACTCGGCCAGTTCCCGCACCGTGATCTCGTTCGAGTTGCCGATATTCAGCGGACCGGTCACTTCATCATCGCTGCCCATCAGCCGCACCAGCCCATCAATCAGGTCATCGACATAGCAGAACGCCCGTGTCTGCCGGCCGTCGCCATAAAGGGTGATAGCTTCGCCGCGCAGCGCCTGGACGATAAAATTCGACACCACGCGCCCGTCGTTTGGATGCATCCGCGGCCCGTAGGTGTTGAAGATCCGCGCCACCTTGATGTGCACCTTGTGCTGGCGGAAATAATCGAAGAACAGCGTCTCGGCGCAGCGCTTGCCCTCATCGTAGCAGCCCCGCGGGCCGAGCGGATTGACGTTGCCGCGATAGTCTTCGGTTTGCGGATGCACCGTCGGGTCGCCGTATACCTCACTGGTGGAGGCCTGCAGGATCCTCGCCCCGACCCGCTTCGCCAGCCCGAGCATGTTGATCGCGCCGATCACGCTGGTCTTGGTCGTCTGCACCGGATCGAACTGGTAATGCACCGGGGACGCCGGGCAGGCCAGATTGTAGATCTCGTCCACCTCCACATACAGCGGGAAGGTGACGTCGTGGCGCATCGCCTCAAAATGCGGGTGGCCCATCAGGTGGGCGATGTTGTCCTTTCGGCCGGTGAAGTAGTTGTCCACGCACAACACATCGGCGCCTTCCGACAGCAGGCGCTCGCACAGGTGGGAGCCGAGGAAGCCCGCCCCGCCGGTCACCAGCACCCGCTTGTGTGTAAACGCCATTCCGAGACGTCCTTTCCAACGTCGGGCCAAACTCCCAGACTCGTGAGCATCGTGCAAGGAATAACGCGCAGCGGCTTGCCCCCGGCGGCCAACGCGGGCGAGACTGGCCGTATCCTTTTCGCCCCTTCCCGCAAGGAGACGCCGCTATGGCCGACCGGCCGTTCACCCAGGCTGACCTCGATGCCCTGAAGCAATGGGACACGCCGACGATCTGCAACGGCCTGGAACTGGTGGCGCCGGAACGCCGGGCGATCGGCTTCACCACCCAGCCGCTGGTGCCGATCGAGCCCAAACTGCCGCCGATCGTCGGATTGGCGCGGGTGGGAATGATCCGCTCCAAGGAGAAGCCGCGCGGCCAGGTGGCCGACCGGCTGGACTGGTACGACTACGTGGCCAAGGCCGACCTGCCGACCATCATCGTGCTGCAGGACCTGGACGACACGCCCGGGTATGGCGCCTGGTGGGGCGAGGTGCATTCGACCGTTCACAAGGCGCTCGGCGCGCTCGGCTGCGTCACCAATGGGTCTTATCGGGACATCGACGCCTGGGCGGAGGGGTTCCAGATCATCGGTGGATCGGTCGGGCCGAGCCACGCCTGGGTGCATCTGGTCGATTTCGCCAAACCGGTGAACGTGCATGGCATGAACGCGGCGCATGACGACGTGATCCACGCCGACCGGCACGGCGCCGTGGTGGTCCCGGCCGAGGCGGTGAAGCAGCTGCCGGCGGCGATCGACCTGATGGCGCGGCGGGAGAAGGTGATCCTGGACATCTGCCGCGACCCCGGCTTCACCCCGGCGAAGCTGCGCGAGGCGATCCGCCGGTCGGGGGAGATCCACTGAAGCGCGGCGGGCGTGATGTAATGGCGCAGCGCAACCGATTCTCGCCGGGCCGGGGCTGGTCGGTCGGAAACTGGCGGAATGCGCTGCGCTTTTCCGCCCTACGCGTGATGGGGCGCTCGCGGCGATTCATCAATACTTCACTGGGGAGTCGTAGGGCGGAAAAGCGCAGCGCATTCCGCCATCGCCGAGGCTCCTCCTCATGCCCGACTATCGTCGCAACCGCGTCCCAGGCGGCACTTATTTCTTCACGGTGAACCTGCTCGACCTCCGCTCTGATCTACTGGTCAGCGAAATTCACGCGTTGCGAGACGCGGTGCGGCAGGTGCGGGCGCGATACAGGTTCCACATCGATGCCTGGGTCGTGCTGCCCGATCACATGCACTGCCTGTGGACGCTTCCGGATGGCGACGCCGATTTTCCCGGACGCTGGAGAGCAATCAAGACAGCGTTTTCAAAGGCGCTGCCAAAAACCGAGCCGAGATCGCGGGTGATGGTTCGTCGGGGGGAACGCGGCATCTGGCAGCGCCGGTATTGGGAGCACACAATCCGCGACGAACGGGACTACGCGGTTCATATGGACTATTTGCATTTCAATCCGGTCAGGCACGGATTCGTGCAGGCACCGGGGGAGTGGCGGTTTTCGTCGTTTCATCGCTGCGTGGCTGATGGGTTGTATCCGCCGGGCTGGCGCGCTGATGGTGCGGAGCCGTTGGAGGCGGGGGAGCGGCGTTGACTGGCCATCCGGCGACAGGTGGCGGAATGCGCTCCGCTTTTCCGCCCCACGATTTTCGCGTATCATTGCCGCAATACACGAAGGATGCCTGCCATGAACGTCATCGCCCCAGCCCCCAGTCGCGGCGGCACGTCCGACACGGAATGGAACCTGCGCTGCGACCTCGCGGCGCTGTACCGGCTTGTCGCGCATCATCGCTGGACCGACTTCATCTACACGCATATCAGCGTCCGCCTGCCCGGCGCCGAGCACCACTTCCTGATCAACCCCTATGGCGTGAACTTCCACCAGATGCGCGCCTCCGATCTGGTGAAGATCGACCTGCACGGCGCGGTGGTGGAGGACGGGGCGCAAAGCCGGCGGGTCAACGCGGCCGGGTTTACCATCCACTCGGCCATCCACATGGCGCGCCCGGACCTGATCTGCGTGGTGCACACCCACACTGCGGCCGGCATCGCCGTGTCGGCACAGAAGGACGGCTTGCTGCCGCTCAGCCAGCACGCGCTGAAATTCCATGGCCGGCTCGGTTATCATGGGTACGAGGGCATCGCGCTCGACCTGGATGAACGCCAACGGCTGGTCGCCGATCTCGGTCCGCACAAGGCGATGATCCTGCGCAATCACGGGCTGCTGGTCGGCGGCACCTCGATCGCCGAGGCGTTCCACATGACCTACATGCTGGAGCGTGCCTGCCAGGCCCAGGTGGCGGCGCTGTCGGGCGGAGCCGACCTGATCTTCCCGCCCGAGGATGTCTGCCGCCACACCGCCGAGCAGTTTCGCGCGCAGGAGAACGACGAGCATTATGCAATGGTGTGGGACGCCGCGCTGCAGTTGATTGACAATGACACGCCGGATTATCGCGACTAGCCTGGGCTTCCCACCAGATACCGGGACGAACGTGGCAGCAGACTTCAACACGGAGGTCGCCGAGAACACACAGTTCGCCGAGAAATCTCCTTTGGTGAACTCAGTGTTCTCAGCGACCTCTGTGTTGAAAAAGGATAGCCCCGAATGTGCGCTGTGCCAGGTCCACGCGCTGATCGCCATTCGTGCTACATCTTGGAGAAGATCGGGGTAGCCGCATGCGCCGCGAAATCCGCAGTTCCGCCTGTCCGCACGATTGCCCCTCCACCTGCGCGCTGGAAGTGGAAGTGCTGGACGGCACCCGCATCGGCGCGGTGCATGGCGCCGCAGACAACGATTACACCGCCGGCGTGATCTGCGCCAAGGTGGCGCGTTACGCCGAGCGCATCCACCACCCGGACCGGCTGACCCGCCCCCTGCTGCGCACCGGCCCGAAAGGCTCCGGCCAGTTCCGGGAAATCACGTGGGACGAAGCGCTGGACCGCACCGCCGGCGCGATGATCGAAACGGCGGCGCGTCATGGGCCGGAAGCGGTCTGGCCGTTCTATTATGCCGGCACGATGGGGCTGGTGCAGCGCGACGGCATCAACCGGCTGCGCCACGCGATGCGCTACTCGCGCCAGAAGCTGACAATCTGCACCTCGATCTGCGAGGCCGGATGGTTCGCCGGGGTCGGGGGGTATCGCGGGCCGGACACGCGGGAGATGGCGAAGGCCGACCTGGTGGTGATCTGGGGCGGCAATCCCGTCGCCACCCAGGTCAATGTCATGACGCACGTGAGCCGCGCCCGGAAGCAGCGCGGCGCGAAACTGGTTGTGGTCGATCCCTACCGCAGCGGCACCGCCGCGGTCGCCGACATGCACCTGATGCTGCGGCCAGGCACCGACGGGGCGCTGGCGTGTGCGGTGATGCACGTGGCATTCCGCGACGGCTGGGCCGATCGTGACTACATGGCGCGCTACACGGATTGCCCGGCCGAACTGGAGGCCCATCTGTCCAGCCGCGATCCCGCCTGGGCGGCTGATATCACCGGCCTGCCGGCGGAGCAGATCGAGGCGTTCGCCCGCCTGTACGGATCAACGCAGCGCAGCTTCATCCGCACCGGCTACGGCTTCGCCCGCTCGCGCAATGGCGCCGCGAACATGCACGCGGTTTCCTGCCTGCCCGGCGTCACCGGCGCCTGGCAGCACGAAGGCGGCGGCGCGGTCTGGAGCCATCGCGGCATCTATCACTGGGACAAGACGCTGATCGAGGGCCTGGACGTGCGCGACCTTTCAGTGCGCGAGATGGACATGTCCCGCATCGGCAGCGTCCTGACCGGCGACCGGCGCGAACTCGGCGACGGCCCGCCGGTGCATGCGCTGTTCATCCAGAACCAGAATCCCGTCACGGTCTGCCCGGACAGCAACCGTGTCCGCCGAGGTTTCGCCCGCGACGACCTGTTCGTCTGCGTGCACGAGCAGTTCATGACCGAAACCGCCCGCTGGGCCGATATCGTTCTGCCGGCAACCATGTTCATGGAGCACGACGACCTGTATCAGGCCGGCGGCCACACCTACATCCAGATCGGCCCGAAGCTGATCGACCCGCCCGGCGAATGCCGCTCCAACCACGAGGTGAATAACGCGCTGGCCGGACGGCTCGGCGCTCAACATCCCGGTTTCCACATGACCGCGTGGGAGATGATCGACGCCACCCTGCGCGCCTCCGGCTGGCCCGATGCGGCGACCGTGCTGGCGAACCGCTGGCACGACGCCGCGCTGCCGTTCGAGGAGGCGCATTTCCTCAACGGCTTCCCGCAGCCGGGCGGGCGGTTCCGGTTCGCGCCGGACTGGGCGCGGCTCGGGCCGGACCATGCGCGCATGCCGCGTTTGCCCGACCATTTCGCCATCATCGATCAGACCAGCGCGCAGCACCCGTTCCGGATGGTGACGGCGCCGGCGCGGCAGTTCCTGAACACGAGCTTCACGGAAATGGAAAGCTCACGCCGGCGGGAGGGCCGGCCGACCGTGATGATCCATCCGGCGGACGCGGCGCGGTTGGGGATCGTTGAAGGCGGACGCGTTCGGCTCGGCAACGCGCGGGGCGAGGTGATCGTGCACGCGAAACTGTTCGATGGCGTGCAGCCGGGCGTGGTGATCGTCGAGAGCGTGTGGCCGAGCGAATACTATGAGGGCGGTATCGGCATCAACGCGCTGACCAGCGATGATCCGGCCCCGCCGATGGGCGGCGCGGTGTTCCATGATACCGCGGTGTCGGTGCAGGCGGCGGCGGCGGTGATGCCGATGGCGGCGGAGTAGCGCACTCGGTTTCCGGATCGATGAGAAACGGTTTCGCTGCCCCGCCGCGCTCATTTCATGCCGGCCAGTCCTCCACCGTCAGATCGGGAACGCGCGCAAACTCCCGGCTATTCGCCGTGATCAGGATCGTGCCGCGGCGACGAGCCTGAGCCGCGATCAGAAGGTCGTACGCGCCGATCGGCGTGCCGGCGCGTTCGAGAATGGCACGGATTGAGCCGGCATGCTCGGCGTCGGGCAACTCGAACGGCAGCGGCTCGATATCCAGGGTCAGGAAGACACCCAGCACAGCCTTGTTGCGGTCGCGCCGAGCACTCTTTTCGTAGCCGTAGATCATCTCGAACAATGCGATGACCGGCACGCCGATCTGCTCGCCGTCGTTCAGCTCTTGTGCGAGCCGCTTCCGCGCTTCTGTCGGCCGGTTGTTCAGCACAGCGATGATCGCGTTGGTGTCCAGGCACTTCATTCGTCGAAGAAGGCGCGGCGATCGGACATGAACGAAGGCGCGTCGATTTCTTCTGACTCGGGGAATGCACCCCATTCGAGCAGGCGGTCGATCTCGGCAAATACCGACAAGACCTCGGCCGGGTCGCGCGCAATGGGTTCGAGAATCACGCTACGCCCTTGCCGTCTCACGCGCACTTCCTGGCCTGGCAGGCGGAATTCCTTAGGCAGCCGCACCGCCTGGCTCCGGCCATGGGTGAAAAGCTTGGCGGTTCGAGGCACACGAAGCTCTCTACTTTGACAGTTATCGCGATAGACGTCAAAGGGCAGTGTCTCCGTCAAGGCATCGTCGATCGGTTCCACAGGGCGGCGGGCGCCCGGCGGGCAACATGCAGGGCGATATGATTGGCGGCCCCGTGTTTCATGACACCGGGTGTGGGTGAACGCGGCTGCGGCGGCGACGCCGATTGCGGGGGCGTAGTTCCCACATTGCACTCGGCCGCAATCCCGCGCATAAATCATGTCCTGGGGGACATGATTTATGCTCGGCTCATACACGCCCCAGGAGGTCGCCGCTGTCGCCGGCGCCCCTCTGGCGATGATCCAGAAGGCGATCACGGCGCGCCGGGTTCCGGCGCGCATGAACCGTCGCTCGCGCCGGCGCGAGCTGGACCGGACCGCGGTGTTGGCGTTTGCGCTCGTTGCGGCGCTGCCGCCGGAGTTTCGCCTGTCACCGGGCGACGCATATCGGCTGCTGAAGGGGGATCAGGCGCCGCCGCCGTCCGAACTCGCGGTCGGTGGTATCGTGAGGATTGATACCGGCACCGCGCTGGCGCCGGTCGAGCAGCGGTTGCAACTCTATGAGCGTGCTCGAGAGCTTGTCATCAGCGACCCGGCGATCATGGGCGGCACGCCGGTGCTCCGGGGCACGCGCATCACCGCGCAAGCGGTATTGGGCCGGCTTACCGGAGGCGACACCGTCGAGGACATCCTCGACGACTATCCCTATCTGACCCGGGAGATGGTGGAGGCTGCCGCGCTTTATGCGCAGGCAAATCCCCCGCGCGGGCGCCCTGCCGGCAGACTATGGCACTCCGGTTCCTGATCGACGAGAACCTGTCGCCACGGCTTGCCGAGCATCTCCGGGGGGTTCATGGCTACGATGCCGTCCACGTCAACGAAATCGGGCTGAGCGGCGCCTCGGATTCGGACGTCCTGATCCGCGCGGTCGCCGAGGACCGGGTCATCATGACCGCGGATGGAAACGATTTTCGCCGGCTTGGACGACGAATGCCATCACATCCAGGTCTCGCCGTCCTGCGCCATGCTGCTGGGCGCCAGCGGCAGATCGCCGTCGGCACACGCCTCGTCCTGGCGATCGACGCCGCCGGGCAAGCCGGTCGACAAGCCGGTGGACGCCTGTTCGAGTCCGACGATAGCGGCGACGTGCGCGAATATAGGCTGCCGTGATCGCCTACCGCATCGCCCGCTGCACTTCCTGCTGCACGCGCGGATCCAGCAACGCGGTCCAGTACCCCACTGCGCATCCCAGTTGCGGCGGCAGCCCCGGGTAGCGCTGCTTCGCCTCGGCCGCGGCGATGCGCCCGTCCGACAGCGGCTGCACGTAGCTGCGCAGCACCGCCCATTCCAGCAGATGCCCTGGATGAGCCAGCGCTTCCGCCGGCGTGGCCATGCCGATGAAACGCTTCTCCAGCGCCTGGCACGGGTTGCTGGCACTTTCGTTCCACAGCGGATAGCCGTAGCCGACACCAGCCGCCAGCACCGCCCCGAACAGCAGTTTGCCGATCACTTCACGATCTCCTTCCGGCACGCCACACTGATAGCACGGAACAGCGCGGGAGCCTTCAGGATGCAGCCTCGGATCGCGGTCATCGGCGCCGGAGCGGTGGGCGGCTATGTCGGCTCGGGCCTCGCTGCTGCCGGGCAGGACGTGACGCTGGTCGATCTCTGGCCGGCGCACGTGAATGCGATCCGCGCCCACGGGATGCAGCTTTCGGGCATGACACCGGCCGAGACACGCACGGTGCGGGTGAACGCCATCCACGTCACCGAATTGCAGGGC
This sequence comes from uncultured Pseudomonadota bacterium, assembly GCA_963764525.1. Lineage (GTDB taxonomy): Bacteria > Pseudomonadota > Alphaproteobacteria > Acetobacterales > Acetobacteraceae > DATDIC01. Next base: position 15,903 of record CAVXTC010000043.1, on the reverse strand, counting down.
ATCGCCAAACAGCGGCCGATCGACATCGCCATCATCGCAGTGAAATCGTACGATACCGAATGGGCGACGATGCTGGTCGCGCAGTATCTCGCGCCGGGCGGCTTTGTCGTCTCGCTGCAGAACTGCATCAATGAAGATCGCATCGCCGGAGTGGTGGGCTGGGGGCGCACGCTGGGCGCGGTGGTCACCGGCGGGCTGGCACTGGATCTGTACCAACCGGGTCATATCCGGCGCGGCATGGCGAAGAACCCAGCGGTCACCGCGCTGTATGTGGGCGAGGTGCATGGCCGGATCACCGCGCGCCTGCGGGCGCTCGCGGCGATGCTGAACGACGTCGATCCAACCCGCGCCACCGACGATCTGTGGGGCGAGCGATGGACCAAGCTGTGCGTCAACGGCATGCGCAACGGAGTCTCGGCTGCCACCGGGCTGGGCGGCAATGAACGTGACAGCCACGATGCGGTGCGCCGCGTGTGCATCCGGCTCGGCGCGGAATCGGTGCGGGTGGGCCAGGCGCTCGGCTACCGGCTCGGCAAGATCGGCGCGCTGGATCCCGACCAGCTCGCGGCGGCCGGCGAAGGCGACCGCGCCGCCCTGGCCGCGACCGAGGCGCGGCTGCTGGACGGCACGAAATCCACCGCGCGCAGCGATTTGCAACGGCCGTCCATGGCGCAGGACATGGCGAAAGGGCGGCGCACCGAGATCGAGTTCATGAACGGCTTCATCGCCGCAAAAGGGGTGGAAGCCGGGGTGCCGGCGCCGACCCACGCGATGCTCACCGATGTCGTCAAGCGCGTGGAACGCGGCGAACTGGCCCCCAGCCCTGCCAACGTGTTGTGGAACTGATCACGCCCGGACCGTTGCCAGCGCGGCAGGTTTCCACCATCTACCGATGAGTAGCGCACAAGGACCCAAGATGGCCTTCCTGACCGAACCCGAGCCGGAACGCGGCGCGGTGCTGCCGGTGCTGCCCGGCATCAGCCGCATCGTCGCCGCCAATTCCAGCCCGATGACCTATCACGGCACCAACACGTATCTGATCGAGACACCGGACGGCCTGGTGGTCCTGGACCCCGGCCCGGACGAGCCGGCGCACGTTGAGGCGATCTTGCGGGCGACCGGCGGCAAGGTCGATCTGATCCTGCTGTCGCACTTCCACCACGACCACGTGGAAGCGACGCCGGCGCTGAAATCAGCGACCGGCGCCCCGACCGCGGCATTCCGCGACACGGCGATCGAGAGTTTCGTGCCGGACACGCCGATCGATGACAATGCAACGATTGCGGGCATGACGGCGATTCATACGCCTGGTCACGCCTCCGATCATTTGTGCTTCGAGCTGGCTGCGAAGGACGGCACCGCGGTGCTGTTCAGCGCTGATCACGTGATGTCGTGGAATTCCACCGTGGTGAGCCCGCCGGACGGCGACATGCAGGCGTATTTCGCCAGCCTGAAGCGTGTGCTGGACCGCAAGGACGATGTGTTCCTGCCGGGCCATGGCCCCGCCTTGCCCGAACCGCGCAAGCTGACCCGCGCGCTGCTGTTTCACCGCATGGAGCGCGAACGGAGCATCCTCGCCCGTCTGATGAAGGCCCCGGCGAGTACCCTGGCGCTGCGGGATGCGCTGTATTCGCAGACCCACCCCCGGCTGCAACGCGCGGCCGAGCGCAACGTGCTGTCGCATCTGCTGAAACTGGATGCGGAAGGGAAGGTGATGCGGGATGGCGAGGTGTGGCGGCCGACGTAGGGCGGAAAAGCGCAGCGCATTCCGCCATCGGATCGGCGGAATGCGCTGCGCTTTTCCGCCCTACTCGTTCCGGTATCGTTGCTAAAATCTCACACCCCCAGATGCGCCTTCATCAGCTCCGGACTATCGCGCAGCGCATCCGGAGTCCCCTCCCACACCACATGCCCGTTGTTCAGCACATACACCCGGTCGGCGAAGCTCAGCGCCGCCACCACGTTCTGTTCCACCACCAGGATGGTGCGCCCCTGCGCCGCCAGTTCGCGGCTGACCCGCACCAGGTCGCGCACGATCAGCGGCGCCAATCCCTCGAACGGCTCGTCCAGCAGGATCACCTGGGCGTCGCGGATCAGCGCCCGGGCGATCGCCAGCATCTGCTGCTCGCCGCCTGATAGTTGCCGCCCGCCGGAGCGCCGGCGCTCCCGCAGCCGAGGGAAAAACTCGTACACCCGGTCCAGGCTCCAGGCGTTCGGCGCGGTCAGCGCTGCCAAGCCGCAAATTCTCCTCCACCGTAAGCTGGCCGAAGATCGCCCGTTCTTCCGGCACCAACTGCATGCCCATCCGGGCGATGGTGAACGGCGGCAGCGCCTCGATCGGCTTGCCGTCCAGCCGCACCGACCCGCGGCGCGGCGCCAGCACGCCCATGATGGTGCGCAGCGTCGTGGTCTTGCCGGCGCCGTTCCGCCCCAGCAGCGCCACCACCTCATGCTGTTTCACATGCAGCGAAACATCGAACAGGATATGGCTGTCACCGTAGAACGTATTGATCCGCTCGACCTCAAGCAGGCTCGTGCTCATGCAGCCCCCCGAGATAGGCGTCCTGCACCGCCTGATTGCGCTGGATGTCGTCCGGGCTGCCCTCGGCCAGCAAACGGCCCTCGTACATCACGGTGATCCGCTCGGCCAATTCGAAAATCGCGTCCATGTCGTGCTCGACGATCACCAGTGTGCGTGATCGGCCGATCTCCCGGATCAGCGCGCGGGTGGCGACGCGTTCGGCCGGGCTCATGCCGGCCAGCGGCTCGTCCAGCAACAGCACGTTGGGGCCGGTGGCCAGCGCGATGCCGATCTCCAGCCGCCGTTTCTCGCCATAGGGCAGCACATGGACGGGCACATCGGCGCGGTGGGTCAGCCCGACGGTCCGCAGCACCGCCGACACCTGGCGCTCCACCGCCGGAATGGAACCGGCGCCACGCAGCAGGTCGGCGCGGAACATCCCGCGGCGGCGCGCCAATGCGGCGATGCGCAGGTTCTCGGCCGCGGTCAGTTCCAGAAACAACTGGTTGAGCTGGTTGCTCTTGCCGATGCCAAGCTGCGCGGTGCGCGTCGCCCCCAGCCCGGTGATGCGGCGGCCGAACAGCAGCACCTCCCCCGAGGTGGGAACGATTTCGTCCTTCAGCATACGGAACAGCGTCGTCTTGCCGGCGCCGTTCGGCCCGATCACCGCGTGGATCGAGCCGGTTCGCACCTCGAACGACACGCCATCGACCGCGTGCAACCCGCCGTAATGTTTGGCAACGTCGATGGCGCGCAGCGCCGGCGCGTCCGGCCGCGCGACCAGCATGGGCGCGGTCATCGGCAGCTCGATCGCTTCAGGCGGCAGGTCGGCAGCCAAGCCGGTTTCCTCCGGTACTTCCGCCTCGATTTCCAGCCGCCGGCGGCGGCTGAACAGATAGCGGATCTCGCCCACGATGCCGCGCTTCAACCCGACCACCAGCACCACGAAGGCCAGGCCCAGGATCAGCTTCCACGCCGCACCGATACCGGGAATCAGTTGCAGGTTATCGCGCAGCCCGAGCCAGATCGTGGCACCCACCAACGGCCCGATCAGCGTGCCGACCCCGCCGATGACCGTCTGCACGACCAGATCGGCTGACGTGTCGAGCCCGAACGCGTCGGGCGGCATGTAGCTCTGGAACACCCCAAGCATCCCGCCGGCCAAACCCGCATACAGCGCGGCGATGACGAACACCGCCAGCTTGTACGCCGACACGGAATGGCCGACCATCGCGACACGCCACGTGTTCTGCCGCAGTGCGCGCAGCACGGCGCCGAACGGCGAGTGCAGGATGCGGCGGGCGATGATGAACCCCACCAGGAACATCGCCGCCAGCAGCCAGTACATCGGGAACCCGGGGGTGATGCGGATCCCGCCGAGCCGCGGCACCGGCACGCCTGGCAAGCCGTTCTCGCCGCCGGTGTAGGCCGACAGCGGCGAATTCTCCAGGAAGAACGACATCTGACCGAAGGCGAGGGTGATCATCGCGAAGTAGATGCCGATGCGCCGCACCGCCAGCCACCCGACGAGCAGTCCATACAGGCCGGCCACGATCGTGCCGATCGCCAGAGCAATCCACACGCTGCCGATGACGTTGTTGACCAGCAGATAGCCGGATACGAAACCGCCAGTCCCGAAGAACGCTGCCTGGCCGAAGGACAGCAGCCCCGCCGCGCCGAACAGCAGGTCGAAGCCGAGACCGATCAGCCCGATCACCAGCACCCGCTGCATGACGTCGAACGTCACCCCGATATGTGGCAGCACGAACGGTGCGATCAGCAGCACTGCAACCAGCGCGGCCTCGGGCAGCAGCCGCTTCAAAAACCCCCCTCCCCCGGTGGGACGGGACCGAGCAAACCCCCCTCCCCTTGTGGGAGGGGCCGGGGGAGGGGTGCGTGCCGCACCGGCCCCCCACCGCCAGCACCGCTGCGGTGGGCACCCCTCCCCCGGCCCCTCCCACAGGGGGAGGGGTGCAGAAGGGCGATCATACCCGGCCCTCCGACCCGAACAGGCCTTGCGGGCGCAGCACCAGCAGCAACGCCATGACCGCGTACAGCATCACCTCGGAATAGGCCGAGTTGAATGCACTGGTGATGCTGATAATCTCGCCGGCAATCAATCCGCCTACCACGGCGCCAGGAAACGACCCCAGCCCGCCAATCACGATCACCACGAAAGAATTCGACCAGGAACGTGGCGCCCACATCAGGCGTCACCGAGACGATCGGCGCGTAGAACATGCCGGACAGCCCGGCCGCCACGACCCCGATCGCGAATACCAGCAAAAAGGCGCGGCGCACGTTGATGCCGAGGATGCCGACCATGCGCGCATCCTCGATCCCGGCGCGCACCACCAGCCCGATCGAGGTGCGATACAACACCAGATACAGCGCCCCGAGCAGCGCGGCGATGATGCCGATCAGCTCCAGCCGGTAGGTGGGATAGATCAGAAAACCGATCTGCGTCGCCCCTTCGCCCCAGGCGGGCACGGCGACGTGCTGGCTCTCGGAGCCGAATATCGCCCGCACCGCCTCGACGATAACGATTCCGGCGCCGAAGGTGACGAGTATCTGGTCCTCCGGCGGACGGCCGTAGAACCAGCGGATCAGCACCCGCTCCAGCAGCAGCCCGATGACCAGCATCACCACCGCCCCGGCGATCAGCCCGACCACGAATGACCCGGTGTACCCGGCGATGACGAAGATCGTGTAAGCACCGAGCATGAACAGCGCGCCGTGCGCGAAGTTCAACACCCCGAGCGTGCCCAGGATGATCGTCAGGCCACTGCTGACGAGCGCCAGCAAGGTCCCAAGCGCGAGGCCGTTGAAAGCCTGCGACAGAAGCAACGGCAGGCTTGGCACGGTAACCCTTCTTGTCGGTGGTCCCATCGAACGACAGCAGCCGGCTCCGGCCGAGCGTGCCGTTCCGAAAGCGGGATGCACCCGGATTATATGAAAATCTGTCTCCCCTCAAGGCGACAGCCCTTGCGCAGGCGCGAAACCGTGCCACAGTGGCAACGTCGGGCGGCGGCAACGCCCGCCGCCCGTTATGGAAAATGGGAGGATCTGGTTGAATGACGAACATGGTCGAAGGACGCGGCCCGCTGTCGCCCTCGCGGCGCGACGTGCTGCTGCGCGGGGCGGGCTTGCTGGGCGCGGCGACGCTGGGCACCGCGACGCTGGGCGGACTGCCGCGCATGGCGTTCGCTGAGGACCAGCCGCCAATTGGCACCTGGCCGGCTGGCGTGGCTGGCTCCACCGCCTTCATCGGCCTCGACCCTCCCTTGACCGGAACCTATGCGGTGCCGGGACAGGACGAACTCAAGGGCTATGAGCTGGCGATCGAGCACGTCAACGAGGGCAACGAGATCATCCGCACGATGGCGCCCAAGGTGAGCCAAAGGCCTGCTCGGCAAGAAGCTGATCTACGGCGTCGCCAACTCCGAGGCGAAGCCCAATGTCGCCGTGCAGAATCTCTCGAAGTTCGTCTCCGACAACAAGGCGATCATGGTCACCGGCTCCTGCTCGAGCGCGGTGGCGGTGGCATCCAACAAGTTCGCCCAGCGCGAGAAGGTGATCTACCTGCCCGGGGTCAGCGGCTCGAACGACACCACCGGCAAGGACTGCGTGCGCTATTCGTTCCGCACCTGCTTTTATGGCCAGACCTCGTCGGCGGCGCTGGCGCCGGTGCTGCTCAAGAACATCGGCAAGAACAAAAAGGTCGCCTACCTGACGCCGGATTACACGTACGGCCATACCGTGCAATCGTCGATGCAGGAATATCTGAAGAAGGGCGGCTGGACCACGGCGACCAATCAGGTCGCCCCGCTCGGCGCGCCCGACTACAGCTCCTATCTGCTCAATATCGCCAACAGCGGCGCCGATGTCTTCGTCAACATCAACTGGGGCAACGACGCGGTCCAGTCGATCAAGCAGGCGAATGGTTTCGGCATCCTCAAGAAGATGCAGCTGGTGGTCGCCTATCAGGTGCCGTTCCTGGCCCGCGACGTCGGCGCCGACCTGATGCAGGGCGTCTACTCGGCGACCGACTGGTGGTGGACGGTCGAGGACAAGTACCCGCTGTCGAAGCTGTTCGTCGCGGCGTTCCAGAAGAAGTACAACTATACGCCAGACTGGACCGCCGAGACCGGATACATGCAGATCGCCTGCTGGGCGCGCATGGTCTCCGAGGCCGGTACGTTCAACCCGGTCGAGGTCATCAAGACCTACGAGAAGGGCGAGCACTTCGACTCTCTGGTGGGCGAGGTCTGGTTCCGCCCCGAAGACCACCAGCTCGTGCGCCCCGTCATCATCGTGAAGGGCAACGCGCCCTCGGCGATGAAGGGCAAGGACGACTACTGGGACGTCACCGAGATCGTCCCGGGCGAGGGCGTTGATGCAGGCCCCCGACGCCTTCGGCTGCAAGCTCGGGCCGTACACGTGATCTGACGGGCCGCTCGGCCCCTTCCGCAAGGGGAGTGCAAGTCCCCTTGCGCGGAGGCCCGCGGTAGGGCGCCGGGGGAGGGATTTGACCGATCAATATCAGTTGCGCTGGTATCATTGCTGATCGCCGTCCTGGTTCGCCGCCAGCAGACGAAGCAGCAGCCCGGCGTCGCCGAACGCGCCGGACTTGGATACCACCCGCAGCCCGTCCCAGCGCCCGCCGAGCAGGATGGAAGCCGGCACGCCGGGAACCACTTCCCCGTCCACCTCCAGCGATTCGGCGCCGAGCGCGTCGCACACGCCTCGCAGCGTCTCCCCGCCGGACACGAACAACGTGCCGGGACGATCCAAGAAGCCCAGCAGACCGGCCAGGCAGCGCTCGATGTGGCGGAACGCCGCGGCGCGTTCGACGCCCGGAGGGACCACCACGGCCACGGCGGCGTTGGCGTGCGTCAGGCGGCGGGCGATCGGCGCCGCTTCCTCGGCGCTGCCGCGCACGATCCGGAACACCTGCGCCCAGGCCGCCGAGAGCTGGGCCACCGAGGCCGCATGGTCCGAGCCGACCAGCGCCAGGATCGGCGGAAGCAAGGCCGGCGACGGCACCCGTTGGCCTCCGGCCAGCGCTCCGGCCAGCCCTCCGCTGCCGCACCACAGAACCTGCCCGGGCAGCGCCTGCCCGGCGGCCACGACTGCGGCCAGGTCGTCATCGGTTTCGGCGTCCCACAGGCTGATCCCGGCGGGCGCCGCGTCGCCCGGCCGGCACGGCAAGACCCGGATGCCTTCGCGCCGGAGGGAAGCGGCCAGATCCGGTCCCACGCCGCGCCACCCGTCAGGAGCCCGCGCGAACTGACGCCCGCCACGCGTCGCCCGGCCCTGGAACGGGAAGGCAGGAGCGATCACGCAATGCTCGAAGCCAGGCAGGCAGGCGGCAATCTCCGCCGCGACGTGGCCGCGCAACAGGCTGTCGAGCTTCTTGAAAGCCAGATCGGCGCCCTCCAGCAGACACGCCAGGCGATCCAGCACCGCCCGTGCCTCCGCCAGCCGGCAGGTCACGCGTGCCGGCGTCGATCGCGGCGGTTGCCGGCAGCGCGAGCGGCGGCTTCCAGAAAATCGGCACCGCCCCCGTGGCGGGAACGAAACGGGCGGCGCTGTCCAAGGCGCCCGTCAGGTCGTCCGCCAGCACCCGCAGGCCAGTCATGCTCCCGGCGATCATCCGCACAGGGGAACAGCACAGGCCCTCCGGCGGCAAGCCCCCTGGTGCGCCCCCTGGCGGGCCAGAGGGCGATCAGGCCAGGGAGATCAGACCGGGAGATCAGGCCGGATGTTTCTGCTGCGGGTGTTCCTCGTCTTCCCACTGATGCGCCGTCTCGGTGGCGTGCCGATCGGAATTGGGCGTGCCGGTCGGCCGCGCCTCATCGCCGCGCTTGCTCGTGGGCGGCGGCTGCCGGCGCGATTTGCCGCCGGGTTGGCCAGCCCCGGTCACGCCGGAATGGGAGGGCGGGTCACTCGCCGGAAAACTGTCGGCGATGGTGTCATCGAGCCGATCCTCGCTGGGCCTGCCTTTGTCGCGCCGGTCGGATGCCATGGCGTCCTCCTTGTGTTGTGCGGGGTGCAACGCCCGGTGATCGCCGCAGTTCACCCCTGGGGAGCGGTCAGGGGGATCCAGCGATGAGCAAGACAGTTGTGGTAACCGGCGCCAGCGCCGGCGTGGGGCGCGCGACGGTGCGCGCCTTCGCCGAGCATGGCTGCAATGTCGGGCTGCTGGCCCGCGACGCCGACCGGCTGGCGGTGGCGGCGGCGGAAGTGGAAGCGCGCGGCGGGCGGGCCTGCGCGGTGCCCACCGACGTCGCCGACGCCGACGCGGTGGAAGCCGCCGCAGAGCAGATCGAACGCAGCCTCGGGCCCATCGACGTCTGGGTGAACGACGCGATGGTGACGATTTTCGCGCCGGTGCACGAGATCACGCCGCAGGAGTTCCGCCGGCAGACCGAGGTGACCTATCTCGGCACGGTTCACGGCACGATGGCGGCGCTGCGGCGCATGCGTCAGCGCCGCCGGGGCACCATCGTGCAGGTCGGCTCGGCCTTGAGCTACCGGGCCATCCCGCTGCAATCGGCCTATTGCGGCGCCAAGTTCGCCATCCGCGGCTTCACCGACAGCCTGCGCTGCGAGTTGCTGCACGACGGCATGCCGATCACCCTCTGCATGGTGCAGCTTCCGGCGATCAACACGCCGCAATTCGATTGGGCGCTGTCGCGGATGCCGCGCAAGGCGCAGCCGGTGCCCCCGATCTATCAGCCCGAGGTGGCTGCCGACGCGATCGTGTTCGCGGCGTTCAATTCGCGGCGAGAGATCTGGCTTGGACACTCAAGCTGGCAGGCCATCGTGGCCAACAAGCTGGTGCCCGGGCTGCTGGACCGCTACCTGGCCCGGCAAGGCTACAGCACGCAGATGCGGCCCGAACGGGAGCCGGAAGATGCGCCGGCCAATCTGTTTCACGCGGTGCCGGGGCGGCAGGGCGCGCACGGCAGCTTCGATGACCGGGCGCAGGCCGGCGCATGGACCTTATGGATGACAGAGCACCGCGCAGGGCTGGCGGCGGCCGGATCGGCACTGCTCGGGGCGGCGTGCCTGGGGTTGTTGCAGCGGCGACGACCTGTTTCGCGCCGGCACGCAACCCTCGGCGCGCGGTCCGGTTGAGAATCAGCACACCTTTGAAAAAGGAGCAGCAAACATGGCGAACATGCAAGGCCGTAAAGTGGCGGTGCTGGCGACCGACGGTGTCGAACAGGTGGAACTGACCGAGCCGGTAAAAGCCCTGAAGCAGGCCAATGCCCAGGTGACGGTGATCGCCCCAAAGGCGGGCGAGATTCAGGCCATGAACCATGATGAGAAGGGTGACAGGCTGAAGGTCGATGCCGCGCTGTCAGCGGTGAAGCCGGAGCAGTTCGACGCGCTGGTGCTGCCGGGCGGTGTGGCCAACCCGGACAAGTTGCGGATCATGCCGGAGGCGGTCGCTTTCGTGCGGCACTTCGTGCAGGCGGGCAAGCCGATCGCCTCGATTTGCCATGGCCCGTGGACGCTGATCGAAGCCGAGGCGGTGCGCGGGCATAAGATGACGTCTTGGCCGTCGCTGAAAACAGACCTGCGCAACGCCGGCGCCGAGTGGGTGGACCAGGAAGTCGTGGTCGATGGCAGGCTGGTCACGTCGCGCAAGCCGGACGACATCCCGGCGTTCAATCGCGAGATGCTGAAGCTGTTCGAGGCCGGGGCTGAACGAAGGGCGGCGTGACGCTTTCGTCCGCCATTGTCGTTCCCGCGAAAGCCGGAAGCCACGTTCCCGTTCCCACGGCCGGAGCAGCCCATAGATGCCGGCGGTCGCGACATGATCGCCGGCATGACGCGGCAGCAGATAATCAGCGGGTTGTCCAACCTTCGTGAAGCCAAGACGCGATAACCCTCCGGCGGAGCACGCTTGCTCGACCGATTTCGGGACCCGCGGCCTTGCGCGCAGCCCGGCTTCCGGCAACGCTTGTCGTCGGCCGGCCCCGGAGGATGTTCATGGCGGAGGTTGACAGCGCGGCTTTGCTGCACGCGCGTTTCGGAGTGGACGTGCCGGGCGCCGCGGTGCCCGATGGGGTGGCCGCGCTGCTCGATCGCCGGGTGACGCGGCGCTATCGGAATCAGCCGGTGACGGAAGCGTTGCTTGATACGCTGCTCGCCGCGGCACAGTCGGCGCCGAGCAAGTCCGATCTCCAGCAATACTCCGTGGTGGTGCTGCGCGATGCGGGCAAGATCAAGCGGATCGCCGACTGGATCGGGACGATGGACTGGATCGCCTCGGCGCCGGTGTTCCTGGTCTGGTGCGGCGATCTCAGGCGCGGCCAGCGCATGTGCGAGCTGCACGGCATGCCGCACGCCAACAACAATCTCGACACGTTCCTCAACACCGCGGTGGATTGCGCGCTCGCCCTGGCGGCGTTCACCGCGGCTGCCGATGCCGCCGGGCTCGGCACCTGTCCGATCAGTTACGTGCGCAACCACATCGAGAAGGTGACGCCGCTGCTGGGTTTGCCGCCCGGTGTGTATCCGGTGGCCGGCCTGACCGTCGGCTGGCCTGAATTCCGCCGTCCGGTGTCGATGCGATTGCCGCCGACTGTCGTGGTCCACCGCGAACGGTACGACGATTCCGGGCTGGCCGACGAGATCGGCGCCTACGATTGCCGCCGGCGCGACCGCGAACCCCTGGCGCCCAGCAGCCTGAAAAACAACGACGTCTACGGCCCGAAAGAGGGCGCCACCTGGAGCGAGAACAGCGCCCGCCAGCTTTCGGTGCCTGAACGGTTCGGCTTTGCCGCTTATCTTCGCACGCGCGGGTTCGACCTTGCCTGACGACGCCGCCCTGCTTGCGCCGCCCCGGCCGGCGACGGTTCGCGCCCGGCACGCCGCCAGCCTGGTCGTGCTGCGCGCCGGACCGGAGCCGGAGATGCTGATGGGGATGCGCGGCGCCCGCCATCGTTTCATGCCGAACCGATTGGTGTTTCCGGGCGGTGCCGTCGATCGCGCCGACCTGCGCGCCGCCGTCGCGTCTCCGCTGACGCCGCACACGCGCATGCGGCTGGAGAGAGCCGCCAATCCGCCCCTGGCGCACGGGCTTGGCGTCGCCGCCGCGCGCGAGCTGGAGGAGGAGACGGGACTTACCCTCGGGCATCCGCCGGCGCTGGACGGGCTGGAATACCTGTGCCGGATGGTCACGCCGCCCGGCGGACCGATCCGCTTCAATGCGCGTTTCCTGCTGATCGATGCGGCATCCGCCGCCGGCCGGATTGCCGGATCGGGTGAGCTGGAAGCGCTGCGGTTCTATGCGATCACGGAGGCGCTGGCGCTCGACCTGGCGCATCCCACGCGGAAGGTGATCGAACGCCTGCAGTCCTGGCTGGCAATGAGCCCGGATGAACGGCTGGCGGAGACGCACGTGCCGGTGTTCCGGCTGCGCTCATGGGGGCTGGAATGAACGAGGATCGGGTCATGGACGCCACGGCGAAGGTCGCTCGTCTTGCGGACGCCGAACCAGTGTCGTTCGGCCCGCTGGCGGAGTATCGGAAGCTGACAGGGGATGACGGGCTGCCGGTGTTCACCGGCGTGCAGACCTGTCGTCCGGGGTATCAGACGCCGTTGCATTCGCATCCTTACGTCGAATACCTGTTCGTGCTCGAAGGCGCGGCCGAGGCCTGGCTGGATGCAGAGGCGCACCGCCCGGTGCGGCTGAACGCCGGTGACATGATCGCGCTGCCCGCTGGGGTTCCGCATGTATTTCGCAACGCCGGGGATGGCGAGCTGCGGCTGCTGGGTATTCACTGCTCGCCGACGCGGATCGTGAACCGGATTGCGGAAAGGGCGGCGATCGGTTGTGACGCCCCCTTCAAAGGTGATGATCTCACGATCTGCCGGAGCCCTGGCATGATGGATCACATTCCGCATTTGGCGATCACGATGGACATCCCGCGGGCATCGGCCCGGAGATCATCGTCAAGGCCTGCGCCCGGCTTGCACCCCGCATCGGTGCCGGCGAGTTGCGGCTGCTGGTGATCGGCCACGGCTCGGCGCTGAAAGCGGCCGGCGCGCTGCTTGGCACCCCTGTCGAAATCCCGGCGATCGCCGAGACGGCTGTCTGGCCGCCTTTGGCAATGGTCCAGGCGGGCGAGGAACGCGTGCCGATCCGGACCGGCCGCATCGCGCCCGAGGCCGGGCGTTTTGCCTATTTGGCCGTGGAACGGGCGGTCGGGCTGGCTTTGGCCGGGCGGATCGACGCCATCGTGACCGCGCCGCTGAACAAGGAGGCATTGAACCTGGCCGGCTATCGTTACGCCGGCCACACCGACATGCTGGCGGCGCTGACCGGCACGAAAAGCTCGGTGATGCTGCTGGCGCACGGCGACATGCGCGTGGGCCACGTGACCACCCATGTGGCTCTGGCCGACGTGCCGAGGCTTGTCACCCCCGAGCGGCTGCGCCGCACCATCGAGCTGACGCATGAGGCGGTGCGGGATTTGGGCATGGCGGCGCCTCGGCTGGCGGTGGCGGCGCTGAACCCGCACGCCGGTGAGGGCGGGCTGTTCGGCCGCCAGGATGATGAGGTCACGGTGCCTGTCGTGGCGGCGTGCCGGGCGGACGGGCTGGATATCAGCGGGCCAGTCCCGGGGGATACGGTGTTCGTGAAGCTGCGGGCCCGGCAGTTCGACGCCGTGGTCGCGATGTATCACGACCAGGGGCACATCCCGGTGAAGCTGCTGGGGTTCGATGTCGATCCGGAGACGGGGGTTCTGGCGGGCGCTGTCCGGCGTGAACATAACGCTGGGGTTGCCGGTGATCCGCACCTCGGTTGATCACGGGACGGCGTTCGACATCGCCGGCCGGGGAGTGGCGAGCGAGGAAAGCCTGATCGAGGCGATCGACTACGCGCTGCGTTTGACCGGCAGCCGACAATACGCGCCGATGTCGCACAGCCTGCGTAGGGCGGAATAGCGCAGCGCATTCCGCCGACCTTTGCAGCGGAATGCGCTGCGCTTTTCCGCGCTACCTTCTGCCAATGATGGCGCCCGGCCGGTCGGTGCAATAGCTAGAGACAGAACATGACCCCAAGGAGGCTTGATCCATGGCCGCGAGACCGATGACCGCCGGACAAGGCACGACCAGGAGCACCAGATCGTGGCGGTGTTCGAAACCTTCGATCGTGCTCGCACGGCGCGCGATCGGCTGGCCGAGAAAGGAATTCCCGCCGCCGACATGGACATCTGTCCATCACGCCGGGGACAAGATACGGCGCCGCCTGGGCAACGGGACGATCCCGCCTGGGGCTTCATCCGGCGCTTCTTCGTGCCGGCGGAGGAGCGGGGCAGCTATGCCGAGGGATTGCGGCGTGGCCACGTCGTACTGGTGGTCCGACCGCCCGCCGATGCCCGGCACCGGGTGATCGAGCTGCTGGAGAGCTTCGATCCGGTCGATTTCGACGCCAGGATGGAAGAATGGCGAAGCTCTGGCTGGACGGGCGCGGCGACCGCGCCGGAGGGCCAGGCGCAGGAGCAAGCTCCGCACTGGCCGGCGGGTGACCGGTTCCGCCGGCGTTCGGGTCCGCAGCTATGTCGTTGAACCAGCGGCCGCCAGGGCGGGTCGGAGCCCAACAGGTAAATACGACGTTCAGGATTACCTGAGCGGTGAAATGGATTTCATAATAAATCATATCACCCGCCCTCACCCGCCCTGCCGCACCGCCGCCACCGCGGCCCCGGTAATCCGCTGCAGCTCCGCAGCCGTGGTGCGGAACACGTGGCTGGGCGAACCCGCCGCCGCCCAGACCGGATCGAGCGCCAGCAAATCCTCGTCGAGCAGTAGCAGCGGCGGCGTGCGATGCCCCACCGGCGCGACGCCGCCGATGGCGAATCCGGTGACATCTCCGCACCCAGTCGGCATCGGCGCGCGCCAGCTTCACGCCGAGGGCCGCCTCGGCCTTTGCCGGATCCACCCGGTTGGCGCCGGAGGTGATGATCACGACCGGCCGCTCGCCGGCGCGGAACACGATTGACTTGGCGATCTGCGCCACGGTGCAGCCGACCGCGGCAGCGGCATCCGCCGCGGTGCGCGTGCCGGCGGGAAATTCGGTGATGGTGTCGGGATGGCCGGCCGCCACCAGCGCGGCGCGCACCCGCTCGACCGAGCCGGCGGCATGTCGGAAGGCGGCATCGCGACTGACCTTCCCCGGGATGGATCGCTCGCGCTTTATATCCACTGGCCGTTCTGCCTGGCCAAGTGCCCGTATTGCGACTTCAACTCCCACGTGCGCGAGCGCATCCCGCAGGTCCGCTTCGCCGCGGCGCTGCGGGCCGAGCTGGCGTGGGAGGCCGCGCGGCTAGGCCCGCGCCCGCTTGACCTCGATCTTCTTCGGCGGCGGCACGCCCAGCCTGATGGCACCGGCCACGGTCGCCGCGCTGATCGACGATGCGCGCGCGCCTCTTCGTGCCGACCCGGACATCGAGATCACGCTGGAGGCGAACCCCACCAGCGTCGAAGCAGGGCGGCCTGGCCGAGTTTCGGGCCGCCGGGGTGAACCGCGTCTCGCTCGGCGTGCAGAGCCTCGATCCAGCGGCGCTGCGGATGCTCGGACGGCAGCACTCGGCGGCGCAGGCGATCGCCGCGCTGGAACAGCGCGCCGCGTCTTTCCGCGCGTTTCCTTCGACCTGATCTACGCCCGCCCGGGCCAGACGCTGGCGGCCTGGCGGGCCGAGCTGCGGCAGGCGCTGGCGCTCGCGGCGGACCATCTGTCGCTCTATCAGCTCACCATCGAGCCGGGCACCGCGTTCGAGGCGCTGCACCGGCGGGGCGAAATCGTGCTGCCGGATGACGACACGGCAGCCGGGCTGTACTGAACGACCGGCGAGGAGGCGGCGCGCTTCGGGCTTGCCGCCTACGAGGTGTCCAACTATGCCGCCCGGCGCGGAGAGCCGGCACAACCTGGCCTATTGGCGCTACGCCGATTATGCCGGGATTGGACCGGGCGCGCACGGACGTATCACCCTCGACGGCACGGTCCTGGCAACACGTCGACACCGCGCACCGGAACCCTGGGCGCAGCGGGTCGAGCGCCTCGGCCATGGCACCACGCAGAAACCCCGGTTTCAGAAGTCGACGGGCGCGCGAGATGCTGCTGATGGGCCTGCGGCTGAGCGAGGGGTGGAAGCAACGCGGTTCGTGCAGCGCACCGGGATGGCACTGAACGACGCGATCGATCCGGACATCCGGGACCGTGCGGTTGCGGAAGGCTACCTGCATCGCGACGATAGCCGCTTGCGCGCAACGCCGGCGGGACGGCTTCGGCTCGACGCGCTGCTTGCGGCGCTGTTGCGGTAGGCTGATTTCGCCCCGGTCTCATATACCAACGCGCC
>CAVXTC010000042.1:0-16261 GCA_963764525.1 uncultured Pseudomonadota bacterium | reverse complement strand
CCCTCTCCCCAGGTGAGGAGAGGGGGAAACGGCGTGACCGGCGGAATCGTCATAGCTTTGAAGTCGGGTATCCACGCCCACATCACTGCCGCCTTCGCTTGGATTACCGCTTCCGCGGGAACGACGACAGGTCAGAGCAGGCGAGCGGGCATGGCCGTGGCAGCGTCAGCAAACCCTACGATTTCTTCTCCCACCCGCGCTCGGTCTGCTGCCAGTAAGTCAGCGTGAAGCCGGCGCCGCTCGCGATGCTCCACCGTGCGCGCGCGGCGGCGACGGCGTCCTCATCCCGGCCGTCGAACAGATCGAACACGCGGTCGAACTCGCCGGCACGCGTGCTCTTGGCGCCGTCGATCAGGAACAAGAAGCGGGCGTTGTTGGGCGCCGTATCCTCGGTGCTCAGCCAGATCGGCTGCAGGTCCGCATCGCCGTCGGCCGCCGTTCCGTGCGGCAGCCAGTCGGGCTCGGCACACGCCCAAAGCGCGGTGTCCAGCGCGGCCACCCGTTCGGCCGTGGGGCACAGCACCAGCGCGCGCTGCCCTGCCGCCAGGGTACGGCCGAGAAGCTGAGGCAGCGCGGCCTCAATCCCCGATCGCGTCAGGTGATAGAAGCCGATCTCCGTCACTTGCCCTCATAGTGCTCGGCCACCAGCCGATCGAGCAGGCGCACGCCGAACGCCGTCGCCCCTTTCGGAACGCATGCCGTATCCTTCGTCGCCCAGGCCATTCCGGCGATGTCCAGATGCGCCCACGGTTTGCCGTTGACGAAACGCTGGATGAACTGCGCCGCGCTGATCGAGCCGCCCGCTCGCCCGCCAATGTTCTTCATGTCGGCGATCTCCGACTTGATCAGCTTGTCGTATGCCTCGCCAAGCGGCATGCGCCAGACCTTTTCCCCGGTACCGCGCCCCGCTGTCTCCAACCGCTGCGCCAGTTCGTCATTGTTGCTGAACAGCCCGGCGTGCTCGTGCCCCAGTGAAACGATGATGGCGCCGGTCAACGTCGCAAGATCGACCATAAACGCCGGATCGAATTTCTCCTGGCATAACCAGAGCACATCCGCCAGCACCAAGCGGCCCTCCGCGTCGGTGTTGATCACTTCGATGGTCTGGCCGGAATAGCTTTTCACCACATCGCCCGGCCGTTGCGCGGTGCCCGAGGGCATGTTCTCCACCAGTCCCACCAGGCCGACCGCATCGACCTTAGCCTTGCGTCCCGCCAGCACCGCCATCAACCCGATCACGGTGCCGGCACCGGCCATGTCCCACTTCATGTCCTCCATGCCGCCGGCCGGCTTGATGCTGATGCCACCGGTGTCGAAGGTGACCCCCTTGCCGACGAACGCCACCGGCTTGCCACCACCGGCGCCGTCCCATCGCATCACCACCATGCGCGGCTCGTTGGCGCTGCCTTGCGAAACCCCGAGCAGCGCGCCGAAGCCCAGAGCCCGCATCTGCTCCGGGCCGAACACCTGCACATCGACGCCAAGCTCAGCGAGTTTGCGGCATCGCTCGGCCATCTCGGCGGGGTTCAGCACATTCGGCGGTTCGCTGACCAGATCGCGCGACAGGGACACACCGGCGGCGGTCGCCAACAGCGGTTGCCAGGCCGACTCCGTTCTGGCCGGATCGCCGCTTAGCACCGACAGACGAGCCAGCCGGGGCTTGTCTTCCGGCTTTTCCTTGGTGCGATAGCGATCGAAACGATAGGTGCGCAGGACGGCGCCAAGCACGGTTTGCGCCGCTTGCTCCGGGCTTAGACCGTCGGCGGCAATGGCGGCCTCGGGGGCCCTGCCCAGCAAGGCGGCGGCATGACCGCCGGCCTGCTCAAGCGTGAGTTGGTCCAGCTCCGCGGGCTTGCCGAGGCCAACCGCGACCACACGGGACAGCCCTGCACCCGGTGCCAGGATGGTACAGGTCTTGCCCTTCGCGCCCTTGAACTCAGCCGCGGCCAGGGCGCGGTTGATTGCACCGCCGGTCGCTTCGTCGGCCTGCTGCCACAACCCTGACGACGTCGCCTCCTCCGCTACCAGCAACACGAGCGCGCCGGATTTCGGCAGACTGGGCTTGTTGAACGCGACATCGAGCATGGCGGGCAAACTCCGGACCTGGGTTCATCGTCAGTGTATCAGGGGAAGCAGTCTTTGCCATGCCCGCCCGGCATCGCTATGTGGCGGCGCATGACGGCGTGGTTGGCGGCGGACGAAATCGGCATCGCGCGCGCGGCGACGTTGCTGCGCGCCGGTGAGCTGGTCGCGTTCGGAACGGAAACCGTTTATGGGCTCGGCGCGGACGCGACAGATGCGCGTGCGGTCGCGGCGGTGTTCGCCGCCAAGGAACGCCCCCATTTCAACCCGCTGATCTGCCATTACCCCGATGCCACGGCCGCCTTCGCTGATGTGATACCCAACGCGGCGTCGCACGTGCTCGCCGCTTCTTTGTGGCCGGGGCCGTTGACGTTGGTGCTGCCGCGCCGCCCGGACAGCCAGGTTGCGCTGCTGACCGGGGCCGGTTTGGACACGCTGGCAGTGCGTGTGCCGTCGCATCCCGTCGCACGTGCGCTGCTGCTCGGGGCGGCGCGACCAATTGCCGCGCCCTCGGCGAACCGCTCCGGTGCCGTGAGCCCGACGACCGCGCAGCACGTCCTGGATGGTCTCGACGGTCGGATCGCGGCGGTGCTCGACAGCGGCGCATGCCCTGTCGGTGTGGAATTGAGCGTGGTGGATTTGTGCGGCGACCGGCCCGTTCTGCTGCGCCCGGGCGGCGTAACCGCTGAGGCGGTCGAAGCGCTGGTCGGGCCGTTGGCACAGCGCGGCGCAGATGCTGGGGGGCGATCGCCCGGGATGCTGGCCTCGCATTACGCTCCGTCGCGGCCGGTGCGACTCGATGCCGCATCGGTATCGGCCAATGAAGCAATGCTCGCGTTCGGAGTGCCGCTCGACGGCGCCGGCGCGGTGTTCAACCTGAGCCCGCGACGTGATCTGATCGAGGCTGCTGCACGGCTCTTCGCCGGACTGCGGTGGCTGGATGCGGAGGCACAGGCGCGCGGCCTTCAGTGCATCGCCGCGATGGCGGTGCCGCAAACCGGGCTTGGGCTGGCGATCAACGATCGGCTGCGCCGCTCCGCCGCTCCGAGGACCGACTCACAAACGCATTGACGAATCGGCGCGAAGCGCGGTTTGTGCAGTATATGGATCTTCCGCCGTCCGAGACATTCAACCTGCCCGGTGGGACAGCACGAATTGAATGGCGCCGAAACGCGCGGGCTCAGCGAGTCAGCCTGCGCATCGATCCGCGCTGCGGCAACGTTGTGGTGACGTTGCCGTTGCGTGCCGGACGCGGCGCCGGCGTGGCGCTGCTGATGACACATGCGGACTGGGTCTCCGACCGTCTGGCAGCACTTCCGGAAGCAGTGCCATTCGCTGATGGCGCTCTGGTGCCGATCGACGGCGTGCCGCTGCGCATTCGCCATGTTCCGAATTCCTGCGGCGGCGCGTGGCTCGATGAGGATGAACTACATGTCTCCGGCGCGTCGGAGTTTCTGCGCCGGCGCGTGGTTGATTTCCTGCGTGCCGAAGCACGGCGTCGGTTGGTTGCGCTGGCTGCGACGAAGGCGGGCATGCTCGGTCTGCAGCCGCGACGCATCGCGGTGAAAGACACGCGCAGCCGGTGGGGAAGCTGTGCTTCCGATGGCTCGCTGGCCTTTTCCTGGCGCTTGGTGATGGCTCCGGTGTTCGTGCAGGACTATGTGGTTGCCCATGAAGTGGCGCATCTGCGGCACATGAACCACGGCAAGCGTTTCTGGGCTGTGGTGGACCGGCTCACGCCGCACACGGCTGAGGCGGTGCCCTGGTTGCGCACGGAAGGATCACGGTTGCTGCGGATGGGCTGAGCGGATCGCCTGCCAGACGCGTTCCGGGGTTGCCGGCATGTCCAGGTGGGTTACCCCGAGCGGGGCCAACGCGTCGAGAATTGCATTCATCACTGTCTGCGGCGCTGCCATCGCGCCGGCTTGGCCGGAGCCTTTAACGCCAAGCGCGTTCGCCTTGGTCGGCTGCTCCACCAGCCTGATCGCAAAATCCGGCAGGTGATCGGCACGGGGCAGCGCGTAATCCATCAGCGTACCACTGAGAAGCTGGCCAGAGTCCGGGTCATACACCGTGTGTTCAAGCAGCGCCTGACCGATCCCCTGGGCAACGCCGCCCTGTACTTGTCCGGCGGTGAGCAGCGGATTGATCAGCCGCCCGAAATCATCGACGGCTGTGTACCGCTCGAGTGTGACTGCGCCGGTCGCCGGATCGATCTCCACCTCCGCGACATGGCATCCGCTGGGGAAGGTGAAGACGTCGCAGATATTCTCGGCGCGCGTGTCGAGGCTTTCGCCGGTGTCTGGGTCCGCGGCGTCACGCGCCACGGCAAGCAGATCGACGCCGCGGCCGTCGCTTGTGGTGAAGCGGCCGTCGGCGAAACTGATGTCCTCCGGGGTCGCCTGCAGCAGGCGGGCCGCCAGGGGCAGTGCCTTGGCGATGACCAGCTCGGCTGCCTTTACCAGGGCCGCGCCGCCCATATGCATCGAGCGCGCGCCGCCATGCCCGCCGCCGGTGCGCACCAATCCAGTGTCCGCCTGGATGTAGCGGAACGTTTCGATCGGCAGGCCAAACAGGTCGGCCGCAATCTGCGGATAGCTTGTCTCGTGGCCCTGGCCGTTCGATTGGGTGCCAACAATGAGCGCGACGCTGCCATCCGACTGGAATCGGATCTCTGCGGCCTCATTTGGTTGGCCGCGGGCGGTTTCCAGGAAGCAGGCGACGCCAAGCCCGCGCAACACCCCGCGACGCTGCGAGCTTTCGCGGCGGCCGGCGAAACCGGCCTGGTCTGCCTCCTGCTCGGCGACATCCAAATTGGCAACGAATTGACCGCTGTCGATCAGGATGCCGAGCGCGCTGCGATACGGGAACGCCGTGATCAGGTTGCGCCGCCGAAGCTCGAACGGGTCCATGCCCAGCTGCCTGGCCGCGCGTTCGATCAGGCGCTCGGTCAGGTAATTGGCCTCCGGCTTGCCGGCACCGCGATAGGCGTCGATCGGCACGGTGTTGGTCAGCACGCCGTACACGTCCATGAACACGGCCGGGATCGCATAGGGGCCGCCCATCGCGGTGGACGGCGCGTTGGTCGAAGTACCCGGGCCGAAGCCGGCGACGTACGCTCCGAGATTGGCGGTGGTGACCACGTCCAATGCCAGAAACCGACCGTCGCCATCCAGCGCAAGGCGCGCCTTCGTGTGGTTGTCACGACCTTGCGCGGTGCTGACGAAATCCTCTGCGCGGTCGGCAACCCATTTCACCGGACGTCCGAAACGGCGAGCCGCCCACAGCAGCATCACGTATTCCGGATAGACCGCGTTCTTGATGCCGAAGCCGCCGCCGACATCCGGAGCGCTGACCCGAACACGCTCGGGTGGCAGATGGAAGATGTCGGCGAGCACGTCACGCATCCCGTGTACGCCGGCCGCGCTGACGATAAGGCGCAGAGAGCCATCTTCAACGGTGCCGATCGCGGCGCGGGTTTCTATCGGGGCAATGATCAGTCGATTGTTGACGATCTCGATGTCAACGACGTGCGCCGCACGGGCCATCGCCGCATCGACCGCCGCACGATCGCCTTTCTGGAACCGGTAGGAGATGTTGCCGGGTGCGATGTCCCAGAGTTGCGGCGCCTCCTGTGCCATCGCGGCGACCGCATCAACAACGGCGGGCAGTGGTCGATACCGCACATCGACCAGTTCGGCGGCGGCACGCGCCGCCTCGGCAGTTTCGGCAACCACGAACGCGATGGGATCGCCGACATGACGGACGCGGTCATGCGGCAAGGCGGGCCGGGGCGGGACGATCATCGGCGCAACGCTGGCGACCTCCGCGGTGCAGGGCAGGGGACCGAGATCGTCGCCGGCGAGGTCCGCCGCCGTGAAAGCGCCGAGCACGCGGGGCTCTCCGCGTGCCGCCGCCACGTCTGATCAGCTCGATCGCCGCGTGCGCGTGCGGGGATCGCAATACGGCCATATGCAACATGTCCGGCAGAACGATGTCATCGAGATAGCGTCCGGAGCCAGCGAGGAAACGTGCATCCTCGAGTCGGCGCAGCGATCGGCCGATCTGGCCAGCGGGCACCGCTTGCATCAGACGGAAACTTCGGTCAGCAGCTCGACCGAAATCAAGGTCTCCGGCGAGTCAGGCGTCGCCGCGAACAGTTTCCTCCATTCGGGATTGGCGTTCTCGAAAGCGGTGCGGGCTCCATAGGCTGCCATATCGTCGTATTCGATCATCATGATCACCGGTCCTGTGTCGGGGCCTGGCACGGTGCTGCGAAAGAGGCGGAACGATTTCGGCATAGCTGGGCTGTCGAACCTGGTATGTGCGGCATCATGCAGCTTAGTCATGAAATCTTCCACCCGTCCGGGCTTCACCTGGTACTTGAAGATCGCAATTACCGCCATGATTGTTACCTCAAAGGCCGAGCCGTTCGGCACAACCGATACTCGGTCGCCAGCTTGCGCACGACGTCCCACGTTGCGTCCTCGATGGGGATGCCGTCCTTCCGTCGGACCTGCTCCTGCTCCCATTCCACCTCGCCGGGATAATAGACGCGATCGAACCCTTCGGCGGGCGGGGTGGCCTTCAGGTAGTGTGCGAACTCCGTCACTTCCTTCCTGAAAGTGGCCAGATCGCGGAAAGCGCTGACCTTGAACACGGCGATGAAGCACCCGTCATTGTGCCGCCCGGTCGGCTCGATCCCGAAGCCCAATCCGGTCAGCAGGCCGGAGAAAATCTCCACGATCGCGGCGAGACCATATCCCTTGTAACCTTCTGACCCGCCCAGCGGCAGCAACGCGCCACCCTGACGCAGCTTGCGCGGATCGGTGGTCGGGTGCCCCTCCGCGTCGATGAGCCAACCGGCCGGCACTTCCTTTCCGCGTGCCATCGCCAGCAGCACCTTGCCGGCAGCCGCCGCCGAGGTAGCCATGTCGAAAAACAGCGGCCCATCCAGGTCGGACGGGATGGCGAAGCAGATCGGGTTGGTGCCGAGCCGCGCCTTCGCTCCGCCGAACGGCGCCACCTGCTTCGGGCTGCGGCCGGAATCGGCGGTGATCATTGCGATCATGCCTTCCTTCGCCGCCATCAGCGGATAACTCGCCAGCCGCCCGATATGGCCCTGACGGAACACGGTGGCCGCGGCAACATTCTGCGTGCGAGCCTTTTCGATGGTATGCCGCATCGCCTTTTCGGTCACCACGTAGCCGAACCCCCAATTCCCATCGATGACCGTGGTGGTCGGCGTCTCCTGTCTGATCTCCCATGGCGCGCCGGCGACGATGTGCCCCACCTTCATGCGCTCGATATAGCTTGGGATCATGATGATGCCGTGACTGTCATGCCCGGCCAGGTTGGCGGCGATCGACAGCCGCGCCACGGTGGCCGCCTCGGCTTCGGGCGCGCCGGCGCCGATCAGCAACGCCTTGGCGATATCGGTCAGACGCTCCGCGGAGACGTTCGGCATGGCTTCCTCCCGTGCTGGTCGGCCGCAGTATTCCCAATCCCGGCGCCCGGGCCTAGCCTTGCCGCCGAGAGTGCATGAGGGAGGGACGTCATGGCCGGGTCGAGTCATCATCCTTCGGGCCACATCTATGCGGGTGCCGCGGCGACCGAAGACGGCGGTCTGGGCGGCGTGTTCCGCCGTGCGACGGGCGGCGATGAGTGGGAGCACGTTTTCGCGAAAGCCGACGTGCACGCGATCACCGTGCATCCGAAAACGCCTGACGTGGTGTTCATCGGCACCAAGGATGGCCCGTACCGCACCACGGATGGAGGCGCACACTGGGAGCGGCTTGGCTTTCCCGATCGCGACGTGCAGGTCTGGTCGATCCTGATCGATCGGAACGACCCGGGCACCGTGTACGCCGGCGGATCTCCGGTCGCGGTGTATCGCAGCGATGATGGCGGAGAACATTTCAGGCGTATGCCCGATCCCGGGCTTCCCAACCGTGTGACCATGTCGTTCCCCTGCCGGGTGATGCGGTTCGCCACCCATCCGCGCATCCGCGGTGAGGTCTATGCGACCCTGGAAGTGAACGGCGCGATGCGCAGCCGTGACGGCGGCGAGAGCTGGCAGGACTGCACCGACCACCTTGTCCGACTCGCCGATGAACCAAGCCTGAAAAGCCGCATCCTGAGCGACACCGATGCCGAGGGCATGCTCGATGGGCACGCCATCGCCATCAGCGACGCCGACCCGAATGGCGTGATCCTGGCCGTGCGCATGGGGCTGTTCCATAGCGCCGATCAGGGAAAATCCTGGCGGGACATGCAGGTCGGACAGTTCTCACCCTACAGCTACGGGCGCGATATCCGCGTCTCGCCGCAGGATCCGAAGACGCTTTATGCGTGCCTCAGCGTGGCGGCGAACAGCCAGGCCGGCGGGTTGTTCCGCAGCACCGACCTTGGCCAGACCTGGCAGCGCGTTCGACAAGGTTGAGCCGCGGAGCACGGTCATGGGCGTGGCGTTGCACGACCGCGATCCGGACCAGGTGTATTTCGTCGCGCGACGCGGCCAGACGTTCGGCACGACGGATGGTGGACGGAACTGGCAGGAGATGCAGATGCCCACCGCCTGCAAGGACATCTACGCAGTGGCCTGCGGGTGACGGACGATGCCCAAAGGATACTTGCTTGCCGAACTGGAGATCACGGATCCGGCGTTGTATGAGGAGTACCGGGCCAAGGTGCCGGCCACCATTGCGCAATATGGCGGCCGATACCTTGTCCGCGGCGGCGATCCGGTCCGGCTGGAAGGCGACCGGCCGCTGCGCCGCTTTGTCGTGCTGGAATTTGACAGCCCGGAGCGGCTTCAGGATTGGTACTATTCGGAAGAATACGGACCGCTGAAAGCGCTCCGGCTCAGGTCAGCCACGACGCACGCATTTCTGCTGAACGGAGTTGCCGCGGAATAGTGGCGCCGTCTTATCCAGGAGGCGAAAGCCGGCGCCTCACCGCTCAGGGTCGCTGATTGCCGAAGATGATCGTGCCGGACGCGGCGAACATGCCGCCGACACCGTGACAGACGGAGATTTTTGCTCCGGCGATCTGCGCCGGCGCGATCCCGCGCATTTGTCGCACACTCTCTTGCAGAGCGTACATGCCGTACATGCCGGAGTGCATGTAGGAAAGGCCCCCGCCGTTGGTGTTCAGTGGCAGGCGGCCACCCGGTGCCGTATCGCGCTGTTCGATGAAACGACCGGCCTCGCCGCGCGGCACGAAGCCCAGATCTTCGAGCCCATACAGCGGCAGATGCGCGAAGGCATCGTAGATCATCAAGTGATCGACATCCTTGTGCGTAATACCGGCGGTGCGAAATGCCGTCGGTCCGGCGACGCGAAAGGCACGCGAAGAGGTGAAATCCTCCATCTGGCTCACCATCGGCGTCTCCACGCTTTCCCCGGTGCCAAGGATGTAAACCGGTTTGCGCGGGAAATCGCCAGCGCGTTCAGCCGCAGTGAGGATCAGTGCGCCGCCGCCATCGGTGACCAGGCAGCACTGCAACAGACGAAACGGATAGGCGATCATCCGCGAGTTCAGGACATCGGCAACCGTGATCGGATCGCGGAAGGTGGCGCGCGGGTTCTTTCCCGCCCACTCACGCTGCACGACCGACACCATCGCTAGCTGTTCGTGTGTCACGCCGTAGGTCTTCATGTAGCGCAGCACAGGGATCGGAAACAGGCTCGGTGGTCCCATCGGACCGAACGGCTGCTCGAACTGTCCAGCCAACGACGAGGGCGGGACGCTGCGCGGCGGGTTGCCGATGCGCGACCGGCCGCTCTCGCCGTGGGTGATCAACACGGTCTTGCAGAGCCCCGAAGCGATTGCCGCGGCGGCATGCCGCACATGGATCATAAAGGAGCAACCGCCGACCGAGGTCCCATCGACCCAGGTGGGCATGATGCCGAGATAATGCGCGATCTGCTGTGGCGTTTCGACCGCGGTTGCCACACCGTCGATATCGGATGGTTTCAACCCGGCATCCGCCATCGCATTCAGGGCCGCGTCCGCGTGCAACTGGATCTGCGACATGTCGGGGATCACGCCCAGCCTGGTGGTCTCCGCGGCGCCGACAACAGTGATATCTCCTGGTTTCATCTGGATCACGCCTTTGCCGGCCGGAACATCGGCAAGGTGATCCCGTCATCGAGCTTCCGGAACGCGACCTCAAGCGGCATGTCGAGCTCCAGCGCCTCCGGCGTCTGCGGGCAATCGATGATGTTGGTCATCATGCGCGGTCCCTCGGCAAGCTGCACGACCGCGATGGCATAGGGCGGGGTGAAGCCGGGCACCGGGCGGTGGTGGATGACGTAGCTGTAGAGGATCGCCTTGCCGGTGGCGGGGAACACCGTGACCGCGCGCGAGGCGCAGCTCGGACAGAATGGCCGCGGCGGGAAATAAACTTTCGCGCAGGTGTCGCAGCGTTGCAGACGCAACTCCGCGACGCGGGTGCCGTCCCAGAAATGCTGCGTCTCCGGTGTTGGCTGCGGGCGGGCACGGGCCGGTTCGGACATCTATGCGATCTCCCCTGAGGGTCGGATGCTGCCGGATCGGCGGCGCGCGGCCAAGGGGCGAAGCAGCGGCAGCGCCCCCCAAGGGGAGGGGCTTTATTTGTGCATTCCGACCGTAGCTACAACGCAGCTTCCAGCGCTTCCTCGGCTGCCAGCCAGTCGGCCTCGGCCTGTCGCGCAAGCCGCGTGATCGCGGCCAGACGGGCGTTCGCGGCGGCGATCTCCGGGGTCCGCCCCGGCGCATACATCGCCGGGTCCGCCAACCGCGCCTCGATGGCCGCCCGTTCGGCGGCAAGCCGGGCCAATCGGGCCTCGGCATCGCGGGCGCGACGGCGCAGGGGGGCCAGTGCGGTGCGAGCCTCGGCCCGCTCGCGGCGTTCGTCGCGTCGCCGGGGTGCCTCGGTCACCGACGACCGGGCGCGCTCCGTCAGCAATGCGCGATAATCATCCAGATCGCCGTTGAACGGCCGCACCGTGCCATCAGCGACCAGCCACAGGCGATCGGCGATCAGCTCCACCAGATGCGGATCGTGCGTGATCAGCAGCACGGCGCCAGCAAAGTCCGCCAGCGCCTTCACCAGCGCCTCACGCGCATCGATGTCCAGATGATTGGTCGGCTCGTCCAGGATCAGCAACTGCGGCGCATCGCGCGTGGCAAGCGACAGCAGCAGACGCGCCTTCTCCCCGCCGGACAGGTTCGCAACCGGCGTCTGCGCGCGGTCCGCATCAAGGCCGAACCGGGCAAGCTGCCCCCGGGCCTGCCGCTCCGTCGCCCGCGGCAGCGCCCGCAGCATGTGCGAGAGCGGCGCTTCATCCGCAACCAACTCGTCAAGCTGATGCTGCGCGAAATAGCCGACGCGCAGCTTCGGCCCGCGCCTGATTTCGCCACCCGCCAGCTCCAGCCGGCCGGCGAGCAACCGGGCAAGCGTCGATTTGCCGTTACCGTTGGCGCCGAGCAGGGCGATCCGGTCGTCCATATCTATGGTGACGGATACGCCGCGCAGCACAGGTGGGCCGCCATAACCCACAGCGACCCGCTCCAGGGCCAGGATCGGCGGCGCGATGCGGGCGGGTTCGGGGAAGGCGAAGCGGGTCGGCGCGTCCTCGACCACCGCCTCGATCGCCGGCAGCCGGGCCAGCGCCTTGATCCGGGCCTGCGCCTGGCGTGCCTTGCTGGCCTTATAGCGGAAGCGGTCGATGAAGCTTTGGATGTGCGCCCGCTCGGCGGCGACCCGTTCGGCGGCGCGGGTTTGCTGCATCGCCCGCTCGGTGCGGATGCGCACGAATTCCTCGAAGCCGCCCGGCGTCAGGCTGATCTTGCCGGCATCGAGATGGGCGATCGCCTCGACCGCACGATCCAGCAGGCCGCGATCGTGGGAGACAACCAGGGCGGCTCCGGGAAAGCGCGCCAGCCAGCCCTCCAGCCACAGCGTCGCCTCTAAATCCAGGTGATTGGTCGGCTCGTCCAGCAGCAGCAGGTCCGGATTGGCGAACAGCGCGGTGGCCAGCGCGACCCGCATGCGCCAGCCGCCGGAAAACGAGTTGACTGGCTGGATTTGTGCCGCCTCGTCGAAGCCAAGGCCGGCGAGGATCGCCGCGGCACGGGCCGGCGCGGAGTCCCGCCCCGATCGCACGCAATCGCTCGTGGATCTCGGCCAGCCGCTCGGGTGGTGCGGAGTTCCGCCTCGGCCAGCAGGGCAAGCCGTTCGGGGTCGCCTTCCAGCACCAGTTCGATCAGGCTGGCGGTGCCCTCCGGCGCCTCCTGACGCACCTGCGCGACGCGTGCCCGCGCGGCCAGCCGAGATCTCCGCCATCCAACGGGACCTCGCCGGAGATGGCGCGCAGCAGCGTCGTTTTGCCGGCGCCGTTACGGCCGACCAGCCCGATGCGGCGGCCCGGCGCGACCGTCAGGTCGGCACCGTCCAGAAGCGCGCGGCCGGCGATGCGGATCACCGCGCCGGAGATCACCAGAAGCGACATGGGTACATTCGGTCAGTGGTCGGGGTCCGTCCTCGGCGGGTCAGTATCAGGCTCGCCCCGGCGAGGAAACCGGGCCTGACTTGCCGGGCCGAAGGTGAACGCATACACCGCGCGTCCCCCATGCTTTTCGAGAGGATCTCCGGATGCCGAGCGAGCGCACCCTGTCGATCATCAAGCCCGACGCCACGCGCCGGAACCTGACAGGGAAGGTGAATGCCTGTCTGGAAGCAGCCGGGCTGCGCATCATCGCGCAGAAGCGGCTGCAGCTTACGCAGCAGCAGGCTGAGGCGTTCTATGCCGTGCACAAGGAACGACCGTTCTACCGCGGGCTGGTCAGCTTCATGACCTCGGGCCCGGTCATCGTGCAGGTGCTGGAAGGGGAGAATGCGGTCGCCCGAAACCGGGAGGTGATGGGGGCGACCGACCCCAAAAAGGCCGACGCCGGCACGATCCGGGCGCAGTTCGCGGAAGATATCGAGGCCAATTCGGTGCATGGGTCCGATAGCGCGGAGAATGCAGCCGCGGAGATCGCCTTCTTCTTTGCCCGCATCGAGATCGTCGGCTGAGCGGATGGCCAATGGTCGGCTCGGGCTGGAGCATCCGTTGGTCTGTTCGCGGGGCCTGGATGGTTTGGCCGCGCGATATCGCGCCATGGGGTTCGCGCCGACGCCGAAGGGCCTGCATCCCTGGGGCACCGGCACCCAGTTGATCATGTTCCCGGACAATTTCGTCGAGCTGATGGGGATCGAGGATCGTGGCCGGATCGAAGTCGCCAGTCCGGATGGTTTTCGCTTCGGGCGGTTCATCGCCGATTTCCTGGAGCGGCGCGAGGGGATCGCGATGGTGGCGCTGCACAGCAAGGATGCCCGGGCGGATCTGGCGGCGGTGCAGGCGCGCGGCGTGGCGAGCGCTGGCCTGGTCGATTTCCGGCGCGCCGTGCGGCTGCCCGATGGGCGGGCGGACGAGGCGGTGGTGACCCTGGCGATGCTGATCGATGCCGGCGCACCGCAGCTTTCATATTTTATCTGCCAGCAGCATCGGCCGGAGTTCGTTTTCGTGCCGGAGTGGATGAAGCACCCGAACGGGGTCGAGGCGATCCGGCGGGTGATTTATGCGGTAGCCGAGCCCCCGGCGGTCCGGTCGCGCTTTGCGGCGATCTGGGGCGAAGACGCGATTGCGGCGGGGGAGGGTGGATTTCGGGTGCAGACCGCAGGCGGCGAGCTGATGGTGCTGGATCATCGGGCGGTGCGGGTGCGTTTCGCCGGACTGACGATGCCGAAGGGGTGGGATGATGCCGCGGGCGCGGTCGCGATCGGGTTGCGGGCATCGGACCTGGCACGTGTATCCCAGTGTCTGTCCGGGGGAGGCGTTCCGCATCGCAGATCGGGAGGATCGATCGTGGTCGGGCCGCCATATGGGGGGAATGTGATCCTGGAGTTCGGGGCGTAGCGTGGGCAGTTTGGCTTATGTTGGTTCCGGTTGCTGGTCCAGAGGTGGGAAACGCGTCCTCCAACTCCAGTCGTCGAAGTCTTGCCGCGGGTCGAACGCTCAGGTCCCGGTAAGTGAGAGACATTCGGAACGCATCCCCTTCGCCCGCGTCGAAGGCGTGCTCGCCACGCCACGAGGCTAGCTCGGTATATGGCTTGGCGCGGTGCCTTGATCAGCTTTTGAGCGTTTGTGCTCGCGCGGCTTTCGGATTGTTCTGTCAGGCTGCTGGTTTCAACGACCAAAGGTGGCGGAAAGCACTGCGCTCTCCGCCCTAGCCCGAAGTTACCCCCTGAATTCCCCAAAAGCCGCAGCTATCCGCCGATTTTGGTAAAAATCGTAGGCATGTAAGATAGTTCTTGCCCGACGCGGGGCATTCATGAGTTGATGCCCGCGTGTACATCACAACCATCGCCAACCGGAACTCTCCCCCCGCCGTGCTGCTACGCGAGAGCTATCGCGAGCAAGGCAAGGTGAAGAGCCGCACCTTGGCCAACCTGTCCAGATGGCCGGGGCCAAGATCGATGCCCTGCGCAGAGTGCTCGCCGACGAGCCGATGCAGCCCGCGTCGACCCAGCGCTTCGAGATCGAGCGTGCGCTGGCGTATGGCCACGTCGCGGCCGCACTCGGCACGCTGCGCCGGATCGGCCTCGAGCAGATCCTGCCCAGACGGCCCGAGCGTCTGGCCAGGCTGATCACAGCCATGATCGTCGCCCGCGTGGTCGAACCGGCCGCCAAGCTCGCCACCGCGCGGCAGCTCAGCGACGCCACCGCGTCGCACGCGCTCGGCGCCCTGCTCGGTCTCGGTGAAGTCGATGCCGACGAGCTCTACGAGGCACTGGATCGGCTGCAGGCTGCCCAGCCGGAGATCGAACAGGCACTCGCCCGCCGCCATCTCAAGGACGGCGTGCTGGTGCTCTACGATGTCAGCTCGAGCTATCTCGAAGGTGAGCACTGCGAACTTGCGCAACGTGGCTACAGCCGGGACCACCGGCCCGATCGCCCGCAGATTGTCTATGGCCTGCTCTGCAACCAGCAGGGATGCCCCGTTGCCGTCGAGGTATTCGAAGGCAACACGGCCGATCCCATGACGCTCGCCGCCCAGATCGCCAAGCTGCGGACCCGCTTCAACCTCAGCCGCGTCGTGCTGGTCGGCGATCGCGGCATGATCACCGACGCGCGGCTCGAAGCGGACGTCAAACCCGCCGGCCTGGACTGGATCACCGCGTTGCGCGCGCCCGCCATCCGCGAGCTTGCCGCCGCCGGCGGACCGCTGCAGCTCTCCCTGTTCGATCAGCGCGACATGGCCGAGATCACCGCCGACGACTATCCCGGCGAACGCTTGGTCGTCTGCCGCAATCCCGACCTCGCCGCCAGGCGATGCCACAAGCGGCAAGAGCTGCTCGACGCCACTGGGCGCCTGCTCGACGCCGTCGCCGCCAGGTTGCACCACAAGCGCCGCCCGTTGCGCGGCGCGGCCAGGATCGGCATCGCCGTCGGCGCTGTGCTCAACAAGCATAAGATGGCCAAGCATTTCGACGTGGCCATCAGCGACACCACACTCTCCTGGTCGCGCAAGCAGGACGCCATCGCCGCCGAGGCCGCACTCGACGGGTTCTACGTCATCCGCACCAACCTCCCCGCCAAGGTCTTCCCTACCGAACAGGTCGTGCTCGCCTACAAGGGCCTCAGCCAGGTCGAGCGCGCCTTCCGCAGCCTCAAGACCACCGATCTTGATATCCGGCCGATCCATCATCGCCGGGCGCGGCGCGTGCGTGGCCATGTGCTGCTCTGCATGCTCGCCTACTACGTCACCTGGCACATGCAGCAGGCGCTGGCACCCATGCTGTTCGCCGACCATGACAAGCAGGCGGCCGATGGCCAGCGTGCCTCTCCCGTCGCCGCTGCCCGCGTCTCACCGGCCGCACGCGCCAAGGCTGCCACCAAGCGAAGCGCCGATGGCCAACCCGTCCATAGCTTCGCCACACTGCTCGCCGATTTGGCTAATCTCACCCGCAATACCGTCCGCTTCGGCGACGCACTGCCGGTGACCGTCCTCTCCAGACCAACCAACGTGCAGCAAAGAGCCTTTCAACTGCTCGGCCTGAAACACGCCGTGTAGGCAGGACGATGCCAAAAATGCGAGTCTCGTCAGCCTATTGGCAGGGACGTTGGGGGGAAGTTCGGCCTAGTTTCCC
>CAVXTC010000041.1:0-18929 GCA_963764525.1 uncultured Pseudomonadota bacterium | reverse complement strand
CGACAACGAAGGCCACCACAAATTATTTCGCGCTCATACGTCCAGCCCTGTTCGCGCGCCCAGGTCGCGATCGGCTCGCGCAGGCTGGCCGCGCCGGCCGCGGTGCGACGGATCGGATGCCAGCACCGCGCGGAATGCCGCCAGGTCGAGCCCGCCCAGCAGCGCCTTCACCGACGGAAGGCCGGCGGCCGGCATCGACAGCGTGGTGACACCCAAGCCCGACCAGCGCCATCGCCTCGATCGGCCGCCCGGCGGCCTCGCCGCACAACGACACCGGCACGCCGGCGCCGCGCGCGCAGCGGCCGCGGCACGCAGGAGCTGATCCAGCAGGTCGAACACCGGCGGCGACAGCAGGTCGTAGCGTCCGGCCAGCGCCGGCGCGCCGCGGTCGGCGGCGAACAGGAACTGCAGCAGGTCGTTGGAACCCACCGACACGAAATCCACCTCGGCCAGCAGTTCGGTCAACTGCCACATCAGCGCCGGAACTTCGAGCATGGTGCCCATCACCAGCCGCTCGGGCGTCGGATGGATCCGTCTCGCCTCGGCCAGCAGCAGCGCGCGGGCGGCGCGGAACTCGGCCACCGTTGCCACCATCGGGAACATCACCGACAGCGGCCGCCCGGCCGCCGCCAGCAGCAGCGCCCGAAGCTGCCGGCGCATGATCGCCGGGCGCTCCAGACCGACGCGCAGGCTGCGCCACCCCATGGCCGGGATTGGCTTCCTCCGGGTGCCTCGGCCCCGGGCAGCAGCTTGTCGCTGCCGAGATCGAGCGTGCGGAACAGCACCGGCCGATCGCCAGCCGCGTCCAGAACGCGGGAATACAACGTCGGCCTGCTCCGCGACATCCAGAACGGCGCCGCGCGCCAGCATGGCGATCTCCGTGCGGAACAGGCCGATGCCTTCGGCGCCGGTCCGCTCCAGCTCATCCAGCTCCAGAGCCAGCCCGGCATTCAGCATCAGCCGCACGCGCGTGCCGTCCGCGGTGGCGGACGGGCGGTGACGCAGCCGCTCCAGTCCGGCCTGTTGCGCATTTCGCGCCTCCTGTGCCCGCGCGTAGGCGCCGGTGACTCGGCCTCTGGTCGCAAATACAGCGCGCCTTCATCGGCATCGAGCACCGCTTCATCCCCGGGCGCCGCGGCGGCGACCGCACCGCGCGCTCCGCCGAGCGCCGGCAGGCCGAGTGCGCGGGCCAGGATGGCGGCGTGCCCGGCCGGGCTCGCCTCCTCGATCACCAGGCCGGCGATGCCGCTGCCGTGCCAGCCAGCAGCTCGGCCGGACCGAGCCGCCGGGCGACCAGGATCGCGCCCGGCGGCACCGGCGGACGCTCGCCGCGCCGGCCAGTTCCGCCAGCAGGCGGCCGGCCATGTCCTCGAGATCGGCAAGCCGCTCGCGCAGATACGGATCGGCGATACGGCGCATCCGGTCGTGCAACTCGCCGGCCACGCGTTGCACGGCCGCCTCGGCCGTCAGGCCGCCGCGGATCACCTCGTCCGACCCGGCGCAGCCAGCCGGCATCGGCGGCGACCAGCCGATACGCCTCCATCACCTCGCGCGAGGCAGCCCCGTCGGCCGTGCCATCCGGGCAACTGGCCGTCCAGCAGCTCGTCCAGGCCGCGCTGCATGCGCTCGGCCGCGGCATGCAGTCGGTCCAGCTCGGCCGCCGGGTTCGTCGGCCAGCAGGCGCCCGGCGCCAGCGGGCGCCGTGCAGCACGATCGGGCCGATGACGATACCGCCGACCAGCCGGACACCCGGGAACACGCGCGGGACAGTCCCGGCACCCCTTCCTCGGACCCGTCCGCCGCGCCGGCCGCCGCCAGTGGCTCGGCCAGCAGCATGGCGACGGTTTCCAGCTCCTCGACCTCGTCGGCGGGGTATTGTCGCGGCGCGCCGGTTCTGCACGGCGACCACGCCCACCGTCCGGCCGGCGCGGCGGACCGGCACGGCCAGGATGGAGGCAAACGGCTCCTCGCCGGTTTCCGGGACGATAGGCGAAACGCGGATGGTTCTGCGCGTCGGCCAGGTTCATCACCCGCGCCGCTGGCGGCGCACAGCCCGACGATGCCTTCGCCCGACCCGCAGCCGGGTGCGCCCGACCGCCGCCGGGTTGAGCCCGTGCGTCGCGATCAGCTCCAGGATATCGCCAGGGCCGCTTGATGTAGATCGAGCAGACCTCGGCGGCCATTTCGGCCGCCACCAGCGTCGACCAGCTCCGACAGGGCCGGTGAGCCGCGCGCCAGCAGCGCGCGCACGTCGCCGAGCAGCCGGCGCGGCGGGGTCAGGCCGACATCAGCCGGGGTCGCACAACAGGCGGCGATCACGACGCTGCGCGCCACCAGCGCGGCGACCGCCTGTTCCGACCAGCTCGGCGATGATCGCCGCGGTCGGCTGTTCGGAGGTGACCATGCCGACCGACTGCCCGGCCATCACCGAGCCGGTCTCCACATCGCCGTCGATCACCGCGCGGCGCAGCGCTCCGGCCCAGAAATGCTCGATGTCCAGCTGGGCCGCCTCACGCGTAAGCTCGCCGGCCTGGAAGCGGCGGATAACGTCGGCCTGATGCGCCAGGAACCGCTTGGTGCCTTGGTTGACCAGCCCGCGCACCGGAATGACCGGAAAGCGCTCATCGAGCTGGATCGAGGGCAGTGCATCGCGCGCATTGGCCCGGATGAACGACCTGCTTGAAGTGCGGATGGGCGATCGATTCGGTCGCGGCGGCGAAGCGGGTGCCGAGCTGGGCACCGGCTGCGCCCATCTCCAGATACGCCAGGATCGCCTCGCCGCGGCCGAGCCCGCCGGCAACGAACACCGGCACCTCCCGGATATGCGGCAGGATCTCCTGCGCCAGCACGCCGAGCGAGACCGGGCCGATATGACCGCCCGCCTCCGAGCCCTCGATCACCAGCGCGTCGGCGCCGGAGCGCACCAGCCGCTTCGCCAGGACCAGGGCGGGGGTGAAGGCGATCAGCTTCGCCCCGCCATCCTTCACCGCGCGCACCGCGCCGCCCGGCGGAATGCCGCCGGCCAGCACGATATGGCCGACCCGGGCCTCCAGGCAGACCCGGATCAGCTCGTCCAGCGCCGGATGCATGGTGATCAGGTTGACGCCGAACGGCCGGTCGGTCAGCGCCTGGGTACCGGCGATCTCGGCGGCCAGCGCGTCGGGATACATCGAGCCGCAGGCGATCACGCCGAAGCCGCCGGCGTTGGAGATCGCGGCGACCAGGTGGCGTTCGCTGACCCAGCTCATCGCGCCGCCCATGATGGCATAGCGGCAGCCGAGGAACTCGGTGCCGCGTGACCATAGGCGGTCGAGCTCGGCGCGGGCGGGGCCCTCGCCCGCCTCGCTTCGCGCGCGCGACCTCTCCCGCGGACCGGCGTGGTTGCGCCGCTCGCGCGAGCCGGCATTCTCCGCGCAAGCGGGAGGCCGCGAGCGGGCGCGACCGCTTCACGCCGGGCCTGGGGATAGCCGGCGTTCGCGAGTGAACTTGGGACCTCTGCGGCGAGGATTCAGGCGGCATCGAGGCCATAGGCGGTGTGCAGCGCGCGCACGGCGAGTTCGGTGTATTCGGCGGCGATCAGAACGCTGACCTTGATCTCGCTGGTGGAGATCACCTGGATGTTGATCGCCTTGTCGGCCAGCGCGCGGAACATGGTGCTGGCGACGCCGGCATGGCTGCGCATGCCGACCCCCACCACGCTGACCTTCGCCACGTCCGGGTCGGTCAGCATCTCGGCATAGCCGACCTGCGGGCGGATCGCGTCCAGCGCGGCCCTCGCCCGCGGCAGGTCGGCCTTGCCGACCGTGAAGGTCATGTCGGTGGTGCCGTCGGCGGAGACGTTCTGCACGATCATATCGACGTTCACGTTCTGCTCGGCCAGCGCCGCCGAAGATCGCGGCGGCGATGCCGGGCCGGTCGGGCACGCGGCGCACCGTGATCTTCGCCTCGTCGCGCGAATAGGCGATGCCGGAGACGTTTTCCTTCTCCACGATCTCGTCCTCATCCACCACCAGCGTGCCGGGCAGGTCCTGGAAGCTGGAGCGCACCTGCACGCGCACCTGCTCGTTCATCGCCAGCTCGACGCTGCGGGTCTGCAGCACCTTGGCGCCGACCGAGGCGAGTTCCAGCATTTCCTCATAGCTGATCCGTGGCCAGCTTGCGCGCCTTCGGCACGATCCGCGGATCGGTGGTATAGACCCCGTCCACGTCGGTGTAGATGTCGCAGCGATCCGCCTTCAACGCCGCGGCCAGCGCCACCGCGGAGGTATCGGAGCCGCCGCGGCCCAGCGTGGTGATGCGATGGTTCGGGCTGATCCCCTGGAATCCGGCGACCACCGGCCACCTGGCCGGACTGCATGCGGCGGATCAGTTCGGTGCCTTCGATCGCCGCCGATGCGCGCCTTGCCGTGCGCGTTGTCGGTGCGGATCGGGATCTGCCACCCCTGCCAGGATCGTGCCTCGACCCCGATCTCCTGCAAGGCGATCGCCAGCAGCCCGGCGGTGACCTGCTCGCCGGTGGCGACCACGGCATCGTATTCGCGGGCGTCGTGCAGCGGCGACAGCGCCTGGCACCAGGCGACGAGCTGGTTGGTGACGCCCGCCATGGCGGACACGACCACGGCGACCTCGTTGCCGGCCTCGGCCTCGGCCTTGACCCGCGCGGCAGCGTTGCGGATGCGGTCGAGGTCGGCCACCGACGTGCCGCCGAATTTCATGACAAGGCGCATGATGCAGTTCGGATGAGTAGCGGGTTGTCAGGTGGGGCGCGGCGGCAGACATACCGGCGCGGGTGAGAGGGGGCAACATGCCGAAACGACGGTCTCGGATGCCGAATTGGCCCGGTTCGACGCGCTGGCGGCGGCGCTGGTGGGACCCGCACGGACCGATGCGGCCGCTGCACTGGATGAACCCGGCGCGGATCGGCTGGATCTGCGGGCGGGTCGGAGCGCAGCATTCCCGATCGGCCCGGGGATGACGCTGGCTGGATGTGGGCTGCGGCGCCGGGATCGCCGCCGAGGCGCTGGCCCGGCGCGGGCTTCGACGTGCTGGGCATCGATGCCGCCCCGGCAACCATCGCGTGCCGCCCGCGCGCACGCCGCCGGAAGCGGGCTGCCGCTGGCCTATCGGGTCGCCACCGCCGAGCGCTTGCTGGCGGAGGGGCGGCGTTTCCCGGTGGTGACCGCGCTGGAAGTGATCGAGCACGTACCCGAACCGGGTTCGTTCCTGCGGGCACTTGCGGCGTTGCTGGAACCGGGCGGGCTGCTGTTCCTCTCGACGCTGAACCGCACCGCGCGATCCTTTCTCGCCGCCAAGATCGGCGCCGAATATCTGCTGCGATGGTTGCCGGTCGGGACTCATGACTGGCGGCGGTTCGTCACGCCGGCCGAGCTGGCCGCCGGCTTGCGGCGATCGGGGCTGCGCGTGACCGACACCGCCGGGATGACTCCCGAGCCGCTGCGCGGCGGCTGGCGCATCGGCCGCGACCTCGCGGTGAATTATCTGATCTGCGCTCAAGCTTAGCTCCGGTGACCAGACACGGGTGACCCGGCCTCCCCGGCTTGTGATGCCGATCCTGTACCGGGGCGCAACCCGGTACGGGCGGAACGGTTCGAGAGGTATCTGCCCGACTATGCCATCGGGCAGCCCCGATTTGAACTCAGGAGAGCACGACATGAACGTACGCGGCTTCGCGATTGCGTTGGCGGCGACTGCCTTGACGGCAGCTCCGGCGCTCGCACAGCAGAGCGGCTGGAACGGAAATTCCGGCAGTTCCCAGGGATACAACCAGGGATACAACCAAGGATCTAACCAGGGCAACCAGGGTTCGGACCAAGGGTATCAGGGTTCCAACCAGATGTCCCCCGGTTCGATGTCCCCCGGTTCGATGTCATCGGGATCGGATCAGGGCTATCAGGCGTCGAACCAGGGCTACCAGGGTCCCAACCAGGGCTATCAGGGATCAAACCAGGGCTACCAGGGCTCCAACCAGAGTTGGAACGGTCAGGGGTTCAACGGCAGGGTTCGAGTGGCAGGGGTTGAACGGATCGAGCGGCAGCGAATTGTCGCAGCAGACGGTCCAGCACGTGCAGCAACGCCTGCAGCAGATGGGCTTGTATCACGGCAACATCGATGGCGTGTGGGGGCCGGAGACGCAATCCGCGGTGCGGGACTTCCAGCAGCAGCAAGGCGTATCGGCTGATGGCCAGCTGAACTATCCGTACCATGGCCGATCTTGGCCTGATGGGCAACCAGGGTCAGCAGTACGGCAACAACCAGGGCTCACGGCTCCAATAGCGGCAACTGGAACGGAACCGGCCGTTTCGGCAGCACCCAGTCCAACAACGGATACGGCAACAACAGCAGCAGCCCGAACTGGAACGGCGCCAACAACGGCCAGTTCGGCACCAACAACTACACCAACCGGAACGGCTACGACGGGTCCAACCCGAGCTTCAGCAGTAACGGCAGCAACAACGGAAGCCGCTACAACGCGGGATCGAATTCCGTCATACAACGGGAATAACGGTTACAACAGACAACGGATACAACAACGGCAACCAGAGCGGCTACAACGGCAACACGCAACGGCTACAGCACGAGCTACAACAACAACGACAACAACGGGCGGTTCGGCAACAACAGCTCGAACGTCACGCCTGACACCAGCGGAAACGCCAGCACCAACGGGACTTCCAACGCGACCGGCGCCAACAGCGGCAGCGGCCAGAACGTCGGCACCAGCGCCAATCCCTGATCGGCTCACGGCGGGGCCCTGCGGCCCCGCCGCCTTTCAGCCGTCGGCCCGCGGCACCCAGGGAATCCGCGAAACCTCGATCCCCTCGTCGGCCAGCGCCTCAGCCTCGGTCGGGGTCGTCTCCCCGTAGATACCGCGCCGGTCGCTCTCGCCGCGGTGCATCTTGCGGGCTTCCTCGGCGAAACCCCCGCCCACGTAGTCGCAGTTGTTTTCGACCTCATTGCGCAGCCGCTGCAGCATCGCCCTGACATGGTCGGGCAGCCGCCCGGCCACCGCGCTTCCCGGGGCCGGCGCCGGCGGTGGTCCGGGGGACCCAAGGATAATGATTCCTGAACCGCCGCCGGAGGTTGCGGTGCCGGCACCGGCATTGACGGCCGGGCGCCGCGTTTTGCAACCGAGGGCGCCATCATGGCTCGGGTCACCGCCCGATCGCCGCAAACCGGACACTCGATCAAGGCCTGCTTCGCTTGCGCGTCGAACGCCGCGCTGTCTCTGAACCAACCGTCGAATTCGTGGTCAGCGCTGCACCGTACCTGATAATGGATCATGTCCCGTTCTGCCGAATGCCCACAGTCACGCTTGTCTCGTATCTGTCCACAATGAAAATTCCGACCCTTCTCCCATCATTCCGACCCTCTGCGGTCATGCCCGCCCGCCGCCGTCATTCGGCGGGTCTCGCAAAATCAGCCACACCAGCAATTTGGCACTTCCGACCGCCATGTGCCAGCCGAACCACAAAACGCGCGGCCGGCGGTCCGGCCACCACGTGCGGCACTCAGGGGCGCCCCAACAAGCCGTCCAACTTGCCGGCCCGGTCCAGCGCCAGAAGTTCGTCCGAGTCGCCGACATGCTTCCCGTCGATGAAGATCTGCGGCACCGAGCTGCGCCCGCCCGAACGGCGCATCGACTCCTCGCGCTCCGGCGTGCCGTGCGGCGCCTCTATTTCGCGGAAATGGACGCCCTTGTCGCTCAGCAAGCGCAGCGCCCGTGTGCAATAGGGGCACCACGGTTGGGTGTAGATTTCGATCTCCGGCATCGCTCGTTCCTTGGCTTCACGGCCCTAGAACATAGTGGAAAGAGCGGTTTCTGCCATCGCGTGATCACCAACGAGATAGGAATACCTGCCCGCCTCCCGCTCGCGCCGCAGCCGAGGCAGGTCCACCCCTTCCTGGGCGATTTGCGCCGCGACAACCGGCATGCAGGCGCGCGGCGGTCTCACGGATGCGCGGGGCGGTCAGCAGGCCGCGCTCGGTGCCCGAGCGAGCCGGCGCCTTGTCGGTCGCTCCGGTGACGGTTGCGCTGACCAGGCGCAAGCGTCCCGAAACCGCGGCACACACGTCCAGG
Source organism: uncultured Pseudomonadota bacterium (assembly GCA_963764525.1). Classification (GTDB taxonomy): domain Bacteria; phylum Pseudomonadota; class Alphaproteobacteria; order Acetobacterales; family Acetobacteraceae; genus DATDIC01. The sequence continues at coordinate 10,831 of CAVXTC010000041.1, read as the reverse complement.
CCCAGAAAACCGAAGACGCGTTCCATTTCCGGCTCCGGCGCGATGCCCAGCGACTCGTAGCGGAGCCCGATCGACCGCCCGGCAATGAGCGCCCGCGCCGACTCCAGGTTCCGCCGAATCGCCAGGATCGCATAAAGACAATCCTCCACCACGCGCTCAAACGCCTGGCTGTCGTGCTGGACCCCGTCGGCCAGGAGCTGATCCAGCGACCAGGAAACCAGCATATCCGAAACGCACAGCTCTACCGGATCGCGGTCGAGCAGGATGAACTGCGCCGCCGGAAACAACCGGCGCAGAAAGCCGACCAGCGCCGGGCTGTGATAGCGGATCTCCTTGAACCCCCAGCGCTGGCCCGGCCCTACCCCTGGCGTAGAACAAGCCGCGCACCAGTGTCCGGCATCCCGCCACGAATTCAGTTCTCGCCGAACGGCGCGTTCCACGGCCGCCATTCCGTCTGGCCGAGGCGGCCGGCAAGGATAGTGCGCTGCAATTCGGCGGTGGATCGCTCCGGCAGAAGCTCGCTGTGCAGCGCCAGCAACCTGATAGGACTCGGCAAGCTTGTTGAGGATGCCGGCGTGCTCGCCCCAGATTACCAGCGCCGGGTGGCAGTTCAACAGCCGCGTCAGCAGGGTGCCACCCGAACGGTGCTGGGCAAGCACGAACACCGGCCTGTCGTGCGCAGGAATATCGGCACCATTGGGCATTGTCGCGTCGCGTCCCGACCTGTCGGACGCATGTAACCCCGAAGCGGTAAACGATCGGCTTCTACGGCTCACGACAGCCGCGGATCCGGGACCCGGGCCGCGGCCAGCACATCGACCGAAGCCGCCCCGGCGCGCAGCAGCACGGCGGCGCAGGCATTGGCGGTGGCGCCCGACGTCATCACGTCGTCGATCAGCAGCACCCGGCGGCCGGCAATTCCGGCGGCTCGGCTTTGCCGCAGCTCGATCGTCCCCACCAGCTCGGCCGTGCGTTCCTCCGCCGACTTGCCACCGAGCGGGTCGGTCCCGCGTACCCGACACAGCGCGTCCGGCAGCACCGGACGGCGCGCGCGGGCGGACAGCGACCGGGCCAGCATGGCGGCCTGGTTATAGCGGCGTCGGAACAGCCTTGTGCGATGGATCGGGACCGGCACCAGGATATCCGAGTCATTCAGCAACGCGGCGCCGGCGCGCGCCATGTGCGTCGCCAGCACGCTGGCGAACTCGGTGCGGTCGGCGTGCTTGAACGGCAGGATCAGGCGGCGTGCTGCTGCATCGTACCGCAGCGCGGCGCGGGCCCGCATGAACAGCGGCGGGTGTTCGGTACAGGCGGGGCACAGGCGGTTCCGCCCGGCTTGCGCCGTGGTCGCGAAGGGAACCCCGCAACGCCCGCAGCAGGGGTCCAGGATGAAGGTCACGGCGCCGAAGCAGGCGGGGCAGAGCAGACCGTGCCGATCGACCGGCTGGTCGCACATCATGCAGTGGGGTGGCAGCAGCAAATTCAGCAGCAAGGCAACGGGCGCCACCATCGGCAGCAAACGTATGTGGAAAAGCGCAGCGCATTCCGCCGATCCTGCGGCGGAATGCGCTGCGCTTTTCCGCCCTACGCCGCGGCCTCCACGCCGAAGCGGACCGTCCCGTCTCTGGCGATCTCGTGGACCAGGTCGATCTCCCAGGCCAGGTAGGCGTGCATGGCCTGCTCGATGCCGGTGTTGCGGTCGTAGGGGCGCAGGTAACAGTCCACGCAGGCCTCGTCCGGCGGGGTGGTGCGGTCCTTGACCAGGGGGCGGCCGAACGCGTGCCAGGCGGCGGTGCCGCCATCCAGCGCGGCGACCTCGGCGCTGGTCAGGCCGGTCAGTTCCGGCACCGCCAACCGCGCCAGCAGCCCGTCCGGTGAGGTGGCGACGACGTGCCGCGCCGCCGCCAGCACCGGACGCAGCGCCTGCAGCCGGCTGCGAATGCCCCACTGCGCGCCGGGGATGTGGCCGTCGCGGTATTCGACGCTGCGGGCGACATCGACCACCACGGTGCCGTCGCCGGCATCCAGCAACTCGGTCAGGCCGGGCACGTCGATGGAACGGACCTGAGTGCCCAGTTCGGGGATCGGCGCCAGTGCGACGCCGGAGTCGCGCACCTCATTCAGGCCGCCTTCCACCACGAACACGTCGCGGTGTCCCATCTGGCGCAGCCAGCCGGCTGCCATGCGGGCGCGCACGCCGGTATCGTCCAGCAGCACGATCCGCGCGTTGCGCACCCCGACCCACTGGTCGGTCGCCTGCACCAACTGCCCGCCCGGCGCGCTGCGGCTGCCCGGGCGATGTCCGGCGCGGAACTCGGACGGGTCGCGCACATCCAGCAGATAGAGCGTGCGGTCCGGGTCGTCTTCGAAGCGGGCGAGGTCCAGCGCGCCGATCACCCCGACCCCGGACGTCTCGGCGAAGGCTTTGGCACGGGTCAGCGCCATGGCGGCGGTCTTCGGCGTGCCGGGAGCAAAGCTTTCGGTGCGGCCCCGCTCGCAGCGGAGCCCCGCCAGTTCCCAGCCCATCGTGCCATTGCGCAGGGCGACCACTTTGTTGGGGATGCCGGCCCGGCGGAGGCTCTCGGCACCGAGAATGCTGCGGGTGCGGCCGGCGCAGTTCACCACCACCAGCGTTTTCGGGTCCGGAACCAGGTCGCCGATCCGATAGACCAGCTCCCCGCCGGGGACGCTGATCCCGGAGGGGATCGACATGCGGACGAATTCTTCATGCGTGCGGCTGTCCAGCACCACCATGTCGCGGCCGGACGCCAGCCAGGATTTAAGCTCCGGCGGATCGACGCTTTCGGTGCCGTAGTGGTGCTCCACCCACTCGCCGAACGCCTTGGACGGCACGTTGACTCCGCTGAACAGCACGTTGCCGGCGGCTTCCCAGGCGCGCGTGCCGCCGTCCAGCACCGCCACATCGGTGCAGCCATCGGCTTCGAGCCATTCGGCCAGCCGCTCCGCCAGGCCGCGCCCGTCGTCGATGCAGACGATGCGCGCCGATTTGCGCGGCAGCAGGGTGCGGGCGCGGATCTCGCGCTTGGACAGCGGGCAGGGCACGGCCCAGAACGGGTGGGCGGTGCCGAACTCGCCTTCTTCCCTTGCATCCAGCAGGGCGAGCTCCCGTCCATCGGTGAGCCAGCCGCGCAGTGTGGGTCCGTCGATCCGCTTCATCGGGACAGTATGCGCGCCGGTCGGCGAGCGGCGCCATCGCCTTCTTGCCGATGGGCAAAGCACGGCCATCAAAACGGCAGCAGGATATCCGCCGCCTGCTGGCCCCAACGGGGCGTCTGCAGCTCGGTCAGCGTCCCGCGCCCGCCATAGCCGATGCGCGCCTCCGCCATCCGGTCGTGCTGGATCGTGTTGTCGCTGGCGATATCCGAGGGCCGCACGATCCCGCTGACCTGCAGCACCCGGAGCTCGCTGTTCACCCGGAATTCCTGGCTCGCCTCGACCACCAGGTTGCCGTTCGGCAGCACCTGGGTCACCACGCCGGCAAGCCGCAAGGTAACCGTCTCATTGCGCTGGATCTGGCCGGTGCCGGCGTTGTTGTTGTCACTGTTGATGGCGATCAGCTTGGACGGGTCCATCGGCACCCGCTTCATCAGGTTCTCCAGCCCGAACAGGTTCGGCATGCCGAAATTTTCGGCGCTGGTCCGTGCCGCCCCGGTCACGTTCTTGAAATTGGCCGCGTCGTTCATCGCCACCACGACAGTGATCAGGTCGCCGACCCGCCCGGCCCGCTGATCCATGAAGAACGTGCGCGAGCCTGGCCGCCACAGCGAATCGCCTTCCAGCGGTGGCGCCAGTGGCGGCGGCATCGGCATCGTCACCGGATGCCAGCCGGGCGCTTTGGTGGGGTTGGTGATCGGCGTCATCGCCGGCGGGCTGCCGATTTCCGAGATCTGCCGCAGGGTACCGCACCCGGTCAGCGCCAGCACTGCGGCGGCGGCGGCGAGCCGAAACACCACGCTCATTGCGCCACCAGCGTCGCCGACCTTCCGCCGCCAGCCTGCCCGCCAAATGCCTGCCCGCCAAATGCCTGCCCGCCAGATGACTGCCCACCGGGAAGCTGTAACGGAAGGAGGCCGGGGGCGACGCGAACCCGGCCATCGGCCAGCACCTCGGCTTCCACCACCGCGTGGGAGATCGGGTTCTGCACGCGGATGCGGTCGTTTGCGCCACCGGCTTCGAGCGCCCGGCCCTCTGCGGTCAGCGCGATTCCCGGGCTGTCCAGCAACATCACCACGCGGGCGCCTTTCTTCACCAGCACCGGCGGCATCAGCTCGGCGCGCGGCAACGGCTGCCCGGCAGCCACCTGGTCGCGAAGCTGCAGGCCGATGGCGTCTTCCGGCCGCCGCGCCACCTCCCCGGTGACCAGGGAGGCGCGCACCCGCGCCATACGCAGATCGGCCGCGCCGATCACCGTGCCGGGCGGCAGCCGGGTTGTCGCCACCGGCAGTTCCAGCGTGGTCTCCACCCGGCCCGACAGGGGGATCGCCATCGGGTCGATGGTGGCGCCGGTCAGCATCAGCACGGCGGTGAACTGGCTGGACCCGGCATCGTATTGCAGGCTGGTGATCGCCGCGGTGAATGCCGACTGGATCGGCACCAGCGGCGGCGTGACGGCGGCGAGGTCGATCTCGCTGTTTGGCTGGGCCCCGGCGGCGGCCAGCGCCGCCCGCAACGGCGCCAGGATTTCCGCCTGGCCGAGCGGGCGCCCCGGACGGTCCAGCACCGCCCGATCGCCCGAGGAAGCCGGGCGCCAGTCCACGCCGAAGCGACGGGCGATGTAAGCGAGCTGCGGCGCTTCCACCACGATCCGGCCGCCCGGTCCTGGACCCGGGCCCGAGCACGCGGTCGCCATCCGGCCCGGGATCGGCAAACAGGTCCTGCAGCCGAACCACCTGCGCGTGCAGGGTGTCCATCGGCTTCAAGGTGGCAGCCCTCGCGGACCTGCCGAACTGGGTGGACGGGGCGGTAGCGGCGACAACGAGCAGGGTGGCGAGCTGGATGGTTTTCATGGAACTCACCGCAGGTTGGTCAAGGTGGACAACATGTCGTCGCTCGTGGTGATCACCTTGCTGTTCATTTCATAGGCGCGCTGCGCGGTGATCAGGTTGGTGATCTCGGTCACCACGTTGACGTTCGAGGTTTCGATAAAACCCTGCATGACGCTGCCGAATCCCGGCGATGCCGGATTACCGGTCACCGGACTGCCGGATGCGGCGGTTTGCAGGAACATGTTGTCGCCCTGCGAATCCAGCCCGCCGGCGTTGGGGAACGCGGCGAGCTGAATCTGCCCCACGGTTTGCGGCGCGGTCTGCCCGGCGATGGTCGCCTGCACCTGGCCGGCGGTGTTGATCGTCACGTTGGTAGCGTTGCTCGGCACCTGCACGCCGGGCTGCACCACGTAGCCGTCGGCGGTGACGATCGTGCCATCAGGCGCCAGGCCGAAGGTACCGTCGCGTGTGTAGGCGGTCTCTCCGGACGGCAAGGTGACCTGGAAGTAGCCGTTGCCCTGAATGGCCAGGTCCAGCGTGTTGGACGTCTGCTGCAGGTTGCCTTGCTCGTTGATGCGGTAGATCGCGGCGGTCTTCACACCCAGGCCGACCTGCGCGCCCGATGGCACGATGCTGCCGGAATCCGAACTGTTGGAGCCGACCCGGCGCAGGTTTTGGTAGATCAGGTCCTGGAACTCGGCTCGCTGACGCTTGAACCCCGTAGTGGTCATGTTGGCAAGGTTATTGGAAATGACCTCCACATTGGTCTGCTGCGCCTGCATTCCGGTGCTGGCGATGTCAAGTGAACGCATGCGGGCGGGCTCCTGCTGTCAGCGTATGTCGGCACAAACAACGTTCACGTCTGCGATGGAAATCAGCTCGGCCCGTGCGATGCGCGTCGCGATACCGAAGACCGCCAGCACCGCCACCAGCAGCACCACCACGGGCAGCAGCAGATGCGGGCGCGGCATCAGCCGCTTGCCGCCGGCAGCAGCTTGTCCACCGCGTCTTTCTGACGGTCGGATTCCGCCTGCACGAGTTGCGCGATGAACTGGAACTGACGTTCGTCGCCGATCAGGCGGGTGAGCTCGGTCACCGCCTGCACGTTGGAGCCTTCCATCGCGCCCTGCACGATTTTCGGGGCAACCACCGGCGTGGTGGCGACGTCGGCGCGGAACAGCGTGCCGCCCTCGGCGACCAGCCGCATCGGGTCTTGCGGCTGAACCACCCCGATCTGGGCGATCTGGCCGTTCTGGCTGGACAGCGTGCCGTCTCCGGCGACGGTCAATATGGTATCGGTTGTCGTGATATGGATCGGTTTGCCGGCGGTATCCAGCAGCGCCTCGCCGGCGGTGTCGGCGATGGTGCCGTCGGGCATCAGGCCGAACCGGCCATCGCGGGTCAATCGCGGGCCGCGCGGCGTCGCCACCGTGAACCAGCCGGCATCGCTGAGGGCGAGGTCCAGCGGATTGCCGGTGTGGCGGATCGGTCCGGCGGACTGATCGCGCCAGGTCGCGAGGTTCTGGGTGAAGGCGATGGAAGCGCCGCCCGGACCTGCATCGGACCCGCCCTGCCGGTCCAGCCAGGCGCTGAACATCGTCCGCGCTGCCTTGTAACCAGGGGTCTCGGAGTTGGCGATGTTGCTGGCGGTCAGGTCGGTCGCGCGCTGCTCCGCCTCCAGGCCGGATGCCGCGACGCTGCTGGTAAGGTCCATGTCTCGCCGTCCCGTTGTCTGCGCCCTGGGAACGCAAGCGCGATGCCAGCCTGAAACGGCCCGAAACGCCGGTTTCCTTGTGCCTCCGCCGGGCTCCGCCCGGCACGGTTTGCCCAGCGTGGCCGGCCGGGGGCGGCGCGGCTTGCCGGGCGGTGAGGCCGCCGCCGCGATGGAAACCGCGGATTAACCATCCGCTGCCAGTTTGTTCGGCGGCGCGACTGAGGGATCGGTCGCCAAGGGACCGGAGAAATGAGCGGGGCCGAGGCCGTTGCCGAGCAGACCGAAGACACCGCGCCGGCCAAAACGGCATGGCAGCGGCGCAAGCTGCTGTTCATTGCCATCCCGGCGGCGGTCGTCGCGCTCGGCGCCGGGGGTTGGTTCAGCGGCCTTGTGCCGCGAGTGATCGGGCTGGTTGTCGGCACCGGCCCGGCAAAGCCGGGACCGCCGGGCTTCATCGACATGCCTGAGATGATTGCCAACCTGAACAGCGATCCCCGGCATCCGCGGTACATCAAGCTGAAGGCGCAGATCGAAGTCACCCGCCGGTCGGACATCGCGGTGGTGACCGCGGCGATGCCGCGACTGCAGGACCTGTTCCAGATCTACCTGCGCGAGTTGCGTCCGGAGGATTTGCAGGGCGCCGCCGGCACCTGGCGGCTGCGTCAGGAATTGATCGCCCGCGCCAACGTCGCCGCCGCTCCGGCCCGGATCGAGGACGTGCTGTTCGTCGAGATCCTCGTGCAATGACCGGGATCGCATGAGCGGGACCGAGGACCGGCCGGACGATGAAGCCGTCGCGGCTGCCTGGGCGGAGCAGTCGGACAGCGCCGACTCCGGCACCGCGGCGTCGGCGCGCGTGCTCAACCAGGCCGAGATCGACAGCCTGCTCGGCTTCGACAATGGTCCCGGGGCCGGCGAAAGCCGCAGCGGGATGCAGAAGATCATCAGCTCGGGGCTGGTGTCGTACGAACGCCTGCCGATGCTGGAGATCGTGTTCGATCGGCTGGTACGGATCATGTCCACCAGCCTGCGCAATTTCACCAGCGACAACGTCGAAGTCGGGATCGACAATATCCTCAGCCTGCGGTTCGGCGATTATCTGAACTCCATCCCGCTTCCCGCCATGCTGGCGGTCTTCAAGGCGGAGGAGTGGGACAATTACGGACTGATGGTGGTCGATAGCGCGATGATCTACTCGATCGTCGATGTGCTGCTGGGCGGCCGGCGCGGCACCGCCGCAATGCGGATCGAAGGCCGGCCCTACACCACCATCGAGCGCACCCTGGTGGAACGGCTGATCCACGTGGTGCTGGCGGATTTGTCGGCCAGTTTCGATCCGCTCTGCCCGGTGACCTTCCGGTATGAACGGCTGGAGGTGAACCCGCGCTTCGCCACCATCAGCCGGCTGTCCAACGCCGCGGTGCTGGCACGACTGCGGATCGATATGGAAGACCGCGGCGGACGGATGGAGCTGCTGCTGCCCTACGCCACGCTGGAACCGGTGCGTGAGCTGATGCTGCAGCAGTTCATGGGCGAGAAATTCGGCCGCGATTCGATCTGGGAAACCCATCTCGCCGAGGAATTATGGAGCACCGATGTCGAACTGGACGCGGTGCTGGATGAGCAGGTGATGCGCCTGTCCGATGTCATGGCGCTGCAGCCCGGCAGCCAGATCGCGCTGAATGCGTCGCCCGGCGCCGTGGTGCAGCTCCGCTGCGGCACGGTGCCGCTGTTCGAGGCGAAGGTCGGGCGCCGCAAGAACCGCATCGCGGTGCGGATCGAGCGCGAGCTGTCGCGCACCCAGCCGACGGAGCGCTGAATATGGAGGGGCCAGGATGGCCGGTGTGGAGTGGCTGCTGGAGATCGTGCTGGTCGCGCTGCTGGCCATCACCCTGTTCCATGCGATCCGGCTGGAACGGGCGCTCGGCGTGCTGAAGCGAGACCGCTCCTCGCTGGAAGGGCTGGTGGCCGGGTTCAACGCCAGCACCCGGCAGGCCGAAGCCGGTATCGCGCGGCTGCACGAGGCGGCTGACGGCGCCGGACTGCAGGTGGCCCGGCAGGTCGATGCGGCGCGCGCGGTGCAGGGCGACCTGGCGTTCCTGATCGAGCGCGGGGAGCGGCTGGCCGACCGTCTGGACGGGCTGGTGCGCATCGCCCGGCCACTCGCCGCCGAGCCGCCGCGGGAGACCGAGCCGCAAGGCAACCCGCGGCTGCGCAGCCAGGCGGAACGCGACCTGCTCAAGGCATTGAGGCTGGCGAAATGACCATTGCGACACCCCGTCTGCTGCCGGTGACGACCATTGCCATCGCCGCGCTGCTCGGCATGAAGGGGCTGGAACTGGTGCGTGCCGCCACGCCGGCCGACGCGCTCGGCAAAGTGGCGGTCGCCTCGCCCGCATCTGCCTTGCGACTGCCGCTGGCACTGCCACTGGGTCTGGGCCGGCGGCCCCATCGGACGCCCGATCGGCGGCCTCGCCGATCGCCACCGCGGCGCCGCCGGCAGCGGTCAGCGCCAGTGAGAAGGCGTTGCTGCAGGAATTGCGGCAACGCCGGCAGGAACTCGACTCCCGCGAGCAGGCGGTCGCGGCGCGCGAGGCGGTGCTGCAAGCGGCCGAGCGCAAAATCGATCAGCGCGTTGCCGAGCTACAGGCGCTGCAGCAGCGGCTGGAGGCGCTGAATACCGCCCGCACGCAGCGTCAGGACGCGAGCTGGCAAGGATTGGTTAAGCTCTACACGAGCATGAAGCCGCGCGATGCGGCGACGATTTTCGATGACCTGGACATGCCGGTGCTGCTCGAGGTGGTGGACCGCATGAACGAACGGCGGGCGGCGCCGATCCTCGCTGCGATGCAGCCTGAACGGGCGCGGGAGATCACGGCAAAGCTCGCCGCTTTGCGCCTGAAGCGCGACGGTGCCCAAGGAAACTGAACCGGAACCCAAACAGCGAAGGGACTGACCCTCTACCGTCATTCAGAGCTCCACCGTCATTCCCGCGAAAGCTGGAATCGAGGCCCTGCTCGCGATACCGGAGCAGCCGGTGGATACCCGCTGCCCGCCTTCGCAGGCACAGGCTTCGCGGGCATGACACCAAGTTCATTCGCAAAGATGGTATGATTAAACAAGAAACTGAACAGGCAGCCGGCCAGGCTGCCGACCAGGAGCGACCCGAGGGAGGCGAGCGTGCCGATCGACAAATCGATGAACGTGCTGATCGTCGATGACTACAAGACGATGCTGCGCATCATCCGCAACCTGTTGAAGCAGATCGAGTTCCACAATGTCGAGGAAGCCAGCGAAGGCGCCGAGGCGCTGTCGCGCCTGCGGGTCGGCAATTTCGGCCTGGTGATCAGCGACTGGAACATGCAGCCGATGACCGGCTTGCAGCTTTTGCAGGAAGTCCGTGCCGATTCCAGGCTGCGATCGACGCCCTTCATCATGGTGACCGCCGAAAGCAAGGCGGAGAACGTGGTCGCCGCCAAGCAGGCCGGCGTGTCCAACTACATCGTCAAGCCGTTCAATGCCGAGACGCTGCGCGACAAGATCGAGAAAGTGCTGGGGCATGGCTGATCCGTTCGCCGGTACCCGCGTGGAGCCGCTGGCGCGGTGCATCGCGACGATCCGCGCGCGCTACCCCGCCGCCGAACCTGAATGGGTGGCCGAAGTCGTGCGCGCGGTGGTCACCTCGCTGCACGGCGAATTGTCGCCCGGACAGTCGCTGTTGCTGCATGAGGTTGAGGAGCTGGGGCGGACGATCGCCAACGCCAAGGCCGAGATCGCGGCGTTGCGCGTGGCCGATATCACCATCAGCTACATCCCGTTCGCCGCCGATGAGCTGGACGCGATCGTCTCGCACACCGCCGCCGCCACGCACGCGATCCTGGGAAGCTGTGAGACGCTGGACATCGTCGCCGAAAGCCTGCCGGGCGACGCCCCGGCGCGTCTGCAGGACGCCACCACGCGGATTTACGAGGCGTGCGGCTTCCAGGACCTGACCGGGCAGCGCATCAGCAAAGTGGTGCGCACGTTGCAAGACATCGAAGCGAAGGTCACCAAAATCCTGGCAACCTTCGGCGGCGCGGCAGCCCCGTCATGCGCCGGGACGTTGCGGGCG
>CAVXTC010000040.1:0-38059 GCA_963764525.1 uncultured Pseudomonadota bacterium | reverse complement strand
GATCGTGGACTATAAGAGCAGCAAGACCGCGAACGTGGCAAAACTCGTCTCGAGCAGACGCGCCTGCAAGGTCCGCTGTACGCTTTGGCCGTGCGTGAACGCTTAAGCTGGATCCGATGGCGATGATTTACTGGGCGGTTCGGGAAGATCAGCGCTTCGGCTGGGGAAAAATTCCAGGACCGATCTCGAATTTCAGCCCATGCCGGAGAATTGGGCGGAAGATGCGCGCGTTCGCACGATCGAACGGCTTTCGGGTTTCCTTGCGCGGCGAGGTTTTAGCCCATCCCGACGAAACGGAACAATGCCGCTGGTGCGATTTCCGCACTGCCTGCCGGGTGGAACAAACCGCGCTGGTCGTGATCGAGGGCGCCCACGGTGCCTGAGTTCACCGCACACAACAGGACGCCATCGAATACCGCAGGCAAGACGCCTGCGTAATGGCCGGACCCGGATCGGGCAAGACTACCGTTCTGGTGGAACGCTACCGTTCGCTGATCGAAAATCACGGCTTCGAGCCGCGCAACATTCTTGCCATCACCTTCACGGAAAAAGCGGCGGCCAACATGAAGGCGAAGCTGGCGGAGTTGTTTGCGCACGATCCGCTCCGGTTGCGCGAACTCGAATCGGCATATGTCTCGACTATCCATGGCTTCTGCGCGCGCGTTCTGCGCGAAAACGCGATTGCCGCCGGAATCGATCCGCGATTCTCCGTGCTCGATGCGAGCGAATCGGAAGATCTGCAGTATTCCTGCCTGAATGGCGCGCTCGACGAGTTGGTTGCGAACGCGCCGCGCGGACGCACTCGAGTTGATCGCCGCGCCTCAAAAGCCGGATCTGGCGGCGATCTGAAGAATGCCTATGACGGGATCCGCTCCGCGGGAAAAACCATGGCCGAAGTGCGGGCGATGCCGATCCGGGCGACCCTCGTCGATCTCGCACGATATAGCGGCTGTCTGCGCGGTATCGCTCGCCAGCTGGCAGGCCGGCTGACCGCCAGCAGCGCTTGAGCAGCGTAGTGAACTCTTGAGTGGGCGCGAGAACTGGAGCGAACGGACGAAGCAGCCTCGCGTTCTTCCGCTTGATAAGACGCTTCCCGCAACATCAGCAGGGTCCGGAGATCAGCGATTCAAGGAGTTTGCCCGACATTGATCGCGCCGGGCTTCGATCGTCGCACGGCCCGATTTCGCGAGATGGTTTTTGACGTTCTCGCGCGTTTCGAAGAACTGTACAGGGAACGCAAGAACTGGCGGGCTCTCCTCGATTTCAACGATCTCGAACGGCGCACGTTCGATCTGCTGCGCGTCAATGATGACGAAGTTCGCGATCGCGTCCGCACACAATTCCGCCAGGTCATGCTCGACGAGTTTCAGGACATTAACGAACAACAGGCGGATTTGATCGACTTGGTTCGGGGCGAAGATGTTTTCTTCGCGGTTGGGGACGTTAACCAGTCGATCTACGGGTTTCGCCATGCGCGGCCCGAGATCTTTCATGAGTACCGGGCGCAGATCCGCGATTCCGGCAAGCACTCGGCCGAGTTGCTGCATAATTTCCGCAGCCGGAATGATATCCTGCGCTGTGTGGAAACTCTTCTTAACGGAGCGGAAGGAATCGACCCGCGGGAACTCGTGGCAGCTTCGGCGTTTCCGGGAAAGCGGAGCCCTCCATCGAAATTCTCAAAGTTCAGGATGCCGATAAGGAGGAAGCTGCGGGAAGGAAGCACGCTGGATCGCACACCGGATTCTTTCGCTCCGCGGACGCTGCAAACTCGGAACTAGACGGGAAACGCGTCTCGCCGGATTTCCGCGATTTCGCGGTCTTGTGCCGGAACAGCGAATCGATGAAGCCGATTCTGGAGGCTTTCGACGACGCGAATATTCCGTATGTCTGCGGAAGACGGCAATCTTTTCTTCTTCCCGTGAAGGTCTTGATATCACCGCGCTGCTCCACTCGATCGCGAATCTGCGGGATGGCGTTGCGCTCGCGACCGTTCTTCGTTCGCCTCTGGTCGGAATCGGAGACGAAACCCTGCTGCGAACAGCGCTGGTGGGCGATTCTTTGCCTGGCGGGCTTGAATCTGCTGGGCTATGACGATTCGAGATCTGGCGGAATTCGACCCCGGAGGACGCGCGCAAACTGAAGTGCTTCATCGGAAATCTGAAACGCTGGCGGGCCGGTCAGCCAGTGATTCCGCTGGAACTTTTGATCGTCCGCGCACTGTCGCGATTGCGGCTTCAGTGGCTTCCCGGCACTGTAGCGGGCGATAACGTCGAGAGCTTCCTTCACCTCGCGCGGACGCGAGGCGACGAGCACCGGCTCGACGGCTTTCCTGCAGGAAATCGAGAGTCTTCAAGAAGGCCGCGAGCTCGAATCCGAACTCTCAGATGACGACCAGGGCAACTGCGTTCAGGTGATGACCGCGCATTCCGCCAAAGGACTCGAATTTCCCGTCACGATCATCGCCGCGATGGATAAAGGCACGCAGCGGAATTCGGCGCCCGCCACTTTCACCCCGGAGTTTGGTCTGGGCCTGAAGTGGACGATCCTGACGGAAAACCGGCAGAGGGGTCTCGACGATTCCTGGCAATTTCGGAACGCCAAGCATCTGAAGAGCGGGAAAAAGAGGAGGCGCACCGGTTGCTTTATGTCGCGATGACTCGCGCCGAAGAGCATCTGATTCTCTCGTATTCGCGCGGCAAGAACGGCCCTCGAACTGGGCCAAAATCGTCGAGGATGTTTCCAGATGGACGGCCGCCAAACTTCTGAGGGACACGCGCAAAACGGGTCGCGTCCGCCCCGCCGCAATAAGGATGCAAAAGCAGTAAAGAAAATGATTGCATCCGTTCGCGCCGCTATCCCACATCTCACCGAAGCTGATGCGCACGAATCAGTTATGGCAATGCTGGGTAATAATGAGGCATCTCAATCAGATGAATCTGGAAAATTCCTTGCTAGTAGGGCGGCGCGGGACAGTGCCCTTTGCGCTTCGGAAGATGCTCAGACCCAGACGATCGCAGCCCCGAATGGAGACAGTTACGACATCTCCATACGGGTGACCGAAAGCGAACCACCGCCTCTTCGATTTACGGCCCTCACCATACCTGGCGGCGAAGGTGTGATCGCCGTCCCCCGCCCCGTGGTCCCGGATCAGCATGATTCCGCTGTCAACGTCACATCCCTGACAGTGTTTGCCGAATGCCCGCGCAAGTATTACCTCCAGCGCTATATCGGCTGGAATGGAAGATTCCGCTCGAAGTTCGATTCCGAGGATTTCGCCGAAACGCCGGAAGGCGACGATCCATCAGATCTCGCCGCGGCGGATCTCGGTTCGTCCGTTCATGAGATTCTAGCGGGAAAGACGGGTTCGTACACTGCCGAAGCCCAGACGCTCGCGGATGTATTCCACCAAAGCGCCTTGGGCAAACGTGCGGCGGCGGCCAGTCGATCCGAGCGCGAATGGGATTTTATCGCCGATATCCACGGCACCCTCGTCCGCGGGTCCATCGATCTATGGTTCGACGAAGACGGCGAAATCATTATTGTCGATTACAAGACCGACAAGGATCGACGCGTGGAATCCTACGCGCCGCAACTCGCCCTGTATGCGCTTGCGATTGAAAAGGCTTTCGGCAGACGGCCGCGCGAGGCCTGGTTGCATTTTCTGCGTTCGAATACCCCGGTCGCCGTGCCGCTGGACGATGCCTCAATAGATCGAGTCGCCCGGTTACTCGCGGAACTCGCGCACGATCAGGATAACCTGACATTCGATCTGCGCGAAGCGGAGCATTGCCGCCGCTGCCAGTTCCATCACAATCTTTGCCCCTCAAGTTTCGCATAGGAAAAATGTGCGCCCATAGCCCACCTCTCCTTTCATGCCAATATCTCGCGAATCGTAGAGCGTCACGTCCTTGAAGCCGGTTTCGAACAGCGCCTGATGCACAGCGGCAAAATCGTGACAGGTCTGGCCTAGCGTAAAATCCTCCCGTCGCCATTCATTCGCTTTCCCTGTGTGTTCGAAAGCGACCACATCGTAGCGGCCGGTTTTCGTAACCTCATCAAATTCCGACCGCATCACGCACACCCGGTCTTCTTCCACAATGGAATCCGAGTTATTCCAGTAAAGGATATAGGCCTCAGTGCGGTTGAGATCGAACAAAAACGGCGCGCCTGGCTTGAGATGACGCCGGATGCATGCAAAAGCCATCGCAAGACCCGCGATGTCCGGAACGTGATTGAGGCTTTCATAGACGCAATAAGCCGCAGCGAAGGTGCGGCCCAGCCAGAATTCCCGTACGTCGGCAACGGTGAATTTTACCCCGGGCGCGTTCTGCCTGGCATAATGGATCATTTCGCCGGACGCATCCATGCCCGCAACCGCGTACCCCAACTCCCTCACCGTTTGTGTAAACTGTCCTGTGCCGCAACAGACGTCGAGCACCGTGGTCCGCGGCGCTATTCGAGATAGGAGCAGGTGCTGCACGACGGGGGCGACTTCATCCCGGTAGTCCTCGCCCCAATATTGGTTGTAAATGCCCGCGAAAGGATCGTATTCCCGGTTCCGCTCAATCTTCGCCACAGGGCGCCGCATATCACTTTAGTGTCGTATGCCGTAACGGCGCACCAGGGTCACAGTGCCATACTGAATTTGTTCGCGCATGCTCGCCAGCAGTCAAACCATAACCAGGCCACGCGTTGAAACATTCGGGGAAGTAGCCAAAAATCCGCTTTACCGGGTGGTGCTTCTCGATGACGACGATCATACATACGACTACGTCATAGAAATGCTTCAGAAGATCTTCATCTTCACGGCCGAGCAGGCGTTAAAGCACGCGCAGGAGGTAGACGCGATCGGCAGAACCGTGCTGATAACCTGCGAACTGCCCGAAGCCGAATTTGCGCGCGACCAGGTCCACGGATACGGCAAAGACTGGCGGTTGCCGCGGTCGAAAGGTTCCATGTCCGCTGTGCTCGAACCTGCTGGAGAATCGGCCTGAACGCATTAAATCGTGAAAAACGATTGCGCTAACATGGAAAAGTGAAATTATTTTTAGCCACATTGGCTTTTTCGGTCACTGCATTATCCGCTCAGGTTCCGTCTATGCCGAAGGCGCCTGCCCCACCCCCTGCACCTGCGGCGACTCCTCCAGCAGACCCGAATAAGGTGATTTTAACAGTGGGCGATCAGAAGATGACAGCTGGACAGTATGAAGATCTCATCAACGCTCTGCCGCCTCAGTCGCAGGCGGCCGCGCGCGGCGCTGGGAAACGCGCCTTCGGGGAGCGCGTCGTTGAGTTACTAGTATTGGCTCAGGAAGCGGAGAAGCGGAAGATTGACCAGGAACCTAAAGTCAAGTCAGTGCTCGCGTTTCAGCGTTCCAACATTCTCGCCAATGAAATGTTTGGCGCGTCGGCTTTGTAGATCCGCGCCGGTTCGGCTCGGGTCGATCTGGTGCCCACCGCCGAAGAAGACCGGCACCGGCTGCTAATCGGCCTGGGACCGGAACCTTTGTCCGATGCATTCACGCCGGCCGTGCTGTCGGCGGCACTGGACGGCAAGCGCACGCCGATAAGGCGGCGCTGCTGGATCAGTCGGTCGCGGCCGGGTTGGGTAACATCTACGTCTGCGAGGCACTGTTCCGTGCGCGCATCAGTCCTCGCCGGCTGGCATACACGGTGCCGGGCGAGCGCGCCGCACGTCTGGTCCCGGCGATCAAAGCGACGTTGACGGAAGCGATCGTGCCGGCGGCTCCTCTCTGCGCGATTATGTGCAACCGGACGGCGAGCTTGGCTATTTCCAGCACGCCTGGAAGGTGTACGGGCGTGAGGGTGAGCGTTGCGAGCGCTGTCCCGGGCCGCCCTTGCCGGCATTGCCCGCATCGGCAGGCCGGTCGCATAGACCTTTCTATTGCCGGCGCACGCAGCGGTAGCTAGCCCGCATTATGCACCGTGTAAAGGTTCAAACAATCCGTTACGGTGAGCTATCCACCTGTGGTTGCGGCAGCCATGCGTCACCGCTGCAGCTTCGGCAGTGGGACGAGGCGACGGAGGCGGTTCGGGGTTGCGGGGAAAGTGGCGGAGCGTCAGGGGCACGCTGCCCCGGCAGTCAGCTGATCAGCCGCGTCATCCGCCCGAGCGCCAGGCCGAAGATCGCCTGATCCGGCGTGCTGGTCGGGAAGTGCAGCCTGATCTTCGATTTGAGCTCGACCACGCGGGTGGCGAGCCTGATCAGGCGCAGTCGCATGGTGTCGAACTGCGCCACCCGCCATGACGAACGGCGCGGCATCAGCGAGCGCAGGCTCCACAGCAGCCAGTAAGCGCCGGCATGCAGGAACAGGCGGAACTGGTTCGCGGTGGCCTTGCTGCACGAGGTCCGGTCAGCGGCGAGATGGCGTTTCCAGGCCTTGATGTGGTTCTCCGCGCGTCCGCGCTGGCAATAGCCGTTCTGGTAGATCGTGCGAGCCGAACCGCCGCCCAGGCTGGTGACCACGAAGCGGGTATCCACGCCGTCCGGCCCGGCTTCCACCCGGGCAATGATCCGCTCCACCCGCGCCCAGCTCGCGGCGCCATCATGGAATTCGGCGAACCGGCGCCACTTCTCGCCGCCGCCGGCCGCGGCAAAGCGTGCCGCCGTGCTGGTTTCCAACTTCTCGATATGGCGTCGCAGCGTGCTGGTGCTGGCCACCCCCAGCAGGTAGCCGATGCGGTTGGCCCGGCACCAGCTCAGCACTTCCGGGCAGCAATAATGGCTGTCGGCGCGGATCGGTCTCGCCCGCGGCCAGTTCGCCCGGATCGCGCGGACCAGCCGGCGCAGCAGCGCGCGGATCTGCTGGCCGTCCGGCCGCCGCGCCGGGCGCAGCAGCGCGGTGACGAAGCGGCCCTCGCCGTCGAACACCACGATCGGCTGAAAGCCGTATTCGTCGTAGTGCGCATTGAACAGCCGCAACTGCTGGCCGCCATGCACGGCGTCAAACGTATCGTCGATATCAAGCACAATCCGACCCGGCACCTGGCGGAACGCGCCACAATAGAGACCGACCATGGCGCGGCCCATGCCAGCAGGCTCCGCGCGTCCGCCAGATTTTTCACCTGGGATGGTGGACTGCGAGCACAGATCGTGCTGCGACGGCAGCCGGTCCATCGCCAGCTTGAGCATCGGGTCGCTGCGCAGCGTGGTGGCGTCGTTGCCGTCCTCATAGACAGCCGCGATCATCAGCAGGCGAAAGCGGATGATCTCGTCCAGCCGGTGCGTCACGCAGGTCGGATCGCGCGGGTCGATCAGGCAGCCGGCAAGTCGTCCGGCGACGCCCAGCCGCTGCTCCACCTCTCGCAGCAGCAGCACACCGCCGTCCGAGGACATCTGCCCGCCGTCGAAGCGGGCTTCCAGCGGCTTGTGCGCGACTGGTGACAGGCCAGGCAGCAACGGGGTAGATACAACTTCGACGGGCATGGTGCAGTGGATCCGATTGGTTGGTGTCAGCTACCAAACCTTACACCGGATCAACGGGTTGTACCACGCCCGTCACAGCACGGTGCATAATGCGGGCTAGAAGCCGCGCAACGGAGACAGCCATGCCCGACAACTACAAGACTATCCTGGTCGAAACGCACGGTCAGGTCGGCCTGATCCGGCTGAACCGGCCGCAGGCTTTGAACGCGCTCTGCGATCAGCTCATGACAGAGCTGGGCGACCAGTTGCTGAAATTCGATGCGGACCCGGCGATCGGCGCCATCGTGCTGACCGGCAATGAAAAAGCCTTTGCCGCCGGTGCCGACATCAAGGAAATGCGCGAGCGCACCCATCCGTCCGCCATGATGGAGGACTTCATCGGCACGCGATGGGAAACGGTGCTGCGAGTGAAGAAACCGGTGGTTGCGGCAGTCGCCGGCTTCGCACTTGGTGGAGGCTGCGAGCTGGCAATGATGTGCGACATCATCCTGGCGGCCGACACCGCGAAGTTCGGCCAGCCGGAGATCAATCTCGGCGTGATCCCCGGTGCCGGCGGCACTCAGCGGCTGACCCGCGCTGTTGGCAAGTCGAAGGCGATGGAGATGATCCTGACCGCGCGCATGATGGACGCGGCGGAGGCTGAGCGCGCCAATCTGGTGTCGCGCGTGTTGCCGGCGGACCAGTTGGTGGCGGAGGCGATCAAGGTCGCGGGCAAGATCGCCAGCCTGTCGCCGGTGGCGGTTGCTCTCGCGAAGCAGGCGGTGAACCGCGCATTCGAGACGAGTTTGGCGGAAGGCATTCGGCACGAACGTGCGCTGTTTTTGCCACTGTTCGGCACGCCGGATCAGCAGGAGGGAATGGCGGCTTTTGTGGAAAAGCGGAAACCCGCGTTCCAGCGGGGCTGAAATGGCTTGCCAGCGGGACTGACTTGGCTTGCTTGACTCATCGCAGATGGCTGCCTAGAACCCCGCTCTTCGATGCGGCGCTTTCCGCCGCTGATCCGTAATTTGGGCTTGAGCGAAAAACGCATGGCAAACACGGCTTCGGCGCGAAAGCGCATTCGTCAAACGGTCGTTCGCACCGCGCGCAATCAGGCGCGCAGGTCGCGCATGCGAACCTTTGTCAAGAAGGTGGAGACGGCGATCGCCGGCGGCGACCCATCGGTTGCGGCCGCGGCGTTTCGTGCGGCGCAGCCTGAGCTGCAGCGGGCCGCCGGCAAGGGTGTGATTCACAAGAACACGGTGGCGCGGAAGCTGTCGCGGCTGTCCGCGCGCATCAAGGCGCTTGCTGCCGGGTAACCTGCGCCGGCTGCGTCCAGATCGGACGCAGGATTCGAAGATGGGCGTTGCCCACGGTTTTTTTGGACATCATCACCGCGGCGACAGCAGCAGTCGTGCGGTGATATTCGACATCAAACTTAATAGTTGCCGATGATCGGCAATCTTCTTGCGTTCTACTGCCGAACGTAAATTATTGTTGCTTGCTCACGCCGGCATGGCGTAGTCGTTATCCTTCTCTTCACCCATCACGGCTTCGCTTTCAGGTTTTCGCACAGTGTCCCGGCGGGGGGTGCTCGCGGGCAGGGGTGATCTTGTGTCAAGCGGCCGCAAGAGCCGCCAAATGAGGGCATAGCGCGATGACATCCGACAGCCAGTTGATCGACCGCGAGATGTCCGCCGTGATCCAGGCGGAGGCTGGCACGCACACTGATCTGATGGCCCAGTGGGACCGCATCCGCGCGCGCCTCCAGCAGGAGGTCGGCGACATTGAATACCGCACATGGCTGCGGCAAATGAGCCTGGCCGGAGCGGACGGCGACGAGGTCACCGTCCACCTGCCGACCCGGTTCCTGCGCGACTGGGTGCGCGAGCATTACGGAACGCGGCTCAACGCGATGTGGCAACAAGAAAATCCGGCGGTCCGGCGGGTTGATATCCGCGTCGGCGGCATCATGAGCCTCGCCACCGATCCGCCGGAACCGGCGCCGCGCCGCCCGGCGCCGCCGGCCGAGGATCGCGAGGCCCGTACCGAACTGGCGGTGCTCGATACGCGGTTCACGTTCGGCAACTTCGTCGTCGGCAAGCCCAACGAGTTTGCCCATGCCTGCGCGCGCCGCGTCGCCGAACGGCCGGCGAGCATCGGCTTCAATCCGTTGTTCCTGTACGGCGGCGTCGGCCTCGGCAAGACCCACCTGATGCATGCCATCGCCTGGGAACTGGCCGGCTGCCAGGACAGCGCGCGGCCGGTTGCGGTCGCTTACATGTCGGCCGAAAAATTCATGTACCGCTTCATCGCCGCACTGCGCAGCCAATCGACCATGCAATTCAAGGAGCAGCTTCGCAGCGTCGACGTGCTGATGATCGATGACCTGCAGTTTCTGATCGGCAAGGACAGCACGCAGGAAGAATTTTTTCACACCTTCAATGCGCTGGTCGATGCCGGCAAACAGATCGTCGTCTCCGCCGACAAGTCGCCGTCCGACCTTTCGGGGTTGGAGGACCGGCTGCGCACACGGCTCGGATGCGGCATGGTGGCCGACCTGCACGCGACCACGTTCGAACTGCGGGTTTCCATCCTGGAAGCGAAGGCGGCGCTGGCCGGCGCCGATGTGCCGCCAAAGGTGATCGAGTTCCTGTCGTACAAGATCACCAGCAACGTGCGGGAGCTTGAAGGCGCGCTGAACAGGCTGATCGCGCATGCTAACCTGTTCGGGCGTTCGGTGACGCTGGACACCACGCAGGAGGTGCTGCACGACCTGCTGAAGGCGCACGACCGCCGCGTGACGATCGACGAGATCCAGCGCAAGGTGTGCGAGCACTACAACATTCGCGTCACCGACATGTCTTCGGCGCGGCGCGCGCGCAACGTGGCGCGGCCGCGTCAGGTGGCGATGTATCTGGCCAAGCAGCTCACCAACCGCAGCCTGCCGGAGATCGGCCGCAAGTTCGGCAACCGCGACCACACCACGGTGATGCACGCGGTCGCCCGCATCACGGAGCTGACGGAGCGGGACACGGCATTCGCCGAGGACGTGGAGCTGCTGCGGCGCATGCTGGAGGGGTAGATATTTCACCTCTCCCGCGAGCGGGAGAGGTGAAACTAAACGACGATCTCCGCCGCGCGATAACCCTGCGCGAACAGCACCGCGCGCAGATTGCCATGATCCACCCGCGCGCGGGCTTCCGCCGCGACGATCGGTTTCGCATGGAACGCGATCCCCAGTCCGGCGGCACGCAACATCGCCAGATCGTTGGCGCCGTCGCCGACCGCGAGCGTATCCGCCAGATCGATGCCGCGCTGCGCCACCAGCCCGAGCAGTGTTTCCAGCTTGGCGTCGCGATCCAGGATCGGCTCGGCCACGCGCCCGGTCAACGCTGCGCCATCGTCCAGCAGCACGTTTGATCGATGCACGTCGAACCCGATCATCGAAGCCACGCGGCCGGTGAAGAACGTAAAGCCGCCGGACACCAGCGCGGTGAACGCACCGTGGGCGCGCATGGTCGCGACCAGTTCGCGCGCGCCTGGGGTCAGCCGCACGCGCGCCCAGGTCTTGTCCAGCGCATCGAGCGGAAGGCCACGCAGCATCGCCACCCGCTCGCGCAGCGCCTGCGCGAAGTCGATCTCCCCGTTCATGCTGCGTCGTGTGATCGCCGCGATCGGCTCCTTCAGCCCGGCGAAATCGGCGAGTTCGTCCAGCGTCTCGTTGGTTACGATGGTGCTGTCCATGTCGGCGATCAGCAGCCGTTTGCGCCGGCGGTCGGCGGTCACCGGTATCGCGTCGATTTCCATGCCGGACAGCACGGCGCGGATGGCGTCCATGTCGGGCGGCCCGGGTAGGGGGATATCGACGGCCTCATTGGGCGACAGGATGTCAGGGGCGCCCCCAGCGCCGGCGTCCCGCACACGGGCGATGACCGCGTCATTCAGCGATGTCGCCGCGCGGTCGGCGATGAGCGTGAGGATGTGGCGCATGGCGCGAAGCTGACAGTGGGCTCAGCGGATGACAATGCGGAGCCGGTAGTCGCCGCCGCCCCAGCTCGTTCCGATCACCAGCAGGTAGGTACCATCGGCCGGCACGGCGCCGGACCAGCGTGTCGCGTCGCTGCCGGGTTCGGCGCCCGGCAGGGCGCGTCCAGTGACCCGCAGCCCATCTTCCGCGGTGCGTGTGTGCCACGGGGGACGATAGAGCTGCACGACGATGTTCGTCTCGGTTCGATTGGCTGGTGCTACCGACAGGTGCTGTCCGGCGCGAGCGCTGATCGTGAAACAGTCCCGCTCCCCCCGGGGCACGCCACCGGCGATTTCGGCGGCGGAGGCGCCGGCGGCAAACCTGACTGGCGGCGGACGATCGCAGGACGCCGCTGCGCTGCTTGCAACCAGCCAGACCGCCGCCGCAGTGCAGACGCCGCGGGCGAGCAGGGCTATGCGCCCGGGTCGAGCGCGGCCCAGGTGGCCGACCTGACCGCGCCATCGGCGGCCAGGCCATTGGCGGTCTGGAACTGCCTGACCGCGTCCTCGGTCGCCGGGCCGAATGCGCCATCGGCGACAATTGTTTCACCGAGAGCGCCGAGCAGGGATTGCAAACGCGCGACCGCCGGGCCGTTATCGCCGCGCTGCAAGGTCGGGTGTGCGTCGGCATCGTCGGCAGGCATCCCGAGCGCGGCCTTGGCGCGGGCCAGATAGGCGCGCCGGCTGGCGATACCGTTCTGGCCGCCATTGATGCGTTGAGTGATGGTGACGATGTCGTCCTGGTCGGCGAATGTATTCAGGCCGAGTTGTGTCCAGAACGCGCAGGCGACTAGCAGCGAGGTGGTCGGGGCCGCCGCAAGTTCCGGGTCGCCGACCAGATCGAGATGGAGGATATCGCCGTACTGCTTGTAATTGGCCCGACCAGTGAGCTGGATCAGACCGCGCCCCTTGAAGCGCGGTCCGTCGCCCGGCTGCGTGTTGCCGAGATCGGCACGACCTTCATAGGCGGTGCCGTCGGCATATTCCTGAGTGGTGCAGAACCCATCCGATTCATGACAGAGCTGCGCCAGGAAATGCGCCGCGCGCAACCCGGTGTCGATGGCGTAGTCGGTGCAGGTGGGCTGCAGCACCGGGCCGATGGCAGCAATGATGGAGGCTTGGCTGGTCGCCCGGCTGCCGCTCTGGCGCGGGGCGATCTGACGCAGGATATCGATGTTCAATGTGATCATGTGCACTTGCTCCGCCTGGGTGCGTCAGGCAGGTCTGCGTGGTTCCAGAATCCCGGTCCCCGTCGACTTACCGCGCGACGGTGGGCGGAGGCAATGACGATGCGCGCGATGAGCGATGCCGGGTGACGTCGCGCTGATTGTCGCCGGCCCGACCGCGAGCGGGAAGTCGGCGCTGGCGGTGGCGCTCGCGCAGCGGCTGGGCGGCACCATCATCAACGCCGATTCGATGCAGGTGTATCGGGAGCTGCGTGTCTTGACCGCGCGTCCCACGGCGGAGGATGAGGCGATCGTGCCGCATGCGATGTATGGCGTGCGTCCCGCCGCCGAGGCTGGCAGCGCCGCCTGGTGGCGCCGGGCCGCGTTGGAAGCAATGGAAGTGGCGCGCGCGGCGGGTCGGGTGCCTATCCTGTGCGGCGGCACCGGCCTGTACTTCGCCGCGCTGATCGGCGGGCTGGCGGAGATCCCCGACCCCGGCCCGATCGCCCGTGCCGAGGCCCGCTCGTTGCTGGCGGAACTGGGGCCGGCTGGCCTTTACGCTCGGCTTGCGGCAGCGGATCCCGGCAGCGCCGCGCGGCTGCGGCCCAGCGACGGCCAGCGCATCGCCCGCGCGTGGGAGGTCTGGCGTGGCACCGGACGCGGTCTGGCGTGGTGGCAGGAGCGGCCCCCGACTGGCGCGCCCGATGGTCGGTTCGTTGCATTGCTGCTGGACCCGCCCAGAGCCGTGCTGCGGGACGCCATAGCCCGCCGGTTCACGGCAATGCTGGCACAGGGGGCAGTCGATGAGGTTCGCCGGCTGCTGGCCTTGGGGCTGGACCGGGCGCTGCCGGCGATGCGCGCGCACGGGGTTCCGGAGCTGGCCGCGCATCTTCGCGGTGAGATCACCCTGGAGCACGCCGCACAGCGCGCCACTTTGGCGACCGGACGTTACACAAAGCGGCAGGCGACGTGGTTTCGGCATCACGCGCTGGCACCACCCGACCGCACGCATACCATTCATGCGCGATTCGCTGGCTTAGAGCAATTTTCAGAAAGAAAACTACGCAGAAATCATCGATTTTATTCGCTCAGCGGGTTGACGCACCGCAGCATGCGGCTTAATCCTGCTGGTCTTCGCCGCCCAACCCATATCGGAGCGGCAGACGCTCGGGAGCCAGCCATGCCGGCCGAAATGACCCAATCCGGGGCAGAAATCCTGTTGCGCGCCCTGAAGGATCAGGGCGTGGAGGTGATCTTCGGTTATCCCGGGGGCGCCGTTCTGCCGATCTACGACGCCATCTTCAACCAGAACGCCATCCGCCATATCCTGGTCCGCCACGAGCAGGGCGCGGTGCATGCGGCCGAGGGCTACGCGCGCAGCACCGGCAAGGTCGGCGTTGTGCTGGTGACCTCCGGCCCTGGGGCGACCAATGCGGTCACCGGATTGGTCGATGCGCTGATGGATTCCATTCCGGTGGTGTGCCTGACCGGTCAGGTGCCGACCCATCTGATTGGCAACGATGCGTTCCAGGAGGCGGATACCACCGGGATCACGCGGCCGGCCACCAAACACAACTACCTGGTCAAGCGCGCGGAAGACCTGGCGCGGGTGGTGCACGAGGCGTTCTACGTGGCGCGGCTCCGGCCGGCCGGGCCCGGTGGTGGTCGATCTGCCGAAGGATATCGTGATCGGCAAGGCGCCGTATGCCGCGCCGGCGGCCGGGCACGCCAGCTATCGTCCGCAGACCGAGCCCGATCCGGGCCAGATCGCTCGCGCGGTGGCTCTGCTGAAACAGGCGAAGCGACCGGTGATCTATGCCGGCGGCGGCGTCATCAACTCCGGCCCCGCGGCGTCCGAGGCACTGACGAAGTTCGTCCGGACGACCGGTTTCCCATGTACCAACACGCTGATGGGCCTCGGCGCCTATCCGGCCAGCGATCCGCAATTCCTTGGCATGCTGGGGATGCACGGCACGTATGAGGCAAACCTGGCGATGCACGGCTGCGACGTGCTGCTGGCGATCGGCGCGCGGTTCGACGACCGGGTGACTGGGCGACTGAACGCGTTCTGCCCGGGTGCTCGGAAAATCCACGCCGATATCGATCCGTCCAGTATCAACAAGAACGTGCCCGTCGAGGTTTCGATCATCGGAGACGCCGGGCGTGTGCTGGAAGCGCTGCTGGAAGGCTGGCAGCTTGACGCGGTGAAGCCGGAAACCAGGGCGCTGACCGAATGGTGGCGGCAGATCGATGGTTGGCGCGGCAAACAGAGCCTGCGGTTCTCCCAGGACATGACGCCGGGGGCCATCATCAAGCCGCAGCACGCGATCCGGCGGCTGTATGAGCTGACGCGGGCGGTGCGGAAGGACATCTTCATCAGCACGGAAGTGGGTCAGCACCAGATGTGGGCGGCGCAGCACTTTGCGTTCGAGAAGCCGAACCGCTGGATGACATCGGGTGGCCTTGGGACGATGGGTTACGGACTGCCCGCCGCGATGGGGGTGCAGGTCGCGCACCCCGATGCGCTGGTGATCGACATCGCCGGGGAGGCCAGCATCCTGATGAACATCCAGGAGATGGGCACGCTGGCGCAGTACCGGTTGCCGGTGAAAGTGTTCATCCTGAACAACCAGTACATGGGCATGGTGCGGCAGTGGCAGGAGCTGCTGCATGGCGGGCGGTATTCCGAAAGCTATTCCGCGGCGTTGCCGGACTTCGTGAAGCTGGCCGACAGTTTCCACGCGGTCGGGCTGCGGGCTGAGACGGTGGATCAGCTTGATGATGTAATCCGGGAGATGCTGGCGGTGGATTGTGCCGTGATCGCGGATATCGCGGTGGACCCGAAAGAGAACTGCTTCCCGATGATCCCGTCCGGGGCGGCGCATAACGAGATGATCCTGGGGCCGGAGCATGAAAGCGAGGCGGCGGGGATCACCGATGAGGGGCTGGTGCTGGTGTGATGGAGCATTTTTTCGTCCTGCCCGGGGGGCTGACGCCGGATGTCCGTCTCCGGCAACATGCAGCGGGTCGCCACCATCTCCGTCCTTGTCGATAACGAGGCTGGGGTGCTGGCGCGCGTCATCGGCCTGTTTTCCGGGCGGGGTTATAACATCGACAGCCTGACCGTCGCGCCGGTGGATGAGCGCGGGCGGTCGCGCATCAATGTGGTGACATCGGGCACCGAGATGGTGATCGAGCAGATCAAGGCGCAGCTTGATCGGCTGGTGCCGGTGCACCGCGTCGCCGATTTGTCGCTGGAAGGCCCGCATGTCGCGCGCGAGATGGCGCTGATCAAGGTGGTCAACCGGGGCGAACTTCGCGCCGAAGCGCTGCGGCTGGCGGATGCTTTCCGCGCCCGTGTGGTCGATGCCACCACCGAGAGTTTCGTCTTTGAGATGACAGGAGCGACCGAGAAGCTGGACGCCTTCGTGGAACTGATGCGCCCGCTGGGGCTGGCCGAGGTGTCACGTACCGGTGTCGTCGCGATCGCCCGCGGGCCGCGGACGATCTCTGGGACCGGAACCGCGGGCGCGCACGGATGAACCCGTACATTGGTCGGGGTGCCTGTTATGGCGCGGATGATCATAAACCACAGATGCACACAGATGAACACAGATGTGACCATAGGGTCGCGAATCCGCATCGGCGGATTCAAAGAACAAATCTTTTGATTTCCGTACCAGGCTTGCCGAAATTGATGAGAAGGCAAAGATGCAGACCGGTGGCTTTCAGGTAGTTCAGGCACTGCGCAGGATGGATGTTCTCCAACCCCCTGACCGCTTTGATCTCAATAATTACGGAATTCTCGACCAAAAGGTCTGCGCTGTACACGCCAACGACTGCACCTTTGTATCTGACAGGCGCCGCGTATTGTTGTTGGACCGCCAGTCCGGAGTCTCGCAGTTCATAAGCCAATGCATTCTCATAAACCTTCTCCAAGAATCC
This sequence comes from uncultured Pseudomonadota bacterium, assembly GCA_963764525.1. Lineage (GTDB taxonomy): Bacteria > Pseudomonadota > Alphaproteobacteria > Acetobacterales > Acetobacteraceae > DATDIC01. The sequence goes on along the minus strand of CAVXTC010000040.1, from coordinate 21,493 downwards.
TGACCCGAGCGCATTGGCGACGGTGAAGGCGCACCCGATGATGCTCCGAAACCTGGTCAAGCGCAGGGTCAGCCGTATTCATCTGTGTGCATCTGTGTGCATTTGTGGTTCCAATCCTGTCGTCCGGACAGGACCAGTACAGAGGTTAGCAAGCCGTTATCATCCCGAGGAAAGGAACGAACATATGCGTGTCTATTACGACCGGGACGCCGACGTGAACCTGATCAAGGGCAAGCGCGTCGCCATCATCGGCTATGGCAGCCAGGGCCACGCCCATGCCAACAACCTGAAGGACAGTGGCGCGACGGAGCTGGCGGTGGGCTTGCGCAAAGGTTCCGCCGGCGTCGCCAAGGCCGAAGCCGCCGGGCTGCGCGTGATGGACCCGGCCGAGTGCGCCAAATGGGCCGACGTGGTCATGGTGCTGACGCCCGATGAAGGGCAGGGCGACCTTTACCGCGACAAGCTCGGACCGAACATGAAGCCGGGTGCGGCGCTGGCGTTCGCGCACGGGCTGAACGTGCATTTCAACCTGCTCGATCCACGCGCCGATATCGACGTGTTCATGATCGCCCCGAAAGGTCCCGGGCACACGGTGCGCAGCGAGTATCAGCGTGGTGGCGGCGTGCCCTGCCTGGTCGCGGTGGCGCAGAACCCTTCGGGGAATGCGCTGGAGATCGCGCTCTCCTACGCCTCGGCGATCGGCGGCGGGCGCGCCGGGATCATCGAGACCACGTTCAAGGAAGAGTGCGAAACCGACCTGTTCGGCGAACAGGTGGTACTGTGCGGCGGCCTGGTGGAGCTGATCAAGGGTGGCTACGAGACGCTGGTGGAAGCCGGCTATGCACCGGAGATGGCGTATTTCGAGTGCCTGCACGAGGTGAAGCTGATCGTCGATCTGATCTATGAGGGCGGTATCGCCAACATGAACTATTCGGTCAGCAACACCGCCGAGTACGGCGAGTACGTGTCCGGCCCGCGCATCGTCAATGACGAGACACGCAAGGAGATGAAGCGCGTGCTGGCCGACATCCAGTCGGGCCGTTTTGCCCGCGATTGGATGCTGGAGAACCGGGTCAACCAGACCAGCTTCAAGGCGATGCGGCATCGCATGAGCGAACATCCGATCGAGCAGATCGGCGTAAAGCTGCGCGCCATGATGCCGTGGATCGCGAAGAACGCGCTGGTGGACAAGTCGAAGAACTGATACGCGGCAACCCCTCCCGCGAGAGGGGAGGGGGGAGTCCATGCACGCCGATTTCCCGGCGCGAACATTGACGGCCGCGGAGCGGCGACGAAGCCTGGTGGCGGCGATCGCCTCGGTGACGGTGTTCGGCCTGAGCATCGGCGAAGGCGGGCCGCTGCTGTCGTTGCTGCTGGAAGCACGCCATACCGATGCCGGTCTGATCGGGCTGAATGCCGGGGCCGCGTTCATCGGTGTCATCGTCGGGCCAATGCTGACGCCCCGGTGGGTGCGGTGGTTTGGCATTCGCAATTTTCTGCTCGGCTGTTTTGCGCTGGACATCGTCGTCTTCCTGCTGATGAAGGTATTCGACAGCCTTGGCGCGTGGTTCGTGTTGCGGGTGCTGCTGGGGCTGATCGGATCGAGTCTGTTCACCACGAGCGAGGCCTGGATCAGCCTTCTCGCCGGGGGTGCGAAGCGTGGCCGTATCATCGGCATTTATGCCGCGGCCTTGTCCGCCGGGTTCGGCCTTGGGCCGCTGCTGCTGTCGCTCACCGGAATCGAGGGGTGGCCGCCTTTTATCGCCAACGGCATCATTGTTGCCGTCGCGGCGGTGCCACTGTTGGGTGCGGGGAATCTGGCGAGTGGGTTGGGTCGGGAGCGCGGGGCGAACCCGCTGAAAATCTTCGTCATGGCGCCGCTGATCGTCATCACAGTTGCCTTGTTCGGGCTTTATGAGACCGCACTGCTCGCGTTGTTGCCGATTTGGGGCGTCAGGGCCGGGCTGAGCACCGATGCGGCCGCGGCGACGCTGAGCGCGGTGTATATCGGAGCCATCGTCTTGCAGGTCCCGATCGGCTGGCTGTCGGACCGGACGCAACGGTTGACGGCGTTGCGGGTGTGCGGGGCTGGCGGGCTTGTGGGTGCGCTGCTGGTCACCACCCTTCACGCCTCGGCGCCGGTGTTGTTCGGGGCGCTGTTCCTGTGGGGCGGAATCGTGTCGGGGATCTATCCGGTGGCGATGGGAATGGCAGGGGATCGTTTCTCCGGACGCGACATGGTGGCCGGCAATGCGGCGATCATCATGGCGTACGGGCTTGGTTCGCTGATCGGCCCGGCGCTTGGTGGGGCGGCGATGGATTTGTGGAACCCGCAGGGGCTGCTGGCGATGTTCGTTGTGCTGTTCGTGGTGTTTCTGGGTATGACGGCGGTTCGGGGGGTGCGTAGAGGCGGGCCCTCACCCGGTTCGCTGCGCGACCCGACCTCTCCCGCAGAGCGGGAGAGGTGAGCGCTACACCACCAGCGCCGAACGTTCGGCCGCGGCGCGTGCCCAGGCGGCGATGGCGTCTTCGTCGAACAGCTCGGTCAGCTTCTTCATCATCGTGCCGCCGAGTTCCTCCGCATCGACGATCGTCACCGCGCGGCGGTAGTAGCGCGTGACATCATGACCGATGCCGATGGCGATCAGTTCCACCTGCTCGCGGTTCTCGATGTCGCGGATCACTTCGCGCAGGTGCTTTTCCAGGTAGTTGCCGGGGTTCACCGATAGCGTCGAATCATCCACCGGCGCGCCGTCGCTGATCACCATCAGGATGCGCCGATGCTCGCTGCGGGACAGCAGCCGGCGATAGGCGAACAGCAGCGCCTCGCCGTCGATGTTTTCCTTCAGCAATCCCTCGCGCAGCATCAGCCCCAGATTCTTGCGCGCCCGCCGCCAGGGCGCATCGGCGGATTTGTAGATGATGTGCCGCAGATCGTTCAGCCGCCCGGGATTGCGCGGCTTGCCGTCCTGCACCCATTTCTCGCGGCTCTGGCCACCCTTCCAGGCGCGCGTCGTGAAGCCCAGGATTTCCACCTTCACCGCGCAGCGTTCCAGCGTGCGCGCCAGGATGTCGCCGCACATCGCCGCGACGGTGATCGGCCGCCCGCGCATCGAGCCGGAATTGTCGATCAGCAGCGACACCACCGTATCGCGGAACTCCATCTCCTGTTCCTGCTTGTAGGACAGCGCCTGCATCGGATTGACCACGACGCGGGACAGCCGGCCGGCATCCAGCAGACCTTCATCCAGATCGAACTCCCAGGCGCGCTGCTGCTGCGCCATCAGCCGCCGCTGCAGCCGGTTGGCGAGCTTGGAGATCACGCCTTGAAGATGCTGAAGCTGCTGGTCGAGTTGTTGGCGCAGCCGCGTCAGCTCGTCCGGATCGCACAAATCCTCGGCCGAGATTTCCTCGTCGTGAAGCCGTGTGTAGGCGCGATAGATCGTGCTGTCGTCAGGGTTCGGCCGCTCGCGTCGGGGCTGCGGGCCGCCGGGGCGGTCGTCGCCTTCGGCGATGGCGGCGTCTTCCTCGAACTCATCGCCGGAATCGTCGGCGGCTTCGCCTTCCATTTCTTCGGGCTGGGCACCGAGCATGCTGTCGGAATCGGATTCCGTCTGGCCTTCGCCCTCGGGCGAATTATCCTGCTGGCCGGATTGTTCGCCGCCCTGCTCGCCCTCTTCGGTCTGGTCGTCCTGCTCGGCGTCGGCTTCGGCTTCGGCGAGTTCAAGTACCGCCAGCAACTTGCGCGCGGCGCGGGCGAACGCGCGCTGGTTGTTCTGCGTGCGGCCAAGTTCGGCCATCGCGGCTTCGGCATCGGCGCCGAGCGTCTCGCGCCAGAGATCGAGCACACGCCTCGCCGGATCCGGCGAGGCCTGGCCGGACATCTGCTCGCGCGCCAGCAGCGCCAGCGCCGCGGTGACCGGAAGCTGATCCTTGCGGGTCATCCGGTCGTAGCCTTCGGATTCGCATTCGTCGGCCAGCCTGGCGCGCAGATTGGCCGCCACGCCGGCCATGTGATGCGAACCGACGGTTTCGACGCGGGCCTGCTCCAGCGCATCGTACACGTCGCGCGCCTCGCGACGTGCCGGCATGCGTGCATTGTGCACGGCGTCGTCGTGGTGGCGCAGCCGCAGCGCGATGGCGTCGGAGGCGCCGCGCAGCTTCGCCATCTCCGCGGTGGGCAGCGCGCGGGTGGGCAGCGGCAGGCGCGCCCGCTTGCCGGACAGGCCGGATGGGCCGGGCTGGAAGTTCACCTGAACGTCCGGCACCTCGGCGATCGCCCGCAGCACGCCGGCGGTGGCGCGCTTGAATTCCTCGGCCCGGGTGTTGTCCTTGCTGGTTCCGCTCATGTGATCCGGATTTCGTGGTCGCTCATCCGATCTTCCGCGCCATCCCCCCGGTCGGGATCTCTTCGTTGAAGCAGCGCTGGTAGTACTCCGCCACCGTCGCCCGTTCCGCCTCGTCGCACTTGTTCAGGAATGTCATTCGGAAGCCGAACCCGATGTCGCCGAAAATGCGCGCGTTTTCCGCCCAGGTGATCACCGTGCGTGGCGACATCACGGTGGAGATATCGCCGTTGATGAAGCCCGCACGCGTCAGGTCGGCCAGCGCGACCATGCTCTCGACCTGTTTCTTCATCGCCTTGTCGTTGTCCTCGACACCCATCTTGGCCAGCACGATGGAGGTCTCAAGCGCGTGCGGCAGATAGTTCAGCGTGGCGACGATGTTCCAGCGGTCCATCTGGCCCTGATTGATCTGCTGGGTGCCGTGATACAGCCCGGTGGTATCGCCGAGCCCCACCGTGTTGGCGGTCGAGAACAGCCGGAACGACGGATGCGGGCGGATCACCCGGTTCTGGTCCAGCAGGGTCAACTTGCCCTCGACCTCCAGCACGCGCTGGATCACGAACATCACGTCCGGCCGGCCGGCATCGTACTCATCAAACACCAGCGCGCAGGCGTGCTGCAAACACCAGGGCAGGATGCCTTCACGGAACTCGGTCACCTGCTTGCCGTCGCGCAGCACGATGGCATCCTTGCCGATCAGGTCGATGCGACTGATATGACTATCGAGGTTGACGCGGATGCAGGGCCAGTTCAGCCGCGCCGCCACCTGCTCGATATGCGTCGATTTTCCGGTGCCGTGATAGCCCTGGATCATCGTCCGCCGATTGAACGCGAAATCCAGCCAGGATCGCCAGCGTGGTCTCGCGGTCGAACTTGTAGGCGTTGTCGATGTCCGGCACGTGCTCGGTGCGCACGGAAAACGCCGGCACCACCATGTCGGTTTCGATCTCGAAGGCCTCGCGGGCGACCACCTTGGTGTCCGGCAGATCGATTGCGGAGGTCGGGCGGATTTCGGCGAGGGAAGTGACCTTGTTCATTAGCCGGATTGTCCTGTGCGTTCGCGGAAAATTCTAGACCGGGTTGCCCCAACGGCAAAGTGGCCGGGTAAAAGTGATGCGTCCCGGCTCATCCGACGGCGGCCATGCGCGGCGGTGCCTCGGTGGCCAGGCGCGTGCGCACCGTGGCGTAGGCCAGATTGATCGTCTTCAACCGTTCCTCGGCCATCCGGTCGCCACCGTTGGCGTCCGGGTGGTGGCGCTTGGCCAATTGCTTGTACCGCGCCTTCAGCACCGGCATGGTGACCGGCCAGCTCAGGCCCAGGGTGGCCAGCGGCTCCCGCAGTTCCGACGGGGTCGCGTTCGGCGTGCGATTGGCGCCCTGGCGAAAGCGGCCCGGCCGCCAGCACATGGAGCGGGTCGCGCACCCGCTCGTCTTCCCAAACTGCCGTGCCGAGCCGTCCGAGCGGCCAGGTCGGGCGCTGCCAGGCGGTGTCACGGCGCAATTCGGCCTCGATCTGCCCTGGGGTCATGCCTTTGTAGTAGTCCCAGGTGGCGTTGTAGGCGCGCACGTGCTCCAGGCAGAACCACCAGTATTCGTTCAGGTTGAGCCGGGATTTGGGCGCCCGGGTACTCACCCAACGCGCCGCAGCCCGGCAGGTCGCAGGTCTGGCCCGGCGCCGCCGGGTCGGGGGCAAAGGCCCGGGGTCGCGAGGCGCGTCGGGTCATGGTGCCGTTATGTGCGTTGCCGCGGGGGATTGGCAATGCCGGCTTGGCGCCAGGCCAGGACGGACCGATATGTCCGTCATGCACGCCACGACCCGTGCCGACCGGCTTGAGACGGCGCTCCGCGAGGCCTTCGCGCCCATCCTGTTGCGTGTCGTTGACGACAGCGCGCGCCATGCCGGCCATGCCGGCGCTCGGCCGGAGGGGGAGACGCATTACAGCGTGCTGTTGGTGGCCGATGCGTTTCGAGGGGTCAGCCGCGTGGCGCGGTCCCGGGCAGTGCATGGGGTTCTGGCGGAGGAGTTCGCCGGAGGGATGCACGCGCTGTCGCTGACGTTGCGCACGCCGGAGGAGCAAGTCCAAGGGGGCGCTGCCCCCTTGGAACCCCCGCCAGGGGACTAGTCCCCTGGACCCTTGGACAAATGGGTTCCCAGGTTACTGCCGAGGTCGGTTCCGCGGCGGCCGGGTGACCGTCCATGGGTCGGGCATCGGTCCGGCCGGAACCTCGATAACCGCCGGCATGTCTGCCTTGAACGCCGTCCGCAACGCCTCCCGCAGCGTCTCCGGCGATGTCGCCCGCAGCGCCATCGCGCCGAAGCTTTCCACGTATTTCTGGAAATCCGGGTTGCGCAGATCGCACGCGATCAGCCGGTTGCCGAACTGATCCGCCTGGATGCGCCGCACGTTCCCATACGCGCCGTCGTTCACCAGCACGATCACCACCGGGATGCGGAACTGCACCGCGGTCGCCAGCTCTTGCGCCGTGAACAGGAACCCGCCATCGCCGGAAACCGCAACGACCGGAGCATCCGGCCGTCCGACCTTCACCCCGAGCGCGGTCGCCACGCCCCACCCCAGCGTCCCCTGATAGCCCGGCGAAATGAACGTGCGCGGCCGGTACACCGGAAAAACCATGCGGCCGACATACCCAAGCTGGGTCAGTTCATCGACGAAGATGCCGTTGTCGGGCAGTTCGGCGCGGATCGCCTCCAGGTAGGCGATCTGCGGCTGCAGGAACGCCAGTTGCTTGCCCACCTCGGCGTGCAGCCCGAGCACCTCGTCGCGCCGCGACTCACGCCTGCGGTTGTGCGCCGGCAGCGCGTCCAGCACCGCACGCAGCACCGGAGCGGCGTCGCCGACGATCCCCAGTGCCGGGCGACCGATGCGGTCGATCTCCTCCGGGTCGGCATCGATGCGGATCACCTTGATCTGCGCGTCGGTACCCCATTGCAGAAGCTGCGTTGCCAGCCGCGTTCCGACCGCCAGCACAACGTCCGCGTGCTCCCACAGCCGCCAGCCGACCAGCGTGTTGACCGCCAGCGGGTTGCGCCGATCCACCACGCCCTGGCCCATGCGGTGCGCGATCACCGGGGCCTGCAGCATCTCCGCCAGCGCGGTGACCTCGGCGCTGGCGTCCTGCGCACCGCCGCCGACGACGATCAGCGGCCGGACGGCTTCGCCCAGCAGCTTCGCGGCACGTGCCGCCGCGTCGGTATCGACCGGCGCCTGTTCGGGTTGTGCCGGCGCGCACAACACGACGGGTGCGGCGCGCGACCACACGTCGATCGGGCATTCCACGGCGACCGGCCGCGGCCGCCCGGAGCGCATCTGGCGGAACGCCTCGGTGATCTTCCCGGGCGCCTCATGCGGCGCGCGAATACGGTCCGCCCATTTGGTCAGCCCGCGCATCACCGCGAGCTGATCCGGTATCTCATGCAATTGCCCGAGACCGCGGCCGATCGTTGCCGCGGCGATCTGGCCGACCACCGCCATGACCGGGGCGTTCACCGCATAGGCGGTGCACAGCGCCGCGGTGGTGTTGAGGAAACCGGGTCCGGGGACAACGGCATAGGCCGACGGACGCCCGCTCGACATCGCGGCGCCCAGCGCCATGTAGGCGGCGCCCTGTTCATGCCGTGTGTGGATCGGGCGGATGCGGTCCTGCGCGTTGTGCAGTGCGTCGAACAGGTGGTCGTTCTGCACGCCGGGCAGGCAGAACAGGGTGTCGATGCCGTTGGCCGCCAGTGTGGCGACGGTCGCCTCGCCCGTCGTCATCCGCTGCGCTGCGCTCCATGCCGTGCGTCCCCTCGATGGATTGGCGGGCACGCTATGCGCCGCGTTGCACGTTGACAATTATGGGTGCCGATGTGAGGCGAGGGCATGACCCACCGTCTCGCCACCAGTATCGGCGCTCTGACACTCCCCAATCCGGTCATCTGCGGATCGGGTGAGCCGGTCATGACCGAGGCCGGCATCCGCGCTGCGTTGGCCGCCGGCGCGGCCGGGGTGATCGCCAAATCGGTGAACGAACAGCCGGCCGCGGCGCGTCAGCTCGATCGCGCGGATTATGCGTTCCTCACCGCCGATCACCGGCCGGCGGATGCGGGCGTTGCGCTGTTCTGCCGCTCTGGCCTCGCGCAGTGCGATCCGGCGGAGTGGTTCGGCGCCCTTGCCGCGATCGATAGCGAGGCGGCACTCACCGGTCGTTTCGTTGCCGCGAGCGTTGTGCTCGGCGGCGCCGAGGGCGCCGAACGTCTGGCCGCGCTCGCCCGCAGCGCCGGCTTGCGCGTGTTCGAGTTGAATGTCGGCGCGCCGCACGCTTCGGAGGCAACGCCCGGCGTAATCGCGCAAGAGACCGATCCGGACAGTTTGCGCACGCTGGTCGGCCGGGTCCGCGCGGTGACCGCGGGAATGCAGCTTTGGGTCAAGCTGACCGGCTTGTCTTCCAACCTGCCGGCGCTGGCGCTGGCGGCGTCGCAGGGTGGCGCCGATGCGGTGGTGATGATGGGGCGGTTCATGGCGGTCGTGCCCGATCTGGATACGCGGGCGCCGGTGCTGGGGAGCTCCGGCGCCTATGGCGGGCCATGGGCGCTGCCGATCATCTGCCGGTTCCTGGCATTGAGCCGGCGCGCGGTCGGGCCGGCGTTTCCGCTGCTCGGGACCAACGGTGCGCGCAGCGGCGGGGATGTGGCGCGGCTGGCGCTGGCCGGCGCTTCCGCGGCCGAATTGCTGTCGGTGGTCATGCATGAGGGATTTGGCGCGCTGAGTCGGATTATCGACGAGCTGGATGCGCTGCTGGTCGAACGCGGGCTGGTGTTCGCTGAACTGATCGGCCGGGTTGCTGACGGGCTGGGCAGTTATGCCGAGCAGGCGGAACGGCCGGGGCGGTGGAAGGATTTCGTTCCAGCGGAGACGGTCGATGAGCGGCAGTTGGAGGCAGCAGATGCAACGACCGGAATGAAGCCTGTAAGCACGTCCGACGATGCCTTGCTCGACCCGATTCATGAACGCGATCTCGACATGGCCCTCCTGTCAGGGCTGTTCAGTTCGGAACGATTCCGGGCCTTCATGCTTCGAAGCGTGGTTAATTGGACCCTTGGGCACGCGCTGGTCCAGGTGTGCATCTCTGAGGTGGCCGACGGTGGAGAAACCGATGTATTGCTGATAGTGGATTTGGATGGTGCCGGCCGATTGGGGCTGATGATCGAGGACAAGGTCAGCGCCCCATTGCAGCCGGCGCAAGCCGACAGGTACCGCAAACGCGGTGAACATGGGATCCAGAGCGGGCGATGGGGGAGATTTGCGACGTGCCTCTGCGCTCCCAAAAGTTATCTGGCCGGAGCTCGGTCGGCAAACGAATGGGACGCTTACGTTTCGCTGGAATCGATCTCAGGGTTTACCCTCGGCTGCGACTCCAGACACCTCGCGTTTGTGGGTGCGGTATGCAGACACGCGATAGCTAACCCGCATTATGCACCGTGCAAAGGTTCAAACAATCCGTTACGGCGCGCGATCCACCTGTGGTTGCGGCAGCCATGCGTCACCGCTGCAGCTTCGGCAGTGGGACGAGGCGACGGAGGCGGTTCGGGGTTGCGGGGAAAGTGGCGGAGCGTCAGGGGCACGCTGCCCCGGCAGTCAGCTGATCAGCCGCGTCATCCGCCCGAGCGCCAGGCCGAAGATCGCCTGATCCGGCGTGCTGGTCGGAAGTGCAGCCTGATCTTCGATTTGAGCTCGACCACGCGGGTGGCGAGCCTGATCATGCGCAGTCGCATGGTGTCGAACTGCGCCACCCGCCATGACGAACGGCGCGGCATCAGCGAGCGCAGGCTCCACAGCAGCCAGTAAGCGCCGGCATGCAGGAACAGGCGGAACTGGTTCGCGGTGGCCTTGCTGCACGAGGTCCGGTCAGCGGCGAGATGGCGTTTCCAGGCCTTGATGTGGTTCTCCGCGCGTCCGCGCTGGCAATAGCCGTTCTGGTAGATCGGGCGGGCCGAACCGCCGCCCAGGCTGGTGACGATGAAGCGGGTATCCACGCCGTCCGGCCCGGCTTCCACCCGGGCAATGATCCGCTCCACCCGCGCCCAGCTCGCGGCGCCATCATGGAATTCGGCGAACCGGCGCCACTTCTCGCTGCCGCCGGCCGCGGCAAAGCGTGCCGCCATGCTGGTTTCCAACTTCTCGATATGGCGTCGCAGCGTGCTGGTGCTGGCCACCCCCAGCAGGTAGCCGATGCGGTTGGCCCGGCACCAGCTCAGCACTTCCGGGCAGCAATAATGGCTATCGGCGCGGATCAGGATTTCGACCCGCGGCCAGTTCGCCCGGATCGCGCGGACCAGCCGGCGCAGCAGCGCGCGGATCTGCTGGCCGTCCGGCCGCCGCGCCGGGCGCAGCAGCGCGGTGACGAAGCGGCCTTCGCCGTCGAACACCACGATCGGCTGAAAGCCATATTCGTCGTAGTGCGCATTGAACAGCCGCAACTGCTGACCGCCATGCACGGCGTCAAACGTATCATCGATATCAAGCACAATCCGACCCGGCACCTGGCGGAACACGTCACAATAGAGATCGACCATGGCGCGGCCCATGCGCAGCAGGCTCCGAGCGTCCGCCAGATTCTCCAGCCGTGAGATGGTGGACTGCGAGCACAGATCGTGCTGCGACGGCAGCCGGTCCATCGCCAGCTTGAGCATCGGGTCGCTGCGCAGCGTGGTGGCGTCGTTGCCGTCCTCATAGCCGGCCGCGATCATCAGCAGGCGAAAGCGGATGATCTCGTCCAGCCGGTGCGTCACGCAGGTCGGATCGCGCGGGTCGATCAGGCAGCCGGCAAGTCGTCTGGCGACGTCCAGCCGCTGCTCCACCTCTCGCAGCAGCAGCACACCGCCGTCCGAGGACATCTGCCCGCCGTCGAAGCGGGCTTCCAGCGGCTTGTGCGCGACTGGTGACAGGCCAGGCAGCAACGGGGTAGATACAACTTCGACGGGCATGGTGCAGTGGATCCGATTCGGTTGGTGTCAGCTACCAAACCTTACACCGGATCAACGGGTTGTACCACGCCCGTCACAGCACGGTGCATAATGCGGGCTAAGCGAGAGGCCCGGCTTCTCACGCTTTCACGTGAAGCGACCGAGTTTTGGAAATCGTATCGAGGACTAGCGGCCGAACTGTTGCCGGAGCTCGGTATTACTAGGCTCCCGGCTGCCATCAGTGCAGCCTCGCCTTGGCCGCGGTTTGGCGCATCGACGTTACCTGCTGATATGCTGCTGGAACATAAACCACAGCAGGGACGAGTTGACCTTACGTTCTCGAAGCTTACGGTTGAAGCATTGAACCAGCGGCTCCGAGCATCTTTGCCGTTCGACATCAGCCCAGCCAAAGCCGGCGCATCGGCCGTGCTGAGAATTGCTGTCCCTCGTATTGACCATCTTCGCGGGTTTGCTGAACAGCAGGAGGAAGTGCTCGCGGCCCTGTCTGCTGTGGAGCGCTTGTGGATTCTGGGACGGCGGATGACGGCATCGCTGTCTGTCACGAAGTAGGTAGTCAGAATCGCTGTCCCCGGCGACCTGCGGCCATCCGAGCTGGGTTCCCACAACTGGTTCGGGTACCTGGAGTTCGATGACGTCGAGACCCTGTACAGCGAGCTGACGGCGCGCGGCGCTGCACGCACTGCGCTGGCAGACCGCCCATACGGGATGCGGGAGATCATCGTGATGACGGCGGACGGACACCGGATCGTCTTCGGACGGAGCGGCGCTGACCCGTGCGGATGTCAAGGATGTGCCGCGCCCTATAGGCCAGCGGTCTGTCAGCTTCGCCGGCGAAGCACGCCGAGGCCGACCAGACCGGTGAGCATCAGCATCAGCGAAGCCGGCTCCGGTCACTGCAGTAGTGAGAACATCCAGCCGGTTGATCGCCACGGCGCCCGATTGCGGTGGCAGGTTCGGGTTGGGCTGGTTGATCAGGAACGACGCGTAACTGATATCCGCCGAGCTGGAAACAACACCCACGAAAGGTGCCGAATTGTCCTGGGCCATCGTCGCAGTCCCCGAGAAATCGGCTGCATAGAGCAGGGTGTTGGAGGCGCTGAACACATCCACCACTCCGGAGAACGGGCCGGTGATGTAGTGCGGTTCGATCTGCGTGCCAAAACCGCGCACCGGGGTGCCGAAGTTGACGATGAAGCTGTCGGACTCGCTGCCCGCATCTGTCAGCAGATGATCGCCCACGGCGAAATCGCCGATGAAATCGGTTCCTTCATCATGACGGGCGAGCGTGCCCTGAGATGATGCGATCCCGACCGTCAGTCCAGCGACAGTCCGGAAGTCCGGCGTGGAGATCATGGTGCCCGCCGGGCCAAAAATGCCCCAATCCACCGGGATGACACTGCCCAGCGCGTCGAACGCCGCCCGCGAGCTGTACTGGGTGACGGAAGCCGCGGACGGAGCGGGCGTGACAACCAACGCGGCGAGCGCGACAACACTGGCGGTGAGAGACGACGCAAGTAAAGAGACGGCGCGGGCCATGACAAGGACCTCCGGTTCTCAATTGCGATCTGCCAGTTCTTATAGAGCTTATCCCTGGCGCAAGTCTATCATTTCTTCGTGCCGGAGCCTCTATCGGCGCCATGCCTCCCAAAAACCCCCGTTACGGACTGACATGTGTGGATGGCCGCCGGCTGACCGGGCATGACGGTGAAGCCGCCAGCCCGTGAGGATCGGGAATTGCGCTCGATCGCGCGCCGACCAGAAAATGGCCGCGGATCGCAAGCTTACCGGTCATGAACCGCCAAAGCGATGCGGCGCCGGCTGCACTCGAAAGAGCGCAGTGATACCAACCGTCGCAACCGCTGACTCTTGGATCATGATTCCCGCGCAGGCGCAGGGCTGTCCGGTAAATATTTCGCTGAGGCAGGCACATGCCCGGCGAATCCAACACTAATCGGATACCTTCTGGTTATAGACTTAGGAGGAGAGCCGGGCATGCGATACCACGATAGCGTCTTCGGGAAACTGATCAAGCCGCTCTCGCGGCGCCAGTTTGACGCAATCGTGGAGCGTCATGCCGGCAACGCCTACGACAAGTCCTTCCAGAGTTGGGATCATTTGGTGGCGCTGATCTTCGCCCAGTTGAGCGGGGTCGATGGCCTGCGCGGTCTGGAGGCGGTGTGGAACGCAAATGCCCATCATCACTATCACCTGGGCAGCAAGACGCTGAAGCGAAGATACCCTCTTGGATGCCAATGCCAGGCGGCCGGCAGCGATCTTCGCAGAAGCCTTCGAACAGCTTTCCGCTCTCGCCGAGAGCTCCCTGAAGCGCGAAGGCAGCGCGGTGTTGCGGATCATTGATTTAACGCCGATCCCGCTTGACGAACTGGTCAGCTGGGCCGACTGGAATGGCAGGACGCGCGGCCTGAAGTTGCATGTGGCCTATGATCCGACGGCCGATCTTCCAAGGCAGATCGAGATCACTCCTGCCACCATCAACGATGTTCTGGTCGGCGAGCAGATTCCGCTGGAGGCAGGTGCCACCTACGTCATTGACGAAGGCTACTGCAAATATGAGTGGTGGACCCGCATTCACGCCGCCGGCAGCTGCTTTGTCACGCGGCCGAAATCCAACGTGACCTTCAAGGTCATCCGCCGACGCAAGCTCGAAGCCACGCAGGGCGAAGGCTTCACGGTGCTCGGCGATGCCGAAATCAAGCTCGCAACCCAGGGTCGCGCCAAGCTGGCCATTCCGTTGCGGCGGGTGCGCATCAAGCGCCAGACTGGGGGCATCCTTACCATCATCACCAATGATCTGCGACGCTCGCCGGTCGAGATTGCGGCGATCTACAAAACGCGCTGGCAAATCGAACTGCTGTTCCGCTGGGTCAAACAGCACCTCAAGCTCAAGAAGTTCCTGAGCCGGACCGAGAACGGCATTCGGCTTCAGCTGATTGCCGCCATGATCGCCTTCCCGCTGTTGCGCATTGCCGCTCGGGAGAACCGCCTCGCTATTCCGGCAATCCGCTTCGCCCAGCTGGTCACCGGATGCCTGTTCATCCGAAAAGCGGTGGCCAAAATCGATCAGCCTCCTGATGTCCATCCGTCAAGGCCGCGCGGCTTCCCTCTCACCGGTCAGTTGCAGCTGTCCTATGCCTGATTTTTCCCGGACAGCCCTGCGCGAAGGCGGGAACCCAGGTCAGACCGGCTTGATTTTTGCCGGCGAGCCTGGGTTTGCGCCTTCGCGGGAATGACGACGAAAGGGTCAGCCCTTTCGTCGCTTGGTATTACATGCCGCCGCCGGGCTGACCGCCCGCTATTATCGGATACGTCGCTTCCCACCCGCCGCCCAACGCCTTGTACAGCGCCACCAGGTTGTCCGAGACCGTCGTCGTGCTGCTGGCAAGCTGCTGCTCGGTTGAAAGCAGGTTGGTTTCCGCCGTCAGCACATCCAGGAAAGTCGCCCACGCCCTGCTGGTAGCGGCTCTGCGCCAGCGACAGCGCGCGGCGGTTGTCGGCCACCGCCTGAACCATAGCTGATCACGCCGCTCCTGTTCGCGCCGGTACGCGTCCAGTGCGTTGTCCACGTCGTGCCATGCCTGCAACACTGTGCGCTGATAGCCGATCGCGGCTTCCTGCGCCTGCGCCTTGCGCAGCACGACAGTCTGGCTGAGCTGCCCGCCCTCGAAGATCGGGGATGCTGATCGACGGGCCAAGTGCGTATTGCCGCGCCGCGCCGGACCACAAGCTGCCGAATTGCAACGACTGGAACCCGAAGCTGCCGTTCAGCGTAACCTGCGGGTAGAATGCCGCCACGGCGACGCCGATATTGGCGGTCGCCGCATGAAGCTGTTCCTCGGCCTGGCGCACATCGGGGCGCCGCCGGGCCAGTTCCGATGGGAAGCCGATCGGCACACGCGGCGGCACCGGCGGCACCGGCCGCGGCACCGCAAGCTCAGGCGGTCAGCGCGTTCGGTGGTCTGGCGGAGCAGGAAGCTCAGCGCGTTGATCAACTGGTGCTCCTGCCGCTCCAGCGACGGATTCCGGGCTGCCGTGGTGCGCACCTGCGCGGCGGCATTAGCCACGTCCAGGTCCGTCGTTACCCCCCGCCGTTGCCCGCTCCTGCGTCAGCTTCAGCCCTTGCTCCCGCGGTGTTGACGTTCTCGCGGGCAATCCGTAGCTGCTCCTGCGCGCCGCGCAGGTCCACGTAGTCGCGCGCCACCTCGGCCATCGCCGATATCAGCGCGGCGCGCCGGGCATCGGCGGACGCATTGACGCTGGCATTCGCGCTGATTTACCGAGCGCCGAGACCTGGCCCGAGAGATCCAGTTCCCACGCGGCATCGAACCCATACTGGATAGATATCGAACGGCGGGATGTCGGGGGCCCGTCATCGGACCCCCGGCACTGTTGCCGAACGCGCCGTTCGCGGTCTGGCCCGCTGGAGTATTTGAATTCTGCGCGCCCGTCGAAAGGTTGGAGAACACGCCCTTGTCGCTCGCCTTCTCCCGCGCGTAGGAAGCGTTGCCGCCGATGGTGGGGAAGCCCGGCCGCTCGCGCGATGCCAAGCTGCGCGCGCGACTCCGCGAAGTCGCACGGTCGCCGTCTGCACATCGAAATTGCTCGCTGCCACCTGCTGCTCCGAGCGCGATGAGCTGCGGATCGTGGAACAAAGCCCCACCATTCGACATCGACCGGTTCGGCCACCGTCTCGCTCGGTTCGAGATGCGCGACGCGTGGCTCCCCGGAAAACCAGGAAGACCGGGTTGACCCAGCGGGGCGGAGCGAAATTCTGCCCGACTGTGCATCCGCCGAAACAGAGAGTGCCATCGCGGTTGCGATGCCAGGCTCGCCGCATTCACGTTCCCTCGGTCAGTGCGCGGGAGCCGCGCCCTTCGGCATTCGTGGCAGAAAGATCGCCACCGGGGCAGATACAAAGCGCGATGACACCCAGCAGCCAGAAGATGTCAAGGTAGCTCAGAATGCCGGCCTGCTGCTGCACCGCCTGGGCGATCTGCGCCAGCGAATGTCCGAAACCGTATCCGTTGTATGACGTGATATGGGGAGCCGAGACGGGTCTGATGAAACTGCCTCGCGCCAGGACAGCAGCGTGCTCACGAACGACACCCCGATGCTGCCGCCCAGGTTGCGCATCAGGTTGATCAGTGCCGAGGCGTTGTTGTTGCGCGTCCACTGGCACGCCGACATAGGACACTGCACTCATCGGGATGAACAGGAAGGGCAGCCAGACGACCTGGAAGGCGCGCATCCACGAAATGGTCCAGAACGACACGTCCAGATCGATCCCGGCGGCGGAAATCAACGACCAGCCGGTGCCCAGCATCCGCGATCAGAATGAGCCATTTCGGCTGTATTATACGCCCTGTTACAATTCCGGCGATCGGCATGGCCACGAAGCCTGACCACGCCGCCGACGCCGAGCGTCAGCCCTGACTGGTAAGCGCTGTAATTCATCAAGGTCTGCGTGAGCTGCGGCAAGAGCTGCGTCGTGCTGATCAGCAGGAAACCCACCAGGAACATCAGCCCGCAGGAGATCGCGAAGCCGCGCGACCTGCGCAAACAATCGCAAATCCATGATCGGCTCGGTCGGTCGTCAGCTCCCGGACGGACCAGGGCGATCAGGCTGACGCCGGAAACCAACAGTCAACTCGGTGATCAGGCTGGAAGCCGAACCCATCCTCGATGTTGAACCTGTCGAGCACCACCTGCAGTGTGCCGAGGCAGAGGGCTACCAGCGCGAACCCGATATAGTCGATTCGCAGCCCGCCGCGGAGCATGCGCTGGCGATCCGCCTTCAGCGCCGGCGGTTCGGCGACAAGCCAGTTGACCAGCGTAAGCGACAGCAGCCCCATCGGCAGGTTGATCAGGAACACCCAGTGCCAGGAGAAATTATCGGTGATCCATCCGCCCACCACCGGGCCGATGGCGGGGGCCGAGACCACGGTGAGGCCGTAAAGCGCAAAGGCCTGCGGGGTGCATCCGGACCGGAAACGTGTCAGCAAACATCGCTTGCTCGGTCGGCGCGAGGCCGCCGCCGCCGGCGCCCTGACACAGCCGCGCAATCACCATCCAGGTCAGCGAAGTCGCCATCGCGCACGCCACCGACGCGGCGGTGAACACGGCGACGCAGCCCATGTAGAACCGTTTGCGGCCGAGCACGGTCGCCAGCCAGCCGCTGATCGGCAGCACGATGGCGTTGGAGATCAGATAGCTTGTAAGGATCCAGGCGTGCTCTCGTCCAGGCTGACCGCCAGGGATCCCGGCGATGTGGCGCAGCGCCACATTGGCAATGGTGGTGTCGAGCACCTCCATGAAGGTCGCCACCGGACACCACAACGGCGATCAGCCACGGACTGCGATTGCCGGCGGCGGACCGCGGAAGGTCTGTCTTCTTCCATCAGCGCACTCTGACGCTGGGTTCCAGCCGACATTCCGGGCGCCAGGAAGTATTTGCGGTAATCGTCGCCGTCGAAAACGATCTTCACCGGAACGCGCTGCACCACCTTCACCCAGTTGCCGGTCGCGTTCTCCGCCGGCAGCGCGCTGAACACCGAGCCGGTTCCGGATTTCGAAGCTGTCCACCTTGCCGTGGAAAGTTATGCCAGGAACCGCATCCACCTGGATGGTTACCGGCTGGCCGGGTTTCACACCGGGCAACTCGGTCTCCTTGAAGTTCGCGACCAGCCACAGATGGTCCTGCACCAGCGCGAACAAGAGCCTGGCCAGGCTGCACGTAATCGCCGACATTGACGGTGCGGTGACCTGACGCGGCCGGTAACCGGCGCGGTGATCGTGGTGTAGGTGAGCTGCAGCCTGGCGTTTTCCGTATCGGCTTCCGCCTGGCGCAGGGTTGCCTGCGCGGTGCGAATCTGGGCCTTGGCGCCCTCGATCTGCGCCCGCGCTCCCTCGACTGCCTGCTTCGCCGCCGCGAGTTTGGCGGTTTGCGAGTGGAACGTCGCGTCCGCCTGATCGAGCTGCTGCTGCGTGATCGCCTGCGGATTGATGTGGTGAAATCGTGTGTAGTCCTGCTGGGCCTGGGTCAGCTCTGCTTGCGCGACAGTCACGTTGGCCTGTGCCTGGTCCAGGTTTGCCTGCTGGATGCCAAGTTCGAGACTGCGCCTGCTGCACCTGCGCGGCGGCGTTCTGCTGCTGTGCCAGCGCCTGATCGAGCCGGGTCTGGTAATCCCGCTTGTCGATCTCGATGAGCGTCTGCCCGGCGGTCACATGCTGGTTGTCGCTGAACCTGATCGCCGTCACCCGGCCAGGTACCTGAAATGCCATCTGGGTCATGTTGCCGGTGATCTCGGCGTCCGAGGTGGTCGCGAAGTTGCGCGCGTGCAGCCAATAAAGAATGCCGCCGGCAATCAGGAGTATGGCGATCAGAGCGCCGGCGGCGATCAGCAGTCGGCGGCGCAGGCGCGCCCGGCCTGCGTCGCGCGGCGTGGCCGCCTCGGCCGCTTCGTCGCGCTGATCGCGCACGTCCGGTGCATCGGCATCACGCCGGTCCCGCCGTCCCGGCTGCGGGGCATCGGCACGGCTCGTGCGATCCTCCACAAAGGCGGCATCATCGGGTTCGTTCCTGGTAAAGGATTCCCGATCCATATCAGTCCTCTGCGTCTGGTCAGCCCGCGATAACGCCCAGGGCGGGTCGCAATAGCCGGCGAAGGCGCCAGTGCCGAGTGGGCGGCTGCGCGCGGACATGTCTGGGGCCAGCTCCGTCATGATTGCGTTCATCGGGATCCCTCTGAACTGAACGGTTCAGTTGGGGGTGACGGGGGAACGTGGGTCAAGTAAAAAACTGCACCGTCCAGTTCAAATTTCCCTTGAACCGGCACCGCGATCCGTCCAGATGTCCGCTGTGAGCGTCAGTCAACCCCGATCGTCCGGGCCGGAATTGTCCAAGCGCCAATTGATCCTGGACGCGTCGGCGGAGCTGTTCATTGCACAAGGCTATGGTGCTGTCAGCATGGAGGCGATCGCGCGGGCTGCCGGCGTTCTCAAAGGCGACGCTCTATGCGCATTTCGGCTCCAAGGATCAGCTGTTCGCGACGATCATCCGGGAAGCGTGCCACTCGAACCTGGCGGCACAGGAGTTCTTGCCGAAAGGCGCCGTTGATGTGCGGGTGGCGCTGACCGGCCTCGGCGGCCGCATGTTGCGCTTCCTGCTGGAGGAGCGGTCGCTGGCGATCCACCGCGTCGTGATAGCCGAAAGCCTGCGCTTTCCGGAACTCGGCCGCGCTTTTTTCGAAAGTGGTCCGGCCATGTTCTCGGCGGCGTTTGGCGAGTGGCTGGCCGAGCAGACCGCCGCCGGCCGGCTGAACGTGGCGGAGCCGGCGCGGGCGGCCGATCAGTTCGCCGGGATGCTGAAATGCGGCTGCTACATGCGGGCCGCACTGGGCGTTGCCCCAGTGCTGACCGAGGCGGAAATTAACGGCACGGTGGATGGGGCGGTCGCGGTGTTCTTGAAAGCCTACTCATCGATCGGCCGGCGCCAACGACCACGGCCAGGACCAGGGGAATACGTCGCGCGGCGGATCGGTATCGGTAGCGGCGCGCAGCATGGCATCGCTGTAGCCATCGGGCATCACTTGATCACTACTCGACGCCGATCGAATGCACGTTCGGCGACTGGTGGCGCGGCTGCCGGGCGGTCGATCGGGGTCGCCGGACCAAGCGTTCGATCATTATCTCGCTGGCACGACATAGCTGGGGCAAAGCCCGGCCGCCGGAGGATTGTGCCGGTGGATAGTCGGCCGGCCTTGCCTTCGGCGGCCGAAGACCCAAACATCGCTTCATGTCCGGCTTCGACTCGCGCGTCCGGGCCGTGCTCGGCCCCACCAATACCGGCAAGACCCATCTCGCCATAGAGCGGCTGCTGGCCCACGCGTCCGGCATCATCGGCTTCCCGCTGCGCCTGCTGGCGCGGGAGAACTACGACCGCATGGTGGCCCGCAACGGTGCCCGCAACGTCGCCCTGATCACCGGGGAGGAGAAGATCGTCCCCCCGGACGCCCGCTGGTTCTCCTGCACCGTGGAGGCGATGCCGCTGGATCGGCCCACGGAATTCCTGGCGGTCGATGAAATCCAGCTCTGTTCCGATCCCGATCGCGGCCACGTCTTCACCGATCGGCTGCTGCACGCACGCGGCCTGGTCGAGACCATGTTCCTGGGGGCCGAAACGATCCGCCCGCTGCTGCACCGCCTGGTGCCGCAGGCGATCGTGGAAACCCGGCCGCGGATGTCGCAGCTCACATTCGCCGGGTCGGCGAAGCTGACCAAGCTGCCGCCGCGCAGCGCCGTCGTGGCGTTCAGCGCGGCCGAGGTCTATGCCATCGCCGAACTGATCCGGCGTCGTCGGGGCGGCTGCGCGGTGGTGATGGGGCGGCTGTCGCCTCGCACACGCAACGCTCAGTGGCGCTCTATCAGGATAAGGAGGTCGATTTCCTGGTCGCGACGGACGCGATCGGGATGGGCCTCAACATGGACGTCGATCACGTCGCCTTCGCCGGCATTTCCAAACATGACGGGCACCGGATCCGGCGGCTGACCGGCGCCGAGGTGGCGCAAATCGCCGGACGGGCCGGGCGCGGGATGCGCGATGGCAGTTTCGGTACCACAGCGGCGTGTCACCCGTTGCCCGATGAGGTTGTGGCGCAGGTGGAGGCGCACAGCTTCGAGCCGATCGACGCGCTTTGCTGGCGCAACAGCAAACTGGATTTCGGGCATATCGATGCACTGCTGGCGGGCCTGACCAGCCCTCCGCCCGGTCCCGGACTGGTGCGCGGCAACGATGCATCCGACCTGCAGACGCTGACTGCGCTGGCTCGCGAGCCCGACATACGACGTCTGGCGCAGGGGCGGGGCATGGTCCGCAAGCTGTGGGAGGCGTGCCAGATTCCGGATTTTCGCAAGCTTGCCGACGAAACGCACACGCGGCTGTGTGCCCGGGTGTTCGGGCATGTTGCCGGAGAAGGCCGGCTGCCGACCGACTGGCTGGCGGGCCAGATCGCCGGGCTGGCGCGGGCCGACGGCGATCTGGACACGCTGATGCAGCGGCTGGCCGGCATCCGGGTGTGGTCCTACATCGCCGCCCTGCTGGACTGGGTGAAGGATGCCGCGGATTGGCAGGCGCGCGCCCGAGAGG
>CAVXTC010000039.1:0-48571 GCA_963764525.1 uncultured Pseudomonadota bacterium | reverse complement strand
GGGCTAGGCGCCCAACCCGCCGATGGCGATGTACTTGATCTCCAAATACTCTTCGATGCCGTATTTGATCCCTCGCGGCCAAGACCTGAGTGCTTCATGCCGCCGAACGGCGCCTCGGCGGTCGAAATCACCCCCTCATTCACCCCGATCAGCCCATACTCCAGCGCTTCGCCGACGCGGAACACGCGTCCCACATCGCGCGCATAGAAATACGCGGCCAAGCCGAATTCGGTGTCGTTAGCCAGCCGGATCGCTTCGGCCTCGGTCTTGAAGCGGAACAGCGGGGCCACCGGGCCGAACGTTTCCTCACGAAAGATCAGCGCATCGTGCGGCACCTCGGCCAACAGCGTCGGCTCGAAGAAGTTGCCCCCGAGACGATGCCGATGCCCGCCGGTCAGCACCTTCGCCCCGCGCTTCGTTGCATCGGCAATGTGCTCCTCGACTTTCTTCACGGCATCGACGTTGATCAGCGGCCCCTGCATCACGCCGGGCTCCATCCCGTTGCCGACCTTCATCTGCTCGATCGCCGCCTTGAACTTCTGTGCGAAGGCGTCATACACGCCCTCCTGCACGAGGATGCGGTTGGCGCAGACGCAGGTCTGCCCGGTGTTGCGGTACTTGCTTCCCATCGCACCGACCACCGCTGCGTCCAGGTCCGCGTCGTCGAACACGATGAACGGCGCGTTGCCACCCAACTCCATGCTGGTCTTCTTGATCGTCGGCGCGCACTGCGCCAGCAGCTTGGCGCCCACCTCGGTCGAGCCGGTGAACGACAGCTTGCGCACCAGCGGGTTGGACGTGAGCTCCGCCCCGGTTTCCGCCGCCGGGCCGGTAATAATGTTGCAGACGCCCGGCGGCATTCCGGCACGCTCCGCCAGCACCGCCAGCGCCAACGCCGAGAACGGTGTCTGGCTCGCCGGACGGATCACGCCGGTGCAGCCGGCGGCCCAGCCGGGACCGGCCTTGCGGGTGATCATCGCCGCCGGGAAGTTCCAGGGCGTGATCGCGGCGAACACGCCGATCGGCTCCTTCAGCACCAGGATGCGCCGGCCCTTGGCGTTCTGCGGGATGGTATCGCCGTAGATGCGCTTTCCCTCATCGGCGAACCAGTCGATGAAGCTGGCGGCGTAGGCGATCTCACCCTTGCTTTCGCTGAGCGGCTTGCCCTGCTCGGCGGTCATGATCACCGCGAGGTCGTCGGTGTTCGCCAGCATCAGGTCCGACAGCTTGCGCAGGATGGCGCCACGCTCCTTGGCCAGCATCGCGCGCCAGGCCGGCCAGGCGCGCGCGGCTGCCTCGATGGCGCGGCGGGTTTCGGCAGCACCCAGTGCGGGAACTTCGCCAATCGCTTCGCCGGTGGCGGGGTTTTTCACGGTCAAGGTCTTGCCGCTGTCGGCCTGCACCCACTTGGCGTCGATGCAGTTGGCCTGCCGCAGCAGAGTCGGGTCTTTCAGCGGCAACGGCGATACGGGGTTGAGCATGGCATCCTCCGGTGGGTTGGGCGACCAGGTAAGGCCAAGAGGGCGCCGCCCCCTGGACCCCCCGCCGAGGGCCAGCCCTCGGAACCCATTTGTTTGGTTTGGTGCGAAGGGGGCCATGGCACGACCGTCCGGTTGGCTCGGTCTCGCCATGGCCCCCTTCGCACCAAACCAGTCGGAGGGGTCCAGGGGACTTGTCCCCTGGCAGGGGTCCAGGGGGCAGCGCCCCCTGGCCTTTCTTAGATAGTTCCAACCCCAGAGATTGTCAGCGTCACTCCGCCGCCGCCGCTTCGATGGTCTGCGGCACCAGCCGCCCGGACCGCCCCTCCTCGCGTTGCAGCACCAGCCGCTTGTCATGAAACGCGCCCACGCTCGGGTGGTGCGCAATCGAGATGATGGTGGTGCCCGGCAGTCGCTCCTTCAGCGCCCGGTACAGATGCGCCTCGGAGTCCGGGTCCAGGCTGGCGGTCGCCTCGTCCATGAACAGCCAGTCGGGTCGTGTCAGCAGGGCGCGGGCAAGTGCGACCCGCTGCTGCTCGCCGCCGGAGAGCACCTGCGGCCAGTTCGGGTCCTCATCCAGACGGGACGCCAGTTGCGGCAGCCCGGCGTCATCCAGCGCGCGCGCCACTTCGGCGTCGCTGAAGGCCTCCGGCGCGTGCGGATAGGTGACCACGTGTCGCAGCGTCCCGAGTGGGATGTATGGCCGTTGCGGCAGGAACATGCACCGCTCGACCGGCCGTTGCACATGCCCCTTCGCGAACGGCCAGATCCCGGCGATGGCGCGGAACAGCGTCGATTTGCCGGACCCGGTACGCCCGGTCACCACGACCGATGTTCCCGGCGCGAAGGTGACGTCCGCATCCTCCAGCAGCTTCGTGCCGTTCGGCAGTTCAAGCGTCAGGTCGGACAGCCGCACCGCGCCATCCGGCGATGGCTCAATGAGCATGCCGCTTGCGTTGGCCGCGCGGGCGACCACGATGGCACGGTGGAACGTGGTGAGACGCTCGACGATAGCGCTCCATGTCGCGAGCTGTGAGTAGGCATTGACGAACCACGACAGTGATTCCTGCACACGGCCGAACGCGCCGGCGGTCTGCGTCAGCCCACCGAGCTCGAACTGGCCGCTGAAGTAGCGCGGTCCGGCCACGACGAACGGAAAGATGATGGCAACTTGCGTGTAGCCGGCGGTCAGCGCGTTCAGCCGCTTGATCCGCGTCATGATCCCCCACCAATTGGTGATCACGCCGTGGAACCGATTGAACAGGTTGCCCTTCTCCTCGGTTTCGCCGTTGTAGAGCGCGATGCCCTCCATGTTCTCGCGCAGGCGGACCAGGGCGTAGCGGAAGTCGGCCTCCACACGTTGCTGGCGGAAGCGAAGCCCGACCAGCGGCCGGCCGATCAGATGGGTTAGCCAGGTGCCGACCACCGCATAGGCCAGCGCCACGAACACCATGTAGCCAGGGATGGTGACGCCGAACAGCCTTATAGAGCCGGACAGGCCCCACAGGATGCCGAGGAAGCTGAACAGGGTCACCACCGTGGACAGGAAATCGATCCCGAGCGACAGCGTCGTGGTGACGAAATCGCGCAGGTCCTCGGCGATGCGCTGGTCCGGGTTGTCAGTGCCGATCGCCGCGGGATCGGTGGTCAGACTGATACGGTAATAGGCGCGATCCGCCAGCCATTCATCCAGGAAGCGCGTCGTCATCCAGCGGCGCCAGCGGATCTGCAGCCACTGGTTCAGATAGGTCGTATAAACGGCGACGATGATATAGACCGCTGCCACCCCGCAGAACCCCGGCATGATGAAGCCGCTGGGCGTGCGCCGCCAGGTCAGCAGCAACTCCCAGAACGCGGTCTGGTCTTTCACCTGCAGTGCGTTGAAGAACAGCCTGTTCCAGAAGTTGAACACCACGTTCATGCCGACCATCGCCAGGTTCAGCAGGATGATGGAGATCAGCAGCGTCCAGGCCGACCACTTCTCCTCGGAGCGGAAATACGGCCTGGAGAGGCGCCAGACATCGCGCAGGAATGATCCGATGGAGTTCATCGATGTGACGGGCTTTCGGCTGAGGGTCTGACCGCGGAATCAAGGGCAACGAGCCAGGCGGTCAGGCGCTGGCGGTTCACCCCGAAATCCCCATAGCCGTACACGCTGCGCGAATACAGCAGAAGCTCGCTGGCGTCCGGGCCCCCGGGGATTGCGTGCGCGATCACCTGGGCGGTGACCAGGTCAGGGAAGTTCAGCACCGCGCTGCGCACCACCCAATGCCGTTGCAGCGCGTGCGGGTAGTTGGCGGCCAGGAAGGTGCGGGGCTGTGCCGTGGCGACGGCGCTGATCGCCGCGAACAGCCGCTCGGCCGACACCGGGTACACCGGGGTGACCAGGTCCGGCCTGGGCACAAAGCCTGCCGGCGCCGCGAGTGCGGTGTTCGGACTGGCCGGTCGCACGATGTGCGCCACATCCATCAGCGGCGGGGTCGGCAGGCCGTTTGCGCCGGAGGCAGCGCAGGCCGGCAACAACAGGCCCAGCACCCAGCCCAGCGGTGTCATCGAGCGCAGTCAGGCAGCATCACGGCGGAATGGCGCGAAACCGCCGCAGCAGCAAGCGCCCGCCGTCGAGCCCTTACCACATACCCGCAGGCCCACCCGCAACCCCCTGATCTTCCATGTTTTCCTTGACGGCGACAGAACGGCTTTCTAGCGTCCGGGGATGCACACCGTCACCCGCGCGCACCTGGCCGAGACGATCTACACCCAGGTCGGATTGTCGCGGAACGAATTTGCCGATCTGCTGGAGACGGTGCTGGAGCGGATGGCTGCAACGATGGAATCCGGAGAATCCGTCAAAATCAGTGGCTTCGGAACCTTTTCAGTGCGCCAGAAGGGCCGCCGCGTCGGACGCAACCCGAAAACCGGGGAAGAAGTGCCCATTCTGCCCCGCCGCGTCTTGGTGTTCCGTCCCAGCCATGTGTTGAAGGCGCGGGTCAACGGAACCGTGCCGATCCACGGGGACGATCGCGCGCTCGGGCATGATGATGACGGGCGCGCGCTCGCGCATCATGGCGGCCGCGCGCCCGACAACCACCGCGCGCTCGCGCATGACGATGACGAATGAGCGATGCCGAGGACCACGGCGGCGATCCCTCCGGCAGCGGCCGGCCGCGTCCGAAGAAGGCGCCGGCCGCGTTTCGCACGATCAGTGAGGTCGCCGACGAACTGCACATCCCGCAGCATGTGCTGCGCTTCTGGGAAACCAAGTTCATTCAGGTGAAACCGCTGAAGCGCGGCGGCGGCCGGCGCTACTACCGGCCGGACGACATCGCGCTGCTGCGGCGTATCTCCGATCTGCTCTACATCCAGGGCTATACGATCAAGGGCGTGCAGCGCCTGCTGCGCGAAGGCGGCGGCAAGCTGTCGGACGACATCCCGCCCGCCACGCCGGATGAACGGGCCGCCGCGGAGGCCGAGCGGGCCGCACCGGCTGCGGCGGAGCCCGAGCTGCCGATTCCGGGGCTGCCCGGCGCATCCGGCTCCGCCACGACGGCAGCATCCGGGCGCGGTGGGCGACGCGCGGAGCCGGAGGTGGAACATTTGCGCGCCGTGCTCAGTGAGACGCTGCGCGAATTGGAGGAATTGCGGGCGCTGGTGCGCTAAGCCGGCGTGGTCCGAGGCGTTGCCTCAGGTGTGGCAAGGCTGCTAGGAACCCTGCCACGTCGGAGCGTAGCGCAGCCTGGTAGCGCATCAGTCTGGGGGACTGGGGGTCGTGGGTTCAAATCCCGCCGCTCCGACCAACGGGTTCAACCGCCATCCTGTCATGTCGTACCAATCGCGGAAAATTCCGGTTTCTACCATCAACCGCATAGGGCACGGTTCTTCAGTCCCGCAACGGCCCGTCATTCCGGCGAATGCAGGAATCCATGCCGCCGCGTGCGGACCCGCGTGGATGCCAGGCTTCGCGGGCATGACCGGGTGGGGCAGGCTCGCCGCCCCGCTGTTCCGCCAGGGCGCACGATCCGCGACACATCGCCTGAACGCACAATCGCGACAGATCGCAAGAGCGCACAAACGCCACACATGCGGTACCCTGTAGCGAGCTGCCGGATGAGCCTATAAACAGGAGCAGCAGTCCGCGCGGCGGACGTTATTGAGGTTCTGGGATGGACAGGCGAGAGGGTTGGCGCAACCGCGAGACGCGGAAGCGGAAGTTCGATGACGACGTGCCAGGCGGCGCCGAGATGGCATGGCGACGCCCCACCGGGCCGGGGCAGGAACAGCCGACGTTTCCCTCGTCGGCGCAGCGGCCTGGCCGAGCTCCCCCCTTGGTGGCATCGGGCCCGGAGATCGGGGCGGTCGTGAAGTGGTTCGACCCTGCCAAGGGCTTCGGTTTCATCGAGCTGGAGGACGGTACCGGCGATGCGTTCCTGCATATCAGCGTGGTCGAGCGGTTCGGCGGCGGCACGCCAGCGGCCGGTGCGCCGCTGCGGGTACGGACCGGCCGCGGACCCAAGGGACCGCAGGTCGCTGAGATCACCGAGTTGGGCGAGGCGGTGCCCGGTGCGGCGCCCGCTCACCGTCGTCCCGCCACGGGGGGAGGCCCCAACCTGGGCGGGCCGGCCCACGGCGAGGAAATCCGCGGCACCGTGAAGTGGTACAACGCGCAGAAGGGCTTCGGCTTCATCACGCCTGAGAGCGGCGGCAAGGACGTGTTCGTCCACGTCACCGCGCTGGGACGCAGCGGATTGTCCGAACTGGCGCCCGGGCAAACGGTCCGTTTGCAGGTGGTCAGCGGCAAGAAGGGGCCGGAGGCAGCCGCCGTTTCCCTCGCCTGAACCGAACGGAACGTTACCCGGGCGGCGGCGGCGCGGCGGCCTGTCCGCTGCGCATCACCGGCTTCAGCGTCTCCAGGTAGGCGATGATGTCGCGCCGACGCGCCGCATCCGGCAAGCGGTACGGCATGAGTGCGCCGGGAACCAGCGCCTGCGGATCGGCCAGCCAGCGATCCAGCGCGCCGGCATTCCAGATCATTTTCGCGTGCCCCAGGGCCGCCGAGTACGGATATCCGGCGACGCTGCCGGCCGGCCGCCCCACCACGCCCGCCAGCGGCGGCCCGACCTTGCTGCGGTCCAACGCATGGCACTCGGCGCAGGTGGTGGCGAACAATTTGGCTCCCGCTGCCGGATCGGGCGGCTGGTCCGTGAAGCGCGCGAGGTCTTTCGCTCCCTTGGGGCGTAGCGACGCGAAGAACGTGTAGGACAGCGCGATGTCCTGCACGTCGGCGGCGTTGTGGTCCGTTGCCATGCGAGGATCGACGAAGAAATCGACCGGCATTTCCACGCTTTGATGCGCACCGAGCTTTTCTTCAGTGAAGCAGAAGCACTGGATCTTCTTGAAATAGGTGCCGATTTTCGCCGGAGTGACGTTGAAGGTGGCGTGGCCGACGATGTCGTGATCGGACCAATTCTCGGCGCGGAAGAACACCAGCGTCTCCTGGCCGAGCCGCACGCGTACCTGCCGCTGCACCGGGACGAACCGCCAGGGCAGGCCAGGTGCCACATTGGTATCGAACGATACGGTGACCATCCGCGACGATTGGGGGGCGCCGTTCTGGTCGGCCCCCTGCTGGTCAGCGGTGTCGGCGGCGACGCGCTGGGTGGTGCCGAACGCCCCGGTCGCCTGGCAGAACAGCCGGTACAGCGTCACGGAATACGACACGAGCGTGGTCATCACGCCGACCGCGAGCAGCAGGCCGGCAAGGGTGATGAACGTACGTATCCGGCGGTCAGGCGCGATCATGCTTCCAGCCTCTGCAAATCGACAAGGTCCTGACGGCGCTGCTCCACCCACCGCTCATAGCTGGCCTCGTCCTTGGTGCAAACCAGGGTATAGGGCCGGCCGTGCTGCTCGGTGGTCAGATCAGGGTCGCAGTGGGCCTGCCATCAGCAGCTTGTAGAACTCTGCATTGATCGGTTCGCCGACCCCCAGCCCTTCCGCGATCCGGGCCAGGATCGTTTGCATGGTTCGGTCCCAGCGCTTCCCCTCGTTAGGTCGTCTCTCTATGGCTGTATGGCTGGTGGGCCGCCAGGCACGCCCGGTGTGACGACCCCCGGCGCATAGCCCGGAATTGAGTAGGTCGTCGTGGTCTGCGTGACCGTGTTCGTACCGTTGCCGTTCGTGGTAACTGATCGGGATTGGGACGTAACCTGGCTGCCGCCAACGATAATCCGTGGTGGCTCCGCAAACCGGGTCTGAGGTTCGTATTGCACCGATGCGAAAAAGTTGCCGGGTTGCCTCTGAACGCAATTGACGTAGTCTCTAAGAACCTCATTTGCGGCTATGACCCGTCTGCGATCATTCAATTTCACCGTTTCAGCCGGACCATCCAACATGGCTTCACCCTGGGTCAGGTTGCCCTCAAAGGTCCCTCCGCCGGGGTTGAGCAAAGCCCCCGTCCAAACCGCTTGATTGGTGGGCGAAGAGTCCCATGGAATGGGAGGCCGTCGGGAAGAAGCCTGACAAGTTGCGTCGATCTCGGCAGCCTTGGACTGTTGCGCGATCGTGAAGGCGGAGGGAGGAATCAACCGCCCCCTCACCTTCTCGCCGGAGACGGAAGCCGTCTTCAGGCCATAATTCACGTCCACCGCCGATCCCGGCATGCCGGCAATTCCGCCCCCGGAAGCGCAAGCCGCAAGAATGGGTGCAACCGCGATGAGGATATCGGGACGAATACCGAGGTTGAGCCACATCTGAACCCCCCAACCAATATCAACGGGTTAAGCGAGCGAGCGGACGCGATGGCCGGACCTAAGGGTCTACTTAACTCGGAATGTCCTGCGCGGCAAGGTACGGTGGCCGTGGCGCTCCCGTCCTTCACATTCATGAACACCGTTTTACCCGGACAACCTCAACTTGCGCAGCAGAGGAATAGCTCTCCGTTTGAACATGTTGCGCGCGAAATCGCTGCTTGGCAGAGGAATTACCAGCCCAATGCTACCGTAGCTAGCGGAACGACTGTCATATTACGGGCGGTCGATCGTGCCAGTGATGCAGTCGCGAGCTAATCCGCTCGGTTGCACAAACTCGATATCGGTCTGCGAAAAATCGTCGCCCTGGAACAGCAACGCCAGCCGGCGGCTTTTTGCCAGCGCATAAGCGAAGCAGTCGCCATAGTTCAGTGCTGCCGCATGCCGGCCTTTCCCGAACCGCCGCCATGCGACGCGAGCGATCTCCGCCTGGTCCTGATCGACCGCCACAACTTCAATGCCGGCGCGGTACAGCAGCAGATCCAGTTCGCGTCCGCCGGCCTCGCCCTTTCGGGTCTCGATCACGATCGAGACCTCGAGCAGGTTCGCCGCCGACAGCAGGCGTGGGGATCCCGCTTCAATCGCCCGGGCCATGCGCGGCGCAGTTGGTTCATTCAACAGCACGGCCACGATCGCCGAACTGTCGATGACCATCAGGACGGCAGCCCGTGTTCATCATAGCCCAATATCTCGTCGGCCGTTCGGCGGTCCAGGTCAGGCAAGGATGCACAGCGCCGACCGATTTCCAGCAGTTCCTGAGCCAGGCTGCGGCCCGCACGGTCACGCCGAACCCGCCGCAGACGCTCTTCGGCAGCTCTGTGGACCGCCGTGGTGACGGTTTCCCCGGCAACCGCTGCGAGTTCACGCACCGCGGCTTCGGTCCTGGCGTCCTTGATGTTGAGCGGCATAGGGCACCCAGGCAGATTATATGCAGCCAGGAAGATAGTCGTGCGCCCTCGAGTTAACAAGACCAACCCAGGGCCTCCGCCGGAAAGACTTCCGTCCGACCCAACCTGCCGATCACCCGACACCCCGCTCGGCCTTGCGCCGCGACGTTTCAAGCTCCTCGCGGGGTGGCAGACCGGTGATCAGCCGCGCGCCCCGCCCGTACGTGAACCAGGACCAGGACCAGTTCACATACACCACGATCCGGTTGCGAAACCCCGCCAGCAGAAACAGATGCACCAGGCACCAGAACAGCCAGGCGGGGAAGCCCCGCAGCCGGATGCGGCCGAGATCGGCGACCGCCCGGGACCGCCCGATCACCGCCAGGGCGCCGAAATCGCGATATCGGAAGGGACCCGGCGCCGGCCGGCCGGCCACCCGGCGGGCAATCACCCCCGCCACATATTTCCCGTGCTGCACGGCAACCGCGGCAAGCCCCGGCAACGGCTTGCCATCCCGCCCGGCAAGGCTGGCCACGTCGCCGATCACGAAAATCTCCGGGTGTCCCGGCACGGAGCAATCCGCCCGCACCCGCACCGCCCCGTTGCGCGCTGCATCGGCGCCCAGCCAGCGCGCCGCCGGGCGCGCCTCGGTGCCGGCGCACCAGAACACGTTGGCGCTCTCGATGCGCGCACCCGACGCGGACACGCCGGACTGATCGATCTGCTCCACCACGGCGCCGAGCCGCACCTCAACCCCGAGCGTGCCGAGCGCACGCGCCGCATAATCCGACAGCCCCGCCGGAAATCCGGCGAGCAGCCGAGGCCCCGCTTCGCACAGCACGATGCGGGCCGATCCGGGCCGGATGCGGCGGAACTCGCCGGCCAGGGTGGAGCGTGCAAGCTCGGCGATGGCGCCAGCCAGTTCCACCCCGGTTGGCCCGCCGCCGACGATGACGAAACTCAGCAGGCGTTCGATCTCGGCGGGATCGGTGCGGCTCTCTGCCCACTCGAACGCACTGAGCAAACGCAGCCGGATCAGCTCCGCGTCTTCCAGGCTTTTCAGAACCGTGGCGTGCGCGGCCCATTCGTCATGACCGAACCAACTGTAGGCCGCCCCGGTCGCCAGGATCAGGTAGTCGTAGCCGATCTCGCCGGTGTCCCTGACCGTGAACACGCGCCGCACCGGATCCACGTCGGTGACCTCGCCCATGATGACGGTGGTGGTTTCGCGCTGGCGCCGCAGGATGCTCCGCACCGGGCTGGCGATATCGGACGGTGCCAGCGCCGCGGTCGCGGTCTGATATAGCAGCGGCTGGAACAGATGGTGGTTGGTCCGGTCGATCAGCACGATCTCGACGCCGCTGCCGGCCAGCGCCTTCGCGGCGGTGATGCCGCCAAACCCGGCGCCGACGATGATGACGCGCGGCGGTTTCGCAATCGCTTGCATCGGAACTCTCCCCGTTCCCGCCAAACGTGAGCCGGCCGAACGCGTCGGCTTGACGCCCCCAGGCCCGCCCGCCACTTGTAGCGCCGCCATGCCAACCCGGATCCTGATCGATCACCGTCCCGGCGACGTCGCGCCCCCACGCCATTCAGAAAACGCCCGCCATCCGGAGAAGGCGAACCGTCCGGACAACCCGATCCAGCGCAAGCCGGCCTGGATCCGCGTGAAGGCGCCCACCCACCCGGTCTATCACCAGACCCGCGCCCTGATGCGCGAGAACGGCTTGGTGACCGTCTGCGAAGAAGCCGCCTGCCCCAATATCGGCGAGTGCTGGAGCCAGCGCCACGCCACCATGATGATCATGGGCGACACCTGCACACGCGCCTGCGGCTTCTGCAACGTCCGCACCGGCCTGCCTGGCGTGCTGGCGGCCGACGAACCCGCCCGCGTCGCCGACGCGGTGGCGAAGCTCGGCCTGAAGCACGTCGTGGTCACCTCGGTGGATCGCGACGACCTGCCGGACGGCGGCGCCGCGCATTTCGCTGCGGTGATCCGCGCCATCCGCGCGGCCGCGCCGGATACCGCGATCGAGGTGCTGACCCCGGATTTCCTGCGCAAGCTCGGTGCGGCGGAGATCGTGGCTGCCGCCCGGCCCGACGTCTTCAACCACAATCTGGAGACGGTGCCGCGGCTCTATCCGACGATTCGGCCCGGTGCCCGCTACTATCAGTCGCTGCGCCTGCTGGACCACATGAAGACGCTGGACCCCGGCATCTTCACCAAGTCCGGCCTGATGGTCGGGCTCAGTGAATCGCGCGGCGAAATCCTGCAGGTGATGGACGATCTGCGCATTGCCGACGTGGATTTCCTCACCATCGGCCAGTATTTGCAGCCGACGGTGAAGCACGCGGCGGTCGATCGGTTCGTTCCGCCGGACGAATTCGCCGACTACGCCGCGCTCGCCCGCGCGCGGGGATTCCTGCTGGTCTCCGCCACCCCGCTGACCCGCAGTTCCTACCACGCCGACGCCGATTTCGCCGCCCTGCGCGCCGCCCGTGCCGGGAGGTTGGCCATTGGCACGGCCACAGTTTCATGACGACCGATACCGGTCGGCTATCACGTCACCTCTCCCGCTACGCGGGCGACGTATCCGTCCGGTTCCCGCCCCGCCCGGGCGCTCCCTGAATGCCCACCCACGCCGAACGCCAACTGCTTCCCTACCGCCCCGACCAACTCTTCGACCTGGTGGCGGATGTCGGGCGCTACCCGGAGTTCCTGCCCTGGTGCGTCGGCGCCCGCGTGCGCAGCCGCACGGAGACCGACGAAGTCGCCGACCTCACCATCGGCTTCGGCCCGTTTCGCGAAAGTTTCACCAGCCGCGTGACGCTCGACCGCCCGCACCGGGTCAAGGTGCGCTATGAGAACGGCCCGTTCCGTTACCTGAACAACCAGTGGGACTTCATCCCGCACGCCGACGGCACCGAAGTCGCCTTCTTCGTCGATTTCGAGTTCCGCAGCCGCATCCTGCAAGCGGCGATCGGCCTCGTGTTCAATGAGGCGGTGCGCCGCATGGTGAACGCCTTCCGCCGCCGCGCCGAGTCTGTCTATGGTCCGCCGCGGCCGACCGGCGTGCCCGCCACTGCCCCCGCCGAGGGCTGACAGCGCCCCGCCAGCCTGCTTTGCTGTGCCGGCCAGCCCTCTGGAGAAGCCCCGATGACCTACGCACCTGTTCGCCCGGACGCATTGCTGCCGCCGGTGCGGGTGAACCTTTACTCCGACACGCAGACCAGGCCCTCGCCGGCGATGAAACAGGCGATGATGGCGGCGGAGGTCGGCGATGAACAGCACGGCGACGACCCGACTGTGCATGCGCTGTGCGACCGCATGGCCGCCCTGCTGGGCAAGCCGGCGGCGATGTTCCTGCCGTCCGGTACCATGTGCAATGAAGTCGCCATCCTGACGCATTGCCGGCCAGGAGATGAAATCATTGCACACGAGACCGCCCATATCATCGCCGCCGAGGGCGGCGCGCCCGGCGCGCTCAGCGGCGTCTCCGTGCTTGGGCTGAAGGGGCCGCGCGGCCAGTTCGACGTGGACACGCTGCGCGCCGCCTTCCGCGAACGCCGGCGCAATTCCCCGCCGCAGACCCTGCTGGAGGTCGAGCAGACCGCCAACCTCGGCGGCGGCACCGTATGGCCGCAGGACAGGCTGAATGCGGTGCTGGATGCCGCGCGCGAGCACGGCATGGCGACCCACATGGACGGCGCGCGGCTGATGAACGCGGTGGTCGCCGCCGGCATCCCCGCTGCCGAAATGGCCGCCGGCTGCGATTCCGTCTGGCTCGACTTCACCAAGGGGCTGGGCGCGCCGCTGGGCGCCGTGCTGTGCGGCTCGGACGCGTTCATCGACGAGGCCTGGCGCTGGAAGCAGCGGGTCGGTGGCTCTTTGCGCCAGGCCGGCATCTGCGCCGCCGCGTGCCTGTTTGCGCTCGAGCACAACATCGACCGGCTGGCCGAGGACCACGCCAATGCGCGCGCCCTGGCCCGCGGGCTGGCTCAAATCCCAGGGATCACGGTGGAGCAGCCGGACACCAACCTGGTTTTCTTCGATACCGCCGGCACCGCCCTGACCGCCGACGAACTGGCCAGCCGCATCCGGCGGGAGGGCGTGCAGCTTTCCACCATGGGCCGCACGCGGGCCCGCGCCTGCACCCATCTGGATGTCGATGCCGCCGGGATCGAGCTGGCTGTTCAGATCATCGCACACGCCATACAGCGCGGCCGCGATTAACTTGCCGGTGACCTTGATCGGCTAAGTCGGGATGCGCTTTGTTGAAAGGACCCAGGATGCGCATCCCCCTCTTGCTGGCTGTTCCGATGCTGTTCGCACTGCAGGCCCCGGCCCACGCCGCGACGCATCTGTCGCTGCACCAACGGTTTGAGCAGGCAAACACGACCCATGACGGCCATCTGACGCTCGAACAGGCCAAGATCGGCATGAAATCCGTGGCCCGCAAGTTCGACGCAATGGACAAGGACCACAAGGGCTACGTGACGGAAGCCGACATCCACGCCTACTACAAGGGCCTGCGCGCCGCCCGTGCGCACGCCGCAGCTTCTGCCGCCCCTGTTGCGCCGGTTGCACCTGCCAAAAGTTGACCAGTTGCGGCGGCGTGCTTGCTCACGCCGCCGCACCGGGCTGCATGGCCAGAATCGCCCGCGCCCGCTCCAGCTCCGGCCCGGTGACGATCAACGGGGCGCAGGCCTCCGCCTCCCGCACGCGGGCAGCGAAGTCCGGATGCAGCGCCACCGGGCCGCCGCCATTGGCAAACATCCGCCGCCCGCCGGTTTCAAGATAGCTCTCCGCTGCCAGCCCCTCGGCCAGCAGCACGTCGTGGCGCGGCAGTTCCACGTGGTAATAGGTGATCGTATTGATCGATACCTGCGTCACGCTGCTGCCGTTGATCAGGTGCTTCACCGGGATCAGCACCCCCTCTACGAACAGCGCATGGTCCGGCGACAGCCACAGATCGCGCACAGGCCGCCCCGGCCCGAACGCCGCCGCGGCGATCCGCACCGGCCACACCGCCCGCGGCTTCGGATGCCCGCGACAATCCACCCGCCGATACCCGATCCATCGCACAGGGAGGTCCCGCACCTCTCCCGCAAGCGGGAGAGGTGATGCCGATCCCAACCGCACCCGATCGCCTTCCCGCAGCGCCTCCACTGCCACCTCGCCGCGCAACGTGCTGATCCGGGTGCCCGCCGCGAAGCACGCCATCGCCCCCAGACCGCCCTCGGCGTTCGCCGTCTCCAGCGCTTCCAGCCCGGCGCCGGTAACACCCGCAACGTTCAGCGCGCCGATCACGGCGCCGCCCGCATCCAGCAGCGTCAGCACGTCGGTGCCCGTATCGAAGCTCGTGCTGGCGATCGAGGCGCCCTGCACCAGTATCTCAGCGTCCGCGTTGAAATTGCCGATCACCGCGCCGAAGCCGCCGATCGTGCCGATCGTCAGCAATCCGTACTGACCGCCGTTGGCGAAATCCACGATCTGAGTCGCATCGACCGTGCCGGCATCCACATCCAGATCGCCGAACCCCTCCACCTGCAGCGTCCCGACATGGCCGACCGTGCCGTCATTGGTGATCACCGGCGCCTGCAGGATCAGCGTGCCGAGCGACGTGATGCTGCTGCCGGCCGCAAACCACGTGCCGGTGTTCTCGATCTCCTCGGTGGCCACGAAGGTACCTGAACGACCCTGTCGAGCCGGTGTTCGGATAAATGGTCGGATCCACCAGCCCGCCCAGAAGCTGCAACCGCCCGAGGCCCGACGTCTTCAGCAGCCCCGCAACGCTCAGCGTCGTCACCGGCGCCCACCACCACGACCCCTGCCCCACCCTCGCCGATGGTCATGCTGTTGGTGATCTGCAATTCGGTGCCGGCGCCTTCCAGGTCTATCACCCCGGAACTGCCGGCGTTGACGCCGATATCCGCCCCGCTCGCAACCATCGTCGCGCCGCCGGAGATCGCCAGGTCGCCGCTGCCGCCGACACCCACCGCCAGCCCGCCCGACAACGTCACCGCGCTGCCGGCACCCGACAGCGCGATGTTCCCGGGGTGCCCGGCCTGCACTGCTACGCGCAGTGAAGCCGCGGACACCGCACCACCGCCGAACACATCCAGCAGCCCGCCGCCGGCATCGCCGACCGCCACGGTACCCTGCACCGTCCACACCGAGCCGGCCCCCGCCACCGTGACCGACGATCCGTCGGACCCGCTCGCCGCGCCGATATCAGCCAGCACCCCGTTGAACCCGACGGGCGCCATGGCGGTGACCTGCGCGCCGGCCTCGATCTCCAGCGCCCCGATGCCACCCGACCCGGTGCTATCCGGGGCACCCAGCGAAACTTTCCCCACGGTCGTGACGGTCGCGCCGTGGCCGGTCGCGGTCAGCACCGCGGAGCTGCCGGCGCCCTCCGCCAATGCCAGGCTGGTGCCGTCCGGCCCCGATTGCAGACTGAGCTGACCGCCGGGCACCAGCAGATCCGCCACGCCCTGCACCCCGATGGCCAGCCCGCCGAGCGAGGTCCATTGGCCACCGACCGTGACCGCCTCATTGCCTCCGGCAACCCCGGAGATGACGTCCACTGCATGCAAGGCGCGGTCTTCGATCGTGCTTCCCTGGGCCACCAGCAGCCCGCCCGCAACGCCGGTGGTCTCCACCTGGATGCCGCCGGCCAGGCTGCGCAAATCCGCCCCGCCCGACAGTGTCCACAACGCGTTGCCGGAAAAACCGAGTATCCCGGCCGCCAGCGTGCCGGTGACCGTCGTCGGACCGCCGGCAAACAGCGCGCTATCGGACGCTCCGGGCGCCGTCGTTGCCGGATTGGCGGGCGTGGTCAGGTCGTTCCAGTTTGAGGCGGAGCCGCTGTCGCCGCCGGCCGCCCCGGTCCAGTCCAGGCTGCGCCCGCCAAGCTGGATGTAGGCGTCTCCCGTCGCGTGGTCGATGCCGACAGCGAACATCGCGCCGGCGCCCGCCGCGGTGCC
Source organism: uncultured Pseudomonadota bacterium (assembly GCA_963764525.1). Taxonomy (GTDB): domain Bacteria; phylum Pseudomonadota; class Alphaproteobacteria; order Acetobacterales; family Acetobacteraceae; genus DATDIC01. The sequence goes on along the minus strand of CAVXTC010000039.1, from coordinate 32,413 downwards.
CACATTGGTCAGCGCATAAAACCCGGTGCCGGTGCTGATCGTCACCGTGCCCGGCGAGGTGAAGCTGGCACCCTGGATCGCCAGCCCGGCCAACTCGATCCGGTCGCCGTCGGCCAGCCCGGTGATCGCCTCGGTCAGCCCCGTCCCGGGCGCGAGATCCACCAGCGTCTCGGTCCCGCCCGACTGAAACGCGATCCTGCCGCCGGCGCCCACGCCGCCGTTGAGCGTCAGCGTGCTGCCGGGATCGAGCAGCACCGGCGCCGTCAGCGCATCCCGCAAAATCAGCGAGAGATTGCTCACCACCTCCACTGCGCCCGGCCCGGTGAAATCCCAGCCAAGCACGCCGAACAACGGCGGCGATCCCGCTACCGCCAGCGTCGCGCCGTTCAGCAGGACCTGTCCCGAACCCGGTCGGATTGCCAACCGTCTGATGAAACCCATTCAGGTCCAGCGTGCCGCCGAACAGGTTCACGACCTCGCTGGACGGCAGGATGTCGGCACCGGTCAGTTGCAGCGTGACCCCCGGCTGCACGACGATCGATGTGCCGCCCGCCGAGTTACCGCCGAGCCGCAGAACGCCGCTGCCGCTCAGCAACGAATTGCCGCCAAGCCCGCCGGCGATGGTGTTCGTGCCGGTAACCGCGATCGTGCTTGGGTTGGTGATCGCCACCGCACCGACGGTGATGCCGCCATCGAGCTGCAGCGTGCTGCCACCAGCCAGCGTGATGGTGCCGGTCCCGGCGGTCCCGGAGCCCGCCAGTTCCAACGTGCTGCCGCCCTGGACGGTGGTACCGAGCGTGTAACTGTTGGCTGCGGTCAGCTCCAGCCGTCCCCCGCCGGTCACCAGCACCCCGAGGGCGCCGGAACCACCGCCCACGCCGGCCGGGATCGTCGCCCCGCTCTGGTCGGCGATGGCGTCGCCGATCACCACCACCTGAGCAGAGGTCGGATCGATCGTGATGGTGCTGTTGCCCTGGACGAAGATGCCGCCGCCCAGCCCCAGCCCGGCCGCCGCCGTGTTGATCGTACTGCCGCCCGACGCGGTGATGCCGCCGCGGCCGCCCCGGGCGGTGCCGCCAGAGAAATTCGCCGCAGTGATCGTCAGGCTGCCGCCCTGCTGGACGAACACATCACCCCCGGCGCCGAGCCCGCCGCCGCCGCCGAAGCCGCCGGTCACGCCCTGTGCCGCGCCGTTTCCGGCGCCGAACCCCCCGGCAGCGGACGTGGAGCCTCCACCGCCACCGCCGCCGAATTGTCCGCCGCCGCCCGGCGCGGTGGGATAAAGGCCGCCCGTCCCGGCCGCACCGATGCCGCCGGTCCCGAAGCCGCCGGTCAGGCTGACCGACCCATCCAGCAGGCCACCTGCGGGCGTTCCGCCGGACCCAGTGCCAGCGGTCGCCGAGCCGCCGGCACCTCCGGCCGCCGCATCGTTCAGGAAGGTCGCATCGTTTAGCGTGGCCGCCGCGCCCGCCGCAATGAACAAGCCGCCGCCCAGTCCGGCGCCGCCTCCGCCGGCGCCCGAATCCCCTGTCTCGCTCTGCCCGGCCCCCCGGACGCGAGCATCGCCTGGATGGTCACGTGCTGAAGCACCAGACTTCCGGCCTGCAGGAACAGGCCGCTGTAGGTTCCGGCGCCGTTGATGGTGTCGCCCTGGCCAATGATGGTCAGCGACGAGCCGCTTTGCAGGTTGATGACCGGCAGGCCGGCGTTCAGCACAAAGCTGGCGGCCAGCGTGAATGTGTAGGCCTGCCCGGTGCCGGCGTTGGCCCCGCCGGCGCTGACCGACTGCAGATCGGCTGCAAGAGCCGCCGCGGAGCCGACCGTGAAGCTTGTCTGCACCATAAGCCTGCCTCTGGCCGGGCGGGTCCGCCCGGTTCGGCCGCCATCGTAGGCAGACAGAGGTTTGTGCTAAGTGAACTCGCTCCCTTCTTCCCCCTCCCCTTGTAGGAGGGGGGCAGGGGGAGGGGGTATCGCGCGGTCGATGCACGGGAGCGTTGATGACCAGCGTACGGCGACCTCCAGCGGCTTCGGCCGGAGATGCGGGAGGCCGCTTCCGATCAGCCCGAGGCGATCCTTCCGGTTGAACGGAGGGAACCAGCGGCGCCCTGAGCGGCAATCCGCGCCCGGACCGCGTCCACCTCCGGTCCGACCAATTTGAGGTCGCCGAAAGCGCGCGCGTCCCAGGTCCAGCGCCCGAAATCCGGATGCAGGACCACTGGGCGCCCGCCATTCTCAAAGCAGGCGCGGTCACCGGAATTGAGGTAGCTTTCGGCCGGCAGGCCCTCGGCCATCATGATTTCATGGGAATTCAGTTCCACATGAAAATACTCGACCTCCGGCATCCTGACCTGCCGGATGGTGTGGCCGTTTGCCAAAATCTTGATGGGGATCAGCACGCCTTCCGCATAGATCGCATGTTGCGGCGACAAATACAGGTCGCGCGCGGGCAGCCCCGGACCAAAGGCGCTGGCCTGGACACAGATCGGCCAAGCCTTGTGCGGCTCCGAGTGGCGCCGGCAATTCACTCGCCGGCGGCCGATCCACTTGATTGCGCGTTCGTCGCCGCGCGCGGTCATGACCAGATCGCTGGGCCTGAGGTCCTCGATCGCTTGCTCGCCGCCCGGCACGGCAAGCCGCGTGCCGCGCCTGTAACAGACCGGAGAAAGCGCGATCTCGGCTCGGGTGTCGCCAGTCCCGGTCTGAAGCAAAGTCGCTGAATACCCGGCGGCAGCCAGCGCGATGGCCTCAGTCGAGCCTCCGGTCGTGATATCCAGGGTCGAACCGCTGACCACGGCGTCCGATGCGGTTTGCCCGACTGCCAGACCGAGGTCGAGCGTCGTCCCGCCGGTCAGCGCGATCGTGCCGCCGAAAGTCTGATCGAGCAGCAGAACGCCCGGCCCGGACATGCCGGTCTGGCTGGGCGTCGCGTCCAGGCTGCCGGTCGCCAGGGCGTTCAGCTCCAGGGTGCTGCCGCCGCGGACTTCAATGCTGCCGATGCTGCTGAGCCCCAGAGCGTCGATGGTAAGTGGCCCGAGACCGTAATCGCCGCCGTCGGCCAGAACCACGCCACCTATGATCAAGCCGGCGTCCGGGGGAACGATGCTGCCAAAACTCCTGACGATAAAGGTTCCGCCACCGCCGATCGTCCCGTCGCTGAGTATGTTGGCAGCGGTGATGGTCGAACCCTGCGCGCCGGCGAGCACGCCGGCGACATCGGCGATGCCGTCCAGAAGTGTGAGATAGCCGGGGCCCGATCCGCCAAAGGTTGCAGAACCGCCGACGAACACGTCACTGCCCGCCTGGATCGTCATGCCGGCGATTTCATCGGACTGGCCGCCGCTGATGATTGCGGGAATCGTATTGCCGTTGATGATCGCTTCGTCCCCGGCACCCGGAATTATGCCCTGGTTCCAGTTCGAGGACACGTTCCAGTCGGAACTTACCGAGCCGGTAAAAGTGAACGTCGAGCCCGACATGAGCGATTTCCGATCCGGCAGGAATGATACCGGGCTTCGGCCGTCATTCCCGCGCAGGCGGGGCTGTCCGGTAATATTTCGCTGAGCCAGGCGCATGCCCGGCGAATCCGACATGAATTGGATACCTTCTGGTTATCGAGACTTCAGAGGAGAGCCGGGCAGCGATACCACGATAGCGTCTTCGGAAACTGATCAAGCCGCTCTCGCGGCGCCAGTTTGACTCAATCGTGGAGCGTCATGCCGGCAACGCCTACGACAAGTCCTTCCAGAGTTGGGATCATTTGGTGGCGCTGATCTTCGCCCAGTTGAGCGGGGTCGATGGCCTGCGCGGTCTGGAGGCGGTGTGGAACGCAAATGCCCATCATCACTATCACCTGGGCAGCAAGACGCTGAGCGAAATACCCTCTCGGATGCCAATGCCAGGCGGCCGGCAGCGATCTTCGCAGAAGCCTTCGAACAGCTTTCCGCTCTCGCCGAGAGCTCCCTGAAGCGCGAAGGCAGCGCGGTGTTGCGGATCATTGATTTAACGCCGATCCCGCTTGACGAACTGGTCAGCTGGGCCGACTGGAATGGCAGGACGCGCGGCCTGAAGTTGCATGTGGCCTATGATCCGACGGCCGATCTTCCAAGGCAGATCGAGATCACTCCTGCCACCATCAACGATGTTCTGGTCGGCGAGCAGATCCGCTGGAGGCAGGTGCCACCTACGTCATTGACAAAGGCTACTGCAAATATGAGTGGTGGACCCGCATTCACGCCGCCGGCAGCTGCTTTGTCACGCGGCCGAAATCCAACGTGACCTTCAAGGTCATCCGCCGACGCAAGCTCGAAGCCACGCAGGGCGAAGGCTTCACGGTGCTCGGCGATGCCGAAATCAAGCTCGCAACCCAGGGTCGCGCCAAGCTGGCCATTCCGTTGCGGCGGGTGCGCATACGGGAATCCTGGCCCTGTTCGCAAAACCAGAGTAGCCGTGGATGCCCGCTACCCGCCTTCGTGGGCACGAGCTTCGCGGGCGTGACGCCGAGAGCGTCAATTCCTTCGGCATCTGGTCTAATCAACCAACAACAAACCAAGCACCAATGCCAATCAATTATCCGAGGTAATCACGAGAAAATTCGAGAGGAAGGCGATGAGAGCCCCCGAACGGGGCACAAACCCCTTCTCCCCGTGGTCGGGGAGAGGCCCCGCATCGCGCCGATGCGCTACCCACGATGCAAATGATACCGTCATGGCCGCGAATGCGGCCATCCACGTCTTCCTTGGCCGCGCACACGGCGTGGAGGCCCGCATTTGCGGGCATGACGGTGTGGAGCTTCGGTTGCTCCTGGAGCATTTTCATAGCCGGGTCGGGGTGAGAGGCCGCCCCGCTATAGCGGAATCGCCACCAGCGTATCGAACCGCCCGCTGTCGCAGACCACCAGCCGTTCGGCGAACCGCAGCCCGCCATCCGGCTCGTCGCGCACCCGGTCGAGATAGACGCCAGCGGCAAACAGCTCCATTCGCCCGTCGCGCATCGTGCGCACCACCAGGAACGGCGTCTCGGCGGAGATCTCGGCCCCCGCCGCGCCGCGCACCATCGGCATGCCGACGATGTGGCGGTAGGTTTGCCGCTCGTAGATATTTGCCTGCCGCAGCGCGGTCACGCGGTCGGTCAGCATGGCGCGGGTATCGGCATAAACGATACCGGCGGTGTAGCCGCGGCGATGGTTGTCCGCCGTGGTGATCTTGTACAGGCAGCGTTCCAGGAAAAAGCCCGGCCAGTCTTCCAGCCGGTCGGCATCGATCGCCGCCGCATAGGCGCTGTTCAGCGACGCCAGCCGGAACAGCGTCTCGGCATCACGTGTCACCGCTACATCCCCATCGTCGCGCGCCACTGCTTCCAGAAGCCGCGCACGGCGGCCTCAGTCGCCCGAGTGTCCTGCGTGTCGGTGCCGGCGCCGCCCATCTCCATCACCGACGCTTCGCCGCCCGCCGCGACAACGCCGCGCTGCACGAAGCCGCCGACGCAGCCGTCTTCCATCGACACGTAACCGGCCGGCCCGACCAGGTTGCATTGTTTCAGCCGCAAACTCCTTACGTCCGGCGTGTCGTCGGCAAAGCCGAGGAAGATCCAATCGAGATCGGTCGCCTCCAGCCCGCGCGGGGTCACCTGACGCACCGCGATGCAGTTGCGTATCTGCTGCAACACGAAGGTCGGGAACACTGTCAGTATCTGCAACTGGATGTCGTCGCCGAATTCCTGGTGGGTTTCCAGCATGCTGGGATCCGCCAGACGGAAGCCCTCATTCACCGACCGCTGCCCCTGATAACTTGTATCGACCGTCTGCGTCGGCATCCGCGTGGCGCTGGCATGGTGCCCGCCACTGTCGCTGATTGTGACGCCGCCGCCAAGCGACAGGCGGTTGATGCGGAACGTGGCGAAGAACAGATGCAGCAGGCTGGCGTGGTAGGTGTCCCGCACGTTCTCGGCGTACAGCTTCCAGTTGTTCGGCAGTGCCTGGGTGAACCGGCCGAGAATTTCGACTGGCCGTCCTAGCACGCGGCGGATACGGGCGACGATGTCCGGCCCGAGCCAGCTCTCCAGCGGCGGCGTGACATCCGACAGCGTGCCGAACACCAGGCCGCACAGCGTGGTAGTGCGCAGCTTGCGCGGGCCGTGCCCGTCCAGCCGGAAATCCTCCGGCATGCCGCCGCGCCCGTTGACGCCATGGCGGAACGCGACCGAAGCAAGATTGCCGCACAGATCGTAGCGCCAGGCGTGATAGACGCACTGGAAATCGCGGGCGCCGGTGCCGCGGTCATCCAGGCAGATCAGCGCGCCGCGGTGCGCGCAGCGATTCTCGAACGCCGCGATCGACCCGTCCGCGGTGCGCGCCACCACGACCGGCATGCTGCCGACGAAAGTGGTGCGCCAGTCGCCCGGCCCGGGGAGTTCGACCTCCAGGCATAGGAAGTTCCAGACGGGACCTTCAAACAGGCGGGTCTGCTCGGTGCCCGCCAGCTCCGGGTCCTGGTACACCCAATACGGAACGCGGGTGAGATCGCCCTGCCAGTGCCGGCGATCGATGATCGGCTGATCCATCGATGACCCCCTGTTGCTGTCGCGATCCTTGACCCAATGCGCCGGATTGACAAGCACCGTCTGCGACGTGCCCATTTGCTGCGGTTACAAATGGGGGGCTGGCAATGCGGTTCGGCGACAAGGTGGCGATCATCACCGCCGCAGCCAGCGGCATCGGTCGCGCCACGGCCGATATCCTGGCGGCCGAGGGTGCCGTGGTGATCGGTGTCGATACCGACGAAACACGGCTGGATGCCGCCGTCGCCGCGATCAGCCGCGCCGGCGGGCAGGCGCATGGGCGCGTCGCCGACGCATTGGACGCAGCGCAGGTGGACGCGCTGGTGCCATCGCTGACCAGGGAATTCGGGCGCATCGACATCCTGGTGAATGCCGTCGGTGGCAGCACCGTAATTGCCCGGCCGGCCGCCACGGTGGATGAACTGCAGTTTACCGAATGGCAGAAGCTGATCGCGTTCAATCTGTCCGGCACCTTCCTGTTTTGCCACGCGGCGGTTCCGGTGATGAAGCGCCAGCGCGGCGGCAAGATCGTCAATCTGGCGTCCATTGCCGGACGCGGGCTGAGTGCGTCGAGCAGCAGTGCGTATGCCGCGGCGAAGGGCGGGATCATCGCGTTCACCCGCAAGCTGGCGCACGAGCTCGGGCCGTTCGGCATCAACGTCAATGCGGTCGCCCCCAGCCTGACCCTGACCGAGCGCATCCGCCCGCGCTGGAACCAGCGCCCACCCGAGGACCAGGCCGCCGAGATCGAGCGCACGCCGTTGCGCCGCGTCGCCGAGGCGGCGGACCAGGCAAGGGTCATCTGCTTCCTGGCATCGGCCGATGCTGATTTCGTCACCGGAGTGACGATCGACGTTACCGGCGGGCTGTAGGTTGAAACCACCTTGTGCCTCGGTCATTCAGGGCCGCGCGCGGAACGCCACCCGGCGCGCAAGCGTACTCAACCAGCTGTTATCATGTGTTACCTGAACGCTTCTCAGACTACCCTCACACCACGAAGCCGGACCGTAGCCGAATAAATCTTCAAACAGGCTGGCGCGGTCGCCGAGCAGGGATTCCAATGGCGAACTGAATCGCTGCTGCCGCGCGAGGCGCCGATGACAAGCCCACCTGGACGTCTATAGTATCTTGTTGCAAGTGTTTGACGACGGTCGCCAGATCGGCGGCAAGGCCGTGTGGTCGATTTCACCGACACGATCCTGATCGCCACCAGCAATCTCGGCTCCCGACATCATGCAGCGCGCGCTGCGCGCGAGCACCGACCAGGCTGAGCTGGAGCCCGTCGTGATGGCCGTGCTGCGTGGACAGTCGGCCACCCAGCGTCGAACAATCCGCCCTGCTTGAGATACTCGATTTAAAAAAACAGCTGACGCGGTCCGCCGTCGATATCCGCAACCGCCGGCCACGCCTCAACCCCAGGTTGCTCACCCTCGGGGTGAACCAACAAGCCCGTCGTCTCTGTCCCCATCGCCGCCAATCTCCGCCGATTTGGCGCTATCAGGCGAGCACACAACTGCCGGTTTCAGGATGATAGGTCCGATACCCGGAACCCCCGCTTTCCGGAAAAGCGCAGCGCGTTCCGCCATCCGCTCCGGCGGCGCCCTACCGGCGGAATGCGCTGCGCTTTTCCGCCCTTGTATGGGGCCTCCTCTGTCAAGTTCTACTTCATAGATCGATTTCCAGTTTCTTTGTTCGACTGACGTGACGTTTCTCCGTCCCGACCTGCGGCTCCGATGGGCGCCGCGCGGAGCCGGGGTCAGGGATGGCCGCAGGCCACCGCCGGCGGCGGCGCGAAGCGTCCTTGACGCCGGCGAGCACGGTGCCAGGCTGGTCACGCGCGGGCAAACCGTCGGCACTGCCATTCGATCGGAGGGGAGCTTGCCCTGCGCCGCGCAAAGCAATCGCGTGGCAACCTTGTATTCGGCCGATCCGGTTGGATCGATACCATGATGCAGACATTCGCATCGGCGGCAAAGCTCCGAGCGGCGGGCCCATTCTACAAAAGCGGCACCAGGGCCGTGGGCGGAAGCGGGACACCGCCACCTCGGATCGTCATCGGCAATGCCTCGTCCGCGAAGCAGACGGGCGCCGAACCCTTGTTGTGTCCTCCTGTGCAAGTTCCCTTGCAGGTCCCTGTTGGGGCAGGTCCCTGTTGGGGCAGGTCCCTGTTGGGGCAGGTCCCTGTTGGCCGGTCGTGTCAGACGGCCGGATGCAGCCGCATGCCGGCGGGCAGCTCACCGCTGGTGACATACTTCCACAGTGCCACCAGCAGCTTGCGGGCCAGGGCGACGATCATCACCTTGCGGGTGATGCCGCGCCGGTCCGCGGTGCGCTCGCGATACCACTTGACCAGATCGCAGTGCGGCTGATGCACCAGCAGACGCCAGGCCAGTTGGATCAGACCGCGCCGCACCCGGCCGTTGCCGGCCTTGGCCAGGCCCTGCTCGCGCCGCCTGCTGCCGCTCTCGTCGGGCGAACCGGTCAGCCCGACGTAGCGGGCCACCGCCCGTCGATCCCGCAACTGTCGCGACAGCACCTCCAGCGTCAGCATCTCGGCGGTCTCGATGCCGACGCCGATGATGCGCGCCAGCAACCTGATCATCGCATCCGGCGCGCTGCGCGGCGCCGGTTGCAGCCGTTCCAACCGTGCCGCCTCGAGCTCCGCGATCCGCGCCTTGATGACCTCCCGCCGGTGCATGCAGGCGCGCAGCTCGGCCAGCGTGTTGGGCGGCAGCGGCTGGCCCTCCGCCGTGCGCCGCGACGCCAGCGTCGCCGCCGCCCGCTTCAGCTTCACATTGAAGCCGCGCACCCCGTGCAGCGCCAGCAGCGAGGTCATCCGGTTCACCAGCCGGGTCGCCTCGACCACCAGGCGGTCGCGTTCGCGGATCGGACGCCTGGCATCCTCCGCCTCGATCGAGGGCACCGCCACCATGCAGCAATGCTTCGGCTCCCCGCGCAGCCAGCCGAGCAGGGCCCGCAGCAGCAGCCCAAGGTCGAGCCGATCCGATTTCGCCCGCCGGTGCTCCCGCGAGACCGGGATGCTGGTCGGATGGATCACCTGGCACTCGATGCCACGGGCGCGCAGCCAGCGGGCCAGCCAGAACCCGTCACGGCCAGCCTCGTAGGCAACGCAGATCCGATCGATCCGCCGGCCGGCGGCGATCGCCTCATCGCGCCACCGGTGCAGCACACCGAGCAGCGCATCCGCGTCGGGGACCAGCTTCTTGCGCGGCTCCCGCGCAAGCCCGGCACCACACCGCCGAGCAGCCAACTCGACCGGCTCAGTTCGATTGCTGCGATGAGCGTGCTATCCTGGTCCAGGGCGACGAGGGACCGGCTGAGGTCGTTGAACTTTGGCATAAGGGCACTCCACCGAACGCGTTGCAGATCGCGACGATGGTGCCATGTCCTCGTCGCCTGCCCCATAGCATCTACCCGAAGTCAGCCGCTTAACGAAAGATTTCGAATTCACAGACTTCCGTGAACATGGTTTGACAGCGGCTCCGGGCACTGCATATGGTCGGCGGCATATTGCAGGTGCGAACAGTCCGCCAGCACGTGGGCCTCGCGCCTGCGTTTCTGTGAGCGGCACGGTTTTCATGAAAATACTCGTCCCGGTCAAGCGGGTGGTGGACTACAACGTGAAGGTCCGGGTGAAGACGGACGGCACCGGCGTGGAGACCGCCGGGGTCAAGATGTCGATGAACCCGTTCGACGAGATCGCCGTCGAGGAAGCCGTGCGCCTGAAGGAAAAGGGCGTCGCGACCGAGATCGTCGCGGTCTCCCTCGGCGTGCCGCAATGCGGGGAGACGATCCGCACGGCGCTGGCCATGGGCGCGGATCGCGGCATCCTGGTGGAAACCGATGTCGAGCTGCAGCCGCTTGCGGTAGCCAAGCTGCTGAAGGCGATCGCCGAGAAGGAACAGCCGCGGCTGATCATCCTCGGCAAGCAGGCGATCGACGACGACATGAACGCCACCGGGCAGATGCTGGCGGCGCTGCTCGGCTGGCCGCAGGGCACCTTCGCCAGCAAGATCGCGATCGAGGGCGACGGCATCACCGTGACGCGCGAGGTCGATGGCGGGCTGGAGACGGTGGCGCTGCATCTGCCGGCGGTGGTCACCACGGATCTGCGGCTGAACGAGCCGCGCTATGCCTCGCTGCCCAACATCATGAAGGCGCGCAAGAAGCCGATCGAGACCGTCAAGCCGGCCGATCTCGGCGTGGACCCGGCGCCGCGGCTGAAGATGGTGAAGGTGGCGGAGCCGCCGAAGCGCAAGGCGGGGCAGAAGGTCGGCTCGGTGGCGGAGCTGGTGCAGAAGCTCCGGACCGAAGCGAAAATCATCTGATCGCGCGATGCGAAGCCACAAGGAATCAGTCCAATGACGGCTCTTGTTCTGCTCGAGCACGACGCCGCCGGCATCAAGCAGCCTTCACGCAGTGCGGTTGCCGCGGCCACCCAACTTGGCGAGGTGCATGGGCTGGTGGTCGGGCAGCGGCATCGACGCCGCGGCGGCCGCGGCCGCGAAGCTGCCCGGCTTGTCAAGGTGATCGCTGCCGATTCGCCGGCCTTCGAGCATGTGCTGGCGGAGCCGCTGGCGGCCCTGCTGATCCGGCTGGCGCCGGCCTACTCGCATCTGCTGGCCGCGGCGACGGCGGTCGGCAAAAACGTGATGCCGCGGGTCGCCGCGCTGCTGGACGTGCAGCCGATCAGCGACGTCGCCGGGGTGGTGGATGCCGACACGTTCATTCGGCCGATCTATGCCGGCAACGCGCTCGCCACAGTGAAATCGTCCGACGCCAAGAAGGTGATCACCGTGCGCGCGTCGAGCTTCGATCCGGTGCCGGCCGAGGGCGGCAACGCGGCGATCGAGCCGGCGCCCTGCCGTCGAATCGCCGGACGTCTCGCGTTTCGTCTCGGCCGAGCTGTCGAAAAGCGAGCGGCCGGAGCTGACCGCCGCGCGCGTCGTGATCTCCGGCGGCCGCGGCATGCAGAGCGGCGACAACTTCAAGCTGATCGAGCCGATCGCCGACAAGCTGGGGGCCGCGATCGGCGCCTCGCGCGCGGCGGTGGATGCCGGATTCGTGCCCAACGACTACCAGGTCGGGCAGACCGGCAAAGTCGTCGCCCCGGACCTCTACGTCGCGGTCGGCATCTCCGGCGCCATCCAGCATCTGGCCGGGATGAAGGACAGCAAGGTCATCGTGGCGATCAACAAGGACGAGGAAGCGCCCATTTTCCAGGTCGCCGATTACGGCCTGGTGGCTGATCTGTTCAACGCGCTGCCCGAGCTGGCGGCCGAACTGGAGCGCTCCTGAATGAATGTCGAAGTCACGCCGGCGTCCGTTGCCGCGCCGCTGCTGGCCGAGGCGACCGAGATCGCCCGGGTCGGCGTGATCGGCGCCGGCCAGATGGGCAACGGCATCGCCCATGTCTGCGCGCTGGCCGGGCTGCCGGTCACGATGCTCGACGTCAAGGCGGAGCAGCTCAGACGCGCGCGTGCCACCATGGCCCACAACATGGAGCGGCAGGTCAACCGCAAGCTGATCACCGCCGAGGACGAGCGACGCAGCGCTGGCCCGGATCGACACCTCGACCGATTATGCGCGCGTTCGGCGACGCCGACCTGGTGATCGAAGCGGCGACCGAGAAAGAGGACGATCAAGCGGGCGGTGTTCAAGACGCTGACGCCGCACCTGAAGCCGTCCTGCATGCTGGCCTCGAACACCTCGTCGATCTCGATCACCCGGCTGGCGCCGCGACCGACCGGCCGGAGAAGTTCATCGGCATGCACTTCATGAACCCGGTGCCGGTGATGAAGCTGGTGGAGATCATCCGCGGCATCGCGACCGACGAGCCGACCTTCCAGGCGGTGCAGGCGCTGGCGGCGAAGCTCGGCAAGACCACGCGCGGTCGCGGAAGACTTTCCGGCCTTCATCGTCAACCGCATCCTGGTGCCGATGATCAACGAGGCGGTGTACGCGCTTTATGAGGGGGTGGGCTCGGTCAGCGGCATCGACACGTCGATGCGGCTCGGCGCCAACCATCCGATGGGGCCGCTGGAGCTGGCCGACTTCATCGGCCTGGATACCTGCCTGTCGATCATGCAGGTGCTGTACGAGGGGCTGTCGGACAGCAAGTACCGGCCCTGCCCGTTGCTGGTGAAATACGTTGAAGCCGGCTGGCTGGGGCGCAAGACCGGGCGGGGTTTCTACGACTACACACGGACCCCGCCGCGCCCGACCCGCTGAGGCCGCAAGCGGGTTCCGCCGCGTCGCCGCAGATTTAATGTGGCGCCTTCACGTTGTCGCGATCGAATTACTTGACAGTCATGTGACAAATCGTCACGCTGGTTTAGCACTGGAAGTGAAACCATATCCTTTGCGCGGCGGAGCGTTGGGCAACCATCGCCGGCCGGACTCTGTAATCACGCCGTAAAGCCAGCGAGACGATCGGGTACGGGTCACAATGCACAAGGTGAAACGCCTACTCGCAAGAACGGGTCTGGCCGGGGTGACGATAGCATTGATTGGTGCGGGAATTGTCGCGCAACTCACGGTCCATGACCCGCATCATGTGCTACTGATCTTCCTGGCAACCTGGGGCGTTCTGTCGCTGCCCGTCGGGTTGCTGGTCGGCCACTGCGCGCTCAGCGAGGAGTGACCGGCCAGCGAGGAGTGATCGGCGCCGGCGCCGCGTCACCGTCGACGCTTCCCGCCACCCGGCAAGCCGCCGCCGCCGTGCTTCCCGGGACACGGGCAGAAGCCGCCGCGATGACGAACCTCCGCCGTCCCACCGACGAATCGAACACTCCCCCGTCACGGATAGTTTTTTATTAAGCTGGTTGCGGGCTTATGATCCGATTGGTGGGGCCGTCGAACGAGGACTTTGATGGAGGTCGTGCAGACCCTCGGCAAGTACGAATCCGCGGCACGCTCGGCCGCGGCGCGATGGGGATCGTCTATGACGGCTGGGACCCGCGGATCGAGCGACGGGTGGCGATCAAGGCGGTGCGGCTGCCCGAGCATCCGGATCCCGACACCGAGGACGAGATCGCCCGTTTCCGGCGCGAGGCGCAGGCGGCCGGCCGGCTGACCCATCCCAACATCGTCGGCGTGTACGACTACGGCGAGACCAGCGACCTCGCCTATATCGTCATGGAGTTCGTGGACGGGACCACGCTGAAGTCGCTGCTCGACAGGCAGGAGCGCTTCGCCGTGCGCCGATATCCGGCGCATCATGCACGATTTGCTGACCGGGCTGCAGTACAGCCACGACCGCGGCGTCGTGCATCGCGACATCAAGCCGGCCAACATCATGCTGACCAGCGGCCGGCAGGCGAAGATCGCCGATTTCGGCATCGCCCGGATCGAGAGCAGCAGCATGACCCAGGCCGGCACCGTGCATGGGCACCCCGGCCTACATGTCACCCGAGCAGTTCATGGGCCAGGTGGTCGATGAGCGCACCGACATCTATTCGTCCGGCGTGCTGCTGTATCAGTTGCTGACCGGGGAGCGCCCGTTCGACGGCAGCATGACCGCGATCATGCACAAGGTGCTGAACACCGAGCCGCCGCCTCCCTCGCAAATCGCGGTCACCGCGCCGCTTGGAATGGACGCGGTGGTTCGCTGCGCCATGGCCAAGCGGCCGGAGGATCGTTACAGGTCCGCCGCCGCCTTCATCGAGGCGATCGTCACCGCGCTGGCTGCACCGGTGGTGCCGATCAAGTCGGCCGCGGTCGAGTCGGAAGTGGTCGAGTCGGAAGCGACCATGGTAGCGGCGCCGCGCAAACCAGCGGCCCCTCGTCCTCCGGCCTCCGCCGCCCCCGTGGCGGGGCCCTCGCCGGGACAGGCACCCGCCCGATCGGCGCGACCGTTGACCGGGATCATCGCGGCGTCGGTGCTCGGCGTCGCCGTGATCGCCGGCGGCGGGTGGTGGTTCGTGCTACGCACCCCGCCGATGGTGGTGGCTTCCTCATCCGCCGAGGCAACGGCGCCGCGTCCGCCGGATCCAGGCAAGTCGGCGGCGGCTCAGCCGGCCGGCACTCCGGCAACGAATCCGACGACCGATACGACCCGCCTCGAGCCGGCGGCGGTTGCATCGGCACCCCAGGCGGCTCCGCCACCGGTGACCACGCCACCGTCGGTCGCCACGTCCCCATTTGCAATCGTGCCGCCGACATCCACGCGGACGCCTTTTGCGCGCCTGCCGGTGACCGCGTCGCCGGCGACCCCGTCGCCGGCGGGGCCCGCGTCACCACCCGCGTCACCATCGGTGATCGCGTCGCAATCGGCGACCCCGTCGCCGGCGGCGCCCGCGTCGCAATCGGTGATCGCGTCGCCACCGGCGACCCCGTCGGCGGCGTTGACAACACCGCCGTTGGGGGCGTCCCCGCCACATGCGCCGGGGCCTTCGTCAGCCGGCCCAGCCCTGCGCGCCGGCAAGTCCCCGCCCGTCGCAACTCCGGGGACGCCGCTGCTGCCCCCGGCGCTGCGATCCCCGGATCGCCCGACCCAGAGTGCGCAACCCGAGCTGCCCACTTCACCGGCCCCTCAGCAGGTGGCCGCCTCCGGGCTGGGTCCGATCCGCCACCAACTTGAGCAGGCGCTCGCCGCGGCCCGGTGTGCGCTGGTGAACGGCGCCGTGCAGGACAGCGGAACGGTGACCGTGACGGGGCTTGCCGCACGGACGGCCGACGATTCATTGCGCCGAGAGATCGTCGATCTCGCCGGCCCTCGCGCGGTGGACTGGCGTGTGCAGCGGATCGATCCGGTGTTCTGCGACGCGCTCGCCGCCGTGCATCCGATCAACCCGATGGCGGGAGCGCCAGATGAGGGGCTGCGGCTTGGCCTGGCCGGCGGACGCGCCGTGCTGCACGACGGCGATCCCATCATGCCCCGCGTTACCATGCCTGGGTTCGCCGGCCTGATGCGGGTGGACTATCTCGCGCATGACGGATCGGTGGCTCATCTCTACCCCAGCATCGCCGACCCGGCGCAGCATTCGGTCGCGGTTCCGGCCCACATCCTGCGTCCGGGAGAAACGCTGGAGATCGGCGATCATGGCGGCGGGCGTCCCCAATGGGATGTCGGACCGCCTTATGGCACCGACATGATCATCGCCGTTGCGTCCTCGGTGGCGCTGCTCGATCATGCGCCGCCGAACGTGGAGGACAACGCCGCCGACTATCTGCGCCGGTTGCAGATGGCGATCGAAGCCGCGCGGCGCAAAGGCGCCAGCGTTACCGGCACGGTGATGCTGGTGGACACGCTGCCGAAGGTGCCGTGAACCCGGCGTCGCTCATTTCCGCGGCGGTCAGCGGATGCTCCATGTCGTCACGCAGCCATCCGACGTTAGGCCGCGCAGGAACTCCGGCCTGGAGCTGCTCTCGCCGTTGCTCGGTCATTCCGACATCCGCGGCGCTGAAGAAGTGCGGATCGAGCGTGAACATCAGGTACGCCTGCATCTCGTTCAGCATCAGCTCTTCGTCGGCGGTATCGTAATCCTGCGACCCCAGGAAGCGGCGGACTCCGGCGCGTTCCGGTTCGGTCAGCGCGGTCCGCCAGAACCGCGTGGTGTAGTCGGCGTAATCGGGATCGCTGAAGAACTGGCCGTGTGACAATTCGTGGCGCAGGATCGCGGCACGCACCGCCATGGTCACGTTGGGATCGGCACCGACACGCGGGATGCTGATCAGTGCGCCGCGGGCTCCGGGGGCCAGCCAACCGAGCTGACGCAGCAATGCCCGGAGTTTCTGTTCCTGATCGTTCAGCGCCACGTGGTCGCGGTCGGCCAGTGTGAAGAACCGCGCCAGCGCTGCGGCTGGATAGTCGTGGCCGTAATAGAATGTCGCGATGGTGTCGCCGCGGGCACGGATGGCGGCGTCCAGTTCGGTGTCGGTCAGCACGCGGTCGCGCGGCAGACCGGCCTTTTCCACCAGCGCGGCGACCCGGTCGAGCATCAGTCCCTGTTGCAGCAGCGTCGGGAAGTCCAGCACGATGATGTCCGGGTTGGCGGCGAACCGGAAAACCGTGAGCGCATCGGCGACGTGGGCGCGGATCTCGGCCTCGTTGGCGGTTTGCAGAGCGAAGGTCGCGGTGCCTGGATTGTACGGCGGCGCGGCGGGCAGCGCCGGAGCCGGCGCAACCGCCAGGGGTTCGGTCCTTTGGGGTGCGGTCGCCAGGGGCGCGGTCGCTTGGGGCGGGGTTCCGTGGGGCGACGCAGGGAGGTGCGGTACCGGGTGCAACCAGACGAGCCAGACCCGCCAGCGAGGCCGCGACAAGGGTCGATATCAGGGTCGCCGTCGCCATCGCCGGCAGCACCCATCTGGCGCTACGTTTGGATGAGCGGGCCGCGTGCGGTTGTGCCGGACGGGGGCAGCTATGATCGTCTCGTCGCCGTCCGGCACGGGCACCGGTGCGATTACCGGTCCGGTGATCGGACCACTGCGACCGCGCCGGATCAGGCGCCGAGATTGACCACCTGGACTCGCCGGTTACGCAACTCCGCGGTCTGCGGCGGGGTTGCCACCAGCAAGCCCTGCTCGCCCATGCCGACCGCCTGCAGCCGCGCGGCGGGGATGGCGAAGTTCTGTTCGAGGTACGCGGCCACCGCCTCCGCCCGGCGTTGTGACAACGCCTGGTTATAGGCCGGCGAGCCGACCGTATCGGTGTGGCCCTCGATCCGGAAGCGATAGCTTGCCAGGTCCTTGCTGCTGAGCGCGTGGCCGAGGGTTTCAAGCGTCTGCTGCGCTTTCGGGGTCAGCGTTGCGGAGTTGCTGGGGAAATCGATGTTGAGGCTGACCGACGGAGCCGCCTGTGCCGTGGAGGGCTCGGTTGTTACCGGGCTGGGCGGTTGTTGCCGATTGAGTTGTCGCCGATGAATTGTCGCCGACTGGCCGGACGGCGCGTGCTGGGTGGTGGTCGTACCGGCGCCGCCGGCGCCGCGTTCGGGGAGACCAGCCGGATGCCGCGCGTGCCGCCCTGCAGCAAATTGCCGGACGGTTTCAGCGACTGGATGATCTGGCTGGTCGATGGATTGCTTTGCGCCAGTGCGGGGGTTGCGGCGATCGGCGCCGCAGTAACGAGAGGCGCAGCCATCAAGACGATCATGATAGTGTACGCACGGCGGTCACCCTGTTTGAGATGTTTGCTGGTCCTTGCGCGGCACCATAGAACGTCCTGTGCGGGAGCGCCACAACGGAGTGAGCCGGCGGCGGTCCGATTTTTACCACCGATATTGGTTCGGCGCGATACGGACTATCGAATGATAAATCGGCGCCCGGAGCTTACGCCGGCTTACGTGGTTGATGGACGATCCTGACTGTTGCCTTGTGACACGGCGTCAGATGTCGCCATCGCCGCCCGATGCCTTGGATGGTGCCATGCTGATGAGCGGTGCCGCCGGCAGGCACTCGCCGGCCATGACGGTGCCAGCGCCGAGGACTCCGTCGGTCATGACGTTCTTCCGTGGCCCGCCAGAACGTCAACCCTTTCTTAAGCACTCCCAGCAGCTTTCTTAAACGCCCAGCCTTTTCTTAAACGCATTATCCTGGACACGCCGCGACTGTTAGGCGAAACTGACGGCAGAAAGCGGGAGGCGGCGACGACCGACTGGGTGATACGCACCGCGAAGCAAGATCACGTGGCGAAATTACCGTCGCCGCGCGGGGCCCCGTCGCAGCGCACCAGCGGACGCACCTAAATGCCCCTCGAATTCCGCAACCTGGCTGGCCGCCGTCAACGATGATTCCCCAACTGGTCCCAACCTTGAGTTCGATCCCGATTTCGCGGCACTGGACCGCGCCGCCGAAGGCAAGCCCGAGCAGCAAGACGGCGATACCATTATGCCGGCCGAGGAACCCGACTGGAAAGATGTCGAAGCGCAGGCCCTGGCGCTGCTCGAACGCACGCGCGACCTGCGGGTGATCGGCCACCTTGCGGTCGCCAGGCTGCATCTTACCGGATTGCCGGACTACGCCGAAGTCCTTGCCGTCACGCGACAATTGCTGGAAACCCGCTGGGACGAGGTGCATCCGCAGCTCGACCCGGAGGACGACAACGACCCGACCTTGCGGGCCAACGCGTTGCTGCGCCTCGGCGCACCCCGGGCTGGTGCTCAAATTCGTCCGCGACGTTCCGCTCGCGAGTCTCGCCGCGACTGGGGCACTATTCCTGGCGCGACATCGGGGTCGCCACCGGGCTCATTCCCACCGAGGCGACGGACAAGCCGAGCGAAGCACTGATCCGCTCGGCCTTCCAGGACACCGATCCGGCGCATCTCTCGGTGATCCGAACCGCCTCCCTGTCCGCCGCCAACGAGGCAACGGCGATCTCGGCCGTGTTCGACGAACGCTCGGGCTACGGCACCGGGCCGGACTACACTGAACTGGTCAAGCTGCTGAACGAGGTGGTACGCACGATCGATCGCTATGGCATCATGCCGGCCGAAGACGCCCCACCGGAGGCCGAAGCCGGCATCCGACTCCGCCGCGGTCGCGCAGCCGACCGGCCCCGCACGGGCCGCCGGCATGACCGCCGCCGCGCTGACCGAGGTCACCAGCCGAGCCGACGCCTTGCGTCTGCTCGATCTTGTCTGCCAATACTATCGCAAGAACGAGCCTTCCAGCCCGTTGCCCCTGCTGATCGAGCGGGCGCGCCGGCTTGCCGAAATGAATTTCCTGGACGTCCTGCGCGACCTGGCACCGGAAGGGCTCGGTCAGGCGCAGATCGTCGTGGGCACGCCGCAATGAGTGACCCGGATCACACCCGGCCGGTTGCGGCGTGTCATACGTCAACGTCAACAGATGGGGCAGCGAGGCTAGCCGTGGCGAAAGCGAGCAGTCAGAAATTCATAGCCCGCAATCGGGCGCCGCGCGTGCAGATCGAGTACGACGTGGAGACCTATGGATCGGAGAAGAAGGTTCAGCTTCCGTTCGTGGTCGGCGTGATGGCCGACCTGTCGGGCAAGCCGGAGGAAGCGCTGGCACCGGTGGCCGACCGCAAATTCCTGGAGGTCGATGTCGATAATTTCGACGACCGCATGAAAGCGATGAAGCCGCGGGTCGCCTTCATGGTGCCGAACACCCTGACCGGGGAAGGCAACATCGCCGTCGATATCACCTTCGAGAGCATGGACGATTTCTCGCCGGCCGCGGTGGCGCGCAAGGTCGATGCGCTGAACAAGCTGCTGGAGGCGCGCACCCAGCTTATCCAACCTGCTGACCTACATGGACGGCAAAAGCGGCGCCGAGGATCTGATCACCAAGGTGCTGAACGATCCGGCGCTGCTGCAAACCCTTGCCGCCGCGCCGAACCCCGAAGCGCCAGCGAACAGCACGGAGGAATAAGCCATGTCCGGAACCGAAACCGCACCGCAGGCAAGCTGCCGCCGCCGTCGTCACCCAGGGAACCAGCGACTTCACCGCGCTACTGAACCGGGAGTTCAAGCCGAAGACCGACCGCGCCCGCGAAGCCGTCGAGCAGGCCGTGCAGACGCTGGCGCAGCAGGCGCTGGCCAACACCGCCCTGATCTCCGGCGATTCGCTGCGCAGCATCGAGGCGATGATCGCCGCACTCGACGCCAAGCTGTCCGAGCAGATCAACGTCATCATGCACACGAGGATTTCCAGCAACTGGAATCCGCCGTGGCGCGGCCTGCACTACCTGGTCAACAACACCGAAACCGACGAGATGCTGAAGATCCGCGTCTTCAACGTCTCCAAGAAGGAGCTTGGCCGCACGCTCAAGAAGTTCCGCGGCACCGCCTGGGACCAGAGCCCGATCTTCAAGAAGCTGTATGAAGAAGAGTACGGCCAGTTCGGCGGCGCGCCGTACGGGCTGCTGATCGGCGACTACGAATTCGACCACGGCCCGCAGGACGTGCAGCTTCTCGGCGACATGGCGCAGGTCGCGGCGTCGGCGCACGCGCCGTTCATCGCCGCGGCGTCGCCCACGGTGCATGCAGATGGAAAGTCATGGGGCGAACTCGCCAATCCGCGCGACCTGACCAAGATCTTCCAGACCCCGGAATACGCCGCCTGGCGCAGCCTGCGGGAGAGCGAGGATTCCCGCTACCTGGGTCTGTGCATGCCGCGCTTCCTGGCCCGGCTGCCGTACGGCGAAAAGACCGAGCCGGTCGAGGAATTCCACTTCGAGGAAGACGTCGAAGGCGCCGACAGCAGCAAATTCTGCTGGTCCAATGCCGCCTATGCGATGGCCACCAACATCACCCGCGCGTTCAAGCTGTACGGCTGGTACCACCCGCATCCGCGGCATCGAAAGCGGCGGCGCGGTGGAAGGGCTGCCGTCCTACACCTTCCCGACCGACGATGGCGGCGTCGCCATGAAATGCCCGACCGAGATCGCCATCAGCGACCGGCGCGAAGCCGAACTGGCGAAGAACGGTTTCATGCCGCTGATCCACAAGAAGAACTCGGATTTCGCGGCGTTCATCGGCGCGCAGTCGCTGCAGAAGCCGCAGGAATACGACGATCCGGCGGCCACCGCGAACGCCAACCTGTCGGCGCGGCTGCCCTATCTGTTCGCCAGTTGCCGCTTCGCGCACTACCTGAAATGCATGGTGCGCGACAAGATCGGCTCGACCATGAGCAAGGAGCAGTTCCAGGACTGGCTGACCAGCTGGATCGCCCAGTATGTCGGCAGCACCGACGCGTCCGAGGAGTACAAGGCATCGCATCCGCTGTCCGAAGCGGCCGTGGTGCTCGAAGCAAACGAAGAAAACCCCGGCTACTACAGCGCCAAGTTCTTCCTCAAGCCGCATTATCAGCTCGAAGGGCTGACCGTGTCGCTTCGGCTCGTCTCCCGCGTGCCCACCGCGTAACGAGACCCGTCCCACGTGGGCGTTCCCCAACGCCACTACCAGAAGGAGAGTAACAGATGGCTTTCGATACCTACATGCAGTTCACCGACCCGAACGGAACCCTGATCGGCGGCGAGTTGCAGGTGCAGATCAACGCTGCCACCGAATTGACCACTCGGCACCGACATCAAGCAGGGCAAGGTCTTCGAGATCGACGATTTCAGCTTCGATATCGAGCAGGTGCTGAATATCGGCAGCCAGAGTTCCGGCGCCGGCGCCGGCAAGGTGACCTTCAACCCGTTCCAGGTCACCCGCAAGACGGATCGGCTTTCCCCCAAGCTGTTCACCATGTGCTGCGCCGGACAGCACTTCAAGCATGGTCAGCCTGTATCTGCGGCGCGCCGGCGGCGGTGCGGCGGGCGCCGGTGGCACCGGCACCCAGTACCAGCGGCACCACCTTCCTGCGCTTCGATTTCGCGCTGGTCGCCGTGAAGACGATCTCCTGGAGCGGCTCGGACGGCGACGAAGCCCCCAAGGAAGAAGTGGCGTTCGAGTACGGCGCGTTGCAGGTCAAGTTACGTGCAGCAGGGTGCCGACGGCAAGCCGATGACCACCAGCGACGCCAATCCGGTCGGCTCGTGGAACCGCATCTATAACAACAACCAGTTCAACCTGGCCACGCGGCATTACGGTGAGTTGATCGGACGCTTCGGGCAGGCACCCCGCATGACCGACGCGCGCGCGTTGCTGCGTGCGGGGGATCCCCGCGGCGCGCTGGAACAGTTGAAGCAGGAGGTGCGCAAGGCGCCGCGCGATGCGCGGCTGCGCACCTTCCTGTTTCAGTTGTTCTGCGTGTTCGGCGAATGGGACCGCGCGGTGACGCAGCTTACCGCCGCGGCCGAACTCGACCCGCTGGCGCTGCCGATGGCGCAGACCTACCGCGCCGCCATCCGCTGCGAGCTGCTGCGCGGCAAGGTCTTCGCCGGCGAACGGACGCCGACGGTGTTCGGCCAGCCGGAACCCTGGATGTCGCTGCTGATCGAAGCCAACCGCGTGCTCGCCGCCGGCCGGCGAAGCCGATGCAACCGGGCTGCGCGACGCCGCCTTCGAGCAGGCCCCCGCCGCCGCCGGCACCATCGACGACCAGCCGTTCGAATGGATTGCCGATGCCGACCCGCGCCTCGGCCCGATGCTGGAGGCGATGGTCGATGGCAAATACTACTGGGTGCCATTCCACCGGCTGCGCACGCTCGATATCGAGGCGCCGGCCGATCTGCGCGACCAGATCTGGATGCCCGCGCATTTCGTGTGGGCCAATGGCGGCGAATTGTTCGGCTTCATCCCGACCCGCTATCCCGGCTCCGAAGCCTCGACCGACCCAGCGCTCGCTTTGTCGCGTCGCACCGAGTGGCAGGAACGCGGCGATTGGTTCCTCGGCCTCGGCCAGCGCATGCTCGCCACCGATGCCGGCGAGCACCCGTTGATGGACGTCCGGCGGATCGCGTTGTCCGAGCCGCCGGCCGCCGGCCTGACATGGCGGAGACCACCAGCCGGGAGCGGCTGCAGCCGTCGCTGCTCGATCGGCTGACCGATCAACGCGCGAACACACGCGCGAAAGCTTCGACCAGCAGACGCTCAGCATGGCCGCAGCTTCGCCAGGCGGTGCTGCGCGATCTCGCGTGGCTGCTGAACACCACCAACCTTGCCGCCACCGAAGACCTTGCCGGATTGCCGCTGCTCACCAAATCGACCGTCAATTACGGGGTGCCGGGACTGGCCGGAATGGTCAGTTCGTCGAACCGGCTGAGTGCGATGGAAGCCGGCATCGCCGAGGCGATCCGCGCGTTCGAGCCGCGCATCCGTCCCGACACGCTGCGGGTGCGGCTGCGCGAAACCGATGCGGACAAGCCGACGCCATCGATCGTGTTCGAGATCCAGGGCGAATTGTGGGCGCAGCCGGTGCCTGAGCAGTTGTTCCTGGAAAGCTCGATCGAGCTGGAGACACGGCTCGCGGTGGTAACCGAGGCCAAGATGCGCGGCTGATGGACCCGCGCCTGATGCGGCTTTACGAATCCGAACTGACCTTCGTGCGCGAGGTCGGCCAGGAATTCGCCCGCGAATTTCCCAAGATCGCCGCGCGGCTTAATCTGACCAGCTTCGACGTGCCCGACCCGTACGTGGAACGGTTGCTGGAAGGCTTCGCGCTGCTGACCGCGCGCATCCAGCTCAAGCTGGAAGCGGAATTCCCGACCTTCACGCAGTCGCTGCTGCAGATGGTCTATCCGCATTATCTCGGCCCGACGCCCTCGATGGCGGTGGTGCAGTTGCGTCCGGAACAGACGCTGCGCGGGATGCCGCAAGGCGTCGTGCTGCCGGCCGGAACCGAGTTGCGCAGCCTGCTGGGAACCGAGGACCAGACGAATTGCGAGTTCCGCACCGCGCATCCGGTGCGGCTGCTGCCGATCGAGCTGGGCGATGCCGAGTATATCGGTTCACCGGCCGCGGTTGCGGCGCTGGGGCTGCCCGATCAGCGGGGCGTGAAGGCGGCCATCCGGTTGCGACTGAAAGCCAATGGCGAGGCGCCGTTCGCCAAGATCGCGCTCGACCGGCTGACGCTGTTCCTGTCCGGCGCCGAGGGCGCGCGCGTGCGGCTGTATGAGCAATTGCTCGCCAATCTTGCCGCGATCATCGTGCGTCCGACCGAACGGCCGCTGCGCTGGCAGGAACGGCTGCCGGTGACCGCACTGCGCGCACTCGGCTGCGAACCGGAAGAAGCCCTGCTGCCACGCGCGCCGCAATCCTTCGACGGCTACCGGCTGCTGCAGGAATACTACGCGATGCCGGAACGCTTCCTGTTCGTCGAACTGGACGGGCTGCACCGGGCCGCCGCGCGCTGCACCGGCAAGGAGCTGGAGATCATCCTGCTGCTCAATC
The DNA here is from genome assembly GCA_963764525.1 of uncultured Pseudomonadota bacterium. Lineage (GTDB taxonomy): Bacteria > Pseudomonadota > Alphaproteobacteria > Acetobacterales > Acetobacteraceae > DATDIC01. Next base: position 8,102 of record CAVXTC010000039.1, on the reverse strand, counting down.
GCAGCGAGCCGGTACTGGCCTCCGGCTTCGGCCCCGACCAGCTGGCGCTGTTCTGCACCCCGGCGATCAATCTTTTTTCAAAACGAAGCGATCGTGTCAACCTGTCGGAACGCGAAGTAGAGCACCACATCGTGCCTGACCGGATGCGCCCGCTCGATTTCGAGGTGTTCAGCGTGGCGGCGGTGGAAGGCTATGCCGCGACCGGCGGGGTGCCGCAGCAATTCCTGCCGTTTTACGCCGCCAACGATCTCAGCCGGAACCCCGAGCAACGCGCCTACTACATGCTGCGCCGCGAACCGCGCCAGTTGTCGTCGCGGGCGCGCCAGCGCGGCCCACGCTCCAGCTATCTGGGCCACGAGGTGTTCATTTCGCTGGTCGATCCAGACGAGGCGCCGTTCCATCACGGGCTGCGCCAGCTTGGACTCGATCTGCTGTGCACCAACCGCGACCTGCCGTTGTCGATGCCGGTGGGCAAGCAGCACACCGACTTCACCATCGCGATCAGCGCGCCGGTGGCGGCGGTCCGCTGTTTGGTCGGCCCGACCACGCCGCGCCCGAGCCGGGGCGACGGCGATTACGCCTGGCGCTTCCTCAGCCATCTCGGGCTGAATTACCTGAGCCTGGTGGATAGCGACGCGCTGCACGGCGCGGCGGCTTTGCGGGAACTGCTGCGGCTGTATGTGCCGTCTTCCACCTCGGTCGCCGCCCGGCAGCTTGAAGGTCTGAGTTCGGTGGCGTGCCATCCGATCGTGCGGCGGCTGCCCGGCGCCGGCCCGGTCGCTGCCGGCCGCGGGCTGGAGGTCACGCTGACGATCGACGAAACGCCGTTCGGCGGCGCCGGCGGCATCCTGCTCGCAACCGTGCTCGACCGGTTCTTTGCCAAGTATGTCTCGATCAATGCGTTTACCGAGACGGTCCTGAGAAGCCCCGAGCGGGGCGAGGTGATGCGATGGCCGATGCGGATCGGTCAGCGCCCGGTGCTCTAGAGCGCGATCCCGAACCGGACCCCGGGGAAGATCCCGGGCAGGAGTCCGGCGGGGACGCGCTCGATCTGCTCGTCGACTCGCCAGCCGAGCCGGCGCCGGCCAAACCGGACTTGCTGGAAGGGGTCGCCGCGACGCCGTGGGCGTACGGCTTTTATCAGGCAATGCGGCGGCTGGAGGCGCGCTATCATGACCGGCCGCGCCTGGGCCGCAGCATGCGGCCGGCACAGGACGCGGTGCGGCTGGCGCAGGAACCGTCGGTCATTTTCGCCCCGGCCACGCTGGCCGCCTGGGAGCCAGGGGAAGACGGACGAGCGGCACGGCTGCTGGTGCATTTCTTCGGCCTGTTCGGTCCCGATGGCGCGTTGCCGCTGCACCTGACGGAATATGCACGGGACCGTCGCCGCAACCATCGCGACCCGACCTTCCAGCGCTTCGCCGACATCTTCCATCACCGGGCGCTGTCGCTGTTCTACCGCGCCTGGGCCAACTCGCGCCCGACGGTCAGCTTCGACCGCCCGGCGGAGGACCGGTTCGCACTGTATGTGGGGGCGTTGAGCGGACTGGGCATGGACAGTCTGCGCAACCGCGACGCCATGCCGGACCTGACCAAGCTGCATTTCGCCGGACATCTGGCGTGCCAGACACGGCATGCGGAGGGACTGGCTTCTATCCTGGCGGCGTTCTTCCACATGCCGGTTCGCATCGAATGCTTCATTGGCGCCTGGCTCGATCTGCCGGTGCGCGACCGAACCCGGCTGGGCGATCGGCCGGAAACATCGGTGCTGGGCCGGACGGCGCTGCTTGGCGGGCGGGTCTGGAGCCGGCAGCACAAATTCCGCGTCGTGTTCGGGCCGCTGTCGCTGCCCGATTACCTGCGCCTGCTGCCAGGCGGGATCAGTTTCCACCGGCTGGTTCCGATCGTCCGCAACTATGCCGGCGACACGCTGGTGTGGGACGTGAACCTGATCCTCCGGCGCGAGGAAATGCCGCCCACCCGGTTGGGCCAGCAGGGCCGGCTGGGATGGACCACCTGGCTGATGCCGCGTCGAAAATCTGTTGACGCAGCCGACCTGTTCCTTGATGCGAGCGCCGACAGCATGTCGCGCACGATCGACGCCAAACTGCCCGCCACAACGACCGCTTTGGAGATCAGTTCCATGACAGAAATCAGCCGAGCCGCCCTGTTCGGCAAACTCAATCCGATCGCCTACAAGGCGATCGAGGGCGCGACGGTGTTCTGCAAGCTGCGCGGCAATCCGTATGTCGAGCTGGTGCACTGGATGCAGCAGATCTTGCAGGTGCAGGATTCCGACCTGCATCGGATCATCCGGCATTTCGAACTCGATCCGTCGAAGCTCGCGGCCGACGTGACCGCCGCGCTGGACCGGCTGCCGCGCGGCGCGACCGCGATTTCCGACCTGTCGCCGCAGGTGGAGGAAGCGGTCGAGCGCGGCTGGGTGTTCGGCACGCTGATGTTCGGCGAATCGCAGGTCCGCACTGGGCATCTGGTGCTGGGCGCGCTCAAGACCACCACGCTGCGCAATGCGCTGTATGCGATCAGCCGGCAGTTCGAACGGGTGAAGGCGGAGGCGCTGGGCGACGATTTCGCCGGCATCGTCAGCGGATCGCCGGAAGCGGCGATGGCGGCGGCGGATGGGTCGCAGGGTCGGTGCGCCGGGCGAGGCCTCCGCGGCAATGGCGCCCGCCGCGATGGGCAAGCAGGAGGCGTTGAAGCAGTTCTCGATCGACCTGACCGAACGCGCGCGGGCCGGCGAGATCGATCCGATCGTCGGGCGCGATGCGGAAATCCGCCAGATCGTCGATGTGCTGATGCGCCGGCGGCAGAACAACCCGATCCTGACCGGCGAGGCCGGCGTCGGCAAGACCGCGGTGGTGGAAGGGTTCGCGCTGCGCATCGCCCAGGGCGACGTGCCGCCGATGCTGAAGGATGTCAGCCTGCGCACGCTGGATGTCGGCCTGCTGCAAGCCGGCGCCTCGATGAAGGGCGAGTTCGAACAGCGGCTGCGCCAGGTGATCGAGGAGGTGCAGGCCTCGCCCAAGCCGATCATCCTGTTCATCGACGAGGCGCACACGCTGATCGGCGCCGGCGGCGCGGCGGGTACCGGCGACGCGGCGAACCTGCTGAAACCGGCGCTGGCGCGCGGCACTCTGCGCACCATCGCCGCCACGACATGGGCCGAGTACAAGAAATACTTCGAGAAGGATCCGGCGCTGACCCGCCGCTTCCAGGTCGTGCAGGTCGATGAGCCCGACGAGCACAAGGCGATCCTGATGATGCGCGGGATCGCCTCGCCACTGGAAAAGCACCATCGCGTGGTGATCCTGGACGAGGCGATCGAGGCGGCGGTGCGGCTGTCGCACCGCTACATCCCGGCGCGGCAGTTGCCGGACAAGTCGGTCAGCCTGCTCGATACGGCGGCAGCGCGGGTCGCGATCAGCCAGCACGCTGTGCCGCCGGCGGTGGACGATTGCCGCCGCCGCATCCAGGCGCTGGAGACCGAGCTGGAAATCATCGGCCGCGAAACCGCGATCGGCATCGATGCCGCCGCACGCGAGGCCTCGGCCGGCACCGCGCTGGCGCAGGAGAAGGAACGCCTGACCGGGCTGGAGGAGCGCTGGGGGTCGGAGAAGGCGCTGGTCGATAAGGTATTGGCGTTGCGCGCCGGCATTGCGCGCTGGCGCCGCTCCGGTCGATGGAGCCGCGCCGGTGCCGCTGGCTGATGGCGGCGCCATGCTGGCGGAACTGCGTTCGTTGCAGACCGAACTGGCAACCCAGCAAGGCGAGACGCCGCTGATCCTGCCGAGCGTCGATGAGCAGGCGGTCGCCGCCGTGGTCGGCGACTGGACCGGCATCCCCGTCGGGCGGATGGTGAAGAACGAAGTGGCGGCCGTGCTGCGGCTGGCGGAGACGCTGGGCCAGCGGGTGATCGGCCAGGGCCACGCGCTGGAGATGATCGCCCGCCGCGTGCAGACCTCCCGCGCCGGGCTGGACAATCCGTCGAAGCCGATCGGCGTGTTCATGCTGTGCGGGCCGTCCGGCGTGGGGAAGACCGAAAGCGCGCTGGCGCTGGCGGAATCGCTCTATGGCGGCGAGCAGAACCTGATCACCATCAACATGAGCGAATTCCAGGAGGCGCACACCGTCTCCACGCTTGAAGGGCGCGCCGCCCGGTTACGTCGGTTACGGCGAGGGCGGCGTCCTGACCGAAGCAGTGCGGCGCAAGCCCTATTCGGTGGTGCTGCTGGACGAGGTGGAGAAGGCGCACCCGGACGTGCACGAAATCTTCTTCCAGGTGTTCGACAAGGGCATGATGGAGGATGGCGAGGGCCGGCTGATCGACTTCAAGAACACGCTGATCCTGCTGACCTCCAATGTCGGCACCGACCTGATCATGTCGCTGTGCCGTGATCCCGAGCTGATCCCAGAGCCGGACGAGATCGCCAAGGCGTTGCGCGATCCGCTGCTGAAGGTGTTCCCGCCGGCGCTGCTGGGGAGGCTGATCGTTATTCCGTACTATCCGCTGTCGGACGCTGTCATGACCGACATCATCCGGCTGCAGCTCGGGCGGATCGGCAAGCGGATCACCGAGCATCACGGCGTCCCGTTCACGTATGATGAGGACGTGGTTTCATTGGTGGCGAGCCGTTGCACCGAGCCGGAAAGCGGCGGCCGGGCGATCGATTCAATCCTGACCAACACCATGCTGCCGGCGATCAGCGGGGCGTTCCTGCAACGGCTGCTGGATGGGGAGAAGGTGATGCGGGTGAACGTGGGGGTGGCGGAGAACGAGTTCGCTTACGCGTTCGATTAGGCGCGGCAATGCCGGAGACTACCCCGTGGGGCGCCGAAATGGCCGCCACCGTCAATGCACCTTGTGCCGCTGACAATTCGGGCTGGACGTGTCGGCCTGCCAGGACCAAATGATACTCCATTCTGGAGGAGCGGTCATGTCCGACTTCCCGAAGCACGTGCAGATCAACGAGGAAGGCCCACGCGAGGGCTTTCAGTTTGAAAAAGGCCCGATCCCCACCGCCCGCAAGATCGAGTTGATCGATGCGCTGAGCGAGACCGGGATCAACCACATCCAAGCCGCGTCCTTCGTCAACCCGAACCGCGTCCCCGGCTGGGCCGATGCCGACCAGGTGGTGGCCGGCTTCAAACGCAAGCCCGGCATCGAATACACCGCGCTGTGGCTGAACGTGAAGGGGTTGCAGCGGGCAATGGCGACCGCGCGGCTGGACATCAAGGGCTCGTTCTCGCTGACCGCGTCGGAGACCTTCCTGCAACGCAACCAGCAGCGCTCGATGGCAGACAATTTGCGCGTCGCACACGAGACCATCGAGATGTACAAACAGCACGGCATCCCGTTCGAACGCGCCGGAATCATGGCCGCGTTCGGCTGCAACTTCGAAGGCGAAATCCCGCATCAGCGCGTGCTCGACATGATCCGGCAATTGCTCGACATCTGCGCCGAACATGGGGTGGCGCCCCAGGTGTTCTCGCTGGCGGACACGATGGCCTGGGCGACGCCAAAATCGATCCGTGCGCTGGTCGGCAAGGTGCGCGAGCAGTTCCCCGATCTGACATTGTCGTTGCACCTGCATGATACCCGCGGGATGGGGATCGCCAACGCCTATGCCGGGCTGGAGATGGGCGTGGCGATCTATGACTCCACGGTGGCCGGCCTCGGCGGGTGCCCATTCGCCGCGCACAAGGGGGCGGCGGGCAACGTTTGCACCGAAGACCTGGTGTTCATGCTGGACGAGATGGGAATCGAAACCGGCATCGATCTCGACCGGCTGATCGAGGTCGGCCAGCTGGCCGAGGACATTGTCGGCCATCCACTGCCGGGGTCGGTGAAGATGGGCGGCAGTTTGAAATCACTGCGGGATCGAATGCACTGACAGGGACAAACAGGAGAATAACATGCCCCTCACCCAGGCGCTCGGACAATTCATTGCCGACCTGTCGCCGAACCGGATCCCGGAAGCGGCGATGCGCACCGCACAGCTCGGTTCCATCGACTGCATCGGCACGATGATCGCTGGCCGGAACGAAGATGCGGTGCGCATTCTCAAGAACGTGCTGGCGCCGCCGCCCGGTCTATCCTCCCTCACCTTCGGCGCCGAAAGCGGCCCGGCGCCGGAAGCCGCCTGGATCAACGGCACCGCGGCCCACGCGCTGGACTACGACGACGTCGGCTTGCGCGGCCATCCCAGCACCGTGCTGGTTCCCGCCATCCTGGCCGAGGCGGAAGCGCTGGACGCGTCCGGCGCCGACATGCTGACCGCGTACGTCGCCGGCTATGAAACCTGGGCCGAGCTGTTCCGCCGAGATTCCGGGCTGTTGCACAAGAAAGGATGGCACCCGACCGGCCTGTATGGCGCGGTCGGCGCCGCCGCCGCCTGCGCAAAGCTGCGCCGGTTGGACGCCGGCCGCGCCGCCATGGCGATCGCCCTCGGCGCCTCGCAAAGCGCCGGGCTGATGGCGAATTTCGGCACCATGACAAAGCCGTTCCATGCCGGCCGCGCCGCGCATGCCGGCGTGATGGCGGCCCGCCTCGCGGAGGCCGGGTTCACCGCCAGCCAGGACGCGCTGGAGCATCCCCAGGGCTTCCTGCATGCGATTTCGCCGGACGGCACCGAGGATCGGCTCAGTGAGCCGAGGCCGGGGGACAGATGGGCGCTGATCACCGAGGGGCTGGGGATCAAGAAATACCCCACCTGTTACTGCACACATCGCGCCATCGACGGCATGCTCGATCTGGTGGCGGCGCACCCGGTAAGGCCGGACGACGTGAAAAAAGTCAGTGTGGGCATCAGCGATTATTTCGCCACCGTGCTGCGGAACCACCAGCCAAGCACCGGATTGGCCGCCAAGTTCAGCATCGAATTCGCAATGGCGAGTGCGATCGTCGCCCGCCGCGTGGGCCTGCGGGAGCTGACCGATGAGTTCGTGCAGCGCGCCGACATTCAAGCACTGATGCGCCGCGTTGCCACGACAACGACCACCGACTACGACCCGGATCTGCCCGGCGCCGCGCCGGCCGATACCGTCTGTATTGAGCTCGGTTCGGCCAGGCAATACAGGGCGCCCCGGTCGCCCGCGCGACCGGCCATTCGTCGCGGCCGCTGACCGAGACGCAGATCTACGACAAATTCGCCGATTGCCTGGACGCCGGCCATTCCGACATCGCGGCTGATACTCTTTTTGCTCGATTGAAATCGATCCGTTCCGTCGCGGCGCGCGGCCTGGCGGCGATGCACTGATGCGCCGCCTCGCGAAACAACCCATCACATCGGCGACGTGCCGCCCATCAATTCGGTCGCCTTCTCCTCCAGGTTGGCCGCCAGCGCCATCGGGCCGCGGGCCAGCATGGCGCGGAAGTCGGACCGCAGCACGGCAACCTGGCTGATCGAGCCGTCCAACAGCACGTCGCTCGCCTTCCATGCTGAGCCGGCCTGCCGCATGACGTAGTCGATCACGTTCGGCGCGCCGTTCGGCTTGACGATTTCGGTGTGCACCACCTGCGCGGCGCCAAGGCTGCGCAGGCCGTCCACCCTCAGTTGCTGGCCGGAATAGCTGTCGAAATTGGAAACCCAACTGGCAATCGTGTAGCGGCGGAAGGTCGCCTCCAGCTCCGATTGTTGCGAGGGCTGCAGGGCGGCCCAACCCAGCCCGATCGCACCCTGCAGGATCGCCGGCAGGTTCAGCGCCTGCTCCAGCGCCGGCGCCAGCATGTCGAAGCGCTGGGTGAACGGGGTCGAGCGGCCCGCCTGCATGATGGCCAGCAGCCCGGCATAGAATTTCCGGATCGGCGCTGTCACGTCCGCCGGGTTCTGCGCCAACGCACGTCGCGACATCGCCAGACCGAGGACAGCCAGCCGCAATACGCCACGCCGTTCCAAACCGGCTGCCATTGGGTCTCTCCGGTTAACCACGCCGAGAATATCGGTGCGCCGCGCCTTTGTGGAAAGCCCCGGGGCGCGGTTCTGCCGTTTGGCGGCCGGCGGGCTCCGGCCTGATTTTCGCGGAAAGTCCGGGCACGAGCGCAAAGCGGGTGTGCCGTTCTCGCCATGGCCGCCAAGCTTGCG
>CAVXTC010000038.1:0-81878 GCA_963764525.1 uncultured Pseudomonadota bacterium | reverse complement strand
TCTCGGATCAGGGCGCGTTCGGCCGCACGGTCACGCCCTGCGCGCGAAGCTGGTCGAGCACGGTTTTCGCGCCGGAATCGCCAGATTCGGCCAGTTTCGCGGTGCCGGCGGCGAGCGTCTGGAACTGGGTGCGGACCTTGTCGGCCTGCTCGAGGCTGGTTGCCTGGGCGGCCCGGATGGCGACCAGGCTGCTGTGCTCCTGCACCAGCCGCTCGGTCTGGAAGGCGGTGATCAGGAAGAAACCGGCCACGATCAGGGCAACCGGTATCTCGATGCGGATGGTTTCGGGCATGCTTCAGGGCTTCGGCGCGGGCGTTGCCGGGCCGGCCAACGGGGCGGCGGCCAATGGGGCGGTGGCCGATGGGGCGTTAGGGGATGTGGCCGGCCCGGCGGAGGCCTGGGGGACGCCGGCGCGCTTGAGCAGGTCCCTGATCTGCGCGTCGTTAACGGTGTCGGCCTGTGCTACCAGGGCGCGGGTCAGTACATTGGTGATTGCCTCGAGCTGGGCGGCCTGGGCGAGCTGCTGCTGGCGCTGATTAACCTCGGCCTGGGCAGTCTGGTCCACCACGGCAAGCACGATGTTCACGATAACCAGCACCAAGCTGACCCCGGCCAGCAGCGTGGCCCATTGGATCAGTCGCTGGCTCTGCGGGGCGGCCGCGGTCGGCCTCATCATGCGTGTGCGCTCCGGAAGCGGGACAACCACGCATACCGGCATCCCCGGCGGTGTGCAATCGGCGGCCCGGGCGCGTATTTGATCTGTTGCCGAATCCTGTGCCGATCCCAAACTCCCAGCAGCTTCTCGGCTATGCTTGCGCTCTCGCACGAAGAGGGCCCCGAGTTATGGCTGTCGCTGCCAGATCTGCTTTGGGCTCCCCATCGAACCGTGGCCGCCGCTTTGCCTCACCAGCGATTCGCGACCTCATGCAGCGGCGCGCGGCGGAGCTGGGCGGGTTTGGCCTCGGGCTGCTCGGGTTGACCTTGCTGGTGGCGCTGGGCAGCTACAACCCGTCCGACCCCAGTCTGAACACGGCCACCGCGCAAACCGCGACCAATTTGGCCGGGCCGGTCGGCGCGAGTTTGGCCGATCTGCTGCTGCAGGGCTTCGGGGTGGCCGGCGCGTTGCCGGGTCTGGCGATGCTGGCATGGGCTTGGCGGATCGCGTCGCGGCGGGGCCTCGGCAGCGTGGCGGCGCGGCTGGCGGTGACCGGGGCGGCGATGCCGGTTCTGGCCGCGGCACTGGAAGCGGTGCCTCGGCTGCGCTCGGTCGCTTGGCCGACCACGGCCGGGCCGGGCGGCGCCGTCGGGCGGGTGCTCGCCCCGGCGATGCTGGACGCCGGACAGGGCCTGCTGGGGCCGGCCGGCGCGGTGCTGGTCTGGGGACTCGGGTCGGCCTTCGCGATCACGCTGGCGCTGCTGGCGCTTGGGCTGTCGGGGGCGGAGTGGCGGGCGGGCTGGCGGTTCGTCGCCCGGATCGCTCGAGTTTCGGTGTCCAGCGGCTGGAGCGCGGCGATCGTGCTCGGGCGCGTCGGCGGGGCGGGCGCCGGACTGGCCGGTTTGCTGCGCCGGCGGTGGGCGCCGGGTCGGGATACAACGGAGCGGGATGCGACGGGCCACGAGGCGAACCGCGGCGCGGCACCTGGGCTGACTGGCCGTCACGAGCCACTGCGGGTGACGGAGCCTCGTGCAGCGGCGACGTTCGGCCAGACGACGCCGGGCGGCGGGCCAGCCCCGACCATTCACCCGGCGCGGGGGACCAATCTGCGCAAGCCCATGCAGGACAGCCTGCCGCTGTCGGAAGCCGGCTGGCGGTTCCCGTCGATGTCCCTGCTGAAACCGGCACCGGTGCGCGCCGCGAGCGGCCCCAGCACGGAGGCGCTGGAGGCCAATGCGCGGCTGCTGGAGACGGTTCTGTCGGACTACGGGGTGCAGGGCAGCATCGTGGAGATCCGGCCTGGGCCGGTGGTGACCTTGTATGAACTGGAACCGGCACCGGGTATCCGCAGCGCCCGCGTGATCGGGCTGGCCGACGACGTGGCACGGAGCCTGTCGGTGACGGCGGTTCGCATCGCCACGGTGCCCGGCCGCAATGTGATCGGCATCGAGGTGCCGAATGCCAAGCGCGAGACCGTGTTCCTGTCGGAAATCCTGGCGTCCGAGGATGTGCAGAAGCACCCGGGCCGGCTGGCTCTGGCGCTCGGGAAGGACATTTCGGGCGCGCCGATCGTGGCCGATCTGCAACGCATGCCGCATCTGATGATCGCCGGTACCACCGGGTCAGGCAAGTCGGTGGGCGTGAACGCGATGATCCTGAGCCTGCTGTACCGGCTGTCGCCGGATCAGTGCCGGCTGATCCTGATCGACCCGAAGATGCTGGAACTGTCCATGTATGAGGGCATTCCACACCTGATGGCGCCTGTCGTGACCGAGCCGGCCAAGGCGGTGACCGCGCTTAAATGGACGGTGCGGGAGATGGAGCGGCGCTACCGGGCAATGAGCCAGCTCGGCGTGCGCAACATCGGCGGCCACAACGAACGCGTGGCCGAGGCGCGGGCGAAGGGCGAGGTGGTGACGCGGCGGGTGCAGACCGGCTTCGACCCCGATACCGGCCGGCCGACCTTCGAGGAGCAGCCGCTGACGCTGGAGCCGCTGCCGTTCATCGTGGTGGTGGTCGATGAGATGGCCGACCTGATGATGGTGGCGGGCAAGGAGATCGAGGCGGCCGTGCAGCGGCTGGCACAGATGGCGCGGGCGGCTGGGATTCACGTGATCATGGCGACGCAGCGGCCCTCGGTGGATGTGATCACCGGCACCATCAAGGCCAATTTCCCGACCCGAATCAGCTTCCAGGTGATCAGCAAGTTCGACAGCCGAACGATCCTGGGCGAACAGGGGGCGGAACAGCTCTTGGGCCAGGGCGACATGCTCTACATGGCCGGCGGCGGGCGGGTGACCCGCGTGCACGGGCCGTTCGTGACCGACCAGGAGGTTGAAAAAGTTGTCGAATTCCTGCGGGAGCAGGGCGAGCCTGCCTACGTCGAGTCGGTGACCGAGGCGGAGGACGACGATGTTGCCCCATTGCCGGGGCTGCTAGGCATGGAGGCCGGGGAAAAGGGACTTTACGAGCACGCGGTCGCTGTCGTGGCGCGGGAGGGAAGGCTTCAACCTCGTTCATCCAGCGGCACATGAATTTGGGCTACAATCGGGCGGCCAAGCTGATCGAGCAGATGGAGAAGGAAGGCGTGGTCGGGCCGGCCAATCATGTCGGCAAGCGGGAGGTGCTGATCCGGCAGGAAGTGGATTAGCCGATGTACATCGGGATTCGCGATGCGGGGCAGATGTACATCTGGCGTTAGGGGTTGGTTCATTTTTGGGCTGATAACCGGGTGCCTGGCGGATCGTACGACAGCCCGAAAATCGGGTCGCCGGACCGTACGACAGAAGCAAATCGAGATTGCCGTGTCGTACGACCGGGCAGTTCGGGGCGCGCCGCATCGTACGTTTGGGTGCCCACTCGGAGCGAAACGCATGATCAGCGGTAAATTCCGGTCGGCCGATCCCAGACTGCAATTTTGTGGACGAGCCGATGCCGAACACCGATCCGGACGGCAGCAACTATGCCGTAGTGGTATCGTAAGTTGCTGCAGTATTCGGCTATCATGCCACGGGTGCTAACAGGCTCCGGAAAAACCTTATGCCCGACAGGAGGCCTTGGAGCTGTCTCACGTCATGGCCGGCGAAGGCCGGCCATCCACGTCTTCCTTTGCAACGACTTATGCAAAAGGCGAAAGAACGTGGATTCGCCCGCATTCGCGGGCATAACGAGCGGAGTCCGCGCGTTATCGCAGCCTGCTACGTCCCGACCGGTCGCATCCGTCAATGACAAGGGTGTTTCCATGACGGGTGACGACCCGAATTTCTTGTGGCAGGCAACGCTTGCATCGCGCCCATGCCGGGCTGGTGTGTATTCAATGGGAGGGTTGCTCTCGGGAGAGCAATTAAGAGCGATCTCCTGCGCCGGTTGCCGCGCGATCGGCCGGTTCGCGGCGGACGCATGCGTCTCCGGCAAGTGGGCGAGGTGGACGTGACCGTTCCTGGCTGGCTGACCAGGCAGCGCGTGATGATGGCAGTGGAACTGCTGGTGAACCTTGGGCTGCCGTGGTGCGTGTACACCTGGGCCAAGCCGCGCTATGGCGAGGTCCATGCGATCATGGCCTCGGCGGCTCCGCCGATCGTCTGGAGCGTGGTGGAATTTGCCCGCCGGCGGAAGGTGGATGCGCTGTCGGTGATCGTGCTGGGGGGCATCGGGCTTTCCCTGGTGGGGTTCGCTTTGGGCGGCTCGCCGCGGCTGCTGCTGATGCGGGAATCGCTGATCACCGGGCTGATCGGGGTGGCGTTCATCGTATCGGCGGCGATCAACCGGCCGCTGATCTATTTCCTCGCCAGCGCGGCCATGCAGCGGCGGTCGGCGGACGAGGCGAATGAGTTCCGGGCCAATCGGGAGGAGCCGGGCTTCCGGCGGGCGATGACGGTGATGACCATCGTTTGGGGATGCGGGTTCGTTGCCGAAACGTGCGTGCGGGCGACGCTGGCGTTCTCGATACCGGTCAGCCGGTTCCTGGTGGTGGGTCCGATCATCGGATACGGAACCATCGGGATGCTGATGCTGTGGACGTTTCTTTACGCGCGGGGCGACGACACCGCGTAACGCCAGCAGGTGCCGTGGCCCCGCCGTTGCGAACCAGGGAAGCCACCCTTTCGGCGGCTTTTGACAATACATCCCTCTTCTCACGGGGCACGGAGGTCTGATGCGATGTCGGGACAGCGCTTTTTCTGCCCTACCCAGCCCTTCGGTCGGATGGACAGAGCCCGGGGCATGCGCAAACAAATCAGCCACCAGCGCAACCAATCGCGGCCAGCACACGCATCGCCAGCTTGTAATGCGGCCGGTCGATCATCGTGCCGTCCAGCGCGAATACACCGCCATCAGGATTGGCGGCGAATGCATCCCTGACGCGCTCGGCCCAGCGCACCTGGTCCGCCGACGGCGTGAAGGCCGCATTGACGATCTCGATCTGCGCCGGATGGATCAACACCTTTCCGGCAAAACCGTCGGCCGCCGCCGCTTCGGCCTCGCGCCGCAGCCCGTCCGGATCGCGCGGGTCGGGCCACGGCGTGTCGATCGCCGGTACCCCGATCGCCGCGGCCGCCGTCAGCACCGCCGCCCGGGCGAACCCGGCCGCCGCGTTGTAGGACCCATCGGGCCTGCGCGGCGCCACGCCCAGATCGGCCGACAAATCCTCCGCCCCGAAACACAGCGCCGCCAGACGCGACGCCACCCCGGCATACACGCCGAGCGTGAACACCGATGCAGCGGTTTCGGTCACGATCGCCACCACCCCGACGCTGCCGACCGCCAGGCCGGCGGCGCGTCTCCAGCGCCTCGAGATGGTGATCGAGGGCGCGCAGATCGTCCGGCCCGGAGCATTTCGGCAGCATCACCGCCGCCGGGCCGGCCGGTACCACCGCGGCCAGAGTCGGCGAAGTACCATTCCGTTCCGCGCGGATTGACCCGCACGATGACCTGAGTTTTGCGCACATCGTCGCATGGCGCGCAGCAGCGCAGCGACCGCGAGACGCGCCGCCGGCTTGGCGGGCGCGGCCACGGAATCCTCCAGGTCCAGGATCACCGCGTCGGCGGTGGAGGCGATCGCCTTGGCGGCCTTGCGCTCGGAATCGCCGGGCGCGAACAGCGGGCTTCTCAGTCGCATGGGGGAATGAGCCGCCTTCCCTACAAAAGAGCAACAATCTTGCGCCTCGCGTGGCAATATGCAATCTGCGGCGCAAGGGAGCGCAGCACAGGCGGTCCGTCCAAAAACAGGGAGACGTCCAGGGGTGTCCGACATCATCCTGGAAACACGCGGCCTGACGCGCGAATTCAGCGGCTTCGTCGCAGTGGACGACGTCTCGCTGGAGGTCCGCGAGGGCACCATCCACGCCCTGATCGGCCCGAACGGCGCCGGTAAGACCACCTGCTTCAACATGCTGACCAAGTTCCTGCAGCCGACGCGCGGACGCATCCGCTTCCGCGGGCGCGACATCACCGGCCTGCGGCCGGCCCAGGTCGCCCGGCTCGGGCTGGCGCGCAGTTTCCAGATCTCGGCGGTGTTCCCCCGCCTGACCGCGCTCGAGAACGTCCGCCTGGCGCTGCAGCGCACGCGCGGCAGCTCGTTCGATTTCTGGCGCTCGGAACGCACCCTGCAAGAGTTCGACGACCGCGCGCGTGAGCTGCTGGTCGATGTCGGCTTGACCGGCTTCGCCGAGACCGCCGCCGGCCAGCTTGCCTACGGGCAGAAGCGCGCGCTGGAGATCGCCACCACGCTGGCGCTCGATCCCGAGATGCTGCTGCTGGATGAGCCCACCGCCGGCATGGCCCACACCGACGTCGATCGCATCGTCGAGCTGATCCGCCGCATCCGCGCCGGGCGCACCATCCTGATGGTGGAACACAATCTGTCGGTCGTGCAGGGCCTGTGCGACATCATCACCGTGCTGACCCGCGGGCGCGTGCTGGCCGAGGGCGACTATGCCACCGTCTCGCGCGACCCGGAGGTCATCACCGCCTATCTCGGCTCCGATACCGCCGAGGTGGTGCATGCTTGAGGTAACCGACCTGAACGCCTGGTACGGCGAAAGTCACGTGCTGCACGGCGCCGCGTTCGAGGTGCATGAGGGCGAGGTGGTCACGCTGCTCGGGCGGAACGGCGCCGGCAAGACCACCACGATGAAGTCGATCATGGGCCTGGTGCCGCGCCGCGAGGGCAGTATCCGGTTCCGCGACACGGAGCTGATCGATCTGCCGCCCGAGCGGATCGCCCGCGCCGGTATCGCCTGGTGCCCGGAGGAACGCGGCATTTTCGGATCGCTGTCGGTGACCGAGAACCTGCTGCTGCCCCCGGTGGTAGCGCCGGGCGGGCTGGACATCGACACGATCTACACGCTGTTCCCCAACCTCAAGGAACGGGCCCGCACCGCGCAGGGCACCAAGCTGTCGGGCGGCGAGCAGCAAATGCTGGCGATCGCCCGCATCCTGCGCACCGGCGCCAGGATGCTGCTGCTTGATGAACCGACCGAGGGTCTGGCGCCGGTCATCGTGCAGCAGATCGGCCGCACCGTCCGGGAGATCAAGGCGCGCGGCTTCACCGTGCTGCTGGTGGAGCAGAACTTCCGCTTCGCCGCCACGGTGGCGGACCGGCACTACGTGATGGAGCGCGGCCGGATCATCGACATGATCCCCAACCACTTGCTGGGCGCGCGCATGGACAAGTTGCATGAGTATCTTGGTGTTTGATCTGCGGCGCCCTGTCATTCGCACGGTACGCCGTCATTCCCGTGAAAACGGGAATCCAGATGCTGCGGCAGCTAGCAGGCATGTGGACGCCCGCCTGTGCGGGGGTGACGAGAGGACCGTCTCGCCATGATGATGATCTTCGGCATCCCCGCCCCGCTGCTGTTCGGCCAGCTTCTGCTCGGGCTGATCAACGGCGCGTTCTACGCCATGCTGTCGCTCGGGCTGGCGGTGATCTTCGGCATGCTGAACATCATCAACTTCGCGCACGGCGCGCTGTTCATGATGGGGGCCTTCGCCGCCTGGATCCTGCTGAACTATGCTCGGCATCGGGTATTTTCCGGCGCTGATCCTGTCGCCGATCATCATCGGCATCTTCGGCATCGTGCTGGAGCGGGTGATGATCAGCCGGCTATACAAGATCGACCACATCTACGGCCTGCTGCTGACCTTCGGGCTGGCGCTGGTGATCGAAGGGCTGTTCCGCAACTACTACGGCAGCTCCGGGATGCCGTACCAGATCCCGCACATCCTGCAGGGCGCCACCGATCTCGGCTTCATGTTCCTGCCGATCTACCGCGCCTGGGTCGTGGTGGCGGCGCTGGTGGTCTGCCTCGCCACCTGGGCGGTGATCGAGAAGACCTTCCTCGGCGCCCGGCTGCGCGCCGCGACCGAGAATGCGCCGATGGTGCGCGCCTTCGGCGTCAACGTGCCGCGGATGGTCACGCTGACCTATGGCGCCGGCGTCGGGCTGGCCGCTTTTGCCGGCGTGCTCGCGGCGCCGATCTATTCGGTCAATCCCAACATGGGCGATAATTTCATCAACACCGTGTTCGCCGTGGTGGTGATCGGCGGCATGGGCTCGATCCTTGGTTCGATCATTTCCGGCTTCGGCCTGGGGGTGATCGAGGGACTGACCAAGGTGTTCTACCCGCAGGGCTCGGCCACGGTGATCTTCCTGGTCATGGTCATCGTGCTGCTGTTCCTGCCGCGCGGCCTGTTCGGACAGGACCGCCTGAGATGTCCGTCTCGACCGCCACGCACGGCATCGCAATCGCCCGGCCCGGATGGTTCGGCTTCAGCCGCGCGCAGGCGATCTGCTTCGTCGGCATGCTCGCGCTGGTGGTCGTGCTGCCCTATGTCCTGTATCCGATCTTCCTGATGCGGGTGCTGACGGCGGCGCTGTTTGCCTGCGCGTTCAACCTGATGATCGGGTATGTCGGCCTGCTGTCGTTCGGACACGCCGCGTTCTACGGCATGGGCGCGTACCTGGCCGCCTGGGCGATGAAGACCTGGCACCTGGATGCCATCGTCTGCATCGGCATCGGCGGCGCGACCGGGGCGATCCTGGGGCTGTTCCTCGGCTATCTGGCGATCAGGCGGTCCGGCATCTACTTCGCCATGATCACCCTGGCGCTGGCGCAGATGGTCTATTTCTTCTGCATCGAGGCGCCGTTCACCGGCGGCGAGGACGGCATCCAGCAGGTGCCGCGCGGCTATGCGTTCGGGTTCATCCCGCTGAACAACGACATGAACATGTACTGGCTGACCGCCGGCATCTTCCTGGCCGGCTTCCTGCTGGTCCATCGCATCATCCACTCGCCGTTCGGGCAGGTGCTGAAGGCGATCCGCGAGAACGAACCCCGCGCCACGTCCCTGGGCTACCGCACCAACGATTACAAGCTGATCGCGTTCGTGCTCTCCACCGCGCTGTCGGGCGATTGCCGGAGCGACCACCGCGATCGTGTTCGGGATCGCCACACTGGATGGCGTGCATTACTCGCGCTCCGGGGAGGTGGTGCTGACCACGCTGCTGGGCGGATTGGGCACGGTGTTCGGGCCGGTGGTCGGAGCCGCCCTGACCACCGGCATGGAGAACTACCTGGCGCAGTTCGGCGACTGGGTCACGGTGACCCAAGGCGCGATCTTCGTGGTCTGCGTACTGGCGTTCCGCCGCGGCATCGTGGGCGAGATCGGGGCGCCGCTGAAGCTGTCGCTGTGACGCGGCACCCCTCCTTGCAGGAGCGGAAGCCAGGGAGGGGTTTGCAGGCCGGAGTTAAATGCAGCAGCCCGGTGTCACCGGTTCGACCGGCTCCAAGCGGACGCACTGGCCTGAATTGTGGGATTCTGTGTCTCTGTCTGTACGGGACAAATCTGATGGATCGTCGCACCTTCGTGGCGTCCCTGACTGCCATCAGCGCAGCGAGCCCATTGCTTCACCGCGCCGCCAATGCACAGCCGGCTCCGAAGTACGCAACGTCGTCCTCGTCCATGGGCTGTTTGCAGACGGGTCATGCTGGTCCGAAGTCATCGCACGGCTTCAAGCGGCAGGCATCAGCGCCACGGCTGTGCAAAGTCCTTTGACCACGCTGGAAGAAAGCGTGGCGGCGACGCAGCGCGCGCTGGCGCTACAGGATGGCCCGACGGTGCTGGTAGGACATTCCTTTTCTGGCATGATCGTCACCGAAGCCGGCGTCGATCCCAAGGTTGCCGCACTCGTTTATGTCGCGGCGCGGGCTCCTGATGCGGGCGAGGACTACACGGCGCTGGCGCAGCGATTCCCGACACCGCCGGCCTCCGCCGGTATCGTCTGGTCCGGCGATTACGGGCAGCTCAGTGAGGCGGCTTTCCTGAACGACTTCGCCGGCGACCTGCCGGCGGCAAAGGCCCGCGTGCTTTATGCGGTTCAAAGTCCGTTCCGACGAACGTTACTCGCCGGCAAGACGACCCACGCGGCCTGGCGGTCGAAGCCGAGTTGGTACGCCGTGTCCACCGAAGATCGAACGATCAATCCTGATCTCGAACGATTTATGGCGAAGCGGATGGGCGCAAAGACGATTGAGGTTAAGGCGAGCCACCTCTCGCTGATCTCCCACCCCGATACGATCACGAAGCTCCTCCTGGACGCGGCCGGACAGGCATAGGTCGCAGCCAATGGTCCAAATTCGAGGGATCGGCTCCGCCGCCGATTCCCTGTGTCAGGTCGATCGCGATCAGGCCGTGGTGTTCATCGGCCCCGAGGCTCGGCGGGAGGCTCGATCTCCACCGCCGGGGCCTTGCTCACCGCCACCATGGCCGGGCGCAGCAGCCGCCCGTGCAGCGTCCAGGCGGGGGTCCAGGCCTGGATCACCGTCCCGGGCGGATGGGCCGCGCTCTCTTGCTCGGCCATGGCCTGATGAAGATTGGGGTCGAAGGGCTGGCCGGTCGGATCCTCCTTGCGGATGCCGTTGCGCTCCAGCACCGCGAGGAAGCTGCGCTCGACGCCCTCGATCCCGTCACGCAGCCGGCCGATGATCTCGGGCTGACCCGGTTCGGGCCTGGGCAGGCTATCGAGGCCACGGCGCAAATTCTCGGCCGCTTCAACGACGTCGGCGGCGAACTTCTGCACCGCGTATTGCCGGGTTTCGTCGACCTCGCGGCGGGACCGGGCGCGCACATTGGCCATCTCGGCCTCGGCGCGCATCCAGCGGTCCTTGAACTCGTCCCGTTCCGCCTCCAGCGCGGCAATGCGCGCGGTGGCGACCTGCATGAGCTCTTCCTGGGTCCGCGGGGTCTGTTCGACGCCGTCGACGGACGGCGTGCTGGTGGTATTTTCGGTGTCGCTGTTCATGGCGCGATCAGTTAGGGCGAGCGGGCGGTCGCGGCAAGCGGGTGTGATCCTGGTTTGCCGATTATGCGGACCTCGGCGGGACACTGCGAACGGCAGTCTCTGGCGTTTGTTATCTTCGGCGATCTGATACCCGGAGCCCTTGAGAGTGCGCCATGGAATGCCGTCATGCCCGGCCGACGGGTCCGGCCCGAGGACAGGATAGGGCCGGGCATCCATGCCATCCTTTCACCGCAAAGACGTGGGTTGCCGGCCTTCGCCGGCAATGACCACCGAGGCAGTCGCGGGTTCGGGGAGAGCGGCGACCCATGGTTGCTCCGCTATTGCGATCGGTGGCGTGGAGTCCCGCTTTCGCGGGAATACCGGTCGTTCCGTTCCGGCTCCGGCCGCTCGGCCATGGGCCGGTTATGCCGGTACGGCTATCGCCGGCTCGGCCAGTGCGACCCCGGGCATCTCGGACGCCAGGAAGCCCTCGAACACCAGCAGGTGCCATAGGGCCATGCTGTGATCGAACCGTGTCGATTGATGTTCATCCAGCAACTGGCCGATCGCGCCCGCTTCGAACAGCCCGCAATCCAGCATCAGCTCCGATTGGAGCCGGCTGCGCAGCCGGCCGGTTTCGCGGCGGAACAGCCCGGCCAGCGACGTCGCGAAGCCCTGCTTGCGGCGATACAGCACGTCATTGGGGAGCAGCGGCTCCAGCGCGCGCTTCAGCACGTATTTGCCTTCCTTGCCGCGCAGCTTCAGTGAGGACGGCAGCGAAAGCCCCCATTCAACCAACCGGTAATCCAGCAGCGGCGCCCGCACCTCGAGCGAGTTCGCCATGCTGGCGCGGTCCACCTTGGTCAGGATGTCGCCCACCAACCAGGTGTTGATATCGACATATTGCGCCTGCACCAGCGGATCGTCCGACCCGCTTTCCTCCATCAGCGCCGGGATGCGCGCGCTCGGGTCGTGGCCGTCCAGCGCGGCTTCCAGGCCTGGGGAAAACAACGCCCGGCGGCGTTCGTCGTGCACCCGCGCGATGGTTCGGTAATAGCCCATCGCGCTGTCCAGACTGAGTTCGGTCAGCGTGTGCTTGGCGCGCAGCCATTGCGGCGCCCGGTCGAGCTTCGGATAGACCCGCGCCAACCGCCCGACCAGGCTGCGCCGCACGCGAGACGGCAGTACAGCCCGTGCCGATTCCACCAGGCTGTGCCAGCGGTAGCGGCGATAGCCGGCGAACACCTCGTCGCCGCCATCGCCGGAAATCGCCACCGTCGCGTGCCGCCGGGCCAGCGCGGACACAAGGAAGGTCGGCACCGAGGACTGGTCGCCGAACGGCTCCCCGAAGATGCGCCCCTGTTGGCGGGCGGCGTCGATGTAGTCGATCGCCGCCGCTGCCTCATTGTGCTGCGTGGTGCCGTAGCGGCGGGCAACCATCTCGGCGTACGGCGTCTCGTCCTCGGCGCCGGCAAAGCCGATGGTGAAGGTGTCCAGCCCATCCCGCAGCCGGGCCGCGGCGGCGACCACCGCGCTGGAATCCACCCCGCCAGACAGGAAGGCGCCGAGCGGCACGTCGGCGATCAGCCGGCTTGCGGTGCTGGCGGTCAGCCGTTGCGTGAGTTCCGCGACGGCCTCGGTCTCAGTGATGGCCCGCGGCTCGACCGCCGGGCGCCAGTAGCGGCGCGGGGTCGGAATCGGGTCGCCCCGCTTGGCTTCACCATGCCGCAGCAGGAGATAGTGCGCCGCCGGAAGTTTGCGGACTTCCTGGTAGATCGAGGCGGGATCGGGGATGTAGCCGTAGGCGAAGAAATCCTCCACCGCGGTGGGGCTGATGGTCCGCGCCAGACCCGGGACCGCGGTCAATGCCGCCATTTCCGATCCGAAGACGAAGCGGCCGTCCGGCAGGGTGGCGTAGTAGATCGGCTTCTTGCCCATCCGGTCGCGCGCCAGGAACAGCGTCCGGCGGTTGCGGTCCCACAGGGCGAAGGCGAAGAACCCGTCCAGCCGTTGCAGGCAGTCCGGCCCCCAGGTCTCCCAGGCGTGGATGATCGTCTCCGTGTCGCAGCGGGTGCGGAAGATATGGCCGCGCGCCTGCAGGTCCGGGCGCAGTTCCTGGTAGTTGTAGATCATGCCGTTGTACACGATGGCGACCGAGGCGTCCTCGTTGTACATTGGCTGCTGGCCGGAGGCGGGATCGATGATCGCCAGCCGCCGGTGGCCAAGCCCGACGCCCCGTTCGACATGGAACCCGTCGCCGTCGGGGCCGCGGTGGCGGATGATCGTCGGTCATGCGCCGCAGCAGGTCGGTGTCGATCCTGGCAGTGCTGTCCGGATCGAAAATGCCGGTTATGCCGCACATAGGTCGGTCTCCTGCACGTGCCCGGCGGGTGGTCTGCGCGAGCGGTGCTCACCGGATGATATTCCCCGGTTCACCGGATTGCCAGAAATCTGGTGCAACCGGGGGATCGACAAGCGTGTTCGCCGGGGATCCGACCCGATCATCGACGGCCGCACTCAACCTTGCTCACCGGGCGGCAACCGCCGGCGGCGAAACAAAAACCTGCCATCCCGCCAATGAGAACCAGAGCCGGTGGCCATGCAGGAAATCCTGCCCGACCAGCCCCTGCCAAAGCCGATCCGGTAACCTCCGGCCGCTGCTCGATCTCATGCGGCAGATCGAGCACCGGCAGCACCGGATCGTCCGCCACCCAGTTGCCCACCCGGATGCTGCGGAAGCGGTGCAGCGGCACCGTGACCGCCTCCGGCCCGACCCCGCTGAGCACGATCGACGGATCGGCCTTCAGCGCCTTCTCGGACACGCCGACCCGATCGGCCAGGGCCAGCGTGACCGCGCTGGACTGCGAGCCGGTGTCCAGCAGCGCCAGGCTGGAGACGCCATCCAGCTCGATCGGAAGCAGCAGCCGGCGGGGGAATTCCAGGCTGTGGCGGGTGACCCGCACGCCGGCCAACTGGACCGCCGGACCCGGCCAGGGCGGCGCCGCCACCCAGCAGGGCTCGGCGCGATACAGTGTCATCTGTCCATCCGGAGCATCGAGGTCCACGGCGAACCACCGCAGCACGTCGGTGCCGAGCACACCGTCAATGGCGCCAGTATCGGCGCCGTTGGCGAGCGGCGTGACATTCAGATCGCCGACCGCCACCGTGCGCAGCGGCACATTGTAGCCCGGCGAGGACGAAATTATCCACCTTCGAGTCGAAACGCGCGGTCGGGCCGCCAACGCCCCAGCTTCGCGTGGCGTGGTCGAAATCGTATTTCAGCCCGATGCGCGATGCGGTGGCGGCATTCAGCAAAGTACGTTCCGAACCGGTATCGATTACCAGCCGCAACGGCATGGCCATTCACCTGAACCACCACGAGCACCAGGTTGTTCTGTGTTTGCACCGGCGTCTGGCCGAGCCGCTCCAGCTTGCAGTCGCCGACGCCGAACAGATAGTTCGTTGTCGATTGGCAGGAGCCGAGCGCCAGCGGAGCGGCCAGCACGCACGCCCGCGCCAGCCACCCCGCCAGCGTCCCGCTCATGCGCGTGCCCGCAATTCGTCGCGGATGTCGGTCAGCAGCGCCTCGGTCGGGGTTGGCGCCGGCGGGACCGCCGGGGCCGGGTCGCTGTGCAGCCGCAGCCGGGTCAGCGCCTTGATCAGCCAGAAGATCGCGAAGCTGACGATCAGGAAATTGATGATGGAGTTGATGAACAGCCCGACGTTCACCGTCGCCGCCCCAGCCTGCTGGGCCGCGGCGAGCGTTGCGTAGTGCTGGCCGTTCAACGGGAAGAACCAGTTGGAAAAATCAACCCCGCCGAGCGCCAGCCCGATCACCGGATTGATGACGTCCTTCACCAGGCTGTTCACGACGCCGGTGAAGGCCACGCCGATGACGATGCCGACCGCCAGGTCGATGACGTTGCCCCGCATGACGAAGCTGCGGAACTCGGCCACCCAGGATGGCGGTTTGAGGCTGGGGACTTGCGCCATTAGTTTGCCTCCGGTTGCCGCTGTACCGGCGATAGCCTACACCCATTCCGGCTATGAATGGGAGGCCGCGCATGTCCGCATCGCTGTCCACGCCGCTAACCGCCTCGCGTCGGTTCCCCTGGCTGTTCCCCTGGCCGCCTCGGCGGCCGACGGCAAGATCGAAGTCGTGCCCGTCGGCCCGGCGCTGGGTGCCGAAATCCGCGGGGTCGATCTGCGCCACGTCAGCGACGCCGGCTTCGCCACGATCCACCGGGCCTGGCTGGACAACCTCGTGCTGCTGGTCCGCGGCCAGACCTTGTCGGACGAGGACCTGATCGGGTTCAGCCGCCGCTGGGGCGAGCTGGACCTGGCGCCGGTCCAGGAGAACGGGCGCCGCTTCGTCGAAGGCCATCCCGAGCTGTATGTGGTCTCCAACGTGATCGAGAACGGCGTCACCATCGGCAGCCTCGGTATCCGGCGAGGCGGTCTGGCACACCGACATGTCGTACCAGGAGCAGCCGCCCAAGGCGAGCGTGCTGTACGCGATCGAAGTGCCGCCGTCCGGCGGCAACACCGGCTTCTGCAACATGTACCGCGCCTGGGACGAGTTGCCGGCGGCACTGAAGCATCGCGTCGAGGGAAGGCGGCTGAAGCACGACGGCACCTACAACAGCGGCGGCTATCTGCGCGAGGGCGTCACCGCCACCGATGATCCGACGGTTTCGCCCGGTACCTATCATCCGATCGGCTACACCCATCCTGAAACCGGGCGCATCGCGCTGTATCTCGGCCGGCGACGAAACGCCTACATAGAAGGCCTGCCGCTCGCGGAATCCGAAGCGCTGCTGGATGAACTCTGGCAGCACGCCACGCGCGACGAGCTCACCTGGTACAATCGCTGGCAGGTCGGCGACCTGGTGCTGTGGGACAACCGCTGCACGATGCACCGGCGCGATCCGTTCGACGCCACGGCGCGTCGTATCATGCACCGCACGCAGATCAAGTGAACTCCAACTCTCCCGCTTGCGGGAGAGGTCGCGCGCCGGGGCGCAAAAGGTGACTATCCCTTCACCGCCCCCGCGGTCAGCCCTTGCACCAGATACCGCTGCAGATACGCGAATACCAGCATGGTCGGCAAACTTACCATCATCGACGCCGCCATCAACTGGTTCCAGTACGTCTCGAATTGCCCAACCCAGGTGGCGACGAATCCCGGCGGGATCAGCCGCATCGACGGCGTGGTGGTCAGGGTCAGCGCCCACACCAGATCGTTCCATCCGGCCAGGAACCCGAACAGCCCAACCGCGATCATTCCCGGCGATATCATCGGCACCACGACGTAAATTAGCACCTGCAGCCGGTTGGCGCCGTCGATCATCGCCGCTTCCTCCACATCCGCCGGCACGGCATCGACAAAGCCCCGCATCATCCAGATGCTGAACGGCAGGCCGTGAGTGACGAATGACAGGATCAACGCGGTGTACGTGTTCAGCAGATGCACGTGGCGGAACACGACATACAGCGCGATCAGCAGCACGGTGGACGGGAACATCTGCATCGCCAGAATGAACAGCATCAGCGCCGATTTTCCGGGAATGCGGAATCGCGAGAAGCTGTAGCCGGCCAGCGTCGCCAGCACCACCGTGATAAGGCTTGCGGCGATGTTCACGATAAGGCTGTTCTTGAAGTAGATCAGGAAATAGTCGCTCTCCAGCACCGCGCGATAGGCGCTGAGGGTCCACGGGCTCGGCAGCAGCGCGCCGGGCGTGCCGAACACCTGGCTGCGGCTCTTGAACGAGGTGAACGCCATCCACACGATCGGCAGCAGCGAGAATGCCAACAGCACCGTAACGATCGCGGCCAGGCCGATCGGCTTCACTAGCCTGCGGTGCCGGGAACCTGTGCCCCCTCGCCTTGCGGGCTTGCGCTGCAAAGCCGACCGAGGCCCGGGCGAGGAACCCGGTCTCATACCGCCGCGTCGCTGCCGCCGAGCACGCGGATATAGATTGCGGTCACCGCCATCAGCAGCAGCAGCCATAGTACCCCGATGGTGGCGGCATAGCCGAGATCGAAATTCTGAAACGCCTGGCGGTACACCCAAACCGAGAAGGTTAGCGTCCAGTTCACCGGCCCGCCTTCGGTCAACGGCCAGATGATGCTGAAATTGTTGAAATTCCAGATCACCATCAGGATGGTACTGATGGCGATGATGCGGCGTAGGCTGGGGATGATGATATAGCGCAGTCGCTGCCACCAGCCGGCGCCATCGACGCGAACTCGCCTCGATCAGCTCCTGCGGGATCGCCGACAACCCGGCCAGTAGCATCAGCATGAAGAACGGCGTCTCGTTCCAGATATAGGCCAGCACGACCGCCGTCGGTGCGGTCGCCGGATGCGCCAGCCAGGGCTGGTAGGCGCCGATCAGGCCGACATCGTGCAGCATCACGTTGAACACGCCAACGCTCGGGTTGTACATGAACAGGAACAGGAACGCGACCACCACCTGCGGAACCACCCACGGCAGCAAAGCCAGGCCACGCAGGAAGCCGCGCCCGATCTTGATTTCGTTCAGTGCCAGCGCCTGGGCGAAGCCGATCAGGAATCCGCCGATCACCGGACAGATGCCAAGTGCCAGCGTATTGATCAGCGCGGTGTAGAAGGTCGGATCGGCAAACAGTTGGCGGTAGTTGGCAAATCCCACAAAGTCGTCGGTCTGATCTATCAGGTTATAGTTGGTAAAACTGTAGGAGATGCTGCGGCCAAGCGGATACAGGAAGATCAGCACCAGCACGATGACCGCGGGTGCGAGCGTGCCGAACACAAACCCCCGGTCGCGCCGCAACACCGGCTGGCGCTATGGCTGGTCGTGCGGGAACAGCCCCTGCAACTGGCGTTCCAGGTCTGCCAGCGCGCCCTTGACCTCGCCGCCGTTCACCACCTTCTGCAGCGCATTCACCATGAAGTCGCTGGCGTGAAACCAGTTGGGCGTATAGGGGATCGGCCGCGCCTCCGGGATGATATCGTTGATCCAGACCTGCTGATACGGCTGGTCGAGCTCCTTGGAAAACTGCTTCTGCAGGCTGACTAGGGGCGGCATGCCGCCCTCGGGAATGATGAAGTCGCGCATATCGTCCGGGCTCGACACCATGAACTGCACGAACTTCCAGGCTGCCGCTGCATGCTGGCTGTGCGCGCTGAGCCCGATCTGGTGGATGTCGATCGCGGTGCGCGATTCACCCGCCGGGCCAACCGGAACCTTGGCCGCGGCGAACCGCTCAGCGAACGCCGGGTTCCCGGCATAGGCCGGATTGATCGACCCGACGATCCCGCGCATGTACGGCCCGTCGATGGTGAACGCCACCTGATTGGTGGCAAACAGTTGGCGGTTGTCCTTCATGTTGTTGCCAACCGGCATCCAGCCCTTTTTGGCCATCATCTGGAACCAACCGAACGCCTGCTCGACGCACGGCTGCGTCCAGCCAAGGCGGCCGTGTTCCATTGGCGGTGTCTTGCAGTACCACTTCCAGCCACGGCCACATGTTCACCACCGCATAGGCACCCTTCGCCGTCATCATGGCGAACGGATACGCCTTCGGCAGCTTCGCCTTGATCGCCTGCATGTCGCTGTCGAGCTCGGCCACCGTCTGCGGAGGCCTGGACGCATCCAGTCCGGCCTGCTGCATCAGCCCCTTGTCGTACCAGAACCCGTGAGGCGTCAGCGACAGCGGCAGCGCAACCAGCTTGCCCTGGTATTCGCCGTCCTCACGGATCCCTGGCTGGATGTCGTCGATCATCGATGCGGCGTCGTGGCGAAGATCCGCCAGTGCCCCCTGCGCCGCCAGCGCCTGCGGCATGCCGCTCGACAGTTCCATCACGTCAGGCGTGTTGTCGCCGAGGGTCATGACGGTGAGCTGACTGACCATCTCGGCGAACGGGATCGCGATTGTCTTGATCTCGATGCACGGGTTCTGCTGCTCGAAGGCGGCAATCGCGGCGCCGACCTCCTTCGCGGTGGCGGTTTCGGCGGCGGCCCAGTTGGCAAAGCTGATCTGCTCAACTGTGCCGGTGCAGGCGGGTGCGGCACGCGCCGGCGTGACCGTGAGGAGCACAAGCAGCCCACACGCCACCATGCCAGCCAGCCGCCGGGTCAGGAACATGGACGCCTCCACAGGAGATCTGTTCCCCCTTGCCTCGTGGAAGAGGATCGGGGGTAAGGGTCGAACGATAGGCGCAATGCTACGGCAGGTGCTCCGGCGGTGGCAGCCCGCCGGCCGGTCACGTTCGGATGATGCGCCCCGGTGCGCCTGAGCCCCGCGATCTGTGCCCCTGCGATCTCCGCCGCCCGATCACCGGGCGCAAACGCTGTCGCCACGGTTCAGTCCACGATCCCCTCGGGCAGCCGCGCCAGCACCCAGCGATGCACCGCATGAGCCAGATCGTCCCGCCAGGATAGCCGCCCGGGACGGTACAGGATCGATGACACCCCGCGCTGCTGGTGTTCCAGTATGCCGACATCCTCCTCGGCAACGCGGCGCCAACGTTCGTAATAAGGGTCCGCTTCGGCGGCAAAGCCCGGCCGGGCGGTCGTGCTGCGCGGGAAGCAGCCGCCAAGCGACAGCACCGTGCGATCCGGCGCCACCGGCCGCACAGCGAGCCACCACATGCAATCCTGGGCGCACGCGAGTTGGCTGGTCGGAAGGATCATCGTGAAATACGTGCCCCGCTGCGCCTGAACCGACAGGCCTGGGATCGGCGGGAACGGCGGACGGTCGGACAGCACCGCTATGCTGGTATCGCTGAGCACCTGCAGACACAGCCAGTCGCCCCGCGTGGGGACCACCGCCTCACGTTGCGGGCCCACGGTGGCGGCGTGCACAGTGCCGGTGTGGTAGGCTTCCAGGGCATTCTCGACCAGCATCTTCCAGTTGCAACGGCATTCGATCTCGTGCCGCCAGGTGCAGGCCATGTCGTCGAACCGGTAACAGCCGAGCGTCTCCGGCAAGTCGCCAAGCTGCTCCAGCAGCGGCGGGGCGGCTGGGTCGAAGTTCAGGAACACCAGACCCTGCCATTGTTCCAGCCGGATCGGCGCCAGCCCGTGCGCCGATTTGTCGAACCCGGCGGTCCGCTCCATCGCCGGCGCGGCCAGCAGCGACCCGTCGAGCCGGTACGCCCAGGCATGATACGGGCAGCGGATGGCGCGGGCCCGACCGCTGTCCGTCAGCAGCAAGGAGCCGCGATGGCGGCAGCAATTCGCGAAGGCGCGCAGCACGGCGTCTTCGCCACGCACCAGGATCGCCGGGCCGCCGACGGTATCGATGGCGCGGTAATCGCCCGGGTCCGGCAATTCGCCGGCAAGGCCGACGAAAAACCAGGTGCGCAGATGGATGTGCTCCATCTCGGCACGGAACACGTCGGCGGAGGTGTAGAATCGGCCGGGCAACGCACGCGCATCGAGCACCGACCCCGGCGTCCCATCGGGCGCGTTCAATCCCCGGCCACCCCCATCTTCGCCGCCAGGGCCGGCATCCGCTGACGCCGCGGCGCCACCCAGTGCTGCAGGCGGTCGAGATAAAGATAGATCACCGGCGTGGTGTAAAGCGTAAGCACCTGCGACAGCGCCAAGCCGCCCACCATCGCAAAGCCGAGCGGCCGGCGCAGCTCCGACCCGGCGCCATGGCCCAGCATCAGCGGCAAGCCGGTCAGCATGGCCGCCATGGTGGTCATCAGGATCGGCCGGAACCGCAGCAGACAGGCCTGACGGATCGCCTCCTGCGGGGACAGCCCGTCGCGCCGCTCCGCCGTGATGGCGAAATCCACCATCATGATGCCGTTCTTCTTGACGATGCCGATCAGCAGGATGATGCCGATCAGCGCGATCACCGACAGTTCGTAGTGCGCCAGCATCAGGATCAGCAGCGCGCCCACCCCGGCCGAGGGCAGCGTGGACAGGATGGTCAGCGGCAGAATGTAGCTCTCATACAGCACGCCCAGAATGATGTACACGGTGATCAGCGCCGCCGCGATCAGGTATGGCTGGCTCGACAGCGACGACTGGAACGCCTGCGCGGTGCCCTGGAAGGTGCCCCGCACGGCGACCGGCACGCGCATCTGGTTCATCGCCGTGGTGATCGCATCGACCGCCTGACCCAAGGCCGCGCCCTTCGCCAGGTTGAATGAGATCGTCACCGCCGGGAACTGGCTCTGATGGCTGATCGCCAGCGGCTGCACCGGCGCCGTGGTCCATTTGACGAACGCCGACAGCGGCACCGTCGCGCCGGTGGAGGAATGCACATACAGCTTGTTCAGCGTATCCACATCGCTGGCCTGGCCCGGCATCACTTCCAGGATCAAGGTGATAGGAGTTGATCTGGGTGAAGTACTGGGTGATCTGCCGCTGGCCGAACGCATCGTACAGCGTGTCGTCGATCACCTGCGGCTGGATGCCGAAGCGGGATGCCTGGTCGCGGTCGATCGTCAGTGTCGTGGTCATGCCGGACATCTGCTGGTCCGTCGTGACGTCACGCAGCATCGGCAGGCTTTTCAGCTTTTCCAGCACCTTCGGCGCCCACTGATAGAGCTCGGCAAGATCGGCGTCCTGCAGCGTGTACTGGAATTCGGTCTTCGACAGCCGGCCGCCCACGCGGATGTCCTGAGCGGCCTGCAGGAACAACTGCCCGCCCTGCACGGCCGCGAGCTTGGGGCGGATCCGGTTGATGAAGTCCTGCGCGCTGCCGCCGACGCGCTGGTCCCACGGCTTCAGCGCGATATAAATGCGGCCGTTGTTCACCGTCTGACTGCCGATACCGGAGCCCACGGTCGCCCCATAGGCCGCCACGTCCGGGTCCGCGGCGACGATTTCATCCAGCTTCGTCTGGATGCGCGACATCTCCTTGAACGAGACGTCCTGCGCGCCCTCGCTGACGCCGAACACCACGCCGGTATCCTGCGACGGGAAGAATCCCTTGGGGATGTCGATGTACAGGAACACCGTCAGCGCGGCAGTGCCGAGAAAGGTCAGCAGGGTGATGAAGCGGTGCCGCAGCGCAATGTCCAGCGTGCGCCGGTAGAACGCCAGCAGGCCGACGAAGAACGCCTCGATCACCCGATACAGCGAAACCGTGCCCGCCTTCGTGGTGGCGCAGGAACCGCGAGCACATCATCGGCGTCAGCGTCAACGAAACGAAGGCCGAGATCATCACCGCGATGGTCACCGTCATGGCGAACTCGCGGAACAGCCGCCCGACGATGCCGCCCATCAGCAGCAGCGGGATGAATACCGCCACCAGCGACAGGCTGATGGACACGATGGTGAAGCCGATCTCCCCGGCGCCCTTCAGCGCCGCCTCCATCGGTTTCATGCCGTCTTCGATGTGCCGGTAGATGTTCTCCAGCATCACGATGGCGTCGTCCACGACGAAGCCGACCGCGATGGTCAGCGCCATCAGGGACAGATTGTCCAGGCTGAAATCGAGCAGGAACATCGCCGCGAACGTACAGATCAGCGCCACCGGCACGGTGATGGCGGGGATCACCGTGGCCCAGACGCTGCGCAGGAAGATGAAGATCACCATGGTGACCAGGCAGACCGACAGCAGCAGCGTGAACTGCACGTCGGACACCGAGGCGCGGATCGTCAGCGTCCGATCCATCACGACGTTGACGTGAATCGACGGCGGGATGGAGGCTTCCAGCCGCGGCAGCGCCTGCTTGATGCGCTCCACCGTGTCGATCACGTTGGCGCCGGGCTGCTTGAACACCAGCAGGATGATGCCGCGCTTGCCGTTCTGCCAGCCGGCGAGCGTGTTGTTCTCCGGCCCATCGACCGCCCGGCCGATGTCGCGCACGCGCACCGGCGCGCCGTTCTTGTAGGCCAGAATGACGTTGTCGTACTCGCCGGCCTTGGTGAGCTGGTCGTTGGCATACAGCGTGAACTGCCGGTGCTGGCTGTCGATGACGCCTTTCGGCGCGTTGACCGTGGCGTTCACCAGCGCCATTCGGACGTCTTCCAGCGTCATGCCCATGGCGGCCAGCTTGGCGGGATCGATCTGCACCCGGATCGCGCGCTTCTGCTCGCCGCCGATATAGACCTGCGCCACGCCGGCGATTTGCGAGATCTGCTGGCTCAGAATGTTGTCGGCGTAATCGTCCGCCTGGATCATCGGTACCTCGTCGGACTGCACCGACAGGATCAGGATCGGACTGTCCGACGGATTGACCTTCCAGTACGTCGGCGCGGACGGCAGGTTCTTCGGCAACTGGCCGTTGGCTGCATTGATCTCCGCCTGCACGTCGCCGGCGGCGGCATCGATGTTGCGGTCGAGGTCGAACTGGATGACGATCTGCGACTGGCCGTTCACGCTGACCGAGGTCATCTGCGAGATGCCGGGGATCTGCGCGAACTGCCGCTCCAGCGGCTGCGCCACCGTGCTCGCCATGGTCTCCGGACTGGCGCCGGGGAATTTCGCGTTGACCAGGATGGTCGGGAAATCGACCCGCGGAAGCGGCGCCACCGGCAGGAACGGATAGGCGGCGATGCCGACCAGCACCAGCGCGGCAATCACCAATGAAGTGCCGATCGGCCGGCGGATGAACGGGGTCGAAATGCTCATCGGCGCGTTCGTCTCCCCTGCCCGCTCAACTGCCACCGGCCGCGGCGATCGCCTGCGGGGTCTCTCGGGCAACCCGGCTGCCGTTCTGCAGCCGGGACTGCCCGTCCGTCACCACTTCGGCGCCGGCGTTCAGCCCCTGCGCGATCACCGCGACCTGGCCGTTATCCGTGGTCACGCTGACCGGCTGGCTGGCGACCGTCGAGTCCGGCTTGACCAGATACACGAACAGACCGCTCGGCCCGTGCTGCACCGCGATCGAGGGCACCGTCAGCACCCCCGGTTCGGTATCGACCAGCAGCGACGCGTTGACGAACTGGCCCGGCCAGAGCTGGCTTTTGGTGTTGGGAAATACCGCCTTCAGTTTGATGGTCCCGGTGCTGGCGTCGATCGTGTTGTCGATCGTCAGCAGTTCGCCGCTGCCCAGCGCGGTCTTGCCGTCGCTGGCATAAGCGCGTGACCGGAAGCTTCCGCTGCCCCATCGCCGCGATGATCCGGGGCAGGTCCTCCTGCGGCAGGGTAAAGGTCACCGCGATCGGCTGCATCTGGGTGATGGACACGATGCCGGTCGCGTCCGCGGCATGGATCAGGTTGCCAGGATCGACCTGGCGCAGCCCGACCCGGCCGTCGATCGGCGAGGTGATGTAGCAATAGCTCAGATTGAGCTGCGCCGCCTCGATCGAAGCCTGGTCCCCGGCGATCTGCGGCGATGAGCTGATCGACCTGCGCCTGCTGGGTGTCGAGCGTCTGCCGCGAGGCATAGTCCTGCTTGACCAGCGAGTTGGTGCGGGCAAGGTCGCGCCGGACGTTGGCGAGCTGCGCCTCGTCCTGCTGCTTCTTCGCCATGGTCTGGTCGAGCGTCGCCTGATAGGGGCGCGGATCGATCACCGCGATGACATCGCCCTGCTTCACGTCCTGGCCTTCGGCGACCGGAACGCGCATGAGCATGCCGTCCACCCGCGCACGGATGAGCACCGCGCTCAATGCCTGCACCGCGCCAAGACCGGTGAGGTTGACCGGAAAATCCACTCGCCTGGCGGTCGCGGTGGTGACCGGTACCGCATCCGTCGCGGCAGCCTGGCCAGCCGGCGACTGCGCGGCTGAGGGATGCGTGGCAACCAACGCCCCGGCCGCTGCGCCGGCGACGGCAAGCGCCACCAGACGTCCGATTGTCCGCGCGCTACGCGGTCCCAGCGTTATCTTCACTCGCCCCGGGTCTTCCCTGCGTCCGATGACCGTTAATCCGACGTGACACGCCGGCCGGGCATCTTCCGGGATGCCGGGCGTGGACGCCAGCCTGAAATGCCGGATCGGAGCGAAACGGGCAAGCACGGTTACACGCCGATACAGAATGCGCCGGTCCGGCGTCACGGATCGCGACGCGTTCCGTATGAGGGCGGTATGAGGGCGGTGCCGCGTGCCCTCACCCGCCGCGCTCCGCGCGACGATCTCTCCCGCGAGCGGGAGAAGTGGGTCACTGTGGCGGCGCCGGTTCAGAATTCGGCGGCGCCGAGCGCCCTGCGAAACCGGTCGGCCAAGTACGCCCCATCGCGGGGCGGCAGGAAGCGGGGTTTTTCCTCCGGCGAAATCCGGATTACCGCGAACACCGCCTCGCTCCGCAGCCGGAGCCGCAGCGCTTCCACCTCTGGCATGCTGCGTGCTGTCGCCGTTGCCGCCCAGCCGCAGGCCGCCGCGACCGCCGCAAGATCGGTGGTCAGGCCGGTGTGGCTGGCCTGCGCCCCGGTCTCGCCGAACCGCGCGTTGTCGAGCACGGCGATCGCCAGGTTCGGCGCCCCGGCGGCGGCGATCGTGGCCAACGAACCAATCCCCATCAACATCTCGCCATCGCCGGTGAGCACCAGAACGCGGCGCCGCGGCTGCGCAAGTGCGAGGCCAAGGCCGATCATGGCCGCACCGCCCATGGCGCCCCAGAGATAGAAGTTCAGCGGCCGGTCGCCGGCCGCTCCGGCATCGTAGGTGGCGGCGCCCAGGCCGGTGACGACCAGCAAATCGCCGGGGTCTCGCAGCAGGGCGGCGGCGACGGCTCGGCGATCCAGGGTGCCCTCGTTGTGGCCCGTGCGGGTCATTGCACGAACACTTTCGTCGCCGATCAGGCGCTGGCCGAACAGCACCGCCACGGACACCGCGCTGTCGAACGCCAGCGCCGCGGCGGCGGCAACGGTTTCGGCGGCTTCGTCCGGTCGGTCGGCCCGGTGCACGTGCACGCCGGCGGCTGCCAGCACGGCGCGGGGTGGCAGCCCCCATCGGCACCTGCCACGGATTGAACTCGCCCCATTCGCCCCGCATGGTCACCAGGGTCAGGAACGGCATGCGGCAGTTCACCGGCAGCGACAGCATGTTGATGCAGTTGCCAACGCCGGAGGACTGCATCAGCAGCGCCGCGCGCTGGCCGCCGAGCCAGGCGCCGGCCGCCAGCGCGATGCCTTCTTCCTCGGTGGTCAGCACGATCGCGTGCATGGCGGGATCGGCCTCCGCCGCCGTGATCAGGTGGGCGTGGCCGGCGTCCGGCACGTAGCCGATCTGGGTGATGCGCGCGGCTTTCAGCGCGGCATAGACGGCTGCCTGCCAGGGCGTGGTCGGTTGGCCGGACATGCCCGATCAGGCCGCGGCGAACTGTCCGCGTCCGAACAGCCGATCGAGGTTGTCGGCGCTGGCCTTGTCGAACGCGGTGGTCTCGGCACGCACCTTGTCCACCGCGGCCAGAGCCCGCTGCACCGCCGGCCGGGCGGCGATCGTCTGGACCCAGCGCTGCACGTTGGCGAAACCGGCGGCGGCGTCGCCGATCAGCATGGCGCCGTTGCGCAGCCAGGGAAACGCGGCGATGTCGGCGATGCCGTACTCCGCGCCGCCCACCCAGGGCGTGCCGGCAAGCCGCTGGTCATAAAGCTCGAACAGCTTGTGGACCTGCGTCGCGTAGCGGCTGAGCGCATAGTCGTTGCCCGCCGGCGCGAACCGCTTGAAATGCACAAGCTGCCCGCACATCGGCCCGAGATTGGTCATCTGCACCATCATCCACTGGATCGCCTCCACGCGCGCGGCCGGATCGGCGGGCAGCAGACGCTGCGCCTTGTCGGCGAGGTACAGCAGGATGGCGCCGGATTCGAACACGTTGATCGGCTTGCCGCCCGGCCCCTCCGCATCGGTGATGACGGGCACCTTGGCGAGCGGGTTGAGCCGCAGGAACGACGGGTCGAACTGCTGGCCGGCGAATACATCGACCGGGCGGGCGTTGTAAGGCAGACCGAGTTCCTCGAGCGCGATGTAGATCTTGACGACGTTGGGGCTGCCCATCCCATAGAGCGTGATCATTGTGCGCGGTCCTTCTGCTCGGCAGCCGACCATGGCACGGTCGCCCGCGTTCGGAAACCTGGTGGGCCGCCCTCGTTGGCACACGGACTCAGCGCCGAAATCAAGCTCAGGAAGCGCTTCAAAGCGCGTCTCGCCGAGAGTCTTGCCTCCACGAGCCGCTAAGGCTTCGGTTTGCCATAGCGTTCAAGCATCGCGCGGGCGATGTCGGGCGAGGTCGGCCACACGCCAGCCGGTGCGCCGGGGTTGCGCTGATACCTGTCCAGCGCCTTCACATCGGGCTGCACGGGGATGCCGCGGTCCAGAAACACCACCCCCACGGCATCGCTCGGCAGCCTGGCGATGAAGTCCTCGGCATCTTCGATCATGCGGCGGATTCGGCGATGCAAACCACGCACGTCAATCGGCTGCTCGGTCGCCAACACCTGAAATTCTTCGGCCGTAAACCGGCTGTGCCGCGTGATCTCCGCCAGCATTTCTTCCGGCGTGGTACCGGGGAATTTCCCGACCGCCGCCGCGACCACGGCCCCAAGCGGCAGAATATTTTCGTGGATGGTGACAAGATCAACGACGTCGCGCGGCACGCGGCGATCTGCCGCCGCCGATGCCTTGTTGGTGGCAAGATCAACCGGGTGCAGCACATAACCGAATAACTCGTCCGGCTGCGTCGGAAAAAAGCGGAAAGCGGAGTCCGTCACCCACTCAAGCTGCATCTGCTCGCCCGCTCTTTCGATGGTCGCCTCGTGCTTCCCGGTGCGTTGGTTGGGCGGCCATGTGATGGCATAACCGGCGGCGGCGAGTGCGGCCTCGTCCGCCGTGACGGCGGCGTCCTGTCGAGCGGCGGAATCATGAAAAATGTCGATGTCGTCCGAGAAGCGCGGGCCTTGTCGGTTGATGGCGATGCCGCCCGCGATGTAGCTGTCGGGGCTGCGCTGCGCCGCCAGCAGGTGCAGCACACCCGCCTGAAACCTACTGATGGGCACGACAAAGCTCTTCGATCTGCTCCGCGAGCCGCCGCCCATCCATGCGGCCATGCGTGCGCAACGCGGCGGTAATCGCCAGCGCGTCCGCGGGTGTCGGGTCTTTGATCGGACGCATGTTCCAAAGGGCAACCGAGCCGAAGTCTCGGAATGCCTGCTGATAGAGCGCCTTGATGGCGTCCGTGCGGTTGTCAGTCATAGCGAGGCCCTTCCGCTGTCATTATAGCACGACGGCCAGCAAAGAGGGAGCAGCCTTGACCTGAACCCCGCAAACTCCTCCGGTTTTGGATAGAGTTCGCCACCGAGTGAGACAGACAATTAGGGAGTGCCGGTTCACCGAGGAGCAGATCATCGGGATCCTGCGTGAACAAGTGGCCGGGATGATTGCACGCGGCGTGCGGGGCGCGGCACGACAAACTGACGCGCTCGGTAATTGCCTTGATGGCCCCGCCCTTACCGGCGCCGTCTCTTCCCTCGAAGACCACGCAAACTGTCAAGCCCTTATGGACAGTCCATTGTTGCAGTTTGACCAGTTCGATATGAAGCGAGGCCAGCTCGCGTTCATAATCCTCGAACTTCAGCTTGCTGTCCGAAGCAGTCGGATCCTGGGCGTCATTGTTATGACTCCTTTTCGCCTTCTTCATGGCGTTGTTTGCAAACTCGCGCCTCTGAATTCAGGATTGTAGTTCCATGGTGCTTTTGGGCCACGAGAAGAACAGGCCTACATCACCGGGCATTCCGCCAGGGTAGTTCATAATGCGAGCGCTGAAATTGAATCCGCCCGGCTTGAGGTTCACCTTCCAGTAATCGTAGACACGGCGGGCGCCAGCCGGAAGCGTGGCCAGCCATTCGGGTTCCTCGTCGGGCTTCGCTTGCTTGGGGTCGCGCTTGGTTATGGGTGGGGCGCCGGCGTTGGTGATCGCCCTGCCGTTGTCGCTGCAGAAGCTGCTCGGGAACGACGTCAGCATCAATTCATTCTCGCGTCGCTCGAAGGCGCGCCTGATCCTGCTGAGGACCGCCTCTAAATGCGCCTCCGTAACCTGAAAGTCCTCGAGCCGCTGCTTGAACGCGCTAATTTCTTCCTGGTTTTTCCGCTTGAGTTGCTCCTCGGCCTCCTTGTCCCGCAGGCGTGTCGCCTCGCGTTGCGCGAACAGGGCTGCTACGGAAAGGACCGGTACGTCTTTTGACATGGCTTCTCCTCCCTGGTCCATCTTACTAATAACGTTCATTGTCGCCCAGTCGAAGCGAGGCCCAGGATCGCCGAGGTGTGGCGCGCAATCATGCGCTCCTCGTCGGTCGGGATGACCCAGGCGGGTATCGCCGAATGATCCGCACTGATCCGGCAGGTTCCTTTTTGATTTCGTGACTTGTCAATTTGCAGGCCAAGCCAGGCACAACCCACCGCCACCTCGGCGCGTGTTGCCGCATCGTGCTCGCCGATTCCAGCGGTAAAGACGAGTGCGTCAAGACCACCCAAGGCGGCGGCAAGGGACCCTATCTCCCTGACGATCCGATATACAAAGAGCGCGATCGCTTCTGCCGCCGTCGGCTCCGGGGAAGCCCGTAGGGTTCGCATATCCGACGAAATCCCGGATACCCCCAGCAGACCCGACTTGCGATAGATAAGGTCCTCGATCGCGCGTGCATCCAACTTGTATTCGTCCATCAGGTACACCAGCATGCCGGGATCGATCGTTCCGCAGCGTGTGCCCATCATCAGTCCGTCCACTGCGGTGAATCCCATGGTGCTTGCAACACTGCGACCTTGATGCAGGGCACACAGGCTAGCGCCATTCCCCAGATGCGCCACGACAACGCGCGACCCGGCCACCTCGGGGGCAACATCGTTCAGTCGGGAAGCGATGTACTCGTATGACAGACCGTGGAATCCATAGCGTCGCATGCCGGCACTGGTGAATTCGCGCGGCAGCGCAAACGATTGAGCGAGATGCGGTTGGCTCCTGTGGAATGCCGTATCGAAGCAGGCAATCTGCGGAATGTGAGGCGCTGCTTCAGTGATGGCCCGGATTGGCGCCAGGTTGTGGGGCTGATGCAGGGGCGCCAGCGGCACAAGCCTGGACAGCGAGGCCATGACATGTTCGTTGATCTGCACCGGTGCTGAATATTCCGCACCGCCGTGAACCACGCGGTGCCCGATCCCCAGCACTGGCGCGCCGCGGATGAGACCGACCGCTGTGTTGATGATTTCCCTTGTCGCAGCCTGGTGATTAAGGTCTTCGGGGGGCCAGCTTTGCTCCGCAACCGTTTCACCGTTAGCATCCGCGACCCGAAGCCGCGGCGACACGGCGATTCCCTCAACCTGGCCGCGGAACAGGAGATTTCCGTTGCCGGCCTCATAAATGGCAAACTTGATACTGGATGAGCCGGCATTGAGGACGGCGATACAGCCTTGCATGAATGCGTCTTTCGCCTTTTCGCGGCTTCAGCCCGGCGCCGTCTCAGGCAACGATATTCGTCCCGCCGTCAACATAGACGGTGCCTCCAGTGATACGGCGTGCGAAGGGCGTGGCGAGATACGCGCATGCAAAGCCGACATCCATGATATCCACAAGCTCGCCGAGCGGCGCTTTCTGGGCCGCTTCGTTCAACAGCAGCTCGAAATCCTTCAGCCCGGATGCTGCACGAGTTTTCAGCGGCCCGGGGGATATGGCGTGCACGCGGATGCCGGACGGTCCAAGCTCGTATGCCAGATACCGGCAGGCCGCTTCGAGTGCGGCTTTCACCGGGCCCATGACATTATAGTTGGGTACCACCCGGTTGGCGCCGTAATAGCTCATGGCGAACATGGTTCCGCCGTCTGTCATCAGGGGTGCGGCCAGCTTTGCCATCCGAATGAACGAGTGACAGGAAATGTCCATCGCCTTGGAGAACCCCTCGGCTGAACAATCGAGCAATCCGCCTTGCAGGTCTTGTCGCGGTGCAAAAGCGATCGAATGCACCAACATGTCGAGCGTTCCCCAACGCTCGCGGATCAAATCGAAGACTGCCTCCAGCTCCCCGGGGGCGCCGACATCCAGTCGTGCCGTTAGCGAGGCCTCCAGCTCCTGCGCCAGGGGCTCGACGTACGAGCGCGCCTTGTCGTTGAGCCACGTGATTGCCAGTTCCGCGCCGGCGGTGCGGAACGCCTTTGCACAGCCATACGCGATCGATTGATTGTTGGCGATGCCAACAACCAGGGCCTTGTGTCCGGTCAGGACGGGTCGGATGGTACTTTCGTTCATGGAAAATCTTTCAGCTTATTGCCGCAGCCGGGTTGGCGCGGCGCGACGTCGCCACCAGTACCGCAACCGCGCATGACGCCAGCCGCGTCAGCAGGGCATCGGCGCGGCTGGTCAAGATGATGGGCACGCGTGCCCCCAGAACAATTCCAGCCGCATCAGCGCCGGCGAGGAACGACAGGCTTTTTGCGAGCATGTTCCCGGCCTCCAGGTCTGGCACGACCAGCACGTTGGCACGGCCGGCAACGGGCGAAACAATGTTCTTGATCGCCGCTGCATCGGGGCTGATCGCATTGTCCAGCGCCAGCGGACCATCCAGCACGGCCCCGCTGATCTGGCCGCGATCCGCCATCTTGCACAGCGCCGCGGCCTCGATGGTCGAGAGTATCTTGGGGTTGACGGTTTCCATCGCACTCAGGATCGCAACGCGCACTTCGGAAACGCCCATTGCGTGCGCAAGATCGATCGCGTTCTGCACGATATCGACCTTGTCCTCCAACGTTGGCGCGATATTCACGGCGGCGTCGGTGACAATGAACGGATGGGGGTGCCCCGGTACATCCATGATAAAACAATGGCTGATGCGGCGCGCGGTGCGAATGCCGGCTTCACGTGATACCACCGCCCCCATCAGTTCATCGGTATGAAGGCTGCCCTTCATCAGTGCTTCGCCTCGACCCGACCGCACCAGCTCCACAGCCTTTGCGGCGGAGGCGTGGCTATGGGCCGTATCGACGATCTCCAGGCCGCTGATGTCGAGGGACGCACGTGCCGCCACTTCGCG
Organism: uncultured Pseudomonadota bacterium; assembly: GCA_963764525.1. GTDB lineage: Bacteria > Pseudomonadota > Alphaproteobacteria > Acetobacterales > Acetobacteraceae > DATDIC01. Next base: position 50,033 of record CAVXTC010000038.1, on the reverse strand, counting down.
AATGCGTGCGGCCGGACCGACCAGAATCGGAACAATAAGGCGTAGCCTCGCTGCCTCGATGGTGCTTTCCAACGACACATCGTCGCAGGGATGTGCGATGGCTGTCGTCACCGCTGGCAGACGTTGCGCGGCCTCTACCAGGCGCTCGTATTTTTCATGCCGGCGCTCGGCGGGGGGGCCCGTATTAGGCATTCAGGGCTTCCCCCTTCACTTGCTTCTCCGGCTTCACGTCGAACAGCCCCTCGATCAAACTAAGGCGACGCTTCCCTTCCGTCGGAAGCGCTCCACGCGCAGCGATCATCCGGTGCAGCGCATCCAATGCATCGCGCCGTTCGTCCATGCTCGTGGGCAGCAGCTTCGGGATGGCCGCGATTGCCCGCTCTTCGTCGAGTATCACCAGCAGGAATTGCTCCTTCATCACCTGCTTGAGCTGAGCCATCGTGCGTCGCTTGGCCGCAGGCTGCGCGCTGCGGATCGCCTTCAGCATCGCGAATCCGCGATCATCGGCACTGCCTTCGGGAAACCGCACATAGATCAGCGCACGTACTGCCGCTTCCACCGACCCGCCGACCTCGAAGCGCTGTTCCAGCTCCGAGCGCAACCGTGCTTCCGCCGCCTCGCGGAAGAGATCCCGCTCAACATGCGGATGGGCGGGGCGCCCCTGCGAACCGAGGCCCACCATCGCCTGCAGGAGAGGTGATCCATAAGTGTTCAGGAAGAACGCCTCCGTCATCGCGTCCCGAACGTCGCCGCATGCCTTCAGCCACGTCGTGATCCCGGAAGAAACCGCCTGTTCCATTGCAAGCAACGGGTTGTCCAAGGCTACCGGCTGTCGCGCCGCACGTACCGCCTCAGCCAGTGACTTGACAGGCTGCATCATCGGGTTCTGGTCCGAGAACATTGCAAATCGAAGCCGGTTCGGATGCATCTGGCGAAGCGCACCTGCCATCGGATCATTCGCCATCGCGCGAATCGCCGGTCCAATAAGAGTACGATACAGCCCATGGTTCACGTCCGAAACTCGCGCGGCCGTGGCAAAGCGCAAATCGTCCTCGGCATCATTCGCGCCGAGTGCGCGGATGTCGTTCAGAGTCCGCGCTTCGAGCCTGAACAGATACTTGCCGTTAATGAGCGCGCGATTTTCGCTGTCCGGCGTCACCTCGGTAATGACCGCTTCGTATAGGCCGGGCGGCATCATGTCGATCATGTCCATGCACGCGGTGAACTCGCTGTGTTCCTTGGTAGCTACCTTGCCGGAAACGAAAATGCCGAGATGCCCGATTGTCTCGTGCAACGTATAGACGATGGTCTGCCGGTTCGCGACGATCTCGCGTTCATGGCCATACAGGTCGGTGATCCATCCCAGCGCCTGCTGTGGCGGCGTGATGTTGTCACCCCATGAGCAGAAGACGATAATCGGCGACTTGATGTTGCGCAGGTCGATGCGTAGCCCGTCTGACGTGCGCAGCTCTCCGGTGGCCAGCTTATTCCCGACGAAAAGATTGTCGGCGATCCACTGCATCTCCTCGGCGTTCAGCAGCACCGGGGTACCCCACCAGGTTTCGAAGTCCAGAAACCGCGCTGCCTCGGAATCCACCTTCGAATAGACGTTGTAGGCCTTTTGCCAATACGTGTTGGCCGGGTTCAGCGATTCGAAATTGGCCACGAGATGGGCACCATCAAAGACCCCGTTACCGAGGTCTCCGGCCAGCGCGGTCATCCATGTACCACCGAGCGCGCCACCGAGGTAGCGCAGCGGGTTCTTGCCCCGTACACCCGCCCAGTACGACAGCGGCGACCCCGCCAGCATGATCGGTCCGGCCAGATCCGGTTTGATTGCGGCCATCATCATGACCTGCCAGCCGGCCTGGCAGTTGGCGATGATGACCGGCTTGCCCTCTGCATCAGGATGTCGCGCCGCGACATCCTCGACAAACACCGCCTCCGCGCGACAGACATCCCCGACGGTCTGGCCGGGCATCGGCTCAGGCAGGAAACCGATAAAATAGCAGGGATGACCGGCTGCAAGTGCCACGCCGATTTCACTGTCCTGCTTCATCCCACCAATTCCGGGGCCGTGCCCGGCGCGTGGATCAACCACGATGAACGGCGGCTTTGTCGGATCTGTTTTCATATCCGGGGGCGGCAGGATGCGAACTAGGACATAATTCACAGGTCTCGGCAGCGTCCGACCGTCGCGGATCAGTTCCGCCTTGAAGTCGAGCACATGTGGAACTTTACTCGCGCTATGTTCCAGATAAGTGTTGCCGCGTTCGCGTAACACATCGAGCACCAGAATCGTGCGCTGCCAGGCGTCCAGAAAGTATTGATGGACAGGGCCAAGCCCGGGCCAATCCGCCATATCATCCTCTCCCGCTTTTTGCTGCTCTCAACTATCATCACCGGCCGCTTTCGGCAATGATCTGCGTCAATGAAACGTGAGGCAGGCTGCACGCACAGTGAGTGCCGATATAGGTGGCGTCTGCGGCGCGTCTATCCGGATTCGGCAAGGGGCGAACGAGCCATGAACCGAGCAAGCGGTGCGGCGCTAGCGTCCGTCGTTGTGGTGGAAATTCGGGTCTGATCTGGGTGGTCACCGGATCGGTCGGCTAAGGTGGAGTTGTGAGACTTCAACCCAAGCCGAGAGGGACCCGATGACCGAGGAGAGCATGCCATTGGCCGAGCTGCTGGCGAAGAGCGGTGGCGAGGATTTCTTGCGGTCGGCTGCGGAGGCCGTGTTGCAGCTGCTGATGGAGGCCGATGTTGAGGGCCGGATCGGCGCCGGCCGCCACGAACGCAGCGACGAGCGGCTGACCTACCGCAACGGCTTCCGCGACCGCAGCCTCCATACGAGGCTCGGGTCTTTGCAGCTTCGCATCCCCAAGCTGCGGCAGGGAAGCTACTTCCCGCCGTTTCTGGAGGCCAGGAAGACCAGCGAGAAGGCGCTGGTGGCGGTGATCCAGGAAGCCTGGATCGGCGGCGTCTCGACCCGGCGGGTCGACGAGCTGGTGCAGGCGATGGGGCTGTCGGGGATCAGCAAGAGCACGGTCAGCGAGCTGTGCCGCGACATTGATGAGCGGGTGCAGGCGTTCCTCACCCGGCCGATCGAGGGTGAATGGCGGTATTTGTGGCTGGACGCGACTTACCTCAGGCAACGCGAGGGCGGCCGGGTAGTCTCGGTGGCGGCGATAATCGCAGTGGCGGTGAATACCGATGGCAAGCGCGAGATTGTTGGGCTGCACATCGGCCCCTCGGAGGCGGAGCCGTTTTGGTCCGGCTTTCTCAAGAGCCTGGTCCGGCGCGGCCTGAAGGGCGTGAAGCTGGTGATCTCTGACGCCCACGAAGGACTGAAGGCAGCCATCGCGCGGGTGTTCGGAGCCACCTGGCAGCGTTGCCGCGTACACTGGATGCGCAACGCGCTGGCGCACGTCCCGAAAGGCCAGCACAGCATGGTGGCGGCGGCACTGCGGCAGTCATTTCTGCAGCCGGATCACGCTGCCGCTGCGCAAACCTGGCGGCAGGTGGCCGATCAGATGCGTCGGCGCTGGCCCAAACTCGGCGCGCTGATGGACGACAGCGAACCCGACGTGCTGGCCTACATGACGTTCCCGGTCCAACATCGCACCAAACTGCACTCCACCAATCCGCTGGAGCGGGTGAACAAAGAGGTGAAGCGCCGGGCTGATGTCGTTGGCATCTTTCCCAACGAAGCGTCGATCATCCGGTTGATCGGTGCCGTGCTACTCGAGCAGAACGACGAATGGCAGTTGCAACATCGTTATATGCAGGTCGAGGCGATGACCGACCCCGGCGTCCCGGCGACTGACGCCGGCACCAGGCAGATCCCGTGCGCGGCATGACAGATCACGCCATGAACGGCATCAATGCCACGCTTCCGGCTGCGCGTGGCGGTCAAGCCCCGAAGCCGCCTCGCGGTGCGCCGAAGGCGCAGGGCTTGAGGGCCACGCGCAGCCGGAATATACTGCGGGGTGCCGTCAAAAGCAACTATATTGCGCAACATTCGCTGAACCAACCGCCCGTCGTCCACTCAGTTGGCCAAAAAGTTTCCACCACCTTGACGGACGTGACCCGGTGCGCCCATTTTGCGGAAACTGGACACGATCCGCGGGTGAGTACGGATGGGCAAACCGTGGACAATCAGCGGCTGGCACTGGAAGCCGTGTGCGAGCAGCGCGGTTGGCAGCTGGCCAAGTCTATTCCGACAACGGCATATCTGGCGCCTCGGGACACATCCAGCGGCCTGGCCTGGACGCTTTGCTGAAGGACGCCTCGCTCGGGCACTTGAATGTGGTGCTGGCGCAGCCCGCCGATTCACGACGGCAACCATTGTCCCCGGGAGAACGAAAAGCCCTATAGCGGACCCCGATCGTGTTTCCCGCTCCGGCTCGCCAAACCGGAGCCGCGTCTGGATGCAAGCTGCCATCGGCATGACGCCGCGAGTTGGCACGATCGGGATTGGCCTGCGCTACTCCGGACACGGCATACTCTCAGCCGTCACCCAGGAGCCGCCATGGACCAGGACGCGCCCGCCGACCAGCACGCCGAAATCCGCGAGGAAGTGCGCAAGCTCTGCACCCGCTTTCCCGGCGAGTACTGGCGCAAGCTGGATACCGCCCGCGCCTACCCGACCGAGTTCGTCCAGGCGCTGACCGAAGCCGGCTACCTGGCCGCGCTCATCCCCGAAGAATACGGCGGCGCCGGCCTGCCGCTGTCGGCCGCCGCCGCAATCCTGGACACGATCCATGCCGAGGGTTGCAACGGCGCCGCCTGCCACGCCCAGATGTACATCATGGGCACCATCCTGCGGCACGGCTCGGCCGCGCAGAAACAGACGTACCTGCCGAAGATCGCCACCGGCGAGTTGCGCCTGCAAGCGTTCGGCGTCACCGAGCCGACCTCCGGCACCGACACCACCTCGCTGCGCACCTTCGCCCGCCTTGAGGGCGACCATTACGTCGTCAACGGCCAGAAGGTGTGGACCAGCCGCGCCGAACACTCCGACCTGATGCTGCTGCTCGCCCGCACCACCGCGCGCGAGCAGGCCAAATCACGCACCCAGGGGCTGTCCACCTTCATCGTCGATATGCGCGAGGCGGTCGGACACGGCATGACCATCCGACCGATCCGCACCATGATGAACCACAACTCGACCGAGATATTCTTCGATAACATGGTGGTTCCGGCCGAAAACCTGGTTGGTGAAGAGGGCAAGGGATTCCGCTACATCCTGGACGGCATGAACGCCGAACGGCTGCTGATCGCCGCGGAGTGCATCGGCGACGCCAAGTGGTTTACCGCAAAATCAGTCGGCTACGCCAGGGAACGCCGCGTGTTCAACCGCCCGATCGGACAGAACCAGGGCGTCCAGTTCCCGGTCGCACGCGCCTATGCCCAGATGCGCGCCGCCGAACTGATGGTGCATGAAGGCTGCCGCAAGTTCGAAGCCGGGCTGTCCTGCGGAGAGGAAGCGAACATGGCCAAGATGCTTGCGGCCGACGCCTCCTGGGCAGCCGCCGAGGCCTGCATCCAGACCCATGGCGGTTTTGGTTTCGCCGAGGAATACGATGTCGAGCGCAAGTTCCGGGAAAACCGGCTCTATCAGGTGGCGCCGATCAGCACGAACCTGGTGCTATCGTTCATCGCCGAGCACGTGCTGGGGTTGCCGCGAAGCTATTGAGATGCCGTCTGGAGCCGACCGCCATGGTCTCGACCATGACGGCCGGCTGTTTCTCTCTGGTGGTCGGCGGAGACGCCCGGGTCCCTTCGGCGGTTGAGCGGTGACCAGCAACGAGACCGAGCCGGAAAGGCTGCCGCGGCCCCCATTCTGGGCGGACACGGTACATCGCGTTCGATGTACTGCCGCGCCGGCCCGAGCTCGACCCGATCGAAATCCGCCGCGTGATTTCTCAGCCGGAACGGCGGGAGGTCCAACGGGACGGACGAATCCGGCTCTACGGCTTTGCGGCGAGCCTGGGATGTTACCTTCGTGTTGTGCTATTGTCGGATGGCGAGACGGTCCACAACGCGTTCCCGGATGAAGACTTCAAGCCATGAAGACCAGCTACGATAGATCAACGGACAGCCTTTATGTCGAGGTGCGGCCGTTGCCCTCCTTCCGGACCGTTGAAATCGAGGAGGACGTCCTGCTCGATCTCGGCGGGGACGGTGCGCCGGTCGGTTACGATAGAGAGTGTCCTATATCTTGTGTAAGCACGCCGATTGTGGCCACCATATCCTGTGGTGGAGGAGTTCACAATGGCTGCGAACATCAACCCCGAAGTGATTGATCAACTGCTGGCGGGTTGCACCTCGACGTCGGACCTGTTCGACGACAACGGCTTATTCAAGCAACTGAAGAAACAGGTTCTGGAACGGCTGCTGGCGAGCGAGCTGACCCAGCACCTGGGCTACCGAAAGGGCGCGGTGACGGGCCGCAACTCCGGCAACAGCCGCAACGGGCATTCGGCGAAGACTGTGCTGGGCGACGACGGCGCGCTGGAGTTGGCGATCCCGCGCGATCGCAACGGCCCGTTCGAGCCGCAGATCGTGCCGAAAGGCAGCCGTCGCCTGGACGGCTTCGACGATCGCATCGTCAGCCTGTATGCGCGCGGGCTGACGGTGCGCGAGATCCAGGGCCACCTGCGCGAGATGTATGGCCTCGAGGTGTCGCCGGATCTGATCAGCCGGGCCACCGAGGGGGTTCTGGAGGAGGTTCGGGAATGGCAGGGCCGGCCGCTGGAGCGGCTCTATCCGATCGTGTTCCTGGATGCGCTGCGGGTGAAGGTGCGCGACGAAGGTCTGGTACGCAACAAGGCGATCTACGTGGCGCTTGGGGTCACTGCGGAAGGCGAGAAGGAGGTGCTGGGGCTGTGGATCGAGCAGACCGAGGGGGCGAAATTCTGGCTCAAGGTGCTGAACGAGTTGAAGAGCCGGGGGGTTGAGGACATCCTGATCGCGGTGGTTGACGGGCTGAAGGGTTTTCCCGAAGCGATTGCGGCGGCGTATCCGAAGACCATCGTGCAGACCTGCATTGTGCATCTGATCCGGGCCTCTCTGGCGTTTGTTTCATGGAAGGATCGCAAGGCTATCATGCCGGACATGAAGGAAATCTACCGGGCGGAGACGGCGGAGGCGGGGCTGGAGCGGCTGGATGCGTTTGAAACCAAATGGGCCAGGCGCTACCCGACGATTGCGGCAACCTGGCGGCGGGCCTGGGATCAGGTGGTTCCGCTGTTCGCCTTTCCGCCGGACATCCGGCGCATGATCTACACGACGAATGCGGTGGAAAGCCTGCACCGGAGCCTGCGGAAAATCATCAAGACGCGGGGCAGCTTTCCCAATGACGACGCGGCCCTGAAACTGCTGTTCCTGGCGCTGCGCAACGTCGGCGTGCGCTGGGGTCGGCCGGTTGCCTGGACGGCGGCGATGGCGCAGTTTGCCATCCTGTTCGGCGAGCGTTTCCAGTCTGTCAGCCAGCTCGCTGGCTGACAGACTGGAATGGGCCACAGTGGCGTTTACACAAAGAAACGGACACTACCGGCCCGGTAGCTGTTTTCGCCTGCATGGCCGGTCGCCCCACCGCGCCGGACGCCCCTTTCGCTCCCGCCGCAAGCAATACGCTTCTTGACAGCAATGGCCTCCGCTCCTCACGATGCCGGCAGCGCGCGCCAGCGATAAAGGACGCGTGCAGACAGGGAGAGAATGATGATCCGTCGTCGGATGCTGGCGCTGGCCTGGGTGGCGAGCGCTGTCCTGCCGTTCGCCGCCTCTGCCAAAGAGCCGATCAGGATCGGCTTTCCGATTCCGCTCTCCGGACCCACCGCGATTTACGGCCAGCCCATACTCCAGGGCGCGCGGATGGCGGTCGCCGAGATCAATGCGGCGGGCGGCCTGCTCGGCCGCAAGGTCGAACTGCTGGAACGCGACAGCAAGGCTAATCCTGACGAGGCGGTGCGCGTCTCGCGCGAACTCATCGTCAAGGACAATGTGGACTTCCTGATCGGAACGCTGACCTCCGCCGAGGCGCCGGCGGTCTCGACCATCGCCAAGGAGAACCATGTCATCTTGATCGCACCGGCGGCGAAACTTACCGATCTCACCGCGCCGCCCAATCTGCACCGTTACATCTTCCGGGTGTCCTCCACCACGCTCGCCGAAGGGCGGACGGCGGCGGCGATCCTTGCCAGATGGCAGGGGGTGAAGCGGGTGGCCACCATCGCGCCGGACTATACGTATGGCCGCCAGGCGGTCGCCGACTTCATCGCCTATCTGAGCAAGCTGCGGCCGGACATCCAGATCGTTGACCAGCAATGGCCGAAGCTCGGCGAGCCCAATCTCACGCCCTTCGTCACCGCGCAAATGAGCAAGCACCCCGACGCCGTCTTCTGCGACGAGTACGGTGGGGACTTCGTAACCCTGGTCAAGCAGGCCACCCCGCTCGGCTACTTCAAGGCGATCGACAATCGGCTGATCGACGGCGGCGAAGTCGGCTCGGTGGACGTCACGAAGGCGCTCGGCGATAGCTATCCGTACGGCATCTGGGCCGATGCGTACGACCCAGTGGTGTGGAACACAGGCGAACCGCCCGAGCACAAGGTCTTCGAGCAGCACCTGCTCGCGTTCATGCACTCGCAATACGGCTCGGGCTGGGCGATCCAGGGCTATATCGCGGTACAGGCGCTCGCCGCCGGAATAAGAAAGGCCGGCAGCACGGACGATGCCAAGGTGGCACAGTCACTGCTCGGTCTGACCGTCGAGACGCCAATCGGGACGCGGACCTTCAGCGCCGCCAACCATGACTTCAACACCGGCGAGGTCTGGGGCGTGATGAAAAAGGATCCGAATTATCCCTTCGCCATCATCAGCGACCCGAAATACGAGAACCCGTCGCAATACATGAACTGACCACCGGCCGGAACCGACGGGATGCGGCCCGTACCGGACCTCACGCACAAAGGTGCTGGGCGCCGACGCTGCTTGTGTCGCGGAGTCATCCGCGGCCGACGGGGTTGAACGGCCGTGGCGATCTCGTTCATTTTCGCTCAGACGCTGAGCGGCCTGACCACGGCGATGTTTCTGTTCCTGATCGCCGCCGGCCTGTCGCTTGTCTTCGGCGTCATGCGGGTCCTCAATTTCGCCCACGGTTCGTTCTACATGATTGGTGCCTATCTCGCCTGGCAGTCGGTGCACTGGCTGGTTCCGCTGACCGGCGCCTTCTGGCTGGCGGCGCTGATCGCCGCCCTTGGCGTTGCTCTGCTCGGCGGCATCATCGAACGGCTGCTTCTGCATCGGCTCTACGGGCGCGAAGAGCTCTATCAGTTGCTGCTTACCTACGCCCTGGTACTGATCCTTGCCGATGGCGCCAAGTTCGTGTGGGGCACCGAGCAGCTTTCAGTATCCACACCGCCGCTGCTGGCCGGGGCGATCCATGTGCTCGGCGCCACCATGCCACTGTACAATCTCTTCGTCATTGTGCTGGGACCGCTGATCGCGGTTGGCGGCTGGTTTGCGCTGTATCGCACCGGCCCGGGACGGATGATGCGCGCCGCGGCCTTTGACCGCGAGATGCTGGACGCGCTCGGCGCGGATGTCGGCAAGCTCTATACCGGGATGTTCGTGGTCAGCGCCTTCCTCGCTGGCCTGGCCGGCGCCTTGGTCAGCCCGATCCAGAGCGTGGTGCCGGGCATGGATGTCGAGATTATCGTCCAGGCGTTCATCGTGGTCGTCATTGGTGGCCTGGGGTCGTTCTGGGGCACCTTCTGGGGTTCGCTCATCTACGGCGAGGTGCTGGCCTTCGGCATCCTTATCTTCCCTGGATTTTCCCTCTTTTCGGTGTTCGTGCTGATGGCGGTGATCCTGATACTCCGGCCGTGGGGTTTGTTCGGGCAACCGATCCGATGATCTCGCGCCGCATTCCCTGGCTGCTGATCGTGCTTCTGATCGCGCTGCTGATGCCCTGGTTCGGCTCCCGCTACGACATATTCCTCGGTACCCAGATAGCGATCGATGCATTGTTCGCGGCGAGCCTGAATCTTCTGCTTGGTACCACCGGCCTGGTTTCGTTCGGCCACGCCGCGTATTTCGGCGTCGGCTCCTACGTTTGCGGCATCCTGATGAAGACCTACGGCGTGCCCTTTGCACTCGCCTTGCCGGCGGCGGGCTTCGGTGCCGCGCTGTTTGCACTGGTCGCCGGATTCTTCTGTGTGCGCTTGACGAGAATCTATTTCGCCATGTTAACCCTGGCTTTTTCGCAGATCGTCTGGGCGGTTGCTTTCACCTGGAACTCCGTCACCGGCGGCGACGAGGGGTTGTCCGACGTGCCCTATCCCAACCTCGACTGGATCGGCCGGCTTCCGGGTCTTGGCAATTTCCGGACACCGGAACTCTTCTACTTCTTGACTGTCATCCTGGTTGCCATTGCGCTCGCTATGCTGCAGCGGATCATTCGCTCGCCGTTCGGTCGCATGCTGACCACGATCCGCGACAATCCGGAGCGTGCCGCCTTTATCGGGCTCAACGTCCGGGCTTACCAGCTTGCCGCGTTCGTGATCGCCGGCGGCTTCGCCGGCCTTGCCGGGGCTCTGTATGGCATCTTCAATCGCGGCGTCTTCGCCGACTTCGTGTTCTGGCCGAAGTCCGCCGAGGTGATGATCATGACCATTCTAGGCGGCATAGACCACTTCTGGGGGCCGCCTGTCGGGGCCTTTGCATTGGTGTGGCTGAATCAGGAGATTACCTCCTACACGCAGTACTGGCCGCTCACGCTCGGCATCATTCTCATTGTCCTGCTCTACGCACTGCCGGGGGGGATCGTTGGCGGACTGCTCGCCGTCGCACGCCGCCTGCGCCGGCGTCCCGCCGCCGCTCGTGCTTGACGTCCGCAACCTCAGCAAATCGTTCGGCGGCTTTCGCGCGGTCGCCGGTGTAAGTCTGACGGTTGCGGCACGGCAGATCGTCGCGTTGATCGGCCCCAACGGAGCCGGTAAATCGACCTTCTTCAACCTCATTACCGGGCACCTGCGCCCGGACGGCGGCCAGGTGATGCTGGGCGGGCGGGACATCACCGGCGCACCGGCGCATCGTATCGCCGGTCTCGGGGTCGGACGATCGTTTCAACACGCAAACATCTTCCCGCGACTTACGGTCGCCGAGAATGTGCAGGCCGCTCTGCTTGCTCATCGCGGCCGCGGCCGCGATTTCTGGTCACGCGCGGAAGGCTTCTATCGCGACGAAACAACCGGACTGCTCACATCGGTTGGTCTTCACGACTACGCCACGACGATTGCCGGGTCGCTCGCCTACGGGAACCAGAAGCAGCTCGAGCTTGGCATCGCCTTGGCCAGCGACCCGTCAATATTGCTGCTCGACGAACCGACCGCCGGCATGTCGGCCGCCGAGACGCAGGAGACGATGCGGCTTCTCCAACGCATCGCCGGCGAACGCGGTCTTACTCTGATTTTCACCGAGCACGACATGGAGGTGGTCTTCGGCATCGCGGAAAAGATCGCCGTGCTGCATCAGGGGCGGCTGCTCGCCGAGGGTACGCCCGCAGAGGTGCGCGGAAATCCCGACGTTCGCCGCGTTTATCTCGGCGAGCGGCCGTGATCCCGCTGTTGTCAGTCGAGAACGTGCACACCGCCTATGGCTTGAGCCGGGTGCTGTTCGGCATCTCGCTGCATGTTGAGGCAGGCGAGTGCGTGTGCCTGCTCGGACGCAACGGCGTCGGCAAGACCACGACGATTCGCTCGATCATGGGGCTGACGCCCCCTGAGCGGGGCCGCGTGCTCTGGCAGACGCGCGACATGACCGGCTGGCCGCCGCACCGCATCGCCCGCGCCGGCATTGGCTTCGTGCCGGAGGACCGTCGCATCTTCGCCGATCTCAGCGTGCGCGAGAATCTCGAGGTCGGCGCCCGTGCCGCCGGTCGAACCGGCCGCTGGACGATCGCCACCGTCTGCGATCTGTTCCCTGTCCTGCACGAACTTCGCGACCGGCGCGGTGGCTTCCTCTCCGGCGGCGAGCAGCAGATGCTGACGATCGCGCGCACGTTGGTCGGCAATCCCGAACTTCTGTTGCTGGACGAGCCGTCCGAGGGCCTTGCTCCCCTGGTCGTGGAGATGCTCCGGTCGAAGATAGCCGAGCTGAAGTCCGATGGCCTGACCATCCTGCTCGCCGAGCAGGGGGTGGAATTCTCCCTGTCGCTCGCCGACCGCGTCTATGTGCTGGAAAAGGGGGCGGTCAGCTTTGCCGGTCCCGCCGACGCGCTTCGGGCCGATCGTGATCTGTTGCACCGGTTACTTGCGGTGTAGGAGCAGTGTCGTGCGTCGCGCGTACCGTCACGCCCGCCGCACTTCCTCCACCGGCTCCACCAACGGCACCGCCAGATACTTCACGAACTCCTTCGGCACCACCTGCCATATCTGCGGCAGCGTCCGGTCCCAATCGTGCAACAGTCGGGCCGCGTAGCGCGAACTCGTCTCCGCCACATGCCGCGCCACCAGATCGCGCACCACCCCTTCCCAGTGCGGATGCGCAACGCGCTGCCACGTCAGCGAGTCCGGGTTGATCCGCTTCTCGAACAACCCGTCCGGGTCATGCACGAACGCCATCCCGCCGGTGAACCCGGCGCCGAAATTGTCGCCGATCGGCCCCAGGATCACCGCCGTCCCGCCGGTCATGTACTCGCAGGCGTTCGATCCGCATCCCTCCACCACCGTCTCGGCGCCGGAGTTGCGCACAGCAAAACGCTCCCCCGCCTGCCCGGCGGCAAACAGCGTGCCGGCCGTCGCGCCATACAGCACTGTATTCCCGATGATGGTGTTCTCGTTGCTGCGCAGGCTGGAAGACGGCGGCGGGCGCACCACGATGGTTGCGCCGGACAACCCCTTGCCCACGTAGTCGTTAGCGTCGCCGAACAGCTCCAGCTTCAGCCCCTGAACCGCGAACGCCCCCAGCGACTGCCCGGCCGAACCGCGCAGCCGCACTGTCAGATGCCCGGGCTGCAAGCCCGTCATCCCGAACCGCCGCGTGATCTTCGACGAGATCTTCGTCCCGATCGCTCGGTGCGTGTTCCGGATCGTGTATTGAAGCTGCATCTTCTCGCCGTGCTCGAACAGCGCCGCGGCGTCGGTGATCATCTGCGCGTCCAGCGTCTCCGGCACCTCGTTGCGCCCCTCCAGCGTGCAGTAGCGCGCATACGGCCCCGGATCGGCCTGAGCCAGCAGCGGATTGAGGTCCAGATCGTCAAGAATATCCGCCCCGCGGCTGACCTGGTGCAGCAGGTCGGTCCGCCCGATCACGTCCTTCAGGCTGCGGAAGCCGAGCTGCGCCAGGATGTGGCGGACGTCCTCGGCGATGAACGAAAACAGGTTGATCACCTTCTCCGGGCTGCCGTCGAACCTGGTACGCAGCGTCTCGTCCTGCGTGCACACGCCCACCGGACAGGTGTTGGAATGGCACTGCCGTACCATGATGCAGCCCATCGCGATCAGCGAGGCGGTGCCGATGCCGAATTCCTCCGCGCCCAGCATCGCCGCGATCACCACGTCGCGCCCGGTCTTGATCCCGCCATCGGTGCGCAGCTTCACCCGATGCCGCAGCCGGTTCAGCATCAGCACCTGATGCGTCTCCGACAGTCCCATCTCCCACGGCAACCCGGCATACTTGATCGAGCTTTGCGGTGACGCGCCAGTGCCGCCCGAATGGCCGGAGATCAGGATCGCATCCGCTTTCGCCTTCGCCACGCCGGCGGCAATGGTGCCAATCCCCGAGCGTGCCACCAGCTTCACGCAAACTGTTGCATCCGGATTGATCTGCTTGAGGTCATAGATAAGCTGCGCCAGATCCTCGATCGAGTAGATATCGTGATGCGGCGGCGGGCTGATCAGCATCACGCCCGGCGTGGAATGCCGCAGCCGCCCGATCAGTGACGATACTTTCAGCCCCGGCAACTGCCCGCCCTCGCCGGGCTTGGCGCCCTGGGCGATCTTGATCTCGATCTCGCGGCAGTTGTTCAGGAACTCGGCGGTCACCCCGAACCGGCCCGATGCGATCTGCTTGATCGCCGAGGACGCATTGTCGCCGTTGGCGCGCGGCTTGTAGCGCGCCGGGTCCTCCCCCCCTTCCCCGCTATCCGATTTGGCGCCGATGCGGTTCATCGCAATCGACAGCGTCTCATGCGCTTCCGGCGACAGCGCGCCAAGCGAAATGCCCGGCGAGCACAGCCGCTTGCGAATCTCCGTGATGCTTTCCACTTCATCGGCCGAGATCGGCCGCGCGCCTTCCGTGCGGAAATCCAGCAGATCGCGCAACGCCACCGGCGGCAGCTTGCGAATCGCGTCCGCGTAGCGCCGATACGTCGCGTAACTGTCCGTCGCCACGGCGGATTGCAGCGTGTGGATCAGCGTCGGATCGAACGCATGCGCCTCCCCGCCATGCCGGCGAAGCTTGTAAATGCCACCCATTGGCAACGTTACCACGTCCGCATTCCACGCCACCGCGTGCTGGTCGAGCGCCTTGCGGGCGATCCCCGGCAGCCCGATGCCGGAAATGCGCGACGGCATGCCCGGGAAGAACTCCGCCACCAGCGCGCGAGACAACCCGATCGCCTCGAAATTATAGCCGCCGCGATAAGAGGAGATCACGCTGATCCCCATCTTCGACATGACTTTCAGCAGCCCCTTGTCGGCCGCCTTTTTGTAACGCTGCACCGCCTGTTTCAGCGTGAGCTCCCCGAACAACCCGCGGCGATGCCGATCGGCGATCGATTCCTGCGCCAGGTACGCATTGACGGTAGTGGCACCGACGCCGATCAGCACAGCGAAATAATGCACGTCCAGGCACTCGGCGCAGCGCACGTTCAGGCTGGTGAAGGTGCGCAGGACTTTGGCGCACCAGATGCGTGTGCACGCCGCCGGTCGCCAGGATCATCGGGATCGGCGCGCGCTCCGCCCCGTCGTTTTCATCCGTCAGGATCACATGCGTGCAACCGGCCCGGACGCCTTCTTCGGCCTCACGCCGGATGCGTTCCAGCGCGGCGCGCAGCCCGGCTTCCCCGTTGGCGACCGGGAACGTGCAATCGACCACGCAGGCAGACGGCCCCATGAACGCCCGCATCGCCAGGAATTCGGCTGTTGACAGCACCGGGCTTTCGAGTTGCAGCAGGTCGCACTGGCTGGAATCCTCATCCAGCACGTTGCCCAGATTGCCGAGCCGCGTCTTCAGCGTCATCACGCGGGTTTCGCGCAGGCTGTCGATCGCCGGATTGGTGACCTGGCTGAAGCTTTGCCGGAAGTAGTGGTGCAGCCCGCGATAGCGCTCAGACAATACCGCGATCGGCGTATCGTCGCCCATCGAGCCGACCGGCTCCTGCGCATCCTCCACCATCGGGTGCAGGATCATCTCCAGTTCTTCCATCGAGAAGCCGACCGAAAGCTGACGCCGGCGCAGTTCCTCGCCCTGATACAGCACGGGTTCCGGCGCATCGGTCTTGACGATGTGGTCGATCTCGGCGATGCGCTCGGCCCACGCACCATACGGCTGCCGTGCCGCCAGCGTGTCCTTCAGTTCGTCGTCGCGATAGAAGCGCGCATGGGCCAGATCGACACCGATGGTCTGCCCCGGCCCGACGCGGCCCTTCTCGACAATCGTTTCGGCGGCAAGCTTCACCATCCCGGTCTCGGACCCGACGATCAGCATGGCGTCCGAGGTGATCGTGTAGCGCAGCGGCCGCAGCCCATTGCGGTCCAGTCCGGCGATTACCCAGCGTCCGTCGGTCGCGGCGATCGCCGCCGGTCCGTCCCACGGCTCCATCACCGCGTTGCAATACAGGAACATGTCCCGATGCGCCTGCTTCATCGTGGCGTCCTGGCCGATCGAAGCCGGGATCATCAGCGCCTTCGCCATCGGCGCATCGCGCCCGGCGCGGCACATCAGCTCGAACACGTTGTCCAGCGTCGCGGTGTCCGAGCCGCCCGCCTGCACCACCGGTTTCACATCATCGAGATACGGCCCGAGTTCATCGGCCGCCAGCCGGGTTTCGTGGCTCTTCATCCAGTTGATGTTGCCGGTCAGCGTGTTGATCTCGCCGTTATGCGCCAGCATGCGGAACGGCTGCGCCAGCCGCCAGGTCGGGAACGTGTTGGTGGAATAGCGCTGATGGTAGATCGCGAAACGCGACACGAAGCGCGGATCGAGCAGGTCCGGATAGAACTCCGCCAAATGTTCCGCCAGGAACATCCCTTTGTAGATGATCGAGCGTGACGACAGGGAACAGAAATACAGCTCCGGGATTTGCGCCGCGATCGCCTGCTTTTCGATGCGGCGGCGGATCACGTAAAGGTCGCGCTCGAACTCGTCCTGATCGGCGCCCTTCGGGTTCCACAGCATGATCTGTTCGATCTCGGGGCGCGTCGCATTGGCCTTCTCGCCGATGCACTCGACATTGATCGGCACCTGCCGCCAGCCGTAGATCAGGTAGCCGAAATTCAGCACCTCGGTTTCGACGATCTGCCGGCAGCGTTCCTGCGCCGACAGGTCGGTCTTCGGCAGGAACACCTGGCCGACGGCGATCGGGCCCGGCATCAGCTTGGCCCCGCCCCGCTGCACGGCGGCGGCGAAGAAATCCTGCGGGATCTCCACATGGATGCCGGCGCCGTCGCCGGTCTTGCCGTCGGCATCGACGGCGCCGCGGTGCCAGACGGCCTTCAGCGCGTCGATGCCGGCCTGCACGATGTCGCGGCGCTTCTGCCCGTCCAGCGCGGCAATGAACCCGACGCCGCAGGAATCGTGTTCCTGCGACGGGTCGTAGGTGTGGCGCAGCGCCGCGGTGTTGGCGTGCCATGCCGCAACGAAATCAGAGGCGTGTACAGTGTGATCCATAGTGCCGTTCCCCATCTTGGGACTACTCCGCCGCCCTGCTGACAGTCCCTTCAGCCAACAGGCGCAACGCATCCGCGCAAAGGTCAACCTCGTCGCCTGCCGCGTCGATCCACACCACCGCGCGCCCCCCCGGAGCAACGCTGAAGCGGTTCGGATTGTCCCGGACAGTGGCAAGAGCCCCGCCAATCCGAACCGTGTCCGCGAGTGGTGCTGTTCCGGTGAACCCATCCGCGAAACGCATGCGCAATCGCAATCCGGGAAGCACTTCCGCAAACGTGATGCGATTCAGCTTCATCCGATCCTCTCCGGTTTTTCGCCCTGCCGACACTTGATCCACGCCAGCGCAAGCGCATCCCGGTGCTCACGGCCCCAGGCGATAATGGTCCTGCGCTGGGCTGGCGGCAGTCTGCCCCACATGACCGTCAAGTCGGTAATACGAACAACCATTTCGTTCGCCGGGAATTGCATGAAAGTGCGCTGGCTCGTGATCCGCATAGTACAAGCGGATCATTGCTCCGGCGACGATCGCGATCATCGGCACGTTTCATTCCGCCGCCACCGGCAGCGCCACCTGCTGCTCCGCCCATTCATGCATCCGCGCCGCCGCGTCGCGGCCGTCGCGGATCGCCCACACCACCAGGCTCGCGCCGCGCACGATATCCCCGGCCGCGAACACGCCCGGAAGGTTGGTCATGAAACTGCGGTGGTTCACCTTCAGCGTCCCCCAGCGCGTCACCGCCAGCGCCGGCTCGCCGAACATGACCGGCAGGTCCTCCGGATCGAAGCCCAGCGCCTTGATCACCATGTCGGCCTTCAGCGTGAAACGGCTGCCCTCGATCGGCTCCACCGCCTGCCGCCCCGTCGCATCCGGCAGCCCCAGATGCATGCGCACCGCCCGCACCCCCGTCACCTTGTCGCGTCCGGTGAAGGCTTCGGGCGCCGACAGCCAGACGAATTCCACCCCCTCGTCCTCGGCGTTCTTCACCTCGCGCATCGAGCCAGGCATGTTCGCCCGGTCACGCCGGTACAGGCACTTCACGGATTTGGCGCCCTGCCGCACCGCGGTGCGCACGCAATCCATCGCGGTGTCGCCGCCGCCGATCACCACCACGTTCTTGCCGCGCGCATCCAGCAGGCCGGACGCAAACCCCGGCACGTCGTCGCCAAGATTTTCGCGGTTCGACGCGATCAGGTAGTCCAGCGCCGGAACGATCCCAGGCAGACCGATGCCCGGGCCGCCCAGCTCCCGAGCCTTGTACACACCGGTCGCCACCAGCACCGCGTCGTGCCGCGCGCGCAGTTCGGCGAACGAAACATCCTCCCCCACCGCGCAGTTCAGCTCGAACCGGATGCCGGATTGCTCGCACAACTCATGCCGGCGCAGCACGACTTCCTTCTCCAGCTTGAAATTCGGAATCCCGTAGATCAGCAGACCGCCGACCCGGTCCCACCGGTCATAGACAGTGACCTGATACCCGCGCCGGCGCAGTTCTTCCGCGGCAGCAAGTCCGGCCGGTCCGGCACCGATGATCCCGGCGGACCGATCCAGCTCCCGACGTGGCCGGATCGGCTTGACCCACCCGCGCTCGAACGCGGTGTCGGTGATGTAGCGCTCCACCGCGCCGATCGTGACCGCCTCGTAGCCCTTCTCGATGACGCAGTTGCCTTCGCACAACCGGTCCTGCGGGCAGATACGGCCGCAAATCTCGGGGAAGTTGTTGGTGGCGGAGGCAACCTCGTACGCTTCCTCCAGCCGCCCTTCGGCGGACAGTTTCAGCCAGTCCGGAATGTTGTTCGACAGCGGACAATGCACCGAGCAAAACGGCACGCCGCACTGGCTGCAGCGGCTGGCCTGCGTTGCGGCCTCCCGGTCCTCGAAAATCCGGTAGATCTCCTGGAAGTCGCTGGCGCCGCTCGGCGACCGCGCGCTTCGCCGGCCCCTGTTGCGGCACATTGACGAACCGCAGCATCCGTTCCGGCATGGCTCACCCCTCCTGCGCCCCGCAGAAGGGTTATAGCGCCACCACCAGCGGCTGGCGAGAGGCTTTGGGCCGATCAGGGCATATTTTCTGCCCTAATTTGTCCCAAACCGCCGCAACCCACCCTAGGCGACCCCGCCTTCGGGGAAAGATAGGTCCGGTTTGTCCCCTTTCCCCGCCTCCCGAGGAAAAATGCGCCGCCCCCCACCCGGGCGGAACCGGCCAAGATAGGACGGCACGACCATTTCCACCGGCGTCGGCACGATCCCCAGCTCCGGCAAGCCCGGCATCCCGGGCTCCACCACGGTATCCCGTTGCAGCATCAGAAGCTGGTCGCGGGTGAACGGCTTGCTGGGCAGCAGTTCGGCCAGCCGCGCCTGCAAGCGAGCCAGCCACATCGGCACATTGATCATCGGCCGCCGCCGCGCCGTCTGTTCCAGCACATAGGCCAGCAGCTCGCGAAACGTCCAAACCCGCGGCCCCCCGAGTTCGAACAGCGCTCCGGCGGCGTCCGCCAGCCCCAGCGCCGCCATGACAGCATCCGCCACGTCGCCGACATAGACCGGCTGAAACCGCGTCGCCCCGCAGATCACCGGCATGACCGGCAGCATCTGCGCCATCCCGGCGAAGCGGTTGAAGAACCGATCCTCCTGCCCGAACACGATGGACGGGCGCAGGATCGTCGCGCCGGGAAACGCCTGCCGCACCGCCGCTTCGCCGGCCGCCTTGCTCGCGCCGTAGCGGCTGGGACTGGCCGGATCGGCGCCGATCGCCGACATATGCACCAGCTGCAGCACGCCTGAGGCCGCCGCCAGCCGCGCGATCCGCTCCGGCCCTTCGACGTGGATGCGCTGGAAATCGCCGGCCCGATACTCCGCCAGGATGCCGACCAGGTTTACCACCAGGTCCGCGCCCTGAACCGCGCGATGGACGGTCGGCTCGTTCGTCAGCGAGGCGTACAGCGGCACGATCTGCCCCACCGCCCCCATCGGCTTCAGGAAGCCGGCACTCGCCGGATACCGCACGGCAACGCGGACGACGTAGCCTTTCTGGGCCAGCCGCTGGACCACGTAGCGTCCGATGAAGCCGGAGCCCCCGAACACCGTCGCCACGTTGCGCGTCGCCATCACCTGTATCTCCTGCTGCGCCGCCTTGATAAATGGCCGTCGACGCAGCCCTCAAGCAGCCCAGAGCAGCCGGGCCGTGTTGACGCCGGGCCGGCCGCTCGCTACATCCCGCGCCCTGCCGCTCGTTCGCATCGTTCCGGCGAGCCCGTGCCCAGGTGGCGGAATTGGTAGACGCGCAGGTTTCAGGTACCTGTGGCCGCAAGGTCGTGGAAGTTCGAGTCTTCTCCTGGGCACCAAATCAGTGATCAGTCGTCAGTCTATCAGTCGCCAGTTATCAGTGAAAGCGGCCGGCGGTGAGCGTCACGCAGTTCATGCCGAACGCGACGCTTCATCTCCATCGGGACGACCTGCCGGAGGGGCTAACGCTTGGGCCGGTCGTCGCGGTGGATACCGAAACGATGGGGCTCAATCCGCACCGCGACCGGCTGTGCCTGGTCCAGCTCTCGGCCGGCGACGGCGTGGCGCATCTGGTGCAACTCCGCCCGCCATCGCTCGGCGGACGCGGTTTCGATTGCCCGAACCTGAGCCGGATGCTGGCCGACCGAGCCACCGTCAAGCTGATGCATTTCGCCCGCTTCGATGTGGCCGTGCTGCAGCACACGCTCGGCATCACGGTGGCGCCGGTGAAATGCACCAAGATCGCCGCCCGGCTGACGCGCACGTTCACCGACCGGCACGGGTTGCGCGATCTGTGCCGCGAGCTGCTTGGCGTGGAGATCAGCAAGCAGCAGCAGACCTCCGATTGGGGCGCGCCCGAACTTACGCCCGAGCAGCTCGCCTATGCCGCCACCGACGTGCTGCATCTGCACGCGCTGTGGGCGCGGTTGGAGGCGTTGCTGATGCGCGAGCACCGGCTTGACCTTGCGGAGGCGTGCTTCGGGTTCCTGCCGACGCGGGCGCGATTGGACCTGCTGGGCTATGCGGACCCGGACGTGTTCGCGCACTGAGCCGGGCTGCGGCAAATCCGTCATGGCCGGCGAAGGCCGGCCACGACTTTGCCGCGACCGCCAGCCCGGACGTCCACGCGACAGCACCCCTGATTGATGCTACAATCTTAGCATGCCTGAGCCCGCCCCGCGCCGCATGACATCCGATGAATTTCTCGCCTGGGCAATGCAGCGCCCGGACAACGAGCGCTACGAACTGGTGGCCGGCGAGGTTGTCGCAATGGCGCCGGAACGGGCGGCGCACGGTCGGGTGAAGGGCAACATTTACCGGTCCTTGCGCGATGCGATCGACGCCGCTGGCCTGGCGTGCGAAGCCTACGTCGATCGCATGAGCGTCGAAGTCGATGCGCACACCGTCTATGAACCGGACGTGCTGCTCCGTTGCGGCGAGCCGCTGCCCGATGACGCACTGCGTGTCACCGACCCGGTGATCGTGGTCGAGGTCCTGTCGCCATCCAGCCGCGCACGCGACGCGGGTGCCAAACTGGAAGATTACCTCCGCTTGCCTTCGCTCCGGCACTACCTGATCGTGAAGACCGAGAACCGGACGATCATTCACCACATGCGCGACCCGTCCGGGGTAATCAACACCCGAATCATCAGCGACGGTCCATTGCGTCTTGATCCGCCGGGATTGGAACTGCGCAACATCTTCTCGTAGTCCCGCCGGCCGGGACCGATCACCTGTCCCGGTTCGGCAGCGCCTGACGCAAACTCGCCAAATACTCCGCCAGGTCGCATCGAGCCGCTCATACAAAAGGCGCACGAAACTATCGCCGGCTCGCCCGGCCTGCGCCTGCTGCAACGCGTCGATATACGCCACACGATCCACCGGCCGCACCGAGATCGGCGGATAACCACCGCGAATCAGGATGAGGTTCATCAACAACCGCGCTGCACGCCCGTTGCCATCGTTGAACGGATGGATGCCGACCAGACGTCGATGCGCCGCGAAAGCGGTGTCCGGTGTATCCGCCGCGCCGCCGAGCCACACCGCGAAATCGCCCATCAGGGCCGGAATCTCGGCCGGAGACGGAAACCCGTGCCGCCCTGAATCGGTCACAACGTAACGGCCCTGATCAGCATATCGCCCGGCAATCTCCGGCACCGAGCGCTGCACCACCAGCCGGTGCAGGTTGCGCACATCCAATTCGGTCAGCGGCGACGCAGCGCGGGCGATTTCCCGCACGTAGCGAATCGCCTCATAATGATCGATCGCTTCCAGATGATCCTTCAGCGGTTTGCCGCCGACCGTGATGCCCTGCTCGATCACCAGCATCGTCTCGCTCGCGGTCAGCGTGTTGCCCTCGATCGCATTCGAGGTATAGGTCAGCTCGATATCCTGCGCATGCTCGAAATTGGTCAGCCCGCCCGGAGACCGCGCACGCAGCCGTTCCAGCGCGGCCTTCTTCTCGGCGATTGACGTCCTGAGCTTGTCCACATCCCATTCCTACCAGCATCGGGTCGCCACCAGGAACGCCCCCGTTGTCAGCCCGCCCGATAGATGATCCGATCCCGCCATGGACCCGATCACCGCCGAACTCTTCCGCAACGCCGTCGCCGCGATCGGCGACGAGATGGTGCTGACCATCTACCGCACCGCCTATTCCGGGGTGCTGAAGAACATCATGGACTACAGCGCCGCCCTCTGCGACGAAAGCGGGCGCCTGGTCGCACAGGGCCTCAGTCTGCCGGGCCATCTGTGCAGCATCCCCGTCGCCTTGCAGGCTGCGTTGCAACACTACGGCGACGACATCCACGAAGGCGACATCCTGATCTCCAACGATCCGTACGAAGGCGGCATGCACCTGCCCGACATCTTCATCTTCAAGCCACTGCTGGCAGACGGGAAAATCATCGCCTACGCCGCCACCATCTGCCACCACACCGATGTTGGCGGCCGCGTCCCCGGCTCCAACGCCTCCGACAGCACCGAAATCTACGCCGAGGGCCTGCGCATCCCGCCGCTGAAGCTTTACGAAAACGGCCGCCCCAACCCCACCCTCCACCGCATTATCGAAAAGAACGTCCGCGTCCCCAACCGCGTGTTCGGCGATCTTCGCTCCCAGCTCGCCGCGTGTGAGATAGCCGCGCGCGGCATGACGGATCTCCTCGCCCGCTACGGCGCTGAGGACGTGCGTGCCCTGATGGCGGAAACCATGGATTACAGCGAACGCCTGACCCGCCATTGCCTGCTGGAACTGCCCGACGGCGAAGCGAGTTTCACCGACTGGATCGACGACGATCAGATCGATGTCGGCAAACCGATCAGGCTGGTCTGCACCGTGCGCAAACACGGCGATCACATGGCGTTCGACTGGACCGGCAGCGCGCCGCAGGTGAAAGGCGCCATCAACAACACCTGGAGCTACACCGCCGCCGCCAGCTTCACCGCCGCCAAGTCCGTGCTGTCGATCAACATGCCCAACAACGACGGCGTGTTTCGCGCCATCAGCGTCACCGCCCCGCCCGGCACCATCATGAACGGGCTGCTCCCGGCTGCCTGCGCCGCGCGCGGGCTGACCGGTTTTCGCGCCTGCGACTGCGCGTTCGGCGCGCTGGCGCAACTCTACCCCGACCGCGTCTTCGCTGCAGGCGACGGCGGCAACACCGGCATCACCGTCGGCGGCTATGATCGCGACCGACGCCCGTTCATCTACGTCGATTTTTTCTCCGGCGGCTGGGGCGGGCGGCCCTGGGCCGACGGACTTGAAGGCAACACCTGCATGTTCGCCAACATGGCAAGCTTCAGCACTGAGGTTGTGGAAGCCGAGAATCCGCTCGAAGTGCTGGATTTCGAATACATCCCCGATACCGGAGGCGCCGGGCTCTATCGCGGCGGCGTGTCAATGCGGCGCACCTGGCGGATGCTGGCCGATGAAGGCATCCTTCAGGTGCGCGCCGACCGCCAGACGCACCGCCCGTACGGTCTGCAAGGTGGCGGCCCCGGCGCCGCCCGGCCGCAATCTGCTCAACCCCGAAACCCCCGAAGAACAGAAACTGCACGCCAAGCTGACGATGAATTTCCGGCGCGACCAAACGTTCCGGATCGAACTTCCCGGCTCCGGCGGCTGGGGCGACCCGCTGGACCGCGACCTGGCGCTGGTAGCGCAGGATCTGCGCAGCGGCCTGATCACCATCGAAGGCGCCGCCCACGACTATGGCGTGGTGGCCCACGGCGACCCGCCGCAAATCGACCCGGAAGCAACCAAAACGCTGCGCCTGACACGCCGGCCACCTCCTGGTCCGCCGATGGCTGGGTAGGGCGGAAAAGCGCAGCGCATTCCGCCGACGGTGGCGCCGCTTACAAAGCGATCAGCACGAAAGAGCCCACCATGACAGACATCCCACCATTCCCTCCCGGTTTCGGCACCGACGAAATTACCACCGATGGCGCGACGATCCACGTCCGCACCGGCGGCAACGGGCCGGCCGTGGTCATGCTGCACGGCTTCGGCGATACCGGAGACATGTGGGCGCCGCTGGCGGCAGCGCTTGCGCCCGGTCACACCCTCGTAGCGCCGGACCTGCGGGGAATGGGGCTGTCGTCCCATCCGGAAGCCGGCTACGACAAGAAGACCCAGGCGGGCGACGTGGCGCGCGTTCTCGACCACCTCAAAATCCGAAGCGCCGCTCTGGTAACGCATGATATCGGCAACATGGTGGGCTACGCCTTCGCGGCACAATATCCCGATCGCGTCACACGCTGGGTGGCGATGGATGCCCCGCTTCCGGGGATCGGCCCCTGGGACGAGATCCTGCGAAGCCCCGCCCTGTGGCACTTCAATTTCCGCGGCCCCGATGTCGAACGCCTGGTGCAGGGACGCGAGCGCATCTACCTCGATCGCTTCTGGAACGAGCTGTCAGCCCACCCGAGACTCGATCGATGAAGCGACCCGACAGCATTATGCAGCGCTTTACGCGCGGCCGGGCGCCATGCACTCCGCGTTCAATCAGTTCGCGGCATTTGCGCAGGACGCGATCGACAACCGCGCCTTCGTCGCCAAGGGCAAGCTGACAATGCCGGTGCTGGCGATTGGCGCCGAGAAATCATTTGGCGCCGCAATGGCCGATGATCTGCGCTTCGTCGCCAACAACGTAACCTCTGTGGTCATCCCCAACGCGGGACACTGGCTGATGGAAGAGCAGCCGGCCGCCACAATCGCGGCCATCCGGGCGTTCCTTCGTAACCAATGACCCTCCGCATCGGCATCGACATCGGCGGCACCTTCACCGATCTGGTCGCCATCGCGGCGGACGGGCGGGTGCTGACGCGCAAATCCGCCTCCACCCCGCACGATTACGGCGAAGGCATCGTGGAGGGACTGCGCGCGTTGCTGGCCGAAGCCGGCACCGACGTCAGCGAAATCCTGCACGGCACCACGATCGGCTCCAACGCCATCCTCGAAGGCCGCGGCGCGCGCACCGCGCTGATCACCACGCGCGGCTTCCGCGACGTGCTGGACATCCGCGACCTGCGGATGCCGCGCATCTACGATATCGGCTGGACCAAGCCGCCGCCGCTGGTCGAACGACGGTTGCGCCTGGAAGTAACCGAAAAGACCCGCCACGACGGCTCCATCGCCATCCCGCTCGACCCCGCCAGCGTCGAAACCGCGATCGCCATGCTGCGCACGGAAGGCGTCGAAAGCCTGGCGATCTGCCTGCTGCACAGCTATGCCAACCCGGCGCATGAACGCGCCGTGGCCGCCCAGGTGCGCGCCGCGCTGCCCGACCTCGCGCTGTCGGTCAGCCACGAAATTCTGCCCGAGATCAAGGAATACCCGCGCACCAGCACGACCGTCATCAACGCCTACGTGCAGCCCGTGGTGCGCGCCTATCTCACCGCGCTGACGGCGCGGCTGGGCGCACTTGGCATCGCCGCGTCGCTGCAGCTCATGCAATCGAACGGCGGGCTGGCCAGCGCCGAGCTCGCCGCCGCGCAGCCCGTCCACATCATCGAAAGCGGCCCGGCGGCCGGCGTGGTGGGCGGCGCCGCCCTCGCGGTGCGCTTGAACGAGCCCCGTATCATTACCTTCGACATGGGCGGCACCACCGCCAAGGCCGGTCTGGTTGAAAACGGCGAAGTCCTCCGCAGCGAGGCGCAGGAAGTCGGCGCCGGCGTGATGGCCGGCTCCCGCCTGCTGGTCGGCGCCGGCTACATGCTGAAACTTCCGGCGATCGACCTCGCCGAGGTGGGCGCCGGCGGCGGATCGATCTGCCGGCTCGATGCCGCCGGCGCGCCGAAGGTCGGCCCCGAAAGCGCCGGCGCCACCCCTGGTCCCGTCTGTTACGGAACCGGCGGGACCGAGCCCACCATTACCGACTGCAACCTGGTGCTCGGCTACCTCGATCCGGCCGGGCTGGTCGGCGGCGCGCTTCGGCTCGACCTCGACGGCGCCCGGGCGGCAATCGCCGAGCGGCTGGCGCGGCCGATGGGCTGCCCGATCGAGGACGCCGCCGCCGGCATGTTGCGCGTCGCCTCGGCCTCCATGATGCGGGCAATCCGCGCGGTGTCGGTGGAACGCGGCCGTGATCCGCGGCAGTTCGCGCTGCTCGCGTTCGGCGGCAACGGCCCGCTGTTCGCCGCCTGGATTGCCGCCGAACTGGGCATCCGACAAGTCATCGTGCCGCCGCTGCCCGGCGTGTTCAGCGCCTTCGGCCTGCTGGTCGCCGATACCGGGCACCACGCGACGCAAAGCCTGCGCACCCGCGTCGATTCGGCCGATGCAGCACAGTTCGGCGCCGTGCTGAACGCGCTGACCGCGACAGGCGACGCCCGCCTGGAGCGCGACGGTTTCGCCGTGTCGCAACGCGCCTTCCGTCGCGCCGCACTGGCCCGCTATCTCGGCCAGTCGAGCGAAATACCCGTCCCGCTGCCCGACGGCGACACGGTGTCACTGTTGCGCGCACTGCCCGAGCTGTTCGCGCAGGAGCACGAACGCACCTACGGCTTCCGTGCGCCACCGAATGAGCCGGTGGAGATTGTCGGCTTGTCGGTGATCGCCCGCGGCATCCCGACGCAGCCGCTGCTGCCCACCGCGATTCCGCCCGCCGGGATGGACGTGCCCGTCAGCCGCCGCGCGTGGTTCGCCGGAATGGGGTGGATGGAAGTGCCGGTGGTGGACCGCGCCGGGCTATCGGCGACGCCGCGCCAAGGGCCGCTGATCGTGCAGGAATACGACGCGACATGCCTGGTCCCGGACCGCGCCGAGGCATCGCTCGATCCGTTCGGGAACATCCGGTTGCGGATGTGACTTGCACCGCCCGAGAAGACCGATGAGCACGGCTCCATGGGAGAGATCGGCGTGGGCCAGCGCGCCGAGCGAGGGCCACGCCGGCAGTTGCGATCACAACCAGCCGTGATTCAACAGTGCCCGCAGATGCTGGTGTTCACCTGCCACAAATCCGGCACCACGCTGTTCCATTACGTCCTGCGCAAACTCGCAGAGCGGCTCGATCTGCGGATGGCGACGCTGTTCGGCATGGTCCGCGAACTGGATCCGACGATCGACATTGCCCTGCTGGGCCATTCGCTGCTCGGCTTCGATCTGGCACGCCCGTTCCGTGCGGTACGAATCGTCCGGGACCCCCGCGGCATCTGGGTTTCCAGCTACCTGTATCACCGTCGCACCACCGAAGGCTGGTGCACCAACATAAATTTCGACCTCACACCGCCGATCACCTATCCGCGCGTGGATTTCTCCTTCCAGCACCGGCCCGAACGATGGAAACGCAACTGGATCGCCAGGCTGAACGGCAGGTCGTATCAGCAGAACCTGCTTGATCGGGACCAGCCCGCCGGCCTTGGATTTCGAACTGGCCGGCTATACCGGCTGCACGCTCGAAACCATGCGCGCATGGCGGCTGCACCGGCCAGAGGTGCTGCAAATCAAGCTGGAAGACATCATGCGCGACTTCGACACCACCATGTTGGTGGCCTTCCGCCACCTCGGCTTCACCGAGCGGGAATGCGCGGTTGCGCTCGACGTCGCGGCCGGTGAGGACATCAACCGCATGGATGACGCCACGCTGGCGGCCAACACCCACATCCATTCCCGCGCGATCTCGAAATGGCGCGACCTGCTGTCGCCGGACCAGATAATCGCGTTCGAGCAGCGCCACGGCGACCTGATCGCCAGCCTGGGCTACCACCCCTCCCCTGCCCGGCTTTGATCACCCCAGCAACCGCCCCCCCGCCAGGATCAGCACCGCCGCCAGCACCGGGCGCAGCACCCGATCCGGCACGTGCATCGCCAGCAGGCTGCCGATCACCACCCCCGGCACCGATCCCAGCAGCAGGCTGCCAAACAGCCCCCAGTCGATCGTGCCCAGCCACCAATGGCCCAACCCCGCCACCAATGTCAGCGGCACCGCATGCGCGATATCAGCCGCAACGATCCGCGGCGTCGGCAGCCGCGGGTAAAGAAACGTCAGTGCCACCACGCCAAGTGCCCCGGCACCCACCGAGGTGATCGTCACCAGCACCCCCAGCACCACCCCGGCCGCCGACCGTGAGCTGCGCCACCAGCCGCGGCGGCATTGCCACCGCGCGCGCCGCCGTGGCGCGCAGCAGCGGCCCGCGGAACAGCAGCACAACGGCCGTCAGGATCACCGCGACCCCGAGCAGCACGGAAATCGCGTGCGGCGCGTTCGCCTGGTGAACCCCGAACGACAGCGCCAGGATGGTCAGCGCCGAGGCCGGGATGCTGCCGCCGGCGAGCCGCGCGGTGATCCGCCATTCGACCGTGCCGCTCAGCCCATGCACCGCGGTGCCGACGCTTTTTGTCGCCGCCGCCTGCAACAGATCCGTGCCCACGGCGGTGACCGGATGGACGCCGAACAGCAGGATCAGCAACGGCGTCATCAACGACCCGCCGCCCACGCCGGTCAGCCCGACCAGCAGACCCACGAACAGCCCGGCCAACGGATACAACCCGGCCCCGCCCAGGTGCATGATTCCATGCATCGGGTTCGCTCCCCAGAATTGTTCTATCACCGATCAGGGCACCGATTCCGGCCGGATCATGCCGATGCGGCCGACGAAAACCTGGTGCAACAGTCTCGATGGTAGCGGAGCGGCCGTGAAAGGCGAAAGGATTTTTGATAAAGCGTGATCACCGGCATCAATCGAAAGGTTTTTCTGAAATCTGCCCTATCCGGAGTTGGACTTTGCCGCCAGCACCACCGCCGGACCGCTCGCATCGGCTTCGCGAAGCATGCGCGCCGGTACCCGGACGCGCGTCACCCGCCACACCCCGTGCTCCAAATCCAGCCGCAGGCGGACATCCGGCTGATCCCCGCCCGTCCCGAGCCGGACGATGAACCGCGACCAGCCATCGAAATAGGCCAGACGCACGCCAAGCGCTCCGCCCGAGCCATCCGGATGCCGCAGCATGGCGATCAGGTGCTGCGGCGTGACCTGCCGCCGCAGCACGTGCGCGGCGATCCCGCGCATGAACCCATGGCCGAACGGCGCCAGTTGGGTCCCGGTCGAAACCGCGGTCGGGCTCGGCGTGTCCGTCACGTCGTCCGCAACCTGTTCAGCGAGGCCCTCGCGCACGCTGTCCCAATCCACCAGCCGCGCCAGAGTGGGTGCATCGCCGGAGCGCAGGGCGCAGTCCACGCGATACAGCGTCAGGCACGGGTAGCCGGCATAGCCGACGGCCAGCAACAGCAACGCGACCACGACCGGCGTCCTGACGATCATCCGCACTCCGCACCAACAACTGCGAAAGCTATAACATCGCAGGTGCGTCCGAATACGGACCAAGCCAGCCACAACCGCATGATCCCGCTGAATTTGCCGAGAGCCGGTCGTGGCAGTGGTCCGCCGAAGCCCAATCCTGACGGCTGTCCCTGAACGCCCGATTAATTCAGGCCCCGATTAAATCAGGCGCAGAAGTCCGGCTCAGCGCCGCTGCTCCCGGTGATCCAGAACCTCATAATGGGCCGCCCGTTCGTCAAAGCGCGCCAACACGGCACGCGCCTCGGCCGGAACATGGCTGACTTCGTAATCTTCGCCGACGAAACGTTTCACGTCATCCAGACTGTCGAACCACATGATCGTCACGAACTCGACCTCCGCGCGGGCGCGCCGCATCAGGTCGATCGACCGGAACCCCGGAATGCGCATCGCTTCGATGCCCGGAATCACCTGGGGCGCGCACGATCCGTTCATAAGCGCCAGCGTTTCCCGGCGTCGTCCAGCCGCGCCAGAGCCGGCAAATCATCGCACCACTCCTTCGGGAATCCGTGCCGATCAGCACGTGAAGCATTCTCGATGGCGATGATATCCGAACTTCGGGTGCCGCCCGCATTTGGCGTCATGCCTTTTGGCCAAATTCACCGGTCGCGGAGTTCACCAGCGACAGTTCTTGGCGAACTCCGCGTCCTCGTTGAACTCTGTGTTGAATATTGCTGCCACGTTCACGGCCGGTATCGGCTAAACTGGATTTCTCACATGTCATCCCGTAATGCGCCCGCGCTGCCGGACTGACATCAGTGTTCATCAGTGTTCATCTGTGGTCGCCAATAAGCATAAAACCACAGATGAACACTGATGAACACTGATGCGATCCGCGCTCCAATTCGATGCTCCCGGCGCATCCGATCTGCGCCACAGTCTGTCAAGACGCACTTAATCGGTTCATGTGCTGATCGGCACGGCTGCGCTTGCGGGGAGTTGGTGAGAAATGCAGGCGAACCCGGTTGAAATCCGCGCCAGGGCCCCGGCCCTCGTTAGCGGCAATCCGGTTCGGCCGTGCGCCGGCGTCCCAGATCATCCCGGCGCTTCGGAAATCCGTGCAACGGGGCCGGCACGGCGTCGTTTCCCCCGATGATCTCCGGCCGGATCTCGCCAATCGGCCTAGACCGGCCCACAACCCGGGCCAGCCTCAACCACCCGACGAAACCCCAACCGACGCACATAAGGGACGCACATGAAGATCACCATTCTCGGCGGCGCCGGATTTCTCGGCCGCAAGCTCGGCGCCCATCTCGCCCGCCACGGCCGGCTGGGCGGCA
This sequence comes from uncultured Pseudomonadota bacterium, assembly GCA_963764525.1. GTDB lineage: Bacteria > Pseudomonadota > Alphaproteobacteria > Acetobacterales > Acetobacteraceae > DATDIC01. The sequence goes on along the minus strand of CAVXTC010000038.1, from coordinate 19,055 downwards.
ACGAAGTCACCGGCCTGATCGCTTTCGATTTCGCCGATGCGCCTGGCCCGCTCGATGCCGATTTCCCGGTCCGCCGCCTGCAAGGCGACATCGCCGCCCTGCCGGACGAGGCGATCCCGCCGGATACCGACGTGATCTTCCACCTCGCGGCGGTGGTCAGCGCCCAGGCGGAGGCGGATTACGACCTCGGCATGCGCGTCAACCTGCACGGAGCGGAATGCGGTGATCAACGCCTGCCGCCGGATCTCCGGCAGCGGGCGCAAACCGCCCCGCGTGGTGTTCACCTCCTCCGTTGCGACCTTCGGCGGCGGCCAGGACGCCAAGCTGGAAGACGATGCCCGCCAGGTGCCGGCCAACAGTTACGGCGCGCGAGAAGGCCGCCGCCGAACTGCTGCTGGCCGATGCCTCCCGCCGCGGCTTCCTGGATGCGGTCTCCCTTCGCCTGCCGACCATCATCGTGCGCCCCGGCCGCCCCAACCGCGCCGCCAGCAGCTTCCTGTCGGCGATCATCCGCGAGCCGCTGCTGGGGCTGGAGACCGAGCTGCCGGTCGCCGACGCGTTCGCCGCCTGGGTGGCGAGCCCGCGCCGCGCGGTCGATTGGCTGCTGCACGCCGCGACCATGGACACCGAGCCGATGGGCATCGACCGCAGCGTCAACATGCCGGGGATCAGCACCACGGTGGCGCACATGCTGCAGGCGCTGGACGAGGTGCGGCCCGGCGCCTCGGCGCTGGTGCGCCACGCACCGGACCCGGCGATCGCCGCCATCGTCGAAAGCTGGCCGGCCGCTTTCGAGCCGATGCGCGCCCGCACGCTTGGTTTCGCGGCGCATGAGCCGCTGGTCGATGTCGTCCGCGCCTTCGTCGAGGACGATCTGGCAGCAACGCGCGCAGAACGCGGGCTGCCGCGAGAATAAAATCGCAACTTTCCGGTCACTGAACAAATTTTTTACCGCGACTCGCCGCATAATCTGTTCACTGGCGGTTGATCGCGCCGGCGGTCGGTTCCATGAATGCCGGCAGTTCGCAGACCACTCGTCGAGCTGCCGGCGCCAGACGTCGGCAGCCGGCGTGATTCGTGCCTTTCCTTCCGCTGTCCGGACGTCCGCGCATGTCCTCTATTCCTGGCGATTCTTCGCTCGCGGGCGCCGCTCGGCTCCCGGTCGCCGGACAGAGTGCGCCCGCTGCCGGAGATCCGGCGAAAACCGCCACCCGCCGGGATACCCCGTACCGCCGCCACCGCCCGCTCGGCTCGGCGGTGCTGCACGCGCCGCAGACCCTGCGCGCGCTGGTCCGCACCGACGAGATCTGGCTGGTGGTGCTGGCCGCATTCGCCGGAGCCGCCGCCGGCGTGGTGGTGTTCCTGATGACCAGCGCGGCGCAGATGCCCATGTGGTGCTGTTCGGCATCGATATGGACCAGCATCTCAGCGCCGCCGCCCGGGTCCGGCCTGGTGGCGCGCCGTGCGCGGTGCCGCCCATCGGCGGGCTGGCTGCTCGGCCTGTTCGGCCTCGGCATCGCCCGCATCTGGCCGCGCCGCGCGGTGGACCCGATCGAGGCGAACGCGCTGTATGGCGGGCGCATGTCGCTGAACGACAGCATCACGGTGATGCTGCAGACGATCATCTCCAACGGCGTCGGCGCCTCGATCGGGCTGGAGGCCGGCTACACCCAGATGGGCGCCGGCCTTGCCTCCCGCCTTGGCCGCAGCTTCCGGCTGCGCCGCAACGATATGCGCGTGCTGGTGGGCTGCGGCGCCGCCGGCGCCATCGCCGCGGCGTTCAATGCTCCGCTGACCGGCGCCTTCTACGGCTTCGAGCTGATCATCGGCACCTACACGCTGGGCACCTTCGCGCCGGTGGCGGTGGCCGCCATCGTCGCCGTGTCGGTGCTGCACGCGTTCGGCCCGGCGCCGTTCGATCTGACCCTGGTGATGCCGCCGCTGGAACCGCAGGACTATGTGCCGATCCTGGCGCTCGGCGTGTTCTGCGCACTGATCGGCATCGCCATCATGCGCGGCGTGACGCTGACCGAAGAACTGTTCCGCAAAAGCCGCATCCCCGGCTGGCTGCGCCCGGCCGTCGGCGGCGTGGCGGTCGGGCTGCTGGCGCTGAATACGCCGGCGGTGCTGTCGTCCGGCCACGGCGCAATCGGCCTGGTGATCAACACGCCGCTCCCGGTCTGGTGGCTCGGGCTGCTGGTGCTGATGAAGGCGTGCGCCTCGGCCATCTCGATCGGCTCCGGGTTCCGCGGCGGCCTGTTCTTCGCCTCGCTGTTCCTGGGCGCGCTGGTCGGCAAATTCTTCGGCAGCGCGCTGGCGCTGATCAGCACCACCCATATCGTGCCGCCAGCCACCATGGCGGTGGTGGGCATGAGCGCCACCGCCGTCGCGATCATCGGCGGCCCGCTGACGATGGGCTTCCTGGCGTTGGAGGCCACCGGCAACCTGCCGCTGACCATCGCGGTGCTGGGCGCCTGCGTGCTGTCGGCGCTGACCGTGCGCCGCACGTTCGGCTACTCCTTCGCGACCTGGCGCTTCCACCTGCGCGGCGAGGCGATCCGCAGCGCGGTCGATATCGGCTGGATGCGCAACCTGACAGTCGGGCCGGATGATGCGGCGGGAGGTGCGCACGGTGCGCGCGGACACGCCGCTATCGGCGTTCCGGCGCGACTTCCCGCTGGGCTCGACGCAGCGCGTGGTGGTGCTGGACGCCGAGGACCGCTACGCCGGCGTCGTCCTGGTGCCGAGGCGCATGCCGACGGCGACGACGAACCACCAAGTCGGCGACGTGCTGCACTACCAGGATGCGATGCTGCTGCCGCAGATGACCATCAAGGAAGCGGTCGGCGATGTTCGAGAACGCGGAAAGCGACGCGCTGGCGGTGGTGGATGGGCCGGAGACCAGGCATGTGATCGGGCTGCTGACCGAGCAGTACGCGCTGCGCCGCTATAGCGAGGAGCTGGACCGGCGGCGGCGGGAGTTGTCAGGGGAGTAACAATCGCCATTCCCGCTCTCGACCGTCATTCCCGCAAAAGCGGGAACCCAGGCGTACGGCTCCGGTGTTGCCCGGCGAGCCTGGGTTGCCGCTTTCGCCGGCATGTGGCGGAAGGCGGACTGGCCGGTTTCGGGCAAGGACTGCCAAAATGCTACCCTTCCTTCCTGTGCCGGCGGTCGGCGCACGAAAAGCAGAACTTCTTCAAGGCATTGGGAGCATCGATCTGGCAGACACGCACCCCGCCGGATCGATAGGTCCGACAGATCAAGTGGGAACTTCTACAATCCGTTACGAGCTGACATCACCGGGTCTGCGGCGCGGCGGCCGGACAGCCGCCGGCCCCGCACGGCCGAGCTGGTTCGCCCGACCCGCACCCAGGCGGCGTACAGCGCCGGAACGAAGCACAATGTGAGCAACGTAGCGCTCAGCAGCCCGCCCATGATCGCGATCGCCATCGGCCCCCAGAACACCGAGAATGCCAGCGGCACCAGGCCCAGGATCGCCGCTACCGCGGTCAGCAGGATCGGCCGTGCCCGGCGGATCGTCGCCTCTACGATCGCCTCGGCCGGGGCAAGGCCGGCGGCAATATCCTGTTCGATCTGATCGACCAGGATCACTGAGTTGCGCATGATGATGCCGGCCAAGGCGATGAAGCCGAGCATCGCCACAAAACCGAACGGGGCTCCGGTCACCAGCAGCGCTGCTGCGCCGCCGATCAGCCCGAGGGGTGCGGTCAGCAGCACCATCAGCACGCGGCTGAAACTCTGCAACTGCACCATCAGCAGCGACAGCATCACCAGCACCATCAGCGGCATCTCCGCGTTGACCGAGCTCTGCCCATTGGCATTCTCCTCCACAGCGCCGCCGGTCTCGATCCGATACCCCGTGGGAAGCGACGCCTTCACCCCCGCGAGCTGCGGCAGGATCTGGGTCGTTACGACCGGGGCTTGCGTGGCATCGGCAATATCGCCCCGCACGATCAGCATCGGCGTGCGGTTGCGCCGCCACAGCGTCGGCTGCTCCAGTCCGTAGCGGATGCGCGCGACCTGCCCAGCGGCACCGCGTGTCCGTCCGCGGCGGCAATGTCCGCGTCCGCCAATCCGGCGAGGTTCTGCCGCTCGCGCGCATCGGCGCGGGCGACCACCGGGATCAGATCAGTACCCTCCCGGTATTGGGTGATCGTCGCGCCCTGTTGCAGCGTCTGCAGCGTGGTCGCGATGTCCTCGCTCGACAGCCCCAGCAGCCGCGCCTTGTCCTGGTCGACCTGCACATCGACCACCTTTGATGGATTTCCCCAGTTGTCGCTGACGTTGCGGATATGCGGATTGGCGCGCATCGCCGCCCGCACCGTACCGGCGATGCGGCGCAGCTCCTTCGGGTTGCGGCCGACGATGCGAAACTGCACCGGATAACCGACAGGGGGTCCCAGCTCCAGGCGAGAGACGCGCAGCCGCACGTCGGGGAACGTGCCAGGGTCCGTCAGCGCCGTCAGCTCGGCCAGCAGCGCTTCGCGCGCCTTCACGGATTTGGTGTTGACGACGAACTGCGCGAAATTCGCGTTGGTCAGCTCCGGCGAGGAGGTCAGAAGAAGCGCGGGCTGCCGCTGCCGGTATAGACGACGTAGGAGGCGATGCCACTGTTTTGCTGCAGGATGGCCTCCAGCTTCGCCACATCGGCGACGGTTGCCGCGAAAGAGCTGCCTTCCGGCAGCCGCATATCCACCATCATTTCCAGCCGGTCGGACGAAGGGAAGAATTGCTGGGGCACGCGCGTGAAGCCGACAACCGACAGCACGAACACGGCAACTGTGCTGCCAATCACGATCCAGCGCCGACGGACGCACCACGCGACCACGCGGCGGAAACGGTTGTAGGTCCGCGTGTCGTACACATCGTGCTGCACGGCGTGCTGCTTCGGCTCCGGCAGCAAGCGCGCGCCGAGATAAGGGACGAAAAACACCGCGACGAACCACGAGAGCACCAGCGCCATGCCGACAACACGGAAGATGTCGCGTGTGTATTCCCCGGTGCTTGACTGCGCAAGTCCAACCGGCAGATAGCCCGCTGCCGTCACCAAGGTTCCGGTCAGCATCGGGAAAGCGGTCGACGTGTAAGCAAAGCTGCCGGCGCGCAGCCGGTCCCAGCCTTGCTCCAGCTTTACCGTCATGGTTTCGATCGCAATTATCGCGTCATCCACCAGCAGGCCGAGCGCGATGATCATCGCGCCCAGCGAGATGCGCTGCAGATCGATGCCGAGCAGCTTCATGCCCACGAGCACGCCGGCCAGAACCACGGGAACGCTGATCGCGACCACGATCCCGGTACGCCAGCCGAACTGAGGAAGCTCACCAACAGCACGATCGCCAGGGCTTCGAGGAACAATTCCTGGAAGTCGCTGAAATCCCTGGCCACGACTTTGGACTGGTCGTTCACACGCATCATGTTGCACGCCGAGCGGCAAGGTCGGCGCAACCTGTGCAACTCGCGCAGCCAGTGCGCGGCCGAGGTCGAGGATGTTCCCGCCGTCGGCCATGGAGATCGCGAGCCCGAGCGCCGGCGTGCCGTCGACCTGCATGGTGGAGACCGGCGGGTCCGCGGTGCCGCGCCGGATGGTGACGAGATCGCGAAGCGGCACCAGATGGCCATGCACCTGAACCGGCAGCGGTGCGAGTGCCGCCGGCGCATCCGGCGCGCCGGACGTGCGAACATAGATGCGGTCGTGCTGCGTATCGACGAAACCACCCGCGACCACGCTGTTCTGGCGCTGTACGGCGGCGAATACATCCTGCGCTGTCAGTCCGAACTCGGCGAGCTTGCGGTAGGAGAAATCGAGATAGATACGCTCGTCCTGCGTGCCGATCAGGTCGATCTTGCCAACGCCCGGAACCGAGAGAAGCTGCTCGCGAATGTCCTCCGCCACGTGCTTGAGCTGCGGCAGCGTAAATCCATCGCCGGTGACGGCATAGACGATGCCGAACACGTCGCCGAATTCGTCGTTGAAGAACGGGCCCTGAACACCCTGGGGAAGCGTCTGCCGAATGTCGCCGATCTTCTTGCGCACCTGATACCAAAGATCAGGCACCTTGCTCGGCGGTGTGCTGTCCCTGAGCGAGACCGTGATGGTCGCGCTGCCCGCCTCGCTGTAGCTTTGCGTGCAGTCGAGATAAGGCAGCTCCTCGAGCTTGCGCTCGATGCGATCGGTGACCTCGCGCATCATCTCGTCGGCCGAGGCGCCAGGCCAGTCGGCAACGATCACCATCTGCTTGATGGTGAACGGCGGGTCCTCGGCACGGCCGAGCGAGAGATAGGCCCAGATGCCGGCGGACGCGACGGCAAGCATCGCGAACAGCGTCAGCGTCCGATGCTGCAGCGCCCAGGCCGAGAGGTTCATGCGTCCGGGCGCGTTCATCGTGCCGCTCCCGCCCAAGCGACGAGGCGCATGTTGGGGTCAACCTCTGACGCGCCGGCGGTCACGACCTGCTCGCCGGGCGACACGCCGGACGCGATCGCCACCGAGCCGTCGCCGCCGTAGCCGGCAATCTTGACCGGTTGCAGCATCGCGTGCTGCGCCTTCGGGTCGAACACCCAGACCGCCGGTGCGCCGTTGCGGTCGGTGATGGCGGTCGCCGGCAGAATGGCGACCGGCACGCGCGGCGGCGCCACGAACCGCACGGTGGCGGTCATGCCCAGCGCGAGCAGGTTCTGCGGCGGGTCGAGCACCGTCACCTTCACCGCGAAAGTGCGGCTCGCAGCATCGGCCTGCGCGCCGATCTCCCGCACGCGACCCGTAAGTTTATGCTGGGGATCGGCCCCAGGCTGATCTCGATGCCGGCGGCCTTGCGCACCTCCGGCAACCGGTTCTCCGGCACATCGACCACGACTTCGGTCTGCGCCGTGTGCGCGAGGCTGGCGACGGTCTGGCCGGCGGCAACCACTTGCCCCACCTGCACCGGCAGCGCGGTGATCACGCCGTCCGCGTCCGCCGTCAGCGTGCCGTAGGTGAGCTGGTCCTTGGCCAGCTCGAGCTGGCGCGACGCCTGCCAGCACCCGCGCGTCGGCCATCCGCGTCGCGGCAAGGCCGCCCATCGTATTCCGAAGCCAGAAAGGCCGGCGAATTGCGGCCAAGCCGTTCGTATCGGCTGAAATCCGCGCGCGCCTTGGCGGCGTCGGCGATCGCAGACTGCAGCGTGCTTTTGCGCCGCCTCGAACGACAGCTCCAGGTCAGCATGGTCCAGGCGCGCCAATACCTGTCCGGCGCGCACGTGATCTCCGACCTCGACCGGGCGATCCACCACCTGGCCACCAACGCGGAACGCCAGATCGGCGAGAGTGCGGGCCTGCACCGAGCCCGAGAGGGCTAACACCGATTGCCGCGGCGTGAACACGACCGGAGCCACCCGGACCGAGACCGGCGCATCCGCGGTCCGGCTTTGTGCCGGCGCACGATTGCATGAGGCGAGCGTGAAAGCGGTCAGTAGAACGGCTGCGGGAACCAGGGTGTGGCGCATCGAAGCCCCTCAAGGATGTCGGTGCGCGACGAGGTTATATGAACTATGTTCAGTTAACAATGTCATATCGATCTGTCACGCGACTGTGATGCGCCGGAGTGGCTTCCACGCATCCGCCTGCCCCTTCCGCAAGGAATTCAGGCTTTCTTTTCCGCCTCTTCGGGGGGGCCCGAGAGGGTGGATGCGGCCAGCAGGCCTTGGATCGCCGTATCGACCACCGTCGCTGACAACGCGTCGGGATCGGTCTCCAACTGCGCGGGGTGGTCCAGCAGCAAAGCCGTGACGCCGTGCAGGCAAGCCCACAGCGCTTCCGCCACCAGGACCGAGGAGCGGCGCTGAAAGATGCCCGCGTCCATCAACTCGGCGACGCCACGCTCCAGGATGCCGAACGAGCGGTCGGCCGCCTCGATGTCCCCGCAGTGCCGGCCGGGGACCGGCGGGCGTCATCTTGCGCTGGAACGTCAGGCGGTACTCGTCCGGCCGGGCTCGTCCGAACGCAATGTAGGTTATCAGTCCCGCGCGGAAGCGCTGCAGTGGATCTCCGATGACGCGCTGCGACGCCTCCAGCGCCGCCAGAAGCTCCGCGAACGTCTCCTCGGCGATCGCGACCAGGATCGCCTCCTTGTCCGGGAAATAGACATAGAGCGCGGCGCCCGACACGCCGACCGCGGCCGCGATCCGGCGCATTGTCGCCAATTCATACCCTTCCTCGGCGAACAGGCGCTTCGCCGCCGCCAGGATCTCGCCGCGGCGGGACGCGCCCTGGCCGCGTGGCTTGCGGGTGCGCGGCGGATCGGCTTGGAGCAGTTCACCCATGGTGAACGTTGTTTAGTTATGGCATCAGGCGATGTCAATTCAGGCGGACAGCGCCTCCGGTTCAGGGTCAATCACCGGCGATCAACCTGTTCTCGCCGACGAGTTTGCCGGACTGCTCATCCGCCAATGCGGCGCCGACGCCCGTTTCATCCGCGCCGACGTCACCCGCTCGGCCGACGTGCAGCCCACGTGACGGCGACGCCCGATGCGTTCGGCCGGATCGATTGCTTCTTCAATAATGCCGGCATCGAGGGCACCATCGCCCCCGTGCAGGAATGCGACAAGCGATGTTCGATGCCGTCATCGGGGAACCAGCTTCAGTCTCGATCCGGCGTCAAGAAGCCAGATCAGCTTCCTTGTGGTTGACCCGAGAGCGTGATGTTAACCCCGCCTGGAGCAAGCGTGAGCCGAAGCCCCCTGAGCCGTCGTCACCCCATCGATCACGACTCCGTTCTGATTTCGTAGTGTCGACACGGAACCGCCACCGGCCACGGTTGCCCCCGCGGTCACCGAAACATAGTTGCCGCTGAAGTCGGCGACATTGCGCAGGTTTCGCACTGTCCCGGTTCCAGTCATCCGGGTCACGCCCACATCCACCACAGATAACCCATTCATTTTGAACGGGTACTGTTGACCCCGATATGTCAGTGTTCCATTCCCCCATTGGAAACCGATGCCAATTGCGACCGCTCCCCCGGTGAAAGTGACGGTTCCTTCAGTGCTACCCGGATTGGCCGCCATAGGGGAGCGGAGCCGCTGCCTGCTGTGAGGCACAGCTCGCCAGTGAACCGACGCAAATTGAGCCGACAATGGCAATTATCAAGCGGCGCATGATCCTCCCTTTTCCTCACCAATGCCGTCCTAGTCGAGCTTGGAGGGCGACGCAACCCTTGGGCGGCGTACGCACGCTTGGCGCGATGCGCTTGAAGATGTTCCGCCGGTTCTGTTGCAAAAGCCTGGGGCTGGCGGATTGGGATAGAATGGAGCCGCGGAGGCGGTGGGCGGGACAATGGCAGCGGACTGGGATGGCGCGTTTCGGGGGCGGCACTTCACCGCCGAGGTGATCCTCTGGGCGCTGCGATGGTGATTGGCCTTTCCGGTCAGCTATCGCGATCCAGCCGCGATGCCGTCAGACCGCGGCGTGGCGGCACGTATCCGGGTGAACGCGATTTGCTCGGGGCCGGTCGAGACGCGCATGATGCGATCTCTGGAACCCCAGCGGAACCCGGCAAACCCGGACGCGGTCGCCGCAGGCGAACCGCGAGGGCATGCCGACCGGCCGCTGCAGCCTGCCGCAGGAGGTCGCCAATACCGTGCTGTATTTTTGCTCGGAGCTCGCCGGCAACATGACCGGCACGCAGATCGTGGTGGATGGCGGACGCTCCGCTTCCGGCGGCGCGCCGGCGGCACGACGCTGATGGAAACTGCCCGGTTGAAACCACCCGTCAAGCACCCGCATTTCTCCCATTGGGGCGCCTTCAGCGCGTGGCGCGACGGCGACACGCTGGTGATCGAACCGCATCCCGGCGACCCCGATCCGGCGTCGATCCTGCGCAACATCCCGGCGTCCGCGCGGCACAAATCGCGCATCGCCCGGCCGGCGGTGCGCGAAGGCTGGCTGAAACGTGGCCCCGGCCCGGATCGCGAACCGCGGCCGCGACCGTTTCATAGAGCTGGACTGGCCGGAGGCGCTGGACCTGCTCGCCGCCGAGCTGCGCCGCGTGTACGCGATGCACACGGCGCCGAAGCGGTCTATGGCGGCTCGTATGGCTGGGCCAGCGCCGGGCGGTTTCATCACGCACAAAGCCAAGTGCACCGCTTCCTGAACACGCTCGGCGGCTATGTCCGCTCCGTCAACAGCTACAGCGCCGGCGCCTCCACCGTGATCCTGGCCCACGCGATGGGGTCTTATGAGGACGTTGCGCGCCGCGCCGTCGCCTGGGACGACATCGCCCGCGAAACCGAGCATGGTGGTTGCCTTCGGCGGCATGGCACCGAAGAACGCGATGGTTTCCAGCGGCGGCATCAGCAGCCACATCATCGGCGACCGGCTGCGTCAGGCCCGTGCGCGCGGCGCCGAATTCGTGCTGGTCAGCCCGTTGCGCGACGACCTGCCGGCGGAACTGGCGGCCGAGTGGTTGCCGGTGAAACCCGGCACCGACACCGCACTGATGCTGGGCATCGCGCACACGCTGCTGCAGGAAGGTTTGCACGATCTGGATTATCTTGCCCGCTGCTGCGTCGGATTTCCGGTCATCGCCGACTACCTGACCGGACGGGCGGACGGCCAGGCGAAGCACGCCGAATGGGCCGCCGCCATCTGCGGCATTCCGGCGCCTGACATAACCGCGCTGGCCCGCCGCATGGCCGGGCGGCGCACGCTGATCTGCGTCAGCCACTCCCTGCAACGCGCCGAGCACGGCGAACAGCCGGTCTGGATGGGGCTGGTGCTGGCGGCGATGCTGGGGCAGCCGGGGCTGCCGGGCGGCGGTTTCGCCTACAGCCTCGGGGCGGTCGGCAATGTCGGCAAGCCCAGCCTTGCGGTGCCGCTGCCGACCCTGCCGCAAGGACGCAATCCGGTGCGCACCTTCATTCCGGTGGCGCGGATCGCCGACATGCTGCTGAACCCGGGGCAGCAATTCGATTACAACGGTCAGCGATTGACCTATCCGGACATCAGACTGGTCTATTGGGCCGGCGGCAACCCGTTTCACCACCATCAGGACCTCAACCGGCTGCGCCGTGCGTTCGCACGACCCGATACCATTGTGGTGCATGACAGCGTCTGGACCGCCAGCGCGCGGCACGCCGATTTCGTGCTGCCGGCAACCATCACGCTGGAACGCGAGGATATCGGTGCTGCCGGCAACGATGCGCTGATGATCGCCATGCACGCGATTATCGAACCATACGGGCAGGCCCGCGACGATTACGCGATTTTTGCCGGACTGGGGGAACGGCTGGGCGTTGCGGAGGCGTTCACTGAAGGACGCAGCGCTGGCGACTGGTTGCGCGTGATGTACGACCGGACGCGCGACGCGGTGTGCGCGCTCGGTGAACCGGCGCCCGATTTCGACGTGTTCTGGGAGCAGAACGAGATGGCGCTGCCCAAGCCGCCCCGGCTGTTTCCGCGCGCTGCAGGCGCTGCGCGCCGGGTCGCCGCTGCCGACCCCCAGCGGCAAGCTGGAACTGCATTCCGAAACCATCGCTGCGTTCGGCTATGCGGATTGCCCCGGACATCCGGCCTGGCTGCCCCCCGAGGAAGCCGCGCTCCGGCCCGTTGCACCTGATCTGCAACCAGCCGGCCACGCGCCTGCACAGCCAGCTCGATTTCGGCGCCGAAAGCCAGGCCGGCAAGCCGCGTGGCTGCGAGCCGGTCCGCATTAACCCGAATGATGCGGCGGCACGCGGCATCACGGAGGGCGACCTTGTGCGCCTGTTCAACCCGCGCGGCGCGTGTCTGGCGGTTGCCGTGCTGAGCCCCGATGTGCGGCCCGGCGTGGCGCAAATCTGCACCGGCGCCTGGTACGATCCGGACGATCCGGCGGGCGATGATCCGTTATGCGTTCACGGCAACCCGAACGTATTGACGCGCGATATCGGCACGTCGGCACTGGCGCAGGGCTGCACCGGGCAGTTGCCAATCCTGTGAGGGCTGGATCAAAATTGAAGTAATCATTATATGCTGGGAGGATATTGAGCCCGTTCCTGCAGTCAGTCAGTATGTTGAGCCGGACTAGATTAGTAGGGCATGATAATCACAAACTGACGTCAGGAGCCATCGTAGCCAATTGTCTAATACCAATTAGTCCGACTTGAAGGCACCATACTGTGTATACATACTGCAGAGGTGATGCATCAGCAGAGTACCAGCAGGACGGATGTCCACGCCGAGGTCAGAAGTGCTTCATCATTGTTCGTCTCAGAAGAAACCGGAACAAAAGATACAGGCCGGTCAAGAGCCGATTCCTGGAGAAAATATCGACTACCCCAGACCCCGAATATATACAAAATTTGGAACAAGATTCACCTACCCGAGGGACCGGGCCTAGTTCGGAGGTTACCAGTCGGCTAGACCAGAAAAACCTTGGCAGGCCCCGAATCAGGAAAGAAAGTGCGTTAGTCGATTCCTAACGGTTCCCAAACTATCGGGATTGCCACTGTCCAGGACTAGAAAGCCTAATTTCACCCTGTCGTGATTGGCAAGAAAGATCCGCAACTTCTGCGCAAGTGTCGACCACCACTCCGCCGATTAACCCCTTTTGATCGGTGTCGGTCAACCGATGTATAGTCCAGCCGACAGCTATGAATTTTAAATCTCGCGAATGCCGTCTCTCTTGGAAAGGCTTGCTCAACCTGATTATTGTCCAGTAATTCAAAGTTCCAAGGCTTGAAAAGATGGCATTCAATTCCGATGAGGTTCTGCGGCAGCTCTCAACCGCCCAGAAGAGTAGCCTTGCTTACCGGTAAGTAACTATGCGCTTCTAACCACCGAGGATCTGGAACAAAAATCCGGCATGCCTCCAGGGTCTGACTTTTGGCACACACAGCCGATCCCGGAATTGATGTTTTACCGTCTATTCGTCTGAGCGATGGATCCAGCGGCATACGCGGCACCCGCTGGTTCGAAGGCGTTCCAACTGCAGCTCTACCATCCCAGCATACGTGTGCACCTCAACCTCGGGACAAGGCCCTGCTTCGACAAGCGGGCGAGCTTCTGGGCAAAGAATACATCGCCAAGGGCGTTCACTGCTGGCTTGGGCCTCCGTGAATATCCAACGATCGCCTCTCGGAGGCAGAGGCGCTGAGTCCTTTGCAGAGGATCCCTATCTCACTGGGATTATCGCTTCGGAGATGATCTCGGCTGCGAATCTACCGGGGTTATCTCGACAGTCAAGCATCTCGTCTGTGATCAGGAAGAAAGCAAGAGAGGTCTTGACGTCCGCGTGACTGATCGTGCCTTGAGGGAGATCTATCTTCGTCCGTTCCAGATTGTGGCTCGAGATGCGAAGCCCGGAGCCTTGATGACCGCTTATAACCGGGTCAATGGAGTTCATGATCCTTCGAGCATGCAGAGATTCTGGACAGCATTTTAACAGGAATGGGGCTGGAGTCCTTATTGTCATGAGCGACTGGTATGTGTGCTGCCCATTTTACCTGCTACCATCTGACAAAAAGATACTAGGTATGGACTATATTCTTGCGAACATGCCCTTAATGCAGGGCTGGACTTGGAGATGCCTGGCAAGACTGAAATCCGAGGGTCTCTGGTTTCCATGGCGCTGTCAACCAACTCAATAAAGCCTTCTGTTGTTGATACAAGGGTCAAGAACGTGCTGCAGTTTGCCAAGCGAGCCAGCCAAATCCCCGTCTCGCCTGTTGAAGGACAGCGTGACTACGCCGAGGATGAGAGCTTAACCGCCAACTATGCAATAACAGCATTGTGTTGTTGAAAAATGAAGAGGATTTGCTGCCATTGCCCAAGAAGATGAAGAAATTGGCTCTCATCGGCTCTCATGTCCGCGACTTGTCTGTTCTGGGTGTTGGTAGCACAGCAGTGGAGGCATACTACACCACTGACCCACTGGACTGTATCAAAGCACAACTAGATACCGATGTTCAGGTATCCTTCGAAGTTGGTGCCTATGCTCACAAAATGTTGCCAATCTTGGGCGAACGGCTGATGAAAAATGCCATCCTGCCACTTTCAACGAGCCAGCATCTAACCCTAACCGGACAGCTATGAGATCAAACAACTCTCTCTCGAAGCTATTTCCACCTCCTTGACTATGTCAATGAGAAAATCAACCCGGATGTCTTCTTTGCCTCTTTTGAGGCGGATTTTATCCCTGATTACTCGGGGCCATGGGAATTTGGCCTCACTGTTCACGGGACTGGTACGCTTTCCTCGACGACGAAATGATCGTTGATAACTGCACCACTCAGCGTCATGGTACTAGCTTCTTTGGAAGCGGGACCGCAGAGGAGAAGGGACAAAGAATCTGGAGGCAGGACGGCCATACAAAGTCCGCATTGAGTTTGGGAGTGCCTGTACAACGAAACTGAATCTGTCATCGTCCGTGGACTTCCCCGGAGGCGGAGGGAGATTGGGGGCTTGTCCACTGCGCAATGTGGATGAGATGATCAAGCACGCCGCTCAGGTTGCTTCTGAGGCGAGGGGCTCCTCCATCATCTGCGTTGGATTGAGTGTAAGCATCCGCGCAAATTTCTATTATGGTTTGTTGCTGACTTTGTTTTCAGGGTGAATGGGAAGGCAAAAGGAAACGATTTCACCGATATGAATCTTCCTCCCAACGTCGATAAGATGGTCCAAAAAGTACTCGAGAAAACACCGCAACACCGTTGTTGTCAATATCTCCGGCATGCCAGTCGGGATGCCATGGCATCCGTCTGCCAAGAGCATCATCCAAGCTTCGTATGGAGGCAGCGAAGCCGGCAACGCTACCACAATAGCCGATGTTCTGTTTGGTGACTTCAACCCCTCTGGCAAGCTTCCCTGTATCATGGCCGCATCAGTTGGAGGACAACCCTACCTTTTTGAACTGGGGTTCATCCAGAGGGCCGCGTATTGTATGGTGAAGACATTTTCTTTGTTGGATCCGTTTCTATGAGAAGTTAGCCCGGCAGCCCTTGTGGAGCTTCGGCCATGGACTCTCATACACCAGCTTCGAGCTCTCGTCTCTCGAACTGAAGTCTACCGAAGAGAAGATGTATGCTTCGGTAGAAGTCCGAAATACAGGAGCTGTGTCTGGTGCGGAAGTGGTGCAGCTCTACATCTCTGCGCCCCAATCATCAATTCCTCGGCCTGGTAAGGAGCTTGCTGGGTTGAGAAGGTATTCCTTGCGCCGGGAGAGAGCAAGAAAAGCGGATATTGAGATTGACGCATACGTTCTGAGCTTCTGGGATGAGTCGAAGAGCACAGATGGTGTCTGGAGGAAGGCCAGTACCGAGTGGCCGTGGGAACCAGCTCTGCTGCATGTGGTGGACAGGGACTAGAAGATTTCAGTTGACAGTGAAACAGACACAATCGTGGCTGGGACTGCAGGCACCGTCTGCCACGTAGAAACAAGAAGTGTGTGTGCCCAAGGCAGACAACAAAATACCAAAAGCATGCAAAATAAGAGGTAGCAGTATAATGAAGATATTCAAAGGACCTACACATATCATATGCAAGTAGATGGGGAATGTCGATATGAACATAACGACGAACAAGAGAGAGCAAAGGGGATATCTGACAAAAATGCGAGAGAGGGGGACAAAACGAATGAAAAAGCAGAACAATCTAGTCTTAACGCAATGGTGAGTTTATCCAACAAGAGAAAGAAATCCATGACAAGAGAATGAATATATCCAAGAGTGGTCCAAACCTCCAAGGGTCCAAAAGTCGAGTTCAAGCAGCAGCAACTTCGGCCACGCGGACAGGCTTCTCCCTCCACTCACCACACACGGCCTCAAAGCCACTGACGACGTCCCCCCAGACTTACAGCCTCGCGATCTTTCAGACGACGAATCCACTCGCCGCGCTCGATCCAACGCGAGCCCTCTTCGCGACCCTCTTCCTCACGACGCAGATCGCAACGAGCTCCCGCGCTGACCGCAGCCGACGAGAGGCCGTTGAAGTCAGTTGGCGCGATTCGTAGAGGGTATCGCTTAGGCTGCGCAGAGAGTGGGTAATATCTCTGCTGTTGTGGGAGATGAGAGCCTGAAGAGAAACAAGTGGGTTGAGAGTCGTGGTTTGCGAAGGGGTAGATGGTCTGGATGGGGACTGGCGGGCTTGTTGTTGCTGGTCTGGGAATGGGTAGGGCGGGTTGGGGAGTAGACCCTCGTCGATCAGGGGCATCGAGTCGTCGATGGCGTCTTCGGAGAGTAATGGGAATGGAGAGAAGAGGAGTGGGTGGATGAGAGACTGGAGTGTGCGGGTTTGATGGGTGAGATGCGATGTAATCGAGGAGTGTGCCGTGATAAGTCTGCAAATCCAATTAGGGCATGATTCTGGAGGGGAGTAACATGGCGTACTAACCTCATGGCACTGTTACTGCTGCCGGTGACGATCCAGCTCGGATCGATGGCGATGTGATCGCGTTCCTGATCGGCATTCCCGCCGGCATCGTCTCGGCGGTGAAGAAAGGCACGGTGTGGGACTACGGCGCCAATTTGTTCGCGCTGTGGGGCATCTCGACGCCGAACTTCTGGCTCGGGATCATGCTGATCTTTCTGTTCTGATCGAGCTCGGCTGGTTGCCGGCATCGGGCTACGTGCCGCTCTCCGAAAACTGGCGCGCCAGCCTCGCCGCCACCATCATGCCGGCCTTCGTGCTCGGCAACGCCATCGCCGCGATCCTGATGCGGCACACCAGAAGCGCCATGCTGCAGGCGCTCGATAGCGACTATGTCCGCACCGCCCGGGCCAAGGGCCTTTCCGAACGCTCCGTGATCCTCAAGCACGCCATGCGCAATGCGCTGACGCCGATCATCACGCTCGGCGCGCTCGAACTCGGCACGCTGCTGTCGGGCGCGGTGCTGACCGAGCAGATCTTTTCGATTTCCGGTTTCGGCAAATTGATCGTCGATGCCGTGTTCAACCGCGACTATGCGGTGGTGCAAGGCGTCGTGCTGGTGACCGCGACCATCTACATCACCCTGAACCTGATCGCCGACATCGCCTACATCCTGGTCAATCCACGGCTGCGGGCTTGAGCGGCATGACCGGCGCAGCCCTCGACGCCATCCCGGTGTCCGCCCCGACGAGCTGGAAAGCCCGGCGCGGCGCGCGCTGCGCCGGTTTGGCACGAAGGGCGCGGTGGTCGGGCTGATCGTGATCGCGACTTTTATCGTGCTGGCGGTGTTCGCACCCTTGATCGTGCCCTATGACCCGATCGCGACCAGTTGGACAGCGGTGCGCAAGCCACCCTCGGCGCTGCACTGGTTCGGCACCGACGACCTCGGCCGCGATATCTTCGGCCGCGTGATCTATGGCGCCCGCGCCTCGCTGATGGCCGGCGCGATTTCGGTCAGGATTGCACTGGGGGTCGGCGTCCCCCTCGGATTGCTGTCAGGTTATCGCGGCGGCTTCATCGACGCCCTGATCAGCCGGATCACCGACGCCATGCTGGCCTGCCCGTTCCTGATCCTGGCAATTGCGCTGGCGGCGTTTCTGGGACCGAGGTCGGCAATGCCATGATCGCCATCGGCGTCACCACCACGCCGATTTTTGTGCGGCTGACCCGCGGCCAGACCATGAGCGTCAAGGTCGAGGACTACGTGAAGCCGCGCGCGCGATGGGCAACCCGCGCTGGCGGATCGCCTTGTTTCACATCCTGCCCAATATCATGCCGGCATTGCTGGTGCAGGCGACGCTGTCGATTGCCGCGGCGATCATCGCCGAAGCCGCGCTATCGTTCCTCGGACTCGGGCAGCAACCGCCGGCGCCGTCCTGGGGCAGCATGCTGAATGCCGCGCAGCGCTTTCTCACCAACGCGCCATGGATGGCGATTTGGCCGGGGCTCGCGATTTTTCTGGTGGTGCTGTCGTTGACACCGGTCAGCGACGGCCTCCGCAGCGCGCTCGACCCAAGGGAGCGATGACGGTGTCTGCGCGCCCTCTCTCCGCTCTCGCGGGGAGTCGAAGACGAGCGAAGCTCGCTCTTCGGTTGGGGGCTCTTCTCGGCTCGGAAGTCGCGGAGAGAGCCCCACCCGCCTCGCGTTTGCGCGGCACCCTACCCCGCAAGAGCGGAAGAGGAGGGAGGACGCTACTTAAATCACCGTCTCGCGCATCACGCGCCGGCAATCCATCTCATATTCGAGATCGACCACCGGCGGCCGCGCGAAGTGCAAGGTCAGGCCCGAACGCGTGGCGCCGCGGCGGACCAGCTCGTCGATTGATCACGGGATGGAAATCGCAAATCGAGTAGGCCTGCGTCGCCGTGGTGTCCTTCCAGCCAAACCCGAATAGCCCCAGCCGGCGTGTGGAGTTCCCCGAGCGGTCAAGCGGACTTTCTCTTTCAATCCGTCCGGGCTGAGATCGCGGTAGCGCACGATACACTCGGGATAGCTGCCGCGCTGCCACGCGCTTCGGCGCCGCCGGCGATCACGAATGTCGGCGTCGTGCCCTGGCTCGGCCGCGTGAAAGCGAACGCATAAAATGACGGTTCGGCCGGCAGTTTGATCTCCGGGCAGACATTGCTGCGCGCCACCGGATTGACGGTGCCGTAGCAACAGGCCCCATTCCGCGAGCGTCTTGACGTAATGCTGGTTGAAGGTTCGAAATCCATCCTCGGTAAATGCCGCCGGAGAGCGCAACTCGCAAGCGCAAAACGACGTCAGCGGACGCCCGGCCGCCTTGATATATTTCGCGACCTGCGCAAAGCCCTCGGCCAGCGGCAGCAGCCGATCGAAGCGCACGCGTTCAACCTCAAAGCCGGAATGGGCCGCCGCACCGCTCGAATACTGAAACACCGCCGGGATGAAACGATAATTGCCGGCCGGAAAATCACGCGTCATGTCTGGTGCCCCCGGTATTTATTCCAGTTGCATGCGGACGCCCTTGGCGCCGTTGAGCAATCGCCTGAGGTGGAAGCCTGCCAGCGCATCGTCGGCATGCAGCCCGACCAGAGCGGCGAACGCCGGCATCGCCGCGGCGTCGCCGCCCTCGAGCCTGGCGAACGCTTCGCAATATTGCGTCGTCGTCGGGCCTTCGAAGGTCGCCGTCGACAGCGGC
>CAVXTC010000037.1:0-63611 GCA_963764525.1 uncultured Pseudomonadota bacterium | reverse complement strand
TCGGCTACGAGCACGCGCGCCCGACCAAGACCGCGCGGGAGGCCTTCATCGAGCAGCAGGGCGTCTGCCGCGACTTCGCCCATCTGGCGATCGCGTTCTGCCGCTGCATGAACATCCCCGCCCGTTATTGTACAGGCTATCTGGGGGACATCGGGGTTCCCTTGTCCGACGCACCGATGGATTTCAGCGGCTGGTTCGAAGCCTACCTGGGCGACCGCTGGTACGTGTTCGACGCGCGGCACAACCATCCTCGTATCGGACGCATCCTGATGGCGCGCGGGCGCGATGCCGCGGACGTTGCGCTGTCAACCAATTTCGGCAGCACCGAACTGGCGGGCTTCAAGGTGGTGACGGACGAGGTGGTATCGTAACCAATCCCGGAGCAGAGGCTGGCTTGGCGAAGACATTCTCGAACCTCGTCCATCAAATCAGTTCTGCCAAGGATTACGATAATTCGGATCTTTCTGTTGCCGACTCTGGACGTAGTCCTGTTGGTTCTGCATCGCTTTCTGGCTCATCTGGTGCTTATTCCATTCATGTCCGGCAATGCACCCGCCGATAGCGCCGAGCACGCCATGACCCGCCATGTGACCCGCCACGGCTCCCGCAGCGCCGCCGGACAGGCAGCCGATCGCGTTCGCTGAGGGGGCGGCCGCAGTGAGGCTCAAAACTGTTGCCGCGATGATAAGTGCATATCGCATCGATGATCCCTCCATCTCACTTGGCATACGCTTGCTTGTGGAACACCATCACATCATGTTGGTTGGAAACCAGCCGTAGCACCTTCCCACCCTGCTCCAGCGTGTATTTGTCTTCCTCGACCTGAGCAGCGCCGTGTTCCTCAGTGGTTTTCGATTTCACCGGGGTGAAAACAAGCGTGCCGGTGGTGGCGCTGGCATTTTTCTGTTCGTAGGACCCTGCCATCTCAGCCACAACCTTGTTGCTCTGCACCGTCTGGCTTGCCCAATGACCATCGGCCAGCACGTCCATGGCGATGATCACGTTGTGACTGAGATTGGCTTGCCATTGTCCGGAAATGCTTTCATCCGCCATCGCTGGCATCGGCGTGAACGCGATAACGGCGGCGGAGAGAAGTGCGCGGCGATGCATATCTTACGCTCCTGCTGTTTCTGCGAACGGAAAGAGCGCGGCTGGCCCTTGCCGTGCACCCAAACTATCTCCCCGGCATGGCGATTGCACAAGCCCAGCAAGTCCTCTCCCTGGCCTCACGCCCGAATTCCGGCGAAAGCGTCTATCCGGACGTTCGGCGCTTCGTCCATCGAAATGGCAGCCTGCATAGGTAGCGGCTGTCCGGTCGCGATCCATGTTGCCCGATCTGGCGCGCAGGAACGAAGACCGCCTCCGGCGATCGCCAGCGCGGCCCCCGATCGCCCTCACACCACCACCGTCACCCCCAGCAGTCGCAGCGTCAGCACAGTCACCAGCATCGCCACCACGACCAGCGTCAGTCCCCAGCGCAGCCACAGATAGCCACCCGGAACCGCCAACCCGCGCTGCATCGCCTGGTGCTCCGCAACGATCGTCCCGATGAACCCGGCCGCCAGCAGCGCCAGCGCGACCCAGTTCCACAACACCAGCCCGGCCAGCAGCGCCGCCCACCCCACCAGCGACGGCACTACCCCCAGCGCCAGCCGCCAGCGCTGCGCCCGTGGTTTCGTCCCGGCTAGCAGCGCGAATCCCCACTGCATGCCGCCGAGGAACGACAGCACCACTGCGCCATAGGCGACCAGCGCGGCCAGCATGTTGTTCGCCCCGGTGCCGGGCCCCATCGCTCCCAGCCCGCACACGATGACCGGCACCACTCCGGCAACCCCGAGCACGATCGCAATCACCGGCATCGGCGCCCCCCGACCTTATTGATCATGCCGGCATATGCTACGCAGCCGCCCGAAGGGCCAGAGGCTGCTTCTCCGTGCCAGGGTGGCGAAATGGGGATAGCCCCTCACCCTCCCTCTCCCGGCAAGCACCGGGCGTAGGGGGAACGGCCTTCCCGCACGGGCCAGGTTATGGCTGTTGGTGTCACGGCGGATGCAAGGCCCTGGGCGGAGCTGATGGGATTCGCGATCCAGATCGTCGTGCTTTTCGTGCTGATCGGGATCAATGGGCTGTTCTCGCTCAGCGAGCTCGCCCTGGTCTCGGCCCGTCTGGCGCGGCTGGCCGTGCTGGAGCGCAAGGGGGTTTCCGGCGCCAGAACCGCCCGCACGCTGGCCGAGGACCCGCAGCGCTTCCTTCCCACCGTCCAGGTCGGCGTCACCTTGGTCAGCGTGTTCGTCGGCGTGTTCGGCGGCGCCCGCATCGCCGAGCACGTGCAGAACTGGTTCGAAGCCTTCTCGCTGGCGCCCGCCGCGGCTTCAACGCTGGCGCTGGCGATCGTGGTGGTGGTCACCACGTATCTGATGCTGGTGCTGGGCGAACTGGTACCCAAGCAGCTTGCGCTGCGGCGCCCGGAAGCGATGGCCGCCAGGGTCGCGGTGCCGATCGCCACGATCGCCCGGATCGTCGGACCGGTGGTCTGGCTGCTCGGGCATTCCTCTTCGCTGGTGCTGCGGCTGTTCGGCTTCTCCCGGGCGACCACGCAGACGGTGACCGAGGAAGAGCTTCGGGCGCTGCTGGTCGAAGGCGCCCAGGCCGGCGTGCTGGAAACCGAGGAACGCGACATGATCGAGCGCGTGCTGCGGCTGGCCGACAAGCCGGTGCGGGCGATCATGACGCCGCGCACCGAGCTGGTCTGGATCGACCGCACCGACCCGCAAGGACATCGCCGCCACGCTGAAGGCGGCGCCGCACTCGCGTTTCGTGGTGTGCGACGGCTCGGTGGACAATGTGGTGGGGGTGGTGCAGGCGAAGGACTTGCTCGACCGCATCCTGGAAGGCGGCGACCTGTCGGTCGGCGCCACGCTGCGCCAGCCCATCGTGGTGCCGGATACCGTCACCGCACTGGACGCGTTGGAGCGGCTGAAATCCGATCCGCTCGGCATGGCGCTGGTGATGGACGAATACGGCAGCTTCGAAGGCGTGATCACGGCCGCCGACGTGCTGGAGGCGATTGTCGGCGACCCCACCGACGCCGCCCCGCAAATCAGCCCGCCCGGCGCTACGCCGAGCGATGGAGCGCTTGTCATGGACGGCATGATGCCGGCCGATGAGCTGAAAGCGCGCCTCGATCTGCCGGATCTGCCGTCCGAGGGCACCTATCACACCCTCGGCGGCCTGCTGCTGGCCCTGTTGCGGCGGGTTCCACGCGAGGGCGACCGGATCGTGTTCGGCGGCTGGCGCTTCGAGGTGTTGGCGATGGACGCCCGCCGCGTGGACAAGGTCCGCGTCGCCCGCGAGCCGGCCACCCAGTGACGGAAAGACTCCGGTCGGGCCGGTGCAGGGCGGTTCGTCCGGAACGGCCAACGCGAAGGTCGCGAAGAGCCGCGAAGGAAGGGGGACCGGTAGCAATGGAACCGGAACGGCATGACAGCCGGGCGTGACGATGAAACTGCCGTCAAGGTCGTGTTAGCGCATCTGTGCGAAGGTGGCGGGAATCGACGGGCGGCCAAGCAAAAAGATCGTTCCCTGTGACCCGCTTCACTGCGCCGCGCCCGCCGTCCCCCCATTCTGAGCTCACTCATTCCCGCGGTCGCGCGGGACAACGAGGGAGCGAACAAATGCATCGTACATCGGACTTCGTGCGCCCGGACGATGTGGTGGATCCGGACTCATCCTCCATCCGGCCCAATGAGGTGGACTTCGACGGCGCCGGCGACAGGGTGCGCCGCTCAGTGGTGACGCTGGTCTGCATCGTCGGCGTGGTGGCGCTGGCCGCCTGGCAGCCGCACGCACGGAACTTCGTCGTGCCGCCGCCCCCGTCGGTCGCCGCCATGCACCGCTGACGCGACGCCCGCTCAGCGCCCGCCGCGGTGCACCAGCGGAGGAACGAATTGCGGCTCGGTGTCCCAGGGGAACAGGATCCAGGTGTCCTGCGACACCTCGGTCACGAAGCTATCGACCACGTCGCGAGCCGCCGGCTTGGCGTAGATACAGGCGAAATGGGCACGCGGCAGCAGCGCCCGCACCACCCGGGCGGTGCTGCCGGTATCCACAAGGTCATCGACGATCAGGAACCCGGTCCCATCGCCGGCCGCGCTGGGCGGCTTGATGATCACCGGCGTGGCGCGGGTGTCGGCGGAATCGCCGGCGTAGCTGACGACAGAGATGCTCTCGACCAGCCGGCATTCCAGCTCGCGAGCGACAATGGCCGCCGGGATCAGCCCGCCACGGGACACCGCGACGACCCCGACGAACGGACCGCCGCCCGGTCCCCGGTCGATCAGTCGCCAGGCGAGCGCCTTAGCATCCCGGTGCAACTGGTCCCAGGTGACCGTGTAGTAGTGAACCGGCATTAGAACAGCTTGCCGCCGTTCGGCACCTTGAAATCGGGCTTGACCAGCACCACCGCCCCGTCCTCGTCCGGCATGCCGAGCGTCAGCACCTCGCTGACGAACGGCCCGATCTGCCGCGGCGGGAAATTCACCACCGCGCAGACCTGCCGGCCGATCAACTGATCGGCGCGGTAATGCACGCTGATCTGCGCCGAGGACCGCTTGGTGCCGATCTCTGGCCCGAAATCGATGACCAGCTTCAGCGCCGGCTTACGCGCCTCCGGAAAGGCCTGCGCATCGACGATGGTGCCGACGCGGACGTCCACGCGGTCGAAATCGCCGAATGCTATCGTGTTCATGGCATGGGTCTTCTCGGTCAGGGCGGTGGCGATGGAGCCGGTAGGCAGCGCAACGGAAGCGGACCATACTCCCGCGCACCGATAACTGACCACAGGCCCCGGCATCCCATGCGCGACTTCCATTTTCCCGGCCGCAGCCGCGTCTATGCGACGCATGGCATGGCGGCGACCTCGATGCCGGCCGCGACACTCACCGCGCTGGATATGTTGCGTGCCGGGGGCAACGCACTGGACGCGGCGGTGGCGGCCTGCGCCGTGCTGTGCGTGATCGAGCCGCAATCGACCGGCATCGGTGGCGACTGCTTCTGCCTGTATGCACCGGCCGGGACCGGCAAGGTCATCGCGCTGAACGGCTCCGGGCGCGCCCCGGCGGCCGCCACAATTGATTGGTACGAACAGCACGGGATCGCCGCGCTCGACAATACCTCGGCGCACAGCGTGACGGTGCCGGGAGCGGTGAACGCCTGGGAAACGCTGCTGGCCGCGCACGGACGGAAGGGCCTGGATGAGCTGCTGCAACCGGCCATTCGCTTTTCCGCCGAGGGCTGGCCGGTGCATGACAAGGTGGCGTGGGACTGGGCCCGGCTGGAGGGCAAGCTGCGCAATAACGGCACGCACGCCTTCCTGCCCGGCGGCGGCGCGCCCAAGCCCGGCGACATCTTCCGGCAACCGGCGCTGGCCGAGACGCTGCGGGCGATCGCCCAGCACGGTGCGAAGGCGTTCTACGAAGGCCCGATCGCCGCCGACATGGTCGCCACCCTGCGTGCCCGCGGCGGATTGCACACCGAGGCGGACTTCGCCGCTGGCCTGAACAACGCCGAGTTCGTCGATCCCATCACGCTGAACTGGCGCGGTTACGACATGTACCAGTGCCCGCCGAACGGGCAGGGGCTGGTCGCGCTGATGATCCTGGGCATCCTGGCCCGGATCGACAGTGCGCCGGACGGCCCATTGAGCGCGCAACGGCTGCACCGGCACATTGAGGCAGCCCGCCTGGCTTACCGCGACCGCGACGCCTTCATCGCCGATCCGGCGCAGGCCGATGTTCCGGTGCGCAAGCTGCTCGACCCGGCGTACCTCGCCGGACTGCGCGCGTTGATCAGCGACGAGCGCGCCATGCGGGGGCTGCCCGCCGCCGGCGAATCGCTGCTACCGCCGCACAAGGACACGATCTATCTCTGCGTCGTCGATCAGGACGGCAATGCGTGCAGCTTCATCAACTCGCTGTTCGAGGGCTTCGGTTCGGCGATCCTGGCGGAGCGTTCCGGCGTGATGTTGCAGAACCGCGGCTTCGGCTTCCGGCTGCAACGCGGGCATCCGAACTGTATCGCCCCGGGCAAGCGGCCAATGCACACGATCATTCCCGGCATGGTGATGCAGGGCGGGGCCGCGGTGATGCCGTATGGCGTGATGGGCGGACATTTCCAGCCGATGGGGCACTCGCTGTTCCTGACCAACCTGCTGGAGTTCGGCCTGGATATCCAGGAGGCGATGGACCTGCCGCGGCTGTTGCCGCTCGGCGGCAAGGTGCAGATCGAGCGCGGCATTTCGCCCGAGATTTGCGACCGGCTGTCCCGGCTCGGCCACGAGCTGGAATTGTCGGAACGCCCGCATGGCGGCGCCCAGGCAATCTGGATCGACCGCGCGCGGGGCTGTCTGATTGCAGGGTCCGAGCCGCGGAAGGACGGGTGCGCGCTGGGGTATTGACGCTCGGTAAGTACGCGAAATCGTTATTGCCGGTCGCGACGCGTGATCCTGAAATCGAAAATCGCGCTTGGGCTTGGTGGAAGCGGCGCGCCTCGCTTGCGTCCCGGCAACCAAGATGCGTTTCGCCCGAGCACGAGCCCTAGCCTCTCAACGAGCGCGGTAGCTCCCCCGGGTGTCCACCGCTCGCCTAAGGCATTGGGGATCCCTTGCTGGTTCAAACGCAGGGCAAGTGTATCGGCCTTCCTGATCCTCGCTGTCAGGCGCTCAAGCAACGGCAGGATTCCCCGAACGCACTCATATGAAATTGCGGCTTCCGAACGCCACCTCTCAGGCAATTGCTCGCCTGGCCTAAGCTTGATCGCGAGGGGACATGCGATCGGCTTATTTTGGTTTGCCGTATTCCGTTTCTTGGCCCCGGACGCCGCCAAAAAAACGGCTGCATGATCCGACGGGCCTCGATGCGCCTTGTACACTGCGATACCCTTCCCAAGGACATCGAACCGAATTGACTATGGTCTTGATGCCGATCGTTGCAACCCCGGCGGAGGCAACTCATTCGCCGCTCCCGCTGGCCGGGTCCGATCAGCGCAGCATCGCGATGGCGGCAAGCCCGGCGCCGAACGCGCCAAAGATCGCGGTGATCAGCACGCCGAGGACGCCCCACAGGTAGGTGCGCGTCGGCAGGGCCGCGACCTGCTCCTTGGTGGCGAGGTGCGGGAGTAGAGCAATGTCTTCCTTGGTGGCGAGATGCGGGAGAATGACGATGTCCTGTCTGGTCGCAAGATGCGGGAGCGTTGCGATAAACATGGCTTCCAGGCGAGCCATGGTCGCCTCAAGCCGACCGAGACTGCCCCGCATATCCTGCATACCATCCTCCAGCCTGGAGACGCGCGCCTCCAGGCCGGAAGGGTAGGGCTGTCTGTCGCCGTGTTCAACCGATTGGTCCGGCATGCTCCGCCTCCGCTTCCGGGCGCCGACAGTGAACGGACGAAATTGACCGGTGATGAACAAAGCGAGAAATCATCGGTGCAACGACTGCTGTGTTTCGCGGCTCTCACGGCATCGAACCCGCCAAAGTGCTGCAGACGGAGCGTCGGGGTGTTCACTCAGGTCCGATCAACGCAGCATCGCGATGGCCGTGTCGCCGTGTTCAACCGATTGGTCCGGCATGCTCCGCCTCCGCTTGGGGCACGACAGTGACCGGACGGAATTGATCGGTTATGAACGCCGCGCCACATCATTGGTCTATCTGCCATGACCGAACCGTGCGACCTCGACGCGGTCACCGCCCGCCGCCTGATCGGGCAGAAGAAGCTGGCCCCGACCGAGCTTCTGGCAAGCTGCATCGCCCGCATCGAAGCAGTGGACCACGCGGTCAACGCCATGGTGGCGCGCGATTTCGACCGTGCCCGCGCCGCCGCCAAAGCCGCCGATGCCGCGGTGGCGCGGGGCGACGAGCTGCCGCCGCTGCACGGACTGCCGCTCGGCGTGAAGGACCTGGAAGACACCGAGGGTCTGCGCACCACCCATGGCAGCCCGATCTTCCGCGATAACGTCCCAACCGCCGATCAGCGCAGCGTCGCCGCGGTGCGCGCCGCCGGCGCGATCATCCTGGGCAAGACCAACACGCCGGAATTCGGCGCCGGTGCCAACACGCGCAACGCCGTCTATGGCGCCACCGGCAATCCGTTCGATCCCGCCAAATCAGCCGCCGGATCATCCGGCGGCTCGGCGGTGGCGCTGGCCACCGGCATGGTGCCGATCGCGACCGGCTCCGACACCGGCGGCTCGCTGCGGAACCCGGCTGCCTTCTGCGGCATCGTCGGCTTCCGCCCGACCCCTGGCCTGGTGCCGAGCGAAAAACGGGCGCTCGGCTGGAGCTCGCTATCGGTGCTGGGGCCGATGGCGCGCACCGTGCCCGATGCCTGCCTGCTGCTCTCGGCCATGGTCAGCGACGACGCGGGCGACCCGCTGGCCACCACCGTGTTCGGCCAACAGGTGCGGCGGCCCGAGGATTTTGCCCGCCCGGCGCGGATCGATCTGTCGCATCTGCGCGTCGCCCTGACGCCCGATTTCGGCTTCGCCCCGACCGAGCGGCACGTCACCGAGGTGTTCGCCGAAAAAACCGGCCTGTTCCGCCACGTCTTCGCCGGCGCGGAGGACACCACGCCGGATTGCCGCGATGCCGACCAGGCGTTCGAAATCCTGCGCGCGCTGAACTTCCTCGTCGGCCATTTGCCGAAAATTCAGGCCGGCCAGCCGGTCGGCCCCAACGTGCGGGCGAATGTCGAGGAAGGGCTGCGCTATTCCGCCGCCGACGCAGCCCGCGCCATGGCGATGCAGACCGCGCTCTATCGCCGCTGGCAGGACTTCTTCCGCCATCACGACGTGATCCTGACCCCGGTCATTACGATCAGTCCGCGCCCGTGGCGCGAACTCTATCCGGCCGAGATCGACGGCAAGCCGACCCGCACCTATTTCCACTGGTTGGCGATGGCTTACGCCGTGACACTTGCCGGCCATCCGGCGCTGTCCCTGCCGGTCGGTCTGGATCGCCACGGAATGCCGTTCGGGTTGCAGATCGTCGGTCCGCGCGGCGGCGACGCGCTGGTGCTCGCCGTCGCCGCCGAGCTGGAGCGCATGCTCGCCGGCGATGCCCGGACGGGCCGGCCGGGGCCGGACCTGGCGCGACTGAAGGCAGCATCGCCGATCAGTGCCAGCCCTGGGTTTCTCGGGTTTGACTGACCAGGGTTGACATTCAGGGTCACCGGATGATACAAACCGATCACGGTGATCAACCCGGACCAGATCCGTGCGGCACGCGCCCTGTTGCGGGTCGAACAGGACGCGCTTGCCCGTCAGGCAGAAATCTCCGCGATCACCCTGCGCCGGGTGGAATCCAGCCAGGGCGCCGAACGTTTGTCGCTGGCGACGATCGACCGGATCCGCCGGGGCCTGGAAGCGCTGGGCGCCGAATTGATCGAGAACGGGGTCCGCTACCGGGCCCCCGGCCAGGACGCGGCAGCCCTAGCCCGCGACATGAATGAAATTGCCAGCCGCAGTGCTGCCCGGCAATCCGGCCAGCCGCCGTTCTCCGAAGCCGACCTTTACGATGAGAACGGCCTGCCGGCCTGATGGTCATCGATACCTCGGCGATAATCGCAATTCTGCGTCTGGAACCGGAGGCGGCTCGGTTCATCGACGCGATCCGGCGGCGGCCTGCCGGGTGATCTCGGCTGTCAGCCTGCACGAAGCTGCCATGGTCCTTGCCGGACCCCACGGTGATGCGGAGTCCTGGCAGGAATTGGACGAACTGATCGCACGCGCATCCATCGAAACTGCCCCATTCGATGCTGAGCAATACCGGCTCGCCCGCACCGCATTCATCCGCTGCGGCAAGGGCCACCATCCCGCTGCGCTGAACTTCGGCGACTGCGCCGCCTATGCGCTCGCCCGCCTACGGCGGCTGCCGCTGCTGTTCAAGGGGACGACTTCGCCCGCACCGACATCATCCCGGCGCTGCGTCTGCCGGCTGTGACGGTGCCGTAGCGCGGAAGAGCGCAGCGCCTTCCGCCACGCCGACGCCCAAATAGTCGGCTGTTATAATCAGGCGGTCCGGCCCGCCGGGAGCGACCCATCTTATACCCGTGCTTGAAGCACCGCGCTTGGACATGTGCCCCGGCGGGTATCGTCTCACCCAACGAAACCATGCAGCAGGTCGGTCATGTCGCGGATCAGCCGGTTGATGTCGGTCGGCCGCGGATCGAGCGGTTGGCGCCGGCAGAAAGCAAGCAGCCGCTGGGTCAGGGTGATCGCGCGCTGGGCACCCTGAACCGCGGTGTCGACAGCCCGGCGCAGCCGCGCATTGTCCTCCGGGGCGGTGCGGCGGACGATTTCCAGCCCGCCCATGATCACCGTGAGAAGATTGTTGAAATCATGTGCGACCCCGCCAGCAAGCTGACCGAGCGCCTCCATGTTCTGCGCCTGCACCAGGGCCGCCTCGGCTTTGCGCCGTTCCTCCACCTCGTGGGCGAGGGCGGCCGTGTGCTCGGCCACGCGCATCCCCGGTTCGGCCGCCTTGGTCGCCAGCTCCGCACGTGCCGCATCCAGTGCCGCGGTCAGCCGTGCTCCCCTGGCGGTGGCATCGGCGGCCGCGGCGGCCAGGCCGGCGGAGGCCAGCGCGGCACACTCGGCACGCAGAAGGGCAAACAGCAGTGGAAGCCCGAGGCGCTCCAGTTCGTGGCGTCCACGTCTGATGACCCGCCAAGCAGCACCAGCGCCGCCCCCGGCACGGCGATGGCCCGGAACGGGGTCTGCCGCTCGCGATCCGGCCACGCCACCTCGCCCCGAATTTCCTTACCGGCGTTCGCTGCCACCGCGCAGCGCGCCAGCAGCTCTCGCCAGCCAGCCCCGCCCGGCAGCTTTTGGCGAAACCCGGGTGCCGGACGCAGCACGCCCGTTTCATGATCGGCGATCAGGATCAGCAGGTCCTAGGCACCGAGCTGCCGGGCCAGGATGGCCGCGGTCTCGGCGCGGCCACTTGGCTCGGTCAGGGCGTTCACTAGGCGTCTTGTCTGGTCGGGCAATCTCGTCACTCCGGCAGCAGGCAGACGACCGCGCTGCAATTATGAAATCCGTCGAACTGCCCAGGGGCCTGGGCGATCTGCCCGTGCGTGCTGCAACCCACCAGCTCCACGTCCGGCAATGCCGCGGAGACCGCGCCGAGTTCGGCATCGAATGCCTCGCCCATACGCAGTCGTGTGGCCACGCAATCGAAGGACAGCGCCGCCCTCGGCCGGCGACCCCCGAGTGCTTGGAGCGCCGCCGCGGTCGCCCGTCCGGCCGCACCCACGGTTGCCGCGGCCGAGCTGCGCATGATCCGCACCAAGCTGCCGGCCGGCACTTCGGCGGCGCGCAACACGGCCCGCCTCCGCGTCAGTGGTCAACGGCACCCGCAGACGATGAAAGCCACCCGTCTCGATGCCGAGCACGTTGTGCAGAAAGAACGGGATCGGCGCCGCCGGATCGAACCGCGGGTCGGTGCGCCCGGCGTGATCGGCGAAAGCTTCCACAGCCAGTAGCCCGTTCAGGCCGACGCCGATGCCGACGAGCGCCTCCGACAGGATCTCAAGGCCGACCACCGCATCGGTGTGGACCTCGGGTCCGTAGAAGACCGTGGTGCGGCGGAACTGGGCGTCATCACCGGCGCCGCCGCCGATGAACTGGTATTGCCCGGCGGTCGCCAGCGTCAGCTCATCGACCAGACGATCGGCGCACCCTGCCAGAGCGTCGGTCATGACAAGCGCGGTCCCGTGCAGCCCCGGTGCCGCGTCGTTCGAGCCGAGGAATGCACCCAGCAACTGGCACGCGCCGCAGCGGCGGGATCGCCGGCGAGGCCGCGACCCAATCCCGGCAAAGAGCGCGTGTGGATCCCGCAGACCCAGCGCGCAGGCCGTTCCGACGCCGCTCGCCGCGTCGGTGAACTCGCCGGCGGAGGAGGCGCCGACCAGCATCGGCACGGACAGGCTTCCAGCAGCCCGCCCAGCAGTGCGGCGTGGCCGTGGCGGGGGGAGGCGAACACCACTACCGCATCGGGCCGGCCGGACAGGGTGTCACCGAGGCGGTCGCCCGAATCCCGTCCCGCCGCGGCGCCGGCGTCGATGCTGCTGGAGGCGACCGCGGTTTCCATGTCCGGCTTACGATCCAGATCGTCACTCCCGCCGAGCGGGAATCCACACCCTACTCGCAAAACCGGAGCATCCCATAAAGCCCGCCCACCGCGTTCGCGGGGTGGGTCTTGCGGGAACAACCAGGGAGAGCCGCTCCCTTCGGCCGATTGACTTAGACCGACACTGCCGGACCACCCCGCTCGCGAACTCTCAAGTGCCGGTAAATCGGAGTTCTATTGGCGCAACTCGCCCATCAACCCCGCCCAGCGGTCGAGGATGGGCAGCACGGCATCCGCCTTCTCCGACGGGAGGCTGACAACCGCGCGGGCGATCCCGGCGTCCCGGTACCGGCGCAGCGTCGCCACGTCCTCCGGCGCCGAGAAGATGCTGACCGGCAGCGACGCAGGGTCGCGCCCGGCCGCCTCGGCCAGTTTGCGGAACTCTGGCAGGTATTCCGTGACATCGCCGTAGTTCGGACGGCTGGCGAGCGGAATCCAGCCGTCGCCGTAACGCACCGCACGGCGCGCCCCATGCGGCCAGGCGCCGCCGACGATGATCGGCGGATGCGGCTTCTGCACCGGCTTGGGCCACGCCATGATCGGCCCGAAATCGAAGAACTCCCCGTGGTACTCGGGCTTGGCCTGGGTCCAGATCAGCTTCATCGCCTCGATGCGTTCGCGGGCGAGCTTATGGCGCGATTTGAAGTCCGCAGTGCCGTGATCGGCCATTTCCTCGGCGTTCCAGCCGTTGCCGACGCCGAACAGGAACCGCCCGGCGGAGACCTGGTCGATCGAGGCGACCAGCTTCGCGGTCTGGATCGGGTCGCGCTGGATGATCAGCGCCACGCCGGTGCCGACCCGCAGCCGCTTCGTCGCCGCCGCCGCCGCGGTGAGCGTCACGAACGGGTCCATCGCGTCGTAATATCGTTTGGGCAGATCGCCGCCGCCCGGGAACGGCGACTGGCGGGACAGCGGAATATGCGAATGTTCCGGTGCCCAGACGGATTCAAAGCCGCGCTCTTCAAGTGCGCGGGCAAGCTCTCCGGGTGCCATCGAGTAGTCGGTGAAAAACATTGCCGCGCCGAAATCCATCACCCTCTCCATCGTGCGGGATCGGGTAGTCTAACGCGGCACGGAGAAGCGCGTCACGAGCGCAACGCGAGCAATTCGGCGATCAGGTCGGGGAGGCGGGCGAAGCGCCAGGCGGGGCCGTTCATTGGCTCGACAATGAAATGATCCGCGGCGCGCCACATGGTCCACCGGCGCAGCGAACTGCCGGTCTCGTAGAACGCCAGCACTTCTTCGTATTCGTCGTCTTCCACCAGATGGTCCAGCTCGACGACCATGCGCATGGCCTGTGCCTCGGCCCAGCGCTGGAGTATCTGCAGGTCGGGGATATCGAAGGCGAAGCCCTTGGGCAGAGGAAAACCGAAACCCGGTCCGTTCATCGACATCCCCCGGTGATGCAGCCTGAAGCCTCGTGGAGCGGGTTTGGTCGCCCACCCCGGTTGGATCGGACCCCGGGGCAGCGGGGCGCTGCCGACGTTGCCGGTATGAACGGAATTTTAGCTTCACGAAGCCGTGAACGCAAGCCCTAAAACAGAGATTCGTCTGTCCGGCATTGGAGGTTTCGTAAGGAGAACAGATATCCCTGGCAGTAAACGTATCCGGCAACCGTGCTTGCCGGAAAAACCCAGGCTGCGCAATCGGTCCACCGAGATCCTCCCCCGACCACCGTCCCAAAACGGGAGGCGGGCGGGAGAGGGGCGCGGGCGCCGGCGGAGGGTTAGCGGGCCAGAGAAAGGCCCGCCAAATCAGCCGTTGTTGGGGTTGTTGCCGCCCGTATTCACCGCCACGAAGGCCGACTGGCCGTCGTGGATAATGCGCAACGCCACCGCGTTGTCGCCACTGCGCTCGGCGTTGCGGATCGCCGTCGCTGCCTGCGCCGGGTCCGCTCACCGGATGCGTGCCAACGCCGACGATGACGTCTCCGGCCTGGATGCCCGCCTGATCGGCTGGCGATCCCGGCTGCACCTGCGTCACCACCGCACCCTGGGTGCCGTCCGGCAGATTGAGCTGACCGGCGATATCAGGCGACAGCGCGCCCAGTGCCACACCCAGACGACCCTGCTCCTGGCCGCCGTGCCCAGGACCACCCTGAGCCGTCTGCTGCTCGCTCGGAAGCTGCGCCACGTGCAGGTCCACGGTCTGTTCATGACCGTCGCGCATCACTTGCAAATGCGCCTGATCGCCCGGCGCGATGCCCGCCACATCGACCGCGAGGTCGCGCGGGTACTTCACCTCCTGGCCGTTGATCCCGCGCACCACGTCGCCGGGCTGCAATCCGGCCTGCTGCGCCGGCGTGTTCGGCTCCACCGCGGCCACCAGAGCGCCGCCGCTGTTCGGCAGCCCCAATGCCTTCGACATGGCCGGCGAAATACTGACTGCGTCGCCACGCCGATAAAGCCGCGGGTGACGTGACCCGAATGCTCCAGGTCGGTCGAGATTTTCTTGATCAGGTCGGACGGAATGGCGAACCCGATGCCGATCGAACCGCCGCTCGGCGACAGGATGGCGGTGTTCATGCCGATCACCTTGCCGTCCTGCGTCATCAGCGGACCGCCCGAGTTGCCTTCGTTGATCGGCGCATCGACCTGGATGAACTGATCATATGGCCCGGCGCCGATGTTGCGCCCCATCGCCGAGACGATGCCGGCGGTCACGGTTTCCGACAGGCCGAACGGGTTGCCGATGGCGATCACCCACTCGCCCGGCTGGACGCTGTTGGAATCGCCGAGCTCCACGTACGGCAGCGGCTGCTTCGCGTCGATCTTCAGCAGCGCGATGTCGGTGCGCGAATCGGCGCCCACCACGTGCGCCGGCAGTGTCTGGCCGTCGTCCATCGTGACGGTGATCCGCTTGGCGTCCTTGATCACGTGGTTGTTGGTGACGATCAGCCCATCCGGGTTGATGATGAACCCGGAGCCGCGCGCCTCCACCGGACGTGCCTGCGGCACGTTCTGGTTGAACGGCATCTGGTTGAACGGGAACGGCAGGCCGGGCATCCCCTGGACCTGCTGCTGCTGATCGGCCGCGACCTGGTCCTGCTTGAGATAGTTGGTGACAGAAACGACCGCCGGCTTCACCTGAGCGACCAAGTGTGTGAAGCTCGGCAGCCGCTCCGGCATGGCAGCCTGCTGCTGGGTGTTCAGCGGCACGCCGGGCTGTGGTGTTGGCCGGGGTGTTGACCTGCACCTGCTGGGTCTGCGGTGCCGGCATCGAGCCGTTCGGCGAGGTCGGCGCGGCGAACCGCGACAACATAACCGCCGAGCGCGGTGCTGGCGAGCAGGCCCGCCGCCAGCGTACTGCGCCGCCAGCGGCGCGCCGGCGTGATTCAGATCGTTCATAAGTCCTCCTTGGGGATGTCTGAGCGGCGGAACTGCAATGCCGCCTACCCGCAAGAAATGCGGAATGGCAGTTAAATGTTCCCCGGGTGGAGCAATTAAACCCACTTCATCTCGGTTAATGCTTCTGTCATCGGGTGCTTTGCGTATTGCCCGCTTCGACCCGTCGATTCCGCGCCCACGCAAGCGCGAACGAGAGCACCCGCTGGCGGGTGCGCTCCTCGCCCAGCATCCGCGCGCGCACCCGCAGCAGGTCCTGGCGCGCCACCAGCCCGATCATCCCGCCGTCGTCCGGCTGTACCACTGGCACGCGGCCGCTGTCCGCCTGCACCATGCGGCCGACCAGGTGCGAAACCGGCTCGTCCGGGAAGCCGATCACCATGTCCCGTTTGCCCAATGCCTCCATCAGCGTCAGGCCGTGATGGCTGGTGTCACTGACGAACGACAGTGCGTCGGCGCGGGATGCCAGCGCGACCGGCCGGTTTTCCTGGTCCACACGGGATAGACCCGATGATGCGGCTCGTTGGAACTGAAAAATGCCACCAGTTCGCCGACCGTCATGCTTGCCGGCACGGTATCGACGCGATCCACCATGACATCCCGCACGCGAGCCAGATCGAGCGGATCGACGCTGTATTCGCGGGTGATGTGATAACCGCGGCGCGCCACCTTCTCGGTCAGGATCGAGCGTTTCAGCAGCAGCACGGTGAACGCATAACTGGCGCCGCAGGCAGCCAGCAGCGGCACGATCAGGGCGGCATCGCCGGTCAGTTCCACGGCGAACATCATGGCGGTGAGCGGTGCGCGCATGGTGCCGCCCATGGTTGCCGCCATGCCGATCAAGCGCCCAGTCACCAGGTCCGGCGTGCGGCAGCAGATGGCCGAACAGTCCGCCGACGCAGCCGCCGATGATCAGCAGCGGCGCCAGCACGCCGCCCGAGGTGCCGGAGCCCAGGGCGATCGCCCAGATGATCGCCTTCACCAGCATCAGCCGCAGCACCGGGCCGAAGCCGGTGCCGCCATGCAGCAGCACGGCGATGTTGGCGTAGCCGACGCCGAGCGCGTCCGGATCGAACACGCCGCCGACGCCCACCACCAGGCCGCCGATCATCGGCCACCACATCCAGTGCACCGGCAGCCGCTTGAACGCGTCCTCCGCGGCGTACACCATTGCGGTCAGCAGGCCGGAGGCGAAGCCGCAGACGATCCCGAGCGCGCAGCACAGCAGCAGCGTCCCCGAATCCAGCGGCATCGAGCCGGTGTGCGGGAACAGCGCCCCGGGGCCGAACACCCAACTGCGCTCGACGATCGCGGTCATGCAGGCGACCAGGACCGGGATGAAGCTGCGCGGCTTCCATTCGAACAGCAGCAGCTCGATGGCGAGCAGCGCCGCCGCGATCGGGGTGCCGAACACCGCGGTCATGCCGGCGGCGGCGCCGGCCACCAGTAGGGTCTTGCGCTCGGCCGCGCTCATGTCGAAGCACTGCGCGAACAGCGAACCGAGCGCGCCGCCGGTCATGATGATCGGTCCCTCGGCGCCGAACGGGCCGCCGGTGCCGATCGCGATGGCCGATGACAGCGGCTTCAGGACAGCAACCTTGGCGTCGATCCGGCTCTGGCCGATCAGGATGGCCTCTAGCGCCTCGGGGATGCCGTGGCCACGGATCTTGTCCGATCCGTACCGCGCCATGATGCCGACGATGGCGGACCCGGCCACCGGGATCAGGATCGACCAGTAGCCGAGCGTATCGAGGGAGATCAGGCCGGTCCCGGTGGACCAGCGTCCGTGATAGGCAATGTTGGTGACCAGCGCGATCAGCCGCAGCAGCACCCAGGCGGAGCCGACGCCGAAGCTGCCGACAACGATGGCCATCCGGCCAGAACAAGGACGCGCGGGTTGGTGGTGAAGTCGCCGAATTCCTGGACGCGCGACCGGGGAGTGGCCTGCTTGGACATACGTGGAGTTCCGATCTGGGGTCATCGCATATATGTCGCACTGCGACATAACGGCCAGAGGTGAGTGCGCATGCCCGGCCTGCATCCCCGGAGTTTGACCAGAGGGAGTTTGACCAAACGGAGCCTGACCAAGGCGGACTACGAGGCCCTGGCGCGATTCCGCCAGGCGCTGCGCGGTTTTGCCGCGTTCAGCGAGCAGGCAGCGCGAGCCGCCGGGCTATCGCCGCAGCAGCACCAGGCCTTGCTGGCGATCAAGGGTGCGCCGGGGCGGCAGACCCTAAGTGTGGGGGAGATCGCCGCGGCACTGCTGATCCGTCCGCACAGTGCGGTGGAATTGGTTGATCGGCTGGCGCAGCTCGGGCTGGCGGAGCGCCGGGCGGATGCCGCCGATCACCGGCGGGTCGCGGTGGGGTTGACGGGGCGGGCCGAGACCGTGCTGCACGATCTGTCGGCGGCGCATCTCCGCGAATTGCAGGCGATTCGCCCGGCGCTGCTGGAACTGCTGCGGCGGTTCGAGGCGGCTTCGTGACGGGATGGCGGCCCTGCTCCGGAGCCTGACGAAACCGGCCACACGTCGCCCGCATTGAGCATTGTCCGATGCGCCGGCGCGTTTTACGGTTTTCCACTTTCAACACGGAGGAAGCGCGCGGGCCACGGAGTTCAGGTCATGCGTCACGCTGCTGATCTGACCGGGCGGATCATATCATCGCTCTTGCGATCGACGTTCATTCCTATAGCGGACTCCGCCGATTGGTGACTTAAGACGACCTCCGTGGCGCCGCATGGCCCTCATGCGTCCTTCGTGTTAAAACCTTGAAAGTCATCCCGACTTCGGGTTCGTACAATTCCCACTCTCAGCCGGCGACACCCGTACCCCCCTCACCTCGTGGCCCTTGTGGAGGGGGCAGGGGGAGTCGGTATATCGCAGCGTTGGTAATAATTCCCGCAGGCGGTGAACGGTCTCAATCAGTCACAGCACGTCAGAGATCAACGCGCTCCTCGGCGACCGGCCCGCGCTCTGTTATATTAAAGCGGTCATAGTAAATGGGGCGCTCGCCGGTTGTGGGACCGGGGTATGCACGATCAGGATCTCTCCACCCGTATCAGTGCGGAACTCGCCCTCATGATGTGGGTCAGGATGAAACAGCATTGTGCCGGGCTTGTGAAGTTTCCCGTCGATAGTAAAATCACCCGAAAGGATGTACCAAACCTGTGCGAAACCATGGTAGTGTTCGGGGTGGTATGCGCCCGGTTCGAGCCGCAGGATCCCGGCGTTCGGTTCTGTGGGGCGCTCTGGCCGGGGATGGAAGAGCATCTTGCCGGTCTCGCCGGGCCAGCGGATGGTCTCCCACGCGATATCATCGACATGGCGGACCTCGTACGGAAGATGATCCTTGCGTGACGCCTCGCGCGGTGTCGTCGGATCCTGGTTCATGGTGTTTCCTCCTGAGGGTGGGCAGTCTCGTATGCCTGATCCGAACCGCGGATGGTCGGGAGCCGCTACCAATCGAGCGGCACGGACCCTTCGGTCGCTTTTGATACGACCATCAGAACCTGAGCTTCGCGCTTTCCGGCGTTCTCCGCTCGGTGCGGCAATTCCGAGTCGATCAAATGCCAAGCGGCCCACCGATATCACCCGAGCTTTGTCAACTTACTGACCGCGCGGTCGAACTGAGCCAGGTAGATGTTTTCCTCGGCGTCCAGCCAGATGCCGTGGATGTGGAAGGCGCCCTCATGCGGATCGTTGCGGTCCCAGCGGACGATCAATCGCCGGTCCGGGGTCCAGATGCTCAGCCCATCCTGGGCGCCGACATAAATCGCCTCCCGCCCGAAAACCAGGTCGCTCGGGTGACGGAAATCCGTCCAGGCGTCCAGGAATTCCCCGGCCGCGTCGAAGATCTGGATGCGGTCGTTCTCGCGGTCGGCGATATAGACGCGGTCCTGGCGGTCGATCGCGATGAAATGCACGATGGCGAACTGGCCCGGCGCGCTCCCAGCCTCCCCCCAGGAGTGCAGCAGCCGCCCGTCCGGCGAGAACCGGTGCACGCGTCGGTTACCGTAGCCGTCGGAGACATAGAACTCCCGGTTGGAGGCGAAGGCGATCCCGGTCGGCATATTGAACGGGCGTCCGTACCAGGTCGGCGCCGGGAACTCACGGTCGCCGAAACTGCGCAGCAACTCGCCGGTGGGGGCGTGTTCGGTCACCTCGTGCTGGCCGGAATCGGCGATCCAGACATGGCCGGCCGCATCCAGGGTCAGGCCGTGGACGAAGCCGGAGAAGCAGCCCTCGCCCCAGGAGGTCACGAAGCGTCCGTCACGGTCGAACACCATCACCGGATGGGCGCTGCGCGCCAGCACCAGTATGTCGCCGTCGGGCGTGGCGGCGCCGCGCACGCAGGTGCGCGGCGGCCGGCCTTCGCGGGTGGGCGAGCCGAACGACCAGCCGCGCGGCAGCTTCGCCCAGTCGCGTTCGAAGCGGTAGCGATGCGTGCCGCTGCCGATCACAGTGCTCATTTGACGATTTCCCCCGGCCGCCGATGACGGCCGGATCATAGCCCACCTCGCGCGCTGCGCGGGAGGGGGCGTCGGGCGCAGCGCGGCGGGTGAGGGTGCGTCGCGCGGGCCCTCACCCGGTTTGCTGCCGCAAACGGACCTCTCCCGCGGGGCGGGAGAGGTGGAGCGACTGTCTTGACGGTCAAGCGTGAACTGCCCGCTGGATGGTTTCGCGTCGCCATCGGCCGCGTCAAGGCTGGTGCTATCGCACCACCGCCTTCGGCGGCTTCGGCCTTGACCCGTCCGCTGCGCCGCGAAGCGGGCTTGGGGTCGGTTCGACGGTCAGGCATGCTCGACCTCTTGCCACCCTCGGCGAGTGCGGACGATCGCGTTGAGGATCGTCAGCAGCTTGCGCGCGACGGCGATCACGGCGACCATCCTGGGCTTGCCGGCGGTGATCAGCCGGTCTCGGAACGCCTTGAGGACCGGGTTGTGACGGCCGCCGACCATCGCGGCCATGAACAGCGCGGAGCGGACCCGCGTGCGACCGCCACCGATGAAGCTCTTGGCGCGCCACGGGCCGGATTGGCGGGTCCAAGGTGCGAGACCGGCCAAAGCGGCGATCCGACGGCGATCCAGAGTGCCGAGCTCTGGCAATTCAGCCATCAGCGTGCGCGCGACGATCTTGCCGACACCGGGAACCGAGGCGAGCAGGTCTTCGGTCTCACGCCATATTGGCGAGCCACGCACTGCATCATCGATCTCAGTGTCCAATGCCGACAACTCCTTCTGCAAGGCGGCAAGCAGGCGAGCGATGCTCTCCTGCAGCCGTTTCGCAGGCAGGCGCTTCTGACGTTGGCGCTCGGCGACGATCATGTCGATGATCTGACCGCGCCGGGTGATCAGGTCGGCCAGGCGCTGGGTATCAGCGTCGGGTAGCGCCTGGCCCACACCGGCGTCGATCGGATCGGTCTTGGCGCGTTTGCCCAGCGCCCGGGCGAAGGCGCGCAGCTGCGCCGGATTGACCCCCACCACGGGCAACCCGGCCGCCCCGAGCGACGCCGCCACGACCTTCTCGTATCCGCCGGTCGCCTCAACGGCGATCGTGACCGGCGCGAGCGGCTTCAGACGAGCGATCAGCACGTCCAAGCCGGCCGCATCCCGCGCGACCGCGAAACTATCACCGGACGGGCGCAGCGCCACGTCCAGCCGGTCTTTCGAAACGTCAATTCCTACAACGATGGCGTCCATCCTATCCCGTCCTTGCGCAATCGGGCTTCGCTGGCGGCCCAAGCGACTGTTCGGGTTCGATGGAACGACGGGCGGAGCACCACGCTCCCCTACGGGCTTGCTGTCCCTCAGGGGTATCGGCCTCCCGCCCGCCACCGCATCCACGACATTACACGATGACGGCCGATCCAAGTTACAAGGGGTCAGGCCGCTATCGCCTCGAACGGTTTCAGTTGATCCGCGAGTGCCTTCCGGAACGCGGGCCGCGCCTCGCAGCGCTGCTGATACGCGCTCAGGGCCGGTCGTTCGGCCACGATGTCGGTGTTGCGCAGCATGCGCAGCACGGTGGTCATCATCAGGTCCCCGGCGGTGAACCGGTCTTCCAGATAGTCGCGTCCGCCGAGCCAGGCCTCCAGCGCGGCAAGCCGCTTCTGCACCGCGGCCTCCGCGTTCGGCCGGCGCGCCAGCGCCCAGGCCTCGCCGGCGTGGATGATATCGAGTTCGAAGAGCGTCTGGATCGGCGGTTCGACGGTGTTCAGCGCAGCGAACATCCACGCGGTGGTGCGTATCCGCCCGTTGGCGTCCGATGGCATCAGTGCTTCGGAGCGCTCGGCGATGTGCAACACGATGGCCCCTGATTCGAACAGTTTGAGCTGGTCCGTTTCGATGGCGGGCACCTGGCCGAACGGTTGCAGTTCGCGATAGGCGGCGGTCTCCAGGTCCTGCGCTCCGAGCAGCCTGTCCCGGTAGGGGATGCCCGCCTCCTCGAGCGCCCAGCGCACGCGGAGGTCGCGCACCAGGCCGTGCGCGAAGGGTGGGACGTTGCGGAATGCGGTCAGCGTGATCATGGTGATTCATCCTTTCAGGTGTTTCGATCGATAAATCGGCGGCGGCCATCCGTGTCAGGATGCGACCGCCGTCGCCGTGCGGGCCGGCGCGGTTCGCCTGTCATTCCCGCCGGCCGTCATTCCCGCCGGCCGTCATTCCCGCCGGCCGTCATTCCCGCGAAAGCGGGAACCGCAGGCTCATCCATTGCTCGTTTGATACGACATCATGTGTGGTCACGGTGGCTTCCTTCCGACAGCACCCGGAAATGACGTTCCAGCTTGTCGAGCGCCCCGTTCCAGCCTTGCTCGTGGCTGCGGCGGGTATCTTCGTCGCGCAGCCGCGAATGGGTGAAGGTGAGCTCGGTGCCTTCGGCGATCGCGCGAAGATCGATCTCGACCAGCGATTTGCCGGGATCTTCGCTGCCCGCCCAGCGCCAGCTCATTGCCAGCCGCGCAGGTCTTACGACCTCGAGATATTCACCGCTGCTCTCGTGCTCGCTGCCGTCCAGCATGCGGAAACGAACCCGGTAGCGGCCGCCGACGCGCACATCGGTCTCGGCCAGCAGCACGGGGCCGGCGTCGGGACCCCACCAGCAGGCGATACCCTCCGGCGTGGTGAGTGCATCGAACACGATCGACGGCCGCGCCCTGATGCGCCGCACGAGTGTAAGGCTGGTCATCGACCGCTCTCCTTTGCTGCTGTTTCCCTGGCTTCGGCATAGCTCGCCAGCCGATCGAGGCTGCCCGACCAGAAGCGCTCGTACCGGCGGAGCCAGTCCATCGCCTCCTTCATCGGCTCCGGGGCGAGCCGCACCGTCACCGTCCGCCCCATCTTCGATCGCGTGATCAGCCCGGCCTCGTCGAGCACATCCAGGTGCTTCATCACCGCCGGCAGCTTGATCGCGAACGGCCTGGCCAGCTCGCTGATCGAGGCGCTGTCCTCGCGCTCGAGCCGGGCGAGGATCGCCCGCCGCGTCGGATCGCCGAGCGCCGCGAAGGTGCGGTCGAGTTGATGATAATGGTTTACCATATAGTGAAGTATTGGGCAGGCGGGCGGGTTGTCAACCCGTTTCCTCACCTCTCCCGCAAGCGGGAGAGGTGAGGCGGGCGCTCCCGCTCTGCGCGGACAGAGGCGCTAGCTGGCCACCTTCTCCCGCTCCAGCAGCGCCCGTTTGCGCGGTACGCCCCACCGGTAGCCCGTCAGGCCGCCATCCTTGCCGATCACGCGATGGCACGGCACGGCCAGCGGCACCGGGTTGGTGGCGCAGGACCGCGCCACCGCCCGCACCGCGCGCGGGTTGCCCAGTATCTCGGCCAGTTCGCCATAGCTGCGCGTCTCACCCGGAGGGATCTGGCGCAGCGCCTGCCAGACGCGTTGCTGGAACGCCGTACCGCGCAGATCCAGCGGCAGGTCCAGTGCCTGGCGCGGTTCCTCGATGAACCGCAGCACCGCGGCGACGGTCCCCGCAAGGGCCGCGTCATCCGCAACCACCTCTGCGTGCGGGAAGCGTCGCCGCAGATCGCCCAGCAACGCCGCGTCCGGCTCGGCGAAGCCGATGAAGCACACGCCTTTGTCGGTGGTGCCCACCAGCAGCCGCCCGAACGGCGAGTCGGCGAAGGCGGTGCGGATCACCTCGCCGGCCCCGCCGCGGCGTGCCGCGCCGGGGGTCATCCCCAGCAAAGCGCCGGTGCGCTCGTACACCCGGCTTTCCGAGCCGAACCCGGCCCCGGCGACCGCATCGACCACCCGTTCCCCGGCGGCCAGCGCGGCATGCAGGCGGCGGGCGCGCACGCCCTCCGCGTAGCTGCGCGGGGTCAGGCCGGTATGGGCGCGGAACATGCGCAGGAAGTGGAAGCGCGAGTAGCCGGCGCGGTCGGCGAGGCGTTCCAGGGAGGGCATGTCCTCCGCCGCCTCGATGAAGGCGCAGGCGTCACGCACCGCCTCCTGGGCGATGTGGGCGCGCTCCCCCTTGGGGTCGCAGCGGCGGCAGGCACGGAAGCCGGCCTGCTCGGCCTGCTCGGTGGTGCGGAAGAACCGCACGTTGCGCTGAAGCGGACGCGGCGAGGGGCAGCCCGGGCGGCAATAGACGCCCATCGTGCTGACCGCGTACAGGAAATCGCCGGGCTCACGGCGCAGGACCTTGTCCCACATCAGTTCGGCCGGCGGCAGGTCGGAGGGGTGTGTGTATGTCATGCCGCCAATCTGGTCCCGACCGCGATCAGCGGCCATCCGCCGGTTGCGCCACGACTCAATCTATCGAATCGACGATGTGGCGCAGCGCTTCCTCCGGGAAGGCTTTCATCGACGTCGTCCGCACGTTCCCGAGCTTGCCGAGCATCAGCGTGAAGCGGGCCGAAACGGCATCGTCCGGCGCCTCGAAGATGGCAACGAGATCATACGCGCCCATGGTCATCAGGATGGTCCGGATCTGGCCGCCCATCTCCGCCAGTTGCCGCCGCGCCACGTCGATGCGCTTCGGACACTCGCTGATCGTGCGGATTCCCTGGTCGGTCCAGTTCGCCAGCATCACATAGGTTGGCATAGAGGGTTCCTCCGGTTGCGGGGGCCGGTCTTGCGCCCGGTAACCAGCCTGAGCCTGCTCGTGTGTCATGCTCAAGGGCAATCCCCAGAGGCAATCCCCGGGGCAAGCAACCGCGCCGACCGTACGGCGGTTGCGGCCAGGCCCCGGATCGGCTATCGCCGCGCCGCCCATGACCCTCGCTATGCAAGACAGCCTGAACCCCGCGGCCGGGAACATCGTCCTCGAATTTCGCCCGGGGTTCGCGGCTGGCGAACGCGCCCGGCTGGGCGCGCAGGACATCACCGAGGGCCTGCGCCTGTGGCGCCTGGCCTGGACGCTCGGCTGGCTCGACATCCGGCTGCGCTACCGTGGCTCGTTGCTTGGCCCGTTCTGGCTGACGTTGTCCACCGCGGTCATGGTGGCCTCGCTTGGCTTCCTGTACGCTGCGCTGTTCCACATGAACCTGCGCGAGTACCTGCCGTTCATCGCGCTGTCCCAGGTGCTGTGGGGATTCCTCGCCGGGATGGTGACCGATGGCTGCACCTGCTTCACCCAGGCCGAGGGGATCATTCGCTCGGTTCGCATGCCGTTGTTCGTGCAGGCGCTGCGCACGCTGGTCCGCAACCTGCTGGTGCTGGCGCATAACGTCGTGGTGATCGTTGTCGTGTTCGCGGTGCTGTCG
This sequence comes from uncultured Pseudomonadota bacterium, assembly GCA_963764525.1. Lineage (GTDB taxonomy): Bacteria > Pseudomonadota > Alphaproteobacteria > Acetobacterales > Acetobacteraceae > DATDIC01. The sequence continues at coordinate 38,375 of CAVXTC010000037.1, read as the reverse complement.
GTTTGGCCGGGTTGGACGGCGCTGTGGACGGTGCCGGGCCTGCTGGTCTGGCTGATCGCCGGGGTCGCCGTGTGTCTGCCGCTGGGCGCCATCTGCGCGCGCTTCCGGGACATCCCGCCGATCGTCGGCAGCGTGATGCAGATTGCCTTTTTCATCACCCCGGTGATCTGGCTGCCGAACCAGCTCGGGACCCGCGCGCACTGGATGCTGTTCAATCCATTCTTCGATCTGCTGGAGATCGTGCGGGCCCCGCTGCTGGGCAGCACCGCCAGCTTTCATGTGTGGGTCGCCGCGCTGGTCATCACGCTGGTTTTGTGTGTGGCGTCCGTTGCCTTGTTCGCTCGCGTGCGCGGCCGCGTCGCTTTCTGGATCTGACCGGCATGGCCGATCCGGCCGAGATCGAGGTCACCGGCCTGTCCCTGTCGTTCCCGCTGTATCACGCGAACAGCCGGAGCCTGAAGAAAACCGTGTTGGCGGTCGCCTCCGGTCGGCTGGGCCAGGACCACCAGAAGCGCGTCGTGGTGCAGGCGCTGCGCGACATCTCGTTCAGCCTGCGCGGTGGCGAGCGGTTGGGGCTGGTGGGTGCCAACGGCGCCGGCAAGACCACGCTGCTGCGCACGCTTGCCGGCATTTACGAGCCGGTGATGGGCTTGGTGCGCGTGCAGGGCAGCCTGAACGCGCTGCTCGACCCGCAGCTTGGCATGAACATGGACCTGACCGGGCGCGAGAACATCTATCTGCGTGGGCTGTACAGCGGGTTGCCGCGGCCCGAGCTGGTCCGGCTGGAGCATGACGTGCGGGAGTTCGCCGGGCTGGGCGATTTCATGGACCTGCCGGTGCGCATTTACAGCTCCGGGATGGTGGTGCGGCTCGGGTTCGCGCTGGCGACCGCGATCCGCCCGCAGATCCTGCTGATGGACGAGTGGTTCCTCGCCGGCGACGCGGATTTCCTGGAAAAGGCGCGTGGCCGGTTGGAAGGCATGGTGCGCGGCGCCGACATCCTGGTGCTGTCCTCGCACCAGGAGGCGGTCGTGATGGAGTGGTGCACCCGGGTGCTCTGGCTGGATCAGGGCCAGGTCCGCGCCGACGGGCCGCCGGAGGAGGTGCTGGAGCAGTATCTCGGGCGTCCGGTGGTGCAGGCGGTGGCCGCGTCCCTGCCCGTCATGGCCGACGAAGGCCGGCCATCCACGTCTTCTGCTGGCGGCGCGGCATAAGAACGCCTACCATGCCGGCTGATGGAGGCCCATCGGTTTTTCCAGAGCGACCAATAGAGTGCTTCTAGAGCACCTCGAAATTGTCCTCGGGTCCGGTTGGCCGCAGGACGTGCGACTTCGAAATTATCCTCGGGCCCGGTCAGCCGCAGCGTGCGACCGGCGCACCGGATCGGGCACTATAAAGCGTGTAGCCACGATTGCGGCGTTCCGCGAGGCGCTCTAGTCGCCGGACCGACGGCAGCGACACCCTTCCCCCTGCACAAGGAGAGGGGAGTAATCATGTGCCCTGCCATGAGGGGCACCTGCAACCTGTGGCCGGGAAGCAGCGTGGTGGGTCAGGTCCAGAACCCGTCGGCGGCGCGCAGCTTGCGCCAAGCTTTCGGCACGCGGCTGTGGGCCTTCTTGCCTCGATTCCCGGCCCAGGTGGCCAGTTCGCCCATGGCGGGCGCGAGCTCGGGGCGGTCCTCGGTCAACTGTTCCGCCAGCGCCGGCGTCACCGCGGCGTCGTTCACATCGCCGAGCAGCTCCTGCAGGTCCTTGCACGCATCCACGGCGGCCTTGACGGGTTTGTGAGGGTAAAGTGGAGCAAGAAATTCAATCCCATAGCGCAGTTTCTTGACTGATTTTCGCAGCTCGTGCAAAGCCTCGCGCGGGGCTTCGTCAACGCCTCGCCCGCGTTTCGCAACCGTGCGCGCCATGCGCCCGATCAGGTCCGGCGCCAGCGCGGCGATCGGTCGGCGCAACTGGTCGTCGCCGAGCAACGCCGGCTCCTCTGCGCCGTCCTCGATCCAGCCCGCCAGACCCAGCATCAGCGCGGTAAACGCTGGCCCGTCCAACTCCTGGCGCAGGCGGGCGTGGGCGGCGTGTCGCCGCAACCCAGCCGGTTCGCGCAACAGGTCGAGCCAGCCGGGCTCCGGTCCCTGGGTTGCCGCCTTCGGCATGGATTCCAGCACAAACACGTCCCAGTCCCGCGCCTCGCCGAAGACCTGCCCGGCGCGACGCAGCTCGGCGCTGAACCGTGCGGCGGTTTCATTGCCGCAGCACCGGCTTGAACAGCCGCAGCGCCGCCCGCATCCGACGGACCGCGACGCGGAGCTGGTGGACCCCTTCGGCATCGCCGAGCCGGGCCGGCGGCAGATTCGCCAGCATGTGCGACAGGACCGACCGGATGATGGCGCTGAATGCCGCCGCGGCGTGCAGGTCTTTGCCGAAGTCGAGGTCGGCGGCCTTCACTGCTGTCGGAGCTGCGCCGGAACGCAGGCGGAGTCCGCGCTCCGCCTTGCTGGCGGGCTCGATCGCCAGCGGCGCAGCGGCGGCGAGCTCGATCGCCAGCCGATAAAGCGCGCCGGGGTCGCCGCCCTTCAGCTCCAACTCCAGCTCCGAGACCGGCTCGCTGCGAGTTTCCGCCGTGATGGTGCCGTGGTCGAACGCGGCCTCTACGATGGTCTTGTTGTCCATGCGCACGATTCGGGTGATGCGGTGGATGTCGGTGGTGAACACCGGCCGCAGCTCGACGCCGTCCAGCCGCCGCAGCACTTCGCCGGCCGGGGTGGCCGCGGCGGCCGCGAGGTCGGGTTCGTCGCCGGCGACCGGCTGCTCCCACTCGCCACGCTGGGGGGCCACGGCGTGTCCGTCGGCTGTCTTGACGGTCTGCACCCGTCGCTCGCCGGTACGGCGGATGCGCAGACTTACGCCGGCAGCGGCAAGCTCCAACGCCGGCGTGTCGAAATAGGTCGTGAGGTGGTGCCGCTGTTCCGCCGGTTCGGCGCGCGACAGCACCGGATGGGCTTGCAGCGCGTCACACGCCGCCGGCGGCAGCCGCAGCTTGATCTCGATCTCGACCGGTCGTTGATCCGATGCCATTGGCGATCCGCCCCGAGGGTCAGGCGCGCAGGTGATCCGGGATACGCATGCCGAGCCGGAGCGGAACGTTCCACATCTCCCGGACCTGGCGCAGCGGCCGGAACCCGGCGCGCAGATAGGTGGGCAGCGCCCTTGGATGATCGGCGGTGCAGGTGTTCACCGTCATGGCCCTCGCCCCTTGCCGCCATACCAGATCGATCGACTGGCGGAGAAAGGAATAGCCGACGCCGGTGCCGATCGCGTGCGGCAGCAGCCCGAAATAGCTGAGATTGACCTCCGGCCAGACCCGCCCGTCCAGCTCGAAGAATCCGGCCGGCTCGCCGCCGCTGTATAGGGCATGGATGGACACCATGGGATCGCGCAGCAGTGCGGCCAGATCCTCGTCGGGCATGGTCCGACGCAGCCACCAGACATAATCGGCGCCGACAGTGTCGTACAGGTAGCGGTAGAAACCGACGCGTGCAGGCGGCCACGCGGACGACCTGGCAAGAAGTGGGCAACGCCGGTGCGGCCTCCAGCGGCGGCCGATCCATCCGCAAGAACGTCACCGTCACCGCGACGCGCGCTGCAGGTTCCATGACGGCTTATGCGGGGGGAAAGCAAGGCCAGGGGGGCTCTGCCCCCTGGACCCCCGCCAGGGGCAAGCCCCTGGACCCCTTCGATTGGCTTGGTGCGAAGGGGGCCTTGGCGAGACCGTGCCGGTTGGCCGGTCTCGCCCGGCCCCCTTCGCACCAAACCAGACGAATGGGTTCCAAGGGCTTGCCCTTGGCGGGGGTCCAGGGGGGCAGCGCCCCCTGGCCTTGCTACCCCCCCGCATCAGTTGTCGTCGAGGAAGCTGCGCAGCTTGCGGCTGCGGCTGGGATGCTTGAGCTTGCGCAGTGCCTTGGCCTCGATCTGGCGGATGCGCTCGCGCGTGACGTTGAACTGCTGGCCCACTTCTTCCAGCGTGTGATCGGTGTTCATGCCGATGCCGAAGCGCATGCGCAGCACGCGTTCCTCGCGCGGGGTCAGGCTGGACAGCACGCGCGTGGTGGCTTCGCGCAAATTGGCCTGCACGGCGGCATCCAGCGGGATGACCGCGGCCTTGTCCTCGATGAAGTCGCCGAGGTGGCTGTCTTCCTCGTCGCCGATCGGGGTTTCCAGGCTGATCGGCTCCTTGGCGATCTTCAGCACCTTGCGGACTTTCTCCAGCGGCATGCCCAGCTTTTCGGCCAGTTCCTCCGGCTGCGGCTCGCGGCCGATCTCGTGCAGCATCTGGCGCGACGTGCGCACCAGCTTGTTGATCGTTTCGATCATATGCACGGGGATACGGATGGTGCGCGCCTGGTCGGCGATGCTGCGGGTGATCGCCTGGCGGATCCACCATGTCGCGTAGGTGCTGAACTTGTAGCCGCGGCGGTACTCGAACTTATCGACCGCCTTCATCAGCCCGATATTGCCTTCCTGGATCAGGTCCAGGAATTGCAGGCCGCGATTGGTGTATTTCTTGGCGATCGAGATCACCAGGCGCAGGTTGGCCTCGATCATTTCCTTCTTGGCGCGCGCGGAATCGCGTTCGCCGCGGCTGACGGTCATGAAAACGCGGCGGAACTCGGAGATCGGCAGCCCGGCATCGTTCGCCACCGCGGCGATCTGGCCGCGGATGTCGTCGATCTGGTCGGCGTCCCTGGTGGCGAAGATCTTCCAGCCCTTGCCGGTCAGCTTCCCGACCCGCTCGAGCCAGTTGGGGTCGAGCTCGCTGCCGCGGTACTGCTTGAGGAATTCCTCGCGGTTCACCTTGCAGCCCTCGGCCATGCGCAGAAGCTGGCCCTCCAGCGCGGTCAGGCGGTGATTGAGCTGCTTGAGCTGGGTGACCAGCTCCTCGATGCGGTTGTTGTGCAGGCGCACCTGGGCGACCTTGTGGACCAGCTCCTCGCGGCTGCTTCTCGTAGCGTCTTTTCGGAGCGGGCGTTGACCTCCTCGCCGCTGGTCATGGTCTCCAGGCGGCGATGCTGCATCTTGTACAGCTTCTTGTAGAGCGCTTCGATCTCCTCGAAGGTGGCCAGCACCTCGGGCTTGAGCTTCTCTTCCAGCGCCGACAGCGACATGCCGGCGCCTTCGCCTTCTTCGTCGCCTTCGACTTCCTCCGGCGCTTCGAAGCCCTCGCGCGGGGGCACCGCGGCGGCGTCCGCGGTGGGAGCGCCGGCGCCGTCCCCGCTGCTGCCGCCGCCCTGGGTGGCTTCCAGGTCGATGATGTCCCGCAGCAGCATGCGGCCGGCCTTGAGCTGGTCGTGCCAGGTGATGATGGCCTTGAAGGTCAGCGGGCTTTCGCACAGCCCGCCGATCATCATGTCGCGGCCGGCCTCGATGCGCTTGGCGATGGCGATCTCGCCCTCGCGCGACAGCAACTCGACGCTGCCCATCTCGCGCAGGTACATGCGCACCGGATCGTCGGTGCGGCCGACGCTTTCCTCATCGACATTGCCGGTCTGCTCTTCCTCGGCTTCTTCGACCTTCTCGACCTTGGCGACGGGGGCTTCGGCTTCCTCGTTTTCTTCGCTTTCGACGACCTGGATGCCCATCTCGTTGAGATTGGCCATCACGTCCTCGATCTGCTCGGAACTGTTCTGCTCCGGACGGCAGGACGGCATTCAGCTCGTCGAAGGTGATGTAGCCGCGCTCCTTGCCCTTGGCGATCAGGCGCTTGACCGCGGCCGACTGGACGTCGAGCAGGGTGGTCTCCACGTCCTGTTCGACGGTGGCGGTATCGGCGGTCACGTTCGGCTTGGTCGCCATCTTAGGGCACTCCGGCAACTATCGTCATTAATTCGCCCTTCACGGCTCATGCGTCGGGCTCCGACTCTTCGCCACGCTGGACCAGCACCAGCGCGCGGCGCAGAGCGCGAGGAGCCGACGCTGTGAATCCTGATCCATGCAGGTCTCGAAATCGCGTTGCGCGGCCGCAACTTCTTCTTCCAGCCGGCCGCGATGCATCAGTCCGAAGATGTGCCACCAGCCCGCCTCGGCGTCCCCCGGCATAGCTTCGGCCGACGCAAATACCGGCAACGGCACGGGGGCCGCTGCCAGCACCTGTTCGGCATCGGCCGCCAATCCAGAAGTTGTGAGGTGGTCGATCAACCCCGGTGAGTCAAGCACATCGGCGTGATCCGCCCAGCCAGCAGCGCTTTTCGCAGTCGCTCGCACATTGGCGGCAATGGCAGCGCGGCGAAGGCGTGCTCCACGTCGCGCAGCAGTCCCGGATGGCGCAGCAGGATGGCGGTCAGGATGCGCGCTCGTTCGGCATCGAGGCAGCAGCCGAGGGAGAATTTCGCGCCGGGGTCTGGCGCGGAACGGCCCGACGCCGGCCGCGGCGATCCGCGAAAAACCGGTCGAGCAAGGCAGCGCGGTATTCGCGGGCGAGCGCGCGGTCAGGGATGCGCCGTGCCGCGTCCTCCAGCCGGTGCCGCAATTGGGCGCGCTGCTCGATCGTCTTATCGCCGACGGTCTCGCGCAGCAGGTCGAACAGGGCGTCCGCCAGCGGGCGGGCGGCGGTGAGCACCGCCTGGAACCTGCTCGGCGCCGTGGCGGCGGATCAGCGTGTCGGGGTCCTCGCCGGCCGGCAGCGAGGCGATTTTCAGCGTGCGATCGGGCGCCAGCAGCGGCAGGGCCAGCTCGGCGGCGCGGGCGGCCGCGCGCCCGCCGGCGGCGTCCCCATCGAAGCACAGCACCGGGGCCGGCGACAGGCGCCAGAGTTCGGCGAGCTGTTCCTCGGTCAGCGCGGTCCCCAGCGGGGCGACGGCGCCGCCGAACCCGGCCTGGTGCAGCGCGATCACGTCCATATAGCCTTCGACCACCACGATCTCGGCCTTGCCGCGCATCTCGCGCGCCAGGTCCAGCGCGTAGAGGCTGCGACGCTTGGAGAACAACGTGGTTTCCGGGCCGTTCACGTATTTCGGCTGACCATCCCCGAGGATGCGGCCGCCGAAGCTGATCACGGCGCCGCGCCGGTCGCGGATCGGGAACATCACGCGATTGAAGAACAGCTCGTAGGTGCGGCCGGTTTCCGCGTCGCGGCGCATCAGTCCCGGCTTCGATCAGCAGATCGGGGGTGATCCCTTCGCGGCACAGGTCGGCGGCCAGGGCGCCGCGATCTTCGCCGGACCAGCCGAGCCCGAAGCGGCGGATCGTGTCGCGGGTCAGGCCGCGGCCTTGGAGGTAGTCGAGCGCGGCAGCGGCCTTCCGGCAGGAACAGCCGGCGCTGGAAGCTGGCGGCGGCCATTTCCAGCACCCCGGCCAGGGTGTGGCGCCGGCGCTCGGCTTCGGCGACGGCGGGGGACAGGCGGGGGACCTCCAGCCCGGCTTCCGCGGCGAGGCGCTCGATCGCTTCCATGAAGCCGGCGCCTTCCGACTGCATGACGAAGCTGATGGCGTCGCCGTGCGCGCCGCAGCCGAAGCAGTGGTAGTGGTCGTCCCAGATGTAGAGGCTCGGCGTTTTCTCGTTGTGGAACGGGCAGCAGGCCTTCCATTGGCGGCCGGCGCGTTCCAGCCTGGCCCGCCGGCCGATCAGGGGCGCGAGCGGGGTGCGGGTGCGGAGTTCGTCGAGGAAGGCGGCGGGAAGCGCCATTGTTGCGGGCCGCTCAGCCGCCGCCGAGTTTTGCTTTCACCAGCGGGCCGGCGCGGGACATGTCCAGGCTGCGGCGTGCCGGGTCCGCAGCGCGGCCATGACCTTGCCCATGTCCTTCACGCTCTGGGCGCCGGTTTCGGCGATGGCTTCGGCGACGGCGTGCTGCATCGCCGCGTCGTCCATCTGGCGGGGCAGGAAGCTCTCGATCACGTCGATCTCGGCGGTTTCCTTGGCCACCAGTTCGGGGCGGTTGCCCTGGTGGTACAGTTCGACGGATTCGCGGCGGGACTTGACCATGCCGCGCAGGGTGGCGAGCACTTCCTCGTCCGGCACCTTGTCGATGCCCTTCGGGCGGGCGGCGATGTCGACGTCCTTCAGCCGGGCCAGGATCATCCGCAGGGTGGAGGTGCGGGCGGCGTCGCCGGCCTTCATCGAGGCCTTGAGCTGGTCGGTGAACTGGTCCCTGAGGCCCATGGTTGGTGCATCCCTCCGGCGCGTGATTGCGTCCTTCTATATTATGGAAGCGTCTTCACCCATGTCGGCAGGCGTGGCGGAAAAATTTTCCTGGCTTTCGGCGTCGGGTTGCTTTGGGAAATTATCTCCCGTAAGTGGACCGCCATGGCAATCGGCGTGGATGATGTCATCGAGCGGCTGGGCGGCGCCGAGGCAGCCGCGCGGCTGACCGGGGTCGGCACGGAAGCGGTGCGGAAGTGGCGGCAGGCCGGCGCTATTCCCTCGCGCCACTGGCGATCCGTCAGTGCGGCCACCGGGCTGAGCCTGGCCGAGCTGTCCGGCATTCCCGGGATGCGAAAAGAGGCGAGTTCCCCGATGCCCGAGCCGTCCGAGCTCCCCGCCGGGGCAACCGCCGCCCTGGTGCTGGCGGATGGAGCGGTGTTCTGGGGCCGTGGCTTCGGCGCTCATACCGGGGATCCGGTTCCGGTGGGCGAGGTCTGCTTCAACACCGGGATGACCGGCTATCAGGAGACGCTGACCGACCCGTCCTATGCCGGGCAGATCATCACCTTCACCTTTCCGCATATCGGCAACGTCGGTGCCAACGCGGAGGATATCGAGGCGGCGACGATCGCCGCGCGCGGCTTGGTGGTGAAGCAGGATGTGACCGAGCCGTCCAACTGGCGGGCGGCGCAGCACCTGGATGTGTGGCTGCGGGCGCAAGGCGTGCCGGGTCTGGCCGGGGTGGATACGCGGGCGCTGACGGTGCGGATCCGCGATGGCGGCGCGCCGAGCGGCGTGCTGGCGTATCCGGCGGACCGGCGGTTCGATCTGGCGGCGCTTGCAGGCGCGGGCGGCGGAGTGGGCGGGGCTGGAGGGGATGGACCTCGCGCGGGAGGTGTCCTGCCGGCAGACGTATTCCTGGGACGAGACGCGCTGGGCGTGGCCGGAGGGGACGGCGCGGCAGGCGGCGCCTCGGTTCCACGTGGTGGCGGTGGATTACGGGGCCAAGCGGAACATCCTGCGGTGCCTGGCCTCGGCCGGGTGCCGGATCACGGTGGTACCGGCGACGGCGAGCGGGCGAGGACATCCTGCGGCATGAGCCGGACGGGGTGTTCCTGTCGAACGGGCCGGGCGATCCGGCGGCGACGGCGGAGTACGCGGTGCCGGCGTTGCGGGCGGTGCTGGATGCGGGTGTGCCGGTGTTCGGCATCTGCCTGGGGCACCAGTTGCTGGCGCTGGCGCTGGGGGCGAAGACGTTCAAGCTGGATCGCGGGCATCGCGGGGCGAACCAGCCGGTGAAGGAACTGGCGACCGGGAAGGTGGAGATCACCAGCCAGAACCACGGGTTTGCGGTGGATGCGGAGACGCTGCCGGCGGGCGTGAAGGTGACGCATGTGTCGCTGTTCGACGGGTCGAACGAGGGGCTGGCGTGTGCGGACCGGCCGGTGTTTTCGGTGCAGTACCACCCGGAGGCGAGCCCTGGGCCGAGCGACAGTTTCTATCTGTTCGAGCGGTTCGTGGGGATGATGGAGGGGCGGAGGTGATATCGGCGAGCGAGGCTGTATTGGCCGCCGCGCGCGCTGGGATGCGGGCGGAAACGGCGGAGGAAGGATTTGCCGAGTTGCGGTCGCTTGAGCGGGACCAACTTGTCCGATGCCGATCTGGCCGAAGCAGTGGCGGCAGGGATACGCGATGGTCTGCTTCGCGATCCGGTCCGCCTGTTGCCCGGGCGCCTGCAATGCTGCTGGCAGCTTGAGCTGACGCCGGGTGCGCGAGCGGACGGCGATGGCGGGTCATCATGACTGCAGCCACCGCCTACGGGATGCGGATTCTGCAGAGGCCGCGGCTATCCAGCATTATCAGCGGACGGCAATGTTCAGCTATCCGGTCCCATACCATCCTGGTTATCCTATGGCACGTTTTGTGCTTGCGTGCCTTGTCGCAATCTTCGGGACTGACATCGTTCGGACGGCCGCGGTCGCGCTTGCCTGGCTTCGCGTTCTTCAGCGCTGTAGCGCTGACAGTCTTCGCCGCTGTTTTCAGGCCGGAACCGCTCAGATCTGAACAGCATGAACAAATCAGGCGTTTGATCGAGATGTGCCGGCGAGGCGCCGGAGATGGTGCCCTGGTATTCAGGATGGCTCAGGCGAGCCAGAACTCTGATTGCGGTCTGACCGAGCCGCAAAGCGAGGATACGTGCGGATGATGACGGAGATGGCGCTAACATCGAGCGACGCTGCCGATCGTGGCTGGTCGGATGCAACGGACCTGACGCTAGACACTTCGCGGCCAAATCGAGCAGCCGATCAGGTTTTTCACCCCCGAGGTCCATCATATCGAAGCTAGTGCAACTATATCCCCGGCACATACATCGTGAAAAGCACCTGGCCCTTGGACGAACTGAGCGACCGACTGAAACCTCTCACACGGGCATGCCGCTCGCGCAGGTCCGAGCCTCGCCAATCCGAAGCAGTGGCTTCCGGAGCGAGCGTGGGCGTCGGATACGCCAGGCGCTCGCGGGAGCGCGAGGTACTGTAGGCTGCGGTATCAATTAGGGAAACTTAGCACAGTGTCTCCGACACGTGATCTGCGACCGGGGAATCACGCCGCGGACCGCCCCGGTTTCGAAGATAGCCGGATATCGGCGCATTGCAGGCGCTCCGGATCGACTGAGCCGAAGCGTGGCTTATTGCGAAGGGTCATGATCTTTCAGCCCGCGACACGGCGGCACTGCCTTCACGGTCCTTTCGCCAGTTTCAATGTCAATTCCTCGCGCCAGCATCATGCCGGGCTGGCAATCGCCTTATCTGGCGCAGCACTCGATTTGCAGGATCCCTGACCAATGCCCCGCCGCACCGACCTCCGTTCCATCCTCATCATCGGCGCCGGACCGATCATCATCGGCCAGGCCTGCGAGTTCGACTATTCCGGCGCCCAGGCCTGCAAGGCACTGAAAGCCGAGGGCTATCGCGTCATCCTGGCGAACTCCAATCCCGCCACCATCATGACCGACCCCGGCCTGGCGGACGCCACCTACATCGAGCCGATCACCCCGGACTTCGTCGAACGCATCATCACCAGGGAGAAACCCGACGCGCTGCTGCCCACCATGGGCGGCCAGACCGCGCTGAACATCGCCATGCAGCTCGCCGCATCCGGCGTGCTGGCGAAGCACAACGTCGAACTGATCGGCGCCCGCGCCGACGTGATCGAACGCGCCGAGGACCGGCTGAAATTCCGCAACGCCATGGCGGCGATCGGCATCGAATCGCCCGCCAGCGGCATCGCGCATTCGATGGCCGAAGCGCGAGACGTGCTCGCCCGCGTCGGCCTGCCCGCCGTGATCCGCCCGAGCTTCACCCTGGGCGGCACCGGCGGCGGCATCGCCTACAACAAGGAGGAATTCGAGCAGATCGTCGCCGGCGGGATCGACGCGTCGCCCACCGATGAAGTGCTGATCGAGGAATCCGTGCTCGGCTGGAAGGAATTCGAGATGGAGGTGGTCCGCGACCGCGCGGACAACTGCATCATCGTCTGCTCGATCGAGAACGTCGATCCGATGGGCATCCACACCGGCGATTCCGTCACCGTCGCGCCGGCGCTGACGCTGACCGACAAGGAATATCAGCGGATGCGCGACGCCTCGATCGCCTGCCTGCGGGCGATCGGCGTCGATACCGGCGGATCGAACGTGCAGTTCGCGGTCAACCCGGCCGATGGGCGGATGCTGATCATCGAGATGAACCCGCGCGTGTCGCGATCCTCCGCGCTGGCGTCGAAGGCCACCGGCTTCCCGATCGCCAAGATCGCCGCGAAGCTTGCCGTCGGCTACACGCTCGATGAGCTTGCCAACGACATCACCTCGACGACGCCCGCCAGCTTCGAACCCACGATCGACTATGTCGTGGTGAAAATCCCGCGCTTCACCTTCGAGAAATTCCCCGGAACGCCGGCATTGCTGACCACATCGATGAAATCGGTCGGCGAGGCCATGGCGATCGGCCGCAGCTTCGCCGAAGCCCTGCAGAAGGGCCTGCGCAGCATGGAAACCGGCCTCTCCGGCCTGGACGAAATCGAACCGCCCGGCGACGGCGGAACCGACGCGTTCCGCGCCGCGCTGTCCACCCCGACGCCCGACCGGCTGCTGATGGCCGCTCAGGCCCTGCGCGCCGGCCTGTCGGTCGAGGACATCCATGCCGCCAGCAAGTTCGATCCCTGGTTCATCCGCGAACTGGCCGGCATCGTCGATGCCGAGCGCGGCGTCGCCGCCTCTGGCCTGCCCGCCGATGCCGGCGCGCTGCGGCGGCTGAAGGCGTTCGGTTTCTCCGATGCGCGGCTGGCGCAGCTTGCACGCCGCACCGAAGCAGACGTCGCGGCATTGCGCCATCGGCTCAATGTGCATCCCGTCTATAAGCGCATCGATACCTGTGCGGCCGAGTTCGCCTCCGCCACGGCGTACATGTATTCCACCTACGAGGGCGGCTATGGCACGCCGGCCTGCGAGGCCGACCCGACCGAGCGGCGGAAGATCATTATCCTCGGCGGCGGCCCGAACCGCATCGGCCAGGGGATCGAGTTCGACTATTGCTGCGTCCATGCGGCCTATGCGCTGAAAGACGCCGGGTTCGAAACCATCATGGTCAACTGCAACCCTGAAACCGTCAGCACCGATTACGACACCTCCGACCGGCTGTATTTCGAGCCGCTGACCGCCGAAGACGTGATCGCCCTGGTGCGTCGCGAGCAGGACCGCGGCACCGTGCTGGGCTGCATCGTGCAATACGGCGGGCAGACACCGTTGAAACTGTCGCAGGCCCTGGTACGCGAACGCATCCCGATCCTCGGCACCAGCGCCGATGCGATCGACATCGCCGAAGACCGCGAACGCTTCCAGCAGCTTGCTGCAATCGCTCGGCCTGCGCCAGCCGGACAACGGCATCGCGCGTTCAGCGGACGAAGCAGAAACAATCGCCGGCCGTATCGGATATCCGGTGGTGATCCGCCCGAGCTACGTGCTGGGCGGACGCGCCATGGAGATCGTCTATGACCGCGCCGGCCTGCACCGCTACATGCGCGAAGCAGTGCGCGTCTCCGGCGAAAACCCTGTCCTGATCGACCGCTATCTGAATGATGCCATCGAGGTCGATGTCGATTGCATCGCCGACGGCGAAACCGTGTATGTCGCCGGGGTGATGGAGCACATCGAAGAAGCCGGCATCCATTCCGGCGATTCCGCCTGCTCGTTGCCGCCCTACACGCTGGCGCCGGCGACCGTCACCGAGCTGAAGGTCGAAACCGAGGCGCTGGCCAGGGCGCTCGGCGTGGTCGGGCTGATGAACGTGCAATACGCCATCAAGGACGACATGATCTTCGTGCTGGAGGTGAACCCGCGCGCCTCGCGCACCGTGCCGTTCGTTGCCAAGGCAACCGGCGTGGCGGTGGCCAAGATCGGCGCCCGGGTGATGGCGGGCGCCAGGCTGGCGGAGTTCCATCTGGACGACCAGGCCATCGCGCCTCATGTCGCGGTGAAGGAAGCGGTGTTCCCGTTCAATCGTTTCCCGAATGTCGATACCATCCTCGGGCCCGAAATGAAATCGACCGGCGAGGTGATGGGCCTCGATGCCAGCTTCGAGCGTGCCTTCGCCAAGTCCCAGCTTGGCGCCGGGGTCATGCTGCCGCAGTCCGGCACGGTGTTCCTGTCGATCAAGGATGCCGACAAGAAGAGCCTGCCGGCGCTGGCCCGGCGGCTGGCCGAGATGGGCTTCGCGATCCTGGCCACCCGCGGGACGGCGGCGCGCATCCGCGAAGCCGGGCTGCCGGTCACCGTGGTGAACAAGGTGCTGGAAGGCCGGCCGCATTGCGTCGATGCAATCCGTTCCGCGCGAGGTGCAGCTCGTCATCAACACCGCAGCCGGCCCGCAATCGGTGGCCGACAGCTTTGCCATCCGCCGCAGCGCGCTGACCCACGGGGTGCCGCATTACACCACCATGGCCGGCGCCCGGGCGGCGGTGCATGCGATTGCCGCCGCTCCGGGCCGGCACGCTTGAAGTGGCGCCGCTCCAGTCCTACTTTCGCGGATCGTTCTGAGGCTCCGAGGCGACCGGGCTCCGGCTCGGCGCGCCGATCGCCTTGTCTCGTTGCCGTGATTTCGTGCACCCCAACACCCGACCACCGAAGGACCACGTCGTGCAGAAGTTCCCGATGACCGCCCCCGGTTTGCAGCGGCTGGAAGCGGAACTCCGCCAGCTTAAAAGCGTGGAGCGGCCGAGCATCATTCGCCAGATCGCCGAGGCGCGCACGCATGGCGACCTGTCGGAGAACGCCGAATATCACGCGGCGCGCGAGCGTCAGTCCTTCATTGAAGGCCGTATCGCCGAACTGGAGGAGATCGTTGCCTCAGTCGAGGTGATCGACCTTCGGCATTGTCGGGCGACCACGTCAAGTTCGGCGCGCATGTCCGTCTGGTCGATGAAGAGACCGAGAAGGAAGCCAGCTACCAGATCGTCGGCGTGCATGAGGCCGACATCAAATCGGGCCTGCTGTCGGTTTCCTCGCCGCTGGCGAAGGCGTTGATCGGCAAGAAGGCGGGCGAGTCCATATCGGTGCCGGCGCCCGGCGGCGACCGGTCATACGAGATTCTCGAGATCCGCTACGCCTGAACGATCGGGGCGTTGCAGATGATCACGCTTGGCGACGTGCAAGCGGCGGCGGCGCGCATCGCCGGCAAGGTGCTGCACACGCCGGCGCTGGTTTCCGATGCGGTCTCGCTGGCCACCGGCGCGCAGGTCACGCTGAAGCTGGAAAACCTGCAGCCGACCGGCGCCTTCAAGGAGCGCGGAGCCGCCAACCGGCTGGCGCTGCTGTCGGCCGAGCAGCGGGCGAGGGGCGTGATCGCCATGTCGGCCGGGAACCACGCGCAGGCGGTCGCTCGCCACGCCCATCTGCTCGGTGTCGATGCGGTGATCGTCATGCCGACCTTCACCCCGGCGACCAAGGTGACGCGCACCGCCGCCTGGGGCGCGCAGATCGTGCTGCACGGCGAAACGCTGGCCGATGCCGCCGATCACGCGCGGATGCTGGCCGCCGCGCAAGGCCTGGTTTTCATACACCCGTATGAAGACCCTGCCGTCATGGCCGGCCAGGGCACGCTCGCGCTGGAACTGCTTCAGGACGCGCCGGACCTCGACACGCTGGTGATCCCCGTCGGCGGCGGCGGGATGCTGGCCGGCTGCGCGATCGCGGCGACCGGGATGAAGCCCGGCATCCGGATCATCGGGGTGGAGGTGGAAGCCTACGCGGCGATGGCGCAACGGCTGGTCGGTGCGCCCGTCGCGGTGGGCGGAGCCACCATCGCCGAGGGCATCGCGGTGCGCGACACCGGAGAGCTGGCGCTGGAGATCGTGCGCCGGCTCGGGATCGAGGTGCTGGTGGTGCCTGAACGGGCGGTGGAGCAGGCGATCGGGCTGCTGATCGAAGGCGCCAAGCTGGTTGCGGAGGGTGCCGGCGCGGCCGGGGTGGCGGCGCTGCTGGCGTTTCCCGAATATTTTGCCGGACGGCAGGTCGGCGTGCCGATTTGCGGCGGCAACATCGACGCGCGGATCCTGTCCAACGTGCTGCTGCGCAACCTGCTGCGCGACGGGCGCCTGCTGCGGCTGCACATGCAAATCCCCGACCGTCCCGGCGTGCTGGCCGACATCGCCGGACGGATCGGCGGTTGCGGGGGAAACATCATCGAGGTGTCGCACCAGCGGCTGTTCGCGGCGGAATCCGTGCAGGCGGCCGAGCTGGAAGTGATGGTCGAGGCGCGCGATTCGATCCATGCAGAGCAGATCGTCGGATCGCTGGCAGGGTCGTATGTGGTGCGTCGGGTGTAACTCTTCCAGGCAAAGTAGGGCGGAAAAGCGCAGCGCATTCCGCCGCATGAGTGGCGGAATGCGCTGCGCTTTTCCGCCTTACACAATGTTCGGCAGTGGCTCGATCCAGCGCCGGCGTTGCGGCGGAAACGCCAGCGTCACCGCCATCGGATCGTGCCCATGCACGGCCCAGCGCAACGTTGCATCAGCCAGTTCCAGTATTGCGAAACTGCCGGCGGGGTCTGGAGACGTCGTAAATGTCTCGGTCAGCGATTGCAGCGTGAAATGCGGGATCGCGTCCACCGCGGTGACGCTGTTCCAATGCACATGGCCGGCGAATGCGGCAAGCGGGCCGGGGCATGACGCCAGCACTTTGCGAATTTCGGGCTGCTGGACATAGACGGCGCTGGTTGGGTTGCGTTCGAACCAATAGTTCCCGGTCATCGACTGGCCGGATAACGGGACATGGGAGAACAGCAAGGTCGGGGTGGGCGATGCGACAAGGCCGGCCGCCAGCCATTCGAGATCATCCGGCGCCAGGCGCGGGCCTTGTCGGGGCGTGGTGCGAACATCCGGCTGCCACAGGATCAGCCGCACGCCGGCGATTTCCAACACGCGGCTGCCGGTCTCCGCCCCCAGCGCCGCCGCATTGTCGGCGGCGCTCAGGAATGCACGGTCGTGATTGCCGCAAAGATGCAACCGTCGCAGCCGTGTCCGGCCAAAGACGGCGCCCACCGCACGGGCGCGTTCACTGTCCTCGATTGCATCCACATCCGAAATGCGGTCACCGAGATCGACCACCGCATCAACCCTGGCCGCTTCGGCCGCACGGAGGAAGCCGGCGAGAAGCTCCAGCGCCGCGGTGCCCTTCTTGGTATATGTATCTAGACCGTAATGGATGTCCGTGACGACAGCGATTCGGAGATCTGCCATGATTACCCTTTGCTAAGCCGCCTTTGAAGTGATCTTATTGGCATCGCAAGCCCGGCGTAACCGGGCATTCCGGGAGGAAACGAGATGTCGGGTCACGGATGGAGACTGGGACGCATTGCGGTCGCGGCGGCGGCGCTGTTCGCGCTGGCGCCTGCCGGACGCGCGGCACGGGCCGAAACGGTCAGCGTCGTGGATACCGTCTCCGGCCCGAACTTCCAGGCGTTCTGGAAGCAGGTGCTGATCCCGGCGATTCACGAAAAGCTCGGGCTTGACGTCAGTTACACGGTCGGCTCCGGTCCCACCCTGCAACTTCAGATGCAGTCCTGGCAGCCGGGCAATCCGCAGTTCAGCCTGCTGTTCCTGAAAGACCTCGACATCGCCAACATGGTGCACGCGGGGATCAAGCTGGAGCCGCTGTATCCGGCACAGCAGGCGGCCATACCGAACCAGACGATGGAACCGCCGGAGTTCATGAAAAGCGAAAACGGCGTCGATCTGCACGGCGAGGGCCTGCTGATGTGGCGTGCTCAATTCGGGCTGATCTACAACTCGGCCTTCGTGAAGAACCCGCCGAAGACCTGGAAGGAGCTGTATGACCGCCGGCAGGAGTTTGCCGGGCATTTCGGAATGATCCGGCCGGATGCGTCCTCGGGCGGTGGACGCGC
The DNA here is from genome assembly GCA_963764525.1 of uncultured Pseudomonadota bacterium. Taxonomy (GTDB): domain Bacteria; phylum Pseudomonadota; class Alphaproteobacteria; order Acetobacterales; family Acetobacteraceae; genus DATDIC01. The sequence goes on along the minus strand of CAVXTC010000037.1, from coordinate 20,787 downwards.
CATCATCTACAGCTTCCTGGCCGCGTTCGGGGTCGATTTCAACAAGCCGTTCGCCGAGCTGCAGGCGTCGCCGGAGTGGAAGTCTGCCTGGGAGAAGTTCTCTGAGTTCAGCAAATCGTTCGCCCAGCCGATCGCTTCCAGCCCACCGGTCATGTTCCACCAGTTCCAGACCGAGCAGGTGTGGTTGACCAGTTACGCGCAGGACTACTCGCTCTGGAGCGCGGCACAGGGACAGTTGCCGCCGACCACCAAGGCGGCTCCGCTAGACGCGAACGTGATCGGTTCCTCCAACGCCTGGCTCGCGGTTTCGGTGACCGATACGCCGGAGCAGAAGGCCGCTGCCTACAAGGTGATGAATTTTCTGCTGTCGCCGGAAATCCAGCTCAAGATGCTGGAAACCATGTACCAGTATCCCGGCACCGATGCCTGGAAGCAGGCGCCCGCCTCGGCGTGGGAGAAGATCCCACCAGTCGATGTGGCCGAGGCACACGCGATCCGGCTGACCAACCTGGACGCAATCACTTTTATCCAGCAGCACGGCATGGAGTACATCAAGCAGTAAGATGTATTCGCTGCGCCGGCGGCTCGGCGGGGCGTTGGTGCTGCCGCTGCTGATCTTCCTTGCCGCGGCGTTCTATTACCCGCTGGCCTTTACGATCAGGCAGAGCCTGCAACCGGAGAAGGCGGCGGGGCTGACGCTGGCCAACTACACGGCGTTTCTGGCCAGTCGCGAGGGTCGCAGTGTATTGCTGCTGACGCTGTTTCTCTCGCTGGCCGCCACGGTGTTGTCGCTGCTGCTGTCGGTGCCGCTGGCGCTGATGCTGCGCCACCGTTTTGCAGGGCGCGCCGCGCTGCGGTTCCTGATCATGCTGCCGATGGTGATCCCGGCACTGGTCGGCGCGCTCGGGCTGCTGTTCCTGTATGACCGCACTGGATGGTTCAACTTTTTCCTGGTCCGGGTGCTCGGCGTGGTGAAGCAGCCGGTGCCGATCGACTACACGATCCCCGGCATCATCTTGTTCTATGTCTGGATGTTCTTCCCGTATGGCGCGCTGGCGATCATTTCCGGGCTCGGCGCCATCGACCCGGCACTGGAGGAAGCCGGGCTGGTGCTCGGCGCGCGTCCCTTTGTGGTGTTCCGGCAAATCGTGCTGCCGTTGCTGAAGCCCAGCCTGTGGGCCGGCGCGGTGATGGTGTTCCTGCAGTGCTTCGGCGCGTTCAGCGTGCCGCTGATAGCCGGGGGAAACTATCAGGTGTTGTCGGTGCGCATTTTTACGGTTGCCACCGTGTTCCTGGACTGGCCGCTGGGCAGTGCCATGGCTGTTGTCATGGGGCTGGTGCAGATCGTGCTGGTGGTTGCCTACCGCCGGCTGGATCGCACCAGGTCGCGGCGGCCTGGATGAGGCGGGTGGTGCGCCGCATTCTCTTCGCGCTGCTGCTGACGTGCTTCGTGCTGTTCATCACGTTGCCGCTGGTAATGATCCTGCTGGAAGCGTTCGGTGCCGACTGGTTCGGCATGCGTCTGCTGCCCGCCACCTGGACCTTGCGCTGGTTCGGTTGGGCCGCGGCGACCGTCGATCTCGGGCAGGTGCTGTGGAACACCATGCTGATCGCGATGCTCGCCACGATCTTCTCGCTGATGCTGGCGATACCTGCCGGCTGGGCGATCGCGCGGCACCGGCTGCCGCTGCATGGGCTGCTGATCGGACTGATCCTGTTCCCGCGCATGATCCCGGAGATCACTTTCGCCCTCGGCGTCGCCAAACTGTTCTACATGCTGCACCTCGCCAACACCCGGGCGGGTATCGCGCTGGCTCATGTAATCCTGGCCGCGCCGTTCGCTGTGCTGGTGCTGACCAGCACGTTCGAGGGAATGGACGAGCGGCTGATCGAAGCGGGCGGCGTGCTCGGCTGCGGGCCGGTGCAACTGTTCCGCCGGGTGATCGTGCCGCTGGCGTTGCCCGGCATCGTGGCCGCGGCGCTGTTTTCTTTCCTGAGTTCATACAATGATTTCGTGCTGACCCTGATGGTGTATGGCGCCGACACCGTCACCTTGCCGGTGCAGACCTATCTGTCGATTGGCAACGGCTATACCTCGGTGGCGAGCGCCATCAGCGTGGTGCTGCTGGTCCCGTCGCTGGTGTTCCTGCTGGTGCTGATGCGGATGGTGCGACCGGAAACCATGCTCGGCGGGATGAAGGGCGCATGAGCGGACCGATGCTGGAGCTTCGCGGCGTCCGGAAGATGTGGGGCAGCCACGCCGCGGTGGCCGATGTGTCGCTGGCGGTGCCGCGCGGCACGTTCCTGTCTCTGCTGGGCCCCAGTGGCTGCGGCAAGACCACGCTGCTGCGGTTGATCACCGGCTATCTGCAGCCGGACGCCGGTCAGGTGTTCGTGGAGGGGCGCGAGGTCACCCGCCTGCCGACCTTCCGTCGCAACATGGGCATGGTGTTTCAGAGCTTCGCGCTGTTTCCCCATCTCAGTGTCGCCGACAACATCGCTTTTCCACTGCGCGTGCGGAACATGCCAAGCGGATCAGGCGCGCGCGCGGGTGCGGGAGGTACTGGCGATGGTGCATCTGGAGCGCTATGCGGACTCGTTTCCCCGCCATCTGTCGGGCGGTCAGCAGCAGCGGGTCGGACTGGCGCGCGCCATCGCCTACCGACCGACGATCCTGCTGCTCGATGAGCCGCTGTCGAACCTGGATGCCGCGTTGCGCGAGGAAATGCGGGTGGAGATCAGTCAGGTGGCGCGAGCCCTGGGAATCACCTCGGTCTATGTCACGCACGACCAGCGGGAGGCGCTGGCGCTGTCCGATGCCATCGCAGTCATGCGGGCCGGTCAGGTGGTGCAGTTCGGCACGCCGGAGGATATCTATCGCCGCCCGGCCAGTGCGTTCGTCGCCGGATTCGTCGGTTATGCTAACCATGTGCCGGTGCGGGTGGCGCACGGGGTGGCCACGGTGGAAGGCGCCGGCATGCTCGAATCCGACAGCCTGAGGGGCGTCTCCGGGCTTGCCCGTGTGTTCATTCATGCGAGTGACGTCGTGCTGGGGCCGGTTCCCGTGTCGCAACCGAACCATCTGGCGTGCACGGTGACCGACGTGGCGTTCATGGGCGACCACATCGAGTACGTGATGGAGACGGTTGCGGGGATCCGGATCAAGGCGCATTCGCCGGTCACCAATGCGTTCGGTCGCGGCGCTATCGTCGATGCGTGGCTGCCGGGGGCGTCGCTGGTGGTGGTGCCTGAGGATGGTGCGTAAAGGACGGATAATTTCCGATTGCAATTATATCTTTGCAATGATTCCTCCGAACCATCCATTGCAATTATCTGGTGTGAGTTGTCCGGCGAAGCGCGCTGCCATCCAGGAAATCCGCTTTCAGAGTGCTTTTGGCGCTCTTGCTGAGCTTGAAATCCGCCAGTCCCGGTATCAAACTGGTAGATAGACCAGACTGGAGACATTCGGTGAGAGAGATTGGCGCCTTCGAGGCGAAGACCCGGTTGGGCACGCTGCTCGACTGGGTGGAACAGGGCGAGGAAGTGCTGATCACGCGCCGTGGCAAGCCTGCGGCGCGGTTGGTGTCGGTTGAGCCAACGTTCGACCGCGAGCAGGCGCGGGCGGCGGTCGAACGGATTCGTGCCCGCAGCAAGGGCGTGACCCTGGGTGGCTTAAAGATCAAGGACCTGATCAACGAAGGCCGAAGGTGAGTTCTGGTCATCGACGCGTCGCTTGCGCTGGCATGGTATTTTGAGGACGAGCGGACCCAGCCGGTGGTCGCACTGCTGCATCAGGTCAGCGATGCAGGGGCGGTCGTGCCCCTGCTCTGGCGCATCGAGGTTGCTAACGGGTTACAGTTTTCTGTGCGCCGGAAGCGAATCGACGCCGCATTTCGCGACGCTTCGCTGGCCGATCTTGGGCTGTTGCCGATCGTGGTTGACCCTGAGCTGAACACCTATGCCTGGAGCACCACGTTGCATCTCGCCGACCGGTTCCGGCTGACTTTGTACGACGCGGCCTATTTGGAACTGGCGCAGCGCCGGTCCCTGAGACTCGCCACCTTGGACCGAGAGTTGCGCACCGCGGCACAGAGAGCGGGGATCACCGTCGCACCTACCTGAGCGGCGGGACTTCCCTGGCGCGGCGAGCGGCGCGACACTGCGGCGGACCCTTGTTGAGGCACGCCATGCGCATCATCCCAAGCGGCCAGACCCTCGGCGCCCGGATCGAGGGCATCGACCTCGCTCAGTCCCTGACGGACCAGGATTTCGGCGCCATCCTGCGTGCCCTCGGCGCGCATGGCGTCCTGTGTTTCCCGGACCAGGCTCCCAATGCCGCCGAGTTTGCCGCGTTCGGTCGCCGCTTCGGGGAGCTGGAAATCAACGTCGCCAACCTGTTCCATGAGCCGGGTTTCCCGGAAATGATGATCCTGTCGAACGTGAAGGACGCGCAGGGCAAACCGCTCGGCGCGCATGATGCCGGGCAGGGCTGGCACACCGACATGTCGTACAGCCGCGACATCGCGCTCGCCAACATCCTGCACGCGCGGCAGGTGCCGCGGCGCAACGGCAAGCCGCTGGGCGAGACACAGTTCCGCAACATGCACGCGGCGTACGACGATTTGCCGGCCGAGCTGAAGGACCGGCTGGCGGACCGGACGGCGACGCACGATTTCGCCAAGTTCTGGGACATGATGCGGGCGCGGCCGGGATCGACCCGAAAGAACTGACCGAGGAGCAGCGGCGCACGAAGCCGCCTGTCTCGCAGCCGCTGTTTCGCCGCCATCCGATCACCGGACGAACGGTGTTGTACGCCAACCCCGGCTACACGATGTCGATCGACGGGATGGAGGAGCGGGAAAGCGGGGCGATCCTGGACTTCCTGTTCCGCCACCAGGAGCGTGCCGAATATCTGCACGCGCATCACTGGACCGAGGGCGACGTGCTGATGTGGGACAACATCGGAACTGTGCACAATGCAGTGGCCGACTACACGGCCGATGAGCCGCGCTATATGCGGCGCGTGCAGGTGATGGCGACGCTGGATTACGGCGCGCTGGTTGCGTGAGGCCAGCGACCCGTCTCAATCGGAACGATCAATGGGCGGGGCGGCTTGCCGTCGCTGTTCGCCCGTTTGATGAACTCCGGAGTTTGGTCGCGGATGACTCGTCCAACCGGGAGCGATGAATGTGGCCACGGCAACAAACCGAGCCTGAAGGGAAACCCGCTGACCCTCTGAAGAAGGACGCGTTGCCAACTGGCCGCAACGCCAACGACCGCGGGTAAGTGTATCACCCGACCGGCACGCTTCCGATACGCATACAGTAGCCAGAGCAGTACAGGTCACACCCTGTCGATTACCGACGAGGGGCAGGACCGTCCAGTCTGCCCAAATGAGAGCGGTCTAATCGATCACCGGACCCGGCGGCGGCAGCGGAGCAGGCAAAGGCGGTGACGGCGGCGGTGGCGACGCGGTCGGCGGCGCGAGCGGAGCCGCCGGCGGCGGCGCGTAGGGCAGGGGGGCGGAACCCGGCGGCGGGGCGCCCGTCGGCTGCGGCAACGCAGCGGGCGGTGGCAAGGCGTACGGCAGCGGTGGCGATGCTCCCTGGTCCGGGATTGGCGGCCCCTCCGGTAGCGGCTGAACACCCGGGGGCGGCGGCTCAACAGCCGGCGGCTGAACAGGCAGCGGTTGAACAGGCAGCGGTTGAACAGGCGGTGGCTGAACGATCTGCAGCGGCGCCGCGCCGGTACTTAGCAGCCAGCCGCTGAGAGAATGGCGCACCTGGTACTCGAACTCGACGTTCATCTGGCTCATCATCTGCCGGGTCATTTGGTCCAGCACGGCCGGCAGGTCGGCGCCGACCCCATTGATCTGGCGGGTGACGGTTGCCTGGGCGTAGCCGGCGCGGATGCCGCCCGAGGTGTAGATGTTCAATGTCACCGACATCGCCCCGGTGATGGTGTCGCCGGTACGTACCAGCGCGGCGTCGTTCACCACGAACACCGCCTCTCCGGAGCTGCCGGCTACCTTCAGCCGCTGCCGTGCCATGGTTTCCAGTGCCGCTACCGGAGCGATCGGGTCGAATTGGCTCACATCGGGCGGCACGCCTGACGGCACATATTGCGACTGGATGTCAATTGTGGCGACATTCAGCGGCAATGGCGGCAGATAGGTGAAATCGAGCGGCGCAACGCTCTGTGGGAGCAGCGGCGGAAGCCCGCAGGCGGCGAGCAGCAGCACGATCAGCAGGGCGGCACAGCGGGGCAGGGCGCGCGGGAGCATGCTGGTTCCCATGCTGGTGATGTTATGTCCGTCGGAGAGCAGCAAAGCCGCGCCGCCCGGTCAATGCCGTGTCACTCGTCCCTGCACCTGATGGCGCGGGAAGCGGAAGTCGAAATTGCAGAACTCGCAGGTCATGACGATATCGCCGGCGACTGTCATGTGATCCAGGTCGTCGGGCGGGAAGCCCTCCAGGATTCCGGCCAGCCGCGCCCGCGAACAGCGGCAGCCGTAGGACAGCGCGCGGGCGCGGTCGGCCGCAACGCCTTCGGTGTGGAACAGCCGGTAGAGCAGCCGCTCCGGCGCGAGGTTGTCGTCCAGCAGCTCCGCATCGGTGACGGTGCCGGCAAGGGCGGTGGCGGTGCGCCAGCTTTCTTCCTGCTCCGGCTCGGGCATGTCGGGGTCCACGCCGCCGGCGGCAATCTTTTCCAGGATCAGCGCCGCGGCGCGCCAGCCCGTCGGGGTCGGCTCGCAGGCGAGGTGAAGAAAGCAGCGAAGTTGCTCGGAGGTGCGGAAATAATGCAGCGCCATGTCGGCGAGGGCGCCGCCCTCGATGGCGACGATGCCCTGGTGGCGGTGCTGGTCGGGACCTTGATCGACGGTGAAGGCGAGATAGCCGCTGCCGAGCAGTCGGCCGGCTGCGGGGGCCGGGTCGGCGGCGAGCAGCGCGGTCAGCTTGTCGGCATCGGCGCGGGCATAACCGCGCAGCGCGCCGGTGTCGGTGCAGTCGGCGAGCAGCATGGGAATCGGGCCGTCGCCCTTGGCCTGCAGGCTGAACGAGCCGCGGAACTTCAGGGCGGTCGCCAGGCCGGCCGCCAGCGCCAGCGCCTGCCCCAGCAGCCGGCGCACCGCCGGGGGATTGTCGTGGCGGGTCAGCAGCGCGTCGGCCAGCGGGCCGAGGCGGATCAGCCGGCCGCGCACCGGACGGCCGGGCAGGAAGAACGGGGTGATGCCGCGGGGGACCACGATGTCGGGCACGGCGGGGCGCAGGCTGTCGAGGAAGGCGGGGATTTCGGCCATCGCCCTAGATAGGCGCGCCGCCCCGCGCGCACACCCATTCAGCCATTCAGGGCGCCCCGATCCGCCTGCGCCAGATGCAATCGCGAGATAGCGCCCGCGCCCGCGAAGGCGGGTAGCGGGCATCCACGAGTCAAAAGGCATTGATTACGTCTATAGCCAGGCCGAATACAACTCGACCCGCTACCGCAACGTGGAGCGCCGCGGAAGGCGGTTTATTCATACCCATCCCGACCGGGGGCTGTGCGATTGACGCGAGGCTGGCTGATTAGACCGGGACTGGGATGCTTCAAATGGGTGCCTGCTCGCGCTCATCCGAGGCCGACAGGCGGCGCGTCAGGCCACAACAGTGACGGAGGGAAAGCGATGCGTCGTTCTTGCGTGGCGGTCTTGTTGCGGTGCGCACCCATGCTGGCGCTGCTGATCGCGCTGCCGGCCGCGGCTCAGTCATCTCCCGCTCAGTCATCTCCCGCTCAGTCACTCTCCCGCTCAGGCATCTCCCGCTCAGTCATCTCCCACTCTGGCGCCCCCAGTGCCCGCGTGCTGGCGACCGAGGGCGAGCCCGATGCGGCGAGCGCGGTGAAATTCGCCGGCCAGCAGCGGGCGCGTGCAGAGGCGCGGCGGCGGGGCGACTGGCAGAGCTGGGCGATGCAAACGGTGCTGCAGTTCACTGTCGGGCATGGCATCGGCAGCTACGCGTTCCGGGTGGTGTGGTGGGTTATCGGGCTGGCGGTGTTGGGGGCGCTGGTGCTGCTGACCGCCCCGGCGGCACGGTGCAAAGGCGCGGTGTGGTGCTTGGGCGCTTCGGTCAGCCGGCTGCTGCCGGTGATCGAGCTCAACGCGGAATTCACCGAGTTCTTCAACGATCCGGAACGGCAGCGCCTGCGCGGATGGCACCTTGCGTTTTTCGCGATGCTGGGTGTGCTGGGGGCGCTGCTCGGCTCGGTGCTGGTGGCGGCGTTGTCCGGGCTGACGCAGCAATCGTGAGGGGGATTTCGCTTCGCGGGCGCCGGTGATTTGACCGCCTGTCCCACGCCAAAGAAGCCTGCCATCTGACACAGACCGGCCGGAAAAAAGCAACCGTGCAAAACTCAGCAATCTTGTTGCGGACCTGGAAGTAAGTGGTGAGCAAATCATCCAGCGACCCGGGATGGATCATGTGCCCATCGCTGAGGCGTGCACGGGTCGCGGTCGGCGTGCTATTCGTCGTGGGAGCCGCAGTCTATTTGCCGAGCAACGTCTTGGCAGGCTCGGCCCGGGATTACCTGAACGCACCGATCGACAGCTGGTTCGCCATTTACAATGCGGGGTATGCCGCCTCCGTAACGCCGGAGGACGGGCTGGATCTAACGGCGCGCATTCGCACCAACGTGGTTTCGCAATCCCTCGTCCTGACGCGGACCATGGATTACTGGGGGCGCACGGGCGGGTTGTCGATCGTGCTGCCCTACCTCTACGTGGAATTGAGTTCCGGCTCCAACCGCACCGCGGTCAGCGGTGTGTCCGATATCGGTTTCCTTTGGCAGGTAAACATTTTCGGCGGACCCGCCCTGACTCGCGAGGCATTCGCCGGCTTCGTGCCGCAGACTTTCGCGAGCTTCCACCTGTTCGTGGGAACACCGCTCGGGGAGTACGAACCCAGCCGTGCGCTTAACCCGTCGGCGAACCGATGGACGGTCCGTCCGACTGTCAACTTCAGCTACACGCCGGACCGCGGCTGGACGTGGCTCGAGACCTACGTGTCGGTTGCGGCTTTCACCCCCAACAATTCATTCCAGGCCGGCGGCGCGAACAGCCTGACGCAGCGTCCGCTGTTCATCGTGGAAGGCCATGCGAGCCGAAACATCACCCCTCGCATCTGGCTATCGGCGGACGCCTATTACAACATCGGAGGAGAAACGAGCATCGACGGAGTCCCGCAGGGCAACGCCGCCGACACGCTGCGGCTGGGCGCCGGCATGGGCGCGCGGCTGTGGCGCGGCGGCGACATGGTGCTGAATGCCGAGTTCGTCGTCGCCAAGCCGGAAGGTGAGCCGGACGCTTGGGGCGTCAGGCTCACCTTCCGGCAGTTCTGGTAGGCGCGCGCTGCGCCTCACCGATCAGGACGACCGGGCGAAGGTGATGTTATCGTCGATGACGGCAGCCGGACCGATCGGCACCTGACGCGGGTTCGGCAGGTTCAAGCTGCGGAAGGTTATCTTGTCGCGCCAGACCTTGCGCAGGAAATCCTCGAACACCTGGATGGTGAGCTGTTCGCCGGGGCAGCGGCGATAACCGAAGCCGAATGGCGCGAACCCGGCATAGTCGCAGACCGGCAGAGGCTTGCCGTCCACCACGCCGAACACAGTGCCGAATGCGCTGTTGGCCATCGCTGCGTTACGGCCGTCGTTGACCTTCATCGTCGTGAGGTCGAATGGGCATTTGGCGAAGCCGATCTGCTTGCTTCTCGCCTCGTCCACTTGGGCGCTGGTCGGCACATCACGGTAACGGCCCGGGTCGAATTGCTGAGGATTTATCCAGTGCATCGGCTCGAAGCTGGTAGAGGTGTGCGGCGTCATCATGTAGGCGCTTCGCTCATAGGGCAAGCCGAACCTGACAAAGGGCGATACGCTGTCGCCGTAGTTGTCGCTCGAACCCATCTGTCGCACATCCGAAATCGAGGAGATGCTCCCGCCATTCGGCGAGATCGTCCGAAACAGCTCCATGACGAACAACTCGAGCGGCGTGTAGGGGGCGCCGTTCGCGGCATCCGGATTCCCCGACATCGTCCTCTCGAACGCAGCGCGAACGTCGGGATCACCGCCGTCCTGGCTGAGGCGCGACATGATGCCGAAGATCGTGTTGCCCCATTGGCTGAACGCGACGAAGTTGTGGAAACACTCGAAGACGACGTCCTTCTTGCTGAAATGCGTGCCGTCGCCCGCGTTCTTCAGCCAATACCAAGCGATCGTTTTCTCTGGGTTGGCGATGCGCGCATTCGCGATGTCGTCCAGCCGCTCATCGATCCAGGTCTTAAGGAAATCCAGGAGCGCCCGCACCGTCATGTAGTTGTCGTACGTGATCGGCTTCGTCGGATCGCGGAAGGCGAGGACGGTGTTGAAGCTCTCACCGATAGTGCGGACCTGCGGAGGAATTGCGTCGCCCTTCACCCCGAGGTGCAGGTCCCAGTAAATATCCCAGTAGTAATCCAGATAGTGCCGCATGAACGGTCTGCCGGCGAATTTTGGGTCGAGCAGCCCGTCGAAGAAGGCGACAACTTTGGCGCCGTACATGGGCCGGTAAAGATCAGGCGTGACGGCGGACATGTAGATCCGCTTTCGAAGATTGTTGTCGCCACGCTTCTCCAGGCCCTGGAGGAACACCGTCACGCCCTCCTCCGGTGAGGGCTTCCAGTCCTGGTAGATCAATCCCCAGAGGTCGTGGGGCAGAGCATTCTCCTTGCTGAGCGTTACGTCGATCATCGGCAACGCGGGGCGCTCGCCCTCATAAAGGCTGGTGAGGAAGAACAGGACGACGGCGTTCTCCACATAGGTCCGGTCGAAATGCGCTGGGATAGACTCCCGGAACCGGGCCAATGCCGCGGCAAGATCCGGCGATGCGGGAATGGCCGCCGTGGTATCAGCGGCAGCAGTGGAACCGGAAAGAAAGGCCGCCGCGCTCGCAGCGGTGCCAGCCAGAACCATCCGTCGTTGCATTTGGAGACTCCCTTGTTGGACCCAGGTGTACACAAAAGCCACCACCTTCCGGCGGTCGCGCATGCGCTTTTTTGTGTCGCGATTTAGGCAGGGAATAGCTGGACCGGACCGGGAGTGCAAGGCTAAGACCCGATGCCCACGTCATGCCGGCTGTGGAGTGCGTTCGTTGTTTTGGGGCTTCTCAACAATGTCGTCCCATTCACCCTCATTGTCTTTGGCGAGACCCGCATTTCCAGTGGCCTGGCCTCGATCCTCGTTCTACGCTGGCGCCTAACTTCCCGGGTGTCGGCTGGCGTGGACGACTACACGATCTGACACCTGGAGCATGACCGCTTCAAGATGAAGCGCTCATGCTCCAGCACTTTGGTTTTCAGAGCGTGGTTCACGCTTTCCGACAATTCCGCCGCAAGCAATCATGCTCTGGCTGATCGAGTCTGGACCCTGCCGTTTCTGCATTCTACCGTTGCAGCCATGCAGAACGCTCCGACCCGTCTGCGCCCGATGCGACTGGCGGATGCCCAGGCGGTCGCGCAACTGATCCGCGCTGCGTTCGCGGCACAGCAGGTGGCGACCGATCCGCCGGCCTCGGCGCTTGGGGTCGCGACGGAGACGGTGGAAGCGCATCTGGCGCGGGCCGGTGGGGCGGTGGCCGAGGTGAATGGGCGGCTGGTGGGCAGCATATTGTGGGAGGAGCAGGATGGCGGTCTGTATGTCGGGCGGGTCGCCGTGGCGCCGTTCGCCCGACGGCGCGGCATTGCCCGCATCCTGATTGCGGCGGCGGACGAGGAGGCTCGCCGGCGAGGTCTGCCGTACCTGTCGCTCGGCACGCGGCTGGCACTGACCGGCAACCGCCGGCTGTTCGGCGCCTGCGGGTTCGTGGAAATCGCCGTGCACGCCCATGCCGGCTACACGGCGCCGACCTGGGTGGAGATGCGCAAGCCTGTTGCCGGGGCGTGAGCAGGGCGGACGGTCGGCGTGCAATTTCGGTTGGGGTTTGCGCGGCGTGCCCCTCACCCGCCGCGCTTTGCGCAGCGACCTCTCCCGCAAGCGGGAGAGGTGAAAACGCTTCTACCCGGTCGGGTCGGGGCAGGCTCTCTCCCGCAGCGCGAGAGGGTGATATAACGGCGCATGGGAATCCGCGCCTGGGTCATTCTCGCCGCCCTGGTGCTCGCCCGGATCGGCTTTGGTTATCAGTTCCAGACCGTGGCCAGCCTCGGTCCGGAGCTCATGGCGCGATTCCATCTCGATTATGCCGGGCTGGGATCGCTGATCGGCGCTTACATGCTGCCGGGAGTGTTCGTCGCGCTGCCGCTCGGGCTGTTGGGGCGGCGCTTCGGCGACCGGCTGGTGCTCGGCTCCGGGCTGGCGACTGATGGCGGTCGGGGCGCTGGTCAGTTTCTGGGCGGGAAGCGCCGGGGGTATCGCGGCGGGCCGCATGGTGTCCGGTGTCGGCGCCGTCGCCATGATCGTGATGCAGAGCAAGGTCATCGCCGACTGGTTCCGCGGCCGGCATTTCATGCTGGCGATCAGCATCTCGGTCGGCGCCTATCCGGTGGGCGTCGGACTGAGCCAGATCGTGCATCCTCTGCTGGCGCAGCGTTTCGGCTGGCCGGCGGCGTTCCTGTCGGGCGGGGCCGAAATGGCGGTCGCCACGGTGCTGTTCCTGGCCAGCTTCCGCGCCGCGCCGGAGGCCGAGCCGGTGCCCCGCGCGTTCTCCCTGCCGGGCGGGCGGGAGTGCCTGGCGCTGGTCGTCGGCGGGCTGATCTGGACCGCCTATACCGCCGGTTTCAGTGGTTTCCTGTCATACGTGCCGTCGCTGATGGCCGATCGCAATGAGGGCCTGGCACTCACCGGCGTGGTGATCGGCATCGCCAGTTGGGGCAGCGTGCCGTCCACTCTGGCGGGCGGCGGCCTGGCCGAACGGTTCGGCGCGTGGCGCATCTTCGCCATCGGCACCGGGTCGCTGGTGGTCGGCATGGCCGGATTCGGCCTGCTGGACTGGCCGGTGAGCTGGGCGATGCTGGTCGGGTTTCCCGGATCGCTGCATCCCGGCGTGATCATCGCGCTCGGGACGCTGACAGCGCGGACCGAGAACCGGGCGGTCGGGATGGGCCTGTTCTACACGATGTATTATGCCGGTGGGGCGGTGGTACCGGCGCTATGCGGCCATGCGGCGGACCTGTATGGCGGTCCGGTGGGCGCGATGTTCGCCGCCTCGGCGGTCTCGGCGCTGGCGTTCCCGATGTACCTGCTGCACCGGCGGCTGACGGCGCACGAGACGATGCTGGCGCGGGCGTGAACGCGACCGCGATCGACGTTGCGGGAACCCGCGGCGCTGCAAGTCCGGTCGGGGCTGACGGACGCCGCGACGGTCCTGCACCGCGTCGTTGCAGTTGAACCGGAAAATTTTTCCGCGCTGATGGATCTCGGCCCGATCGCCAGCCAGGCCGGGTGGGGCGATCAGGCGATCGGCTGGACCGCGCCATTGCGCTGCTGCCGGACTATGCGGCGTTCATCAATCGGCCAGCGCGCTGCTGGCGCTGGTGCTGGTCGATCCGCAGCGTGGGTGGTGGGGGCTAGCGGTGCATCATCAGCGGCAGCGCGGCGTGCTCGATTGCGTGGCGCGTGACGCCGCCCAGTATCTGCTGGCGCAGCCGGGAATGCGAATAGGCGCCCATCACCAGCAGATCGCAATCGAAGTCGCCGGCCGCGGCCAGCAGCCCGGCGCCGACCACGTTGTTGACAGGGCGGAACATCAAGCGGTCGGCGGTTACGCCGTGGGCGAACAGGTATTCGTCGAGCTCCGGCGCCAGCGGGCCGCGGCGCTGGTATTCCTCGGCCCAGAGAATGCGCACCGCCCCGGCCTGTTGCAGCCAGGGCATCGCGGCCAACACGGCCGAGGCGGATTCGGCCGACCCGTTCCAGCCGATGCAGATGCGCGTGCCGATCGTGCGCGGCGGGCTGCGCGGCGCGATCAGCACCGGCTGGCCGGAATCGAACAGCACCGCGTGCAGCGCGTCCGACGACGACACATCCTCGGAGCTGGCCGGATGCGGCACCACGGTCAGATCGGCGAGGCGGGCCTGCCAGGCGACCATGTCGGCCTCCCGCCCGGCCACCGATGTGAAGTTGATGCTGGGCTGGTCGGCCTGCGCACCCGTTGCGGCGAGGATGATGTCCTGCGCGGCGGCGAAGCGGTCGAACAGCGCGCGCACCGCGCTGTCGCGGCTGCGATCCACCGCGACGTGCAGCACGGCAAGGTGCGCCCGCCAGAGCCGCGCCGCCATCAACGCGGCGGTCAGCGCCGGCTCCGCGGTCGCGGTGCTTTGCAACGGAAGCAACAGCTTGCGGACGGCCATGCAACCCTCCTTGCGGCGCGGGCGCACGCCGCTGCCTCGGACCCGCTCATCCTACATCACCACGCCGGGCACCCGGGTGATTTTTCCGACAGCCCGTCCCGGCTTGCCCGGCCATGCCAGCGCGGCATATCGTCGGCAGCCATGGACAAGGCCAGCGTGGATCAGGATCAGCCCCGCGCGCACCACGACCTCGGTGGCGTGCCGAGATTCATGTGCGAGCCGGTGGAGCTCGAACCGCATGGACTGACGGAGTTCGACAAACAGGTGGATGCGTTGCGCCAGGTGCTCAGCCTCAAGGGGCTGATGACGGTCGATGAGCTGCGCCGCGGGATCGAGGCGATCCCGGAAGCCGAGTACCACCGGCTGAGTTATTACCGGCGCTGGATACGCTCGATTGCCGACACCCTGCTGCGCAAAGGCGTGGTCACCGAGGCGGAGCTGCGCGCCGCGCTGGAGCGCGGATGAAGGCTTTTGTTCCCGGCGATCCGGTGCGGGTGAAGGACGACTGGCCGGAGACGCGCGGGCCCTGCCATATCCGCACGCCGCACTACTTGCGGGGTGCGCGCGGGGTGGTGGTGCGCCGCCTTGGCGCGTTCGCCAATCCGGAAGACCTCGCCTTCGCCCGCCCGGCGGAGCGCCGCGCGCTGTATCACGTCGCCTTCGATCAGCCGGCGATCTGGAACCAGGGACGGGCAGGGGACGCGTTGCTGGCAGAGATTTTCGAGCACTGGCTGGAGCCGGCATGAACATCCTGGAGACCGACGGCGAAAAACTGCTGACCGCGCTGTGCGGTCTGCTCGCCGACAAGGGCATCGCCGACCCGGCGGAGATCGCTGACCGGATCGCCATCACCGATCAGGCGACACCGGGCCAGGGCGCACGCATGGTGGCACGCGCCTGGACCGACCCGGCGTTCCGCGCGCTGATGCTGGAAGATGGCACGCGCGCGGCCGAGCAGATGGGCATTCCGATGCGCGGCGCCCCGCCGCTCGGGGTGCTGGAGAACACGTCGGAGCTGCACAATCTGGTGGTCTGCACGCTGTGCAGTTGCTATCCGCGCGCGGTGCTGGGCTATCCGCCGTTCTGGTACAAATCCGCCGCCTATCGGGCGCGCGCGGTGCGCGATCCGCGTGGGCTGATCGCCGAATGGGGCACCGTGCTAGCCGAGGGCGTGCGCATCCAGGTGGTCGATTCCACCGCCGATTACCGGTGGATGGTGCTGCCGATGCGCCCGGTGGCAACCGAGCACTGGTCCCGAGGAGCAACTGGCCGGGATCGTGCGCGAGGGCGACATGATCGGGGTCACGATTCCAGCCATCCCCTGAACACCTGAACAGGGATCGGGCGAGCGCGACAAGCAAGATTGATACCTGTTGGAGTTGATCTATCGCCGCTTGGTTTGATACCAGGAGGCGTTGATGTTCCGTCATCAAAGGGACGCAGCGTCGCCCAACGCCGTCATGCCCGGCCCGTGGGCCGGCCAAAGACCGAAAGCCCGATGACCGCGGGGATACTGGACCACTTCCGGCAGCGCTTTCGCCCAATGATACAGAAAATGAGCTGCGGCGCGTAATTTCGGGCAATTGTCGCGATTTTATGACGTTCTTCCTATTTCTGCGGTTTAACTTAGACGGTTCGTGTTTACGTGGCAACCCATAAGGCGACACAATCGAAAATATTTGACTTTCACGTTTTCGTTAGGTCCCATGAGGAAGTTCGGGGCTGCAAACAAGAAGGGACTCTCTCATGACGACACTGACCGTGGGTGCGGGCATGCAGTACTCAACGATCGCCGCCGCGATAGCCGCATCGAACCCGGGTGATACGATCGATATTCAAGCGGGAACCTACACGGCCGCCGATGTAACGATTGGCCATAACCTCACCATCGAGGCGGTCGGCGGGGCGGTGAACGTGGTGGCATCCACGACCAGCAATCCCAAGGTCAACGTTGGGAAGGGGCTGTTCGTCGTCGGCACGCAAACCACCACGCCGGATGTCACGATCGAGGGCCTGACGTTCTCGGGCGCCAAATCCGGCCAGTCGAATGGAGCCGGCATCCGTTACCAAAGCGGCAACCTGACGCTCTCGAACGATACCTT
Source organism: uncultured Pseudomonadota bacterium (assembly GCA_963764525.1). Classification (GTDB taxonomy): domain Bacteria; phylum Pseudomonadota; class Alphaproteobacteria; order Acetobacterales; family Acetobacteraceae; genus DATDIC01. The sequence goes on along the minus strand of CAVXTC010000037.1, from coordinate 4,334 downwards.
CCATGACAACCAGGACGGCATCCTCGCCACCCCATTCGTGGACGGCACCGGGTCGGTCACGGTCGATCACAGCACCTTCAACCATAACGGCGCCGGCGACGGCCAGAGCCACAACATCTACATCGGCTATCTGAACTCCTTCACCATGACCAATAGCGTTTCGGAAGACGCGAATGTCGGTCATGAGGTCAAGAGCCGGGCTCTCAACAATGTCATCGAAAACAACCAGATCATCGACGGCCCGACCGGAACCGCGAGCTACTCGATCGACCTGCCGAATGGCGGGAATGACATCATCCAGGGCAATACGATCGAGAAGGGACCGGACGCCAGCGCGCCGATCGCGATCCACGTCGGCGGCCCGATGCTGATGGCCCCACAGGACAATGTGACGATCACCGGCAACACCGTCATCAACGACTACGGCCCGGCAGCCATATTCATCATGAACCAGATGCAGACGCCGGTTACGGCCAGCGGCAACACCCTGGAAGGCTTCGCGCCGGCAAATCTCATCCAGGGATACGGGAGCGTTTCCGGAAGCACTTCGGGGACCGGAGCTTCGCTCGCGGATGTGGTTTCCAACGATTTCGGCAAACCCAAGGCCACGCTCGATTACCGTGGCGATCCGGCAAGCTATGTGCTCACCCTCACCAAGGGGAGTGAGACGCTCCAGGGCGGTGCCGGTCACCTCACCGTCACCACCACCAAGGGACAGGAGACAGTGATCGGCGGGGCCGGTGGCATCACTTTCACCGACAGCGTGGGGGCGTTCGTTTCCACCGCTGCCGGCAGCACGAACCAGATCACCCTCGGCGGTGGCGGCTCGATCAACAGCGCCGGCAACGACACCATCACCATGCCGCCCAAAGGCGAGGTTTATGTAGCGGTCACCGGGACCGCCGTGATCGCCGGTTCCTCCGGCCCGACCGAAAATCAGTATTTCATCGGCGCCGGCGGCGTGGCGACTCTGCACGAGCAAGGCGGCAACGATCTGATCTTCGTCCGCCAAGGCGGCAGTCTCTCGTTTGATGGCAGCAACAAGGTGCTGGACCTTCAGGAGACCGATGCCAGCGTGAATTTCGATTTCACCAATGGTGGCGTGGAGCGTGCGGGATCGTTCGTCGGAGGCGCAATCCAGACCGGTGGTGGCGGAGCCATCTCCATCCACAGCGGAGCGAACACGAACGCGGACATACAATTGGATAAGGGCAGCTTCAGCATCACCAGCCTGGACGAGCTGACGATATCGGCAGGAGCCGCCTCCGTGAAACTGAACGTCATCGCCACGGACGCCGCACTGACTTTCATTGGCGGCTCCGGCACCGCAACCGTGAGCACGAATGTCGGTCTGTCCACGATCACCGCCGGTAGCGGAAGTCTGACCGTCAACGAACACGCGCGGGACGGCGCGGTGACCTATGATTTTCTGGCGTCCGTCCGCGGTGGCACGATCAGCATTGCCGATTTCAGGATCGGCACCGATCATCTCAGTTATCAGGGATTTTCCGGCGATCCGACAGCGAGCCAGACTGTGGTCGGCGGTTCGACCTATCTCGCGCTGACCAATGGCATGAGTGTCATCCTGAAGGGCGTAACCCACCTTCCGGCGCAATAGCTGGTCGTCCAGCCGCCGGTTCGCGCTATGCTGCGCGGACCTGGAGGGAAAGGGAACCAATACCATGAGCGCCGAACAACGCCTGAAGGACCTCGGCCACGTCCTGCCGCCACCGCCGGCGCCCCTCGGCACCTATGTGCCGTACCGCCTGGCCGGCAATCTGCTGTTCCTGTCCGGGGTCGGGCCGCGCCAGGCCGATGGATCGATCATAACCGGCAAAGTCGGCACGGATGTAACGGTTGAGCGCGCGGTCGAGGCCGCGCGCATCTGCGGGCTCAATCTGCTGGTCAATATCCGCGCCGCGGCCGGCTCGCTCGATCGGGTCGAGACGGTTCTGAAAGTGCTGGGCATGGTCAACGCGGTGCCCGATTTCACCGACCACCCCAAAGTGATCGATGGCTGCACGGACCTGTTCGTCGCGGTGTTCGGGGAGAACGGGCGCCCGGCCCGCTCGGCGGTCGGTATGGGCAGCCTGCCGCGCAACATCTCGGTCGAGATCGAGGCCATCGTGCTGTTGAAGGGGTGATCGGCGCGGGACGACGCGACGCTTCTATCGCCCAGCCAGTGCTTTCGGCCTGAACACCGGATGCTCGGCCCGGTCTTCCAGCGCGGCCGGGCCTTCGGTCGGCAGCGCGACGTAGTGGTTCAGGGCGGCGTCGATGTTGGTCTCCCACGCCTCACGCGGGAGTTCGTACAGCAGTTCGACACTGTAGCCGTTCGGGTCACGGATATACAGGCTATGCGTCATGCCGTGTTCGACCCGGCGTTCAAACTTAACGCCGCGGCTCTGCATGAACGCAAGCTGCTGCAGCCACGCCTCGCGGTTCGGCAGCGCGATGGCAACATGGCCGATCGGGCTCGGTCCGCCCGGAGGCGGCAGGTCGGGCGTATCGACCAGGGCGATATCGTGGTGGTGCAGCTTGCCGTCACGTTCGCCGCTGTAGAAGCGCATCTTGCCGCGGCGCACGCCGCCCAGGCCGGCCGGTACCTCACCCACTTGGCGGAAGCCCAGGAGCTCGGTCCAGAACCGGTGCGATTCCTCGATGTCGCGGACGTTCAGCACGAGGTGGTTGAGGCCGACGGGGGTAATGGCGATCGAAACGGTTGCGGTTTCGTCGGGGATTGCGCCGGGCATAAAGCCTCCTTCCGGTTTGGAAATGCGATCGTGCGTGACGATATTCGGACGTCAGGGCCGCTGCAAGCAGGCTGCATGACATGAGCTCGACACGCGCGGTGGCCAGAGGCGGGCGCCGGGCGCCGGTCGCTTTCGCGGCTTGCGCCGCCGGCGTGCCAAGCATGTTTCATCTGGAAGCCTGCCCTGGCGGGGAATAACCTGCGGCATCCGCCGGTCATATCCGCGACAGCTTGCTGGCAGGACCCGCCTTGGCCCAACCAAGTGACGACCGGAGGCGGCGCTTCGAGCGCCTGGCCCTCCCGCATCTCGACGCGGCGTACAACCTGGCACGCTGGCTGGCCGGCAACCCGTCGGATGCCGAGGACGTGGCGCAGGAGGCCTATTTGCGGGCGTATCGCTATTTCGACGCCTTCCAGGGCGGCAACATCCGGGTCTGGCTGCTGACAATCGTGCGCAACAGCTTCGTTACCTGGGCGCGCGAGAATTGCACCTCCCGCATGATGTTCCTGCCGGAGACGCCAGTGGCGGAGACCGCCGACCGGGAGGAGACGATGTGGGGCACCCCACCGCGCGACCCGGAGGCGCTGCTGCTGCAGACGCTGGACAGCGAGATGCTCGAACGGCTGATGCAACGTCTGCCTCCGGATTACCGCGAAGTGCTGCTGCTGCGGGAAGTCGAGGACCTTTCCTACAAGGAGATCGCCACGGTGACCGGCGTGCCGATCGGCACGGTGATGTCGCGGCTGGCCCGTGCACGACTGGCGTTGCGCCGGCTGTGGCTGGCGGAAACGACCGAGGAGCCGGCCGATGGAGTGTGAGCGTGCCGCGCCCTGGCTGCCGCTGCTGCTGGATCGCCGGCTGCCGGTTTGGCGCCGGCTGCGGCTGGCGCGTCATGTGGCGTCCTGCGCCGCCTGCGCCGCACGATTGGACGAGCTGCAACATATCCAGACCGCGATGAAGACCAATCTGCCGTATCACCGCGCCTCGCCCGGGCTGGCCGCGCGCATCGTCTCGGCGCTGCCGCGCGAGACGGCGCCGGAGCCGGCGCGGCCGTGGTTCCGTCTTCCCGGCTTCGCCCTGGCGGGCACCGGCCTGGCCGGTGCGCTGGCCGGCGCGGTTCTGGTGCTGCTGGTGCAGGGCGGCGTCGGCCCCGGCGCCGCGGAGAGCACGACGGAGGCGGTGATCGACAGCCACATCGGCTCGCTGATGGCGAACCACCTGACTGACGTGCTGACCAGCGACCAGCACACCGTGAAGCCGTGGCTATCGGCGCATGTCGATGTGTCGCCGCCGGTGCGCGAGCTGGCGCCCGAGGGGTTTCCGCTGGTCGGCGGTCGGGTCGCTTATATCGACGGGCATCCGTCGGCGGCGGTGGTGTACCGTCACGAGAAGCACGTGATCAACCTGTTCGCCTGGGCGTCGCCGGGCAGCGCGGACGCGCCGTTCCGCAGTACCGCGCGGCAGGGGTTCAACCTGATCACGTGGCGGGCGGCGGGCATTACGTATTTCGCGGTGTCCGATGTGGAAGCCGCCCAGCTTCGCGCATTCGCCCGGCTGGTCGCCGCCGGCTGACCGATTGCA
>CAVXTC010000036.1:0-211989 GCA_963764525.1 uncultured Pseudomonadota bacterium | reverse complement strand
TAATACCAAGCGCCCTAACCACTGACCGATGCCCGATCGCGGATACCGATTGACCTGATCCGGTCTGGGTCGTTCGTCAAAACTGCCACGCTTTGCGGCATGCCTCGACAATCGCATCATAGGTGTCCCAGACGACCGCACACAGTTTGTTGCCACGCAGGTATTCTCCAGACATTCTCCATGGGGTTCAATTGCGGTGGTTGGGAGGCAGCGGCAGCAAGGTAATGTTGTCCGGCACGCGCAGCTCGCCGCCTCGCTGATGCCACCCGGCACGTCCAGAACCAACACCGCGTGAGCGCCGGCGGCCACTTCGAGCTGATTTCCTTGAGATCCTCATTCATCGCCGCGGTATTGACCGCCGGCATGATGATGGCCGCGCCGACGCCGCGCTCCGGGCAGATGGCGCCGAACAGATCTAGGAGTCGTGACGATTTCCTTCACCATGAGCGGGCAACGCCGACCGGTGCCCAGACATACGCATGGGTGCCTTTCTGGCCCACGCGGGCTTCATCTTGGTACCAGATCTCGATTGGCAGGCTGCTGGCGATTGTGCTGCCGAGCAGCGCGGCCTTCACCAGGCCCGCGAAGTTTCTAAAAGCCTCCTGCGCCGCGGCATCGTGCTTCGGATGAAAGGGACGCGGCTGCGACCGCGTCAGACCCCTCTTGCGCAGCCACTTGCCGACCGTTCGCTCGCTGACTGTGACGCTGAACCATCGGGCCACCTCCTCGCGCAGATCGATGCAGCGCCAGCGCGCCACTTTGTCCGTCTCTGGGTCCGGGCCTTTGACCGTCAGGGCCTTCAATTCCGTAAGTTGCACCGCCGTCAGCAAAGCCGTGCGTCCACCGATCCGGATCGAGACCAGCCCCGCCACACCGTTCCCATTTACCGGTGGACCCAGTCCCGCAGAGTTTGCCGGTCCATCCCGGATCGCTCGGCCGCCGCCTCCCGCGATGGCCCTCGAGGATCAGCGCAACCGCCGACAGACGCCGCGCCTGCGCGCCATCGCTGCTCTTTGCTTCAAAGGCATCGCAGAGCCGCCGCCGTATGCTCAGTCCGGTTGATCTTGACCGCCGCCGCCATCGCCTGTCTCCGCTCGTGCAGTCCGTGAGCAGCGAATCGGAATGTCGCAGCGATTCCTAGCCCCCTCCCGGTGAGTCGATGGTTGCGACGGTTGGTATAAGTTGGCAAGCGCTGGAAGCCCGATGGCTGCGGCGGTCGTGAAACACTGACCGTTAGCCGTCATTCCCGCGTTCGCGAATGATGGAGGTGTTCGATGAGTTGGCGGCGCGGCATCCGACGGCGACGGCGGTCAGGGTGGTGCTGGACAACGCCCGCTACAACCACTCCAAGGAGATCAGAGCGTATCTCCAGCAGGACGGGTGCCGGATCAAGCTGGTTTACAATGATCCGTCCGTGTAATCGACAGCGGCCGACCATCCGAGGCTCCTTTCCGCAAATCGAGGGCGGCATTATACCAGCCGGCGGAAAGACTGGCTCCTCGAACGTCATTCGCGCGAGGCTTGTGCCCGCGAAAGCGGCAGCGGGAATCCATCTTTCGCTTCGCAAAACCGAAGCAGCCGCGGTCCGCACTACCACTTCCAGCGGGTGCGGGCTCAGCGGACATAACGCCGGGAACGTCTGTTCTATTATGAAGCACCAATTCAAACATTTGGGGCGAGCAGGTCCTGTTTCGCAGGCTTACCGCCCCAGCTCCACCACCCCGGGCGCCTGAGCTGATCGCGCAGCTTTCCGGGCCGCTTCTTCGGTCGGGAACAGCCCGAAGCACGTCGCTCCCGAGCCGCTCATGCGCGCAAGCAGGCACCCGGGCTGCTCCCGCATCCGGCAAGCACGGTTCCGATTGCCGGGCACAACGCCAGCGCCGCAGGTTCCAGATCGTTGCGCATCCGCAAGCTGCGACGCCATCGCCGGCGCTGGACCACGGTCCGGCAGTTCGGCCGGCGCCGAAAATTCCCCTGTCGCGCACGGAACACCTCGGCGGTTGCGACCGGAACTCCCGGATTGACCAGCGCGATCCCGAAATCCGGGCAGGGCGGGGCCTCGCCCAGTCCCTCGCCGACACCGCGCATGCGTGCCGGGCGGCCATGCAGACATGACCGGCACATCCGCGCCCAGCGACAATGCCATCCCCGGAACATCCACCGTTTCCGGCGAAACCTGCCACAGCCGCAACAGCAGGCGGAGCGCCGCCGCCGCATCGGCCGACCCGCCGCCGATTCCCGACGCCACCGGCAGGTTCTTCGTCAGCACCATCCTGGCGCCTTCGAGCCCCCTGACCCGGCGCGCTGCCGACAGCTCCCGGGCCGCACGGAGCACCAGATTATCGCCTCCGGAGAGGCCCCGGCCAATGGCCCCTCCACCGACAACGACAGCGCGCTGGCAGAAGCGGCCTGAACCACATCGCCGCAAGCCGGAAAGACCACCAGGCTGTCGAGCAGATGGTAGCCGTCGGCGCGCCGGCCGGTGACGTGCAGGTAGAGGTTTACCTTGGCCGGCGCCGTCTCGTGCAAGGTGCTCCCGCTCAGGGGATGTGGCGTTCCTGCGTCGCCGCCTGCGCGGTCGTCTCGTGCAGTTTCGCCTCCAGCCTCGCGGCGTCGGCGGGCAGCGGATTGAGCGTCAGCGCCCGGCGCCACTGATAGGTCGCCTCCATCTTGCGGCCGACAGCCCAGTATGCGTCTCCCAGATGGCCGTTGATCGTGGCGTCTTCCGGCTCCAGCTCGGTGGCCCGCTCCAGCGTGCGCACCGCGCCGTGATATCGCCCTGCCGCAGCATAACCCAGCCGAGGCTGTCCACCACGGCCCCGTCCTCGGGACGCTGGCTGATCGCGGTCTCGATCATGCGGCGCGCCTCGGTCAGATGCTCGCCGCGATCCGCCCAGCTGTACCCAAGATAGTTCAGCACCACCGGCTGCCCCGGCTCCAGCTGCAGCCCCATGCGGAAATCAGCCTCCGCCTGCGGCCAGTCATTCGATTGCTCGTAGGCGATGCCGCGTCATAAAACAATGGCCAGTCAGACGCCGACGGCGTGGCGAGGCGGGCGATCGCCCGGCTATACGCGACCGCCGCCGCCGGGAAATCGGATTTCATCCGCAGGATGTCGCCCGCCTCGGCGTCGGGCAGCGAGCTGTCCGGATACGCCACCGACAGGGCATGCAGCTGCTGCAACGCCTCCGGTGGTCGCCGAGCTGACCTTCGATCTCCGCGCGGCGGAGAATGATGACGGCAGACAAAGCGTCGTCGTCACTGATCGACGCCAGCATCTGCAACGCCCGGTCAGGGGCCGTCGGCCTCCAGCAGGTCCGCCCCGAGCATTGGCCGCGGTGAAATCAGGGCGCATTCAGCGCCAGCGCACGAGGATCATGGCGAACTGATCTGGCTGTCCTGTTGCAGCGCCGAGCCCAGATCGAGATAGGCCTGGGAAATCCCGTCCAGGTGTGGCGATCGGTGCCTGCCGCACCCGGCGGCGAGCGCGGGCAGCACGATGCGCAGCATCGGGGGCGGGCTGAGCCGCTACATTGCCTGGAACGCCTCGGCCACGTGGCCTTGCCGCGCCGCGAAGCTGGCGAGTATTTCGCGCTCTGCACGCAAGGGAATTCTGGTTCTCCGCCGCCGCTCCATACAGCCGCGCCGCAACAGCTGCGTCCCGCCTGGTCGGCGATCAACGCGGCATGCATCGCGAATGCCGCACGGAAATGCGCGTCGTTCAGCAGCGGCTCCAGCCCGCCGAGGGCGCTATCGGTTTGCCCGGCACCCTGCTCCGCCCAGGCCACCAGGAGCGGACGGATCAACTGTGACAGCCCGGTTGCCGGCAGTGCCTCGAACCGCTGTATGGCGCTTTGCCAGTCGCCGGCCAGGGCACCTGGTCCCAAGCAGCATCTCCGCAATCGGATCTCCCGGCAGGCGACGGGCCAGGCTTACCGCATCCGTCCGGCCGCTGGCGATCGCGGCGATCAGCGCTTGACGCAGCAGGTCCTGATTGCCCGGCGCGCTGGCGAGCGCACGCTCGAACTCGTGGGCCGCCAGAGTCAGAATCGCCTTGGCTGTTGGCGAACTGCGCATCAGGAACGCCGAATATATCCCCGTTGATGATGGTGGGGCCGCCGGCTACCGGATTGCCGGCCCAGACAGGCGAGGCGGCGGCGCACGCCGACAGGATGGTCAATGCTCAGGGCAGGACTTGGCGGCTGGGGATTGAATCGCGCATGGCTGCCATACTAACGTTTCCGTGAGCGCCAAGTCATCGTTTTTTGAAGCCATGCTCACGATTTCTTTTAACGCCCCGGCAATAGCACATACCCCTGGGCACATCCCAGGCAGGGCTCACATCCCGCCCGGATAGTTCGGCCCGCCGGAGCCTTCGGGAGTCACCCAGTCGATGTTCTGGGTCGGATCCTTGATGTCGCAGGTTTTGCAATGCACGCAGTTCTGCGCATTGATCTGCAGTGCCGGCCGGCCCTCCTCGGCGCCGACGATCTCTTACACGGCGGCGGGGCAATAGCGCGTCTCCGGGCTGCGATACCGCTCCCAGTTGACGCTGATCGCCTTCTCGGGTCGCGCAGCCGAAGGTGCGGCGGCTGGTTTTCCTCGTGATTTGTGTTGCTGATGAACACCGAGGACAGCGGTCAAATGTCAGCACCCCGTCCGGTTTCGGATACTCGATCTGCGCTGCCTGGTCGGCCGGCAGCAACGTCTCGTTGTCCGGATGCGCATGATGGAAGGTCCACGGCGCCTTGCCGCGGAATACGTACGCGTCCATCGCGGCATAGCTCAATCCGCCCAGCAGTCCATATTTTGCAAAGGCTGGCCGGATGTTGCGGACGGCAAACAGCTCTTCCAGACCCAGCTCGCCCGCAGCCGTTCCGGATAGCCGGTCAACTCGCCGGCCTGTCGCCGGCCAACGCCTCCGCGATGGCCTCCGCCGCCAGCATGCCGGACTTCATCGACGTGTGCGTGCCCTTGATCTTCGGCACGTTCACGAACCCCGCCGCGTCGCCGATCAGCGCACCGCCCGGAATATCAGCGTCGGGATCGACTGGAACCCGCCTTCGTTCAGCGCCCGCGCGCCGTAGCTGATCCGTCGCCCGCCTTCGAAATGATGCCGCATGGCCGGATGGGTCTTGAAGCGCTGCATCTCGTCGAACGGCGACAGAAACGGATTGCGATAATCCAGCCCGACGACGAACCCATACGAGACCAGATTGCCGCCAAAATGATACAGGAACGATCCGCCATAGGTCTGCCGGTCCAGCGGCCATCCGATGGTGTGCTCGACCAGGCCAGGCTTGTGGCTGCCCGCCGGCACTTCCCATAATCCTGATCCCGATTGCATAAGTCTGCGGATCGTGGCCCTCGCGCAGATGAAATTGCGCGAACAGCCGCTTGCTGAACGACCCGCGGCAGCCTTCCGCAAACAGCGTGTACGGCGCGCGAGTTCCATGCCGCGCTGGAAGGTGCCGGTGGGCTGGCCGTCCTTGCCGATCCCCATGTCGCCGGTGGCGATGCCGATCACCCGGCCGCTTTCCTCCAGCAGCTCGGCGGCCGCGAAACCGGGATAGATCTCCACCCCCAGCGCCTCGGCCTGCTGTCCCAGCCAGCGCACCACGTTCCCCAGCGAGACGATATAGTTGCCATGGTTGTTCATCTGCGGCGGAGTCGGCAGCCGGCGGGCCGCTCGTCGCGGTCAGGAACAGGAACCGGTCCTCGGTGGCCGGCGTCGTCAGCGGCGCGCCCTTCTCCTTCCAATCGGGGATCAGCTCGTTCAGCGCCCGCGGTTCCAGCACCGCCCCGGACAGGATGTGCGCGCCGACCTCGCCGCCTTTCTCCACCACGCACACCGAAGCGTCCGGCGCCAATTGCTTCAGTCGGATCGCCGCGGCCAGCCCCGCAGGGCCGGCGCCGACGATCACCACGTCGAATTCCATCGACTCGCGCGGGTCCTGGTCCGCCATGCGCTGCCTCCGTGCTTCACGTGAAACCTAGAGCGTGATCGCTTGAGGCGGAACCGTCGGAAAGCGTGAATCGCGCTCAAACCAAGTACCGCTGGACCATGATTGCTTCAACTTGAAGCAATCATGGTCCAAGCAGAGATTTGCCGGGCGCGACACCGATGGAAGCGGTCCCCCATCTCGGCCCCGCAAGGGATGGTAGCTCAGCCGCCCAGGGCGCACGGGCAATCCGCGGACATGCGCCGCTGCGACCAGGCCGACGCGCTTCAGCAACGGCTTTGCCAGCACGGAACACCGCAGCGCCGACAGGCCCGAGCCGTAGCGGCCGTAGCGCACCAGCGCCCGCCCGATGACCCACAAATTCTCCGCCAGCGCCCGTGCCTGCAACTGCCGCGCCCCGAGCCGTCCGAAGCGCCACGTCACCACCGGATTGTCGAAGATCGCCTGGGTGCAGGCCAGGAAAGAGCGGCTGTCCGGCGCCATCGTCGGATAAGCCACCTGCTCTCGCTCGCGCACGAACAGCAGCGGCCGGCCGCGCACCGCTGCGATCGGACCGACGGCTGCGAGCCGCGTCCCGGTACCTGCAGTCCTCCCGGAAGCGCAGGTCGATGCGGAACCGCCCGGCACGCTCGATGGCGTCGCGGCGGATCAGCAGATGCCCACCGTTGGCGAACAGGTTCCGCTCCAGCAGCAGCGCCAGCCGATCGCAGGCCGGGGGACGCTTGATGCGGCGCGGGCGGGTGTCGGCAGCGGCGTGTTCGGCGACGAAGCCACAGGGTCCAGTGGCGGCGATGGCCGCGGGGAAGGTTTCCAGCGCGTGTATCAGCCGGGCCAGCGCGTCGGGAGCCAGCCAGTCATCGGCATCCAGGAACAGCACCGCGTCGGTGTCCGGCAACGCGGCAATCCCGAAATTGCGCGCGGCCGAGACGCCGGCGTGGGGGTCGGCGCGCCGGACGCGCGGATCGTCGAACGCGGCGATGGCCGCGTCGGTATCGTCGGTCGAGCCATCATCCACCACGACCAGGTGCCAATCGGCGTGGTTTTGCGCGAGCACCGAGCCGATGCAGCGGCCGATCCGCGATTCGGCGTTATAGGCCGGGGTGATGATGCCGATGCGCATTTAGGTCACCTCGCAGACAGGACGGGCCCGGACAACCGCTGGGCCTTAACACCGGCAAGATCAATATCCCCTTACGGGCCGTGAAGGCGAGACCGCGGCGCGCCAATCGTAGTCGTCGTTCCTCTTGCGCCGCTGCCGGCGCAAGTTCAAGCCGGCAATACGAGCCGCCGTGGCCGGGGCCGGATATGCGCCGGGCGGCGGTGCGCGCAGCTCATCCAACAGCCGGTACAGCCCGACACGATCGTCCACATCGTACCACTGGGGCAGTTCGACCACCTCCATCCCAGCGTCCGCGCGCGCTCGCGGGTCTGCGCGGCGACCTGCCCGGTGCTCCAGGCGATATCCTCGAACAGGTGCGCGTGCGGTGCCTTGACGCCGACCAGATAGTAGCCGCCGTCCTCGGCCGGACCGAGCACCACCCGGTCGCCGGCGCCACAGCGCCGCGACGGCGCGGCGCAGATAATCGGTCGGCAGCGTGGGGCTGTCGGAATTGAGCACGCAGGCGCCGCCGTAGCCGGCAGTCGACAGCATTGCCCGGATTGCGTGCAGCAGCGACCGCCCGAAGCCCTGCACCGCCGGCGGCATCGGCGGGGCTTCCGTCGGCCAGCACCAGGCCGGTCCCGGGGCAAGCATGCCGTCGAACAGCGCCTCGGACCCGGCCGGCGCGTACGCGACGCGCCGGCGATCGGCGCTTCGCCGGCGGCAAGGGCCATGTTTTCGGTGGTGTCGCGCAGGAAGGCGGCGCTCAAGCGCGGCGGCGCCGGCGGTCGAGCGGCGGCACGAGCCGTGTCTTGGAACGCCCGGGCTGCGGCGCCTTCGCCATCACGGCGATGGCCGCGATGGCCGGCGGTTCGATTTCCCGCACGCCTCAGATCCCGCTGAACCAGTTGTATCCGCGATCGGTCCAGAACCCGCGCGGCTGCTGGTTGGTGACGTAGAGGGTGGTGACGAATTTCGGGTTCTTGAAACCGAGTTTGGTGGGAACGCGGATCTTGAAAGGATAGCCGTATCGGCGGGCAGGGTCTCGTCGGCCAGCCGGAACGCCATGATGGTCTGCGGGTGCAACGCGCTGGGCATGTCCATCCCCTCGTAATAGCCGTCGGCGCATTCGAACCCGACATATTTTGCCGTGGTGTCGGCGCCGATCCGTTCCAGGAACGTGCGCAGCGGCGTGCCGGTCCATTTGCCGATCATGCTCCAGCCCTCGACGCAGACATGGCGCGTGATCTGGGTTTCCTGCGGCAGCGCGTGAAGCTGCTCGACGGTCCAGGGCCGCTTGTCGGCGATCAGCCCGGCAAGTTGCAGCCGGTATCTGGCAGCATCGAGCCGTGGCGCGTTGTCCGGCCCGTACCAGGCGTTGTAGCGGAAATCCTTTACCGCGAGCCGTTCGGGGAATGTCGGCGCCAGCCGCGTGGGCTGAACAGGGCCGCCTGCACCCGTCGTTCCAGCGGGAGAACGCGCCCAGCACGCGCTGCACCGGATCGCTGTCGCTGATGTCGCAGCCGGCCAGCAGGGTCACCGCGCCCAGGCTGAGGCCGCCGCGGACAGGCCGCGTCGATCGGTCGGATCATTCGTCGTCTCCCTGATGAGCCGGGCGGAGGCATGTCCACTCAGCATCGCCAGCAGCGTCTTCGGCACCAGGACCACCAGCGTGAGATGCACGACGATGAACAGCGCCAGCACCGACATGAAGATGAAATGCACGAGACGCGCGCCCTGGAAGCCGCCGAACAGAGCCGTGAGCGGGGCGAGCTGCACCGGCTTCCAGATCGCCAGGCCGGACAGCAGCATCATGAACAGGGCGAACAGCACGCCCCAGTAGAACGCTTTCTGCACGGCGTTGTAGGTGCCGAGCGAATGCGCCAGCCGGAAGCGTGCGGCGGCGATGAAGTCGCGCAGGAAACATCGCGGTGTCAGCGGCAACCAGTCTCGCCGGAAATGACCCGAGATCAGGCCGTATCCCGCGAGCAGCACCACGGCCGTGAAGAACAGCCAGATCGCCGCGAAATGCCAGGCGATGGCGTTGGCGACGCCGGGATCGTTGTGCGCGCCAGCGCGATATCGACGTTGCCGCCGAGCGTTGCCCAGTCCGGGAAACGGAAGGGGAAAATCGGCGAGGCGTTATAGATGCGCCAGCCGCTGCCGATCAGCATCAGCACGGCAAAGGCGAGCAGCCAGTGCGCGATGCGCAGGATCAGCGGATGGTGGATTTCGTCGCGCGCCGCGGCGGCGGACGCGGGCGAGTGATCAAGTCGGGCGCGATCATGCCAGTTTCTCCAGCCCGGCGGTCCGCAGCGGTGCCTGTGCCTCGGGCGTGCCCAGGAAATCCATGAAGGCCTGCGCATTGCGGCTGCGGGTGATGACAGTGATCGCGGCGGTGTAAGTGACCGGTCCGTCGGCAATTGCGGCGGCGATGGACAGGCCGGAGCCCGGCTGCGCCTCGGTGCTGTGCAACAGGCCCAGCGGCGCGGCGCCGGTGCGGAGCAGGAAACCAACCTCCTCGGTGTCCACGCCGCCGATCAGCCGGAAGGATAGGGGTGACGGCAACCCGAGCCCGGCAAGTACGGCGGCGCTGTCGATCGTGGCCGCCGCGGTCGGGTCCGGCGTGGCGAGCGGTCCGGTGCCGATGCCCCGCAGCACGGCGACCGGGGCGGCATTCGTTCCGTCGGCGGGGGTTTCCCCCTTGCGCCGCCAGCACCAGGTGGTCCCGGCCGAGCCGGATGCGGGTTTCCGCGCGGATCAGACCTTGCCGCCCGGCGAGGTCCATGATGCCGGCCTGGGTGATCAGGATGTCGTTCTGCGTGACGCGCTCGATCTGTGCCAGCATCAGCGGCGGCGCGGCGCAGAACACGTTCACCGGGGCACCACGGCGCGCGGTAAACAACCGGCCGGTTCTTCCATGTGCGCCGCAACGCCTTGTCGCAATAGACCACCACGTTGGGGGCGCTGCTGCCCTCGGCGTGCGTCCCGTAGCCAGCCCGGTCATGGCAGCGGCGAGCAGCGTGGCTCGCCCGAGCTGTCGGCGGGGCAGCGTCATGGGATCCTCCTTGCGTGGGCGCCGGGGAATGGAGCCAGTGGCGTGCCGTCCCTCGATGCCATCGTATGACGGCATACCATGTTCGACCGCGATCCCATCGCGGTGTTACGCGTGCATCCGAGCGCCGGCCTCGGGAGTAGTTGTAATGTCCGCTTCGACGGCGGGACGGACCGGCAGAAGATGTGGGAGCGGCAACCGGATGGAGCGGACGAGACCAAAGCGGCGGCGCAGCATCGTGCCCTGGCGCGATCGGCAGGGCCGGTTTTCCTGGTTGAAGGCCGCCACGCTGGCAGGCTGCATCGCGCCCGGCGCCGTGGTCGCCTATTGGCTGGCCACCGACGCAATGAGCGCACGGCCCGTACACACCGCGCTGCTATGGATCGGGCTGTGGACGGTACGGTTCGTCATGATCGCGCTGGCGATCACGCCGGCGGCGATCGTGCTGGACTGGCCGAAGATCTCTGCTGGTGCGGCGGATGGTCGGGGTCACCGCCTGCGCCTATGCGGTGTCGCATTTCTCGCTGTATGTGGTGGACGAGAATTTCCGGCTGCTGACGGTGGCTTCGGAGATCGTGTTGCGGTTCTATCTGACCATCGGGTTCGTCGCGCTGCTGGGCTTGACGGCGCTGGCGGTGACCTCCACCGATGCGATGGTGCGGCGGATGGGGCGCGGCTGGAAACGGCTGCATCGGCGCGGCTATGCGATCGGCGTGCTGGCGCTGCTGCACTATTTCATCCAGTCGAAGGCGAATGTCAGCGAGCCGGTGGTATTTGCCGGGCTGTATCCTGTGGCTGATGCTGTGGCGCCTGCTGCCGCAGGGATGGCGCCGGCGACCTGGCGATCTATCCGGTGCTGGCGATCCTCGCCGCGTGCCTGGCGGCCGGGGTGGAGTTCGCCTGGTACGGGCTGGCCACCCGGATCAATCCGTGGCGCGTGCTGGCGGCGAGCGAGACGCTGCATTTCGGGCTGCGGCCGGCGCATTGGGTGCTGATCGCGACGCTGGCGATCGGGGTGATTGCGGCGGCACGGCGGATCGGGCGCGAGCGTCTGGCTTCGCCAAGGGGCGTGCGGGCGGGCGTGGGGGCGTGAAGGCCAGCAGCGCACGCTGATCCTGAGCGGCTTGACCCCTTCCCCCCTCCCACAAGGGGAGGGGAAGTCGGCTGCCCTGCTCCCCTCCCCCTGCGGGAGGGGCCGGGGAGGTCGCCCGAATTTGCGGCCGCGTCTTGTCCCCGGTTTCCCGGACCGGCAAGCTGGCGCAGTGGACCGGAGGAAGCGTCATGAAGATCGCCAAAATCGAAGACCTGCACGCCGATGCCGGCTGGCGGACCTTCTCCTTCTTGAAGATCACCACCGATGACGGCCTGATCGGCTGGTCCGAATACACCGAAGGCGACGGCAGCCGCGGCCTGACCGGCGGTGATCCACGCGTTGGCGGAGCCGCTGATCGGGCAGGACCCGCGCCCGGTGCAGTGCATCGCCTCGGCGCTGTATGTCGCGCTCGGTGCAGGCGCCGCAGGGCGTCAACAGCCGCGCCATCGCCGCGATCGAGCTGGCGCTTGCTGGACATTAAGGGCAAGGCGCTCGGCGTGCCCTGCTACGAGTTGTTCGGCGGGCCAGTCCGCGAGCGCATCCCGGTCTATTGGTCGCATTGCGGATCCTACCGCGTGCGCAACGGCGAGCTTGCTCGGCACGCCGCCGCTGCGCACCTACGACGATGTTGCGGCACTCGGCGCCGAGGTGAAGCGGCGCGGCTTCAAGGCGCTGAAGACCAACGTGCTGCCGATGCAGGACGGACAGCTGACCAACTTCCAGCCCGGCTTCGGCCGCACCCCGGGTTTCCCGGAGCTGAACGCCGATCGCGCGCACGCTGCGGGCGATCCACGACCTGCTGGCTGCGTTCCGCGCCGGCGCGGGGCCGGAGATCGGGCTGCATCTGGACGTGAACTATCATTTCAAGACCGAGGGCTTCATCAAGGTTGCCCGCACGGTCGAGCCGTTCGACATGACCTGGCTGGAGATCGACACCTGGGACCCGCCGCGCTGGCGGTGATCCGCCGCGCCGCGCCCGTGCCCGATCGCATCCTGCGAATTGCTGACCGGACGGCGCGCGTTTCGCCCGTTCCTGGATGCCTATGCGATGGACGTGGCGATCGTCGATGTCGTGTGGAACGGCTTCCTGGAATCGCTGAAGATCGCCGCGATGGCCGAGGCGTACGAGGTCAACGTCGCGCCGCACAACTATTATGGCCATCTGGCCTCCGCGGTCAGCGCGCATTTCTGCGCCGTGGTGCCGAATTTGCGGGTGATGGAGACCGACGTGACAGCGCGCCTGGCGCGACGAGCTGTTCACCGCACCGATGGTGATCGAGGCCGGCGATATGCTGGTGCCGACCGGGCCCGGGCTGGGGGGTCGATGTGAACGAGGCGGGAGTGCGGGCGCATCCGCCGAAATGATCATCGCATGAAAGGGCGGACGATCCCGAGCCGGCGGTGGGGCATCGCGGTCCTGCTCGGCGTCAGCGTGCTGTTCAACTATTTCGACCGACTGGCGCTGTCGGTCGCCGGCCCGGCGCTGCGGGTGGAGCTGCGTCTGGATGCGCTGACGCTCGGCGTGTTGTTCAGCGCGTTCAGTTGGTCATACGCGGTGCTGCAGATCCCGTCGGGCATGCTGCTCGACCGGTTCGGGGTCACCCGGGTCGGGCGCGTCGGCATCTTCCTGTGGGGTGTGGCCTCGGCCATCACGGCGATGGCGGGTGGGTATGGCGGCATCCTGGTGGCCCGGCTGCTGCTGGGGGCGGCCGAGGCGCCGAGCTTTCCGCTCATTCCAAAGCGGTCGGTCACTGGTTTCCACGCAGCGAGCGCAGCACCGCAACGGCGATGTTCGACGGCATGGCAAAGTTCTCGCAGGTGGTGGGCGTGCCGCTGGTCGCGCTGGCGCTGGTCGGTTTCGGCTGGCGCGGCGCGTTTGGATGACCGCCGGGCTGAGCTTCGCATTCCTGGGCGTGTTCTGGGTCCGCTACCGCGATCCCAGTGAGGATGAGCGCCTGTCGCCGATCGAGCGCGACTACATCCTGGCCGGCGGCGCCGCGCCGGAGGGACCGTCGGGGCGCGGCACCGCGCGGATGCTGGGTTACCTGCTGACGCAGCGGAAAGTGTGGGGACTGACGCTCGGTTTCGCCTGTTACGGCTACTCCAACTCGCTGTTCGCATCGTGGCTGCCGACCTATTTCGTGCAGACGATGAACGTGAGCCTGCTGAAATCGGCCAGCTTCACCATGCTGCCGTGGTTCGTCGCCACGATCGCGCAGTTTGCGATCGCCGGCTGGCTGGTGGATTGGCTGGTGAAGCGCGGCCATGACGAAACACTGGTGCGCAAATCGACCATCGTGGCGTGCCTGCTGGGCGGGCTGGCAATCCTGGGCGCCGCGTTCACGACGAATGTGGGCTGGGTGCTGTTCTGGATGACTGTGTCGGTCAGCGCGCTGACCAGCGCGTCGTCCATCGGCTGGTCATTCCCATCGTTGGTGGCGCCGCGCGGCGGCGGTGCGACGGTGGGCGCCATCATGAATACCATTAACGCGGCGGTCGGCTCGGTATCGGCGATTGTGACGGGCGCCATCGTCAAGCTGAGCGGCTCGTTCAGTGGTGCCTTCATCGTCGCGGCCGCGGTGCTGGTGGCGGGCGTGTGTTTCTATACGTTTCTGATGGGGCGGATCGAGCCGCTGCCCGATCTGCCGGATACGGAGCACGCCGCGCACACGGACGGCATCCGGTCGGGAGGACGGACAGGGTGATCATTGGGTCAGCAGGCGCGTGCCGGGGAGAACCTGGGAATGAGGACGGTCAACCATAGCATGACGTGGCTAGCAGCTTTGGGGGCGGGTCGATGCGTCTGATATCCTCTCCGAAGGAAATCGTATCGACATTCAGTAAACTTCTGAAAGAATGTCAATCAGTTTCATTTGGAGTGGTGGCATGAGCGTCGTGCGGGTTTGATTGTTGCGACATGGGCTCGGAACCGCAACGCGTCTCCTTGCCATGAAGCGCCCGGATTACTTTGTGTGTCTCGATAAAGCCAATAAGGTTGGCCTCTGCGACGCGTTTGGTATCACAATAAAGAATCACGACTACGACGCGTATTGGGACACAATCATCGCGCGGGTATGCGAGTTCCAAGTGGTGGAATTCATCTAGACCACGAGACGGTCAGCAACGAGAAGCTGGGAGGGACGGACAGCCTTTCTGGACGCTCTATTATGAACCCGCGACGTGAGCCGACCAGAGCACACCGTTGCGCGCGAGGGCATGGCCTGCGTTCGCTGTTGCCGGGTTGACCGGATGGGGTGCAGGCTCCGCTTGCGCCTGCATCCGTTGTGTACATATTAACCGCCAGCCGCGAGCATCCGGCGCCAGCAATCGCGAGGAGCCGTCTTGGATGAGCGACATCAACAGAACCGACCTGGACGCCCTGCTCGCCCGCATGGAGCGTGACATCGTGGAGTCCGCCAAGCTGCGCGCTGAATCCGAGAAATTCGTCGCCGAGCAACGCAAGCTGATCGCCGAAGAGGCAAAGATCACCTGGGATCGACGTCTGGCCCCGTTTCTGGCCATCGCCGCGATCATTGGCGGCCTGCTCGGCGCTGCCGCGTTCCTCGCCCGGCTGATCGGGCATTAATGTGCCCTGGCCGCCCCCGCGACTGCCTGACCGCGCTGGATTGGTCGCAGCGCGTTCTGGTCGTTCAGGCTGCTGATCATGGCGGCAGATTCGGGTGCGGGGCCCGTTTGGCTCTTGCGGCATAATGGGCATGATGGCGGAGGGGACAGTGATCGGCTCTGCCTCTCTTTTCGACCCGATGAACGGAGGACATCGCCATGAACATCGCCCGCATCGAAACCTTCCTGCTGCATCCCGGCAGCGGCAAAAACCTGCTGTTCTGCCGTGTCGAAACCGAGGACGGCATTCACGGTTGGGGCGAGGCCTATGTCACCCGCGGCAAGGAAAAGGTCATCGAGGATGCTTCCGCTGCATGGCGCCCTACGTGATCGGACGCAGCGCTTTCAGCATCCGCCACACCGGGCAGGTGCTGTTCGACGACTTCGCCATCCGCCGCAACTCGATGGAACTGCTGTCCGCCTGGAGCGCGATCGAGATCGCGCTGTGGGACATTCTGGCAAGCGCACCGGGAGCCGGTGTACAACCTGCTCGGCGGCCGGTCGCGCGAGCACGTGCGCGTCTATGCCAATGGCTGGTCGCACGGCAGCACATGGAGGAGAACATCGAGCGGGCGCTGCAGCTGAAGGAAGCTGGCTTCACCGCGGCGAAGTTCGACCCGTTCCCGGCCCTGGCGCAGCTTCGTCGATCCGCAGGACGAGAATTTCGCGATCGACTTCGTCCGCCGCATGCGCGACGCGGTCGGGCCGGAGTTCGAGCTGCTGATCGAGGCGCATCGCCGCTTTGCGCCCTCGCACGCGATCCGCATCGGCCAGCGACTGGCGGAATTCGGCATCACCTGGTACGAGGAACCCTGCCTGGCCGACAATATCGAGCTGCTGGCGGAGGTGCGCCGCGCCGTGCCGATCCCGATCGTCACCGGCGAGGCGCTGTATTCGAAGGAGCAGTTCTTTCATGCGCTGGAGCGCCGCGCCGCCGACATCCTCAACCCCGACATCTGCGCGATCGGCGGGATCACCGCGATGATGGACATCGCCGCGATGGCGCAGCCGCAGGCGGTGGTGATGGCACCGCACAACTATAACAGCGTGCTCGGCGGGTTCGCCGCGACGGTGCATGTCTGCGCGGTGATCCCCAATTTCCGTATCGCCGAGTATTTCGTGAACTTCCGCGAGGCATGCGGGGCGGTTGCGACGGCGGCAATCAAAGTTGAGAACGGCTGGGCGGAGTTGCCGGATGTGCCGGGACTTGGCATCGACATCGATGTGGAACGGCTGCGCAGAGACGGCCCTACCAGGAGTTCGGGACCAAGCGGCTGACCGATAGTACTGGAGGAATTCCCGCGCAAGAATTACGTGCCGGGGGTAGCGGCGAGGCGTTGAGGCGAGCCCCGGAGCTTGACACCCACCTCTCCCGCAACCGGACGGCCAGCGGAAGACGCGAAGGTGGGTCCGCCAGATGCACATCAGACGCCGCGCGGCGAATCGGGACTTACATCGCCGCGAACCCGCCAGCCTCTACCCAGCCGCCGCCACCGCCTGCCCGCCCGACAGCCGCCAGATCCGGTCCAGCCGTTCCACCCCGGTCAGCCGGTGCGCGATCAGGATCACCTCCGTCCCTCCGCCACCTCGTTCAGCGTCGCCAGAAAGCCCGCTCCGTCTCCCATCCAGCCCGGCGCAGGGCTCATCCAGGATCAGCACCGGGGCCGGCGACAGCAGCGCCCGCGCCAGCGCCAGCCGCCGCCCTTGCCCGCCGGAAAACCGCGTGCCCCCTTCGCCCACCCAGGTCTCCAGCCCGTCCGGCAACGACCGCACGACGTCGGCGATCCGCGCCGCCTCCAGCGCCGCCCACAGCGCCGCCTCATCGGCCTCCGGCCGCGCCAGCAGCAGGTTGTTGCGGATCGTGTCGTCGAACAGATGCGTCGCCTGGCCCAGCCAGCCGATGCGCTGCCGCACCTCCTCGGCCGCCAGCAGCGCCATGTCGGTGCCGCCCAGCATCACCCGCCCCTGCTGCGGAGCCGCCAGCTTCAGCGCCAGCGCCGCCAGCGTCGATTTGCCCGATCCGGACGGTCCCAGCAGCCCGACCCGCGCGCCTTCCGGCACGTCCAGCGTAAGTCCTTCGAACACCGGGGGCGCATCCGGCCGCCAGCGGAAATGCACGCCCTCGAAGCGCAGTCCCGATCCGATCGGCAGCCGCTGCCGGCCGCGGCGGGTCGGGCACCGGGGCCGGCGCCTCCGCCGCCTCCAGCACGCGCCGCGCCGCCGCCGCCGCATGACCGGCCAGCACACCGGCCCGCGGCAGGCCGCCCGCCGTCTCGAACGCCGCCACCACCAGAAACACCGCCGGCCACCGCCACAGACCGGATTGCGCCCGGCAACGATCAGCACCGCCAGGACCGCCGCCTGCCCGCACAGCAGCGCCGCCGCCCCGGCCAGCGCGGTTCGCCGGACCAGCTCGCGCTGCGCGGCAGCAGCGCGCTTCCCGGCTCTGCACCAGCGCCAGCATGCGGCCCTCGGCGGCGAAGGCCCGCACCTCCCGCAGCCCGGTCAGCGCGTCCAGCGCGGCGATCCGCAGCCGCCCGGCCGCGCGCCAGCCGGGCGCCGGCCGCCCGGCGCGGCGCGGGCCGCCAGCCACGGCAGGACGAACGCCGCCAGCGCAAACAGCACGCCCACCGCCACAGCGACCGGCCAGCCCTCGAGCCAGCAGCACGATCAGCACCGGCAGCAGCAGCACCGCGCCGGCCAACGGCACCAGGATGCGCAGATAGAGCCCGTCCAGCGCCTCCACGTCGCCGACCAGTCGCGCCAGCACGTCGCCCGCCTGGCGGAATCCCAGCCCGCCGGCCGCATTGCGCGACAGGCCGCGGAAGAACCAGACGCGCAGGTCGGCCAGCGCGCGGAACGTGGCGTTATGCGTCACCAGCCGCTCGGTGTAGCGCAGCACCACCCGCGCGGCGCCGGACACGTCCAGCGCCAGCGGCGCGGCCAGCACGCCGAGCGCGACGCGCCGCCCCGATCACGTGCCCGGCGATCCTCATCACCGCCGACCCCGGCGGCCAGCGCCGCCAGCGAGACCAGCTCCGGCCGACCAGCCAGCCGGCCTGCCGTGCCACAGGCCCAGGATGCGCAGCAGGTCGTTCATGCCGATATGCGCATCGGCATCGGCACCGGCCGTCCCGCAGATCGAGCCGCCGGCCGGCAAACTCATGCGCCGCCGACGAATGGCTGGCCAGGATCACCGTCCGCCCCAGCGCCAGCCGGCGCAGGCTTTCCAGCACCTCCGCCTCGGTGGCCGGGTCCAGATGCGCGGTCGGCTCGTCCAGCAGCAGCAGCGGCGCGTTCTTCAGGAAGGCGCGGGCGATCGCCACCCGCTGCGCCTGCCCGCCGGACAGGCCGTAGCCGCCTTCGCCGACCGGCGTGTCCAGGCCATCCGGCAGGCCGGCGGCGAATTCGGTCACCCGCGCCGCCGCGGGCTGCCTGGGCCACCTCCTCATCGGTGGCCTCGGGCCGGGCGAACCGGATGTTGTCGCGGATGCTGCCGGCGAACAGCACCGGGCGCTGGCCGATCCAGGCGGTCAGCCGCGACAGCGCCTCCGGCACCAGGTCGGCGATATCGGCGCCGTTCACGGTGACGCGCCCGCTGTCGGGCCGGACAAAGCCCAGCAGGATTTCGATCACGCTCGATTTGCCGGCGCCGGACGGACCGGCCAGCACCAGCGTTTCACCGGCCGGCACGCGGAAGCTGAGCCCGTCCAGTGCCGGCCGCGTGTCGGATCCCAGATCAGGCGGACATCCTCGAACGCCACCGTCACGCCCCGCGCCGCCACGGTGCGCACGTCGCGGGCGGGCGCCGGCGCCGGCGGCAGGCGGCAGGTCGATCAGCTCGTCCGCCGCGCCGGTCGCGTGCAGCCGGTCCTGGTACGCCGCGGCGAAGCCGCGCAGCGGCGCGAAGAACTCCGGCACCAGCAGCAGCGCGAACAGGGCCGTGCCGGGGCTGGCCATCCGGTGTCCAGCATCAGCAGCCCGTAGCGGAGCGCCAGGATTACCAGTGCCGGCCGCCGCGGCCAGATCGAGCACGGCCGACGACAGGAACGCCACCCGCAGCACCCGCATCGTGCGCCGGCGCAGCTCGTCGGCTGCCTGCGCGAGCGCCGCGGCCTCATCCGCCGCGCGCCCGTACAGCACAATCGTGGCGATGCCGCGCACCCGGTCGAGGAACCGGGCCTGCAGCCGCGCCAAGCGCCAGAAACTGCCGGCGCGAGGCCGCGGCCGCACCGATCCCGGCCACCGCCATGCCGACCGGCACCAGCAGCCCGCACAGCAGCAGCAGCGCCGGCCGCTATCGGGTCCGCCGCCAGGGCGGCCAGCACGACCACCAGCGGGCCGGCCACGCCAGCGTCGACGCCGGAATCCAGCGGGAATACAGCCCGTCCAGCGCCTCCACCCGATCCACCACGGTGGCGGCCAGTTCGCCGGAGTGGCGCTGGCGCAGCAGGGCCGGGCCGGCATGCAGCAGCCGCGTCATCACCTCGCTGCGCAACCGCGGCGGGAGGCGGCCCCGGCACGGCGCGGCCAGCTCGCCGGTCCAGGTGAGCGCTGCCCGCACCAGCGCCAGCACGCCGAACACCGTCCAGAGCCGGAATGCGGCCGGCGGCCCGGTCAGCGCCGCGGCGAGACCACGGCGATGCAATAGGCCTGCGCGATCGCCACCGCGTGCCGGCGACGCCCAGCACCAGGACCGGCCGGGCGGCGCGGCTGCCGAGCCGGGTCTCCTGCCGCAGCCAAGCCCGCGCCGCGGCCCTGGGTGATCATCCGCTCGTTGTCGCCATGGGCGGACACCTAGACCAGCTTCCGGGGCATACACCGGACGCTGCCGTTAAACTTCGTCAACGCAGGAGGGCCCGGACGGCCTTTGATGTTCCTCAAAGGTTCTTGCAGACCGGTTCGCGGTCCAGATCGCGCCTGATTGCAACCACTCTGGACATCACGAAAACGTGCAGGGAACACTGCGCGAATTTTTGCTCTCGAAACGTTCGGTGCGGCCTGACGCGCGCTCAGTGCATCACGTCGCCGCCGTTGGGCGACAGACGGCGCCGACGTAGAACCCGCCGTCCGGCCCGGCGAGCAGCAGGGCGGTCGCGGCGATTTCCTCCGGCCGGCCGAACCGGCCGGCGGGCAGGGCGTCGATGAACGCCTGCGCGATTCGGTCGTGCTCCTGGCGCACTCAGGTCGGTGTCGATCGGCCCGGGGGCGATGGCGTTGACCCGCACGCCCTTCGGCGCGGCCTCCCACGACAGCGCCCGGGTGAAGCCGATGATCGCCGCCTTGGCGGCGGAATACGGCGCCGAGTTGACGGCGCCCTTCAGGCCGCGCTGGGAGGCGACGTTGATGATGCAGCCCCGGCCGCGCGCGACCATCGCCGGATAGACCGCCTGCGCCATGAAGAACATGCCCTTGAGATGGACGCCAGATGCGGTCGAATTCGGCCTCGGTGTAGTCCTCGAACGGCTTGCGGATGTTCATCCCGGCGTTGTTGAACAGGATGTCGATCGGGCCGAGCGATCGCGGCGATTTCCTGCGGCGAACGCCCGGCCGGCGCGGATATCGGCCACGTCCACCGAGCGGTGCAGGGCGCGGCGGCCGAGCGCGGCTGATTTCGGCGGCGGTCTGCTTCGGCCTTGGCGTGGTCGTTCAGGTGGCAGAAGGCGATGTCGGCGCCCTCCGCGGCGAAAGCAGGGCGGTCGCCCGCCCGATGCCGCGTGAGCCGCCGGTGATCAGCGCCACGTGTCCTGCCAGCTTCATTCCGAGTTCCTCGATGCGGGGGAGTTCATAAAGGCATAAATCAAGCAGGCAGTCAGGCTGCGCGCCCCCGTTCACCTGCTGTGAAACTGCCCCGGGGAGCGACCGAAGCCCCACACCGTCATGTCCGCGCATGCGGGCATCTATGTCTTCGTGTATGGGCAAAAAAGACGTGGAGCCGCATTTGCGGCAATGACAATATCGAGTTTTCATCCCGGCGTCGCATCGACCGCGATGCGAGTAAGCGGGAGAGGTGGCGGGGCTGCTTCCGTCGAATTAGACGACTTCACCGACCCGGCTGGACCGCGACTGATGCCGCGTGCATGGTCGGCGGAAGGGGGCAGGACATGATCAAGCAGCCGAAGAAATACGAGGAAATGGTCAATCCGCAGGCGCGTCCGCGCTACACGGGGATCGCCAGTTCTTCCGCGCCCCGTACACTGAACAGCTCGATGAAGCCGAAGTCGGTGTGATCGGCGTGCCGTTCGATGGCGGGGTGACCAACCGTTCCGGCACCCGCCACGGCCCGCGCGCGGTGCGCGAACAAAGCTCGCTGCTGCGCCGGATCAACGCCGCCACCGGCGTGCGCCCGTTCGATCAGGCCCGCGTACGCGACCTGGGCGATTGCTGGATCGAGCAGCCCTATGCGCTGGAAGGCGCGCTGGCGGAGATCGAGGAGTTCTATCGCACGGTCGTCGCGGCCGGCGTCGTTCCGCTGTCGGTCGGCGGCGATCATGCTATCACGCTGCCGATCCTGCGGGCCGTGGCGGCGCAGCGTCCGGTCGGCATGATCCATATCGACGCGCATTGCGATACCGGCGACGACTACATGGGCTCGCGCTTCCATCACGGCGCGCCGTTCCGCCGCGCGATGGAAGAGGGCTGCTGGACCCGAAGCGGGTGATCCAGATCGGCATTCGCGGCACCACCAACGATCCGGACATGTGGGGGTTCAGCCAGCGCAGCGGCATGCGCGTGCTGCCGATGGACGAATTCCACGACAAGGGCTGGCGCTTTGCGGCGGATGAAGCGCGGCGGGTCGTCGGCAGCGGCCCGATGTATCTGTCGTTCGACATCGACAGCCTGGACCCAGCGCAGGCACCTGGCACCGGCACGCCGGAGGCCGGCGGTATCTCCGTCCTGGAGGCGTTGCGGCTGTTGCGCGCATTGCGCGGTGTGGATTTCGTCGGGGGAGATTTGGTGGAGGTTTCGCCACCATTCGATGTGGCGGGATCACCGCGTTCAACGGGGCGTCGATTTTGTTCGAGATACTGTGTTTGGTGGTGGAGGCGAGCGGGCGGCGGGGTAGGCGATCACCTACTGTCCGGCGCGCCATACCATTGTATTTCCTGGACAAACGGGCATTGACGCGACACGCTCCGGGTGCGAATAGGCGTTGAGCGTTTCTTAACTGCAACAGCCAGTCACCGGAGAGGCACATGTCGGACAAGCGTGACGCGGCGGCAGACCTTCGCGCATTCGCAAACGGGCGGCGATTTGGATGCGTCCTCGCCGATCCTCCATGGCGGTTTACCAATCGTACTGGAAAGATGGCACCCGAACACCGGCGATTGTCCCGCTATGGCACGTTGACCGTGGAGGAAATTCGCTCGCTGCCAATTGCGGAAATTAGTGCACCGACCGCCCATGCGTATCTGTGGGTTCCAAATGCGCTGCTGGAGCATGGGCTCGCGGCCCTGGCGGCTTGGGGTTTCGAGTACAAAACCAACATCGTGTGGCACAAGACCCGCAAGGACGGCGGGAGCGACGGGCGTGGTGTTGGCTTTTATTTCCGTAATGTGACCGAACTGGTTCTGTTCGGGGTTCGAGGCAAGAACGCGCGGACCTTCGACCTTGGGCGGCGGCAGGTGAATTCTGATCGCAACCCGCAAACGCGAGCACAGCAGAAAGCCAGACGAGCTCTACCCGATCATCGAAGGCTGCAGCCCCGCGCCGCTGATCGAGCTGTTCGCCAGAGGCACCCG
The DNA here is from genome assembly GCA_963764525.1 of uncultured Pseudomonadota bacterium. Lineage (GTDB taxonomy): Bacteria > Pseudomonadota > Alphaproteobacteria > Acetobacterales > Acetobacteraceae > DATDIC01. The sequence continues at coordinate 189,413 of CAVXTC010000036.1, read as the reverse complement.
CCCCGGCTGGATCGCATGGGGAAACGAGGCGCGGCCGGATTATGCTCCGAGCTGGAAAACATATGCGCACAATTCGGCAGTGGGGCGCCAGGACACGCTGTTCACCGAGGTAGCCTAATCAGCGCTGTTTTCTTCCTCGGGGTCGTTCATCACTTCCGTTAGTCTAGCTCCGAGGTGGGCGCAGCAGGGCCACGAGCGCGGCCGGGGGAGGGGCCTCAACCGACTCATCCAGCGCCAGTTTGGCGTGCTCCAGCCTTCCTCGGAGCTGATCTCGAAGACGCGCGAGGAGACCAGGGCTTCTTCGGCGCCCGAACCGCGCTGGAGAGCAGGAAATCGGTCAGCGTGGTGTGCCGCAATTGCGCCGCCTGGCTGAGCAACGACTTGGTTGCAGGGGTCAAGCGCACCTCAAACCGCTCCGCCTTGGGTTCACGTTCATGGACGATCATGCTCCACCTGTCCGGCTAACGAAGTCTCGCCAATGGGTCGTCGATATTGTCCGGACATCATCCGTGGAATGGATCTTTACCAACAAAATGCCGGTTCAGGCGACTCCGATGACCCCTTCTGCGGCAAGCGCCTCGATCCGCGCCTGTGCAATGCCGGCCGCCTCCAGCACCTCGCGCGTGTGCTCCCCGAGATCCGGCGCCGGGCGGCGCAGCCTGCCGGGCGTGTCCGACAGGCGCGGCACGATGTTGTGCATCAGCACCGAGCCCGCATCGGCATCCGGCGCTTCCACCACGATCCCACGTGCCTGCACGTGCGGATCGTCCAGGAACTGATCGATCTCATAGACCGGACTGGCCGTCACATCCGCCTCGCGGAACACACGCATATTCTCCTCCAGCGAGCGGGCGGCGATGAACGCGGCGATCGGTGCCTCGCATGCATCCGCATTGCGCACCCGGTCGGTGTTGGTGCGGAAGCGCGGATCCTCGATCATGTCGGGCCGCCCGATGGCGCGGAACAGCCGCTCCGCCATCGCCTGCATGGAGGCGGAGATCGCGATGTAGCGCCCGTCCGCCGTGCGCCAGACGTTGCGCGGCGAGGTGGTGCTCGATCGGCTGCCGGTGCGCGACGGGCATCTCGCCGCTGACGCGATAGATCGCCGCGTCCGGCCCGAGGATCGACATGATCGGGTCCAGCAGCGGCAGATCGATCACCTGCCCGCGGCCGCCGCCGCGCTCCGCCACGCGCAGCGCCACCATGACCGCGTACGCGCCATACAGGCCGGAGACCATGTCCGCCAGCGCCAGCGGCGGCAGCACCGGCGCCCGATCCTCGAACCCGTTCTTGGCGGCGAACCCCGACATTGCCTCCACCAGCGTGCCGAAGCCCGGCCGGTCGCGATACGGCCCGTCCTGCCCGAAGCCGGAAATGCGCACGATGACCAGCTTCGGATTGCGCGCGTGCAGCACGTCCGGGCCGAGCCCCATCTCCTCCAGCGTGCCGGGGCGGAAATTCTCGATCAGCACGTGGCTTTGCGCCACCAGGTCCAGCAGCACGGCGCGCCCCTCGGCCGCGCGCAGGCTGAGCGCCAGGCTCTTCTTGTTGCGCGCATAGACTTTCCAATAGAGGCTCAGCCCGTTCACCCGCCAGGCGCGCAACGGATCGCCCTTTTGCGGGTCCTCGATCTTGATGACCTCGGCGCCCTGATCGGCGAGCTGCAGGCTCAGCATGTTGCCGGCCACCAGGCGCGACAGGTCGATCACGCGAATGCCGTCGAGCGGCGCCGGCGCCGCGGGATCGAACTCGATGCGGGGAATCATTGCGTCGATCTCCTCATCTTGTAGTCTCCCCGCAGATGTCGGTGGCCCGCAAGGGCTGAAACGGGAACGCCACGGAGCCAACCGCGGGCGGCTGCCCCCGCAACTGTATGCGGCGAGCCTCGTCCAATCACGCCATTGCCCGGATGCCCGGGCGAGAAGGCTGGACGCGGCAACGACCCGCAAGCCAGGAGACCGGCCGGCATCGAGACTGCGCGCGCGCGACGGGCGGGGTGTACCGGCGCAGCGGGAGAAAGACCCGCAGGCGGCTGTCGTCCCATGACACGGGCCGCGTCCACGCGGTCCATTGCACTCGGAGGACCGCATGCGCCGGCTTCTCGCTGCTCGCATTGCTCATTGCGTTCCATGCGCCGCCAGCGCCGCCGATCCCGCATCTGCCGCAGGCGGGCATGCCGCAGCCCGATGTGGTGGTCACCGCCACCCGCGTTGCCACGCCGGTCGAGGACATCCCAGCCGGCGTGACCGTCATCACCCGCGCAGGAGATCGAGCAGCGCGGCTACAACACCCTGACCGAGGCGCTTTCCGCGGTGCCCGGCATACGCGTCGCGCAGTCCGGCGGGCCGGGCGGCAATGCCAGCGTGTTCATCCGCGGCACCGATTCCAACCAGGTGCTGGTGCTGCGCGACGGCATGCCGATCAACGACGGCTCCGATCCGGGCGCGGCGTTCAATTTCGGTGTCGATACGCTGGCGGATGTCGAGCGGATCGAGATCGTGCGCGGCCCGATGGCGTCGCTTTATGGCTCCGGCGCGGTCGGCGGGGTGATCAACCTGATCACCCGCCAGGGGCACGAGCAGGGCGTGCATCTGGCAGGGCGACCTCGCCGGCGGGTATCCGGCGCAACTGCTGGACAATGAGGTGGTGTCCGGCGTGTCCGGCCCGTTCGATTATGCCGCCATCGCGCAGACCGAAGTCACTGCGCGGGTTCGATTCAGCACGCCGCAGCGGGAGTCGGTGTACACCGGCACGCCGCAAGGCTTTCGCGACCAGATCGGCACGCTCAATCTCGGCTACACGCCGGTGCCGGGGACGCGATTCTCGCTGCTGCTGCGCGGGCGGCGGGCGGTGTTCGGCTTCAACCAGCTCGGCAATCCGACATTCGATGACGCCAATTCCACCGGCCATGACACGTCCCTGCTGGGCCGGATCGGCGTGCATTCGCTGCTGGCCGGCGGTGTGTACGAAACCGGCCTGTTCCTCGGCGGCCTGCAGGACGACCGGCGTTATTACGAGCCGTTCAACCCGGCGGACATCGCCAACCTGGCCAGCAACGATTCGCGCTATCACGCCTATGAAAGCGATATCCAGTGGAACAACACGCTGCATCTGGGCGATCTGTTCGCCTCGCGCGTGCTGTCGGTCGCCGACCTGACCTTCGGCTACGAGCGCACCGGGAACACCGCGAAGGTGCGCATCAACTCCTCCACCGACGGGTTCCCCTTTCAGCAGAACACCAACGCCTCCATGATCGACAATGCGAGCTATGCCGGGTTGCAGGGCACGTTGTGGCAACGGCTGACGGTGACAGGGCAGATGCGCCAGGACTGGGTACTGAACAATCATCCGTTCACCTGGCGGCTGGGCGCGGTGATCGATGTGCCGGAGGTGCTGACCCGCTTCAAGGCAGCCTATGGCACGGCGTTCCTCGCGCCGTCGCTGTTCGACCGGTTCGGCGTCGATTCCACCGGCTATGTCGGCAACCCCAACCTGCTGCCGGAGACCGCGCAAGGCTGGGAGATCGGGTTCACCACCACGGTCCCCGCCTTGGGCCAGGCCGACGGCGTCAGCTTCGGCGCCACCTACTTCAACGAGCAGATCGACAACCTGATCGTCACCGTCTTCGTTCCGGTGGAAACCTCGCAGAACATCGGCTCGGCGCATATCCAGGGCGTGGAGAACGAGCTGACCTGCATCCCGCGCGCTGGCTGCGGATCGACGCGCACCTACACCTACACCCAGCCAGAGAACGCCGACACCGGCGAGAAGCTGCTGCGCCGCCCGCAGAACACCGCGTCGCTGGATGTCACGCTCACCCCGGTTCCAAGGCTGACCATCGTGCCGGAGCTGCTGTTCACCGGCGCATTTTCAGATTTCCTGATCGACAACAGCGGGTTCAGCAGCGGTGCACCTCGGCACCTCGGGGCAGGGACTGATCTTCAACCTGACGGCGACGTACGACGTCACGCCGCGCTATCCAGCTTTATGCCACCGGGCGCAACCTGGGCGGCTCGCGGTTCGAGCCGGTGAACGGGTTCCAGACGCCCGGGCCGAATTTCTTCGCCGGCGTGCGGGTGCGGCTGTGATGCCAGCTTCGTTCGGGGGAATGCGCTGCGCTTATCCGTTGGGGTGGACGGCCCCGCGGCAGCGCCTGGGCGGCATCAGCCGAGCCGGCGATGAGCGGTTGCGGTCGCTGCTGGTGCTGGGGGCAACCACCGTGATCCAACACGCCAGGCCAGGCCGGCCAGCCAGCTCGGCCTGGCTGCTGAACCTGCTGGAGCGCAAGCCGCGCAGGCTCGCGGCGGTGGCTCTGGCCAACAAGATGGCCCGGATCATCTGGGCCATGCCGACGAGCGGCGAGGCGTATCGGCCTTCCAAGGTCGCCGCCTGACGCTCGTGCCGCCGGTGCAGGACTGACAAGGAGAGATGCTGATCGGTCGCGCCGACGATCCGCAAACCCGCGTAGGGTGGTGGCCATCAAGGTCGCTTTTCCGTTTGGGCGCGGATCGCGGAACCCATCTGGGCCAGCGGCCGAGTGCCGCACCAACCAGGCCGGACACACGACCGCAATCGCACCAGGTCAGATTTTCTCCCATTGAGGCCGTGCATCGTGCGGGCCCTCCACACACGCCCTACGGTTACCGGTCCGACATTTCACTGAATCTGGTGCTGCTGGAGGGGATTGAACTCTCGACCTCCCCCTTACCAAGGGGGTGCTCTACCACTGAGCTACAGCAGCAAATCCGGATCAACGCGGGCCGTTTCCTACCCCCGGCCCGTCCCTCTGGCAACCCCGCCCCGCTACTCCGCGCCGATCTCCCGCAGTGCATCCGGCTGCACGGTGTAGCCGCCGCTGGCGAACGGCCGGTCGTTCACCATCAGCAGCACCAGGCAGGCGGCAATCGCCGTCGAGAGATGAACAGGTTGACCGCCACGGTGGACCGCCGATCCACGTGCACCATGGCGATCGTCAACAGGATCAAAGCATCCATTACCACGACCACCAGCCATTGGATCGGCTCGATGGCTGTCCGGCTCAGCAGGATGCGGTTACGCCGCGCCTCCATTGCCTGCTCGACCGCCACCATGGCGCGCTGTTGCGCCAGTTGCTGCCCGGCTCCCGCCGGGACGAACGCCAGCAGCGTGTCCAGCGCATCGGTCAGAGCGGGCGGCTGGCGCAGGCTCGCATGATCGTCGGCCATCGTTGGAAAATCCTCGGTGACGACGAAACGGACATAAGTCTGGATGGCGGCTTGCAGCTTGGTCCGCTCATCCGCGGGCAGCGCGTCAGCCAGCAGGACGGCCTCGCGGATCGTACTCGCCTCCTGCGCGATGTAGGTGTTCGCGCGATCCAGGTTGGACCACACGCGCGCCGCAAGAAACACGATCAGCAGGCCGGCGATCAAGGATAGCGGGGTCAGCATCCCCGGCGAGGTCGCTTTCAGCGCGCCGGCAAACGGCCGCGATGAGGCCCAGGTCGCCGCAATGAAGACCACCGCAGCCAAACCATAGCAGAACCCGAAAACCACCACCGCAATCTCCGCGGTCGGCTGCGACTCGATCCATTGGATCATGCCGTCGCGCCCACCGCCGAGCGGATGAATGCCCCCACCGAGGCCAGCGCACGGCGTCCGGCCGCCACCTGCTGATAGAACAGGTGCCAGGCATGGATCATGTCCGGCCACACCTCCAGCGTCGTCCGCACATCCGCCGCCCCGGCGGCGCGCGCCAGCCGGACCGCATCATCCAGCAGCGTTTCGGCGGCGCCGACCTGGATCAGCAACGGCGGCAATCCCCGGAGATCGGCGTATAGCGGAGACGCCAGCGGCGTGCGCGGATCGGCACCGTTCAGGTAAGCCGCCGCGAGTTCCGATAGGTACGATCTCTGAATCAACGGATCGACCGCGGCCTTTTCCACGATGCTGGGGCCGGTGACCTCCAGATCAACCCAGGGCGAACTGCACCACGTGCAGGCCGGCAGACGCCGTGCCGGCGTCACGCAACGAAACCAGCGTGGCGATGGCCAGCCCGCCCCCGGCACTCTCCCCGGCCAACGCGATGCGGCCCGGCTGGATGCCGTGTGACAGCAGGAACCGATAACCGGCGATGGCATCCTGCAACGCCGCCGGGAACGGATGCTCGGGCGCCAGCCGATACCCGAGCGCCAGCGTGCGCGCCCGCGCCTCGCGTCCGGCCTGCGCGATCATGTGCCGATGGCTGTCGATCGAGCCGGAAATGTAGCCGCCGCCATGCAGGAACAGGATCACGCAGGCCGGGTCCGCCCCCGGCGTCGAGGTCCATTCCGCCGACACCCCGTCGGCGTCGATCGCCTCGACGCGCACATCCGCCGGCAGCGGGTAATGGGCGCCCAGCGCATCCAGCCGCTGCCGCCGTTCGCCCAGTTCCACCGGACGGGGACGCGAAGCGAGCATTGCGCGGATGGTGTCGATCTCGGTATCGGCCATTCGAACATTTCCTCCAGGACACGGTTGCCCGAGGCTACGCGGGCGGCGGAAGGGCGGTCCAGGCTGCCGGTTGAGCCGATCTGCGCCGCGCACTAGCTTCCCGCCAGGCACACGCCACAAGGCACACGCCCACAGGCAGACGCTCACAAGGCAGACGGAGGAACCAGCGATGCTCAGGCTCGGCTACAAGGCATCGGCGGAGCAGTTCGATCCGCGCAAGCTGCTGGCGTTCTCGGTCCTGGCGGAGCAGACCGGCTTCGATTCGGTGTTCGTCAGCGACCATTTCCAGCCGTGGAAGCACACCGACGGGCACGCGCCCTCGGCGCTGGCGTGGCTCGGCGCGCTCGGCGCCAGCACGCAACGCATCATCATGGGCACCAGCGTGCTGACGCCCACCTTCCGCTATCACCCCTCGATGATCGCCCAGGTGTTCGGCACGTTAGGCGCGATGTTCCCGGGCCGCGTCATCCTCGGCGTCGGGACCGGGGAGTCGCTGAACGAAGTGCCCGCCACCGGCATGCAATGGCCCGAATTCAAGGAGCGTTTCGCCCGGCTGCGCGAAGCGGTGACCCTGATCAGCGCGCCTCTGGACCGAGCAGCACGTCACGTTCGATGGCCAGTACTACCACACCAAGGACGCCACCATCTACGACCGCCCGGACCAGCCGGTGCCGATCTACGTGGCCGCCGCCGGCGCGCTGGTTGCCAAATACGCCGGCCGCAATGCCGACGGGTTCATTTGCACCAGCGGCAAGGGGACCGAGCTGTACACCGAAACCCTGCTGCCCAACCTCGCCGAGGGGTTGAAGGCGTCGGCCGCAGCCCGACCGTGCCTATGACCGGATGATCGAGATGAAGGTGTCGTTCGATACCGATCATCAGCGCGCGATGGACGACACAAGGCACTGGGCCGCACTGGCACTGACGCCGGAGGAAAAGGTCTCGGTCCATGACCCGCGGGAAATGGAACGCCTCGCCGCCGCCTTGCCGGTCGAACGCGCCGCCAGCCGCTGGATCGTTTCCACCGACCCCGATGAGCACGTCGAGCGCATCCGCCCCTACGTCGAACTCGGCTTCCGCCATCTCGTGTTCCACGCGCCCGGCCCCGACCAGGAGCGCTTTCTCCGGCTGTATGGCGCGCAGGTGCTGCCGAAACTGCGCCAGCGGTTCGGATGAGACCCTCGCACATCGAATCCCCACGCCTTGTGGGAGGCGGCAGGGGGAGCGAGTGCGGCCCGGCGCAATGACCCCGCATACCGCGCTGGAACTGTTCGCCGTACCCGGCCTGCCCATGGTGCGCGCCGGCGACGACCTGGCCGCGCTGATCGCCGACGGACTCGCCGGCGCGCACCGCGAGCTGCGCCCCGGCGATGTGCTCGTGGTTGCTCAGAAGATCGTCTCGAAGTCCGAAGGCCGGCTGGTCGAGCTCGACGCCAGTCACGCCCTCCGCCGCCGCCATCGAACTTGCGGCCGAAACCGGCAAGGACCCGCGCCTGGTCGAGGTGATCCTGTCGGAATCCGTGCGCGTCGTGCGCCACCGGCCGAACCTGCTGATCATGCAGCACCGGCTCGGCTTCGTCATGGCCAACGCGGGCGTCGATCACTCCAATGTCGCGGCACCTGGCGATGCGGAACGCGTGCTGCTGCTGCCGGCGCGATCCGGACGGCTCGGCCGCGCGCCTGCGCGACGCACTGGCCGGGCGCTGCGGGGTCGAGATCGCCGTGGTGATCAACGATAGCTTCGGCCGCCCCTGGCGCCGCGGCACCTGCGGCATCGCGATCGGCGCCGCCGGCCTGCCGGCGCTGATCGATCTGCGCGGCCGACCCGACCTGTTCGGCCGCACCCTGGAGGTCAGCATCCTCGGCTTCGCCGATGAGATCGCCGCCGCCGCCTCCCTGCTGCAGGGCCAGGCCGACGAGGCGCAACCGGTGGTGGTTGTCCGCGGCTTGCGCTGGATCAGCGCCGCCCCGGACACTGCCGCCGCCGCCCTGATCCGCCCCGCCGAGGAGGATTTGTTCCGGTGATCGTCGCGCTGTCCGGCGGGATCGGCGGCGCCAAGCTGGCGCTGGGACTGAGCCGTGTGCTGCCGCCCGGGGACCTGCTGGTGGTCGGCAATATCGGCGATGATTTCGACCACCTCGGGCTGTCCATCTCCCCCGATCTCGACACGCTGACCTACACGCTGGCCGGCCTGGACAACACGAACTTGGCTGGGGCCGGCGCGACGAGACCTGGTCGTTCATGGAGACGCTGGCGACGCTCGGCGGCGAGACCTGGTTCCGGCTCGGCGACCGCGACCTTGCGCTGCACATGGAGCGCTCGATGCGCCTGCGGGCCGGGGAAACCCTGTCGGCGATTACCGCCGATCTGTGCCGGCGGCTCGGCGTCGGTCCACGCGTGCTGCCAGCCAGCGACGATCCCGTGCGCACGCAGGTGCAGACCGAGGCGGGGTGGATCGGCTTTCAGGACTATTTCGTGCGCCAGCGGACTGCACCTGTCGGTGCGCGCGCTCGCGTTCGACGGCGCCGAGCGCGCCCGCCCGCATCCCGACCTGCTTGCCGCGTTGCGGAACGCGGAAGCGGTGGTGATCTGCCCCTCGAACCCTTTCATCAGCATCGATCCGATCCTCGCCATTCCCGGGCTGCGCGACGCACTGCATGACGACGGACGCGCCGGTGGTCGCGGTCTCCCCGATCATCGGCGGTCGCGCGGTGAAGGGTCCGACCGCCAAGATCATGGCCGAGTTGGGAATCGAGCCCGGCGCCCGCGCCGTCGCCGAGCGCTATGGCGAACTGCTGGACGGCTATGTCGCCGACACGCGCGGATGCGGGGACGCTGCATGGCCTGCGCCCGCGTGTCACCCTGGCGATCCGTCCTGATGACCAGCCTGGCCGAGAAGGAAACACTGGCCCGCATCGTGCTGGACGCGGCGGCGGCGCTGCGGTGACCGGCCTGTGGGCCGCGCTGCCGGTCAAGCGGTTCGCCGATGCCAAGCAGCGGCTGTCCTCGCTGCTCAGCCAGGCCGAGCGCCAATCGCTCGCCGCGGCGATGCTGAAGGACGTGCTGTCGGCGCTCGCCGCCGCGCCGCTGGATGGGATCATGGTCAACACCGCCGACCCGCTTGCCGCCGCGCTGGCTCGCCGCTTCGGTGCGCGCGTCGTGCAAATCCGGTCGGAGGACGGGCACACTGCTGCGGTCGCCGCAATGGCCGAGACGCTGGCCGCCGAGGGCGTCGCCGCGATGTTGGCGCTGCCCGGCGACATCCCCCGCATCACCGCCGCCGAGATCGAGACGCTCTGCGCCGCGCGCCGGCCAGCGCCCTCTTTCACCATCGCACCGGCTCACGATGAGCGCGGATCCAACGCGGTGCTGCTGGCGCCCCCCAATGCCGTGCCGCTGCGGTTCGGCGATGACAGCTTTTTCCCGCATCTGGACGCGGCTCGCCGGCAAGGGATCGAGCCGGTGGTGGTGGCGTTGCCCGGGATCGCACTTGATATCGACCAACCGGACGATCTCCACGCACTGCTGCGGGCGACGCCGGCGCAGGACACGCATACGACCCGCCTGCTCCGGGACTTCGGGTTAATCGGGCGTTAGCAGGTCGGTCGCACACTCCGGTCGGCTCTCGAAGGATCGACCCGGACATGGACGCGCTTCCGGCCTCGCCGTTTCCGCTGACCGCCGAACTGCCTGAAACCCTGGAATTCACCGGCGAATTCGGCGCCGAGGTGAATTCGTTCGTGCCGTTCATCCATTGGCTGTCCCAGGCCGGTCTGATGCGCGGACGGCGGATTCCGCACCTACGCGGGGATGGGCGCGTTCTATTTTTTCCTCGATCCCGACCAGATCGCGGAAAAATCAGAGCCGCGGCGCTTCGTCTGGCCGGTCGGCCGGCCGTCCTGGCTGCCGACGCGTGACGATCACGGCTGCGCCGCTCCGCCTTCGAAAGCTTTCCGGACTACCGCGCCCGCTATCGCGACGGCAGCTTCGAAACCGACAAGCCGCTGCTGGTCGTGCATAACAAATACAGCGTCGAATGGGGGCGGGACCCGGTCAATTACTTGCCGCTGGACCTGCTCCAGCACGCATTCGCCGAACTGGGTGACCGCTACCAGATCGTCTATCTGCGGCCGGGCATCCTGGCGGAGCCGGCGGGATATTCGCGCGACCACCAGCCGGACCTCGGGTTCGGCGACCTGGCGCTGGTGCGACGCTTCCCCGAGGTGTGGCTGTTTGACGAATTGGCCGCCGAGATCCGCCCGCGGACCGGCTATAACGAGTTCAAGCTTCGGCTCTATGCGCAACGCCTCGTGCCATATCACCGTACAGGGCGGCAACGCCCATCTGGCCGCACTGTTCTCCGGCGGGCTGGTGGCGATTTTGCACCGGTTCGGCCAGGAGATCCGGCACTCCTACCGGTACGGCCATTTTGGTTGCGCCGCGCAGCCGCCGCCGCGATACATGATATGCCGCAGCACCGGGCAGATGGTCGAAGCGATCGCGGTGCTGCGCGATTGCTGCAGTGACCACCGGATGGGTGCTGGTCCCGCCGGCGCATGCATCGACCATGCTGGCACTCTCGCCCGAGGCGCAATGCGGGCCGGAGCGGATGCTGCCGGGCAGCGCCGCGCGCATCCCGGCGATCGCCTAAGCCCCGCATGGACCTATCGGGGCTTCTCGCGACCGCCGATCTGGTGGTGGTCGGTGCCGGTTTTTTCGGCTTGACCATCGCCGAACGGGCAGCCGCCGAGCGCGGGTTGCGCGTGCTGGTGCTGGAGCGCCGCCCACATATCGGCGGCAACGCCTGGAGCGAAATCCACGCCGATACCGGGATCGAGGTCCACCGCTACGGCTCGCATCTGTTCCATTGCAACGACAAGCCAATCTGGGACTACGTCAACCGGTTCGCGGATTTCACCGGCTACCGGCATCACGTGCTGGCCACCGCCGGCGGGCGGGTGTACCCGATGCCGATCAACCTCGGGACGATCTGCAGTTTCTTCGGTCGCGCCTGCACGCCCGACCAGGCGCGTGCGATGCTGGCCGAACAGGCGCAGGAGCTGGCCGGCAAGGAGCCGGGCAACCTGGAGGAGAAGGCGATCAGCCTGATCGGCCGGCCACTGTATGAGGCATTCATCCGCGGCTACACCGCCAAGCAGTGGCAGACCGACCCGCGCGAGCTGCCGGCCGACATCATCACCCGCCTGCCGGTCCGGTTCGATTTCAACGCGCGCTATTTTAGCGACCGGTTCGAGGGGTTGCCGACGGACGGCTATGCCGCGCTGTTCCACCGGATGATCGCCCAGCGGCAGATCACCGTGACCACCGGCGTGGATTATTTCACCCTTCGCCCGCTGCTCCCGCGCGGCCTGCCGGTCGTGTTCACCGGACCAATCGACCGGTATTTCGACTATGCCGAAGGACGCCTGAACTGGCGCACGCTGGATTTCGAGGAACTGGTCTTCGATGTCGCCGATCATCAGGGCTGCGCCGTCATGAACTACACCGATGCCGATATCCCGTACACGCGGGTGCACGAGTTTCGCCACCTTCACCCCGAGCGCCGCTCACGGCCCGCGCAGCGTGGTGTTTCGCGAGTACAGCCGGGCGGCGCGGGTGGCGGACGAACCCTACTACCCGATCGGAACCGCGCAGGATCGGGCGGTCTATCACCGCTACGCCGCACGGGCCGCAGCCGAGCCGGACGTGTTCTTTGGCGGCCGGCTGGGGTCATACAAGTATCTCGACATGCATCAGGCGATCGGCGCGGCGCTGAAGCTATGGCGGACGCAGCTCGATCCATTGTTCGGGCGGCGGGCGAACGGGGCCGGCGTGGGGCAGGAAGTGCTGATCCGGGCTTAGCCGGGCCCGAAATAACCGCCAGGAGGGGAGAATACGTGGGCCGTTAGTCTCATGGCCGGCGACTGCGGCCGCCCAGGTCTTTGTTCCCAACGGCCGGTCGGGGTCGCCAATGCGACACCATCTCTAAATCGAGGCCAGCGCGGTCCGCCCCACGTTCGCGGGAGTGGTCGGGCGACGGCCCACCTGTTTTCCGGATTTGGATAGCCAACAAGCATCCGGAGCGAGCACAATCGGTCCCAAGTTCAAATGAACCGGAGCGTCCCGATCCGGGACCGCAGCATGTCAACGGGGGCTGGCACATGAAATCGACACGCAAGGCCATCGGTTGCCACTTTGCACTCGGAAGGGCCGTCCGGCTTTTGGCAGCAGTCCTGCTGGTGTTCGGACTCGCGGCCGTTTCCCCGGCCGACGCCCGCGGGTTCGCCGATGCGGGTCTTCCCAACCTGGTCGCCACCCTCATGCCGAGCGTCGTCAACATCACGACGACCCGCTACAAGGATGTGCAGGTCCCGCCTGGAAAATCAGTCATGGCCGAGGCCTCAGAACCCGACAAAAGCATTTGGTACGGCAGCGGGTTCATCGTGAGCACCGACGGGATCGTCGTGACCAACAAACATGTCGTGCACAACGGAGTCAACTTCTGGGTCAGCATGAGTGACGGCCTGCAGTATCCCGCGGACCTCATCGCCGAGGCGATGTGCTGTGACATCGCGGTGATTAAGATACGGGCTGCCAGACCTTTCACCCCGGTCAAGCTCGGTGACAGCAACGCGGTGCGTCAGGGTGATTCTGTGATCGCGATCGGCAATCCGCTGCACCACACCAGCACGGTGACGACCGGCATCATAAGCGCCCTCAATCGCGACCTGAACTTCACCCCGTTCGACGACTACATGCAGACGGATGCCGCGATCAACGAGGGCAACTCGGGTGGTCCGCTGTTCAACGCCGATGGCGAGGTGATCGGGATCAACTCCTCCCTTTACACGACCGGCACAAGTATAGGTAATCTCGGCATCGGATTCGCGATCCCGATCAACGACGCGAAGTTCATCGTGACCCATATGCACGAGATGCAGTCGGGCAGGCTCAAGCCCGCATGGCTCGGTGCGCGGGTCCAGTCGCTGACGCCTGATCTGGCCGGTGCCTACGGACTCCCAGGACCGTGGGGGTCCGATCGTGCTGGAGGTGCTGGATGGCAGTCCGGCAGCACAGGCGGGCCTTCGCGCCGGCGATATCATCACCTCGTTCGGCAACCAGTTCATGGCGGATAGCCGCGCCCTGTTGCGCACTGTGCTCCAGACGGTGCCGGGGACAATCGTACTTCTGGGCGTCCTGCGCGACGGCAATCAGCAAACGGTGCCCGTCACTCTGGCCGAGCGGCCCGCGAACCAGATGATGGAAACTTTCCTGGGCCAACCGGGTGTCCCCAAGCCGGAACTTCCTCCCGAGGCGCGGGTCAATTTTGGTCTGCAAATGGCGGCGATCACCCCAGAGCTTCGTGCAAGGTATCGTCTTGGTGCTCAGCAACAAGGTGTAGTGATTACAGGGGTTGCGGTTGGCAGCGCGGCCGCTAACAGCAACATCAACGCAGGAACCGTGATTGTGCAGGTGCGCGGCATGGCGGTCACATCGCTCGATGATGTAGCGAGAGGTGTGGACGACGAAGTCAAAGAAAAGCGCCCATTCGTGCCGATGCTGCTGGCGGAACCGTCTGGACTTCGCTGGGTGTCGCTACCGCTTGACTGAGCGGCCGAGCGTAGTCGGCTGATGGCCGGGCGACGGGCGGCCCCTGCCGGTCGGCCGGCACCACGGCGGGTTCGGCGGACGCAGCTTGCGGCGGGGTCCGCTGCGCTGCACCCGCCCTGTGGCGACCTGCGGGAAGCGCGAAGCGCGGCCCAGCGTCCTTCCGCCGCCTCTGACGACATAACCCTCAGGCCTTGCGTCCGGCCGCCCTGCACGCTATCTCTTGCGCACAATCATTCTCCGCTCAGTTACGGGGGGTGGCCTTCGCGGGCCGCCTTTTTTGTTTTGGACGCTGACAAGCCGACCCAGCCGCTGGAACCCCGACTCGCCGCGATCGTGGCGCCGACGCTCACGGACATGGGCTACGAACTGGTGCGCGTCACCCTGATCGGTCGCGACCGGCCCACCTTGCAGGTCATGGCCGACCGGGCGGATGGCGGGCAGATCACGGTGGAAGATTGCGAAAGGATCAGCCGCGCCCTGGGCGCCGTGCTCGACGTTGCCGACCCGCTGCCCGGTGCCTGGATGCTGGAGGTCAGCTCGCCCGGCATCGACCGGCCGCTGACGCGGACGAAGGACTGGAACCGCTTCGCCGGGCATTTGGCGCGCGCTGAAACAGCGGCGCCGATCGACGGCCGCAAACGCTTCTCCGGCGTCGTGCTGGGCGCCGACGACAGCACCGCACGGCTGCGCCTGGACGACGGAACCGAGGTCGCGCTTCCGCTTGATGACATCCGCCGCGCCAGGCTGGTGCTGACCGACGCGCTGATCGCCGCGACCGCCGCACCGGCGCAAACCAATTGACCGACCAACTGTCTATGGACCACTGAAGAGGCCATCATGGAAACCTCCATTGCACGTCCCGAGCTGCTGCTCGTCGCCGACGCCGTGGCACGGGAAAAGAACATCGACCGGGAAGAGGTCATCGAGGCGATGGAGCAGGCCATCCAGAAGGCCGGCCGCGCCAAGTACGGCCACGAGAAGGACATCCGCGCCACCATCGACCGCAAGACCGGCGACGTGCGCCTGTCGCGCTGGACCGAAGCGGTCGAGACCGTGGAAAACGAGGAAACCCAGATCCCCGTCCATATCGCCCGCAAGTTCCAGCCCGACATCCAGGTCGGCCAGCACCTGATCGACCCGTTGCCGCCGATCGATTTCGGCCGCATCGCCGCGCAGACCGCCAAGCAGGTCATCGTCCAGCGCGTCCGTGAATACGAGCGCAAGAAGCAATTCGAGGAATTCAAGGACCGCGTCGGCGAGATCATCAACGGCGTGCGTCAAGCGCACCGAGTACGGCAACCTGATGGTGGAACTCGGCCGCGCCGAGGCGCTGCTGCGCCGCGATGAGCTGATCCCGCGCGAAAGTTTCCGCAACGGCGACCGCGTGCGCGCCTACATCTACGACGTGCGCGAGGAACTGCGTGGACCGCAGATCTTCCTGTCGCGCACGCATCCGGGCTTCCTCGCCAAGCTGTTCGCCCAGGAGGTGCCGGAGATCTACGACGGCATCATCGAGATCAAGGCGGTGTCGCGCGACCCCGGCAGCCGCGCCAAGATGGCGGTGATCAGCCGGGATTCCTCGATCGACCCGGTCGGCGCCTGTGTCGGCATGCGCGGCTCGCGCGTGCAGGCGGTGGTGCAGGAACTGCAGGGCGAGAAGATCGACATCATCCCCTGGTCGCCCCAGGCCGCCACTTTCGTGGTGAACGCGCTGGCCCCCGCCGAGGTCACCAAGGTGGTGATGGACGAAGAAGCCGGCCGCGTCGAAGTCGTGGTGCCGGACGACCAGCTTTCATTGGCGATCGGCCGGCGCGGCCAGAACGTGCGCCTGGCCTCCCAGCTCACCCGCTGGGACATCGACATCCTGACCGAAGCCGAGGAAAGCGAGCGCCGCCAGGAGGAATTCCGCCGCCGCAGCGGATTGTTCGTCGAAGCGCTGGACGTCGATGACGTGATCGCCGGACTGCTGGTGACCGAAGGGTTCAACTCGGTGGAGGAACTGGCGTTCACCCCGGAGGAAGAACTGGCCTCGATCGAAGGCTTCGACGAAAACATCGCCGCCGAGCTGATCCGTCGCGGCGAGGCGTTCCTGACCCGCCGCGACACCGAACTGAACGAGCGCCGGGTCGAATTGGGCGTCACCGATGAGGTCGCCGCGATCGAGGCGCTGACCCCGGCGATGCTGGTCGCGCTTGGCGAGAAAGGGGTGAAGACGCTCGACGATCTCGCCGATCTCGCCTCCGACGAGCTGATCGAGATCGTCGGCGCCGACAACATGGACGAGGAAACCGCGAATGCCGTGATCATGGCCGCCCGCGCGCACTGGTTCGCCGGCGACGATGGGGCCGCAAATGCTGCCGCCGTGGCGCAGGAGGCCGGCCACGACTGAACCCGAACTGCTGGACCCGCAAGCCGACGACGAACCGGAAATCGGCCCGCTGCGGCGCTGCATCGTCACCCGCGAACGCCTGCCGAAGGAGCGCATGATCCGTTTCGTCGTCGGCCCCGATCGGGCGCTGGTGCCTGACCTCGCTGCAAGGCTGCCCGGCCGGGGAATGTGGTTGAGCGCCCGCGGCGATGTGCTAGAAACCGCCCGTGCCCGGGGCGCTTTCGCGCGCGCCGCGCGAGGTCCGGTGAACGTGCCGCAGGACCTTGCGGACGTGTGTCAGGACCGGCATCGCCCGGCGGATCGAGGAGTTGCTGGGTCTTGCCCGGCGGGCCGGCCAGGCCGTCGCCGGGTTCGAAAAGGCGCGGGAGTGGGTCCGGAGCGGCCGCGCCGCGCTGATCCTGCAGGCGTCGGACGGCAGCGAGGCGAGGAGCGGCGGCGGTTCCAAATGGACGGATCCTCGGGGGCATGAGGGGCATCTCAACGGAGATACCGGTTCTGACGCCCCTGCCGGCGGCGGCTTTGGGCGCGGTGTTCGGTCGCGACCACGTGGTGCATGTGGCGGTCGCGCCGGGCGAACTGGCGGAGTCTGATGGCGCTTGAAGACGGACGGCTGTCGGGATTGGGGCACTCTGGGGTAATCGCCGGACATACGGGTTGAACGGTCGGGCGCGGCCCGACACTTGGGTCAAGAGCGGGCGGGTAAATGAGCGAAACCAACGATCAGGACGCGGGCAAGGGCCGGCTCTCGCTGCGGCCGGCAGGACGTCTGGAACTCGGCCGCACGGTCGATGCCGGCTCGGTCCGGCAAAGCTTCAGCCACGGGCGGTCGAAGGTGGTGCAGGTTGAGGTGCGCAAGAAGCGCGCCCCTGGCCCCGCACCGGCCGGCGCGCCCGGTGCTCCGGCGCCGGCAATGCGTGGCGGTCCTGGCGGCGGGCGGCCGGCGTCCGGCGGGCCGGCGCGCGCGCTGACCGCGACCGAACTGGCCGCGCGCCAGCGCGCCCTGGTCGAGCAGCAGCGTGAATCGGCCAAGCGCGATGCCGAACGCCGCGAGCAGGAAAAGATCTCCATCCTCTCGGCCGCCGAGGAAGCCCGCCGGCGCGAGGAAGAAGGCCGCCGGACCGCCGAGGAAGAGGCGCGCCAACTGGCCGAGACCACGGCGCGGCTGGCCGCGGAGGAAGCCGCGCGGCTAGGCCGCCGAAGCCGCGCCGGCCGCATCCGCCGACAACTGCTTCGACCGGCCGCGCACCGGCCGCCCGGCAAGCCGAGGAAGCACGCCGCCGCCCGGGCAGCGCTCCGGCCAGCGCCCGGCCCCGACCGAGACGCTTCGCCTGCGCACCGGTCGTGCCGCGGAGGACGACGACGATGCACGCCCGGCCCCGCCGAACCGGCACGGGACTGCCGCCGCGCAAGCCGCCGGTCGTGGCGCCCAAGAAGGGCGTCGACGACCGCCGCCGGGCCGGCCGCATCGACGTGCAGGCCGCCATCGAAGGCGAGGACGAGCGGGTCCGCAGCCTCGCGTCTGTCCGCCGCCAGCGTGAGCGCGAACGGCGTCAGGCCGAACTCGAGCTGCTTCGTTCCGATCAGGTGAAAGTCGTGCGCGACGTCGTGCTGCCCGAACAGATTACCGTCCAGGAACTGGCCAACCGCATGGCCGCACGCACGCCGGAGGTTATCAAGGCGCTGATGAAGCTCGGCGTCATGGCAACCGTCACGCAGACGCTGGACGCCGACACCGCCGAGCTGGTGGTGCAGGAGTTCGGCCACCGTGCGCGCCGCGTTTCGGAATCCGATGTCGAGATCGGCCTGGAAGGCGCGGTCGATACCGAATCCGAACTCATCCCCGCGGCCGCCCGTCGTCACCGTCATGGGCCATGTCGATCACGGCAAGACCAGCCTGCTCGATGCGCTGCGCTCCACCGATGTGGCTGGCGGCGAGGCCGGCGGGATCACCCAGCACATCGGCGCCTATCAGGTGGAAATGCCGAGCGGACAGCGGATCACCTTCCTCGACACGCCGGGCCACGAGGCGTTCACCGCCATGCGCGCCCGCGGCGCGCAGGTGACCGATATCGTCGTGCTGGTGGTGGCCGCCGATGACGGGGTGATGCCGCAGACCATCGAGGCGATCCGGCACGCCAAGGCGGCCGGCGCGCCGATCATCATCGCCATCAACAAGATGGACAAGCCGGACGCCAACCCCGGTCGGGTGCGCCAGGAGCTGCTGAGCCACGATATCGTGGTCGAGGAAATGGGCGGCGAGACGCAGGACGTGGAAGTCTCGGCGCTCAAGAAGACCGGGCTCGACAAGCTGGAAGAAGCGATCGTGCTGCAGGCCGAGATCCTCGACCTGAAGGCCAACCAGACGCGCGCCGCCGAAGGCTCCGTTATCGAAAGCCGGCTGGACCGCGGACGCGGACCGGTGGCGACCGTGCTGGTCCAGAAGGGCACGCTGCACCAGGGCGACATCGTCGTGGCCGGCGCCGAATGGGGCCGCGTCCGGGCGGTGTTGGACGACAAGGGGCGCGCCCTGAAGGACGCCGGACCGTCGTTGCCCGTTGAAATACTTGGCCTCGCCGGCGTGCCGTCGGCGGGTGAACCGTTCGTGGTGGTCGAGAACGAGGCGCGCGCGCGGGAGATCACCGAATTCCGCGGCCGGCGTCTGCGCGACAAGGCTGCGGCCGGCAGCGCCGCCGCGCGCGGCACGCTCGATCAGATGCTGGCCCGCATCCAGGCCGGCGAGCAGAAGGAAGTCACGGTCGTCATCAAGGCCGACGTGCAGGGCAGTGCCGAGGCGATCCAGGCCACCGTGCTGAAGCAAGGCACTGAGGAAGTGAAGGCGCGCGTGCTGCATGCGGCAGTCGGCCAGATCACCGAAAGCGACGTGCAGCTTGCCCGTGCGTCGGAGGCGGTGATCATCGCGTTCAACGTGCGCGCCACCGCCCAGGCGCGTGAGCTGGCGCAGCGCGACGGCGTCGATATCCGCTATTACTCGATCATCTATGAGGTGGCGGACGACATTGAAAAGCTGGTGAAGGGCCGAACCGCCCCCAAGGCGCGCGAGAAGTTCCTTGGCTACGCCGAAATCCGCAAGGTGTTCACCATCACCAAGACCGGCAAGGTCGCCGGCTGCATGGTGACCGATGGGCTGGTGAAACGCGGCGCCGGCGTTCGGCTGCTTCGTGACAACGTGGTCATCCATACCGGGGAGCTGTCTCAACTGAAACGCTTCAAGGACGATGTGCGGGAGGTGGCGCGCGGCTATGAATGCGGGCTGTCGTTCGCCAACTTCCACGACCTGCAGGAAGGCGACATGGTCGAGTGCTTCGAGACGGAGATGGTCCCGGCTTGAAGAAGGCAGAGCGGACCGGTCCGACACAGCGCCAACTGCGAGTGGCGGAAGAGATCCGCCACGTCCTGGCCGGTGTTTTCGCCCGCCACGAACTCCGCGATCCGGACCTTGCGGATGCGCAGATCACCGTCACCGAGGTGCGGATCGGCCCGGACCTGAAGCACGCCACGGCATTCGTGTGGCGCCTGGGCCGATCGGATGTCGCCGCGCTGCTGCCGGCGCTGCAACGTGCTGCGCCCTTCCTGCGCGGGCAGGTGGCGCATGCGTTGCGACTGAGGTTCGCTCCCGAGCTCAGTTTCCAGGCGGATGATGCCCTGGAACACGCGATGGAGATCGACCGGTTGCTGCGGGCGCCGGAGGTGGCGCGGGATTTGGAAGCCCCGGACGAAGGGACTTGACTTGGTAAGGCACGAAGTCTATCTAGACGGTCTAGACAGAGCAGGGGGCGCCCGTGTCCGACTGGCAATTGCAAGACGCCAAGAACCGTTTGAGCGAAGTCGTCAAGCGGGCCCGCGATCAGGGACCGCAGACGGTGACGGTGCATGGCAAACGCACCGCCGTGGTCCTGTCGGCCGATACGTACGACAGCCTGACCCGCACCCGGAAGCCCTTCAAGGAGTACCTGGTCGAGGGTCCCGCTTGGGCCGATGAGCTTGTGGAAGCCATCAACGATCGCTCGCCCGACACCGGCCGGGACATCGACCTCTGACTTATCTGGTCGATACCTGCGTGCTGTCCGAGGCACGTCGGAAGACGCCCGCCGCGACACGGTGGCTGGGTGCGGTGGATGACACGGCGGTGTTCCTCAGCGTCATCACGTTGGGCGAGGTCATGAAGGGTATCGAGCTACGGGCGCGAACCGATCGCGTGGCGGCGAACTCATTGCGGTTGTGGTTGCATGGGCTGCACTCGGCCTATGGCGACCGCATCCTGCCGATCGACGGCGAGGTCGCGTTGGCGTGGGGCCGCATCATGGCACAGCGCGTGCGGCCGGTGGCCGATGCGCTGATCGCGGCTACGGCCATGGTCAATCGCAAGGTTCTGGTGACTCGCAACATCGCCGATTTTGTCGATACCGGCGTGGAGATCATCGATCCCTGGGCTGCTTGACGCACCTCTTGCATCCGTTCCGCGCTACGACCGTATAGTAGCCGCACACACAGGAGGCGAACCTGAACGCGGACGCCGACCCCCAGGATGCGGCCGAGACCGCGACGCTGCTGCGTCACTGCGCCGGCGGCGACCGTCAGGCGTTCCGCACGCTGTACGACCGTTGGAACGCGCGTCTGCACGGCATCGCGCTGCGCATCACCCGCCAGTCCGCGCTGGCCGCCGACGCCACCCACGATGCCTTCGTGCAGGTCTGGCAGCAGGCGCACCGGTTCGACCCGGCACGCGGCAGTGCAGAGGCGTTTCTGATCAGCCTGGTGCGCTATCGCGCGCTCGACATCGTCCGCCGCTTGTCCCGCGAGGTTCCCGGCTATGAAGCCGACGACCAGCCGGATGCGGCACCCGATGCATTGGCGCGACTGGTTAGCACCGCCGAAGGGGCGGCGCTGCATCGCTGCCTCGGCCTGCTGGATGCCGAGCGGCGGCGCCTGCTGATGATGGCCTTCGTCGAAGGATTGTCGCACAGCGAACTGGCCGGACGGCTGCGGATTCCCCTCGGCACGGTGAAATCGACGATACGCCGCGGCTTGCTGTCGTTACGGGAGTGCCTGGGGTCATGAGCGACGCCGAGGACCGCGACCTGCTGGCGGCCGAGCATGTGATGGGCGTGCTGGAGAACGCCGACGCGGCTCGGGCGCGCACTCTGCTCGCCGAAGACCCGGCGTTTGCCGAATTCGGTGGCAGCATGGGAACGGCGGCTGATCCCGCTTGCGACCCAGGCGGCTCCGGTGCCCCCGCCGGCCGATCTCTGGCACCGCATTGAAGCAAGCACCGGTGCTGGCAGCGGCGATACGGTCGTGCAGCTTTCGACGGTGCGGCGTGTGCGGTTCTGGCAGGCGACGACCGCCGGATCGCTCGCTTTGGCGGCTGCGCTGGCAGCCTTCATGCTGGTGCGGCAGCCGGCGCCGCCGCTGATGGCGGTGCTGGCGCCGATGACCGGTGGGGCACCGGTGCTCATCGCGACCGCCGGGCCAGCCGGTGCGCTGACCGTGCGGCCGAGCGGGGCGGTGTCCGTGCCGAGCGACCGGGACCTGGAACTGTGGGCACTCGCCGAGGGCGAAACAAAGCCCCGCCCGCTCGGCGTGTTGCCGGCGAGTGGGCGTCGGCTCACGGCGGCCCTGGCACCGAACACTCAGCTTCTGGTGAGCCTGGAGCCGCGCGGCGGATCGCCGACCGGCCTGCCGACCGGACCGGTGCTGTACGGCGGGCGGTTGCTGGCGGTGGAATGATGCGATGACGCCCCTTTTTGTTGGAGGGGAGCAGCCGCAGTGGCCGGTAGCAACTGAAACAGTCACGTCCACGGGAGCGGGCATCCACCGGCTGCTCCGGTGCGCGCTGGCGCCGACCGCCAATCCCAACACCTCTCGCCGGCCGTCGCTGCTGACGCCGATTGCGACTGTCACGGCAGCCGAGACGATACGTTCTGGGTCGACTTCCTGCGCAGCCTGGCACGGCGTGGCCTGCGCGGCGTCAAGCTGGCCATCTCGGATGCGCACGAGGGGCTCAAGGCCGCCGTGGGTCGCGTGCTGCACGCCGGCTGGCAGCGCTGCCGGGTGCATTTTATGCGCACGCCCTGGCCCACGCCGGCAAGAGCCACCGGCGTATCGTTGCCGCCTGGATCGGCACCGCATTTGCTTTTGCTCAGGATGATGCGGATGCCGCCCGCAAGCAGTGGCGTGATGTCGCCGACCAGCTGCGGCCACGGGTGCCGAAGCTGGCCGGCCTGATGGACGACGCCGAAGCCGATGTGCTGGCTTTTACAGCATTCCCCAAAGAGCATCGGGCCAAAATCCACAGCACCAACCTGCTGGAGCGGCTGAATGGCGAGATCAAGCGGCGCACCGATGTCGTTGGTATCTTTCCAAATGAAGCGGCCATCGTGCGGTTGGTTGGCGCCATTCTGCTCGAGCAGAATGACGAATGGGCGGTGCAGCGCCGATACATGAGCCTGGAAACCCTCGGCTCGGTGAGCGATACTGCCCCGATCAGCCTGCCCGTCGTGGCCGCCTGATTGCGCAGCCAACGCTGCTCGGGAGCACCGTTCCTACACCACGGCTCGGGACAGGATCCCTTTAAGTGGTGCTCACCGGACGGGAATGCTCTGAAGAAGGTTCAAAGCAAACTGCCTGCGGCCACGAACAGGTCCCACGCGCCCCGGCCCATCGCCGCCCCGTCCGGAAACACCCCAGGCGATGGGGGTCGCGCCGCCGAATGCCAGTATTTTGCGGCTGGTCTCCGCAGCCCCCACGCAGTACCGTCGGCGGGCATGCTCACCGATCTGCCGAACCTGCTTACGCTGTCCCGCATCGCCGCCATCCCCGTGCTGGTGGTGCTGGTGGCGCTGCGTCAGCCGGCGGCGGATTTCGCGGCCTGCGTCCTGTTCAGCGCTGCCGCGATCACCGACTACCTGGACGGCCATTTCGCCCGGACCCGCCGGCAGCTCTCCGATTTCGGGCGCATGCTGGACCCGATCGCCGACAAGCTGCTGGTCGGGGCCGCGCTGATGATGCTCGCCGGCGAGGGACGCTTCAGCGGCTGGACCCTGTATCCGGCCATCATCATCCTGCTGCGCGAAATCCTGGTCAGCGGATTGCGCGAGTATCTCGCCGGCATTCGCATGGGCCTGCCGGTGACCCGGCTCGCCAAGTGGAAGACCGGTTTTCAGATGGGCGCGCTCGGCACGTTGCTCGCCGGCGACCCCTCCGCGGCGCTGCTTCATCTGTCCTTCGTCCCGGTCAACCTGATCGGCACCGCGATGCTCTGGGTCGCCGCCGCGCTGACACTGGTGACCGGGTGGGACTATCTGACCGCCGGGCTGCAGCACGCCACCACGCGGCCTCCGCACGCGGCCGCGGCGAATGCCGCCGCCCCGACTGTCGTCGCGCCCGGCGCCGCACATCCGCCATCCTGAGCCACGGCGTGAAGGTGCTCGGCATCGTCGGCTGGTCCGGCAGCGGCAAGACCACCCTGATCACGGCGCTGCTGCCGCTGCTGCGGCGCCGTGGGCTGTCGGTGTCCACCATCAAGCACGCGCATCACGGCTTCGACATGGACCGTCCGGGCAAGGACACGTTCCGCCATCGCGCGGCCGGCGCCCATGAAGTGCTGGTGGCGTCCACCCATCGCTGGGCCCTGCTGCACGAAACGGACGGCGATGAACCCTTATTGCCTGATCTGCTGGCGCGGCTCGATCCGGTGGACCTGGTGCTGGTGGAGGGGTTCAAGACGCATCCGTTCCCCAAGCTGGAGGTGTATCGCCAGGCGCTGGGCAAGCCGCCGATCTGGCCGGCCCAGCCGGACGTGGTCGCGGTCGCCACCGACACCGCGGAATTTCGCTGCGACCGCCCGGTCCTGCCGCTCAATGATGCCACAACCGTCACGGAATGGCTTCTGAGCACCCCCAGCGCCGTTCAGAACGCTTGAGCGGCGCGCCCGCTCTCGGCAAAGTGCGCCGCGATCGGCCGGGCGGCGCCGGTCCGTCCAGCCCAGCCCAGCCCCTGTCCGTTTTCGGAGCCTCGACCCATGTGGCGCCTTCCCCTGCTCGGCCTCTGCCTGAGCCTGTCCGGCTGCGGCTTCACCGCCTGGCACAGCTTCCCGTTCGTCGCCGGGCAGGACCCATACATGCCGGTCGGTGATGCCGAGAACCTGCGGCGCGCCCAGGGAATCCCGGTCAGCGCGCCGCCGCTGACCACCGAGCCGGGGAATATCTGGCCCGGACCCGTGCAGTCCGAGCCGACCTTGGAAAATCTGGAGCAGGAGAGCGGTCCGTTGCCGAACCAGGCGACGCCGCCGCGGATGCCGGCCACCCGCGGCAGCTCCACGCCGCCCGGGCCTGTGCAAACGATCCCGCCGGTGCCCAGGATCCCGCCGGTGGCGCCCCCGGCCATTCCCGCCGTCCCGCCGGTCGGCCCGCCGGTTGCCGGCGCGCCCTACCAGACGCCGCAAGGCACCGGGGTGACCAGCGGCGGCACCAGCGCCTACAAAACCATCACGATGCCGAACGGCAGCACCGCCATCGTCGTTCCCAATGGCAACGGGACCAGCACGGTGATCAATTCGAACGGCACGGTGCAGACGGTCCCCACGCCGAAATAGAGCGCTTATATACCGGGGATGGAAACTCAGGCCCCGCCGCTGACCGTGCTCTATTTCGCCTGGCTGCGTGAGCGCATCGGCACCGGGCAGGAGGTCGTGGTCCTGCCGGCCGAAGTGCAGACCGTGGGCGAGCTCACCGCTTGGCTGATTGAGCGCAGCCCGCGCCATGCCGCGGCGTTCCAGAACCGCCGCACCATCCGCTGCGCGGTCAACCAGGATTTCGCCGACGATTCGGCGGCGGTTCGCCCGGGCGATGAGGTGGCGTTCTTTCCGCCGGTGACCGGCGGCTGAAAGGGACCCGCATCGCATGACATGCATTCGCGTGCAGGAAGCGGATTTCGATATCGGCGCGGAAACCGCGGCGATGACCGCCGGGCGCAGCGACATCGGCGGCATCGGGTGCTTCATCGGCACCGTGCGTGATGCCCACCAGGGCCGCGCCATCGCCGCCCTGTCGCTGGAGCACTACCCGGCGATGACCGAGCGTGCCATCGCCCGCATTGTCGCGCAGGCCGGGCAGCGGTGGCAGTTGCTGGGATGCACCGTGATCCATCGCGTCGGCCGGCTGCCTCCCGGCGCGAACATCGTGCTGGTGCTGGCCGCCGCGGCGCATCGCCAGGCCGCGCTGGAGGCCACCTCGTTCCTGATCGACTGGTTGAAGACCAAGGCGCCGTTCTGGAAAAAGGAGCAGTTTGCCGACGGGGCGGAGGCGTGGGTGGAAGCCCGCGACTTCGATACCGCCGCCGCCGCCCGGTGGTAAGCGCCCCAATTGCCCCTCCCTTTGTGGGAGGGGGCGGGGGAGAGGGTTGGGTGAGGGGGCCCAGCAAGCCTCCCCAGTCACCCGTCCACCGCAACAAACCGCTGCTGCCGCATGATATCGCCAATATCCGACGGACGCTCGAACGGCGCCGGCATCGCCTCGCCGGCAACGCGGGGCCGGCCGATGGCGCGGAACCAGTCCTCCAGCCCCGCCGGCATCATCAGCCACAGCAGCCGCATCTGCCCCGGCCCGGTGTTGTGCACCGTATGCCACACGCCACGGCCGACCAGGATCATGGTTTCCGCCCGCACCTCATGTCGCCGGCCGTCGATTTCGGCCCAGCCCTCGCCGGCATAGCAGAACAGCATCTCGTGGCTGCGTTCATGCGCGTGGCGGCGGATGTGCCGTCCCGGCTCCAGCACCTGCAAGCCGGCCGCGAAATCGTCGTACGGCGTGCAATACGGCGTCAGCTTGTTGATCACGTAGCCGGTGGACGGCAGCGGCTGCCAGTAGGCATCGCCGTCCTCGGGTTGCAGCACGACAGATTGTCCCTTGGCCGACGGTCCCTTGGCGATCTCCGGCACCGAAGCTGCCCTCCTCTGGCGGGTTTCCGCGCCCGACTCTACGCTCCCCGCCCATCCGGTTCAAAGCCGGGCGGGTTCAAAACCAGGAGCGGACGGACATGGAATTCGGCATGTTCCACGAGTTTCAGCGCGTGCCGGGCCAGACCGAGGCGGCCGCCTTCGCCGAATCGTTCGAGCAGGTGGACGCCGCCGAAGCCCAGGGCCTGGATGCGATGTGGCTGGCCGAGTTGCACGTCGCCCCCGACCGCTCCGTGCTGGCGGCACCGCTGAATATCGCCAGCGCCATCGCCACCCGCACCAGCCGCATGAAGATCGGCATCGCCGTGCAGGTGCTGCCGCTGTGCCACCCGCTGCGGCTTGCCGAGGAAGCCGCCACCGTCGATCACATCAGCCACGGCCGGCTGATCTTCGGCGTCGGCCGCAGCGGTTTCCCACGCACCTACGAAGCCTACGGCATATCGTACGCGGAAAGCCGCGAGCGCTTTGCCGAGGTGCTGGAGATCGTGCGCCGCGCCTGGACCCAGGAGCGGTTCAGCTTCGATGGGCAGTTCTATCATTTCGAAAACGTCTGCCTGGTGCCGAAACCATACCAGCAGCCGCATCCCGAAATCCGCATCGCGGCAACCAGCGCGGACACCTATCCGGCCATCGGCGCGCTGGGTTACCCGATCTTCTGCGCGGTGCGGCTGGGCACGCTGTCCGAACTGGCGCCCAACATCCAGGCCTATCGCGATGCCTGGCGCACCGCCGGCCATCCCGGCGAAGGCCAGGTGTTCCTGCGCGTGCCTGTCTATGTCGCCGAAACCGAAGCCCGCGCGCGCGCCGAACCGGAAGAAAGTATCATGCATTTCTACCGCTACCTGGGCGCGCAGCTTGCCGATTTCGGCAACCCGCGCCGGGGCGCGGGCGATCGAGCAGCGGGCCGAACGCGGCCAGCGCCTGCAAACCATCGACTACGACGAAGTGCTGCGCGAAAAAATCATCGTCGGCACCCCGGCGATGGTCGCCGACAAGCTGCACGCACTGCAAGACGAACTCGGGTTGAACGGCATCCTGGCGGAGATGAACTGCGGCAGCCGCATCCCGCACGCGCAGGTGATGGACTCGCTGGCGCTGCTCTGCCGCGACGTCATGCCCCAATTCCGCCCAACGGTGTAGGGCGGATAAGCGTAGCGCAATCCGCCGTGACGGCCGCGGAATGCGCTGCGCTTTTCCGTCCTACCGTCCAGGCATGACCGGCCGCGTTCGCCGGAATCACGATGGTAGGGCTTACTCCACCTGTTCCGCCAGCCGCGCCAGATGATACGCGGCATCCCCGAAGGTGTGCTCGATCATCATGCAGCGGCGGAAATAGTGCCCGACCGCGTATTCCTCCGT
Organism: uncultured Pseudomonadota bacterium; assembly: GCA_963764525.1. Lineage (GTDB taxonomy): Bacteria > Pseudomonadota > Alphaproteobacteria > Acetobacterales > Acetobacteraceae > DATDIC01. Next base: position 161,610 of record CAVXTC010000036.1, on the reverse strand, counting down.
CATGCCGATCCCGCCATGAAGCTGGATCGCCTGCTGCGACACAAAGCGCGCGGCCTGCCCATAACCCACCTTCGCCATCGACATGTTACGCGCACGCTCGGCGGCGTCGGGTTCATTGACGCTCATGGTCGCCAGCATGGTCATGCTGCGGCCCTGCTCCAGCGACATCAGCATTTCGGCAAGCCGGTGCTGCACCACCTGGTTCTGGCCGATCGGCCGGCCGAATTGCTCGCGCGTCCGGGCGTACTCCAGCGTCATCGCGTGCATCGCCTCCATCGCGCCGACCGTCTCGGCGCCCATCGCCGCGATGCCCGCCTCCATCACCCGCTCGATGACCGGCAGCGCCTCGCCGACCTCGCCCAGCACCGACGCATCCGAAACCTGCACGCCGGTCAGCGAAATATCCGCCGCCCGGCTCTCGTCACGCATCGCATAGCCGCGCCGCGCCACACCCGGTGCTGCTGCATCGACCATAAACAGCGTGATGCCGTGCGCCGCATCGCGCTCCCCGGCGGTGCGCGCGCTCACCACCAGCGTATCGGCCGAATCGCCGTGCAACACGCCGCTTTTCGTGCCATCGAGCACCCAGCCGCCGTCGTCGCGCTTCGCCGTGGTCAGCACGTCGGTAACATCGTAGCGCGCCTGCCGCTCGCTATGGGCGAACGCAAGCTTGGTGCGCCCCTCGGCAACCGCGGGCAGCAGCGCCGATTGCTGGTCCTGGCTGCCCGCCAGTCGGATCGCCGTGCCGCCCAGCACAACCGTCGCCAGATAGGGTTCCAGCGCCAGCGCGCGGCCGAGTTCCTGCATCACCAGCATGATCTCCACCGGCCCGCCGCCGAACCCGCCGTGTTCTTCAGCGAACGGCAGGCCGAGCAATCCAAGCTCCGCGTAGCGGCCCCAGATTTCCTCGCTCCAGCCGGATGGTTGCTTCAAAAACCCGTTGCGGGCCTCGAATGTATAGCGGTCCGCCATCAGGCGGGTGACGCTGTCGGCGAGCAGCCGCTGTTCGTCGGAGAGTTCGAAATCCATCAGAGCCTCAGCACAGCCTTGGAGAGGATGTTCTTCTGGATCTCGTTGGTGCCGCCGTAGATCGAGGCGGCGCGCAGGAACAGATAACTGCCGGTCGCCTGCGCCGCCCACTCGGCTTCCGGGTCCGGCTCGTTGGCGATCTCGGCCAGTTCCTTCGCCCATACCGGCATCGCCAGCGGTCCGGCGACGTCCATCGCCAGCTCGGTGGACGCCTGCAGCAGCTCGGTGCCCTTCACCTTCAGCACCGAGGACAGCGGATCGGGCCGCCCATCCCGCTGTTTAGAGTAGGCGGAAACGACACGATACTGGGTGATCTCCAGCGCCTTCATGTCGATTTCAAGCTGCGCGACGCGCTGGCGGAACGCCGCGTCCTCGATCAGCGGGCGGCCGTTGCACCGTACGTGACGCGCCGCTTCCTTGGACGCCGCAACCCGCTCCTGCGACTTGCCGAGCCGCGCGATGCCGGTGCGTTCGTTGCCAAGCAGATATTTCGCCACGTCCCAGCCGCGGTTTTCCTCATGCACCCGCATTTCCACCGGAACCTTCACGTCATCGAAGAAAACCTCGTTCAGATGGTGGCTGCCGTCGATTGAAACGATCGGCCGGACGGTGATCCCCGGGGTCTTCATATCGACCAGCAGGAAGGAGATGCCTTCCTGCCGCTTGGCCGCGTTCGGGTTGGTGCGCACCAGCACGAAACACCAATCCGCATGGTGCGCGGTGGAAGTCCAGATTTTCTGCCCGTTGACGACGTAATGACCGTTGACCCGTTTGGCCGCGGTCTTCAACGAAGCGAGGTCCGATCCGGCGCCCGGCTCGGAAAATCCCTGGCACCACCAATCGTCCAGATTGGCCGCGCGCGCCAGGAACCGCTGCTTCTGCGCATCGGTGCCGAACTGGATCAGCACCGGTCCGATCATGGTGATGGCGAATGACGAGACCTCGGGCGCCGGCGCCTGCTGGTTCTCGTTCAGGAAGATCATGCGCTGCACCGGGTTCCAGCCGGGGCCGCCGTATTCCTTAGGCCAGTTATGCGCCGCCCAGCCTTTCCTGTTCAGGATGCGCTGCCAGCGGACCGTGTCTTCCTTGCGCGCGGAATAACCCAGGCGCATGCGCTCGTGGATGTCGGCGGGCAGGTTGTCGCGGATGAAGGCGCGCACCTCGTCACGGAATTCGGTCTCTTCCGTGGTGAAGCGGAGGTCCATGCGGTGTCTCCCGTGGTGCGGAACGTGGCCGGGCGGAGTGTGGCAGCGCGCCGTGCAGCCGGCAACGTGCCCGGTCGCCGAGTTCCCCTTGTGGGAGGGGTCGCTGGGTGCAAGTCGATCGATCAAACCATTGGTATTCCATGCTCCGAGGGAATTCCGGACGGGTTTGGGCCGCGGGTCGCGCCCAGCCACACCGGGGCGAGCTCCACGTTTCCCGCGGGTTTCACACGGAGAACCACAAAGGACTCACGGAGAGCCACGGGGTCCAGGGGTGCCGCGTGAGCGCATACCGATCGAGCGTGTCATCGTAATTGTGTATCTCATCGCACCGGCAACCCGGCCCGCGATTGCTCAAATCGACCCATGACGCCGCATGAAACCCGGACCGACGGCCGCTGGTATACCCCAACTCCGCAGGGATTCCGAAAAAAGCTCTTGCACCGACGCGGCGCGGTACAATTCGCTGCGGCCATGGCGGGATCGGTCCTCACGGCACTGGATCGGGCACATCTGCTGCGGATGATGCGCCGGCAGCTCAACAGCACGGTGCATCGGCGGATGAACGTGCTGCTTCTGCTGGATGACGGCTGGGCGGCGGAGCGGGTCGCCGAAGCGCTGTATATCGACACGGAGACGGTGCGCGAGCACCGTCGGCTGTATGAGACGGCGGGGGTCAGCGGGCTGGAACGGCTGGCCTATGTCGGGGGTGAGCCGGACCTGACGGCGGAGCAGCGTACGGCGCTGGCGGCCGAGTTGGAGAGGCGGCTGTATATGACCGCGAAGGAGGTGTGCGCCTTCGTCGCGGTCAGGTTTGGGGTCGAGTACACGCCGAACGCGATGAGCAAGCTGCTGGGGCGGCTCGGGTTCGTCTACAAGCAACCGAAATGCGTGCCGGCGAAAGCGGACGCGGCGGCGCAGCGGCGATTTGTGGAGCAGACGCTGGCGCCGTTGATGGCCGAGGCGGCGGCCGCAGAAGCCGCTGTATTTCGTGGACGCGACGCACCCGGCCTACACCGGGCATCCGGCCTGCGGGTGGATCAAGAAGGGCCAGACGCGCGAGCTGAAGAGCAACCACGGTCGGGTCAATGTCACCATCAACGGGGCGCTGAGCTGGCCGCAGCGCGAGGTGGTGCGTCATGAGGCGGGCAAGATCACCAGCGTGGCGATGATCGCGTTGTTCGAGGATCTGGCCGCCCGCCATTCCACCGCGACCGCGATCCGCGTGGTGCTGGACAACGCCAGCTACAACCACTCCAAAGAGATCAAGGCATATCTCGATCAGGACGGGTGCCGGATCAGGCTGGTCTATCTGCCGCCCTACGCGCCCAACCTCAATTTGATCGAGCGGCTCTGGTGGTTGCTGAAGAAGAAGGCGCTGTGGAACCAGCACTACTCCTGCCTCGCCGACTTCAAGGCAGCGATCGACGGGTTCTTCGACAATATCAGCACTTACCGCACCGAGATCGCCTCGCTGATCACCGGCGCGTTTCACTTCATCGGCGCATCAAACCCCCAGGCTCCCTGAGAGGAGAGGTATATTATCCGAGGGGGCTTGTCGAAGCCTCTTCGTGACCCTTCGTGGAACCTTCGTGGCTCTCCGTGTCAAATCGTTTTGGAAACGTGCCGATCAGAACGCCAGGCTGGGCTGCATTCCTCGGCCGCGGTGTGTCACAGTTGCCGGCCTCGTTTCCGTCGAACCTGAAATCGGCAGGAAGACGGCCGTGGAAGACGTGAAGACACCTCAATAGCTCATCATGGCCGGGCTTCTGCGCAACTCCGGTTGCCGCAGTCAGCGATGCTTTGTAGAGAACTAGGGCGTGTCGTCAATTCAGCCAAATCGCGCTGGCGGTGAGATAAACGGCGGCGAGGAAGTTGCGTGCGGTCTTATCGTAGCGTGTGGCGATAGCGCGAAATTGCTTGAGCTTGGCAAAGAAGTTCTCGATCAGATGGCGTTCCTTGTAGATATGACGATTGAACTTGCGGGGCGCCCGGCGATTTGCCTTTGGCGGAATGACCGCGGTCTTGCCGGCTGCCGCGAGTGGCTCGATGACCCGCTGGTCGGCGTCAAATGCCTTGTCGGCGATCAGCATGTCGGCCTGCATTTCCGGCAGGAGATGGTCGGCCCCAACCAGATCGTGAACCTCGCCACCGGTCAGGTGGAAGCCAATCGGATTGCCAAGTGCGTCGGCCAGGGTATGGATCTTGGTGCTCAATCCGCCGCGCGAGCGACCGATCGCCTGGTCCTCGTCGGGGTCTTTTTTTTAGCACCGGCACTGTGCTGATGGGCCCGCACGATGGTGCTGTCGAGCATCGCGTATTCGTTGTCGGCATCGACGGCCAGAACCTGAAACATCCGCTTCCAGACACCGGATTTCGCCCAACGGCTGAAACGCCGGTGGGTATTGTTCCAATCGCTGAAGCGCTCTGGCAGATCGCGCCAAGGAATCCCAGCCCGGTAGCGGTACAGAACCGCTTCAACGAACCGGCGGTTGTCCGTCGCGGTCACACCGATCGAACCCTCTCGACCGGGCAACAGGTCCTTGATCCGGTCCCACTGGTCGTCACGAAGTCCGTAGCGGCGCATCGGTCAGCCCTCCAAAGCTGACCGCCTATAAATCGAAAAACCCGCCGCGCCGGAATCGGCTATTGCGTTGCTCCGTACCGTTCACCGCCGGATGTTGCAATTCGAACTCACCCAACCGGGCAGTGATCGGAAGACGGTCCGGCGGGAATTGACGACAGGCCCTAACCTGGACTTTTCACAGATTATCCGATATCAGCCCAGGCGTGGCAGCAGGATTCAACACAGAGGTCGCAAAGTGCACAGAGTTGGCAGAGAAATTTCCTCGGTGAACTCTGCGTTCTCAGCGAACTCCGTGTCGAAAAAGCATGGCGGCAGGTGCCCGCGGCACGCGCAGCGCAGCGATCATTCTGGCCTGATCCGATGCCGCATTCCGTCAACAGGCATCGCGAATGCTTCACGTGCTGATCTGCATCGATGTGATCCCGTCGGAACCGGTGAGAAATGCGGGTTAAGGAGCGTCGGACGCCACCTCGGGCCACGCATCCAAACGAGACGCGTTGACAGTCGTTCCCTGTCGGCCCGACGACATCAGGTCCCGTTTCCAACCATCATGACGCCGGCCAGCCTCCTGTGCGAGCAAGCGGGGCTCCACGTCAGATTGGATCACCAGTGTTGGTCGACCTGATGCTGATCCCCCTGATGCTGATCGCCGCCCCACCCCCCATGGTCGGAGCCGTGGTCCGCATAAGATCGGCCATGCCCGTCGTCATAGCCGGACCGGTACGGCGAGTCCGGGTGTGCGACGCACCCCCCGAGCATGCCCGCAACCACCAGCACCAGCATCGGCGAAGCGGCCCGGCGCAGAGATCGATAGCTCATCAAAGACGTCCCTCTGAATTTGTGTTGCGTGATTGCACGCAGATTTTCTGCCGCCGGGATAAATCTTGAACTGGGTCCAGTTCGGCACGCTGCCCCTGATCGACTGGACAAGCCAAATGGCCGGGTTTTGGCAGAGCCGGTTCGACCACCTCGAAGACTTGCTGAAAAGGATGGACCAATGACCAATACTGCGACCGAAACGCTCACCGTCGTTGTCGAACGGGAGATACCTTTTCCGCCGGAAAAGATCTGGCGCGCGCTCACGCAACCACACCTGATCGAGGAGTGGCTCATGAAAAACGACTTCCAGGCTGTCGTGGACCACCGTTTCAATCTTCGCGCAGACTGGGGCGTTGTTGACTGTAAGGTCCTGGCAGTCGAGCCGGACAAAACGCTGTCTTACACGTGGGCGGCCTATGGTCTCGAGAGTGTCGTCACCTGGACTCTCACCCCAACGAGCACGGGGACCCACCTGCGAATGGAGCAGTCGGGCTTCCGCCCGGATCAGCCGCAGGACTATCAGGGCGCCAAGGACGGGTGGCAGGGGTTCTTCGCGGCCCTGGAGCAGGTATTGGCGCGTATAGACTGAAGCTCCCCGGAGCGAGGCAAAGCTGGGCGGCCGGCGTTGAAGGCCAGAAACATCGCCTATCGGATCACCACGATCGTCCTCGCCTTCTGAACCGTTGTGTAGTCCTTGCCGGTCGGTCACGAGCTGCCGCTTTGCCTGCATGCGGCTCGGAGCCGACGGGGCGGCCTCGGATTCCGACCAGGTTCGGCCGTGACAGCATGGTCGCGGTCGGCTATGACGACCCGACAACGGCGAAGCGATCGTGGGGGCAGGCCGGCGATCCGAACGGGATCTCCGCCTGTCCCTGACAAGTCGCCGCGATCCGGCCTGTGCCGCTGAAAGCAGGAGTGAGCATGGTGGCCGAATGTCCGTTGATTGAGCTGTCCGGGCCGCCGCGCGCGCGGGGACGGCAATACGGCGAGCAAGCGAAGTCGCGCATCCGGCTTGGCATTGCCCACTACACCACCCAGCTCGCCGCCAACCGGTTGAGCGGCGAGGCGCTGGTCGAGGTCGTGCAGCGCTTCGTGCCCACGATCACGCGTTTCGAACCCACCTATACGGAAGAGATGCAGGGCATCGCCGAAGGCGCTGGCGTTCCGTTCGAAAGCATCGTGCTGCTCAATGCCCGCACGGAAATTCTTCAACTTGCGAAGCGGGCTGATGTGAAGGCGGCGGGCAACGACGATCCCGACGGCTGCACCGGCCTCGTGGCGCTGCCGCCGACCACCACCGAAGGCAAGCTTATTCATGCGCAGAACTGGGACTGGAAGGTCGAATGCGCCGATACGGCGGTGGTGCTGCGCATCAAATACCAGGACGGCCCCGATGTACTGATGTTCACCGAGGCCGGCGCGCTCGGGCGTTCGGGCCTCAACGCCGCCGGCATCGCGATCACCGCGAACTATCTGGAATCCGATCGCGACTATGGGCGGCTCGGCGTGCCGCTCGCACTCATTCGGCGCAAAGTGCTCGAGCAGTCGCATCTCGCGCTTGCCATGCACGCCGTCTATACCACGCCCAAATCGGCCTCGAACAACATGATCGTCAGTCAGGCGGAAGGCGTGGCAATCGATTTCGAGTGCGCCCCGGATGAGACGTTCCAGGTCCATCCGACGAACGGATTGATTGTTCATGCCAACCACTGGCAGAGCGACGTCGCGCTTGGAAAGCTCAAGGACACGGGCATTGTCAACACGCCCGACAGCCTCTACCGCGACCTGCGCGTCCGCGGTTTGATACAGCCGCAACATGGCCACATCGACCGCGAGACCGTGAAGCAAGCCCTGTTCGACGATTACCAGACGCCGTGGTCGGTCTGCCGCCCGCCACGCAAGACATTAACCAGCAACCTGAGTGCCACGGTCGCCATGATCGTCATGCAACCGGCCGACGGCATCATGGAGGTCGCGATGCTTCCGGCCACCCAACGGAACTTCGCGCGCTTCACGCTCGAGATGGAGTGGAAGCACCGCCCGATCGCGACGACCCCGGTCAGGGTCCTCCACCGCGCCAGGGGTCGAACATGATCCCAGCCAACAACCGAGTAAAATGAAGGAGCCATCCAGGAACATGAGTGCGACGCAGTCCAAGGTCCTTCGCGGCCGCCAGTTCTTCGCCAATCCCGGTCCGACCAACATCCCGGATTCGGTGCTGCGGGCGATCGACCGGCCGACCATCGATTTCCACGACCCCGATTTCATGGAGGTGTACGACGCGACTTTCGCCGGCCTGAAGCGCGTGCTGGGGACGCGGCATGAGCTGTTCATGTACACCGGTTCCGGCCACGCGGCGTGGGAGGCGACGCTCACCAACCTGCTGTCGCCGGGCGATACGATCCTGCTGGCGGAATCCGGGTATTTCTCCGATGAGTGGGGCCGCATGGGTGCCGCCCATGGCATTGAGGTGCGCACCGTCGCGGCCGACTGGCGACACGGCGTCGATGTCGCGGCGATCAAGGCGGCGCTGGCCGAGGACAGCAAGCACGTCATTCGCGCGGTCTGCGTGGTGCATAACGAGACCGCCACCGGAATGTTCATTCCGTTGAATGAAGTGCGCGCGGCGATCGATGCGACCGGGCATCCGGCGCTGTTCCTGGTGGATACGATTTCCTCGTTGGCCAGCCTCGATTTCCGCATGGACGAATGGAAGATCGACGGCGTGGTGGGCGGCAGCCAGAAGGGGCTGATGTGCCCGACCGGCGTCAGCTTCACCGGCGTGTCCGACAAGGGCATGGCGGTGCACAAGGCGGCGAAGCTTGGGCGGTATTACTTCGACTGGACGGTGATGCTGAACCGGCCGCAGAAAAGTTTCGTCGGCACGGTGCCGGTGAATTCCCTTTATGGTCTGCGCGAATCGGTGCGGCTGCTTGAAGAAGAAGGGATGGAGAACGTCGTTGCACGCCACCATTATCTGGCCGAGGGCGTGCGGCGCTGCGTGAATGTCTGGGCCGGCAATAACGGGCCGCAGTTGTTCTGCACCAATCCGGCGCGCTATTCGGATTCGGTTACCGCGGTGCTGATGCCGGAGGGTCACAACGCCGACGAGGTCCGCCGCACCGCACGGGGCCGCTACAACGTCTCGCTCGGCGGCGGGCTGGGCAAGCTGAACGGCCGCGTGTTCCGCATCGGCCACATGGGCGATCTGAACGAACCGATGGTGCTTGGCGCGCTGACCGCGGTGGAAATGAGCCTGCGCCGCAACGGCGTGCCGCACGGCAAGGGTGGCGTGGAAGCCGCGATGGCGCATTTCGCGGCGTAACGCGCCGGTGCCGTCGAGCCCCCTCCCCTTGCGGGAGGGGGTTGGGGGTTCGACACTCGCCATCCGATAAATCCACAGGGAGGAAACAACGATGTCTCAAGCAAAACGCCGCCACGTGACGCGGCGCGGCCTGATACAGGCTGCCGCCGCCGCCCCGTTCGCCACCGCCCTCACTACCCCGGCGATTGCCCAGGGCGCCCGCGTCTTCACCTTCGCCCACGACGAACCGCACGACACCGGCTACGGTTTCCTCGCTGACCAGTTCAACGCGAAGCTGAAGGAAACCAGCGGCGGGAAGTTCTCGATCCATGAGTTTCCCGGCGCTCAGCTCGGCCAGGAACCGGAACTGGCGCAGAAGGTGCGTACCGGCGATATCGATTTCGTCATCAACTCGACCGCCAACACCTCCACCGTGGTGCCGCAGGCCGGCGTGTTCTCGCTGCACTTCATCTTCCTCAATGAGACGCACCTGGCGAAATCGATGCTCGATCCTGGGATGAACGCGCTGTTCCAGGAGATGATCATCAAGAACACCACCGGGGCGAAATCGCTCGGCCTGCTGACGCTCGGGTTCCGCAAGTTCTATTCCAAGAACGAGATCAAAAGCGTCGCCGACATGAAGGGCAAGAAGGTCCGCGTGCAGGCGACCAAGACCGAGGACCGGTTCTTCAGCGCCTATGGCGCGGTGCCCGTGCACATGCCGATCGGGCAGGTTTATACCTCGCTGGAAACCGGCCTGGTGGAGATCGCCGAGAATGGCGCCGACATCTACCGCGCCCAGAAGCACTACGAAGTGGCGCCGGTGCTGTCCGGCTCCGACCACGAGGCGAACAACAACCATCTCTGGGTCAGCGACAAGGCGTGGAACAGCCTCAACCCGGAGGAGCAGGGCTGGGTGACCGCGTCGTTCGCTGTATGCGCGCGGCCTGACGGTGCCGAAATCGCTCGCCTACGACCACGCGGCCATCGATTCGCTCACCAAGCTCGGTGTCGAGATCTACAACAAGGTCGATCGCCAGAGCTTCATCGCCATCGCCACGCCGATCCAGGATGAACAGGCGCAGGCGCTCGGCCCGTACGCGGTGCAGCTTTTGCAGCTCACCCGCAAGCTGGCGGCCTGAACGCCGCGGATGCGCTACGCCGATCTTGCCGGCGCACGTGCTGTCGAGGAAGCGCCCGCAGCTCAAGTGGCGCGTCCTCGACCCGCTGGAGTTCGCGCTGGTGGTGCTGTGCGGGCTGCTGCTGGTGGGCTTTCTGGTCAGCGAGCTGGGCGACGTGGTGTTCCGAATTATCAGCCGGCCGTGGCTGGATGCACAGGAATTCTCGTTGGGCTTCTTCGCCTGGGGGGTGTTCATGGGCGGCGCGGTCGGGGTGCGCCGCAACGATCATTTCCGTCTGGCAGCAGCGGCGGAGGTGTTCGCCGGCGTCGTGCGCACCGGCGATCGAGGTGTTCCAGCAGTTGGTCATGATCGGGGTGGCCGGCTGCATGGTCTGGTTCGGATACCTGAATTTCCTGACCGGCTTCGGCAGCTTCCTGATGCCCTCGCTGACGCCAATTGCCCTGCTGTACGCGGCGATCCCCGTCGCCGGCGGGTTGATCCTGCTGTTCTCGGTCGAGAAGCTGGTCAACGGGCTGATGCGCGGCTTCGCGGATCCGACCGGCATGCCGGCGGGGCTGGAGAGCGACCGAGCTGGTGAGTCGAGGCAGTCCGGGCGATGAGCGGCAACGAAACCGCCATTGTCGTTATGTGCTGCCTGTTCCTGTTCCTGGGCTATGCCGGGCTGCCGGTCGCCTTTGCGCTGATCGCCGCGGTGGTGGTGGTGGCCGCGCTGTTCACCCAGCTCACCATCGGATCTTTGATGGGGCAGCTTGTTCAACGGCATCAACGAGCTTGCGCTTTTGGCGATCCCGTTCTTCCTGCTGGTAGGCGAGCTGATGACCTCGGCACGCATCACGCCGCGGCTGATCAGGCTGACCCAGGCGATGGTCGGGCACCTGCGCAGCGGACTGGCGCACGTGGTGGCGGTGTCGTGCATGATCTTCGGCGGCATTTCCGGATCATCCACCGCTGATACCGTTGCCATCGGTACCGTCCTCATGCCGGCGATGCGCGATGAAGGCTACACCGCCGGCGTTCTCCGCCGCGCTGATCGCCGCCGGGGCGTCGATCGCATCCATGGTGCCGCCGTCGATCATGGCCATCGTGTATGGCGCGGTGGGCGATGCCTCGGTGGGCGGATTGTTTCTGGGCGGCGCCACGCCGGGGCTGATGGTGTGCATCGGGCTGATGATCTACAGCTACTTCTTCGGCGCTCCGGGCGTGCCGAAGCGGCGGGCGACGTTCTTCGAGTTCGGCACCGCTCTGCGTGGCGCGCTGCTGCCGCTGATGATCCCGGTCATCATCATCGGGTCCATCCTGGGCGGTGTGATCACGCCGGCCGAAGCGGGCATGGCGGCGGTGGTCTATGCGCTGGTGGTTCTGCTGCCGCTGCTCAACCGCGGGCATTTTCGCCGGCTGCCCAAGGACATCGCAATGGCGGCGCTGCTGTATTCAATCCCGCTGACGGCAGTGGCCGGCGCTTCGGCGTTCGGCTGGATGCTGGCGTATCTGGGCGGCGCAGATATCATCATGGGGTGGGTCGCCGCGATGGGCACCACCGATGCCCGGGCGATCCTGTTCTTCGTCGCCGTGCTGTTCCTGATCGTCGGCGATTTCCTGGACGGACTGCCGGCGATTATCATTTTGATGCCGGTGATCCTGTCGCTGGAGAAACTCGGGCACATCAATGCGGTGCATATGGGCGTGGTGGTGATCGTCACGCTGGCGTTCGGGCTGATCACGCCGCCCTGCGGGATCATCCTGCTGCTGTCATCGACCCTGGCGGGCGTGCCGTTTTCCCGAGCGCTGCGCCAATCGGCGCCGATCTACGTGGTGTTCGTGATCGTAATTTCCGTGATCATCCTGATACCGGATACCGTGCTGTGGCTGCCGCGGCATTTCCTGCCGCGCGCGGTTGGGTGCTTTCCGCGGCCGCACGGCGGTGGGTGGATCTGTCCGTAGCTTGCCGAGCGGCGCCCGGCGAAAGGCGGAAATCACGACCCACGCGCTGGTAACACCGGCGCTGTCGAAGCGACCGACGCGCCCGGCGTATAGAGCCGTGGGCTGCTCCGGTGTTGCCGGCGGGAGCGTGAATTCCCGCTTCCGGGGGAACAACGGCCGGGGGTCAGCGGATTTGCCGCCGGGTATTTCCGTCCTGATCCGGATCTCTGGATGTGGTAAGCTGTTCGCGAAGCACGGGGGGCGGTGCGGATGCAGTGCAAGACAGGATCGGAGCACATCCAGTCACTGCGGGACGGGCGGACCGTTTACATCGACGGAAAGCTGGTTGACGACGTCACCACACACCCGGCGTACCGCAATGCCGTCGCCTCCGCGGCGCTGCTCTACGACTACCAGTCGCGCCCCGAAAACCTGGAGTTGATGACATTCGTGCCGCCGGGCGGCGCACGGCGGGTGAATCGCTGCTGGCAGATGGCGCGCGACTACGCGGAGCTTGTGCAGCGACGCAAGGCACTGCAGGCATGGGCCCAGGTCAGCTACGGGTTCATGGGCCGCTCGCCCGACCATGTGGCGTCCACGGTCATCGGCCAGCGCATGGGCCTCGAGGTCTTCAGGAAGCACGGGCCGGCACGCGCAAAGGCGCTTGAAGACTACGCAGATTATGCCACACGAAATGACCTGTTTCTTACTTATGTGATCGTCAATCCCCAGGCCGATCGCTCGCGCGACTGGGGCGATCAGCCGGAAGAACTGGTTGCGCAGATCGTCGATGAGGATATCAGCGGATTGACGATCCGCGGCGCCAAGATGCTGGGCACCGGCTCCATCATGGCCAACGAAGTGTTCGTCGCCAATCTGCAGCCGCTCAAACCGGGCGAGGAGGCGCTGGCCTTCTCCTGCGCGCTGCCGATGAACACCGCCGGCCTGCGCGTGCTGTCGCGCAAGAGCTACGAGGCACACGCAGTCTCGGTCTATGACAATCCGCTGTCGGCCCGCTTCGATGAGAACGATGCGCTGCTCTGGTTCAACGACGTGAAGGTGCCGTGGGAACGCGTGTTCGTGCACCGTGACACCGACATGTGCCGCGCCCAGTTCCACGATACTCCAGGTCATATCTTCCAGAACTATCAGGCGCAGATCCGGTTGTCGGTGAAGGTGAAGTTCCTGGTCGGCCTCGCGCACAAGATCACCGAGGCGATCGGGACCACCAACATGCCGCAAGTACGCGAACAACTCGGCGGCCTGGCCGCCAACGCCGGAATGGTGGACGCGATGCTTGCCGGCATGGAAGCCTCGGGCACCAAGAGGGGCGAGTTCTACCTGCCGAACCGGCACCTGGTCTATACCGCGCAGGTGGTAACTCAGGAGCTTTATCCGCGTCTGATCAACATGATCCGTGATCTGGCCGGCGGCTCGCTGATCATGCTGCCATCGTCGTTTCGCGACTGGGCCGATCCGGCGCTCGCGGCGATCCTGCACAAGACGCAGCGATCGCCGAACTTCGATCCCGAGGACAAAGTCAAGCTGCTGAAAGCTGCCTGGGACGCTATCGGCTCGGAGTTCGGGTCGCGGCACACACAGTATGAGATGTTCTATGCCGGGGCTCGCTTCGTCGCCGCCGGTCACAGCTACCGCACTTTCGATTGGGGCACGGCGTGCGTCATGGTAGATCACCTGCTGTCAACGTATGGGCTTGAGGAAGCCGCCAGCCCGATTGGCGGGCATGAACCACTGAGCTGACCGGCATGACCTTCACGCCCGACGAATTTCGGCAGGCGCTCGGAGCTTTCCCGACCGGTGTTGCCGTCGTGACCGCCCGCGCACCCGATGGGCGGCTTCACGGAATGACGGTGAGCTCCTTCAACGCGGTCTCGCTGGACCCGCCGCTGGTGCTGTTCTCGGTCGCCCGCTCGGTGCTGAGCTTCGCGGCCTGGCAGGCTGCAAACGTTTGGGGCATCAGCATCCTTGGCGAGACACAGGACGGCCTGTCAACGCGATTTGCCCAGACCGAGGGCGGCAAGTGGTCGGGCTTCGAGCCGATGACCGCTAACTCCGGCGTGCCACTCATTCCCGGCGCATTGGCGCATTTCGAATGCGAGCGCTACGCTGTGCACGACGGGGGCGATCATCTGATCTTCGTTGGCCGCGTCATAGCGCTGTGCCGTCCAGCGGGTTCGGCGTCTCGCCCGCTGGTGTTTTATTCCGGCCGCTACCATCGGATCCATCGGCCTCAGCACGGCGCCAGCGAGAACGATGAGCGCCTGTTGCATGGCTGGTGACGCGACCCGTGGTTGCGGACCGCATCAGAGGCCGTCATCGTCGCCGATGAGCACTTCCAGCCATACGTCAGCGCCACGTTGGAATGGATACCAACGGTCTTATTTCACCGCTTTGTTCCAGGACTTCACTTCCGCAACGGTGGGGAATTCGCCAGTCGGGGACTTCAACCTACGAACGGGTCCACCACCGGCACCCCCAGCGTGACGAAATCGCGCAGATTCCACGTCGCAACCGTCAGCCCGTGCGCGACTGCGGTTGCCGCGATCATCGCGTCCTCGATCAGCGTGTCGGAGCGTCCGGCCATCAGCTTCGCCCAGACCCTGAAGGTTCGAGCATCCATCGGCAGCACGTTCCAGGTTGCAGCCACCTGGTCCACCCAGGTTTCGATCTCAATCGCTTTCGCGCCGTCCTGTGCACGGGTCAGTTCCACACCTGCCTGCAACTCCCCGATGGTAACCGCGGAAGAGGTGCAGGTGCTCGTCGGCAACCCCCCAAAGCCAAGCCGTCACGCCCCGGTGCGGCCGGATCCGCCGCAACTCGGAAATCACATTGGTATCAAGCAGATACATGCGCTCAGGGCAGCGCCGCGGGCGCACGCCGACGCCGTTGTCCGCGCGGCGGCACTAGCATATCGGTCCGCGCGTCGTCCGAAAGCAGCAGCATCTTCAGGTTTGGGCGAGCCGCGCGCTGCACGCGCTGCCACTCAGCGATCGGCACAAGCACCGCCGCCTCTGCCCCGCGCTTCGTCACCACCTGCGGACCTTCCGACAGGCAGGTTTCCAACAATTCGCTGAACCGCGCCTTGGCATCGTGGACTGGCCAATATCCCATTTGCATCGTCTCAGACCTTCTGACCAGTCAGATAACCATAGCACATCCCGTTGCAAGCCCGGCCTCCTGCCCTCACCACCCAACAGCGGGCGACGCATCCAAGCACGGCGCCAGAGCGCCGGCGCGTTCCCGCTCTTCGCCCACCGCTTACCGCCGGCGTAGCGCGGACAGCCCGAGCAGTACCCAGCCCAGCATCAGCAGGGTGCCGCCGACCGGAGCAGCCGCGCCGATGCGCACTCCGCCCAGCGCCAGCGCATAGACCGCCCCGCAAAACACCACCACGCCGGCCACGAACGCCGCGCCGGCCCAATTCGCCAGCACGCCGCCCCGCCCGGCCCAAAGACCGCACGCCACCAGAGCCAGCGCGTGCCAGCCCTGCATCTGCACAGCATTGCGCGCCATTTGCAGGCGCTCGGGCCCGATCGCCTCCAGCCCGTGCGCCATCAGAGCCGCCATTGCCACCGCCAGCAGCCCGGTCAACGCGCCCAGCCCGACCCATACCCGTTCCAAGCTTTGCCGCCTCTGGTCCGCTTGATGCCCACCGCCTATACCATCGGCCGACCATGCCGCGCGGCGACCTCTATCCGGAAATCGGCCCGTTCGAGACGGGCTACCTGCCGCTCACGGCCGGGCACGTGATGTACTGGGAACAGGTGGGGAACCCGCGGGGCCGCCCGGTGCTGTTCCTGCACGGCGGCCCGGGGGCCGGCGCCGGCGCGGTGCATCGCCGCTTTTTCGACCCGGATTTCTGGCGCGTGATCATCTTCGACCAGCGTGGCGCCGGCCGTTCCCGCCCACTCGGCAGCCTGGCGCACAACACCACCCAGGATTTGGTCGGCGATATCGAAACCCTGCGCCACCACCTGGGCATCGACCGGCTGCTGCTGTTCGGCGGCTCCTGGGGTTCGACCTTGGCGCTGGTGTACACCCAGGCCTACCCGCGACACGTCGCCGGCTGTGTGCTGCGTGGCGTGTTCCTGGGCCGCCAGCCGGAGGTGAACTGGTTCCTGTATGGGCTGCGCGCCTTCTACCCGGACGCACACGGCAATTTCGCCGGATTCCTGCCGGAAAACGAACGCGGCGACGTCCTCGGCGGCTATCTGCGGCGGCTGACCCACCCCGATCCCGCCGTCCACATGCCGGCGGCGCGGGCGTGGTCGGTGTATGAAGGATCGTGCAGCACGCTGCTGCCCAGCCCGGAAACCGTGAGCTCCTTCGCTCAGGACCGCACCGCGCTGGGACTGGCGCGGATCGAGGCGCATTACTTCGCCAACGGGCTGTTCCTGCCGCCCGGCGGGCTGCTCGGCGGGATGCACCTGATGGGCCAGGTGCCGGCGGAGATCGTGCAGGGCCGCTACGACATGATTTGCCCGGCGGCCACCGCGTTCGAGCTTGCCGCCGCCTGGCCGGCCGCGCGGCTGTCGGTGGTGCCGGATGCCGGCCACTCGGCGCTGGAGCCGGGCATCCGGCGCGCACTGGTGGCTGCGGTGGAGCGGTTCCGGGTCGGGAGATAAGGCAATGAAGGTGGGAGTGATCGGCCTCGGCACGATGGGGATGGGCGCCGCGGTCAACCTGGTGAACAAGCAGCACCGGGTCACCGGATGTGATGTCCGGCCGGCAGCGCGCGCGGCGCTGGAAGCAGCCGGCGGCGCGGCGGTGGGCAGCGCGGCGGAGCTGCCGGATGACCTGGAAGCGGTGCTGATCCTGGTGGTCAATGCCCAGCAGGAAACTGACGTGCTGTTCGGGCCCGAGGGCTGCGTGCCGAGGCTGGCGTCGGGCACCGTGGCGATCTGCTCGACCACGGTTTCGCCGGAAGCGGCGCGCGGGCTGGAACAGCGGCTGAGCGCGGCCGGGCTGCTGATGCTGGATGCGCCGGTATCAGGCGGTCAGGCGGGCGCGGCGGCGGGAACGATGACGGTGATGGCGTCGGGGCCGGAGGCCGCGTTCACCAGGGCCTCGCCGGTACTGGAGGCGATCGCCGGGAAGGTGTGGCGGCTAGGCGAGGCGGCGGGGGTCGGCAGCACGGTGAAGATGGTCAACCAGTTGCTCGCCGGAGTGCATATCGCCACGGCGGCCGAGGCGCTGGCGATGGGCATCCGCGCCGGCGCGGATCCGGCGACGCTGTATGAGGTGATCTGCTCCTCGGCAGGCAATTCCTGGATGTGGCAGAACCGCGTGCCGCACATCCTGGCCGGCGACGACACGCCACTTTCGGCGGTGAACATCTTCGTGAAAGACCTGGGGATCGTGCTGGATCAGGCGCGGGCGCTGGCCTTTCCGGCGCCGCTGGCCTCCGCCGCGCACCAGTTGTTCCTGGGCGCGGCGGCGTTGGGCCAGGGCGGCAAGGACGACGCGTTCGTGATCCGGGTGTGGGAGGCGCTGACCGGGATCACGCTTCCGGGCCAGCCGGGGGACTAGCGGCGGGGATTCAGACCCGTCGGCCGCTGATGGCGTGGTAGATCAGCAGGACCACGATGGCGCCGATGATGGCGACGATCATGCTCCATATATTGAAGCCGGTGACCCCGGCGGCACCAAATGCTGTGAAGATGAAGCCGCCGACGATGGCGCCGACGATGCCGAGGACGATGTCGAGGATGACGCCCTCGCCGGACTTGTTGACGATCTTGCTGGCGATGAACCCGGCGATCAGGCCGAGGATGATCCAGCCGATGATGGACATGTTCGGGTAACCTTTCCAAAGCGTGTGCTGAGAGGATAGCGGCATTGGGGCCGGGTGCAACGGCGGATGGCGGGGTTGTGCGGAGCGTGACCGGAACGAGGCCGGTCGTATCGGATCTGACGCCAGACGCGCCCGCGGTTCCATCGGGGCCCACGGGATTCAGCGGTGTGGCCCGGCAGCTAGCAAGCAAGCCAGTCTTCCACGGAGACGCTGAGCAGAAAGCGGAGAAGGAAAGGCAAGCGCGCTTTTCGGCAATATCGGACAATACTTCGGGTTGATGAGCCGAGGATGATTTTTGACTGCTGACGCGCTGTGTCGAATGCTGGGTTTCTTCTCCGGGCTTCCTCCTTGTCTCCGTGGTCATACTGTCTTGCTTGCTTGACCCGCGGTGCTGGTTTGCTGTTGGCGCGACGGTGGTTACGGGCTTACCGGGTACCGGCCCTTTGGATGCGCCTGGCCAATCCGCTGGTCCGGCTGACGTGCCCGCTGATCGGCCCGCCGGCTACAGGGTGATTGCTCCGGGATCGATTTGAAAGTGGTGCCGCGGGCTGTCGGACACCCACCGCCGATTTGGTGTGATTGGAGCGACCTGGACGCGAGGGTGATCCGTTTTATGATTCGACGTCGAGTTGGGACATGGGTCATTGTGCCCGTGTGGATTTGCACCGGTGATTTGACCGGGGAGATCTCACCCCGGTGGGAACGCCCCCGCATCGCTGCACGGGGGAGAGGGATGCGGCGCCGAAACGCGATGTACATTGGGATTCGCCGGATTGCTCCGATGTACATCTGGCGCTTACTGGTTGTTTATGGTTGGCGGGGCCGGAGGGCTGTCCGGCCCGCGGTGGAGGGTGAAGGTTCGACTGCCCTTATCCTGGGTGACGAAGCCCATTCTGGCAAGGGCGGCGAGGACGGCATCGACCTGCGGGGCGATGCCGCGGCCCCGGCGGAAGCCGGCAATCAGCGCGGTTCATTCGATCGGGCCCGGTGTGGTTGCCAGTGCAACCATAATTGCGGCGGTTTGCTCGACGACGGCCTCATCCAGTTCGTCGTGCAGTTCCTGCAGGATCCGTACGAGGCCGTCGTCGAAGCTGCGCCGGCTGTTGGGCGGCAGGGCGTTCGGGCTTGCGCCGGCTCGGAGGTCTTCGAGGACGTTGTAGAGGTCGGTGATGGTCAGGGGGCGGTCGGCGAACTCGCTTGCGGTGTGCGTCGAGCTCTTATGCCAGCCGCCGTTGATGTTGACTGATCAAAGGGACGCAGCGTCACCCAACGCTGTCATGGCCGACCATCCACGACTTTGCTGATCGCATCAAAGTAAAACGTGGTGGGGCGAATGCGTCCAGCCGGCAAACTGAAAGATGCGATGTTTAGCCGTTTCAATCGTCGTACCGTAATGCAAAAGTCCATAAATCGCGTTGCGTAGGGTCCCGGTGCCGGGTCGG
The DNA here is from genome assembly GCA_963764525.1 of uncultured Pseudomonadota bacterium. GTDB lineage: Bacteria > Pseudomonadota > Alphaproteobacteria > Acetobacterales > Acetobacteraceae > DATDIC01. The sequence goes on along the minus strand of CAVXTC010000036.1, from coordinate 142,350 downwards.
TTACCGCGCGTTCAAACACGTAATCGTTCTGTTCGGTGCTGGCGGAGGCGGGGTCCGGGCGCGCGACACCGATAGCATCGCACAGCTCGGTCAGGAACAGGGCGTAATTGGCGCGTTCCTGACCGCCCTCGCGGCCTTGCCAGCGGGCGATGAAGGGCGCGGATTGGGCGGTTGTCGCCTGCGGGTTGGACAGATCAGCCGACTCCATGATGGGCGAACGATAGAGTCGGCGCGACGGGGCAACAACTGTTCGGTGCAGGGAACGACGATGTCTGTGCGGATCGGGATGGCCGGCGCGCGGTGACGTGACCCGCGGAATGGGTTGCAATCCTCGGCGGAATGTCGAGATGATCGCAGGCTTCGCATCGGGACGCCGCGCCTATCGGTCGGCCGGGCGCGTGGGCGTGTGCGTGGTCGCGCCCCAGCAGATGATGTGTTCCGCCGAAACGAGGGGCTCCAGCAGCAAGATGGCCGCCCTCACCACCGCCGGCTTGTCGAAGAACTCGATCACCAGCGGGAGATCGACATTGAGGCGTAGTATGTCCGAAGCGTGCACCTCGCCACTGTCCCCGAAACCGGCGATGCCACGGAAGACGACCACGCCCAGCACGCGCTGCTGATCGTGCAGGATGTTCAGGATTTCCTGCATCAGGGATTTTCGCCGGCCGTGGTCGGATTCGCTGATGTAAACCCGTGCGATGGTGACGTCCTCTCCCATGACGACCCTCCCTAGAGGTTTCTCGCGATATACGCTCCACCGAACGCGCAGAAGAAGCCGAGCCCGACGGATAGCACCACGTAGAGCAGCGATTTGAGCGGCTCGCCCTGCTCGACGAGCAACAGGGTCTCCATCTCGAAGGTTGAGAAGGTTGTGAACCCGCCGAGCACCCCGGTCAGGATCCCGGTGCGGAGTTCGGGCGAGATCGTGAGCCGCTCGAGTGTCTCGATGAACAGGAACCCCATCAGGAAGCTGCCGAGCACGTTGATGCTCAAGGTGGCGTAGGGGAAGTCGCGGCCATAGATGGCCTGCACGAGGTTGGTCATCGCGTAGCGCGACCAGCACCCGAGCGTCCCGCCGATCGCGATCGCCACGTAGATACGCATTCGTTGCATTAGTCTTTCGTTACAGAAAAGTCAGCCCGAGAATGATGACGAGCAGCACCCCGATGATGCCGAGATAGAAGTTGAGGTGGCCGGACTGCAGCAGCCGCAGCCGGTTCGCGAGGCCCCGCACGAGCCGGGTGGCGGGCGCGAAGAGATAGGGACCGAACAGCGGAGCGACGTCATGCGTGAACACGAGCCTGGTCACGAAGTATTCGCGCCCCCGCGTTTCGCGCGTGGCCTCCGCCGTCGGCCGATAGATGAAGCTGTAGAAGGTTCTGAGCGCGTTCGAAAAGGTGAGCGCCGTCGTCGCCGTCCGGGCGACGTCCGGGGCCGTCCCCCCGTACCACACCGCGACACGCCGTACCGCGAATCGGCGCTTGCTGGCGATCAGCAGCACGAAGGGAATCAGCGCCAGCAGCGGCATGACGATGACGAGAAGGCTCGGGGAGATGAACGCGAACGTGGCCGTCAGCGGCACGAGAATGAGGCCGTTATGCATCAACCGCGGCACGTCGCCGCCGAACCGGCTGATATCGGCCCCGACCAGCGCCGACAGCCACGCCGGCATACCCACTGCCAGCGCGAGCCCGCACGCTCCCAGGACACCCACGGCGGCCGAGACACCGGCTCCGACCCGCCCGACGATATGGTTGCCCGCTCCGAGCAGCCCGATTCCGAACACTTTGATGACGGTGGCGAAGGCGATTGCCGCCGTCAGCGCAAGCCCGGCCCCGGCAAGCGCCAACACGAGCCGGCCACCCATCCCGGGCAGGTGAAAGCCCTGGAAGACTGTCTGGAACATGTACCACTCGCTGACGAAGCCGGCCTGCGGCGGCATCGCCGCGAGGCTCATGGCGGCGAACAGGGTGCCCGCGCCGAATACCCACGCGGTCCGTTTTACCAGCAACGAATGGCGGATCTCGTATTTGGACGTCGCGCCGAACACGCCGTCCGCGGCAAGAAAGAGCGCGCCCTTTGCCAGCGAATGTCCGGCAAGATGGAGCATCGCCACTGTCCAGGCGAGACCGCCCAGCGCGGCGAGCCCGCTGGCGCGGAACATCAGCGCCGCACCGAGTGCGGTTACCGCGATGGCGGCATTTTCGGCGGTGGAAAAACTTAGCAGGGTCCGCCAATCCTCCTGTTGAAACGCGTACAGCACTGCCAGGACCGCACTCACGACGCCGATCACCACAATGAAGATGCCGATCCCATAGGCACCATCGCCGGTACCCGGCACCCAGTCGAGCACGCCGCGGCTCAGCCCGAAGAACGCCGCGTTCAGGATAACTCCCGACAGGATCGCACCAGAGGCGCCGCTGCCGGCACCATATGCCCCCGGAAACCACTCGTAGAACGGCAGCAGCCCGAGCTTCGCGCCGAAGCCGATGACGAACAGTACCCCGATCGCGATCTGCACCCAGGCGGGCAGTGTCGCTCCCGCGTGTGCCAGATAAGCGAACGACAGGCCGGAGGCGGCGGTGACGAGCCCCAGGAAGGCGATCAGCAGGGCGATCGAGCCGACCTCAAGCAACGCCAGCATGAACAAGACCGGTGCCCCCGGCGACAGCGACAGCCGCTCGCTCAGGATCATCGCCGCTCCGCCCAGGCTCATCAGCTCCCAGGCGATCAGGAAGCCGCCCGCGTTCTGTAGGCCGAACACGCCGAGAGCGCCGAGCAGGCTGACGGCGGCGCCAAACAGCCACTTGCCACGGCCGTCTCGCACCGGAGTGGCGACAAGACACGCGAGCACCGCCGGGGTCAGGCCGAACCCCATGAGCCACAGCGCTTCCGGGACGAGGCGGAAGCCGAAGGCCTCGCCGGCCATGCGCAACGGCAGATCGACAAGGGGGGTGCCGCCCGGCAATGCTTGCACTGCGCCCGCGATCACGGCGAGGCCGCCGAGACCAAGCGCGGCCCGGACGACTGCAAGGGCGCGCCCGGTCAGTGCGAGCGCGCCGCCCAGCAACCACAGGATCGCCGCGGCAGCGAAGAGGTCATTGGCCAAGGCGGCCTCCCCGGGCGCGCTGCGGCATCCGATCGAGAAACATTAGCAGCGCCTCGATGATCGCCGCCGGGTTTGGCGGGCAACCCGGCAGATACACATCGACCGGCAGAACCCCATCCAGGCCGTGGCCGCACGCGTAGCCGCCGGCGGCAACCCCGCCCGACACCGCGCAGGTGCCGATCGCGACCACCCAGCGCGGCTCCGGCATCGCTTCGTACGTGGTGCGCAGCGGCGCCAGCATCGCGTGCGTCACCGGCCCGGTCACCAGCAACAGGTCGGCGAAGCGCGGCGACGGAGTAAAGAAGATGCCAAGCCGGTGCAGATTGTAGAACGGATTGTTCAGCGCCTGCAGCTCGGATTCGCAGCCGTTGCAGGAACCCGCATCGACATGGCGGATGTGCAGACTGCGGCGGAACGCCCGGGTCCGCGGCTCGGGCGCGGGCGTCCTGCCGGCCGCGGCATCTGCCCAGACCAGGTCCTCCCGGCGACGCACGCCGAACGCCCAGTCTTCGGAGGGGCTCATGGCGCCGGTAGGGCAGGCTTCAGTACAGAGCTGGCAGACAACGCAGCGTCCGTAGTCCACCTCCAGCCGGGTCGCGCCATCCCGGCGCAGTGTGATCGCTTCGGTCGGGCAGACGGCGGCGCAGTCGTTGCATCCGTCTGTACAAAGCTCCGGGTGATAGCGCGGCATGCCCAGTACGCCGGCCTGGCCGTCCGTGTCCCCACGCAACGGCCATCCGGTCGTCGCCGGCCCCTTCAGCAGCCCGAAGAAGGTCCATAATGCCATGCGAAGTTCCTATCTGGCGCATCCGGCAATCGTGAGGCCGAAGCTCGCCTCGTTGATCGCGTAATCCATCATGTTGCTGTCGTGAACGGTGGACGGAAAGATCCGCCAATTGGAGAACGAGGGCGACTTGATCTTGACCCGGGCGAGGCGGCCGTCGGCTCCGAAATGCACGGCATAGAACAGCGATCCGCGGGGTGACTTGCTCCAACCGAGTCCCCTCGGCTTTCGGCACTGGCGCGTAGTCGGTCGACACCGGCCCGTCGGGCAACAGCAACAGGACGCGCTGCATAATCGCGATGCTGGTGTCGAGCTCGGCCTCGCGCACCAGCGCACGTGCCTGGGCGTCGCCGTCCTGGCGAATCGGAACGGAGTGCGGCAGCTCGCCATAGGCCGCATACGGGTGATCGCGCCGCAGATCCCGATCCGCGCCGGAGGCTCGCTGAATTGGTCCTGTTGCACCCTGATCGAACGCCACCTGGGCGGTCAGCACGCCAGTGGTGATCAGCCGGTCCAGATGGCTGTCGGAGTTTTCCAGGCGACCAACGTAGCGCGCCGCCTCCACCCGGAGCGCCTCCAGTTCGCCGCTCAGCCAGGTTTTCGCACCCCGGGTCTTGGCATGGAGGTCGCGGCGCAGACCGCCGGGCGTAAGCAGGCTGCGCAGGAACCGGCTGCCGGTGAGGCGCGCGTTGATCTGCTTGGCGCGTTCTTCCAGCAGCTTGCCCTGTGCCTCCCCCACCTTGAGCGTCGTCGTGTTGCTGAGATGGCCGAGGTAATGCAGGTGGTTGTAGACCCGTTCCAATTCCGCCAGCAGCACGCGCAGCCAGCGCGCCCGTTCCGGCACGGTGCATCCACACGCTGCCTCCACAGCTTGGCAGAACGCGAGCGCGTGGGCCACGCTGCCGACCCCGGAAACGCGCTCGGCGAGCACCACGCCGTGCACTGCGTCCAGCCCTTCGAACCGTGACTTCATGCCGCGATGTTTGAAGAACAAATTCGGCTGGTAGTGCAGAATCCGCTCGCCAATGTAGAGGAAAGTGAACTCCGCCGATTCCAGCACGTCGGCGCGGACCGGGCCGAACGGCAGCGCCTGCACCTCCCCGGCGGCGATATCGGGCAGGGCATGAAACGCATCCGGTTCGGGCCGCGCCACTGGCCGGGGGCGTCCGTCGTCTGGGCGCGCGAACGGCGGCGGAACGCCTTCGGGCAGCACGAGCCGGCTCGGCTCCGGATGGTTGCTGAAGTTCAGTCCGTAGAGATCCATGATCTCCCGTTTGTACCAACCGATCAGCGGCCAGATATGCGCGAGGCTCGGCGGGTCGCCGTTCGGCCGGCAGCGCCACATGACGAATGGCCCCGGCCGCGACGGCGACACCAGATAACGGAGTTCCAGGCCGTCATCATCGGACGCACAGGCATACGCCATCTGCATGCGGCCGCCCTCGACGAGAAGGTCGCGGGCCGTCTGTTCCAGGCGCTCGGGCGACACAGCGATCGTGTCTGTCCCGTTCATCGGCTTGCCGATGCGATGCCCGCGCCGCCCTGCAGGGCATGCGTAATCGATCCGAAATAGTTCCAAAGCCACTCGGGCCACCACAGGCCGAGCACCAGCAGCGGCAGCAGCGCGAGCCACATCGGCACGATGCACCACGTGCTGATGCCCCGCCGCGGCGTCGGGTCCGAGTCAGGCTCGTCGAAATACATCAGCCGGAAATGGTTCAGGAAGCCAACGAAGATGACGATCAGCAGCAGCGCCATGACAATGGCGGCCCAGACGGACGGGGTGAGCAGCCCGGCGCGCAGGATGGTGAACTCGCTGGCGAACAGGCCGAACGGCGGCGCGCCGGTGATGGCGACCGCGCCGGCCAGCCATAGTCCGCCGGCGACGGGGAACCGCCGCCCGACCCCGCGGATCGCGCTGATGTCCTTCGTTTCGAAGCTCCGCATCATGCTGCCGGCGCCGAAGAACATCAGCGATTTGTTCAATGAGTGGTTGAGCATGTGATAGAGCGCGCCGGCCACTCCGAGCAGCCCGCCGAAGCCGAAGCCGAGCGCCATGATCCCCATGTGCTCGACACTCGAATAGGCCATCAGGCGCTTGATCCCCTCCTGCGGGACGATGAACAGCGCGGCGACGATCAGCGAGATCGCGCCGAGAACGATCAGGCTCACCCGCGGCAGCGGGCCAATTCCCGATGCATCGACGATCGACAGATAACGGACGATGCCGATCATCGCGGCGTTAAGCAGCGCGCCGGAGAGCAGCGCCGAAACCGGCGCCGGCCCCTCGCTGTGCGCGTCCGGCAGCCACGTGTGCATCGGCGCGAGGCCCGCCTTCGTGCCGTAACCGATCAGCACCAACAGGAAGGCGAGCACCAGCAGGACCGGGTTCATTTGTGGCCCGGCTTCGCGCAGCACCGACCAGGTCATGTCGTAGCGGGGGCCGAGGACGAAGGTTCCAGCCCAGTAGAACAGCACGGTGCCCAGCAACGCCAAACTGATCCCACCCGACACGACGATGATGTATTTCCATGCTGCCTCGATGCTTTCCGGCGCATGTTCGAACGCGACCAGGAAGGTGCTGACCAACGTCGTCAGTTCGATCGCGATCCAGTAGAGACCAGCGCTGTTCATCATCGGTGCGATCAGCGTGGTCAGCGCGAACCCGGCGAACATGGCGTAGAAACGCGCCAGCCGCGATTCCTCGTTAAGCAGCCGCATGTAGCCGATCGAGTAGATCGAGGCGAGGAAGTACACGATCGCCACGCACAGGATCACCCAGGCGCCGAGCGAATTGAGGATTACGTAATTCTGCCAGAAGACGCGCGGGCCAGGTAAGGCAAGCCACGGCAACGGCAGCGCGGCGAGAAAGCAAATAACCGCGGCAATGAGGTTGAGCGCTTCCGCCACGCGGGACCGCCCGAGCACGATGATCAGCACGATGGCGACCGAGGGTGCCAGCACGATCGCCAGCAGAAGTGCGCCGGACATTCTATCCCACCAGCCTTCGCAGCTCGAGGCTGCTGGTGGTGCCGACATGGCTCAGCAGGTATTGCACCAGCAGGCCGAAGCAGGCCACCACGATAAGCAGATCGAACAGGATCACGATCTCAATCAGCAGCGGCATCCCGGGCACCAGGATCTGCGCCCCGAGAAAGATGCCGTTCTCCAGCACCAGAAGGCCGAGGATCTGGCTGACCGCCTCGTGGCGGACGGCGAGCATCAGAAAGCCAATCAGCTTCATCGACAGCATGACGGTCAGCGCCAGCACCGCGATGGTGCCCGCCAACCCGAGCTGGCCGACGATCCGGACGCTGACGGTCAGCGCGAAGACCACGGCCAGCGCGCCGATCACCAGGCTGGAGCTTGGCTGCAGGATGACATGCAACTCGCGGGCGACATTCAGGCGGCGGATGATTCGCAGAATCAAATACGGCAGGAAGCAACCCCGGAACAGCGCGGTCAGGATAGCGATCAGATACAGCTCAGGATAGCCGCCATAGTATCCAACCGACGCCGACAGCGCCGCGATCAGCCAGGACTCGACCGCGAACGCATAGAGGTAATGGCGCAGCCAGCGCGAGCCGAGCATCACGAACGCCAGCAGCAGGCTGGCGATCGCAATCAGGCTGAAAAACGACGCGGCGAGCGGGTCGAGATGCGCGGCGAGCATGGCATCAACCCAACTGCGTTCCGATGATGGCGAGCACGGCGAGCATGAACGAGGCGGCAAGCGGCTCCTGGTAGCGGTAGAAGCGCAACCTGGATTGCGTGGTATCGACCAGCACGACGACGCAGGCGACCAACGTGAACTTCAGCATCAGGGCGATCGCGGCGCCGAACGCACCGAGCGCCGTGCCGCGATAGGAGAGCGCCCAGGGCAGCAGCAGCACGTTGCAGAAGATCGTGTAGAGGATGAACTGCTTCATCATCGAGGCCCAGCGCAGCAGCGCGAGCAGCGGTCCCGAGTATTCAAGGATTCTCGCTTCCTCGATCATGTACACCTCGATATGGGTGCTGGAGTGAATGGGTAGCCGATCGGTTTCAACCAGCAACAGCACGAAAAAAGCCGCCACCAGGAACAAGTGGGCGGGGCTCCAATAGACCGCGGGCTGCGCCACCAGCAGGTGATTCACCACGAACGGCAGCATCGACTTGGCGAGCAGGGTGATACCGACGAACACCAGGATAAGCGTCGGTTCGGCGAGGATGGAGACCATGACCGCCCGGCTCGAGCCGATGCCGCCATAAGCACTGGCGGTATCCAGGCCGGCCAGCGTGATCATGAACGAGGCAAGCGTCAGGATCAGCCCGCCGCCGAGAATGTCGCCCATGTCCGACAGCGGCAGCGGAAAATTCGTCAGCACGGGAATCAGGAACGGCACCGTCAGCATCGCCGTGAAGGCGACGATCGGCGTCGTCCAGAACAGCCAGGACGCCGTCTCCGGAATCAGAATCTGCTTATGGAACAACTTCCACAGGTCCCGGTATGGCTGGAAGATGCCCGGCCCCTGTCCGCGCTGAACACGCTCTTCGAACTGCAGGATGATGCCTTGCAGCAGTGGGGCCAGCAGCATCGTGACGCCGACCTGGGCAATCTGGAGCAGGATGTCGCGAGTCAACGTGTGGTGCCCGTCCGCGCACGCCTGTCGGGCCGCTTCGCGCGCCCCGAACCGGTCACCGGATCGGCCGCCTGGGTCAGCATATACTCCTCCCATCATCCAAATCGGATCGAGCCAGACCGGATCGAGGAGGAGTTATTAGCCCTGAGGGCGGTTAAAGGCGGACTCCATCGCCGTGGCTTTCGGCAGTAGCAGGGGTGTTGCTTGACTGTCAAGCAGGTTGCGTGCGCCTCGAGATCGCCGGCCGAGCGCCATTGACGGTGGGGCATCTCGACCCAATAGTTACGGCATAGGGAAGGGGTCCCCTAAAATCGCCCTCCGGGCTGATGACTCCTGCGGCGTGCATTACGCGGCGGGGACGCTTTGGCCCAATCCACGACGCGGACCGGAGCTGTCAGGGCCAGCGGAACGCGGAGGACTTCCCAATGGTCGATATGGTCGATCGCACCAACCGTCTCTTGGCGGGCGAAGGGTTATCGTGGCCTCGGCTCGACGGCGAACTCTCAATGGCGTGACGCGCGCGAAGATCCGGCATCCGTAGAGAAACCAATGGACGAGATGGCAGCCGGCGCGCTTCGGGCGGATGCGGAAACGCCCGCTCGCGCGACGCGAGGTCGATCCGCGCACGAAGTTGTCGGTGAAGACACGCGGGCCACGTATGATCGTTCTCGTTCGGCGTTCCGAAGTATCCTGTACCAGGAAGGTGCGGAAGCAGCCAGGAACGCGCCACGCGAGGCACCGGACTGCTTTCGTGACCTGCATCTCGATCAGGTCATCGACGCGATCACCGCCGGCAAACAGGCCTACGACCTCAAGCCGTTCTTCCAGGATCCGCTGAGGACGACGGAAGCGATCTCGTATCGGCATGAGGTGATGCGCGATCTGGAGAACGATCCAACCCGTGAGTGCATCAAGTCGTTCGCAAGCAGCATGCGTCTGATGCGGGAGCAGCTCGCGCAGATCGGCAATCTCCATTACAAATACCAGAAGGAGCGATGGTTCCTCCACGCGGCCGAGACCTACTGCAAGGGGGTCCGCGACCTGAATGACGGTTTGTCTGCGCTGGAGGTGTCCTCGCGCGGCCTTCGCGCATTTCGTGACTACCTGGCGGAATACGTCGGGTCGAATCGCTTTCGGTTGCTGCTGGACGCGGCCACCAAGGTGGTGACGGACCTGGCCGTGATCCGGTATTCCGTCCGCATCAAGGACAGCGGCTTCAAGGTTCGAAAATACGACTCGGAGCAGGATTACAGTAGCGAGGTGGCGGCTACATTTCGGAAGTTTCAGCAGGGAGATGTCAAGGATTACCGGGTCGAATTCCCCTTTTCGGCAAACATGAATCACATCGAAGAGAAGGTGCTCGAGTTCGTGGCTTTGCTGCACCCGGACGCTTTTGCCGCACTCGATGAGTTTTGCATACGCTACCGCGATTACGCCGACACGGTGTTGGTAAACTTTGATCGGGAAATTCAGTTTTACATCGCCTACCTTGAGTACATGAGGATGCTCGGGCGGGCGGGTTTGCGGTTCTGCTACCCCCGCGTCTCGGCCACCGACAAAGAGGTTACAGCAAGGAAGGCTTCGACCTCGGCCTCGCGACCAAGCTCATGGACTCGAAAGTCTCGATCGTGTGCAATGATTTTTACCTGACCGGGAATGAACGAATCTTCGTCGTTTCCGGTCCCACGCAGGGAGGCAAGACGACCTTCGCGCGCAGCTTCGGGCAATTACACTACCTGGCGAACCTCGGCTGCCCGGTGCCCGGGCGGGATGCCAGGCTGTTTCTGTTCGATTCGATGTTCACTCATTTCGAACGGGAGGAAAACATCCAGAATTTGCACGGCAAGCTGCAGGACGACCTGATCCGCATCCACCTGTTCCTCGAGAAAGCAACACCGCGAAGCATCATCATCATGAACGAGATCTTCAATTCGACGACGCTGAACGATGCGGTGTTCCTGGCGCGCAAGGTTATGGAGCGGATCATCGAGTCCGATCTTCTCTGCGTCTGCGTGACCTTTCTGGAAGAACTCGCGTCACTGAGCGAGAACACGGTCAGCATGGTCAGCACCATCGTCCCGGACAACCCGGCGTTGCGGACATACAAGGTGGTACGGCGGCCAGCGGACGGGCGGTCATACGCGATCTCGATCGCGGAGAAGTACCGACTGACATACGAATGCCTGAAGGCGCGGATACGATCCTGACGGGACGGAGGCGATGAAAGCCCATCTGATGTACCGGGACCGGGATTTCGACCTGACCCAGGATCCGCCGCCGGATGAGACGGCGCTGATTCAAGATCTGGAATTGCCGACATTGTTCGCGGCGATGTCGCAGGGCGACAAGTCGTTGGATGAAGTCGTTCGAAAGGCCGTGCTGGCGAGTTCGGGGGACGTCGCTACGATCCTGTACCGTCAGGCGATCCTGAACGACTGCCTCAAGAGAGAGGATGTCGTCCGCGGAATTTATGACATCGCGGTAGCGACGATCGAGGCTGAGCGGAAGAATTATTTCAGCATCACGTTCCGGTATCCGAACGCGATCTTACACCGATCGGTGGAAGTCCTGGAAATGCTCGTCGGCATGCTGCAGCGGCTCCGTGCCATTGCCGACGAGCACGTTGCAATCTTTGAATCCGAAGGCTTCCGAACGCTGTTTGCGATGCTCGCCCGAGAACTCGACGACGATTACTTCATGACGATCCGCCATCACCTCAAGCAACTGAAATTCCAGCACGGTGTCCTGATCAGCGCCGAACTGGGGGAGGGTAACAAGGGCGTCAGGTATGTCTTGCGCAAGGAGAATCCACCCCGGGGAGGCTGGATGAAACGGTTGTTCGAGCCGGGGCCGCCGGCGTACTCGTTCCAGCTTCATCCCCGCGACGAGAGCGGCGCCAGGGCACTGTCGGAGCTCAGGGACAGGGGGATCAATCTTGTCGCCGACGCCCTGGCACAATCAACCGATCACGTCTTGAGCTTCTTCAAGATGCTGCGTACCGAGCTGGCGTTCTATGTCGGTTGCCTGAACCTGCACCACAAGCTTTCGGCGCAAGGCGAGCCGGTTTGCTTTCCCCGCCCGGCTCCGCTCCGCGAGCGGCGGCATTCCGCGGTCGGGCTTTATGATGTCTGCCTTGCGTTGAAAATGGCGCATCGGGTTGTCGGAAACGAGCTGACGGCCGATGACAAGGATCTGGTGATCATCACCGGGGCCAACCAGGGTGGCAAGTCCACCTTCCTACGCAGCATCGGGCTGGCACAGCTGATGATGCAGTGCGGAATGTTCGTGCCGGCTCGGACATTCCATGCCAATGTCTGCGGGGGAATATTCACGCACTACAAGCGGGAGGAAGATGCCGCGATGAACAGCGGGAAGTTCGATGAGGAACTCAGTCGGATGAGCGATATCGTTGACAACCTCGCGCCCAATTGCCTCGTGCTGTTCAACGAGTCCTTCGCATCCACCAACGAGCGCGAGGGCTCGGAGATCGCTCGGCAGATCGTCACCGCCCTGATCGAGCGGGGAATCGAGGTGTTCTTCGTCACTCATCAGTATGAATTCGCGAATGGTTTCCATGCCAAAGACCTGCCCGGCGCGCTATTCCTGCGCGCCGAACGCCAACCCGACGGGGGGCGGACGTTCAAAGTCACCGAAGGGCAGCCGCTACCAACCAGTTACGGGGAAGATCTGTACAAACGCATTTTCGTGAGTTGATGCAGCCCGCCAACGCCTGGCGCGTCGCGGAGGCACGGGAGCGGGACGAAGCAAGGATCCCCCTTTGCCCGCAGTGCGTCCTCAGCGATGACCACGTCGATCGCCGCTCCGCCCATGCCGCGGACCGCACAGCTCGGCCGCGTCCCGCTCCATCATCTCAGCCAGCGTCGCAACCCCAGCGGTCAGGCAGAACCGCTCGAAACTGACAGCCACATTCTCCTACGCCGCCTCAATGCCTGCCGCGACATTCCCGGCGGGTGTGATAGTCTTCCTCATGGCGCTGCCTTCCTTCGTGGATTCGCATCCCAAGCCTACGACAGGCTCAAGGCGGGCGACGCTTCAGTTCGTCTCGATGGGCCACTGAAAGCCTTGCAAGCAGACCTTCCGCTTTGGGCGTGAGTTCAAGGAGCACTTGACGATGATCGTCCGGGCCGACGTGGCGGCGAATGAGCCCTCTATGGAAAGTTGGGATAGCGGGGGCGACGCGAATCCCTTTTTGTCCAATGAAGCCTGCCCCTCAGCACGTCGTTCGTGCTCACCGATCGCGGCGTCGGCTGGTTTGCTTCCTACGATGGGCTGACCGCCGACACGGATTCCGAGGCTCTCCAAGAACTCCATCAAGCACTATGGCAGGCATACGGCAGTGCCCCCGTAATCACGCCAAATTGTCACCCGGTAAGCCGCCGGGCGATGTTGCTCATTGGGCTCGGGCTATTGTCGTTGGCCGCGATCGACACGGCACGGATCGATCGCCGCGGGCACCGTGACGTGTATCTCGCTGACGATTTCGATCTAGCCATGGTGCGGGACGTAGAATCCGATCAGCGTAAATGTTTCCTGGTGCCGGTGGCTGGACATAGCGGAGGAGGGCTGCCGGCAAGCACATCGTGCTGAGCGTTACCATTGGTGTATGGCCACCTCGCCTTCGGGAAGATTGTTGAGCGCCCATGCTTCCCTGCCGCCGCGATACCAGTAGACGTTTCTGTAGCCCAGGCCAACCAGCCGCAAGGCAAGATTGTAGCTGGTGAAGCGCTCCGCGTTGACACAAAAGGCAATGATGAGGGCCGAAAGGTCGCCACCGGTGAGCTCCCGCATCGCGGCCCGGAACCGGTTTTGCAGCGTGTCGGAGAAAGCGGTGCCATGACCTGTCCCTTGCAGTCCGATAGCGCCCGGGATGGACCAACCCCAGGTTTCAAAGGCAACGTCGATCAGTATCGGGTGTTGTCGGTCCAGCAGCTCTGCCACTTCGCCGGTACGGATGGTTCTTGCCCCGGGAACCGTCATCGGCGTCGGGCCGACCAACTCCTGATGGAGCGTATTGATCGGTGCTATCCCATAATCAGCCTCTTCATCCGCGTGATCACGCAGGCCGGCGACCGTCGCGCCCTCTCGCATGCAGTGAAATTGTGCTGTCAGGGCCGGACCAGGCAATCCACGAGGTCCGGTGATTGCTGGTGCCATGGCACGGAGAGTCGCGAATGGCCAAAGGCGATGGGCCTCGACCAGCGCCCGGCGGGCCTCGTCCACCTTGCCGAGCAGCGCGTGCACGCTCGCAATGTAGAGATAGCATCGTGACCGCCAGATAGGCCGCGACATGGCCCCACCGGCCAGCGCCCGCTGAAGCCAGGAGAGGGCTTCCTCGTGACGCCCGAGCAGCACCAGCGCGAGACCCATCCAGCAGCAAACGAAACGGTTGCTGACCGAGATCGGGTCAAGACGAATCGCCTTTTCAAGCAGCGGCAGTGCAGTCTCTGCCCTGCCGGATGTTATCCAGCAAAACCCAAGCTGCCGGTACGCGGCGAAATCATTCGGAGCAATCTCGACCACGCGCTGGAGCAGCGCAATCGCTTCGGTGAAATGAGCTTGAGCGCGCAGCAGGTACCCCTGGCAGAACAGCACCCGTTCGTTCTCCGGTTCAACCGCCGTCGCCGCGGCGAGAAGCCTGGCGGTTTGTTCGAGGGCGTTCTCGTTTCCCCAGTCTGCCCCGCCGGGGATCATGAACTGGTCAATCAAAACGCTTGCCTGCCCGCACATGGCCGGTACCAGCGATGGGTCCAGTTTCAGCGCTTGCGCGAACGCTTCGGCGGCCTGCTCCAATTCCTCCGGGCCCGGCGGATTGGCCCATGCGTACCATCCGCGAAGTCAGGTGGTCGAAGGCGTCCGGCTGGTCGGGCGGTTCCTGGGCTCCGCGGGCACGCTCAGCATTGACCACCTGCAGGCCAAGCGCCGCCCGCAGCCGACTGACGATCTCTTCCTGCCCTTGAGCCGGATCGCGCAGATCCTGATCAAAACGTCCAGCCCAGAGATGCATGTCGGTCTCAGTAGAAAGCAACTGCACATTCACGCGCAAAACATTGGCCAGGTTGCGCACACTGCCTTCGACCGCGTAGCGGACACCAAGCTCCTCGCCCACCCGCCTGATGTCGACCGGCTGTCCTTTGTATTTCGCCGCCGAGTGCCGCGCGATTACGAACGCACACGGCAGGCGCGAAAGATCGGTGGTCAGGTCCTCGCTCAGAGCATCGGCCAGATATTCTTCCTCACGGCTGCCGCCGAGATTGCTGAACGGCAAGACCACGATTGAAAGCCGTGGCGCGTGTGCCACCCCCGGCCTTGGCGGAGCGACGGGAATTTCGGGTTGCTCGCTGGCCGGGCAGGTCTCCTTCCTCACTATAGAGACATTTGGAACAAAACGGTAGCCGCGTCCGGGTATGGTCTGAATGCAACTTCCGTCCGAGCGCCCTGCATCAAGGATGCGGCGCAACGCGGCTATCTGAACAGTGAGATTGCTCTCTTCGACCGTGACTCGTGGCCACACGGCCTGCATGATCTTCTCCCTGGAGATCAAACCACCCTGCTGCTCGACCAGGACCGAGAGCACGTCGAGAGCGCGCCAGCCGATCGTCACCGGAGAGCGAAGCCCGGATGCATCGAGGCGAAACAGTCCGCCCCCGCCCCGATCAAGGGCGAAGCTTTCGAACAGGTAGGTCCCCGGTCTGTCGGTTGCGTCCATGCCCCCTCCCCTGAGGCGCTCGCAATCAGCCCTGTCTCGCGCCTTGTGTCGCCCAGAGACACACGTCGTCCAGCCACCATTTAACATCTTTTCAGAGACTTGCAGCAGCGATTTAGCACGATCTTATGGCGCTTTGATCCAGCCAGTGTCTACGATCCCTGTGCGGGAAAATCAATCGCTCCGGTGATGATCGCGAAGCGCGAGCCCCTTGGGTCAGGAGTAGTTCGATGGCAAACACAGCACGCATCACACGTCGTCGTGCGCTGCAGATGGGAGTGGCGGCGGGCGCCCTGCCTTTGTTGCACGTTCGAACGGCAGGCGCCGCCGGCAAGCTGAAAGTCGCGTTCTGGAGCCACTGGGTGCCGGGAGGCAACGATATTATGCAAAAGCAGGTGAATGCCTGGGCGGAGAAGAACAAAGTGGATGTGCAGGCCGACTTCATCAGTGGGGCCAAGGGTGCTCTGCAATTGACTGGGGTCGCTGAATCGCTGGCCAAGTCCGGACATGACGTGTATGCGTTCAGCGATTGGGACGTCTACAATCTTCATGACCATTTTGCACCGGTTGACGACGTGATGGAGCGGCTGATTGCCAGAAATGGTGCGGTCGATCCGGCCGCCGAATATCTGGCAAAAATAAAAGGAAGCTGGACTGCCGTGCCGACCAGTTCCGGTTCGCAAGTGCAACCGCCCTGCGCGCGTATAAGTTGGATGAAGGCGCATGGATTCGATCCGGTTGCAGCATTTCCGGCGAGGCCAGAGCACACGGCACTGGCCGATACCTGGACCTACGACCTTCTGCTGAAATTCGCCGAGGAAGCGCAGAAGGACGGCATGACCTTCGGCATGGGTATCGGCGGGGCCAACAACTTCGACGGTACCAACCAAGTGGGGGCGATGTTCCACGCCTTTGGGGCCAACCTGGTGGATCGGCAAGGTAACGTCTTGCTGAACTCGCCAGAAGTACAGGAGGTAATGGAATATGCGGCGAAGCTGGTAAAGTTTCTGCCGGAGAACGCGCAAAGCTATGATGACGCATCCAACAACCGGGCACTGATTTCCGGGAAGAGCGCACTGATTTTCAACCCGCCCTCGGCCTGGGCGGTGGCGAAACGCGATGCACCAGAAGTAGCCGCCGATTGCTGGACCTTTCCCGCACCGACGGGGCCGAAGGGTCGCTTTGTCACGACTAGCAATTGGTTCTGGGCCGTGTGGTCGTTCAGCAAGAACCAGTCCGCAGGAAAGAAGCTGATCGAGTATCTGATGCAGCGCGAGCAGGTGGAAGAGCGCGATAATGCCGTGGCCGGTTATGACATTCCACCATTCGCCGGTCTGCTCGATTTCAAGATATGGGAGAATGTCGGGCCACCGTCCGGCACCGTTTACAACTATCCGATTCGATCATGGCACAATGCCAGATCAAGCGTGACGGGGATGGAAGCCAACCCCGCGGTGGCGGTGCAGATTTATCAGAACGCCATCCACACAGGGATGCTGGCCCGGCTCAAGTCGGGCCAGTCGATCAACCAAACGCTCGCCTGGGCGGAAGTCCAGATCCGCGACTTTCTGGCTTGATTTCAGATGGCGCCCGCACCCTGACGGTATCGGACGGCATCGGTTTTCGCAATGGGGAAGCGCACCGTCAGGGAGTACGTCAGCCGCGATCTCTGCGGGCCGATAGTCTCCGAACGTCTCCGGCCATTTTTATTTTATCTATCAGTAAATTATGGAGGTTTCCGGGACGCTGTGGGATAGCCCAGGACGGGCAAAAATCATTCCCACTCGATGGTGCCGGGCGGCTTGCTGGTGATGTCGTAAGTAACGCGGTTGATCCCGCGCACCTCGTTGACAATTCGATTGGAGACCCGGGTCAGGAACCCGATGTCGAACGGATACACATCCGCCGTCATCCCGTCGGTGCTGGTCACCGCGCGCAGCGCACAGACCTGGTCGTAGGTGCGCCCATCGCCCATCACGCCCACGCTGCGCACCGGCAGCAGCACGGCGAACGCCTGCCAGATCGCGTCATACAGCCCGGCGGCGCGGATCTCCTGCAGGTAGATCGCGTCCGCCCGCCGCAGCAGATCGAGCTTGTCGCGCGTGATCGCGCCGGGGATGCGGATGGCAAGCCCGGGGCCGGGGAACGGATGACGCCCAACAATCGCCTCCGGCAGCCCGAGCGCGCGACCGAGCACCCGCACTTCGTCCTTGAACAGTTCGCGCAGCGGCTCGACCAGCTTCAGTCGCATCCGCTCCGGCAGCCCGCCAACATTGTGGTGCGACTTGATCGTCACGCTGGGG
The DNA here is from genome assembly GCA_963764525.1 of uncultured Pseudomonadota bacterium. Lineage (GTDB taxonomy): Bacteria > Pseudomonadota > Alphaproteobacteria > Acetobacterales > Acetobacteraceae > DATDIC01. The sequence goes on along the minus strand of CAVXTC010000036.1, from coordinate 124,808 downwards.
CCGCCGGTCACGCTGACCGAACTCGATCACGTCCGGATACAGCGTGCCCTGCGCCAGGAAATCGGCGCCGCCGAGTTTGGCCGCCTCCTGCTCGAACACCTCAATGAAAAGCCGTCCGATGGTCTTGCGCTTGGTCTCGGGGTCGGTGACCCCGTCCAGCGCCGCCAGGAACAGATCGGACGCATCGCGATGGACCAGCTGGATGTTGAACCGGCCACGGAACGTCGTCACCACCTCCGCCACTTCGCCGCTCCGCAGCAGCCCGTGATCGACGAAAATGCAGGTCAGCCGGTCGCCGATGGCCTCATGGATCAGCACCGCCGCGACCGATGAATCGACGCCGCCGGAGAGCCCGCAGATCACCCGCCCGGTGCCGATCTGCTCGCGCAGCCGGGCAATCTCCGCATCGCGAAACCCCGCCATCGTCCATGCCCCGGACAGGCCGGCGACGCGCCGCGTGAAATTGCGCAGAAGCTGCGCGCCATGAGGCGTGTGGGCGACTTCCGGATGGAACTGCAGGCCGTAGAACCGCCTGGAATCATCGGCAATCACCGCGAACGGCGCGGCCTCGGTCGCCGCCACCGCGCGGAACCCGGGCGGCAGGCGGGTGATGCGGTCGCCATGGCTCATCCACACCTGCTCACGCGCGCCGACCGGCCACACGCCATCGAACAGCGCACAATCGGCGGTCACGTCGATCAGGGCGCGGCCGAACTCGCGGTGCTCCGACGGGGCAACCTCGCCGCCGAGCTGCGCACACAGAAGCTGCTCGCCATAGCAGATCCCCAGGATCGGCACGCCGAGTTCAAAGACCGCCTCAGGCGCGAGCGGCGCGCCAGGCTCATGCACGGAGGCGGGGCCGCCCGACAGGATCACCGCCCGTGGGCCCCACGCGCGGATGCGGTCGGGATCGGCGCTGAACGGCCAAATCTCGCAATAGACGCCGGCCTCTCGTACGCGCCGGGCAATGAGCTGGGTGACCTGGCTGCCGAAATCCAGGATCAGGATGCGCTCGGCTTCGATCTCGGGGGACGGATCGTCGGGCATGCGGGCCAAGTGGGCAGGAATCAGCGGCTTGCAGCACGCGGGCGGAGCGAAAGCAAGCCCGAATGCCCTCCAGTTTCGGGAGGGGGCCGGACTGGCCAACTCCGATCGACACCCGTATCATACCAACAGCCCTATCCGATGACCGTTCTCGACCCAAGCACGAACCCGCTTCGCGGGATTGGTGCTGTGGGTGAGGTAGTGCGTTTTCGATGAAGCCTTGAGCGGGGCGTAATTGCCTCTCCAGCATGGAGTTCCCTTCATCATGAGAGGAACGCCCGATGCCCGTTTCATCTGTAGAACGCCCGGTCAGTCCGCTGCGGCAGCGCATGCTCGAAGACATGGCGATGCGCGGCCTGCGATCCGATACGCAGCACGATTATGTTCGCGTTGTGCGCAGCTTCGCAGCCTTCCTCGGTCAGCCGCCGGATACGGCGACGGCCGAGGATATTCGCCGGTTTCAGGTTCACCAGCGAGAGAGCGGGGTACAACCACCGACGATCAACTGCTCCGTTTCGGCTCTGCGCTTCTTCTTCACCGTCACACTCGACCGGCCGGACCTGTCGCGACGCCTGGTCCTGGCACGCTATCCGCGCAAGTTGCCACCAGTGCTGAGTGTCGAGGAAGCCGGCCGGCTGCTCGAGGCGGCGCCAGGCCCCAAATACAGAGCCATACTCGGCACCGCCTATGGCGCGGGCCTGCGCGTGTCTGAAGTGGCCAGCCTCAAGGTCGATGATATCGACAGCACGCGCATGCTGATCCGGGTTGAACAGGGCAAGGGACGCAAAGACCGCAACGCCATGCTGTCGCCCCAGTTGCTCGCGCTGTTGCGACTGTGGTGGAAGGAAGGCAAGCGGCGCAGCATTATGTTGCCGCACGGCTGGCTGTTCCCCGGGCGCAGTGCCACCGATCCGATCTCAACCCGGCAGATCAACCGCGCGGTTCATGAGGCAGCGGAAGCCGCTGGGATCAGGAAGCGGGTGTCGCCCCACACGCTGCGCCACAGCTTCGCCACCCATCTGCTGGAACAGGATGTCGATATCCGTGTGATCCAGGTCCTGCTGGGGCACAGCAAGCTTGATACGACCGCGCTCTATGCGCGTGTGGCGACCAAGACGATCCGCTCGGTGACCAGTCCGCTCGAGCGTTTGGCGTTGCTGATGGAAGGCCAGGATCCCGGCGGCTGAAGCGGCTTGCGCACCGCGATCGAGGTCGCCGATATCTTCCGAGCTGAAGGCCCCGGCTATCGTGCCGCCCAGGCCGGTCACCTGAGCCTTATTCAGCTCAAGGTCATGTCGGCGATCGAAAACTGCCGCACGGCGGCACTCGGCGGCCACGTCGATGCCTGCGAGGACTGCGGGCACTGGCGCATCGCCTACAACAGCTGCCGCAACCGGCATTGCCCCAAATGCCAGGGCGCCGCCGCGCGCACCTGGCTCTCCGAGCGCGAAGCCGACCTACTGCCGGTCGGCTACTTCCATGTCGTCTTCACGCTTCCCACCGAGGTTGCGGACATAGCCCTGCAGAACAAGGCGATCGTCTACGGTCTGCTGTTCCGCGCGGCGTCGGAGACGATGATGACGATCGCGGCCGACCCGAAGCATCTCGGCGTCCGCATCGGCATCACCGCTGTCCTCCACACATGGGGATCAGCCATGACACACCATCCGCACATCCACATGATCGTGCCGGGCGGCGGCATCTCGCTCGACGGGCGGCGCTGGGTATCTTCCCGTCCGGCCTTTCTCCTGCCGGTGCGGGTGCTGGGCATGCTGTTCCGCCGCCTGTTCCTCACCCGGCTGATCGAGCTCCACGCGGCCGGGCAACTCGCCTTCTTCGGCACCCAGGCCGGTCTCGCCGACCACCGCCTTTTCCTGCGTCACCTCGCCGCAGTCAGGAAGAAGCGGTTCGTGGTCTATGCCAAGCCGCCGTTCGCCGGCCCCAAGGCCGTGCTCGCCTATCTCGCGCGCTATACCCACCGGGTCGTCATCTCGAACCGGCGTCTGATCGCGTTCGACGCGACCGGCGTCACCTTCCGCTACAAGGACTACCGTCGTGACGGTCCCGAGCGGCAGCGCGTCATGACGCTCGCGCCGTACCAGTTCATCCGCCGCTTCCTGCTCCATGTCCTGCCACGCGGCTTTCACCGCATCCGCCATTACGGCTTGCTCGCCAGTTCAGCACGCAAAGCAAGTATTGCGCGTGCCCGCGAGATGCTTGGCGTCACACCGCCGCCCGAGCTTGTCGAATTGCCAGAACCACTCGATCGGCTTCCGCCGTGTCCCTGCTGCGGCGGGCGTATGACCATCATCGAGACCTTCGAGCGCTGGCGGCAACCTCGCGCGCCACCTCACGCCCCCGCACCAACCGGGAGTGTCCGGCCGTGACCCGGCGCGGCTTGCGTGCACCTCACGCCGAAATACCCAAGTTGCGGCGAATGCTCCCAGGCATGCCCGACGCCAAGATCACGGCAAACCTGCTCGATGTCAGCAGCAGCCAGCTCCAGATCTTTCACGTGCCCGGCGAAAAATCGCACTCATCAACTGCCCGGCAGCCTCAGCATCGCGCCGGCTTCACCGTCATCACCGCAAAGCAAAATCTGAAAGCCCCATAGACCAACCCCCACACCCGCGGGTTCGTGCTTGGGCGGTTTCCGTACGCCGGCCCCACGCCTCGCGCGCGACCTGCGACGGCCGGCATCCGAAAACCTTCACCAGCCCGGCCATAGGTTAGCCCATCAGGCGATCCCTCAAGCGGACATTGACGCTTATATCAGACGAGACGTACCGCCGGCGGAAGCCCCGCGGAATCGTTCCAGAACGCGTCTTTCTCGGAGCCTCGCTTCACTGTCGTCGCTTCGGTCGGGGCGCGAAGACGATCACCGGCCGGCGCGAACCCTCACCGTTGGGCACCGGCACCCGTTCGCGCGGAATGTCCGGCAGGCTCTGCGCGGTCGTCGCAAACCCCTCCCACGGGTCCTTCCGCAGCCGCGCCAGGCGCGCCGGCACGCCGCGCACCGTGAATGCGGCGGGATCGAGCTTGGGGGTCACTTCGTCCCAGGCCAGTGGGGTGGCCACCGTCGCCCCCGCCCGCGCGCGCGGACAGAACGACGCCACCGCTGTCGCGCCCAGCCCGTTGCGCAGCCAATCGACCAGGATACGGCCCCTGCGGTCCACTTTCTTCAATGTCGGCAGATATCGTTCCGGCTGCTCCTGGCTGATCGTCTCGGCCAGGGCATGGCAGAACGCCTTGGCCTCATCCCAACCCACCTGGGGCGTTACCGGCACCACCACGTGCAGCCCCTTGCCGCCGGTGGTGCGGCAGAACGACACCAGCCCCAGCGCCGCCAGCCGGTCGCGCACCTCGTGGGCCGCCTTCACCACCTCGGGGAAGCTCACGCCGTCGCCGGGATCGAGGTCGAAGACGAGGCGGTCGGGGTGCAGCGGATCGGCTTCGGTGGCGCCCCAGGGATGCAGTTCGATCGCCGCGATCTGGGTCAGTGCCAGCAGGCCGTCCAGCCCGTCGATGGCCAGATAGGGCGAGCCGGCCGCCTCGGCCTCCCGGATTTGCGGTGGCAGATGGCCACGGCCGCGCTTCTGGAAGAAATGCTCGCCGCCGATTCCCTCCGGGCAGCGCACGATCGCCAGCGGGCGGTGCGCCAGGCCGGGCAGCGCAGCGTCAGCGACCGCCTGCCAGTAATCGGCAAGATCGCGCTTGGTGATGCCGGGCCACAGCTCGCGGTCGGGATGCGTGATGGTGACGCCGCCGATCGAGGCGGCGGCTTTCTTCGGCGCCTGGGCGGTGACGATCCGGGTTGCGGCGGTGGGCTGGCGTGGCGGCCGGGCCGGTGCGGTGGGTTGCGCGGTGCTCTCTGGCCGGTCGGTCCCCTCTCCCCGATCCCCTTCCACAAAGGGAGGGGGAGAGCGCACGACATCTTTCGCCGGCTTGTCCTCGCGGAGGCCGAGATAGACAGCGTGACGCAGTCGTCCGGCGCCCGACCAGCCGACGAACTGCACCTCGGCCACCAGTTCCGGCTTCACCCAGCGCAGCGAGCGATCCAGCGGATCGCCGGGAGCGAGCAGGCCAGCCGGCCGGTCCGCGGCCAAGGTATCGAGGCGCTTGCGCAGCCGAGCCAGCTCGGCATCGGAAAACCCGGTGCCGACACCGCCGGCGTAATGCAACCGCCCCTCCGGATCGCGATAACCGAGATGCAGGGCGCCGATCCCGGTACGGCTGCCTCGCGGCGGAGTCCAACCGAGCACGATGAATTCCTCGCGTCCCTGGCACTTCACCTTCAGCCAGCCATGGCCGCGCCCGGGACGATAGGATGCGTCGGCCTGCTTGCAGACGATGCCCTCCAAACCCAGCCGGCATGCTTCCCGCCGCATCGCGTCCGAGTCACCGAGCTGGTGGTCGCTGTAACGGAACATCCCGGTCCATTTGGTCAACCCCGCCAGCGTGGTCTTGCGATCCACCAGCCGGCACGGTCGCAGGTCCCAGCCGTTCAGGTGCAGCAGATCGAAGGCATAGACGTGCAGCCGCCCATCCTGCCCGGCCGAAAGGGCAGCTTGCAGGTCGGAGAAGCTTGACAGCCCGTCCTCACGCAACGCGACCAGCTCGCCGTCGAGCAGTGCGGTGTCGACCTCCAGCGTCGCCGCTTCGCGCGCCACGGCGGGCAGCCGGTCCGTCCAGTCGAGCCCGGTGCGGGTCAGCAGCCTCGGCTTGCCGTGATCAAGGAAGATCAGCAGGCGGTAGCCATCGAACTTGATCTCCGACAACCAGTTCGCACCGGCCGGGGGAACTTCGGCGATGGCGCAGAGCTGCGGTGACTGGGTGTGCGGCAGCTTGCCGCGGACCGCACCTTTGATGGGGGGGCCCTCACCGTCTTTTGTGGGGCGCCGCTCACGCTTCCCTTTCCCGCCAGGGCGGGGAGAAGATGAGCGGGGAGGGGGGAAGGGGACTTCCTGTTCCAGCACCGGGGCGTCGATGCCGGGGCGCTCGAATTCGTCGTGGCCCTTGATCAGCAGCCAATTGTCGCCGCGCTGGCGCGGTTTCGGCTTCATCCGCACCAGATGGAACCGGCCGTTCAGTCGGGTGCCGCGCAGCACAAACGTGAGTTCGCCTTTGGCCATGCCGGCTTCCGGGTCGTTCACCGGCTCCCAGGTGCCGCGGTCCCAGGTCTCCACGGCTCCGGCGCCGTACTGGCCGTCCGGAATGGTGCCCTGGAACCCGGCGTAGTCGAGCGGATGGTCCTCCACATGCGCGGCGATCCGCTTGTGCGCCGGGTCGAGTGAGGGGCCTTTGCGAACCGCCCAGCTCCACAGCACCCCGCCGTGTTCCAGCCGGAAATCCCAATGCAATCCGGCCCGGTGCGCGGCGTGTTTTTGCACAACAAAACTCGCCACCCCGTCGCTGCCGGTCGTGGGCGACGGCGGCGGCTCCGCGGTGACGGCAAAGTCGCGCTTCGCCCGATAGGTGCGGATCGAGGTGTCGCGGGCGGCGGCGGTCATCGATTCCTGCGATTCATCGGTCCTGCTGATATCCCTGGTTGGTCGTGTTTTGCTTGATAGCACCGGTGCGGCCGGTTTTCGGGTCGGGCGGCTTGCCGGTCGGTTCGTGTATCGGCTCGGCCTCCGTCGCCGGCGGTCCCTTGTCGCTGCGCTGCTCGGGCGGAACCGGGGGAGGATGTGCGGCCATGGTGCAACCTCGTCCAGAACGAGATGCCAGAACACCGGTCCGGGCACCAGGTTTCGCCGGAACCGCTAACCCGCTTGTTACTGTCGCGTGCCACTCGGTCGTGATGGCATCGATGGCGGCGGTTGTCTGGCGCGGGTTGAATAAAGACTTCACGCGCGCGCGATATTGCATCCGCGCGACAGTTGCCGTGCAAATCTTTTCCTAAGCTTAACTCGGCTGGCGCTTGCTGGCTGGCCGGTCTTACTGCGGCAACGCCTCACACCTGATCCCGGAAATCGATGGATAGTTCGAGAAACCTGAAATAAGGCTGCATGGTATTTGACCGTGGCGAAGGTTGACGGTGCAACTGGAGAAAGTCGGGAATCGCCACCGCTTCTCGTCAACCGGCTGTGAAGGAACATTCATCCTCACGGCGTGTTTGGGCAACCGCGGAATGGACTACCGCCGCATCGGCCCCACCGGACGCTTTCTCACCGGACGCTTTCCCAAGGGGGCGCGTGCAGCACGACCGAGGTCTCGACAAGGAACCGCTCGTGAACAACAGCGTACTGATCACCGGCGGGGCCGGCTTCATCGGCCGCCATCTCTGCCGCGCGCTGCTGGCGCGCGGCTATCAGGTGCGGGTGGTCGATGAACTGATAGAGCAGGTGCACGCACGTCAGCTTCTGGATCCGGCGTTGCGCGATGTCGAACTGATCGTCGGCACGGTGCGGAATTCCGACCTCATGGCCCGCGCAGTGCGCGGCGTCGATGCGGTCGTGCATCTCGCCGCCGAAGTGGGCGTCGGACAGAGCATGTACGAAATCGAGCGCTATGTCGGCGCCAACGATCTCGGCACCGCCGTCCTGTTGCAGGCGCTGCTGGCCGCCCCGGTGCGCCGCGTGGTGGTTGCCTCGTCCATGAGCGTCTATGGCGAAGGCTTGTACCGCACCGCCGACGGCACGCTGATCGAAGATGCGGCCCGCGGTCCGCGCATCGATGGCTGGGATCCTGTCGGTGCGGCCGGTCAGCAATTGGCGCCGCAGCCGACGCCGGAGTGGAAGCGGCCGTCGCTCGCGTCGGTCTATGCGATCACCAAGTTCGTGCAGGAGCGGCTGGTGCTGACGGTGGCGCCGGCGTACGGGATGCAGGGCATCGCGCTGCGGCTGTTCAACGTGTACCGGCCCGGGCAGGCGCTGTCCAATCCTTATACCGGCGTGCTGGCGATCTTCGCCTCCCGGCTGCTCAACGGCAAGCCGCCGCAGGTGTTTGAGGACGGCGCGCAGCGGCGCGACTTCGTGCATGTCAGCGACGTCGCCCAGGCGTTCGTGCGGGCGATCGAGGCGCCCGAAGTCACCGGCGGGGTGTTCAACATCGGCAGCGGCCGCAGCGTCAGCATCAGCGAGATCGGCGCACAAATTGCCGCGGCGATGGGTCGTCCCGAGCTGGTTCCGGAGGTCCTCGGCAAGGCACGCGCCGGCGATATCCGCCACTGCTTTGCCGATATCGGGCTGGCGCGCCAGCAGCTCGGTTTTTCGCCGGTACGCGACATGGCCGAGGGCATGGCGGAACTCGCCGAATGGGTGCGCTGTCAGCCCGCCACGGACCGCGTGGCCGAAGCGCGGCAGGAGCTGGAAGCCCGGGGGCTGATGGCATGAGCCTGGAGGCGCCTTTGCTGATCACCGGCGGCGCCGGGTTCATCGGCAGCGCGCTCGCCGACCGGCTGGCCACCGCCGGGCAACCCGTCCGGGTGTTCGATTCGCTGACCCGTCCGGGAGTGGAGGCCAATCTGGCGTGGTTGCGCGCCCGCCATCCCGACCTCATCGACTGCATCATCGGCGATATGCGCGACGCTGATTCTGTAGCGGATGCCGCGCGCGACGTGCGGGCGGCATTCCATCTGGCCGCGCAGGTGGCGGTGACCACCAGCATGGACGACCCGCTGGCCGATCTGCAGGTGAACCTGCTCGGCACGGTGAATTTGCTGGAGGCGGTGCGCCGGCGGCGCATCCCGCTAATTTTTGCCAGCACCAACAAGGTGTATGGCGGACTGGACGATGTTGTGTTGCGGCGCGGCGACGATGCCTATTCCCCTGTGGATGAAACGATAGCGCGGCATGGCATCGACGAGAGCCGCCCGTTGCAGTTCTGTACGCCGTACGGCTGCTCCAAGGGCGGCGCCGACCAGTATGTGCTCGACTACGCCGAGAGCTTCGGCGTGCCGACCGCGGTGCTGCGCATGAGCTGCATCTACGGCCCTCGACAGCTCGGCACCGAAGACCAGGGCTGGGTGGCGCATTTCGCGCTGAAGGCCCTCGCCGGGGAGCCGATCACGATCTATGGGGATGGGCGTCAGGTGCGCGACATCCTGCACGTCGATGACGCGGTCGCCGCTTATGTCGCGGCGTGGCGGCGGATCGAGGATGTCGCCGGACAGGCGTTCAACCTCGGCGGCGGACCGGACAATGCGGTCAGCTTGCGGCGTCTGCTGCGGCACATCGAAGCGGAGCTTGGTCGTCCCGTCGAACTGCGCTTCGCTCCGTGGCGGCCGAACGATCAGCGCTGGTTCGTGGCCGATGCCCGGCGCGCGCGGGCGGCGCTCGGGCTGGCGCCGCCGATCGGTTGGCGCGACGGCTTGGTGCGCATGCTGCACAGCTTCGTCGCGCGCGTGGGGGTGCCGGCATGAGGGTCGCGCTGATCAACCCGCCCTGGCGGTTCGACCACAGCATCTATTTTGGCTGCCGCGAACCGCATCTGCCGCTGGAACTGGCCTGCGCGAAGGTGCATCTGGAACAGCGCGGCCACCAGACGTTGATGCTGGACGGCCATATGAACGCCACCGATGCCGCCGATCTGGCAGCTCAGGCGCTGGACTTCCGGCCCGACATGATCGTCGTGACCACCGCGCCGAGCTATCTGTTCTGGCGTTGCGCGCCGCCTGAACTGACCGTGCCGCGCGCGTTGCTGCGCCTGCTCGACGGGCCGGCGATGACGGTGGCGATTGGGCCGCACGGTTCATCGACACCGGCGACCGCGTTGCGCAAGCTCGGCGTCGATGTCGTGCTGCAAGGCGAGCCGGATGAAACGATCGCGGACCTGGCCGATGCCGGCAGGCCCGATGGCGTGACCGGCGCGGCGTGGCGCGACGGCGGGATGGTGCGGGTGAATGGCGGGCCGCAGGCGGCGCGGTTCGTCGATCTGCCGCCGCTGGCCTGGCCGGATGCATGGATCGCCCGGCACCGCCACCATCACCATCGTTTTGATGCCGCGCCGGATGCGCCGGGCGCCGAGGTGGAGGCGTCGCGCGGCTGTCCGTATGCGTGCAGCTTCTGCGCCAAGATCGACTTCCGCGACGGCTATCGCCGGCGCGAGCTCGGCGCATTGCTGGCGGAGATCGACGCGCTGATCGCGCAGGGCGTTGGTTATGTCTATTTCATCGACGAGATTTTCTTGCCGCAGCGCCCATTGCTGGAAGCGCTGCGGACGCGGGCCGTACAGTTCGGCGTGCAGACGCGCGTCGATCTGTGGAAGCCCGAGATGCTGGACCTTCTGGGCGCGGCCGGCTGCGTGTCGGTGGAGGCGGGGGTGGAAAGTCTGACGCCGGAAGGCCGCGACGCGCTGTCCAAGAAGTGCCGGCTGAGCACCGATGAGCTGACTACGCTGCTTGTTCGCGCGCGGAATTCGATCCCTTTCGTGCAGGCCAACCTGATCAAATCGGCGGGCGACGATGCCGGGATGGTGGCGGAGTGGCGATCCGGTCTGCAACGCAACGGTGTCTGGGCCAACGATCCCGTTCCGTTGTTTCCGTATCCGTCCTCCCCCGACTACCGGCGGATGTGGGGTGAGCCGGACGATCAGGCGTGGGAGCGCGCGCATGCGCACTACCTGGCGCAGTTCGACCGTTTCAGCGAGATCCAGGAAGCGCGCCCGCTGCCGCTGCCCGAACTGGAGGGCTGCGGATGCCGATGAGTCGCGCCAAAACCGTCATACCCGCGATCCAAACCGTCATACCCGCGAAAGCGGGTATCCACCCCCGCGCGCCGGCGACGCCCGCATGGAATCCCGCTTTCGCTGGAATGACGAAAACGGCTGCGGGAGATGCGAACGGACACCGCATTATGCTCACCGCCGACGCAGTCGGGGGCGTCTGGCGGCAATGCGTGGAACTGGCCGCCGGGCTTACCGCATCTGGCGCGCGCGTGCTGCTGATTGCCATGGGCCCGCGACCGAATGCCGCGCAGCGCGCCGAGATTGTGGCGCTGGATCGGTGCGAGCTCTGCGTCACTGGGCTGCCGCTCGACTGGACCGCCGACTCCGCCGCCACCGTCGCCTACGCCACGCGCGAACTCGCCGCCATCGCCGACGATTGGCACGCCGACACCATCCAGCTCCACGCGCCGGCGCTGGTCGGCGACGCGGCGTGGCCGGCGCCGGTGGTCGCGGCGGCGCATTCCTGCGTCGGCACGTGGTGGCGCGCGGTGCGCGGCGGCGAGCTGCCGCCCGACCTTGCCTGGCGCGCCGGGCTGACTGGAAGCGGACTGCGCGCCGCCGATGCCGTGCTGGCGCCGACAAGCAGTTTCGCTCATGACTTGGCCGCGGTTTACCGGTTGCAGCGGCCAATCCACGTCGTTCCCAACGGCATAAGACCGGCTGCGGCACCGCGCACGTCCCGCCCGCGCGCGCTGACCGCCGGGCGGCTGTGGGACGAGGGCAAGAACATCGCTGTGCTGGACGCCGCGACGGGTCTGTCCCGCGTGCCCGTGCGCGCCGCCGGCCCGGTTACCGGCCCGAACGGCGCCGCCATCGCGCCCCGCCATCTCCGGCTGCTCGGCACGCTGGGACCGGCTGGCCTGGCCAACGAATTAGCGCGCGCCGCGGTGTTCGTCTCGGTCGCCCGCTACGAACCGTTCGGGTTGGCCGTATTGGAAGCGGCGCAAGCCGGCTGCGCACTGCTGCTCTCGGACATTCCGACCTTCCGGGAACTATGGGACGGCGCGGCGCTGTTCGTCGATCCGTCCGATGCGACCCGGCTTGGCGGCGCCATGCGGGCGCTTCTGCAGGTCCTCCGACATCTGCGCCCGGCTCGGCGAGATCGCCGGTAACCGCGCGGTGCATTATAGCGCCGCGGCGATGACACGGGCGACCTGGGCGGTGCATCGCGAGCTGATGCTGGCCCACGCCACGATGGCGATCGAATGATGCGTTTCGTCAGTTTCAATCACTCGCTCACGTCGTGCTGGAATCACGGCAACGCGCATTTCCTGCGCGGCGTTCTGCGAGAGTTGCTGGCCCGCGGCCACCAGGTGCGCAGCTACGAACCGCCGGACGGCTGGAGCCGCGCCAATCTGGTTGGCGATCACGGTGCTGCCGCGCTGGACGGTTTCGCCCGCTATTATCCAGACCTGGCGCCGTACGCGCACACCATTTGCGCCGATCTGGATGCGATGCTGGATGGTGCCGATGTGGTGCTGGTGCATGAATGGACCGATCCGGCGCTGATCGCGGCAATCGGCCAGCGCCGCAGGGATGGCAATTTCCTGCTGCTGTTTCACGATACGCACCATCGCGCGGTGTCCGATCCTGACGCGATCACCCGGCTCGATCTGTCCTGCTACGACGGCGTGCTCGCTTTCGGGGAAGCGCTGGCGCGGGTCTATCGCGCCCATGGCTGGGGTTCGCGTGCTTTCGTCTGGCACGAAGCCGCCGATACCAGGCTGTTCCGCCCTCCGGCGATCGAACAGCCGCGCCACGGCATCGTATGGATCGGCAACTGGGGCGACGAGGAACGCAGCCAGGAACTCGGCGATTATCTGCTGCGGCCGGCCGCCGCGCTTGGCCTGACACTCGATGTCCACGGCGTGCGCTATCCGCCGGCCGCGCGCACGATGCTCGACGACGCCCGCGCGCGCTATCGCGGCTGGCTGCCGAACGCCGAGGTGCCGGCAGTGTTCGCGCGCCATGCGATGACCGTTCACGTGCCGCGCCGCTACTATGCGACGCAGCTGCCGGGCATCCCGACGATCCGCGTTTTCGAAGCACTGGCCTGCGGGATTCCCCTGCTCTCCGCGCCGTGGCTCGATGCGGAGGCGCTGTTTCAGCCGGGCCGCGATTTCCTGATGGCGAATTCGCCGGCCCAGATGCAGGACCACATGCGCGCGCTGGCCGCCGATGGCTGCCTGCGGCGCGCGCTGGCGACCGCTGGCGTTGCAGCGATCGCCACCCGCCACACCTGCGCGCACCGTGTGAACGAGCTGCTGGGCATCGTCGCGCGGCTGATTGCGTCGCCGCGGCGGGAGGCAGCGTGATGCGCATCGCCTTCTACGGATCAAGCCTGCTGTCATCCTATTGGAACGGCGCGGCAACCTATTACCGCGGGCTGCTGGAACCATTGGCCGGGCTCGGCTGGGACGTGACGTTCTACGAGCCCGACGCGTTCGACCGTCAGGCGCACCGCGACATCGATCCGCCGCCCTGGGCCCGTGTCGTCGTCTATCCGGCGACCGAGCGTGGTGTCCGCACCGTGCTGACCAATGCCGCCGCCGCCGAAATCGTGGTGAAGGCAAGCGGCGTCGGCGTGTTCGACGACGTGTTGCTGGCCGGCCTGCTGACCCAGCCGCGCTCGGGCGCATTGCGGGTATTTTGGGATGTCGATGCACCGGCAACCATCGCCGAAATGCGCGACGACGTGCATCATCCGCTGCGGCGCAACCTGTCGGCACTGGACATGGTACTCACCTACGGCGGCGGCGCGCCTGTCGTGGACGCCTACACCGCGCTCGGCGCCGCCTGCTGCGTGCCGATCTACAACGCGCTGGACCCGGCGACCCACTTCCCCGTGCCGCCCGATCCGATGCTGGCTGCGGACCTCGCGTTCCTCGCCAACCGCATGCCTGACCGCGAGGCACGCGCCCGAACTTTCTTTTTTGAGCCGGCGGCGGCGCTGCCGCGCAAACAATTCCTGCTCGGCGGCTCCGGCTGGGATGCTGGCGTGCCGGCCAACCTGCGAAGCCTGGGCCATGTCGGCACGGATCGCCACAACTCGTTCAACTGCTCCGCCACGGCGGTGCTGAACGTTGCACGCGAAAGCATGGCGGCGATGGGCTTCTGCCCGGCCACGCGGGTGTTCGAGGCGGCCGGTGCCGGCGCCTGCCTGATCACCGATTCCTGGGACGGCATCGAGCAGTTCCTGATGCCGGACCAGGAAGTGCTGGTGGCGCGCGACGGGCGTGACGTGGCCGCGCATCTGGCGGCGCTGACGCCGGCGCGGGCGCGCCAGATCGGCCGGCGGGCGCGGCACCGCATCCTGGCCGGTCACACCTATGCCGAGCGCGCCGCGCGTGTCGATGCGCTGTTCCGTGCGGCGCTGGCGCGCAAGCGCGAGTTGGCGACGGCTTAGGGGGGACGGCATGCGGGTTGTGTTCCTTGGCCTCAGCCTCAGCTCATCCTGGGGCAACGGCCATGCCACCACCTACCGCGCGTTGCTGCGTGCGCTGGACCGCCGCGGCCACGAGGTGCTGTTCCTGGAGCGTGAACAGCCCTGGTACGCGGCGCACCGCGACCTGCCGGCGCCGGGCTTCTGTGCGTTGCGCTTCTACGACCGGCCGGATGATCTCGAGCGTTATGACCGCGCCATCGCCCAGGCCGATGCGGTGATCGTCGGATCCTATGTGCCGGATGGCGCCGCGGTAATCGACCTGCTGGCGCCGCGGGCGCGGCTGTTCGGGTTCTATGACATCGACACGCCGGTCACCCTCGCCGCCCTGGCGGACGGCGGCGCGGCGTACCTGACCACGGCGCAGGTCCCGCTGTTCGACCTGTATCTGTCGTTCACCGGCGGCCCCGTGCTGCGCGTGCTGGAGCGCGACTACGGCGCGCGGCTCGCCCGTGCGTTGTATTGCGCGGTCGATGCAGAGTTGCACCGTCCGGTAGCGGCGCAAAAGCGCTGGGACCTGGGCTATCTGGGCACCTACAGCGAAGACCGCCAGCCGGCGCTGGAACGCTTGCTGATCGAGCCGGCGAGGCGGCTGCCGATCCCATCGCTTCGTCGTCGCCGGCCCGCTGTATCCTGCCGGGATCATCTGGCCCGAAAACGTGGAGCGCATCGAGCATCTGGGGCCGGCCGATCACCCGGACTTCTACTCGGCGCTTGGCTGGGCACTGAACGTCACCCGCGCCGACATGCGGCTGGCCGGCTACAGCCCGAGCGTGCGGCTGTTCGAGGCCAGCGCCTGCGGCACACCGATCCTGTCCGATCCATGGCCGGGGCTCGAGACCTTCTTTCTGCCCGGACCGGACATCCGCGTCGCCCGCGGCACCGATGACGTGCTGTCCGCGCTGGCGTTGCGCGAACCGGCACGTGCCGCGATCGGGGCCGCCGGGCGGATACGGACGCTGGACAGGCACACCGCCGAGATCCGGGCACAGGAATTGGAGAGTTTTCTGCAAGAAGCGCGGGGCGACGCGGCGCGCGCGGACATCGAAATGGGGGCGGGAGCCGATGCATGAAGCTGCGACGCTGCAAGAGCGTCCTGGTGGCGGGCGGGGCGGGCTTCATCGGCTCGCACCTCTGCGAGGCGCTGCTGGATGACGGCGTGCGGGTGACGTGCCTCGATAGTCTGCTGACCGGGCGGCTGGACAATCTGGCCGCGCTGACGCGCGAGCCGCGCTTCGAGTTCATCGAGGCGGACGTGATCGACCTGTTGCCGCCGCTGTCCGTCGATGCGGTGCTGAACCTGGCCTGCCCGGCATCGCCGCCGCGCTACCAGGCGGATCCGGTCCACACGCTGATGACCAGTGTCGTCGGCACGCGAAACCTTCTGTCCCTGGCGCAGGCGAACCGTGCGCGCCTGCTGATGGCATCTACCAGCGAGGTCTATGGCGACCCGGACGTGCATCCGCAGCCCGAGAGCTATTGCGGCAACGTCAACCCGACCGGGCCGCGCGCATGCTACGACGAGGGCAAGCGGGCCGCCGAGACGCTGTGCTTCGATCAGCTTCGCCGTGGGCTGGTCGATGTGCGGGTCGCTCTTCAACACCTATTGGCCGCGGATGTCACCCGACGATGGCCGGGTGGTTTCCAACGTGGTGACCCAGGCGCTGTCGGGCGTTCCCATCACGATTTACGGCGAAGGACAGCAGACGCGATCCTTCTGCTATGTGGATGATCTTGTTTCCGGCCTGCTGCGCCTGCTGATGCATCCGGCGCCGGTGACCGCGCCGGTAAATCTGGGCAATCCCGGCGAGATCACCATCCAGGAACTGGTGCGGCTGGTGCTGCGCATGACCGGGTCGCGCTCCACGGTGGTGCGGCTGCCGTTGCCGGTGGACGATCCGCGCCGGCGCTGCCCGGATATCGCCAGGGCGATGACGCTGCTCGGCTGGTCACCACGGGTAAGGCTGGCCGAGGGGCTGCGCCGGACGATCGACTGGTTCGGCGCCGAGGAAGGCGCGACGGCGCCCGCGTTGCGAGCCGTAGCAGCGGCGGGGGATTGACGACGATCCCTCCCCCTTTGTGCGAGGGATCGGGGGAGGGGCTCCCTGATCACCGCTCGACCGAATCCCAGACTACCCGCTGATACCCAAGCTGCGGGGCCAGGCTTTCGACCCAGGCCTTCACGCCCTCGGCATTGTCGCCGATATGGGCGTCGGGCATTTCCTGCCCGGGCGCCGGGTTCTCCGGATTGAGCTCGCCGGCGAAAACGGCGCGAAACAGGCCGCTGTCCATCCGCTCCAGTCTTGCGTGCAGATCGCCCTTCGTGATGGGCGCATTTGGCTTCAGCATGGCGGTTCCTTCATTGATCGTGCCATTCCGCTAACGCCAATTCTCGCGCGCGGTTGGCGCAACTACCGGCGCGCCGCGTCGTTCCCGCTGCAGCCGTCACCCGGACGCAAGGAATCGGATGCAAATGAGCGGACCCAAACGCAGCCCGGAAGCGCGGGACGGGCCGGTGGAGCAGCATTTGCGTGAGACCGACGGCCTGCCGGGCCGGCGCGCCGCGCTGCCAGCCGGCACGCTGCCAAGCCCACCGCCGGATCCGCAAGCCGACGAGAACCGCGACCCGCCCCCGGTCACCGAGAGCGGGGCAGGCCGGTACCGCCGTACCGTCGATCTGGCGCACAACACCGTGACGCCATCCGGCAACCGGCAACGGCCGCGTCTGCCGGCCATTCAGCCGGCAGCCATTCACGAAGGACTTGTCAACACAGATGAGCAGCAGCAGCGCAACGGCCACTACGGATCATGATTTCATCCGCAAATGGGTGGAACAGCGGGGCGGCCGCCCGAGCAAGGTGAAGGGCACCGAAAGCAGCGACGGCGAAGGTATCCTGCGCATCGACTTCGCCGAACCGGACGAAAAGCTCGAGCCGATTTCCTGGGAGGAATTCTTCGAGACCTTCGAGGATCGCAAACTCGCGTTCCTGCATCAGGACAAGCAGGGCAGCAAGACCAGCCGCTTCGTGAAGTTCGTGCGCCGCTGAAGCGGGCAGGGCAGGGGGCTCTCGCCCCCTGGTTGGTCAACCGGCCGGCGGCATTTCCGCGAACGCGCCGACCCCCTCGGGGATCTGCACCCAGTCCAGCTTGCTGCGGCAATAGATGTGCATCGCCGGCTGGATCGCCGAGGGATCGTCCAGCGTGCCCGCCTCAATCATCGTGACGCCCGGCATCGCCGCGGCCTCCCCGGCGATCGACGAGCCGCATTCCGGGCAGAAGCGGCGGGTGCGTTCCTTACCGCTGTCGCCGCGGCTGACATAGGATTTGAGCGGCCCTGTCACCGACACCCCAGGAACTCGGCACCGCCACCACGATGTTGAAAGCGGAACCGGTGGCTTTCTGGCAATCCGTGCAGTGACAGACGCCAGTGAACACCGGCTCAGCGGAGATCGTGTAACGCACCTTGCCGCACAAACAGCCGCCTTGCATATCGGTCATTCGACCCTCCCCTTGTCCGGTCGCCGATTGTAGCAGGCCGCGCCGATCAGTGCTGCAAGATTTTCGACAGGAACAGCCGCGCCCGCTCACTGCGCGGCTGCTCGAAGAAGTTCCGGCTCGCGGAATCCTCGACGATCCGCCCCTGGTCCATGAACACCACCCGATCGGCGACCCGGCGAGCGAATCCCATCTCGTGCGTCACCACGATCATGGTCATGCCGTCCTGCGCCAGCGCGGTCATCACGTCCAGCACTTCATTGATCATCTCCGGATCGAGCGCCGAGGTCGGTTCGTCGAACAGCATCGCGATCGGGTCCATCGCCAGCGCGCGCGCGATCGCCACGCGCTGTTGCTGGCCGCCGGACAGATTGGCCGGATAGCGGTCGGCGTGCTCCCGCATCCCGACGCGATCGAGCAACGCGTGGGCGCGCGCCACCGCTTCGTCGCGCCGGCGCTTCAGCGCCTTCATCGGCGCCAGGATGATGTTCTGCGTCACCGTCATGTGCGGGTAGAGTTCGAAGCTTTGGAACACCATCCCGATGCGCGCCCGCAGCTTCGGCAGGTTGGTGCCGCGGTCGGCCACCGAGGTCGCCATCCACCACGATGCGGCCCTGCTGGATCGGCTCCAGTCCGTTGATGCACTTGATCAGCGTGCTTTTGCCGGACCCGGACGGTCCGCACACCACCACGATCTCCCCGCGCGCCACCCCGGTGCTGACCGCGTTCAGCACCTGCGCGTCGCCGTACCATTTGCTGACGTTCTCGACCGAGATCAAAGCGCGTAGCCCCGTCGCAGCCGCCCGACCGACAGCGACGCCGTGAGGCACAACAGAAAATATACAACCGCCGCGAGCAGGTACAATGGCACCAGATCGTTGTCGCGCGTGCCGATGATGCTGGCCGCCGTCAGGAAATCGCGCACGCCGACGACATAGACCAGCGCGGTGCTCTTGAACAGATTGATCGCCTCGGTCAGCAGCACCGGCAGCATGTTGCGCAGCGCCTGCGGCAGCACGATGCGCCGCATCGTCTGTGCGTAAGTCAGCCCCGAAGCCAGCCCTGCCAGCACCTGGCCGCGCCGCACGCTCTGGATGCCGGCGCGGATGATCTCGCAGAAATACGCGCCCTCGAACAGGATGAAGCCGATCAGCGCCGAGGTCATCCCGCCGACCGGGCGGCCGACCAGCAGCGGCACCAGGAAGTAGAACCAGAAGATCAGCAGCAGCAGCGGCAGCGACCGCAGCAGGTTGACATAAAGTCCCGCCGCCAGCGCCACCGCCCGGAAACGCGAGATGCGCAGCACCGCGAGCACCATGCCCAGCAGCAGCCCGCCCGCCAGCGACACCACGGTGAGCTGCAGCGTGACAGCCATCCCGCTCAGCAGCAGCGGCAAGATGCCGGTGAAATAGGACCAGGTGAAAACGGTCACCTCAGCTCGCCTCGGAGGTCAGCATGCCCGGAAACCGGGTGCGCCCTTCCACCAGCCACATCGCGCCGGCCACGCTCAGCGTGACCGCGCCATACAGCACCGTGGCGGTCAGGAACATCTCGATCGGCTGCATGGTATATTCGGAAATCTGCCGGGTACGCCCGGTCAGCTCCAGCACGCCGATCGTGAGTGCCAATGAGGAGTTCTTGAAGATGCTGAGGAACTCGGTCGTCAGCGCCGGCAGGATGATGCGGTAGGCGTTCGGCAGCAGGATATGGCGATACACCTGGAACGGCGTCAGCCCGGTCGCCAGTGCGGCGCTGGCCTGGCCGGCGGCGATCGACTGGATGCCGGACCGCACCTGCTCGCAGATGCGCACCGCGGTGTAGAGGCCCAGGCAGACCACCGCGGTCCAGAACTCGGCGTGCGGCAGGCCGCGTTTGAGCCAATCGCCGGCCGGTTTGGGGAGGGCTTCGGGCAGCACGAAATACCACAGGAACATCTGCACCAGCAGCGGGATGTTGCGGAACAGTTCCACATACCCGGCTGCGAACGCGCGCACGGTGCGGCTGCGCACGGTCCGAGCGATGCCGAGCAGTGAGCCCAGGCTGAACGCGATCACCCAGCCGGCCAGTGCGATCAGCACCGTCCACATCAGCCCCGACAGGATCCAGCCAAGATAGGGCGGCGTGATCAGGACCGACCAGTTCCAGCTATACCGCATCGGGTGAAAGCGTCAGTCCGGATAAGCCTCCCCTTGCAGCACGTATTTCAGCTCCGGGCTCATCGGTCCGGCGATTGGCCCGATCCATTTGTCATACAGCCTGAACATCTCGCCGCTTTTGATCATCCCCGCAATCGTGCGAACCCCCACCAGCCGGAACGCCGAATCGTCCCGCCGCACCACCACGGAATAGGGATCGAACGACAGCAGCCGACCCACCACCGCATATTGCTCCGGGTGCGCCGCCTTGGAGATCAGCCCGTGCTCCACGATCGCATCGGTCACGTAGCAATCCACCCGTCCGCTCTCGAACGCCAGCCAGCCGCGCGGCTGATCCTCGGTGTCCAGGAAGCTGATCCCCAGATGCTCCTTCGCGTCGATCGCCTTGATGATCTTCTCGTTGGTGGTGCCCTGGTTCACCGCCACGCGCTTGCCCTTCAGGTCCTCCACCTCATGGATGCCGGAATCCTTGCGCACCAGCAATTGGTTGCCGGTGATATACATGGTCGGCAGGAAATCCACCTGGCGCTGGCGGGCCAGCGTGTGCGTGGTGGTGGAGCACGCCATGTCGATCGTGCCGTTCACCAGCAGCGGGATCAGCGTGGTGCCCATCACCGTGACGTAGCGCACGTGTCAGCTTGTCGAGCTTCAGCTCCTGCTTCACCGCATCGACGATGTGGCCGCACAGCTCGATCGAATAGCCGATCGGGTTGCCGTCGCTGCCGGCATATGAAAACGGCACCGAATTCTCGCTGCGCCCGATCGTGATGGTGCCGCTGTCGCGGATCTTCTTCAGCGTGCCGTACAGCTCGTCGGCCGAGGCGCTGCCGGCGCAAACGACCGCGGCCGCAAGGCCGACGGCAAGGGCGATTGCTTTCATATGGTCCTCCGGTTCCGGTGGCCTCAGTCTCGCGCCACCCGCGCGGCGATCTCCGCCAGCTTCTCGTAATCCGCCAGCTCGTTGTACGCGTGCGCCGAAAGCCGCAGCCAGATGCCGCCGGCCTGGGCGTGCAGCGGCGCGTCGGTCTTCGCGTCCAGCAGCTTCGTGCGCAACGACCGCGCCCGTTCCGCCGAAACCTCCCCGCCCACCGGCAGCCGCACCATCGCCCATGGAGCCGGCCAACGCGCCGGTTGCGCCCGGCTCGGTGTTCAGCCGCCGCGCGATCAGCGCGGTTGCCTCCGCCGCCAGCGCCACATTGCGCGCCCGCAGCGCCGCCCCGCCCAGCCGCGCGTGAAAGTCGAGCGCCGCCGGCACCGCCAGATACGCACTGAAATCGCGCGTGCCCGTCCAGTCGAACTCCTTCAAAAACCCCTGCCCGAGACCGTGCGAGATGGTAACGGGATGCAACCCGTCCTGCCGCTCCGGCGCCGCCCAGATGAACGCGGCGCCCTTCGGCGCGCACAACCATTTATGACAGTTGCCGACGTACCAATCGGCGCCCAGCGCCGGCAGGTCGATGTCCACCTGCCCCGGCCCGTGCGCGCCATCCACCAGCACCGGCACCCCCCGCGCATGGCACGCCGCGATCATGCGCCCAAGCGGCAGCACCAGCGCACTGGATGAGGTGATGTGGTCGAGTACCGCCAAGCCGCGTGTGCGGCGTGATCGCCTGTTCCAGCAGCGGCAACGACACCATCCGCATCCGGGTTCGGGAACGGCACCGCCGCCTCGGTCATGCGCGCGCCTGCCAATTCGGTAACGTAACGCACTGTGTTGCGCACCGCGCCATAGCCGTGCGTCAGCACCAGCACCTCGTCTCCGGCGCCCAGCCGGCGAGATCGCAGCACGGCGTTGCAGCCCACCGTCGCATTGTCCAGAAACGCAAGATCCTTGCCGGCGCCGCCCATGAAGCGCGCCAGCCGCCCGGCCGCTTCGCGCAGCGCGTCCGGCAGTACCACGCGCATGAAGCGGCTCGGCTGCGCTTCCATGCGCCGCCGCCAGTCTTCCTGCACCGCCAGCACCACGCGCGGCGTGGCACCGAACGAGCCGTGATTCACCGTCAGCCACTCCGGATCCAGCGTCCATTCGTGCCGGATCGCCGCCCCCAAAGTCGGTATCGTGCTCACAGCTCCACCATCGGCTGCGCGCGCTCCCTGCCGGTGAATCGTTCGAAACGGAACGGCGAGGGATCGACGATCGGCGAATCGCCGGTAATCAGGTCGGCGGCCAAGCCGCCCGGCCGCCGGCCCGATGCCGAACCCGTGGCCGGAAAACCCAGTCGCGATGAAGAATCCCGGCACTCCGGCGACAGGTGAAATCACCGGCACCGCATCAGGCGTCACGTCGATCATGCCGGCCCATTGCTGCGCCACGCGCGCCTGTGCGAACACCGGGAACGCCTGCGTCAGCGACGCCAGCGCCCGATCGTTCAGCCTGGGCAGCGGCGCCGGATCGAGCACGCGCACCGCCTCGAACGGCGATGGCTCATCCAGCTTCCAGCGACGCTTCGTGCGCGCTTCTTCCAGGAACCTCCCGCTCAGCCGCACCTGCACACTGGCCTGGCCGGAGCGCCACAGCGGCAGGAAGTCGCGCGCCAGCCGGAAGCTGTCGGGCACGACCTCGGTGACGCTGGCGTTCAGATTGGCCACCGTGTAGCCGCCGTCCATCCGCTTCCGGAACCCGAAGCCGGAGCCGCTGGCCGAAATCTCCGGCCCGCCGTCCAGTTTCTCGGTGCGCATCACCGACGACCGCACCTTGAGCTGTTTCAAATCCAGCCCGAGATTGCCGCAGAACAATCGCGACCACGCGCCACCGGCCAGCAGCACGGAATCGCACGCGATGCGCCCCTTTTCGGTTACCGCCGCAACCACCCGTCCGCCGCTGGTTTCCACCCCGCGCACCGCGCAATCGGTCAGCACCACGGCACCCGCCTGCCGCGCCGCTGCGGCGATCGCCGGCGCGGCCTTCTGCGGCTCGGCGCGTCCATCGCTTTCCGTGTAGAGCGCTGCCCGGAAACGCCGCCCCGCCCCCGGCATCAGCCGGTCGATCTCATCCGGCCCGATCATGCGCGTGTCGAGCTGGTATGGTCGCGCGTGCTCCAGCCATGCTTCCCGCCGCGCCACATCGGCGTCGGTCTCGCAGAGATACATGATCCCGGTGGTGCGGAAGCCGGTCTCGGCGCCGACCGTCTCGTTCATGCCCTGCCACAGCCGCAGGCTTTCGATGATCAGCGGAATTTCGCGCGGATCGCGCCCCATCTTGCGGCACCAGCCCCAGTTGCGGCTGGATTGCTCGCCACCGATGTGGCCTTTCTCGCACAGCACGACCGAGACGCCCTTGCGCGCCAGCGCGTGCGCGGCGCTGACCCCGACGATGCCGCCGCCCACCACCACCACGGCGGCCCGCGCCGGGATTGTTTCATCCGATGTAACAGGATCAACGCGCGGTCCCATGACCGGTCAGCGCGAAAGCAGCCCGAGCGTCGACAGCTCCTGGCGGAGCGCCGGCGGGTCGGTGAAGTGGATGCCATGCATGCCGAGCGCCGTCGCCGCCTCCGCGTTGTTGGGGTTGTCGTCGATATAGACCAGCGCGCCGAAATCCAGCCCGTGCCGATCCGCCAGCAGTCGGAAAATGCGTGGATCGGGCTTCACCAGACGCTCCTGCCCAGAGACGATGATCACCTCGAACCAGTCGAGGAATTCGTACAGTCTCATGCGCCAGCGGGAAGGTTTCATGCGACCAATTGGTGAGCCCGTACAGTGGCACGCCGGCATCCTTCAGCTCGCGCAGGATGGCCACGCTGCCGTCGATCGGACCGCCCAGCATCTCGTGCCAGCGGCCGCGATACGCTTCGATCAGCTCTGAATGTGTCGGGATGCCGAGCGGTCAGCAACGCGGTCGCCTCCGCCCAGCTTCGCCCCCGGTCCTGCTCCAGATTCCAGGCCGGCGAGCATATCTCGGATAGGAACCGTTCCATCTCCGCCGCATTCGCGAACAACTTGCGATACAGGTGGCGCGGGTTCCAATCGATCAGGACGCCGCCGAGATCGAAAACGGCGGAACTGCGTTTCGCTTGCATGATGTGGTGGTGTTAGCCCGTCGCCCGCCGCGGCTCAAGGGAGCGGTCGGAAACATGCGGGTGGGCTATCAGAAATCCAAATCGGTATAATGCTCCGGCGGCGTCACCCCCGGCACGCGGTCCGCCAGCAACCCCCGGAAGCTCGGCCGCGATTTGATGCGCGCGTACCACTCCTTCGCCGGGACCGAGACCGTCCAGTCCACATCCCCGATATAATCCAACGCCGACAGATGCGCCGCCGCCGCGAAATCCGCATGCGAGATCGTCGCACCAGCCAGCCATTTCCGCGTTTCCGCCAGCCAGCCGATATATTGCAGGTGATGGCGGATCGCCGCATAGCCGGTGCGCATTGCGGTCGCGTCGGGATTGCCGCGTCCGATCAGCCGCTTCATGAATTTCTCGCCCAGCAGGTTGCGCGACACCTCGGCGCCGAACTTGCCGTCGAACCACGCCACCAGCCGGCGAACCTCTACGCGTTCAGCCAGCGTGCGGCCCATCAGCGGCGTGTCCGGATAGGCTTCATCCAGGTATTCGCAGATCACCCCCGAATTCGGGCACCGCCATGCCGGTGTCCTCGACCAGCGTCGGCACTGTGCCGGCGGCGTTCAGCTCCAGGTATTCGGGCCGGCGCTCCCATACCTTCTCCAGCCGCAACTCGAACGGCAGGCGCTTTTCCGCGAGCACGAGCCGGATTTTGCGCGAATAGGGCGACAGCGGCAGATGATACAGGTAACGCATCGCCGCTGCTTATCGCATCTAGTCAGGCGCCGCGCCAGAAGGCGGGCGACGAAACGTTAGGAGCACATCATTACCGGCGCTTGGAATCCGGCCCTGGAAAGATTCAGCGCAACCACTATCTAGACAAAATGTCTAGAACATGGGGCCAGCTATGGCACTGAGCATCAAGACCGCCGAAGCTGACCAGTTGGCGCGCAGCCTGACCCGACTGACCGGCGAGACAATGACCGAGGCGGTCACCGTCGCCTTGCGCGAGCGTCTGGCCCGCGAGCGGACCCGGCGCGAGACCGCCGCCAGCCTGCCGACCCGGCTGCGCGCCTTATCCAGCCGGCTGCGCACCGCCTACGACACCCGGCCGGTCAGCCAGAGGGAATGGGATGGGGCAGTCGGTGACCAGGAATGATCGTCATCAACTCCTCGGCCGCAGTGGCAATTCTGTTCGGCGAACCCTCGGCTGCGGCGCTGGTGGCTCGGCTAGCGGCCGATTCGGACCGGGTGATGTCGGTCGCCTCCTACCTGGAAACCGGGACAGTGCTGGCCGGCCGCCGCCAGTCCGACCGGCTGCGGGCGATCGACGATCTTGACGAGTTCCTGGACGAAGCCGGTATTGCCCTCGCTCCGGTCGATGAGGCGCATGCGCGGCTTGCATTGCGGGCGCGTATCCGGTTCGGGCGCGGCATGGGGCATGGCGGGGTACTGAATTTTGGCGACGCATTCTCGTACGCCCTGGCTCGTACCCGCGAAGCGCCGTTGCTGTTCATCGGCGACGACTTTCGCAGCGCCGACGTGACCGTCGCACTCAACTCTGGCCACAGGAAAGCCGAGCGATAGGCGTTTTGTACTGAACGGCGGAAACGACAGATCTTTGATCCTAAATCCGGCAGTCGATGAGTGAGTGCGCTGGCCGGATCGGACGCCGCACTGCTGGTCACGCCAGCGCCTGGCAACAGGCCAGGTCAGGGCAACACCTTGCCGGGGTTCAGGATCCCGCCGGGGTCCAGCGCCGCCTTGACCCGCCGCATCAGATCGAGCTCCGCCCCGCCACGCCAGCTCGGCATCATGTACCGCTTCAGCCGGCCCACCCCATGCTCGGCTGAAAAGCTGCCGTCGAACGCGCGCACCACCTCGTTGACCGCGTCCATGATGGCGTGGTCCTGCGCCAGGAACCAGGCGGGATCGGCGCCTTCCGGCTGCTCCAGGTTGAAGTGGATGTTGCCGTCGCCGATGTGGCCGAACGGCACCGCGCGGATGCCCGGGATCAGCGTCTCGCAGGCCGCGGTGGCGCGGCGGATGAACGCCGGAACCCGCGAAACCGGCACCGACACGTCGTTCTTGACCGACGCGCCCTCGCGCTTCTGCGCCTCCGAGTGTTCCTCGCGCAGCCGCCAGATCGCCGCCCGCTGCGCTTCGCTTTCCGCAATGGCCGCGTCCTGCACGATGCCGTCGGTGAGTGCGGTTTCCAGCACCTGCTCCAGCGCCGCCCGCAGCCCGGCATCCGGGCGCGGCGTTGCCAGCTCCACCAGCACGTACTGTGCAGCCGGTTGCGCCAGCGGCAGCACCGCCCCGGGGATGTGCTTCAGCACGAACGCCATCCCCGGCGCCGACATGTATTCGAACGCCTGGATCGCCGCCGGATCATGCGCCTGGAACCGCGCGAACAGCTCCAGCGCCTGCTCCGGCGACTCCACCCCGCACAGCGCGACTGCGGTTTCGCGCGGACGCGGCGCCAGCTTCAGCACCGCCGCGGTGATCACGCCGAGCGTGCCCTCCGAGCCCACGAAGAGCTGGCGGAGGCAGTAGCCGGTGTTGTCCTTGCGCAGCCGGCGCAGCCCGTTCCAAACCTGCCCGTCGGCCAGCACCACCTCCAGCCCCAGCACCAGGTCGCGTGCATTGCCGTAGCGCACCGTATTGTTGCCGCCGGCGTTGGCCGCCAGCACGCCGCCGATCTGTGCGGACCCCTCCGAGGAAATCGACAGCGGCAGCAGGCACCCCGCCTCGGCCGCCGCGATCTGGGCGGCTTTCAACGTGGCGCCCGCCTCGATGGTCAGCGTGAGGTCCACCGGATCCAGGTCGCGCACCGCGGTCATCCGCGCCAGGCTGAGCACGATCGACCGCCCGTCGGCATCCGGGGTTGCGCCGCCGACCATGGAGGTATTGCCGCCCTGCGGCACGATCGGCGTCCCCGCATCGGCGCACAGCCGCACGACGTGGGCGACCTGCCCGGTATCGGCCGGCCGCACCACCGCCAGCGTGCGGCCGCGGTACAACCGCCGCCAGTCTTCCTCATAGGGCGCGAGATCGGATGGATCGGTGATCAGCCCACGCTCGCCGACGACGCCGCTTATGGCGTCGATCAGCGCAGAGGCGGGCAGTGGTAAGGCGGGCAGCGGTAAGGCGGGCAGCGGCGAGGCGGGTAGCGGCGAGGCGGGCAGCGGTGGGGCGTGCGGCGCGGGGTCGGGCATGGGAAAAGCCTCCAGCCCGGGAGCCTATTGGTCGCGCATCCCCTGGCAAGACCCGCGGGCGACGCCAAGTTGGCGGAATGACCGGGCTTTATCTGGAAGACCTGCATGTCGGGCAGCGCTTCATCAGCGCCGCGCGGAGCCTCGATGCGGCGGAGATCAAGCGGTTCGCCGCAGAGTACGACCCGCAGCCGTTTCATCTGGACGAGGTGGCGGCCCAGGCCACACTGTTCGGCGGCTTGGCTGCCAGCGGCTGGCACACCGCGGCGGTCACCATGCGGCTGCTGGTGGAACGCGGCCTGCCGATCGCCGGCGGGATCATCGGGACCGGCGGCGAATTGTTGTGGACGAAACCAGTCCGGCCCGGTGACACCCTGCACGTGGAGTGCGAAATACTCGAGATCATCCCGTCCCGCTCCCGATCCGACCGCGGGAGCGTACGGGTCCGCTGTCTGACGCTGAATCAGGATGGCGAGACGGTGCAGAGTTTCTCCCCCAAGATCGTCGTCCCCCGCCGCCCCGGATGATGGCGACCGGCGCAAGAGTTGACGTACGCGAGAGGCTCGCGGTCTCGATGTAGGGCGGATAAGCGGAGCGCAATCCGCCGTGACGGCGGCGGAATGCGCTGCGCTTTTCCGCCCTACCGTTCACGCATGACCGTCCGTGGCCCGGGGGAGGGTATATCCAAGTATGATTTGAAACAGCGTCACGTGTTCCGCGGATCCAGCGCATCCCGCAGTCCATCGCCGACCAAATTGAACGACAGCACGCACAGAAAGATCGCCAGCCCCGGAAACACCGCCAGCCACGGCGCCTGCGACAGGAACTGCTGCGCCGCGTTCAGCATCGATCCCCAGGACGGCAGCGGCGGCTGCTGGCCCAGGCCCAGGAACGACAGGCTCGCCTCCGCGATGATCGCCTGAGCGATCGACAGCGTCGCTTGCACCAGCACCGGCGGCACGATGTTCGGCGCCACGTGTCGCAGCGCCACCCGCCACGCCGGGTTTCCGATCGCCCAGGCGGCTTCCACATAATCGTGACTCGCCGCGTCCATCGTCGCCGCGCGCGCCACCCGCATGAACCGCGGTGCCGTGCTGACCCCGATCGCGATCATCGCGTTGGTCAGGTCCGGCCCGAGGAACGCCGCCAGAGCGATCGCCAGGATGAGGAACGGACAGGCCAGCATGGCATCGACGATCCGGCTGAGCACCGCGTCGATCACCCCGCCGGCAAATCCCGCCAGCAGCCCCGCCGGCACCCCGATTCCCCCGGCGATCAGGACCGAAACGACCCCCGCCAGCATCGAGGCGCGCGCGCCGTAGATCACCCGCGACAGCACATCGCGCCCCAACTCGTCGGTGCCCATCCAGTGCGCCCAGGATGGCGGCTTGCGGATCGCCAGCCAGCTCGTTGCGATCGGATCGTACGGCGCGATCAGTGGCGCGAACACCGCCGTAACAACGAACACGATGATAACAGCCAGCCCCAGCACCGCGGCCGGACGGCCGAGAAACCCCTCAACCGCCAGCCGCGCCGGACTGCGGACCGGCACAATGCCGGCGGTGGTGGCGCTCATGGAAGGCCAGGGGGCGCTGCCCCCTGGACCCCCGCCGAGGGCCAGCCCTCGGAACCCATTTGTTTGGTTTGGTGCGAAGGGGGCCTTGGCGAGACCTGCCGGTTGGCTCGGTCTCGCCCGGCCCCCTTCGCACCAAACCAGTCGGAGGGGTCCAGGGGACTAGTCCCCTGGCGGGGGGTCCAGGGGGGCAGCGCCCCCCTGGCCTTGCTTGAAACCCTCATCACGCCCCCCGCAGCCGTGGGTTGATGACCACGTACAGCACGTCCGCAACCAGATTCAGCGCCACATACAGAAACGCCGTCACCAGCACGACGCCCTGCACCACCGGATAATCCCTGTTGAACACCGCATCGACGATCAGCTTGCCGAAGCCCGGAATGCTGAACACCTGCTCCGTCAGCACCGCCCCGGACAGCAGACTGCCCAGCTCCAGCGCCCCAAGCGTCACCACCGGGATCAGCGCGTTGCGCAGCGCATGGCGCGTGATCACAACAAGCTCCGCCAACCCCTTCGCCCGCGCCGTCCGCACATAATCCTGTCCCAGCGCGCTCAACATCGCGCTGCGCGTATGCCGCATCAGCACCGCCGCGATGGCGTTGCCCAGCACGAACGCCGGCATGATCGTGGTCGCCAGCGAGCGCACCCAGTCCTGCGCCAGCGGCACGTAGCCCGACGGCGGCAGCCACCCCAAGTCCACTGACACCAGCAGGATCAGCATGATCCCCAACCAGAATGTCGGCGTGGACAGCCCCGCCAGGCCGATCGCGTTGGCCAGCCAGTCCCACACCGTGTTGCGCTCCACCGCCGCGATCACCCCGGCGGGCACCCCGATCAGCACCGCGGTGATGAAAGCCATGGCGCTGAGCTGCAGCGTGACCGGCAGCTTCTGCTCGACAAGCTGCATCACCGGCTCCCGGTTGCGCCAGGAATACCCCAGGTCGCCGTGCAGCACCTTGCCCAGCCAGTGCACGTATTGCAGCGGCACCGGCCGATCGAGCCACAACTCGGCGCGGATCTGCGCGATTGCCTGCGGGTCCTGATCCTCCCCGGCGATCACGCGGGCGGGATCGCCGGGCATGAGTTCTTGCAGAAGAAACACCAGAACGCTGACCAGCAGCAGCGTCGGGATGATCTGGACGATGCGGATCCCAAGCAGGCTGCGCACGGTGTTTATTTCTCCATCTGCAGCCCCTGCAGCCGGATCATGCCGTCCGGAACCGGATCGAACCCGGTCAGCTTCGCCGACATCCCCACCGTGTTCTTGCCGGTCCACAAATAGATGACCGGCAGGTCCTGCCGCTCCTGCTGCCACATCGTCGCATACAGCGACTGGCGCTGTTCGATGTCGGTGATCGTGCGGGCCTGATCCAGCATCTGATCGACGATCGGGTTGGAGTAGTTCCCGACGTTGTTGCGCTGCCCGCTGTGCAGGAACGCATAGGTGTTGCCGTCGATATCCACCCGCCCGGACCAGCCGATCTGATAGGCCTGGAAGTTGCCGTCATACGATTGTTGCAGCGACGATGCGAACTCGGTCGCCTGGATCTTCACGTCGAACCCCGCCTCCAGCGCCATCGACTGGATCACCTGCGCGACCTGAAGCTGATCGGGGTTGTTGGGAACCATCAGAGTCACCGGTATTGGCGTCTTCACCCCGGCCTGTTGCAGCAGCGCCTTCGCCTTCGCCACATCGCGCGCCGGCGGCTTGATCGACGGCACATAAAATGGCGAGGCCGGCGTCACCGCCTGCGCGGCCGGCGTGTAAAGCCCGTTGAACACCACCTGGATGATTGCCGCGCGATCCAGCGACAGCTCAAACGCCTGGCGCACCAGCTTGTTCTGGCCGAACGGCATGTTGGCCTGCGTGCCGTGATTGGTGTTGATGGTGATCCCCAGATAACCCAGCCCGTCCGAGATCACCATGCGCAGCTTCGGGTCCGCCTGCACCGCCGCGACATCCGTCGGCACGATGTATTCCGCCAAATCGACAGCACCGGCCTTCAGATTGGCCAGTCGCACCGAGGAATCCACCAGCACCCGATATGTCACTTTATCGAAATGGATAGCCGCCGCGTTCCAGTACTGCGGGAACCGGTCCAGCGTGATGTGGTCCTGCGCCACCCGCTCGTTGAATTTGAACGGCCCGGCGCAGACCGGGTGCAGGCCGAAATCCTTACCCTCCTGCTCGGCAACCTTGGGCGCCAGGATCATCCCGGCGCGGTCCGTCAACTGCGACAGGAACGGCGAGGACGGCTGCTTCAGCACCACGCGCACGGTCAGCGGGTCCACGACTTCGACATGGTCGATGCTGTTGATCTCGCTTTTGCGGAAGCTGCCCGGCATGGTCAGGTAACGCTCGAACGTCGCCTTCACCGCCGCTGCGTCCAGTTTCTCCCCATCCTGAAACAGCACGTTGGGGCGCAAATGCAGGATCAGCGTCTTGGTGTCGGCCCATTCATAACCGGTGGCGAGCTGCGGCACGATCTGCAACTTGGTGTTGATGTCGAACAGCTTGTCGCACAGGCCGGCGAAAACGATACGCCCGACATAGGTGCTGGCCAGCGTCGGATCCAGAATGTCGGCGTCTTCCCGCAGTGCGATGCGCAGCGTCTGCGCCGACGCCGGGCGGGGCAGGGCGGGCAGCATGGCCAGTGCCGCGCAGGCAACGGCCAGCAAGGATCGGCGCATTGGTTTTGGCCTCCCAGAGTTGGACGGAGTGTTGTCCGGGGCGGAGGTCGCGGCAAGCCCAACCGGCGCTCGGCCGCCGAAGCGGTCACAGAGAGCGACGGTATTACCGGCTGACCGGCTTCGGTCTCCGGTGAGCGGACCGGTTGCGGCCGGGCGGTCAGAGCCGGCAACTCTGTCGATCCTCGGCGTCGGGCTTGCCGGGCTCGGCGGAGCCTTGCTGCGGCGGCGCGCCAAGCGCAACGGCGCGGTCTGATCACTGGTTTGATCACTCGATCGGCTGGGGGGCCGGCACGTCCGGGTCCGTCAACCGATGTCGCGGTCGATTGCGCCTGCCGAACTGCTATGAACTCCCGCTCTGGGGACCGCCACTCTGGCGCATATGCGAGTCGGTCCCTTCGGCATTTCCGTACCCGGACCGCGGACGTTCCGGCCGGCCGGTCACTGCCAGTCACAACGGGATGAGCGCCGCGCGTTGTCAGAGGGTTCACACCGAGAGCCACGAAGGCTCACGGAGAGGCACGGAGGCCGGCAAGCGCATCAAGCTCAAATCCGGACTGATCCGCGGTTGTCTGTCGCAGGCTCTTCGTTGGCCGTTCGTGGAAGTTCTTGGAGCTCCGTATGAAACCGTTTGGAAACGTACCGATCATGAATGGCAACGTCCCCGCTGGATGCCGCGCTGCGGATTACCGGAGAGCGCGCATTCCGACGCTCTCGTTCGGCAGGCGGTGCTGGACGACGGTGGCGATTTTGCCGATGGCGTGATTGGCTTTGAAGGGAGCCGGCTTGGCGCCGACGCCTTCGTCTCGTTCAATAAGAACGCCGTGAAGCCAGCACAAGCGAAGGGCCAGCCCGCCCGTCTGCCCCCATGATCAAGCGCCTGACGCGACCAACCCGCCGAGGACTCGCCGGCTGCAACGACACGAGCACGTGAGGCGGGTTACCGGGGCGTATCAGCACTCCGCCAGCAACGCTAGAACTTGGCTGGTAGGGCCGCGCCGATGCACGCGCCCGGGGAATCGGTCTTGCACCCTGTACCGCCCACACGCGCTCTGTCCCTCCCGTTCCTGACGGAAGGCGGCGAGACCGGCGCGCTGATGCGCGCCAAGGACTGGTCGGCGACGCCGCTCGGCCGCGCCGAGCGCTGGCCGCAAAGCCTGCGCACCTCGGTCAGCATCTGCCTCGGCTCGCAATTTCCGATGATCCTGTGGTGGGGGCCGGAGCTGACCGTCCTCTACAACGACCCCTACATCCCGGTGCTCGGGATCAAGCATCCGGACCGGGCCCTCGGCTGTCCCGGGGCGGAGTGCTGGCACGAGGTGTGGAACATCGTCGGCCCCATGCTGGAGCAAGTGATACGGACCGGCCAGGCCACCTGGTCCGCCGACCTGCTGTTGCTGCTGGAGCGCAGCGGCTACCCGGAGGAGTGCTATTTCACGTTCTCCTACAGTCCGATCCGCGACGAATCGGGCGCGGTCGGCGGTGTTTTCACCCCGGTCTGGGAAACCACCGACAAGGTCATCGGGGAACGCCGGTTACGCCTGCTGCGCGATCTTGCCGCGCGGGCGCAGGGGGCGGCGCTCGGTTCCGCGGACGCGGCGCTGTGCGCCGCGGCTGAGGTGTTCGCCTCGAACCCACAGGACCTGCCGTTCGTGCTGCTCTACCGGACCGATGCCAGCTGCCCCTCTCGACTGGTGGCCTGGTCCGGGTTCACTGACGCTCCAGGAGACATCGCGCCCGACATCTGGCCGATCGACGAGGCACTGGGGACCGCCGGACCGGTGACGGTCCACGACATCCCGGACGGCCTGCCCGGCGGCCTGTGGGGCGTGTCACCGCGCGAAGCCGTCGTGCTGACGGTCGCCGGTACCGGCGCCAGCGGATCGGTCGTGCTGGTGGTCGGGGTGAACCCGCGCAAGCGGCTGGACGACGCTTATCGCGCCTTTCTCGGCCTGCTCGCCGACGGTGTGGCCCGGGCCGTCGCCGAGGCCGAGGCCTATGAGCAGGAGCGCCGGCGTGCCGAGGCGCTGGCCGAAATCGATCGCGCCAAGACCCAGTTCTTCTCCAACGTCAGCCATGAGTTCCGTACGCCGCTCACGCTGTTGCTCGGGCCGCTCGAAGACGTGTTGGCGGATGGCGGAAATGCGTTGCCCGTTGACCAGCGGGACCGGATCGAGATCGCGCACCGCAACGCGCTCCGGCTGCTCAGGCTGGTCAACTCGCTGCTCGATTTCGCCCGGCTCGAGGCGGGGCGGGCGCGGGCGGATTTTCGGCCCACCGACCTCGGGCCGCTGACCACCGACCTGGCTGCCAGCTTCCGTTCAACGATGGAGCGGGGCGGGCTGCGGCTGGAAGTGGATTGCCCGCCGCTCGATGAGCCGGTTTATGTCGATCACGAGATGTGGGAGAAGATTGTCCTTAATCTTCTGTCCAACGCCTTCAAATTCACCTTCGCCGGGGAGGTGCGGGTCGCGCTGCGGCGTACCGGCGAGATGGCGGAACTGACCGTGCGGGACACCGGCATCGGCATCCCGGCGCACGAGTTGCCGCGACTGTTTGACCGGTTCCACCGCGTGGAGGGGGCGCACGGGCGCAGCTTCGAGGGCAGCGGCATCGGACTCGCGCTGGTGCAGGAGATGCTGCGATTGCACGGGGGCGGCATCCGCGCCGACAGCGACACCGGAAAAGGCACCGTGTTCACGGCCACGGTTCCGTTCGGCATCTCTCATGTCCCGGGTGGCCATGCTCCGCCCGATGGGGACCGGTCGGCGCGGACAGACACCGCGTCCCGTGCCGAGGCGTTTGTCGAAGAGGCTTTGCGCTGGCTGCCCGACGCCGAACCCGGCGGTCCGGAGATCGGCGCCGATCTCGAGCTGACGCAGCACGCCCCGACCGCGCCGCCGCGCGCTGACGGCGGCCCCGCCCGCGTCGTGCTGGCCGACGACAACGCCGACATGCGGGCATACGGGCGCCGACTGCTGGTTGCCAGGGGCTACGCCGTTACTGCCGTGGCTGATGGTGCAGCCGCTTTGGCCGCTTGCCGCGCCGTCCCGCCGGACCTCGTGCTGTCGGACGTGATGATGCCTGGGATGGACGGGTTTGGCCTGCTGCGCGCGCTGCGGGCGGAGCCGGCGCTGCGCGATGTGCCGATGATTCTGCTATCGGCCCGCGCCGGAGCGGAAGCAACCGCCGAGGGACTAGACGCCGGGGCGGACGACTACCTGGTCAAGCCGTTCTCGGCCCGCGAACTGCTGTCCCGCGTCAGCGCGAACATTGTCATGGCGCGGGTGCGCCGGGAGGCGGCGGAAGGTCTGCGTGTCCGCACCGCCGAGCTGGAGACCTTGATCGAGACCGTCCCGGTCGCCGTCTGGTTCACCCATGACAAGGAGGCTCGGCGGATCTCCGGCAACCGGGCCGCCGAGCAGGTCTTGCGCATGGATGGGGCCGCCAATCCCTCGCTCACCGCCCCGCCCGGCGAGCGGCCCGAGCATTTCCGGGCGTTGCGTGAGGGGACCGAGGTGCCGGCCGACCAATTGCCGCTCCAGCGCGCGGCGCGCGGGGAGGAAGTGGGCGGCGAGGAGCTGGAAATTCGTTTCAACGACGGCACCAGCCGGTTTCTGATGTTTCGCGCGCGGCCGGTGCGCGATCGTGCCGGCCGGGTCGCCGGCGCCATTGCATCGGCAATCGATGTCACGGAGCGCAAGCGCGCCGAGGAGCTGCTGGAAGCCCGGGTTATTGAGCGCACCGCGGAACTCGCCGCCGCCAACCGGCAGCTTTTGACGCAGATCGAGGAGCGCGAGCGCGTCGAGGCGACGCTGCGCCAGATGCAGCGGCTGGAGGCGATCGGACAGCTTACCTCCGGCGTCGCGCACGATTTCAACAACCTGCTGACCGTCGTGCTGGGCAATGTCGAATTCCTGCTGCGCGCGCCGGAAAACCGGGCGGATCCGCGGCTGGCGCGACGGCTGCACACGATCCGCACGGCGGCCACCCGGGGCGCCACGCTGACCGCGCAGTTACTGGCGTTCTCCCGCCGCCAGACGCTGGAGCCGCGCGCGGTCGATCTGAACGACGCGGTGCGGGCAATGCGCGAACTGCTGAACGTCACGCTGGGCGGAAGCGTGCGGCTGGTGCTGGCGCCGGAAGACGGCCTGCCGTCGGCGCTGGTGGATCCGACCCAGCTCGAGCTGGTCATCCTCAACCTTGCCATCAACGCCCGCGATGCGATGCCGACCGGCGGTACCGTGACGATCGAGACGGCCTCGGTTCGCCTGGGCGCACCAATCCGGCCGGAGGACCCGGCGGCCGGCGAGTACGTCGTGGTCGCCGTCCGTGATACCGGCACCGGGATGACCGAGCCGGTGCTGGCGCGCGCGTTCGAGCCGTTCTTCACCACCAAGGAGATCGGCAAGGGGTCGGGACTGGGGCTGGCGCAGGTGTATGGCTTCGCCAAGCAATCCGGCGGCGGCGTGCGGATCGAGACGGCGCCGGGCACGGGCACGTCGGTGAAGGTGTATCTGCCGCGCGCCGGTGCCATCCTGGAAGCTGCGTCGCGCGTCGTGCCGCCGGCGCCGGGGGTGCGGACCGCTGATGCGGCCATTCTACTGGTCGATGACGACGGGGACGTGCGCGAGGTTACCGCGACGCTGCTGGAGGAGGCGGGCTATCGTGTGCTGCAAGCCGGCAGCGGCGGCGCCGGGCTGGAACTGCTGGACAGCGGCGCCGGTTTTGATCTGCTGCTGGTGGATTTCGCGATGCCGGGCATGAACGGGGCTGAACTCGCCCGGCTGGCGGTGCAGCGGCGCCCGGGACTGCCGGTGCTGTTCGTGACCGGCTACGCCGATATCGACGCACTGGCCGCGGCGGGGGAGGCGCGGGTTATCCGCAAGCCGTTTCAAGTGCAGGAGCTCGTTGCGCGGGTCCGCGCCGCGCTGGAGCAGGTTCCGGCGGTTGCGAGCATGCGGCTGAGTGATGAAGCTGCTACAGACCCCGCCGAGAGCATTCCGGAGCGAACGAATTGAGCGAAGCAAAGCTGCACCGGTGGACCCTGCCGGAATTCCTGGCCTGGGAAGAGCGGCAGGAGGCGAAATACGAACTGGTAAACGGC
This sequence comes from uncultured Pseudomonadota bacterium, assembly GCA_963764525.1. GTDB lineage: Bacteria > Pseudomonadota > Alphaproteobacteria > Acetobacterales > Acetobacteraceae > DATDIC01. The sequence goes on along the minus strand of CAVXTC010000036.1, from coordinate 88,421 downwards.
CAGCCGCGACTGATGATCGGGGTCACGCAGGGCCACACCCGGATTTGCGCGAATGTGGTTGCGACCTTGCTGGGCAAGCTGCGCGGCTCGCCGTGTCGCCCCGGAGGGTCCGACCTTCGCGTGGTGACCGGCAACGGCAATTCCCGCTATCCGGACGTCGTGGTGGATTGCGGCCCGTTCCAGCGGGAATCGCGCGAGGCGTCCGACCCGGTGGTGATCCTGGAGGTGCTCTCCCGAAGCAATGCGTGGACCGACCTGCACGACAAGCTGCGCGACTACGACGCCACGCCGGCAGTCCGGCAATACATCGTGGTGGCGCAGGACGAACCGAAGCTGGTGGTCTGGGACCGCGACCCGAGCAATCACCTCGCGCTGGGGTCCAGCATCGAAGGGCTTGGCGGCACGCTGGCCCTGGCGTGCATCAAGGCCACGCTCCGCATGAAGGAGATTTACGAGGGGCTCGGCTTCGAGCCCGAATCCGTGACCCTGTGACGCATCCTCGGGCATGCCGTATCCGGGACGTGTGAGCCGAGGGGCCGATCTGGCGGGAAGAAATCGACGGTGAGTGCTAAAGAACCTCCGGACCGGAGCGTGCGAGGTGAGCGAAGCGAGACTGTCCGGCTGGACCCTGTGGGAATTCCTGGCCTGGGAAGAACGGCAGGATGCAAAATACGAGTTCGTCGATGGCCAGCCACGGATGATGACCGGCGTTTCCCAGGCGCATGGGGTCATTGTGGTGAATATCGGCGCCACGTTGCGTGATGCGCTGCGCGGCTCGCCTTGCCGCACCAGCACGTCGGACCTTCGCGTGATCACCGGGACCGGCAACTCCCGTTATCCGGACGCGGTTGTCGATTGCGGTCCGTTCCGGCCGGCCTCGCACGACGCGTCCGAACCTGTTGCCGATCTTCGAGGTGCTGTCCCGCAGCACCGCCTGGATCGACCTGCACCACAAACTGCGCGATTACGACGCCACCCCGGCGATCCGCCAATATGTCGTCGTGGCGCAGGACGTCGCCCGCGTCGAGGCATGGCGGCGCGACCCGAGCGGGCGGCTGGTGCTGGAGGCAAGCCTCACGGAGCCCGATGAGAGCTTCCTGCTGGAGCCGACCGGCGCCCTGCTGGCGCTCGCTGACATCTACGACGGCATCCCGTTCGACGGGCCGCCGGCGCCGTGACCGCGCACTGGCTGGTGAAATCGGAGCCGGACTCGTTCTCCTGGGATCAGCAGGCGGCGAACGGCATCGAGCCCTGGACCGGCGTGCGCAATCACATGGCGAAGAACAACCTGAAGGCCATGAGGGTGGGCGACCGCGCGTTCTTCTACCATTCCAATACCGGCAAGGAGATCGTCGGCATCGTGGAAGTGGTGCGCGAAGCCTACCCGGACCCGAGCGCCGAGAGCGGCGATTGGGTGTGCGTCGATATGCGTGCGGTCGGGCCGATGCCGAAGCCGGTCACGCTGGTCGCCATCAAAGCCGATCCGAAGTTTGCCGAGATGGCCCTGGTGCGCCAGTCGCGGCTGTCTGTGATGCCGGTCAGCAAGCCGCATTGGGACCGGATCTGCCGGATGGGCGGCTGGACGGGCTGAGTGCACGGCTTCACCTCTCCCGCTTGCGGGAGAGGCTCCGCGCATTCGCGGGGCATGACGGTGTGGCGCTTCGGTCGTCCGGGATGTTTTCATGGCGGGTCAGGCCCGCTTTCTCCGGGCCGATCGCCGGCTTATCGTCGCTGGCGCGAAAGACGCCGATCTGTTCGAGGGAGCACGCCAATGCCCGATACAAATCCAGCCGAGGCCCCGATCTTCCCGGTGCGGCCCGAGATCGCCGTGCACGCCCACGTTACCGAGGCCGGCTACCGTGAGATGCAGGAACACGCGACACGCGATCCGGACGGGTTCTGGACGGAGCAGGCGCGCCGGATCGAGTGGATGAAGCCGCCCACCCGGATCAAGAACACCAGCTTCGCCGGCGATGTCGCGATCAGGTGGTTCGAGGATGGGGTGCTGAACGCGTCGGTTTCCTGCCTCGACCGGCACTTGGCGGCACACGCCGAGCGTATCGCGATCATCTGGGAAGGCGATGATCCGGCGGTCAGCAAATCGATCACCTACCGTGAGCTGCACGATCAGGTGTGCCGCTTCGGAAGCGCGCTGCGGAGCCTCGGGGTGCGCAAGGGCGATCGGGTGACGATCTATCTGCCGATGGTGCCGGAAGCCGCGGTGGCGATGCTGGCATGCGCGCGGATCGGCGCCGTCCATTCGGTGGTGTTCGGCGGGTTCTCGCCGGACAGTTTGGCGAACCGGATCCGGGACTGCACCTCGGACATCCTGATCACCGCCGATGAGGGCCGGCGCGGCGGGCGCAAAGTGGCGCTGAAGGCGAATGCCGACGCGGCGCTGAAAAGCTGTCCGGGCGTGAAACACGTCGTGGTGGTGAAGGTCACCGGCGCCGAGGTGCCGATGGTGGCCGGGCGCGACCACGATTATGCGGCGCTGTGCGCTGCTGCATCGCCGGAGTGCCCGCCCGAGGCAATGAGCGCCGAGGACCCGCTGTTCATTCTTTATACCTCCGGCAGCACCGGGCAGCCGAAGGGTGTGCTGCACACCACCGGCGGCTACCTGGTCTGGGCGGCGTTCACCCATGAGCTGGTGTTCGACTACCGGCCGGGCGAGATCTATTGGTGTACCGCCGATGTCGGCTGGGTGACCGGGCACACCTACATCGTGTATGGCCCGCTGGCGAACGGCGCGACCACGCTGATGTTCGAGGGGATTCCCAACTACCCCGACAGCAGCCGGTTCTGGCAGGTGGTCGATAAGCACCAGGTCAACATCTTCTACACCGCGCCGACCGCGATCCGCGCGCTGATGCGCGACGGCGAGGCGCCGGTGCGCAAGACGTCGCGCAAGAGCCTGCGCATCCTCGGCACCGTCGGCGAGCCGATCAACCCGGAGGCGTGGCTCTGGTACGACCGCGTGGTGGGCGAGCACCGCTGCCCGATCGTCGATACCTGGTGGCAGACCGAGACCGGCGGCATCATGATCAGCCCGCTGCCCGGCGCGACCGCTCTGAAACCGGGATCGGCAACGCTGCCGCTGCCTGGGGTGCGGCCGGTCATCGTCGATGGCGACGGGCACGAACTGCACGGCGTGTGTGAAGGAAACCTGTGCATCGCCGACAGTTGGCCGGGGCAGATGCGCACCGTGTTCGGCGACCACGAACGCTTCGTGCAGACCTATTTCTCCACCTTCAAGGGCCTCTATTTCACCGGCGACGGCGCCAGGCGGGATGCCGACGGGTATTACTGGATCACCGGCCGGGTCGATGACGTGATCAACGTGGCCGGCCACCGGATGGGCACCGCCGAGGTGGAAAGCGCGCTGGTGGCGCATCCGAAGGTGGCGGAGGCGGCCGTCGTGGGATTCCCGCACGACGTCAAGGGCCAGGGCATCTACGCTTATGTGACGCTGAAGCTGGGCGACGAGCCATCGGAGTCGCTGCGGAAGGAGTTGGTGGCGTGGGTGCGCAAGCAGATCGGCCCGATCGCCGCGCCCGATGCGATCCAATGGGCGCCGGCGCTGCCGAAGACGCGCAGCGGCAAGATCATGCGCCGCATCCTGCGCAAGATCGCCGCCAATGAGACCGACAGCCTCGGCGACGTCTCCACGTTGGCCGATCCTGCGGTGGTGGGGGAACTGGTGGCCAATCGGCAGGGGGCGAAAGCGTAGGCGCGGGTCCGGGATGCTTCCCCGCCATCCTCGCTCCCGCGAAAATACCCCGGCCGACCTCGAAAGCCGCAACCACCGAGGGTCTTACCGGGCACAGCCGTCACGGCGTGCCGACATCCCGAATCGGACGGCCGGCAACGGCTGCTCGGCATTGCGGCTTGGAAGATCGGCTTGTCCACGGGCTCGACCCGAGTGCGGGGGGCGCACAGTAATGCGCGTCCCCTACCGCGATTTATGCTGGTAGCATCAAGGCAAGACGTGGATGCTCAGCCTGCGCCGAGCATGACGGTGGGGGACCGTCAACAAAGAACAGGTCAATCGCACCCGCACCGTGCCGTTATCATCAGAACCGGTTCGGATCGATCGCGACGGCGTGGTTCAGCGGGCCGTGCCCGGCGCCGAACCCCGGCGCCGCGGCAATCGCCGCACGGACATAAGCGCGTGCCCGCCTGACCGCTTCCCGCAATGTCAATCCCTGGGCCAGCCCCGTTGCGACAGCGCTCGCCAGCGTGCAGCCCGTCCCGTGGGTGTGGCGGGAGTCGATCCGCGGCGCCGCGAATTCCTCGATCCCGTCCGCCGTCGCCAGCACATCGACGACCGTGTCGCCGGGCAGGTGACCGCCCTTCAGCAGCACGGCACGCGGCCCGAGCTTCAACAGCGCCATGGCGGCGCGCCGCATGGCATCCAGGTCGGCGATGGTAACGCCGGCCAGCGCCTCGGCCTCCGGCAGGTTGGGAGTGATGACCGCCGCGAGCGGCAGCAGCCGACGCATCAGGGCCGCGACCGCGCCCGCCGCGAGCAGCGATGCGCCGCCCTTGGCGACCATCACCGGATCCACCACGACCGGAATGCCGGCGGCACGCCGCGTCAGTTCATTGGCAACGGCATCGATGATGACCTCATCGGCCAGCATGCCGGTCTTGACCGCGTCGGCGCCGATGTCGTCCATCACGACCGCGATTTGCTGGCGTACGAAATCAGGTGGCACCGGCAGCACGCCGTGTACGCCGCTGGTATCCTGTGCGGTCAGCGCGGTGATCGCGGTGGCGGCGTAAGCGCCGAGCGCGGTGATCGTCTTGATGTCGGCCTGGATACCTGCCCCGCCGCCCGAATCGGAGCCGGCGACGACCAGCACCCGGCGCGCACGGTTCATCGCCGGATTCAGGCCGCGTCGGCGTGCAACTGCGCACCGCGCCGGCGATCACCACACAGAGCTCATCGACCACGCGGGTCACCACATCCTCATGTTCGGCTTCAGCCATGACGCGGATCAGCGGCTCGGTACCGCTTTCGCGGATCAGCACCCGGCCGGCGCCGTTCAAGCCCGCCTCGGCGGCGCGGATCGCCGCCTGCACACGCTCATTGCGCAGCGGTGAGGTACCGGCGAAACGCACGTTCTGCAGCCGCTGCGGCAGCGGCGCGAAGACGCGGCACACCTCACTGGCGGCGCGCCCCTGCTCGACGATGACCGCCAGCACCTGCAGCGCGGCGACCAGCCCGTCCCCGGTGGTGGCGAAGTCCGACAGGATGACGTGGCCGGACTGCTCGCCGCCGAGGTTCATTCCTTTCTCGCGCATCAGTTCGGCGACGTAGCGATCGCCCACCTGGGTGCGGTGCAGCTTCAGGCCCTGGCCGCCGAGGAACCGTTCAAGCCCCAGATTGGACATCACCGTCGCGGCGACTCCGCCGCCGTTCAGCCGGTCGGCCGCCGCCCAGGACCGTGCGATCAGGGCGAGGATCTGGTCGCCGTCGATCAGCCTGCCGTGTTCGTCGGCGATCAGCAGCCGGTCGGCGTCACCGTCGAGCGCCAGCCCGAGATGCGCGCCATGCTCGGCCACCTGGGCACACAGAAACTCCGGCTTTGTCGAGCCGCAGTCGCGATTGATGTTGAACCCGTCGGGCGCGACGCCGACCGGGATCACCGTGGCCCCCAGCTCCCACAAGACCGTGGGTGCGACGCGATAGGCGGCGCCATTGGCGCAATCGACGACGATCTTCAGGTCGTCCAGTCGCAGCCCACGCGGGAAGGTGGCCTTCGCCGCTTCGATGTAACGACCCGCCGCGTCTTCCAGCCGGGCGGCGCGGCCGAGCAGGCGCGGCGGCGCCAGACGCGGGGTGACATCGGATTGCATCAGCGCCTCGATCTGGCGCTCGGTGTCGTCGGACAGCTTGAAGCCGTCCGGGCCGAACAGCTTGATCCCGTTGTCTTCGAATGGATTGTGCGAGGCCGAGATCATCACCCCGAGATCGGCGCGCAGGCTGCGGGTCAGCATCGCGATGGCGGGGGTGGGCAGCGGGCCGACCAGGGTCACGTCCATGCCGGCGCCGATGAAACCGGCGGTGAGCGCTGGTTCGATCATGTAGCCGGACAGCCTGGTGTCCTTGCCGATCACCACGAGATGGCGATGGCTGCCGCGCGTGAACAGCAAGCCGGCCGCCTGGCCCAGCCGCAGCGCGGTCTCGGCGGTCATCGGATCGGTGTTGGCGGTGCCGCGGATGCCGTCGGTGCCGAAGAGACGTCGCGTCTGGCTCATCTTGCGAGGTCCACCAAGTTGGGTAGCGGGCAACGTGATTTTTGCCATGTTGTAGCGGCGCCGGACACGAAATGGAAGCGTGACGTGTCAGTTTTGAGCGAGCGCCTGCCAAATCGTGAGCGCCTGAACGGTTTCCGCGACATCGTGCACGCGCAGGATGGCGGCGCCGCGGGCGACGGCGAACAGCCCGGCGGCAAGCGAGCCGGACAGGCGGTCCGAGGGCGACGTCGATCCCGGACAGCCGGCCGATCAAGCTCTTGCGGGAGACGCCGACCAGCAGCGGAAACCCGAGCTGCGCCAGTTCCGGCAACCGGCGCAGCAGCTCGATCGAGTGTCGCGCCCGCTTGGCGAAGCCGATGCCCGGGTCGAGGGCGATCTGCGCGCGGCTGATGCCGGCGCGTTCCGCGGCGGCGACGCGTGCGGCCAGTTCCGCGGCGACCTCGGCGGCGACATCCGTGTAGGTCGCGTGCGCCTGCATGGTCGCCGGGGTGCCGCGCATGTGCATGAGCACGACGGGACAACCGCGCGCGGCGACCAGCGGCGCGGCATCGGGGTCATGCGCCAGGGCGGAGACGTCGTTGACGATGCGGGCTCCGGCGTCGAGCGCGGCCGCCATGGTGACGGCGTTACGGGTGTCGATGGAGAGCACCAGCCCGGCGGCCGCGAGCGCGCGAACGACCGGGATGACCCGGGCGCACTCTTGCTCGGCGCTGACTGGCGCGGCACCGGGACGGGTGCTCTCGCCGCCGATGTCGATGATGTCGGCGCCCGCCTTCGGCCATTGCCAGCGCGGCGGCGATGGCGCGTTGCGGGTCGAAATTCACGCCGCCGTCGCTGAAGCTGTCGGGGGTGACGTTGAGGATGCCCATGACCCGGGGGCGGTCGAGGGTCAGGCCGGCCCAGGGATGGTTCATCCCAACGATCGGGCGCCCGTATTTTCGCCGCCCGTTACCGCACTACGCGACGCTCCCGTACCGGCCGGTTTCATCTGCTACCCTGGCTGTGGCGCCGGTCCCAGCCCGCCCGCCGGCGGCGTTGGCGCGGCCGGGCGCCCGGTGGTCGGCACCGAGGCGCGGCGGCTTTCCGGCGCCGGCTCATCGACCACCTTGCGGATCACCGGCTCGCCGCGCAGCACGGTGCGGATCTCGTCGCCGCTGAGCGTTTCGTGTTCCAGCAGGCCGCGCGCCAGCCGGTGCAGTTCCTCGATGTTCTCGGTCAGCAGCCGGCGCGCCTTGGAGTAGGCGTGGTCGATGATGTCCTTGATCTCGGCATCGATTTCGCGCGCCGTTGCTTCCGACACGTTCTTGTTCTGCGTCACCGAGTGGCCCAGGAACACTTCCTGGCTGTTGTCGCCGTAAGCGATCATCCCGAGCTTGTCGCTCATGCCCCATTCGGTGATCATCCGGCGCGCCTGATCGGTCGCCATCTTGATATCGCCGGCCGCACCGTTGGAAACTTTATCGGGACCGAAGATGATTTCCTCGGCCGCGCGGCCGCCCATCGCCATGGTCAGCTCGGACAGCAGCTTGGATTTGGATTTCGAGTAGCGGTCGCCCTCGGGCAGGCTCATGACCAGCCCCAGCGCACGGCCGCGCGGGATGATGGTGGCCTTGTGCACCGGGTCGCATTCCGGCTCGTGCATGGCGCACAGCGCGTGCCCGGCCTCGTGATAGGCGGTCATGCGCTTCTCGGCCTCGGACATCACCAACGAGCGCCGTTCGGTGCCCATCATCACCTTGTCCTTGGCGCTCTCGAACTCCAGCATCGCCACCACGCGCTTGCCCATGCGCGCGGCCAGCAGCGCTGCCTCATTGACCAGGTTGGCCAGATCGGCACCGGAGAAGCCCGGCGTGCCCCGCGCGATCACTTTCGGATCGACGTCGGAGGCCAGCGGAACCTTGCGCATGTGGACGCGCAGGATCTTCTCCCGCCCGTTCACGTCGGGGTTCGGCACCACGACCTGGCGGTCGAACCGGCCGGGCCGCAGCAGCGCCGGGTCCAGCACATCCGGCCGGTTGGTGGCGGCGATCAGGATGACGCCTTCGTTGGATTCGAAGCCGTCCATCTCGACCAGCATCTGGTTCAGCGTCTGCTCGCGTTCGTCGTTGCCGCCGCCGAGGCCGGCGCCGCGATGCCGCCCGACCGCGTCGATTTCATCGATGAAGATGATGCAGGGGGCGTTCTTCTTGCCCTGCTCGAACATGTCGCGCACGCGGCTGGCGCCGACGCCCACGAACATCTCCACGAAGTCCGACCCCGAGATCGTAAAGAACGGCACGTTCGCTTCGCCGGCGATGGCGCGGGCGAGCAGCGTCTTGCCGGTGCCGGGCGGCCCGACCAGCAGCACGCCCTTGGGGATCTTGCCGCCCAGGCGCTGGAATTTCTGCGGGTCCTTCAGGAACTCGACGATTTCCTGCAACTCGCCTTTCGCCTCATCGATGCCGGCCACGTCCTCGAACGTGACGCGGCCCTGCTTTTCCGTCAGCAGCCGGGCCCGCGACTTGCCGAAGCCCATCGCCCGGCCGCCGCCGGCCTGCATCTGGCGCATGAAGAACACCCAGACGCCGATCAGCAGCAGCATCGGGAACCACGACAGCAGGTAGTGCAGCAGCGGGTTGACGTCGGCGTCCTGCCGGCTTGGCGATCACCCGCACGCCCTTGCTGGTGAGCAGGTGCACCAGGGTTGGGTCATCAGGCGTGTAAGTCTCGAACGTACGGCCGTCATTGAGCTGGCCCGACACTGTCCGCCCCTGAATCACGGTATCCCGGACGTGGCCCTGGTTCACTTCGTTGATGAAGTCGGAATAGGCGACCTGGGTTGCCGCCGTGTGGGTGGTGCCCGGCTGGAACAGGTTGAACAGCACCACGAGCAGCAGGGCGATGATTACCCAAAGCGCGAGGTTGCGACCGAAATTGCTCATGCGTGCGTGCTCACGTCCCCGTGTTCCGGTGCCCCCGGAGAGCCACCGCCGGCCCAAGGATAGCGTTGAGCAGGCCTCCGCGACCCGATCAACATAGGGTGTCGTGAGCGTCCGCGCATCCCCGAACCGGTCCAGAGCGCCCGATCGGGTTTCATGGCGCGAAAAATGGTGCACCGGCGGCCGGGCGAGGCGGCGCGAACAGCACCGGGACGGCGGCACAGGCGGCGGGATCGGGGTAGCCGAGGTGCGGAACGGCCAACAACCGGTCGCCGCGGCGCAGCGCCGGAAGGGTGCGCAGCAGGGCGGCCGGCAGGTCGGACCATTTCCGCAACAGGGCCGCATCGGCGCCCAACGGGCCGAGCATCGCACCGGCCGGCGGATCGGTTGCCGCGGCGAGGCAGAACCGGCGGTCCCAAACCGCCCGGCGCTGCGCCGGGACCGCCGGCTGCATCGCAGATGCTTCCCGGATAAGCAGAAACCCACCCGTCCGGCCGGCGACGAGCAAGCGGGTTCCGGCCAGGGTAGCCGGTCGCAGCGATGCCGCCAGCGCCGTCACCCCGGCGGTGTCGGGGGCGTAGGTTGCGCCCGACACCGTTTGGATCAGGGCCGCGAGGACAGTCCCTGGCAGTGATGCGCGACTGATCAGGGCGAAGCCCTCGGGGCGGAGCACGATGTCGGCCAGCGCCTCGGCTGTTGCGTGATCCCGACAGGCCCGATCATGCGCCGGCGGCACGTGCGGCCGCAGCCAGCGCCGCGGTTGCCGCCCCGGTACCATCGCGATCGGCACGCAGGGCGCGCAGGCGTGGGCGCAGTCGCGCGGAGATCGGCGTTGGACGGGTCGTCTTCCCAGCCGATGCCGGCTGCGGCCAGCGTGGCGCGCAGCCGCGCCGGCGGGACGAACAGCAACGGGCGCAGCAGGCGGACGGACGGCGTCTCGTGGAGCACGGCCATGCCGGCCAGCCCCGCCGGTCCACTGGACGAGAGCGCCCGCATGATCACTGTCTCCGCCTGGTCGGCGGCATGATGGCCGAGCAGCAGGTGCAAAATGCCGGCGTCGCGGCAGGCATCGAGAAGCGTGGCGTAGCGGGCCGTCCGCGCCCGTTCGGCAAGGGCGGGGCCGGCGGTGAGCCCGGTCAGCGGCAGGATGCGCGCATTGATGCCCCGTTCGGCCAGCCGCGCCGCGACCGTCGTTGCCTCCTGCCCGGACTCCGGCCGCAGGCCATGGTCCACGATCAGCGCCAGCAGCGAGCCGCCGCACCGGCGCACCCAGGCGTGCGCCAGCAACGCCAACGCCGTGCTGTCCGGCCCGCCGGAAACCGCGGCGGCGAGCCGCGGCGCCGGCTCGAACGGCCCCAATGGCGCCATCAGCGCGGCGAAATCCGAATCAGTCAGTGGTTCGGTCACGCGATATTTGCACCGGCAGGGAACCGCCGCGAGGCGAAATCCGCGATGGCATCGATCGTCGCCTGGGCAGCCTCGGTGTGCGGCGCGTGACCCGCCTCCAGCATCACGGTCTGCACCACGGCGGGAGCCGCGCGTTCGGCCATCCGTGCCTGGGCCGCCGTGCCGTACGGATCGGCAGTGCCTTGCAGGATCAGAATGGGAACCCGGATCCGTGCCAGTTCCGCGGATAAATCGAAGCTCGCCCGGAAGCTTGGGTCGAGCCATGCGCCGCTCCAGCCATGGAACGCCATGTCGGGGTCTGTGTGGTGGCGTGCCAGCCGGGCGCGCAGTGCGCCGTCGGTATAGGTGCGGGTGATCCGTTCGATGCTGGCGAGCGTGACCTCTTCGACAAAAAAATGCGGGGCCAGCAGGACCAGGCCGCGCAGGCGGGCGTCTTGCCGGCTGGCGAAGATCGCCGCGATCGAGGCGCCGTCGGAATGCCCGACCAGCACGCAGCGCCGCACGCCGGCCGCATCGAGCACGCGCGGCAGTACGTCGTGCGCCTCATGGTGCATGTAGTCCGGCGGCCAGGGCAGCGGCGCCGGGTCGGACCGGCCGTAACCGAAACGGGACCATGCGAACACGCCGCATCCGGTCGCGCTGGCCAGCCGAGCCGGGAAGTCCCGCCAGCCGCCGACCGAACCTAGTCCTTCGTGCAGCAACACGAGCGTCGGTGCCTCGGCGGGGCCGGGGCCCCACCATGCGGCTTCGACCGTCCCATTCCCGTGGGACAGGGCCGCCCCGATTCCCCCTCCCCTTGTGGGAGGGGGTTAGGGGGAGGGGCTTCGCCCAACTTGGGACTGGAGCCGGGAGCAATGCCGGGGCCGTACCTGGCGCCGACCCCTCCCCCTGACGCCCTCCCACAAGGGGAGGGGGAACAGTGGCTTCACTCACCCTGCTTGCCGCAGCCTGAAGCGCTGGATTTTGCCTGTCGCGGTCTTCGGCAGGCTTTCCATGACCTCGACCCAGCGCGGGTATTTCCACACCCCGATCGCCTCCTGCACGTGGGTCTTCAGTTGCTCCCGCAACAAATCCGCCGACATGCCCGCAGCGGAGTCCTGCAGCACCACGAAGGCACGCGGCTTGGTCAATCCCTGTTCATCGGCGTGTCCGACCACCGCGGCTTCCAGCACGGCGGGATGCGCGATCAGCGCGGCTTCCACCTCGAACGGCGAGACCCAGATGCCACCGACCTTCATCATGTCGTCGGCCCGGCCGCGGTAGCGGAAGGTGCCGTCGGGTTCGCGCACATAGGTGTCGCCAGTCTGCGTCCATTCGCCGCGGAAGGTGGCGCGGCTTTTCGCGCGCTGGTTCCAGTATCCCTCGGCAGCACTCGGGCCGCGCACGATCAACTCGCCGGGCTGGCCGTCGGGCAGGTCGGCGCCGGCCTCGTCCACCACCCTGACGTCGTAGCCCGGCACCGGGCGGCCGGAGGTGCCGTACCGCACGTCATCAGGGCGGTTGGAGACGAAAATATGCAGCATCTCGGTGGAGCCCAATCCATCCAGGATATCGGTGCCGACGGTGTCCCGCCAGCGGACCCCGACGCTTTCGGGCAGCGCCTCGCCGGCCGAGATGCAGCGGCGCAAGCGGTCGGAGCCGGCGCCGCGTGGAGACCGGGATGCGCAAGAAGCGCCGCGTACAGCGTCGGGACGCCGCCGAAGATCGTCGGGCGGACGCGCCGCATGACCGCCAGCACGGCGTCGGGCGTCGGGCGGTCCGGCAGCAGCACCGCGGCGGCGCCGACCGACATCGGAAAGGTCATGGAATTGCCGAGCCCATAGGCGAAGAACAGTTTTGCCGCCGAGAACACCAGATCGTCGGGACGGATGCCGAGCACCTGGGCGGCGTAGGTGTCCGCCGTCGCCCGAAGACTGGCGTGGACGTGCTTCACTCCTTTCGGCTGTCCGGTCGAGCCGGACGAATAGAGCCAGAAGGCGACCTCGTCGGGCGAGGTCGCTACCGGTGGGTCGGTTCCATCGTTGGCGAGGAAATCGTCGAACGCCGCGTCGCCTTCAGCCAAGTCCGGCCGCGTGCCGTCGGGCGCGGCGACAATGATCCGGCGCAGCTCCGGCAGAGCGGCCAGAGCCGGGCGCAGTGCCGCCAGCAGCGGCGCGGAGACCACCAGAGCGTCGGCGCGGCTGTCGGCCAGCACGTAGCTTGTCTGCTCGGGCGTCAGCAGCGTGTTCACCGGAACCGGGACCACGCCGGCGCGCAACGCGCCCCAGAACGCCACGGGAAAGTCGATCGTGTCCAACATGACCAGCGCGATACGCTGCTCGCGCGCCACGCCGGCCTGGCGCAGTGCCGCGGCGAAACGGGCGGTGGCGGCGCGCAATGCGGCGTAGGTCAGCCGGCGCCAGGGATCGACGAAGGCCAACGCGTCACCGCTGTCGTTGTCCAGGTGGCGGTCGATGAAATAACTGGCGGCGTTGCCGTTCGGGTGCATTGCTGCGCCTGGGTCCGTGTTGCCGAAGACATGATCGGCCGCACCACGCCGCCGATCAACCGTGCCGATATCGACGTGCCGACCGGAGCGGCGGAATGCGCTTCGCTTGTCCGCCCTACGCGATCAGCGTCACGCCGTCACCGCCGCCGGTTCCGCTTCCAGGACCGGTTTCAGCTCCCACGCCGCGCCGTCCCGGCCGGGCTCGCACCAGTATGGCACGGCGTTCGGCGTGCGCATGTTGGGTTGTCGTCCCATGGCCGCGCGCACGGCGCGGAACAGGGCACCATGCCCCACCACCAACACCGCCGGAGGCAGCGCCGTAGCACGATTTACCGCGGCGACAGCGCGCCGGCGCAGCGCGGCAAAGCTCTCGGCGCCCTCCGGCGTAAATTCCCCGGCGATCCAGCCGGCGAACCAGTCGCTCATCGGCTGGCCCTCCTGCACACCGAACGCCACCTCGCGCAGTCCGGCATCGATCCGTACCGGCAGATCCAGCACTTCCGTAACCAATTCCGCGGTCACCCGCGCGCGTGACAGCGGCGACGAAACGATCGTGCGAATGCCGCGGTTGCGCAGCAGTAAGGCGGCCGACCGGGCCTGCGCGAGCCCGGTCGGATTGAGCGGAATATCGACGTTCCCCTGGGAAATCCCGCTTGCGTTCCAGTCGGTCTCCCCATGACGGAGGAACCAGAACGGAACGAAGTTCAGTATCTCCTCAGGGGATGCCTCCATCAGCCTTGCAGACCTTCGGCCTGCATCGTCTTCTGCACCGCCGGACGCGCCAGCATCCGCTTGTAATGCGCGGCGCTGTTGGGCGGCAGCGTCATGCCCATTCGCCCCGCCCCCCAGAACTCGACATAGAACAGCGCCGGGTCGGCGATCGAGAACGCGCCGGCCACGTACTCCTTCCCGGCCAGCGCCTTGTCCATGAGCACGAAACCCTTCTCGGCGATCTCCTTGCCGCGCTCCTTCACCTTGTCCTCATCGGCCGGATTGGGTGTGTAGTTGGAGGCGCGGAACAGCCGCGAGAAACCCTGCATGTGAATGGTGGCGACCACATAGTCCAGCGCCTCCAGCGTGCGCGCCTGGCTGTCCAAGTCGTCGGGCAGCAGCTTCTTGTCGGGATTGGTGCGGGCGAGCCAGTAGGCGATGGCGGGAAATTCGGTCAGCACCGAGCCGTCGTCGCGCACCACCGTCGGTACCTTGGATTTCGGATTGATGCCGGTGAATTCCGGCTTGAACTGCGCCCCTTCGCGCAGGTTCACCACGTCCGCCTGATACGGCTTGCCGATTTCTTCCAGCAGCACATGGATGCCGAGCGAACAGGCACCGGGAGAGTAAAGAAGCTTCATCGTTCAACTCCTTGCTAACGACCGGCCGCCCGCCACGCGCCGATCGCAGGGCGGGGCATGCCGAGGTTTTCACGCAACGTCGCGCCGGCATACTCGGTCTGGTGCAGGCCGCGGCGTTGCAGTTCCGGGACAACCAGGCGGACGAACTCCTCATACGCGCCGGGCACGTGCGCCGCGGCGATCACGAAGCCGTCGCAGGCCGGCTCGGCGAACCATTGTTCCATCTGGTCGGCAACGTCCTTCGGCGCGCCGGCAGAACACCGGATGATCGTGGATGGTACCACGGCCGCTGACCTCGATGAAGTCGCGCACCGTGGGGTTCTTTTTGCCGCTGCGCCGCACCACACGGTCGCGCATCGCCTGCAGGCCGGAGATGCCGGCAAGCTCGTCGTCCGAGAACGGCTCGTCCATCCCCTTGCTGGCGAAATCGAAGTTCAGCACTTCGGACAGCAGCGACAGCCGGTCGATGTCACGTGACAGATGTTCCGCCAAGGCCAAACGGTCCTCGGCCTCCGTGCGGGTTTCCGCGACGACGGGGTACGCGGCCATCGTCACCTTCACCAGGTCTGGGTCGCGCCCGGCCTCGGCGACGGCAGCCTTGAATCCGGCGTAGTCCTGTCTGGCACGGTCGAGTTCGTGGTACGCCACGAACACCAGCTCGCCCCAGCGCGCGGCGAAGCCTTGCCCGCGTCCGCTCTGGCCGGCCTGAATGATCACCGGATGGCCCTGCGCCGAGCGCGGCACGGTGAACGGCCCGCGCGAGCGGAAGAATTTCCCCTGGTGGTCCAGCCGACGCACCTTTTCGGGATGCGCGAACAGGCCGCTTGCCTTGTCCACCACCAGCGCATCGTCGTCCCAACTGTCCCAGTGCCCGAGCACCACTTCCATGAACTCATCGGCGCGGTCATAGCGCAGGTCGTGCGCCATGTGCGCATCGACGCCCATGTTCAGCGCCTCGCCGTCGTTCATCGAGGTCACCACGTTCCAGGCCGCGCGCCCGCCGCTCATGAGATCCAGCGTTGCGAACACGCGGGCGACATGGAACGGCTCGTAATAGGTGGTGGAGTACGTGGATCCCAGGCCGAGCCGCTCGGTCGCCATGCCCATGACGGTCAGGATGGTGACCGGATCCATCTTGACGCAGCGGATGCCGTTCTCGACCGCATGCGCGTGGTCGCCGCCGTAGCGGTCCGGCATCGCCAACCGGTCGTCGAAAAAGCCGAGATGAAACCGCCCGGCTTCCAGGATGCGGCCGAGGCGCCGGTAATACTCCGGCGGAGGTGAAATCCGGCGCCGCGTCCGGATGCCGCCAGGAGCCGACGAAGTTGGAGCAATTCTGCGCCTGCAGGAAGGCGACCAGGGTCATCTGTCGCATGAGCGGTCTCCGGAGGTTGGACTGCTTATGCGCCAGGGGCGGGCGCGGACCGGTGCGGCGAACGCAGGCAAGAAGGAAGCAAGAAGGGACACCAAAGGCGCAGAAGGCGCAGAGGAAAGCGCGAAGCAGCGAACGCGGTGCTTCAGGAGGACGTTGTTGAGGTTAATCAACAGACCCAGCCGATCCTGGCTCCCTTGTGAACGAAGAGCAATGACACTCACACCTGGCGGGCGATCCTCGCCGGCCAAGGTGATCCCTCCGGGCAGATCATCGTGCATGCCGAGAACCTCGGCGCCCCCTCCGGCTCTGCGGTGCAACTTCCTTCGCATCGCCCGAATTCCACCACGGGCTGCCGGCTCAGGCCGGCGCCCCGACGCGCCAGCACATAGAATACCGGCGTGAAAAGCAACCCGAACAGTGTCACGCCCAGCATCCCGGCGAATACCGCCGTGCCGAGCGACTGGCGCATCTCACGTCACTGGCATTGCTGTCGCGGATCAGCCGGGCGGCGAATGCGGGCCCACAACCCAGCTACTGTCGGAAGACAAAATTGTAGCAGCTGCATTGGTTACCCAGCATGTGCCGATGATCAGCACGAGGGAGAAGATGAGTGCCGTGGGATCCTCCGGAACCATCCTGGCGAAACTTAACAGGAAGGATACCGCAACAAGACGGTAAATGTAATGAGGCGCCGTAGCGGAACCCAATACCGGCTCCTCTGGGAGCCCGCTTGCCACGACCGGGCGGCCTCTGGCGAGAAAGTCGCCGTCGCGGCGCAAATAGTGGTGCGAAAGACCGCCGCTCGGGCGAACACTCTCATCCTCTGCCTTTCGTGTGAGAGCCAATGGACTCGGCTTTCCGCGTCACATCTGGCGAGCCTGCCTTTCAGACGCCTTGCACCCGCGGGCCGGGTTCGGAACCGGCCGTCGCCCGGCCACTCGACAACCTCGCCTCAGTTCCGCGCACACCCCCTTGACGAGCGCCGGGCGGCTCCCCAATGAATTGGCACTCAACGCCAGAGAGTGCCAAGTCGCCACCAACTCGGGTCGGCACACCTGGCGAGGTTCGGTGGCGTGCTGGGTCTCCCTGCCTTGACCGCAAAAGGAGGTGAGAGAATGGCATTGTTCCCAGATCCCTTCGACGCGCTGGTCGGGTTGCAACAGGCGCTGGACTCGTTTCGAACCAGTGACTGGCTGCGCTCCGGTCCGAGTGCGGGCGGCGCCTATCCGCCGCTGAACGTGTTCCGCAAAGGCGGGGACTTCATCCTGATCGCCGAGCTACCGGGAATTCAGAAGGCAGACCTCGATATTCAGGTCAACCGTAACACGATCCGGCTGGCCGGCAGCAAGGAGATCGGCTACCCGGAGAAGGCGAGCCTGCATCGGCGAGAGCGGCTGGTCCGGCCGCTTCGATCGCGCCATAACATTGCCGGTCGAGATCGACGCGGACGGCGTCAGAGCCGAGTATCGCGACGGGGTCTTGGCTCTGTTGCTGCCACGCGCGGAGCACGAAAAGCCGAAATCTATCAGGGTGAACTGACCATGAGCGGGCAATTCGGTCGTGAGATGGAGGGCAGCATGGCAAGCTCGCAAGAACTGACGGTCCGCGACAAGAAGGAGATGGTGAGCAAGGAAGAGAACACGACTCCAGGTCGCTACTTCGTTCCGTACACGGACATCCATGAGACCGAGGACGGGTTGAACGTCATCATGGAGATGCCGGGCGTCGATCGCGATCACCTGAACGTCTCGCTGGAGAACGATGTGCTCCGTGTGGACGGGCAAATCGACTTCTCCAGGTATGAAGGCATGGAGCCGGTGTACACCAGGTACAACGTGGGTCACTACACGCGATCGTTCACCTTATCGAAGAAGATCGACCAGGACCGCATCGGCGCGCAACTCGAGGGAGGCGTGCTGACGCTCACCCTGCCCAAGGCGAAGGAGGCGCGGGGACGGCGGATCGCGGTCAACTGAAACGTGACCAAGGCGGTGCCAAGCGGGGTCAATCGAACAGCGAACTGACGGAACTCTCGTCGTTGATCCGCCGCACCGCCTCGGCCATCAGCGGCGCGACGGTCACCTGGCGGATGTTGGGCGCCAGCCGTACCGCCTCGGTCGCCAGGATCGAATCGGTAATGGTTGTCATCTCGAGCGGCGACGCCGCGATCCTGGCGACCGCGCCGCCCGACAGCACGCCGTGCGTGACATAGGCGCTGGTGGAACGGGCACCGGCCTTGATCAGCGCATCCGCGGCATTGCAATGGGTGCCGCCGGAATCCACCAGGTCATCGACCAGCACGCAATCCCGGCCGGCCACGTCGCCGATCACGTTCATCACTTCGGAAACGCCGGCCCGCTCGCGCCGCTTGTCGATGATTGCCAGGTCGCAGTTCAGCCGCGTGGCGATCGCCCGCGCGCGCAGCACGCCGCCGACGTCGGGCGAAACGATCACAATGTCGCGTCCGCGATACCGTTCCTCGATGTCGCGGCTGAACAGCGGCGCCGCATACAGGTTGTCCACCGGGATATCGAAGAAGCCCTGAATTTGCCCGGCATGCAGGTCCATCGTCAGCACCCGGTTGGCGCCCGCCTGGGTTATCAAATTGGCCACCAGCTTGGCGCTGATCGGCGTTCTCGCCGCCGTCTTGCGGTCCTGCCGCGCGTAGCCGAAATACGGCATGACCGCGGTCACCCGCCGCGCCGAACTGCGCCGCAGCGCGTCCAGCGTGATCAGCAGCTCCATCAGGTTGTCATTCGCCGGGTAGGAAGTGGACTGCACGACGAACACGTCCTCGCCGCGCACGTTCTCCTGGATCTCGACGAACACCTCCATGTCGGCGAAGCGGCGGATGGAGGCGCGGGTCAGCGGCAGGTTCAGGGTCGCCGCCATTGCCTCGGCCAGGGGACGGTTGCTGTTGCAGGCAACGATTTTCATTCGTCCTGGTCCCAAGGTCTGCGGCGTTGCGCTGCCACGATTATCCGCCGGCCGGCCCGGCGGGACTCCATAGCACGGTCATTCGGCCTTCGCAGCAGCCGCGGGTTTCGGTTGTGTCTGTTGCTGACCGGCCGCTTGCTGTCCCGCCGCTTGCTGTCCCGCTGGCGGCTCACGCCCGGACTGCCGCTGGAGCACCTCGTTCACCCCGCCGGACGCCTCCTGCGCCACTACCATCGCCACGTCGCCCCAGTAATGATCGAGCGTCCCCGCCGGGATGTCATTGAGCTGCACGACCCGGCCGCTCTCGCGCCCCTTTGCGTCCTTGATGATCCACTGGATCTCGATCCGCTGCTGGCCGCCGGCGATGGTGACCATCCGCACCTCGCCCTGCACGGTGAAATCGGCGCCGGGTCCGCTGGTCAGTACCTGCGGCCCCAGAGCCGCCAGTTTGGTGCGCATCTGGCGCGTCAGCGTGGCGTCGCCGTCGCCCGGCGCGCCGGTGACGTCGGGGATCAAAACCTTGGCGGTGCGGTTGTACAGGCTGTTCGGATCGGCCTTCATCAGGCCGGCCTCGATCCCCGTCAACAACGAGCTGATGCCGGGCGCCGCGTCGATCGCCGCCTGCTTCAGCGTCGCCGGATCGGCGGCGGCCCAGGCGGCGGTGGCGATCGGCCGCCCCTGCACAGAACCCTGCGACTTTCCCTGCGGATTGAGCACGGTGTAGTTGGGAACGACCTGCGGACCGCGATCCTGGACCGAGATCGCCAGACGCCAATCGGTCGCTACGGCGGGTTGGGCGAAGGCCGGGACCTCGCCCTGTCGCAGGCGCTCGGCGATCGCCGCGGCGAACTCCCGGCTGGCAGCGTCGGACAGCAGCGCGGTGCCGGGTGCGGGGATCGCCAGCCGCGGCTCCGGCGGTTGGCGCAATTGCATGGCCGCGCGGCCGGGATTGCCGAGGAACGGCTCCGGATAGTCACCGCAGGCGGTGAGCGGCAGTAGCAGGCAGAGAAGCAACAGCCAGCGCATCAGGCGATCAGGGCAATAATGGAGATCTGGTGCCCGATCGGGCCGCCGCCCGCCAGAGTGCGGCGGCGATGGCTGAAAAAGCGCGCCTCATCGGCCGCGGTATCGGCCTGTTGCACGTCGATGCGGGTGACGCCGGCCGCCGCCAGTCGTGCGGTGCAGTAGCCGGGCAGGTCAAACTGCCAGCGTCCCTCCCGCCGGCCGGCGATGAAGCAGGCGGCGGCTTCGGGGGACGCTGCAAGCACCGCCTGCCGTAAATCGTCCGCGACCTCGTAGGAGGGCTGGCGGATGCACGGGCCGATCGCCGCGACGATGCGCTGGCGAGCGGCGCCGATCGCCGTCATGGCTGATAGCGTCGCCTCGAGCACGCCGGCCACCGCGCCGCGCCAACCGGCATGTGCGGCGCCGATCACGCCGGCCTCGATGTCGGCGAACAGGATGGGCGCGCAATCGGCGGTGACGATGCCGAGCGCCAGTCCGGGCCGATCGGTTACCATGGCGTCAGCCGGAGGTCCGTCGCCTGGTGCCCAGGGCGCGGTGATGCGCACCGTTGCGGCGCCGTGCACCTGGGTCAGGCCGAGCAGAGCGGCTGGCTCGGCGCCGACGGCGCGTGCCGCGCGGGCGCGGTTTTCCAACACCGAATCGCGGGAATCGCGGCCTGACAGGCTGCAATTCAGCGTCGCATACGGCCCGGTGGACACGCCCCCGAGGCGCGTAAAGAAGCCGTGGGCGATCGGCAGGGCAGGGGAGCGCAGTGCGGCAGGGGTCACAATTCGAAGCCCGGCGGTGTGGGGCAGGAGGGGTGGCACAGCGACAGCGCCTTGAACAGCCGCCCCATTTGGTCGGGCTCGACCAATCTGCGTGCCCCTTCGATCAGGGCCGACGCTTTTGCCGGGAGTTGCGTGCGGGCGAGCCGATCGACGCGCTGGAACAGCCCGAGCCGGGTAAGAAACACGCCCTGGGGGATCGGACCATGCACCGCGGCCCCAGCCGCACGGGCCGTCGCAGCGAAAGCCGCGAAATCGACATGCGCGGTGAGGTCGGCGCTGCCGGGATCCGCCAGCGGATCGGCGTGGCGGCCGTGACGGATTGCTTGCAGGCTGTCCCCGGCGGTGCTCTCGGTCGGTCCGTAATCAAGGAACAATGCGGCCCCGGGATGGGCGGAGAGTCGCGCACCGATTGCGCCGGCAAAATCGAGCGCCGGTTCGGCGATTTCGATTACGACAGGGGCAGGTAAAGCCCCCCCTCCCCTTGTGGGAGGGGGTTGGGGGGAGGGGTCGGTTCGTGCCCTGTGCGCGGCAACCCCTCCCCCCAACCCCCTCCCACAAGGGGAGGGGGAGGGGACTTCCACAAATTGGCCTTCCTCCACGTAGCGCTCGGTCCAGCCCTCATTGTGCCGCACGAATTGGCGGATCGGCAGGGCGTCCAGGAATTCGTTGGCGAGCAGCAGCAGCGGAAGCTGCGGGACGGTCCCGATGCCGTCGTGCCAGATCGCCTCGGGCACGACTTTCCGCTGCAATTCGCGCAGCCGGGGCGATGTCTCGATCATATGCACCGAAACAGCCGCGCGGAATGCCGGCGCGGCACGGGCAATCGCCCGCAAGGCGTCAGCCATCAGGGTGCCGCGCCCGGGTCCTGCCTCGACCAGCAGCACCGGGGTCGGGCGGCACAGCAGGTCCCAGGTCGTCGCGGCCCACAGACCGACGATTTCCCCGAACGCCTGGCTGATCTCGGGGGCGGTGGTGAAGTCCGTGAACGGATCGTGCGTGGCGTAATAGGCCGCATTGGCCTGCGCCATGAAGCGGTCCAGCCGCGCCGCGCCGCCCGGCATCAGGCCGGCCGCGACACGGTGCTGTACCACACCAGCCCGGCGCCGATCAGCAGCATCGGGACGCTCAGAATCTGCCCCATCGTCAGCACCCCGGCGATGTAGCCCAGGAACGCATCGGGCGCACGGAAGCACTCGGCGATGATCCGCGACACCGCGTAGCCGATCAGGAACATACCGGTGAGCCAGCCGAACCGTGCGCGCAGCCGTTCGTGCCGGGCCAGCGCCAGCATCACGGCGAACAGGATCACCCCTTCCAGCACCGCCTCGATCAGCTCGCTGGGGTAGCGCGGGACCGGGCCGGCCTGCGGATAGATCATGGCGATCGGCAGCCAATCGGGGGCCGGTCGTCCCCACAACTCTCCATTTATGAAATTCGCCACCCGCCCCAGCCCGAGCCCGATCGGCGCGCACACCGCGATACGATCGGCAAAGCCCAGGATCGGGATGCGATTCGCCCGGCAGAACCAGATGATCGCCACGGCGACGCCGATCATGCCGCCGTGGAAGCTCATGCCGCCTTTCCACACCTGCAGGATCATCGCCGGATGCGCGAGATAGAGGCCGGGCTGGTAGAACAGCACGTAGCCGAGCCGTCCCCCCAACACGACGCCGAGCGTGGCCCAGGTGAGAAAGTCGTCGGTCTGTTCCGGCGTGGCGACCAGCGGCGCGCGCCGCACCAGGCGCCGTGCCAGCCGCCAGCCGATCACCAGGGCGGTGATGTACGCCAGCGTGTACCAGCGGATCGCGAACGGCCCGATCTGCACGGCGACAGGATCGAACTGCGGAAACAACAGGACGGGGATCATTCGGTACGGATTGGCCTTGCTCAGGTAGTCCTGCACATAGCGGCGGATGCCTTCTTCCAGCGCGGTGAACCGGCCGGCGTAGCCGGCGGTGCGCAGCCGTTCCGTGCTCACCGCCGACTTCATTTGTAGCGTCATCCACGAAGTCCGTCACCGTTGGCCGGAACGGGGGCCCCACGGCGCGGCCGGGATGCGGGCAGCGCTTATACCTTCCCTGAACCGTGTCGCGAGCGCGTCCCCCCAGTACGTCAGTTGCGCCGGAATCCGCCCGAGTTTGCCGCCAGCGAACGGCAAGCCGAAGCGCGCCAGCAGCTGCCAGCGGTCGTCGCCTTCGGTGATACCGGCGCCGATCAGTTGCCCGACCACGACTTACCGTCGGCCAGGAAGGCCAGCACCACCGCATGCTGCTCTTCGACCGGCCGCGCCAGCACGACCACCTCGCCGGCGCGGCGCGGCGCCAGCGCAAACCCTCGCGTCGTCGCGCTCACCCCGGCCAGCGTCCGCAGCACCGTGCGAAGCCGCCCGGCCTCGACCCGCAACCGTGCGCGATGCGAAGTTATCGGCGTGCTTCGCTCGGAATGCCCGCGCAACGAGCACTTCCCGAGACACGTCTCCGGGCCATGCCTCGGCCAGCGCGCGAACCAGCGCAAACAACACCGGACGCCGTGCGAGCGAGACCACCGTGCCTGCGTCACGCACGACATGCCGGTACGCATCCACGACGAGCGCCTTCGATGCCTGCAACGCCTCGACTTCCTCGAGCAGCAGCAGACGCTCCTCGCCACGCGCTATCAGGGCGCGCCGCCGGCGTGTTCAGCATGACGGATGCGCTTTCGACCTCCGCCATCAGCGCCGGGATACCGGCGTCGCGCGCGGCGCGTTCGGCCCGAACCAGCGCCGCGCGGGCCGGCTTGGTCCGCAGGTGTCGCATCGCGATTCCCGCCACCACCCTGATGCGCTGACGCACCGCCTGAACCGGAACTGATTTAGCAGCAACGTGACAGGCAGCCAGGCATCACGCCTTCAATCGGGTGTTATCGGGGTTCCAGGCGGCGCCGGGCAGGACAATGGCGGGGCAACGCTTGTCCATCATCAGGATCTCGAATTGTGCGCATGGCTGGGCCAGCGCGGATTCGACATAGGCAAAGGCAAGCGACTGGTTGACGGCATGGCCGTAGGCGCCACTGGTGGTCAGGCCGACGATCCGGTCGCCGTGGCACACTGGTTCGTTGCCATAGCAATCGTGGTCAGTGGCAGCGACTGACAGATAGACCAACTTGCTCGGCGGTCCATCTTGTTTGTCGCGCAGTGTCCCCGGCTTGCCGATGAAATCCTTGCCGAAATCGACGAAGCGTTCCATATCTGCAGCGATCAACGTGACCTCGTTGGTCAGTTCCGCGCCCCAGGCATGATAGGCCTTCTCCATACGCAGGCTGTTCATGGCGTAGGTGCCGAACAACATCAGGCCGTGCGGTTCGCCGGCGCGCTGCAGCGTTTCGAATACCAACGGCATTTCCGCCATCGGCGTGTGCAGCTCCCAACCCAGTTCGCCAACGTAGTTAACGCGCAGGGCACGCAGTGCCACACCGGCGACTGTGATCTGTTTGCCGGTCAACCAGCGAAACGCCGAGTTCGAAAGATCGGCGTCGGTGCAGCGCGCAAGCACATCCCGTGCGCGTGGCCCAGCGAGGACCACGACGCCATAAACATCGGTGACGTCGGTCACCGTCACCTGTTCGTCCGGCGCAACGCGGCCGCGCAACTGGTCGAAGTCGTGGAGCTGTGCCGCGGCGGATGACACCACATAAAAACGGTCGGAGGCCAGGCGCGTGACGGTGATCTCGCTGTCGATGAAGCCATTGGTATTGAGCAAGTGGCTGAGCATGAGCCGGCCATCGACACGTGGCACCCGGTTGGGGCAAATGCGTTCAAGGAACGCGAAGGCGTCGGGCCCGGTGATCTCGAACTTCGCGAAGCTCGAAAGGTCCATCAGCCCGACGCGCTCGCGCACCGCCAGGCACTCGTCGCGAACATGGTCCCACCAGTTGGAGCGCTTGAAGGAAAACTGCTCACCTTTCCCGCTGGGATCGTACCAGCGCGCGCGTTCCCAACCAAACACCTGGCTGAATTGGGCGCCGCGGGCTTTCAACGCATCATGCAGCGAGGAGCGGCGCAGTCCGCGGCCCACATTGTGTTGCTCGGCCGGCTTATAGCAGTAATACATGTGCTGGTAATCGGCGATGCCGACGGCGCGAGTGAACTCCGGCGTCGCCCAATCGCCGAAGCGGCGCGGATCGAATTCGCCCGCGTTGATGTCCGGCTGGCCATGCACCATCCATTGCGCCAGGAATTGGCTGATGCCGGCGCCCTGGCAGATGCCCAGCGACGCCCCGCAATGCATCCAATAGTTGCGGGCACCGGGCGCAGGACCGGACAGCGGCGCGCCATCCGGTGTGTGCGGGATTGCGCCCGAGATAACACGCTTGATGCCCGACTGCGCGAACAACGGGAAGCGCTCCCCCGCCCGTTCCAGATGCGGCATGATGCGGTCCAGCTCCGGTGCGACCAGCTCGCTATCGAAATCCCAGGCGGGTGGACCATCCCAACATTCGTGCGCGCCAGTGGTCTCGTACGGTCCGACAAGTATGCCGTTGCCCTCTTCGCGGAAATAGGCATGCGCCCAGGGATCCCGCACCACCGGCAGCTCCGGCTTGTGCGCGATCAGTTGCGGTACCGGTTCAGTGATAAGGTAGTGATGCAGCATGTTGGCGATCGGCGCGCAGTGGCCGGTCCAGGAAGCAATCTCGTTGCAATAGGAGCCACCGGCGTTCACGACATGCTCGCAATGCAGCTCGCCCTGATCGGTGGTCACCAGCCATTCGCCGCTGTCGAGCCGGCGGATGTTCATCACGCGCGTGCGGCGGTAGATCTCGGCACCAAGCGCGCGTGCACCGGCGGCCATCGCCATAGTGGCATCAGCGGGCGCGACGTGGCCGTCGGTTACGGTCAGGAAGGCCGCCTTCACGCCTTTGACATCAAGGAACGGATGATGGCGGGGAATCTCGTTCGGGCCGATGATATGCGCCTCATAGCCGGCGAGTTTCGATATTCCGAGCACCCGCTTGAACCAGTGCACCTCCTCATCGGTGCAGGCCAAGCGCAGACCGCCGGTGGTATGCCAGCTAGCGGCCTGCCCGGTCTTCGCTTCGAGCGACGAATAGAGCTGCGTGCCATAGACATGCAGCTTCGCAGCGTTGAGCGAGCTGATGAAATGCGGGCACTGGCCAGCGGCATGCCAGGTGGAGCCGGAGGTGAGCTCGCTTTTCTCCAGCAGCACGAGCTCGGTCCAGCCCTCCAGCGCCAGGTGGTAAAGCAGCCCGACGCCCATGATGCCGCCGCCGACGACCGCCACGCGGGCATGTGATTTCATCGCGGTTCCTCACCCAAACCCCCGCGCCGCAGGCTAAAGCGGACCAAGGTTGATGGGAATGGTTACGCGCACCTCGGCCAGCCCATCGGAATCCCGCCACACTTGTCACTCCCACCGCCCGAGATCAGACGCCAATCTGGCTCACGACACCAAGGGAGTTATGGGCGATGACGAAACACCTGACCGGAACACATGAAGAGTGGCTGACAGCGCGGCTGGAGCTGCTCGAGGCGGAGAAGCAGCTCACGCGGCGCAGCGACGAGGTGGCGCAGCGGCGGCAGGAGCTGCCATGGGTTCGCATCGACAAGGAGTACCGATTCGAGACCGATGAAGGAAGCGCCTCGCTGGCAGACCTCTTCCGGGGGCGCTCGCAGCTCCTGGTCTATCACTTCATGTTCGGCCCCGACTACTCGGCGGGGTGTGCGTCCTGCTCGGCGATCGCGGACGGGTTCGACGGCTCCGTCGTCCACCTGGCGAACCACGACGTCACGCTTTCGGCAGTGTCGCGGGCGCCGCTCGCGAAGCTGCAGGCGTTCAAGCGGCGGATGGGGTGGAATTTCCCCTGGGCGTCCTCGCTCGGCAACGACTTCAACTTCGACTTCAACGTCTCGATCACCGAGGAACAACAGCGCCAGGGGGGCGTCGAATACAACTATCGGCGCGGCGGCCACGCGATAGTCGCGGCAACGCTTCCGGAGCCGGTCGTCCAGCACGCGGCCATGACCGGAGCCGATGCGGCCACGTACACGCGCGAGAGGCCGGGCATGAGCGCGTTCGTGCTCGAGGACGGCGTCGTCTTCCACACCTATTCCACCTATGCCCGCGGACTGGACGGAATCTGGGGCATGTACCAGTGGCTCGACCGCGCC
Organism: uncultured Pseudomonadota bacterium; assembly: GCA_963764525.1. Lineage (GTDB taxonomy): Bacteria > Pseudomonadota > Alphaproteobacteria > Acetobacterales > Acetobacteraceae > DATDIC01. Next base: position 61,724 of record CAVXTC010000036.1, on the reverse strand, counting down.
CCCAAGGGGCGGAACGAGACCGGCATCTGGTTGCGCCACCACGACGAGTACGGCAAGCGCTGAGCCAGGTCGTGGGTGTGCCGGCGCAACCGGTGGGCGCAACCGGGGGGCGGGAGACCTCCCGACCCATGGTCTCCGAGCGAGCTTCCCGGCGAGCCTTCTTCGGCGTCTCGGCGCTGCTCTTCGTCGCCAGCGCGACGGCGACGATCGTCTGGTGCGCGTCCATGTCGGCGATGCGCGAGATGCCGATGCCCGGACAGGCCGGCGGGACAACGGGGCCCGGCGCCGCGGCGTCGTTCCTCGGCATGTGGGTCGTTATGATGGTGGCGATGATGCTGCCATCCCTGGTGCCGATGCTGTCGCGCTACCGCCAGGCGGTCGGCAGGTCAGGCGAGACGCGGCTGGGTCGGCTGACCGTGCTCGTGGGCGTTGGGTATTTCTTCGTCTGGACCGTGTTCGGAGTGGCCGCCTTTCCGTTGGGGGTGGCGCTGGCGGCGGTCGAGATGCACCGGCCGGCGCTGGCGCGTGCCGTTCCGATCGCCGGCGCTGTGGTCGTCCTGATCGCCGGTACGCTCCAGTTCACCGCGTGGAAGGCACATCACCTTGCCTGCTGCCGGGAGGCACCGAGGCGCGGCCGTACGTTGCCGGCGGACGCCGGCACGGCTTGGCAGCACGGCCTACGCCTCGGCTTCCACTGCATCGGTTGTTGTGCCGGCCTGATGGCGATCCTGCTGATCATCGGAGTCATGGACCTACGCGTGATGGCTGTCGTGACGACAGCCATCACCGTCGAACGTCTCGCACCGGCCGGTGAGCGCGTCGCGCGCGCCGTCGGAGTGGTTGCCGTTGGGGCAGGGTTGTTGCTCATCGCGCGAGCAGCCGGGCTCGGTTGACGCAAGCCGTACCGGCTGGCGGAAAGCGCTCCGCCCTGCCCTCTGCGCTCAGGCGGTCAGACGGCCCAGGATGTAGCCGATGCCCGAGGGCGACCAAAGCCGCCGTCAATGGCTGGTCACGGATCACCTCGCTCAGGCGCGCGACCTGCTCCTGCGCCTGACCGCTCGCCTGATTGTAGATGCCCTGAGCCTGGGTCTTCGCGTCGCCGACCGTTTCGCCGAAACTCTGCTGCACGCGGCCGGCCATATCGCGGGTGGCGCCTTGAAGCTTGTCGCTCATGTGGTGGTTCTCCTGAAGGTAAACGGGACGTTGCAGACATAGCGCCGGGCAACCCGGATTGCGCGTGGATCAAGCTTTGTTGTGAAGCCCGGTTCAGGACAGCTTGAGCTGATACAGCCCCTTGGAGAGCTGCGGGCCAAGGCCGCTGCGCTCGGCCAGCATGCGCGGCTCGGCTTCATTGGCGCGTGATTCCGGCGGCGTCCAGCGCCTCATCCCATTCGCGCGCGGTGAACTCGCCGCGTCCGATCAGGAAGATGGCGTGCAGCTCGCGCCGGCCCTCCGGACTGAGCTCGGCGATCGCCGCTTCCAGCCGCTTCAGCGGTTCCGCCATCGTGGTGCCGCGCAACGGTTCGAGGTCCGCCAGTTCGGCATCGCCGCGCAGGTTGCGATGGACCATGGCGCCCCCTTGGGTTTCCCGGGTGACATCGGATTTCACCATTCGGTCGGCCAGCCGGTCGGCGGCATCGGCGGCGAGGTCGCTGAGATGGATGATGGCGCGGACCTGTGCCGTGCCGATGTAAGTGAGCATCATGATCGCCTCGCCATGTCCGGTGCCACAACGATCGACCAGCGTTGGCGGTTGCGGGGGAAACCTGAGCCGTCTGCCGCGTTGTCGGCGTGACCGCGCCCCCCGTGACCCCAACCCGGCGTGACCCCGACAAGGAGCCGACGATGAAGCAGCCGCATACCGAGCAGACCGTCCGCCATACGGAGGGCCAGCAGGACACCGGCAATCACAAGAAGCCTGCCGTGCCGGACTTTGCCGTGCCGGACTCTGGCGGGGCGGATCGTTTCGGCGGAACCCGAGCAGGCCAGGAGAATGTAGAGAAACCACCCGCGCCGCGGCGCAGCGACAAGGGCTGAATTGCCCCAGGGCACGGCAACAGACACGGCACTCGCCAATCCGTCGCCGGCTTGGTGCGCCCCTTGACGGCGCAGCGCGGACGCGCCATTTCCCGGCAATCAGGACCCGAGCGGTCCTGTTAAATCGAATAGATTGCCGCTGGGGTTCGCTGCCATGCTCAGGCTGTCGAAGCTGACCGACTATGCGGTCGTTGTGCTCGTGCGGCTGTCGCGCGGCGACGGCGTGCAGGGCTCGCCGGGGATTTCCGCCACAACCGGGATCCCCGAGCCGACCGTCGCCAAGGTGCTGAAGGCGCTGGCCGGCACCGGTCTGGTGGCGTCGCAGCGCGGCGCACACGGCGGCTACCGCCTGATGCGCCCGCTGGCTGCCATTCCGATCGCCGACGTGATCGCCGCGATCGACGGGCCGATCGCCCTGACCGCCTGTGTCGAAGGTGCGATCGGCGGTTGCGAGTCCGAACATGTCTGCCCGATGCGCGGCCGGTGGGACCCGGTGAACGAGGCCATCCAGCAGGCGCTGACCAACATCACGCTGGCCGATATGCAGGAGGCATCGATCCCTCGCGCCTTCCGCATGGCCGCGGCTCCCGTCCTTCCCGCCGCCGAATAGGAACGCAAAGATGTCTGCCGTCACTGAGACCCTCGACACCGTCCGCTCCGTCACCCAGGGCGGCTACAAATGGGGGTTCGAAACCGACATCGAGATGGACATCGCCCCCAAGGGGCTGACCGAGGATACCATCCGGCTGATCTCGTCCCGCAAGCAGGAACCTGAGTGGCTGCTGGAATGGCGGCTGAAGGCATTCGCGGCGTGGCGCAAGATGGAGGAGCCGCACTGGGCCAAGGTGTGGCACGCGCCGATCGACTATCAGGACATCCATTACTATGCGGCGCCGAAAAAGAAGCTCGGCCCGAAATCGCTGGACGAGGTCGATCCGGAGCTGCTGGCGACCTATGAAAAGCTTGGCATCCCGCTGAAGGAGCGAGCCATCCTGGCCGGCGTGGAACCGGGGCGAAAGCAACATTGCCGTGGACGCGGTGTTCGACAGCGTTTCGGTTGCCACCACCTTCCGCGCCACGCTGATGAAGGCCGGCGTGATCTTCTGCCCGATCAGTGAAGCCGTGCGCGACTACCCCGACCTGGTGCGTCAGTACCTCGGCAGCGTCGTCCCGGTGGCCGACAATTTCTTCGCCGCGCTCAACAGCGCGGTGTTCACCGACGGCAGCTTCGTGTTCATCCCGAAGGGCGTCCGCTGCCCGATGGAGCTGTCCACCTATTTCCGCATCAATGCGCGCAACTCCGGCCAGTTCGAGCGCACGCTGATCATCGCGGAAGACGGCGCTTACGTCAGCTATCTGGAAGGCTGCACCGCGCCGATGCGCGACGAGAACCAGTTGCACGCCGCCGTGGTCGAGCTGGTGGCGCTGGACGACGCACAGATCAAATACAGCACCGTCCAGAACTGGTATCCCGGCGATGCCGAAGGCCGCGGCGGCATCTACAACTTCGTCACCAAGCGCGGCGCGTGCCGTGGCGCCCGGGCGAAGATTTCATGGACCCAGGTGGAAACGGGCTCGGCGATCACCTGGAAATACCCGTCCTGCGTGCTGGAAGGCGACGACAGCGTGGGCGAGTTCTACTCGGTCGCGGTGACCAACAACCGCCAGCAGGCCGACACCGGCACCAAGATGATCCACGTCGGCAAGAACACCCGCAGCACGATCGTTTCAAAGGGCATCAGCGCCGGCCGGTCGAACAACACCTATCGCGGCCTGGTGCGCATGCTGCCGCGCGCGGCCAACGCCCGCAACTACACCCAGTGCGACAGCCTGCTGATCGGCGACCAGTGCGGCGCACACACCGTGCCCTATATCGAAAGCCGCAACCCGACGGCGAAGGTGGAGCACGAGGCCACCACCTCGAAGATCGCCGACGACCAGATGTTCTACTGCCGCCAGCGCGGGCTGACGCAGGAAGACGCGGTCAACCTGATCGTCAACGGGTTCTGCAAGGACGTGCTGAAGGAGCTGCCGATGGAGTTCGCCGTCGAGGCGCAGAAGCTGCTGGCCGTCAGCCTGGAAGGCTCGGTGGGCTGAGATCATGCTGGAAATTCGCGATCTCTCGGCGGCGATCAACGGCACGCCCATCCTGCGCGGCATCGACCTGACGGTGCCCGATGGCGAAATACACGCGATCATGGGCCCGAACGGCTCGGGCAAATCGACGCTGGCGTACGTGCTGGCGGGGCGGACGGATTACGAGGTCACCGCCGGTTCGGTGCAATACGACGGGCATGATCTGCTGGCGATGGAACCGGAGCAGCGCGCGGTGGCCGGCGTGTTCCTCGCCTTCCAGGCGCCGATCGAACTTCCGGGCGTCGGCAATGCGAACTTCCTGCGCACCGCGCTGAACGCCGTCCGTCGCGCGCGCGGCGAGACGGAGCTGGATGCCGTGCAGTTCCTGAAACTCGCGCGCGCCGAGGCGAAACGGCTGGCGATGCCGGACGACATGCTTCGGCGCAACGTCAATGTCGGCTTTTCCGGCGGTGAGAAGAAGCGCAACGAAGTGCTGCAGATGGCGATCCTGCGGCCCCGGCTGGCGATCCTGGACGAGACCGACAGCGGCCTGGACATCGACGCGCTGAAGATCGTCGCCGGAGGGGTGAACGCGCTGCGCGGGCCGGAGTTTTCCGCGCTGGTGATCACCCATCATCAGCGGCTGCTCGATCACATCGTGCCGGACCGCGTGCACGTGCTGTCCGGCGGGCGGATCGTGCGCTCCGGCGGCCCGGAGCTGGCGCATGAGCTGGAAGCGCGCGGTTATGCCGGCCTCGAGGCGGAGGCGGCATGACGGCAGACGCGTTCACCGGCGCGCGGGGATTCCTCGCCCGCTATGACGGGCTGAAGGACCACCTGCCCGGCGATTCCGCTGCGCGCGCCTCGGCGGCTGAGGCGTTCCGCCGCATGGGCGTGCCGGGCGGCAGCGCCGGTCGGCGCGAGGAAGCCTGGAAATACACCAGCCTTCGGCCGCTGGCCGAGGCGGCGTTCCACGAGCCGCTGACGCCGATGCTGGAGCCCGAGCCGCTGCTGGCGTCGGTTCCCGCGCATCGCCGCGGCGCGGCTGGTGTTCATCGACGGGCGCTTTCGGCCGGAACTGTCCGATCCGCCGCCGGGCGTCGGAGTTTCGCTCGTTTCGCGACCACCCGCGGTTCGGCCCGCTGGCGCGCCCGGACCGCGACCCGATGGTTGCGCTCAATACGATGCTGGCCGAAGACGGCGCGCTGGATCGACGTTCCGGCCGGCGCCGATGTCGGTCTGGTGCAACTGGTCAGCATCGCCACCGAGGCAGTCGGCCGCGCCACCGCTTTCCATCCGCGGCACTTCATCCGGCTTGGTGACGGCGCGCGAATGACGCTGGTCGAGACCTCCGTCGGCCAGGGCACCTATCTGCACAACCCGGTCACCGAAGTGCAGGTCGGCAGCGGCGCCGTGCTGGCTCATGTTCGCCTAGCAGGACGAGTCCGATGCGGCGTTTCATCTTTCCACCGTCTATGCCGACATCGCGGAAGGCGGCACCTACGACAGCTTCGTGCTGACGCGTCGGCGCGCGGGTGACACGGACCGAGATCGCATGCCCGGCTTGGCGCGCCCGACGGCGCGGTGCACCTGAACGGCGCGCAGCTTCTGCGCGGCGTGCAGCACGCCGACTTCACCTCGGTCGTGCGCCACGACGCGCCGCGTTGCGCATCGCGCCAGACGGTGAAGAACGTGCTGGCGGGGCGCTCCCGCGGCGTGTTCCAGGGCCGCATCGAGGTGGCGCGCGGGGCGCAGAAGACCGACGGCTACCAAATGAGCCAGGCGTTGCTGCTGTCGCCGGACGCGGAGATCGACACCAAGCCGGAGCTGGAGATTTTCGCCGACGACGTGAAGTGCAGCCACGGGGCGACGGTGGGCGAGCTGGATCCGGCGCAGATGTTCTATCTGCGCACCCGCGGCGTGCCGGAACCGGAAGCCCGCGCCATGCTGGTGCGCGCGTTTCTGGCCGAGGCGCTGGAGGCGGTAACGAACGAAACGGCACGCGGCGCGCTGGAACGCGCCGTCGGGCAGTGGTGGGAAAGGCAGGCCGCATGAACGTCGAAACCCGCCCGGCCTGTCGCTGGATGTGGCGCGCATCCGCGAGGATTTCCCGATCCTGCGCCAGACGGTGCGCGGCAAGCCGCTGGTGTTCCTCGACAGCGCCGCCTCGGCGCAGAAGCCGCGCGCGGTGATCGACGCCATGTGCGGCGCCATGGAGACGCAATACGCCAACGTGCATCGCGGCCTGCACTGGATGAGCGAGCGAACCACCGACGCCTACGAAGCCGCCCGCGACGCCGTGGCGGGACTGATGAACGCCGCGACCGGCATGAGATCGTGTTCGTGCGCAACTCGACCGAGGCGATCAACCTGGTGGCGCACAGCTACGGCCGCGGTGTCATGAAGCCCGGCCAGGCGGTGCTGATCTCGGCCATGGAGCACCACTCCAACATCGTGCCCTGGCAGTTGCTGCGCGACGAACGCGGCATCGAGCTGCGGGTCGCCCCGATCACCGATTCCGGCGAGTTGGACATGGCGGCGTTCGAGGCGCTGCTGACCGACGGCAAGGTCGGGCTGGTGGCGATCACCCACATGTCCAACGTGCTGGGCACCTACACGCCGGCCGAGCGCATCGCCCGCATCGCCCACGCGCATGGCGCCAAGGTGCTGTTCGATGGCTCGCAGGCCATCGTGCACCGGCGCGTCGATGTGCAGGCGATCGATGCCGATTTCTATGCCTGGACCGGGCACAAGCTGTATGGCCCGACCGGCATCGGCGTGCTGTGGGGACGGCGGGAGTTGCTGGACCGGATGCCGCCGTTCCTCGGCGGCGGCGAGATGATCTCGTCGGTCACCTACGAGCGTTCCACCTGGGCCGCCGTGCCGCACAAATTCGAAGCCGGCACCCCGGCGATCATCGAAGGGCATCGGTCTGAACGCGGCGATCGACTATGTGCAGGCGATCGGCTACCAGGCCATCGCGGCGCATGAGGCGGCGCTGACCGATCACGCTTTGGCGCGGCTGTCGGAAATTCCCGGCCTGACCATCCTCGGCCGCGCGCAGGACCGTGGCGGGGTGGTCTCGTTCGCGCTCGATCGTGCCCATGCGCATGACGTTGCGACCCTGCTGGACCGCCAGGGAATCGCAGTACGCGCCGGGCACCACTGCGCCGAGCCGCTGATGCACCGCTTCGGGCTGGAAAGCACCGCGCGGGCCAGCTTCGGCGTCTATACCACGCTGCAAGAGATCGACATGCTGGCCGACACGTTGGCCCGCGTGCGGGAGTTCTTTTCATGAAGGAGGGCCCGTGATGTTCGACGACCTGCGCGACCTGTATCAGGAAGTCATCCTCGATCATGGCCGGCACCCACGGCACGGACACCGGCTGGCCGCATTCGACGCCTCGGCGCGCGGCGACAACCCCATGTGCGGCGATCGCGTGCAGGTGTTCGTCAAATACGCGCCCGGACGGCGCCATCGCCGAGACCGGGTTCGAAGCGCGCGGCTGCGCCATCAGCATCGCCTCGGCCGATCTGATGGCGGAGACGGTGACCGGCCGCAGCCAGACCAGGTGCGCGCGATGTCCGATGCGTTCCGCGATCTGGCGCGCACCGGCACATGCCCGCACTGCGATGCGGCGCTGAAGGAACCGATGGAACGGCTTGAACCACTGGCGGGCGTGCACGAGTATCCTTCGCGGGTGAAATGCGCGACCCTGCCGTGGCACGCCCTGATCGCAGCCCTGGATGGGGCGCAGGAGACCAGCAGTGAATGACATGACGCCCCATCAGGCGACCCACACGGCCTGGACGCCGGACGGCGAAACCGCGGCCAAGCCGACCGAGGACGCGATCATCGCCGCCTGCGCCACCGTCTATGACCCGGAAATTCCGGTCAACATCTACGAACTCGGCCTGATCTACGCGATCGAGATCAACGACGACGGCCGGGTGAAGGTGGAAATGACGCTGACCGCCCCGGCCTGCCCCAGTGCGCAGGAATTGCCGGAGCAGGTGCGCGATGCCGTCATGGCGGTGCCGGGGGTGGCGGATTGCGAGGTGGAGACGGTGTGGGAGCCGCCCTGGGACCCGAGCCGCATGAGCGAGGAAGCCAGGCTGCAGTTGAACATGTTCTGACCCGACGCGATATCGAGTGAATCATGAGCACCACCACAGCCACTCGCCGCCCCGTCCGCCCTCTGCCGCCGCTGATGACATTGACCGACGGCGCCGCCGAGCGCCTGCGCCGCCTGTATGACACGGGCGAGCAGGGCAAGCTGCTGCGCATCGGCGTGAGGACCAAGGGCTGCTCCGGCATGTCATACGACATGAGTTGGGCCGATGCGCCGGCGCCCACCGATGAGGTCGTGAACGACAAGGGGCTGACCGTCCTTGTTGACCGCAAGGCGAGCCTGTTCCTGATCGGAACGGTGATGGACTACGAGACGAAGGCGCTGACCTCCGGATTCACGTTCACCAACCCGAACGAAAAGGGCCGGTGCGGATGCGGAGAAAGTTTCCACGTTTGATGAAATAGTCGTTCTCGCGATAGCGATGATCCGCCGGAAAGATCAACCGCGGGAAGCATGACCTGAACTCCGTGGCCCGTCGTGGCCCTCGCCCTTCCTCCGTGGTAAAAGTGGATAAAGCATAACGCACCGGCGCGTTGGACAATGCTCGATCCACGGGAGCTCAAGGTTTCAACACGGAGGACGCACGAGGGCCACGGGGGGCCACGGAGGTCCAACCCACTGTGCGACCTCGTCCATCACTTCGCCTTCTGCGCAATCGCCTTGATCTCGTCCATCGCTTCGGTGAAGCGATGGCTCAGCAGTGCCAGCGCCTCCTGGTTGGATCGCTGGATCAGGTCGCTCAGTTCCTTGATGTTGGACACCGCGCGTTCGTAGCCCTGCTTGAGCAGTTCGGCCTGGCGGGCCGCCTTGGCTTGCGGCGCCTCAGCGCCGGACATCGAGCGTACCGCCTCGCTCATTTCCGCCATCGACTGCTGCATGATCTCCATGTGTCGGCGAGCGACCGCCTGTGCTCCTTCCAGCGCGATGCGATTGGCGGCCGTCAGCGCCTCCATGTTGCGCCTCGCCGCATTGGTGAATGCCTCCATGTCCGGCATCGCCGGAAATTTCATCTCGGCGAACAGTCGCCGCAGGTCGAATTCTGGGGCCTTGGGATCGATCGGCATGGTATTTCCTTTCGTTCCTTACGGGACAGTTCGGCGCCGGGCCGGCCGTGTCACGCCAGCGGCTCGGGCGGCAGCGGCATCGCCGGCGGCATGGGCGGGGAGATGGGTGCCACGGGCGGAACCGGGGGCGGTGGCGATTCGGGGCTCGGCGGCTCCGGAACCGGCGGCTCTCCGGGCGGGATCTCGTCACCCGCCGTCGGCGTCGCCCGAGGCCCGCCGCCAAGCCAGCCAGCCACCCGCTCCACACGCTGCAGCGCGGTATCCACCGCGGACATGGTGGCCGACAGATCGGCGGTCTCGTCGCCCTGCCAGGCCCGCATTGCCCACAGCCAGACCCCGACCAGCCCCTTGACCCTGATCTGACCGCGTACCCCGCGTGCCGAAACGCCGGCCGCTTCCAGCAGCCAGCGCATGCTGCGCCGCGTGGCGCAGCCCAGCAGCACCGCCGTTGCAGGTTCCGACGGCAAGGCGCGCAGCAATGCCAGCACGCCTTCGCGATGCGACTGCATCACATCCAGCCGCTGCATCAGCAGATAGAACAGCCGGTCGCGCACGGTACCCTCACGTGGGGGATCGCCCAGCGCCGCCTGATCCGCCATCCGCCCGAAGCGCAGCAGAATGGCGGTCCGCCCCGGGAACCGCTCGCGCGCCCGCGCCAGCGGCAAATCCGCCCGCCGTGCCGCTTCCGCCGGGGTCACCCGGCGCCAACCGCCTTCCCCCGCCAGCGCAAACGCAGCGGCGATCAGGGCCTTGTCGAACTCCGCGTCATCCATGCACCCAACATGGCCGACCTTGCCCGGCTTGTCAGCCCGCGAGTTCGCGAGACCGCCTGGTCGCGGCGTCCACCGCACGGCTCAGCGCCGCCGGCCAGGCATCCGCCGCCATCAACACACTGAGCGCACGCTCCGTGGTGCCGCCTGGACTGGTGACCGCCTGGCGCAGGGCCGCGGTATCTTCCTTGCTGGCGGCCAGCAGCGCGCCGGAGCCGGCAACCGTCTGCCGTGCCAGCAGCCGCGCCAGATCGGGCGGGATGCCCTGCTCCAGCGCCGCCCTCTCCAGCAGTTCCGCGAGCAGGAACACATAGGCGGGGCCGCTGCCGGACACCGCGGTGACCGGATCGAGCAACCCTTCATCCTCCACCCAAGCCACCGCGCCGATCGCCCGCAACAGTGCCTCACAAAGTTCGCGCTGCGCCGGGCCTACCCCGTTGCCGGGACAGGCCACGGTGACCCCCTGACGCACCGCGGCCGGAGTATTCGGCATGGCGCGCACGATCGGCGCATCGGCGCCCAGCATCGCCCGCATGCCGCCGATGGTGCGGCCGGCCATGATCGACAGAAACACCGACAGCCCCGCATAGCCGGCGTAATCGGGCAGCGTGGCCGCGGCGTTCTGCGGCTTGACCGCGAACACCACCGCTTCAGGCGTGAACCCGGACGGGATCGCGGCAGGCTCGGCGACAACGCGCAGATCGGGCCCGGCCCACGCCAGCGCGGCCGGCGACGGATCCACCGCAACGCACTGCGCCAGCCCGCGCTCACGCCAGCCAGCCAGCATCGCGCTGCCCATCCGTCCGCAGCCGACCAGCAGGATGGGGGGAATCCGGCTCATGCTTCCCCGACGCATTCCAGCATGGCGGCATCCAGCGCCTCGGTCGGCGTCTTGCCGCCCCACAGCACGAACTGGAACGCCGGAAAGAACCGCTCGCATTCGGTGATAGCGATATCGACCATGTCTTCCAGGCTTTCCGATGAGGCGCCGGGCGCGCCGCGCAGCAGGACCGCGTGGCGGAACACCGGCATGCCGTCCTCGGGGTCCATGCCGAAATGGCCGATCCACAGCCGCTCATTGGCGCGGGCCAGCAGTTCGTACAGCGCGTGCCGCCGCTTCGCCGGTACTTTCAGGTCGAAGGCGCAGGTGAAGTGCATCGCGCTGATCTCGTTCGACCAGTTGAAAAACAGCCCGTAATCGCACCAGCGGCCGGGTGCCTCGGCGGCCATCTCAGCCTCATTGTGGCGCTCGAAAGCCCAGTCGTTGGCGAGCGCGATCTGCTCGAGCGCATCGAGCGGGTTGGACGCGGTGTCCTGGTCTTGCATGCTGGTGGTGGTGGCGGACATGCGGGGTCTCCCGTCTGGAGGAAGGCCGGGGCCTACGCGATTCGACCGGCTGCGAGACAGTGCGGTCCAGGCGAAATCGTGCGGTCCAGGTCCTGGCAGGCCACGACTTGCAGCCTACCGGTCCGGTGTGGCGCGCCGCAAGCATCACGCAGGCGTGAGCGCGTGGATTTCTCGCAAGCCGGTCCGCAACCGGCTCACTTGCCCGTTGTGTTGCTGGCCGGTGGAATGGGGGATCGCGGCAGCAATTCCAACGTGGCGACACGTGATTCCAGCGTGGCCAGCCTTGCCAGAACCTCGGTCAGGCGGGCATCGGCCGCCTCCTGCCCGGCTCGCGCGTTCGCCGCCATTTGCTCGATCGCCTCGAGCTCATCGCGCCGCACCAGGTCGAGCCGGCGAATCGCGTCGTCCAGCCGGGCACGGAAAATTGCCTCGGCCTCCTCCCGCAGACCCGCCAGCGCGGAGATCGCCCCGCCGGCCACGCCGGCCAGGTCGTCGAAGAATTTCGGCCGATCGCTCATGTGCTGTCCTCCTGGCCGCCCGCTCCTGGTCGCCATACGGGCGGCGTTGCCGCTATAAGCCCGCCATGATCATGGTCACCGGCGGAGCCGGTTTCATCGGCTCGGTGCTGCATGCCGCCCTGGCGCGCCGGGGGTTGGAAACGGTGGTGGTGGACCGGCTCGGCAGCAACGGCAAATGGCGCAACCTGGCCAGGCATCCGCCAGCCCGGCTGATTCCGCCGGAGGAACTGGACGACTTCCTCGCCGGCCATCCGCCGATCGAGCTTCTGTTCCATCTGGGGGCGATCAGCGACACCACCGCCGCCGATGGCGATCTGGCCTGGGCCACCAATGTCGAACTGCCGCTGCGGCTCTGGCGCTGGTGCGTCGGGCGCGGGGTGCGGATGATCTATGCGTCCTCGGCTGCCACCTACGGCGACGGATCGGCCGGGTTCGACGACGACGCCAGCCCGGCGCACCTCGCGTGGCTGCGGCCGATGAACCTGTACGGCTGGACCAAGCACGCCTTTGACCTCCGCGTCGCTCGGATGCTTGCCGCCGGGGAGGCGCGCCCGCCGCAATGGGCCGGCCTGAAGTTCTTCAACGTGTTCGGCCCCAACGAATACCACAAGGGCGGCATGATCTCCGTCGTGAAGGTCAAGCACAATGAAATGGCGGCCGGACTTGCCCTGCGACTGTTCCGCTCCGACCGGCCGGGTCTTGGAGACGGCGAACAGGCGCGCGACTTCATCTGGGTGGGCGACGTCGTCGATGTGATGCTTTGGCTGCTCGACACGCAAGCTGTGAGCGGGCTGTTCAACGTCGGCACCGGACGCGCGCGCAGCTACCTCGATCTGGCGCACGCGGTGTGCGATGCCGCCGGGGTGCCACGCCGCATCGAGTTCATCGAGATGCCGCCGGCGCTGCATGGGCAATACCAGTCGTTCACCCAGGCGAGCACGGAACGGCTGCGCGCCGCCGGCTACGCCGGCCAGTTCACGCCGTTGGAAGAAGGCATCCGCCGCTATGTGCAGGACTACCTGAGCAAGGCCGACCCGTACGAATGATGGGGCTGATCCAGGACGCGACCGGCAGCTTCCCGCTCGGCCTGCTGGCGATTGCTACGGGCTCGATCACGGCCACTCCGGTATGCGGCTCGAACAACCATTGGACCTGCGCGATTGCCGCTGCTGTCTTTCTGTTCTCAGTGGTGGCGCTGGTGTTGGTTACTTCTGGACTGGCCGGGTCGCGCGAGTTTCTCGCTGCCTATTGCGTGTGGATGGATCGGCACTTCGGATTGGCCTTCGAGCACTAGCCATCGTCGCGGGTGGCGGAGGCGCTCACTTCGCCGCTCTACGGCGAGGCTTTCTTCAACCCGCACACCTTCGCGGTCGATCCGCTGGCAGTGACACGCCGCTTGGCCGCCGCCGCCGAACGCGCGGTGCGCGAATTTTCGAGGGCTCGCCGGCAACGAGCCTGATGGATGACGGCCGCCGCGGCGTCCATTCTCCACGGGGCAAGTGCAGGCGGAGAACATCGTGCTGGCCGGCGGCGGCTATATCGACGGATTGCACCGGAGGGTCGGCGCTGCGGTTGTGCCGATCGCCACCTTCGTCATGGTGACGGAACCGCTGCACGAGCGGTTGCGCGCGGCGATCCGGGTTCCCTACGCGATCTCTGACATCACACTCGCGACCAACTACTACTGCCCTCTGCACGATGGTCGCCTACTGTGGGGCGGCCGCATGCTGGCCTGGGAGCCCACACCGATGCGCATTGGCACACTGCTGGGCCGTGATATGGCGCGCGTCTATCCAGCACTCGCCGGTGTACGGGTGGAGGTCGCGTGGAGCGGGCTAATGCCCTATCTGCGGCACAGAATGCCGATGGTGGGTCGGCTGAACGACGGGGTGTGGGTGGCGACCGGCTTTGGCGGCCTCGGCATGGCGCTGAGCTCGGCCTTGGCGCTGGCGCTTGGCGCCAGCCAGCGGACCGTGCAGCGGGCACTCGGTTCGCTGGCGGCGGCGGGCAAGGTGCAGTCGTTTGGTCGCGCGCGGGCGCGGCGTTGGATGACTCCTCCGATGCCGGGGTTCGCGACGACTTTGTTACTCCCGGGGCCGATGGCGGGTGGCTTTAACCCATGACCAGAATGCGTCCATCGTAGGACGGCACGAAGAGGCGATTATTGAACGGCGTCAGAATATTGAACTTGGCGTGCATATAGTTGATGCCCCAGTCCGCGCTGTCCCACAGCTTGATCAGATTTGGCCCGGCTTCATTCACCCAATTCGCGCCATACGCGACCATTCGGCCAGCCGTGACGGTCGCGTTGGCATTGCCGTACCACGGCATCAGCGCCCACAGGACCGCGGTGTTGTCACCCTCGGCCTGGCAGGTCACCGCCAGCATCCCGCCCGGCATGCCGCCTGGCGGAGGCATGCCTTGCGACGCGACTTCCTGGCCGGCGGCAATCCACGTCAGACTGAAATCGGCAGCGAGCCCGACCGCCTGAACGGTGCCATTCTCGCCCTGCACGAACAGCATGATGCCGTGGTCCGGACTTTGTAGCCGACCGGGGTGCCGTGGATGTGCCTCGTGTAGCCGCCGAGGGCGGATGGCAAGGTGTCCAATTGTGCGGGCGCGAGATTGAGGCCGAGCCCGTCATAGGTCGCGGCCCATGGCGGCGACAGCAGCCTTGCCCAGTTGCCGGCGATCTTGGCCGGCGCAAAGTCAGCGCGCTGGGTTTGACCGAGTTTTGCGCTGTCAAGCACGTAGAAGATGCCGTCCTTGCCGCCTCCGACGATGACATCCTTGTTGAACCCGGTCAGCGACCGAGGCAGCGGCAGCGCGCCACCGGAGCCAAGGTCCTCATCGCCGACGATGTGGGCGTTGCTGGTATTGTTCACGGCGTTGGTCGTCGCCGGGTCCATATCATCCGGCGGATTGCTGCTGGGCGTCGCCAGCGTCGGATCATCGCCGGCGCGTCCTGCATCGGAGTAGGGCGACCACCAATCGACGCATTGCAGTTTGGCCGGGGCCGCGTTGCCGGCAGGCGTATAGGCCAACCTGAAGAAGCAGTTGCCGAAATCACCGGTCGGCGGATCGAAGCCGCCGTTGCCGGTCATGCCGTGCAGGTTTTGGTTCGCGTCGACCGACAAGCCCTGGCCGGCCTGCCAGATGCCCGCGCCGGGATACTGGCCCGAGCCGGTTGTCCAGCTTGCGGCGATCGCTGGATGCCCGGGGTTCGTGACATCGACCGCGAGCACCCAGCCGAGATTGGTGGACGCGGATTTAAGAAACGACCCGAACGGGATGAACAGCGTGTTGTGGCCGCCCGCGCTGGCCAGCGTCAGAGCCGGCCGCTGCTTTCGTGCCACCGCCCCAAGGGTCTGCCGGGGGGCATTGCCGGGCGGTTGGTAGGTGGCTCCGTTCAACACCAAGGGCGGCGCCTGATTGGAACCATCCGCCAAGTGCAGGGAATGCAGCGTATAGATGGCCTTGCCCATCGTGCCGTCCACGCTCGACGTCGAGACGCAGTACAGTGTGCGCGTGGCGAGGTTGATCACCGGCGTGGAAAGGATGCCCCAAAAGGGGTTGATCATCCACATATCCCACTGTTTCGAAATAGTGATGGGTCTGCCGACGTTCTGCTTCCATAGTAGTGCATAGCTGTCGGCGTCGAATGCATGGACGTTGTTCGACATGTCGCAGACGAATACGACGTTATGAGCCTTATTGTCGTTCATCGTCAGGTCCGCTACGGCAAGCACCTGGCCCTCGGCGCCGCGGGGATCATCAAGTTGGAGCTGGCCCAACACGCGTACGCCGGCCCTTTGCACCTGCTCCGAGGTCAGGGGCCAGGATGGATCGACAAAGCAGCCCATGCGGCTGTTGCCGAAGCTGCGGGTGACGACGTTGGTGGTCATCGTCCTGTCCTTCGGAGAACCAGGGAAGTCGCGCTCAGCACCGCCACGCCCGCCATGACGGGCAGGAAGAGGGTTTGGACATCGATGGCGTGGTCCAACGCCGCCGCCGCCGCGAAGCCCCACAGGTATGGCAGGACTGTTCTTGCGGCATAGAAAAACTTGGACGCCTTCGCGCGCATCAGAACTCCTCCGGGGTGATGGTTTGGGGGGCTGTGTACTCGATGCTGAATGTGAACGGTGCTCCGCTGGGCGGCAGGCCGCTCGAGGTCAGGGCGATCGCGTGCCAGCCTGTCGCCACGGCCCTGCTGGATGCATGCGCCTTGGGGTCGGCAAGGGTCGCGGTTCCACCGCCATGCACGTTGCCCTGGAGGTCGTCGATCCGGAACGTGACGCTGCTCGTCCCAGGGGCCCAGCCGGTGGTGTTGACGGTGAGTTCAGATTCGATCGGCGAATGCGCCTCAATCCACACGCGTCCGACTGTCATAGTGCCGCTTGTCGCCGGCCCGATGTCCAGATCTTCCGCGCCGAAAAAGCTTTGCGTGCATGACAACCTGGGAAAAGTGATACCCCCGTCCAGGCCGGCCGGCGCCCAGAAGCCGTAACCCCTGCCATTCGCGGCCGGGGAGATGCCGAAGGTCAGGTTGCCATTGGCGTTGACGATGCTGTCTTCGCCGTTTTGCCCGGTATAGTCATGCATCACCGTGCCGGGCGTGTGCTGGGTGCGGCAGGTGACGGTGGTCCACCGCGGGTTCCATATGTCGTTATTCAGCGCGATCAGCGCGCCCGGCGGGCCGGTGCGCTGGAAGACATAAGTTTGCGCATCGCTGTACACGATGTCGACGCCGCCGTTCGCGAGGTTGCGTGAGCACCAGACAAGATTGTCGATCTCCTGGTCCAGTGCATACCCGTTCATCGATTTCGGCAACCAGTCTCTGACGTAAATGATCGGCAGACCCATCATTCCGAGCATCAATGCAAGGCCTAGGGTTTTGTTGTTGATAATCGTGGCCCAGCCGTCCGTTTCACTGTCGAGGCTGGAGACGAACGTCACGGCCTTCATGGGGTTCCGAAACAGCAACGCGTTCGTGCCCATCCAGGACATTTGCCAGCCGTCGGTTCCGCCGGCCTTCATGCACATCGGATAGGCCATGTTTTCCTGGAAAGCGAAGTCCAACGCCGACGCACGTTGTTGAACCTGGCCAATCCACCAATTCTCATTGCCGGGATCGCCATCATCGTACTCACCGAAAAATTCCAGTGATGCCATCGCCTCAGACGTCATCCAGGCATGGACGAAGCCGACGTTCATTCCCTTCATATCATCGAGACGCGCGCCTTGGGTGCCAGTGGTAAGAAACAGCCAGTTGCCGGCGGCGACCAGGCCATTCCAAACCGCGCGCTTTGGAATCGCGTTGACCGGGCACAATTCGTCACCGAAGGCGAAATCGTCAATCGGTACCGGCACAGGGTCTTCGGCTACACGAGGCGGATTGCCGCGGAAGTAGGAGGGCTGCTTGGCGAAGCGGCCGTTGGTTTCCCCGGTCGCGGACCTGTATCGGTAGGTTCCGTTATTGCCGCCCATGCGCTGGTGGTTGACGACATCGATCCACACCTTCATCCCATTCGCGCGGCAGATCGCGACCGCGCGGCGAAGCTTTTCCGCCGTGCCGAACCGGGTCGGCGCGCCTTTCGATCCGATATCGTAGTCGTCGAAGGGATTGTACCCGTCGTCGCCGGGCCCGTTGCCACCCTGGCAGATCAATGGGTTCGGAAAGAGAATATCGGTAAAGCCCAGAGCCGCCCATAGATTGGCGTGCTGTGCGATGTAATTGTACGACCAAGGGGCGTCTGGAGTGTTCCCGTCAACCGGAGCCGGGACGGAGACGGTCGGCTGTCCGTTTCCATTCTGGCGATAGTTTGCCCACATCATGACACGCGAACCGGGAATCATGCTGTGCCCTTTCGAAGGCGGACAACTGCCGAATCGCTGTACCGGATACGGCGCTGGTAAGGCCATTACGCAGCGCCGCCGACGCTTCAGGGCATCAGGCCAGGAGGCCTATCACGCCGGCGGACAGTTTGCTATCCTGTTTGGCGACCGTTTCGGTCCGGTCAGTCGGCTAGCCGACTGACCGGACCGAAACGGGGCCACACCAGTGCTTACACAGACAATCGGACATTCCCCCCGATGCTAGTGCAGACGCCAAAAAGCGTGCGCCAACCATTTCGACATAATGTCAAACTAGATGGCACCTCATTGCGCCCGTTGTCGTATACCCCCTTCTATCAACTTAGTTCGATGGTCGCCCCGAGCTCAGCCGGTTCGGCACGAGGATATTGACAACGCAGCGTTCCCCTAATCGCGTCTTCCTCGCCGGCGGTCATGTGCAAACGGCAATACGCCCAGCCCAGCTCGAAGCCTCCCCGTATCATCGAACCACTCACCCGAAGACGGCCGATGTACGCTGATTATCTCATCCGTTTTCTCGTCGAGCTGCACGCGGTGCAGTGTCAGCGAGCCATATTGCTGATAAAGCTTCTGCTGAGCTGGGGTCGCATGCACGGGCGATTCCACGACGACATCGAAAGTCGTCCTTGAAGCCAGCACGTAACGTAGGCCGCCTGTTCGTAGCCGCAGATCGCTGCTCTTCAGCGCTTTACCGAAGATCAGTGCGCGCAAGGCAGGATCGAGTTCCTGGCTCGCAGCACGAAGGCTGGCGAGTTGGACGGCGAAGTCGCCGCTATCCATTCCCGAGACGAGATGCTGATATCGCGCACATTCGTCGATGTTATCCTCGGGGCATGCTGTCGCGTTCTCGGCGTGGGCGCTCCCGCGGCATGCGCCTCCGATCATGAGAGCCAAAATCGGTACTAATAGCCACCAGGGGCTGTGCTGCTGTCGGCTACGGCTGCTGGAGGGCCTGGCTTTCCACGACGCCATCACGGTTTCCCTGTTCCTGCTTCACAACTGCGAAATTGCGGTCTTCCATGCAAATCACGCGCACGCGGGTGTTTGGGGGAAGTGCCCCCAAATGATCGTCGCCCCCGACGGTCGGACGCACAATCACGGGCCTGTCGGTCGATGCAATTCGCGCCGCTGGCGCTTCAGTGAGGGCCCGAGCACCAAACTTGCGCAGGATGGCTTGCACGTCGTTGCTCGATTCGATATCGTTGCAGCGAACATCAAACCCAAAGGTCGATGCCGTCTCGGGAAAAGTCGCGGCATGGGAAAGGTTCCAGGGCAGCTGCCACAGCTTCAGCTTGATGGCAATCGTTTCAATCGGTAGCACGCTGCTCGGCGGCCCGGACGGCACGTCCCCGGTAATAACCATGCCAGCGATTTCCTGCTCGGTGACCACCGGTCCGCCGGATGATCCCGGCGGCGTATCGAGATCATCGAAGCCCAGCCAGATCGTGCCCTGCAGCCCGACAAACACGCCCGGTGTCGCAGCCGGCACCCAGCGCTGCTGTTTGCCGATCCGCCAAGCTCTGGTGCCGGGCAACAGGTCGCTGGTGCTGGCGGTGGGCGGCCACTCCGGCAGGTAGTGGGGTGGAACAGGCAACTCGAGCACCGCCAGATCACCCTGCTCGGGCGGAAGTCGCAGATCGAGCAATGTGGCCGCGCGTGGATGGCCCTGGTCGCTATGAAAGGTCACCAGCGCCGAGCCGATTAGGTCGCCGTCCGCGCGCACCACATGGTCTGCGGTCGCTATATATAAATCGCCGTCCCGCTCCCCGACGACAAAACCGAAGCCTCCTTCGCCGGCCGATCCGTTCGGCAGAGTAACGGCGATCCGCACAACGTCGTCCACCACGCTCCATGCAACCTGCTCGCCCGTGGAAAGGCCAGAAGGCTGCGTCGCAACGGGCGTCGGTCCGAGGAGCAGGCAGGCTGCAAGGATACGCCATGCGCGCCCGTCTATCATCGCTTCTCCTCCGACTTTGTCTCCTCCGACCTTGGCCTCGCGAAGTGCTCGGCAACCACGGCGGCCAGGATCGCGAAGATCGCGAGGCAAGCCAGGCGCACCCAGCGAATATGGTAGAGCACGTCTAGGACGCTCGGGGTCACGTCCTGTTCGAAGCCAACAGGCCCGAGCAATAGTCGACTGGTGCGCCCGGTAAATGTCACGTGGAATCCGTCGCGCTCGAGCGCTAAGAGGACTACTTGGCCCTCGAAGCGATCCATGTCGAGCGGAGCGCCCGAATCCAGGTGAAGCTTCTCTCCCGTATCGACCAGTGTGATGTCCCCTCTGTCGATCGACGAGACGAACGGCGTGGTTCCGGCGATGCCTTCCTCGCGGTCGAACCACAGCCGGCTCACGCTGAGCTCTTCCAGCAAGAATCCCGGATCGCTGTCGCCCTCGTTAGCCGGCGACGACGGCAGCGTCGCAAGTCGCGCGTCGAGCCACAGCGGAGTCGCTCGGCCGTCCTCCGAACGCACAGTCACGAGGTTCGAATCATCCGGTCCCAGATTCCAGGCCGGGCCGTTCTCCATGCGCAGCTGCGTTGGAGAGCTCGTTTCGAGGTCGAAAGACGCGCCTCCGCCAGCCAGAAGGAGAAGACGGCGAGGTGCTCCGGGTGACAGCGTTAGCTGAAGCGTCCCTCCCTCCGCGACGTGGATCGCGACCAACCGTAGCTGGTGAGCAGTCACAGTCAGGTTGTGCGACGCGGGACCATGAGTTGGAGGCTCTGGTGTTATGGAGGAGAACGATCCCAGGTGTGCAAGGCGTCCATCGAGCGCAAGCGCGAGTTCGACGTTCAACGGCCTAGACAGCGGTAGATTACGGGAAAGCTGCAAATTGACTGCCTTTGCGACCAACTGACCGGTGACGCCGACACGGGACCACTTGAAGAGGGCTAGAGGGACCAGGACGATCACCGAAAAGATCACAAAGATCACTAGGAACCCGAGATGATGTCGAAGTATTGCCGATGCCACACGCCGAGCCCGGTGGAGGATTGCCGGGGCGACGTGTTTGGGGGAACGGAAATTCATTTAGCTGCCTATGCCGAAGGATGCGTGGCGGCCCGTACCAGTGTCTGGGTCCGTCCAGTTGACCTCCAGCGAGCCGTGTTCGACAGGCAAATCCAGAATAAGGCGATTGCCGGCGAGCCTCGCTTTAGTCCAGTCAGCAGTGTGCCCCGCCCGCCGGCCCGCCCGAACGAAACGCCACCGAGCATTCTCGATCAGGGTGGAGGACCTCAGCTCGGCCTCGACGGTGTCAGGCCCGGCAGGGTTTGGTGCATCCGGTCCGGCAGGCTCCACCGTCAATGGCAGGAACGCCTGAGTTCCCGTCCGGTCATAGACGAAGGCAATGAGACCAATCTCGCTAAGCGGGACTCCGACCGCAGCAAGCACCTCGCTGGCGGGCCAGTCGAGGCTATCGCCAGTGCCGACATTTGCGTCCATGCGGTAGTAGAGGCCCGGCGGGATGCCGACGGCCCTCACGTGTACCGGCGCCGTGCCGCCCGCATCAGCGATAGACAACTTCAAGTCTGCCGGCGCCTCACCTACCAGTCGCTTTCCTCGGGTCAGCGACACCAGTTCGATCGCGGGTGCGCCGACGCGCGGTACGAACAGCCCTTCGCAGATCCTGCCCCGCAGCTTGTAACCGCTGGGACCCCCGGCCGAGACAAGTTCGGGGTCACACGGCGGCGCTGGCTGTGCCACCGAACAAACGAAAACCAAAAACAGCGTCGCCGCATAAAGTAGCGCTGTTCGGTGCACCGGGCCTATTCCCCAAGCTTCCACTATCCTAGCTTCAATTTTTCGCCGGGGACATAGCCTTAACCATGAAGCACGTCCGACTGCTCTGCCGCGGCTAAAGTCGGCTGCCCGGTGCTGGGCCTCATCGCGAATGACAGGGGCAGGTGGGCCAGCCGGCAACCGGTCACAACCTCAGTGCAGAGAGTGCTAGAATGGAACCATGATCCGATCAGCCGCCGAAATCCTCCGCGAGTATGGCCCCTTTCCGGGCATCGACAACGTGCATGGGGTTACCTTTGACGGCCAGCACGTCTGGTTCGCCTCCGGAGACAAGCTGAACGCCCTGGATCCCACGACCGGGAAAACACTGCGCTCGATCGATGTCGCCGCGCATGCAGGAACCGCCTTCGACGGCCAGCACCTGTTTCAGCTCGCCGAGGATCGCATCCAGAAGATCGATCCGAAGACCGGCCGTGTGCTCGCCACGATCCCGGCGCCCGGGCGGCGGCGGCTGCCTCGGGGCTCGCCTGGGCCGAAGGCACGCTCTGGGTCGCGCAGTATCGGGACCGGAAAATCCATCAAATCGATCCCCAGACCGGAGCGATTCTCCGCACCATCGAGTCCAATCGCTTCGTCACCGGGGTCACCTGGATCGACGGCGAGCTCTGGCACGGCACCTGGGAAGCTGACGAAAGCGATCTCAGGCGGGTCGATCCCCGAACCGGAGAGCTTCTGGAAACGCTCGAGATGCCGCCCGGAACGAACGTGTCGGGCCTCGAATCCGATGGCGGCGACCAGTTCTTCTGCGGCGGCGGAAGCAGCGGGACAGTGAGAACCGTCCGCCGCCCCAGGCGACGCCCCGCGGCGGGCAGCGACTCCGAAACCCAAATCGTCCCCACGAGCAAGTAGCCGCCGGCAAGGCGGCAAACCGCCGGATCGGCCATCGCCCAGAGAGCAACCGGCGGCAGATCGCCCCCAGCGTTCCCCGCCTACGCTTTACAGCCCGCCCGTTGAGAGGCCGCGCTGATCTGGTCCCGCAGCTCGGTCCGCGGACGCGGGAATTCGGTGTGCAGTTTCGTCAATGTGTCGCAGGCAGCGCGCTTCTCGTTGATGGCGGTCAGCGAGTTGGCCAGCCCGAGCAGTGCCTCCTGGGCGTGGCCGCCCTTCGGGGTGCGATTGTAGGTATCGTCATAGGCAATCGCCGCGCGTGACCACTGGTGCTGGCCGGCCAGCGACTGCGCCAGCAGGTACTGCGCGTCATAAGCGCGCGGCGAGGCACGTTTGCTGAGCACTTCCTGGGCATCGTGCTCGGCGGTCGCGTAGTCGCGGCGTCGCCATGGCGGCATAGCCTTCCTGCAAGGCGATCTCCGGCGTGCGCGGACCGGCAGCCTGTGTCCGTGTAACCGGCGGCGGCGCTACCGGGGGCGCGGCAAGCGGCGGCGGCCGGCCGGCGGCGACCCGGGCAAGCGCAGGCGGCGCGAGCCGCGGCGGCGGCCCGGCGGCAGCCTGTCCGGCCTGCGGGGACTGCAACTGGAATTTGAGGTCGTCGATCTGCTTGCCGAGATCAGCGGTCGTGCGCTGCACGCTGTTGTCCAGCTCATCCATGCGGCCGCGAAGCTGGCGCACCTGCTCTTCCAGCGAACCGACCCGCGCCACAAGCTGCGCGGTTTCAGACCCGCCGGCGACAGGCGGCGACGGGTACGCCGGCTGCGCGTAATAGGGTTGCGGAGCACCGCGCTGCTCCTGCGCCGCTTGCAGCTCCTGGCGCAGCTCCAGTATCTGGTTCTGCAGCGAGATCGCCTCCCGGGTCTCCATCTGCGCCGCGGCCGGCGCCGCCACGACGAGCCAGCTCAGGCCGAGCCCGGCCAGCAGCGGCAGCCCCGTTATGGCGAGACCGGTAAAGGGCAAACAATTCATGCGCTTCTCCTCGCTCCGCCCGGAATTTACCCATGATGGCAGCGAGGCGAAACCGGCGGCCAGGGCCGCCGGACGCATCCGGTCCATGAACCCCGGTCTGGTGAACCCCAGTCTGATGATCCCAGTCTAGTGAATGCTGGTCTAGTGAACCGAGGTGATCGCGTTGCGGTTCTGCGCCCACGCCTGCTCATCATCGCCGAGCGCGGTGGGCCGATCCTTGCCGTAGCTGATCGTGCTGACCCGGGCGCCGTTGACGCCGCGGGCCACGAGATAATCCTTGGCCGCATTGGCGCGGCGCTGCCCGAGCGCGAGGTTGTATTCCTCGGTCCCGCGGTCATCGCAATTGCCGGCGACCAGCACCTGGACGTTCGGATACTTGCCCAGCCAGCCGGCCTGGCGGTCCAGCGTGGCCTGCGCATCCGACGACAGGTCGGAGCGGTTGAAGGCGTAGAAGACGCGATCGCCGACATTGGCGACCAAATCTTCTTCGCTGCCCGGGGCCGGGCCGGCGGGGGCGGCGACCGCGCCGGTTCCGGTGGCGGTGGTCGCCGGGGGCGTGTTGTTGGCACAAGCTGCCAACAGGGCAACGACGGCGAGGGCGCCGACGATCTTTGCGTTCATGTGAGGTTCGTCCCTGGCTGAGGGGTGCGGGTCAGGCGTGACTGGTCGTTCGGCACGACGGTAAACCGTTGCGTCGGCGCGCGCGATTAGCCCGGTATCGCTCGGCCGGTCAAGATTTCGCGTACTCGAAGCCGTCATGGCTGCCTTCCCGAAATCTACTTCCCGGCGGTTCAGATCGGCAGCCGGCCCTGCCGTGCCTTGGCGCTTGCATCCGCTGTGGCACCCACCTCCCCATCGGCGAAGCGCAGCCGCAGCCGGGCGCCTGGGACCACGGACGCCGCCGCGGTCAGCGGATGGCCCGCCGCGTCCGCCACCACCGCATAGCCGCGCTGCAGCACGGCCAGCGGCGAGACCGACTCCAGCCGGGCCCCGGCCCCATCAAGCCTGGCCGTGAGCTCCCGGATGCAAGCCCGCAACGGCGCATCGGTCAGCCGCCCGAGCACACGCCCGGCGCGGTTGTGGATCCCCGAGACCGCGTGCCGCAGTCCGCCGGTCAGCTTCTGCTCGCACAGCTCCAGCGCGGCGCGTCGCTTTTCCACCAGGTTGGGCAGAGCCAGCAGCAGGCGCGTGCCGTCCTCGGTCACTCGCCGGCGCGTACCGGCGATCATTGCCGGAAGGTCGGGCAGGCGGCGCGTGGCGCGGTCCACCGATGCCCGGCGCGCCGACAGCAGGTTCGGCAACGCCATCACCAGCCGCTCCGCCCGGTCATCGAGCCGCTGCCGCGCCGCGCCCAGCAAAGACGGCAGATCCGGCAGCCCGCGTTCCGCGCGGCCAAGCCGCAGCCGCCGCTCCCCGGTCAGGCGGTTCAGCGCGCCCACCAGCCGCGACGCCTTCTGTTGCAAATCGGCCAGCAGGTCGGTGCGGGCCGGTACCGCCAGTTCGGCGGCAGCGGTCGGCGTGGGCGCCCGGCAGTCGGCGACGAAGTCGATCAGCGTGGTGTCCGTCTCGTGCCCGACCGCCGAGATCAGCGGAATGCGGCACGCCGCGGCCGCCCGCACCACCGTTTCGTCGTTGAAGGCCATCAGGTCTTCCAGGCTGCCGCCGCCGCGCGCCACGATCAGCACGTCCGGGCGCGGGATCGCCCCGGTCCCGAGGCGATCGAACCCGGCGATGGCCGCGGCGATGCGCGCCGCCGCGCCCTCGCCCTGCACCGGAACCGGCCACAGCAGCACGGGACGCGGAAAGCGGCGCAGGATGGTGGTGCGGATGTCCTGAATGACGGCGCCGCGTTCCGACGTCACCACGCCGATCAGCGCCGGCAGCCGCGGGATCGGCTGTTTGCGGTCGGCGCTCGAACAGGCCCTCGGCGGCGAGCCTCAGGCGCAGCGCCTCGATCCGGGCGAGCAGGGCGCCGGCCCCGGCATACTCAATCCGCTCGACAATGAGCTGATAGGACGAACGCTCCGCGTAGCCGGTGATCCGCCCGGTGGCGATCACCTCCACCCCGTTCTCCGGCATCATGCCAAGTCGGGGGACCGCCGATTTCCAGATCACCCCGTCCAGCTTCGCGCCGTCGTCCTTCAGCGAGAGATAGATGTGGCCGGACGGAAAGCGCTTGAACCCGGTGACCTCGCCGCGCACCCGCACGCGGCCGAAATTGCCTTCGAGCGTGCGCTTCACCGCCCCGGAAATCTCCGAGACGGTGTATTCCGGCAGGTTGGTGACGGGCAGCCGCAAATCGTCCATCGCCGCACCTTATGTTAGGCGTGCGTCGGCTTGAAGCGGGGAGAAGACGGGATGCGGGTGCTGGTGGTCGGTGGCGGCGGGCGGGAGCACGCGCTGTGCTGGGCGATCGCCGCCAGCCCGTTGCTGACGAAGCTGTGGTGCGCGCCGGGCAATCCGGGGATCGCCGCGGAGGCCGAGTGCGTGCCGATCGCGCGCGACCGACCTCGCCGGCCTGACTGCGTTTGCGCGGGAGAATGCGATCGACCTCGTCGTGCCCGGGCCGGAGGCGCCGCTGGTCGCCGGGCTTGCCGACACGATGGCCGCTGCCGGCGTCCGCTGCTGCGGCCCTGTCGCAGCAGCGGCCCGGCTGGAGGGCAGCAAGAGCTTCGCCAAGGAAATCTGCGATGCCGCCGGCATCCCGACCGCCCGCTGGGAGCAGTTCGACGACCCGGCCTCGGCGCGCCGAGTTCGTCCGCCGTCGCGGCGCCCCGATCGTGGTGAAGGCCGATGGGCTGGCGGCCGGCAAGGGCGTGGTGGTCGCCGCGACGGAGGCAATGGCGCTGGCCGCGATCGACCGGATGATGCGGGACCAGGTGTTCGGACCGGCCGGCGCCTCCGTGGTGATCGAAGAATGCCTGGCCGGCGAGGAGGTCTCGTTCTTCGCCCTGTGCGACGGGGAGCACGCGATCTTTCTGGGCTGCGCGCAGGACTGCAAGCGGGTGGGCGAGGGCGACACCGGCCCCAATACCGGCGGGATGGGCGCGATTTCCCCGGTGCCCGCCGTGACGCCGGCGCTGGAGCAGGCGGTGATGGAACGAATGGTCCGCCCGGCTCTGGCGGAGATGGCGCGGCGGGGTACGCCGTTCCGCGGCGTGCTGTTCGCCGGGCTGATGCTGACGGATGACGGGCCGAAGCTGATCGAGTTCAACGTCCGCTGGGGCGACCCGGAGTGCCAGGCGTTGCTGCTGCGGCTGCGATCCGACCTGCTGCCGGCGCTGGTGGCGGTGTGCGACGGGGAACTCGGGCAGTTCGATGTGCGCTGGCACGCGCTGGCGTCGGTGGCGGTGGTGATGGCGGCGAAGGGCTATCCGGACGCGCCGGAACTCGGGTCGGAAATCCGCGGCCTGGAACGCGTTGCCGCGGTGCCCGGAGCGCAGGTGTTCCATGCCGGCACCTCGATGGATGCCGCCGGCGCTGTTACGTGCCGCCGGAGGGCGCGTGCTGACGGTCTGCGGCACCGGCGCGGACCTGCGCGCCGCGCGCGCCGCCGCTTACGCCGGGGTGGATGCGATCGACTGGCCGGACGGATTCTGCCGCCGCGACATCGGCGGGCGGGCATTGGAGGCAAAAGAAACGAGGCAGTCCGTGCTCGTGCCATGTTACCGTTCCCCCGTCAACGGCCACCGGGAGGTCAAGATGGAACGCATTGCACGCCGTACCGCTCTTCAAGCTCGCGGGCGCGCTAGCCGCCAGCGCCGCCGCGTTCGGCTCACTGGCACGTGCCGCCGACAAGACGATCAAGATCGCGATCAATCTGCCGTTCACCGGCAGCGAGGCGCAGGACGCCCTTCTGGTCAAGAATGGCGCGGTGTTGGCGATCGAGGACATCAATGGGCGCGGGAGCGCCGGCGGCTACCAGCTGGAGCCGATGCTGCTGGACGATGGCACCACCACGATCGGCGACTACGATCCCGCACAAGCCGCCATGAACGCGCGCAAGATGGTCGCCGACCCCGCCGTGCTGGCCGCCATCGGCCCGCTCAACAGCGGCTCGGGAAAGGCGATGTCGCCGATCCTGAGCATGGCCTCGCTGGCGATCGTCACCGCGTCGGCCACCAACCCCGACATCACCGACCCGAAATTTGCACAAGAGTTCCGGCCAAAGGGGCCGCCGGTTTTCTTCCGGACCGTTACGACGGATGCCTACCAGGGGCCGAACATGGCGAACTTCTACGCCGAGGTGCTGAAGCTGCCGAGTGTGTTCGTGCTTGACGACAGCGGCGCCTACGGTGTGGGGTTGGCTGACGCCTTTGAAGCGCAGGCCCGCAAGAAGGGAATGAAAGTGATGGGCCGCGACCGCGTTGATCCGAAGGCGGCGGACTATTCTAGCATCATGACCAAGCTGAAGTCGCCTCGGCGTCGCTTCGCTGTATTTCGGCGGCAACCCGCAAGCCGGCGTGAAGGTGGTCAAGCAGTCCTACGAGGCGGTGCCGCACATCGTCAAAGGCGGCGGCGACGGCATCTACGAGTCCGAAATCGTCACGACCGGCGGCTTCCCCGCTGCGGAAGGCTGGTACGCCACCATCGCCGGCCCGCACCTGCTCGACAGTCCGACGCCCAGAGCTGGGTGGAGCGCTACCGCAAGCGTTGGAATATGGCGCCGAACGACTACAGCATCACCGCCTACGACGCGGCGTCTGGTGATCGCGGATGCGATCGGCCGTGTGGCCAGCTCCGGTGCCGCGCTGACGCGCGAGGCGGTGCGGTCGGCGATCCAGGATACCCGGATCCGGACCATGCAGGGACCGATCAGCTTCGATGCCAACGGCGATATCGCGTCCAAGGTGGTTAGCGTGTTCCAGATTCGCCATGACCCCAATCACCCGCTCGACGATATGATCCATCAGTATCACTACGTGGGTGTGGCCCCGCAGGATAGTCTGACTAGGGGACCTCCGTAGCCGCGGACGCGATGCGCTCCGTTGAGCGTGCCGCACAAGGCTGGAGCGGTTCCCGCTGGGATTCGTTCGCATGGCTCGTACCGTACAAGGCAGCGCGTGCGAGGCGAGCGGCCCCATCTCCCGCGTTATGCTCGATCCACTCTAAATTGTCCGCGCCGTCTCCGGCCCGGCCTCCTGCGCCAGCCGGTCCAACAAAGTCAGAACCGCCGCTCGAACACCGTCACCACGTCCCCCGGCTGCAACGCGTCGCCCGCCCGGCGAGCTCACTCGCCCGAGCGGCCGCCGGCGCTGCGCACCACGGACGCGTCGTCCTCCACCGCCCGGTACGTGAATCCCCCCGCCAGAGCCACCGCACTCAACAGCGTCATCCCCGGCTGGTAAGGAAACTCGCCCGGCTTGTTCACCTCGCCCAGCACGAAGATCGAGCGATACCGGATCACTTCCACTGAAACCGAGGGCGCCCGCACCAGCCCGCCCTGCCGCAGCGCCGCCCCGACCGCATCGCCCAGCGCCGCCGGGCTCAGCCCGCCGGCTTTCATGCTGCCCAGCATCGGCACCGCGATCCGCCCGGCATCATCGACGCTGAATTCCCCGGTCAGCGAATCCTCGCTGACCGTGATGATGCGCACCTGATCGCCGGGCCCCAGCCGATAGGCGGCGGGCGCCGGCGGCAGCGGTGGAAGGCCGTGGCCGGCGCAGGCGGCCAGCAGCGGCAGCAGCGCGGCAATCATGCGGATCGTCCTCATGCCCGATAGCCTGACGCATACAACTGTCGGAACGGTTAATGCGCACGCATTAGCGTTCTCTTAGTCTCCGTCCCGGCATGATGCGCGGCGGCGTTCCGCTGGCCAAAAAGACCACGGCGCCCGCCTGCAGTTTCGGGCGATGGGGGCGCGATGCTCGAAACGCCAGCCGAACCGGCGCACGCGCCCCCACTCCGCGGTCGCCGCCGACAGCAGGGCGGCGGGTTCGAACTCTCCCGGGACTCGATGGACGGGCGCTGTTCGGCATCCTGCGCCGCCGCAAGCTGCCGCTGATCGCCTGCGCGCTGCTGATCCCGGCGCTGGCCGTGGTCGCGCTGAAGCGGGTGACGCCACTGCTACACCGCGACCGGAACGCTGATCTACGATCCGAATAATTTCAAACCGGCTGAGCTGCAAAGCATCCTGCAGGTCGATCCGACCACCGAAGCTGTCATGGCGAGCCAGGCGGAGGTGCTGCGCGGTCTGCGGTTGCTGGAACCGGTGGCCCATCAGCTCAATCTGTTCGCCAATCCGGCGTTCAACCCGGCGCTGCGCCCGCCATCCTGGCGGACCCGCCTGCTGCGCTGGCTGCAGGGCTGGCTCGACGCCCATCGCGCCGCCGACCCCGTCGCCATCCCGTTGCCCCTGGGCCGCCGCCCGTTTCATCCGCGGATACCGTGTTGCAGACCATGCAGCGGGCGGTCGACGGTGCGCACGGTGAACGCCTCCCACGTGATGGAAGTGACGTTCACCGCCGAGGACCCGGTGCTCGCCGCGGCGGTCGTCAACAACCTGATGGACACGTACATCAAGGCGCAGCTCGCGGCGAAATTCAACGCGGTGGACAAGGCGCGGGTCTGGCTGGAGACGCGGGCGGTCGAGCTGCGCGCCGAAGTGCGCAACCAGGAAGACCGGATCGCCGCCTACCGCGCCCGCCAGGGCCTGGTGCAAGGCGTCCATGCCGGGCTGGACACCGAGCAGATCAGCCAACTCACCGAGGACCTCGCGCGGGCCCGCGCCGACCTGGCCAACGCCGAGGGCCGACTGGATGCCGCGCGCAACCGCACCGGCGCCGCTACGCTGGCGGCGGTGGCGCCGAGCGTGGTCACCTTGCGTGAGCAGGACAGCGCACTGGCCGCGCAACTGCAGGGGCTGACCACGCGGCTGGGGCCGAACCATCCGGACGT
The DNA here is from genome assembly GCA_963764525.1 of uncultured Pseudomonadota bacterium. Lineage (GTDB taxonomy): Bacteria > Pseudomonadota > Alphaproteobacteria > Acetobacterales > Acetobacteraceae > DATDIC01. Next base: position 31,353 of record CAVXTC010000036.1, on the reverse strand, counting down.
GCTGGCGCTGCGCCGGCAGATCGAGCAGGTGAAGCGGGACATTGCGGCGGAAACCGGTCGCGTGGTCGCCGCGACCGAGGCCGAGGTGCGGGTGGCGCGCGACCGTGTGGCGGCGTTGCAGGCCGATCTGGCTGCCGCGCAGACCCGCGTCGATCACAGCGAGCTGGCGCAAGTCCCACTGAATGCGCAGGAGCGTGATGCCGATGCGTCGCGCACGCTGCTCGCCACGGTGCTGGCCCGCATCCAGGAGACGGCGCAGCGCGCGGCGGTGGAGACCGTCGATGCGCGGGAGGTCTCGCTGGCGCTGCCGCCGGATGGGCCGAGTTTTCCGCGCACCGGCCCCATGCTCGCCGCCGCGGCCGCGTTCGGGCTGCTGTTCGGGCTGTTCGTCGTCTATTTGCAGGAACTGGCCGACACCAGCCTGCGCAGCGGCGAGGACGTGCGGGGGTTTGGTCTGGCTTGCCTGGCGCTGATCCCGGAGGTGCCCCGCCGCCGGCTCGGGCGGTTCCGGGTGGAGGATTACGCGGCGCTGCGGCCGCTCAGCGGGTTTGCCGAACAGGTGCGCGGTCTGCGTGCCAGCCTGTGGCGCGGCGGGGCGACCCGGCCGCGTTGCCATCGCCGTGACCGCGGCACGACCGGCCGAAGGAAAGACGACGTAGCGCTCAATCTGGGACGGGTCGCCGCCCAGTCGGGCGAACGCGTGGTGCTGCTGGATTGCGACCTGCGGCGACCGTCGCTGGCCCGTCTGCTCGGCGCCGAAGGGCAGCCGGGACTGGCCGAGTGCCTGCTGGAGATGGCGGAACTGAGCGTGGTCGTCAGGAAGGACCCGTTAACCTCCATGGCTTACATCCCGGCGGGATCGGCCGGGGCTGATACGGCCGGCCTGTTCATGTCGGAAGCGATGGCCCGCGTGCTGCAGAAGCTGCGGCAGGAGTACGATCTGGTGCTGATGGACGCGCCGCCGGCGCTGGCAATGAGCGACACGCGGCTGATCGCGCAGCTTGCCGATGCCACCTTGCTGTGCGCGCGCTGGCGCCGCACGCGCCGGGAGGTGGTGGGCAACGCACTCGAACTGCTGGAGGAATCGCAGGCCAGCGTGGTCGGTGTGGTGCTGACGCGGGTCGATGCGCGCGCCCACGGCCGGTCCGGCTACGCCGATTCCGAGGCGTGCCATTCCCGCAACCGCCTGTATTTCCGGGAGATAGCTGATGGGTGTGGCCGGTTCGGTGGTGCTTGCCGCGCTGCTGCTGCTGTGGCCGGCGCTGGTCAATGGCTATCCGCTGGTGTTCTCCGATACCGGAACGTACCTGTCGCAGGCGATCCACCATTATCTCGGCTGGGACCGGCCGGTGTTCTACAGCCTGTTCCTGCTGCCGTTGCACATGGAACTGACCACTTGGCCGGCAGTGGCGGCGCAGGCGCTGCTTGCGGCATACATGCTGCATCTGGTGCGGCGGACGCTGCGGCCGGAGTTGCCGACTTGGTCGGTGGTGCCGCTGGCCGGAGCGCTCGCCGTGGTCAGCCCGCTGCCGTTCGTGGCGGCCGAGCTGATGCCGGACCTGTTTACCTCCTTGCTTGTGCTGGCGCTGGCGCTGCTGATCTTCGTGCCCGAGCGGCTGACGCGACGCGAGGGATGGTGGCTGATCGGTTTTGGCGCCTTCACCATGACCGCGCATCTGTCGAGCCTGCCGTTGGCGGCGGCGCTGCTGGTCCTGCTGGTGCCGCTGCGGCGGCGAATGGGCGGCGGCGCGCCGCTGGATCGCGCCGGGCTGGCGCGGCTGTTGGCGGCGCCGGTTCTCGCCGCGGTGGCGATGGTGGCGGCGAACGTCGCCGGCCACCGGGCGGCATCGCCGGCCCCGTTCGGGAATATATTCGTGCTGGCGCGGGTGCTCTACGATGGTCCGGGCATGGACGCGCTGGTCCGCGATTGCCCGCGGGCGGGCTGGCGGCTGTGCGATTATGTCGGCACCTTCCCGCCGGATTCGGATGATTTTCTGTGGCAGGCCGACAGTCCGCTGTACCAGGCGGGCGGGCCACGGCAGGTCAGCGCCGAGGCGGATTCGATCATTCTCGCGGCGGTCCGTGCCGAACCGGGGCGCGAACTGGCCGCGGTGCTGGCCAACGGGGCGCGACAGCTTGCGCTGTTCGCCACCGGGGACGGTTTGCAGCCATGGCCGGCTTCGGTAACGCCCTGGATCGAGCGCGACTTTCCGGCCTTCGAGCGGGCCGGCTACGAGCAGGCGCGGCAGACCGAGGGCCGCAAGGTGCTGCCCGACTGGATGCCGGCGCTGCACGCGGCGGCCTCGGTGACCGGACTGGCGGTTTGCCTGGCGGTGCTGCCGGGGGCGCTGAGGCGGCGGCGGCCAGTCGGCGGCTTCATCATCGCAATGCTGCTGGCGCTGCTCTGCAACGCGCTGATCACCGGCGGCCTGTCCGGCCCGCATGACCGTTACCAGAGCCGGCTGATGTGGCTGCCGACGCTGATCGCGCTGCTGGCGATCCCCGATGTCGCGACCCGGCGGCTGCGTGCGGCGCCTGGAGTCCGGCTCGTTGGTACACCGTGAGGGTATGCTCCGTTAACGTACCGGCGCGGGACGTGTTTTGGTCGGCGCTGGAAGCTTCCGTCTCGGCGGGGTTCTCCGTCGTGTCGGCCTTCGTGGTGGCGCGGTTGGTCGGGCCGGCCGAGGTTGGGGTGGGCGCGGCCGGCGTGGCTATGCACGTGCTGCTGTGGGTCGGGGTGAACGCGCTGTTCGCCGATGCCATCGTGCAGCGTTCGGCGCTGGATGACGACGCGGCATCCAGCGCCTTCTGGGCCTCCGTGCTGGTCGGCGTGGGGGCAGCGCTGGTACAGGTCGCGGCGGGTTGGCCGCTGGCCTGGGCGCTGGCAGACCGCCGGCTGATCTGGATGTCGCTGGTTCTGGCGGTACCGTTGCCGCTGGTCGGCGCCGCCGGGGTGATCCAGGGGCGGGCCACGCGGCAGCGCGGTTACCGGTTGCTGGCCTGCCGCGCGCTGGTGGGGCAGAGCGCCGGCACCGCTGTCGGCATCGGCTGCGCGCTGGGCGGGGCGGGCGCCTGGGCGCTGGTGGCGCAGCAGGCGGCGGGGTCGGCGGTGGGGGCGCTGGTGCTGCTGCTCGGCGCTGGATGGCGGCCGACGGCGGTATGCCGCTGGGGGCCGGTGCGCGAACTGCTGCGCGTCGGCGGCCCGTTGGCGGCGAGCACGGTGGTGCTGCACGGGCGGTACCGGATGTTCGCAGTGCTGGTCGGCAGCACGGCCGGTGCGGCGACGCTGGGTGAAGTGCACATGGCGTTCCGGCTGGTCGATACGGTGCGCGAGCTGGTGTTCACCGCGCTGTGGCGGCTGATGCTGCCTGACATGGCGGAACGGCAGGGCGATCCGGCGGCGCTTCGCAAGGCGGTGGATCGTTGGCTGGGGCTGGCGGGGCTGGTGGCATTTCCGCTGTGCGGGGCGATGCTGGTCAGCGTGCAGCCGTTGATCGCGCTGTTGCTGGGTCCGGCCTGGGCGCCGTCCGGGCGCGCTGCGCTGCCATTGGTCGGCTTGGCGGCGTGGCTATTCCTGGTGTTTCCTTGCGGGGTGGCAGCGGTGGCGCGCGGCGCACCACAGTACGCGCTGCGCGGCAATGTCATGAGCTTCGTGGCGCTGGCGCTCGGCGTGGCGCTCTTGCGTCCGTCCGGCGCCGTGGCGGCGGCGGCGATCTGGCTGGCGGCGCAGGCGGTGGCGACGCCTTACACGCTGCGGATGAACGCCCGCGTGCTCGGGTGCTCGGTCTGGGCCTCAGTGCGGGCCGGCTTGCCGGCGTTGGCGCTGGCGGTGGCGGCGAGCGGCGCGGCGCTGGAGGGGGCGGCGTTGCTGGTCGCGCCGGGGCGGCCGGCGGAGGTGCTGGTGGCGCGGCTGCTGATCGGTGCCGCGGTCGCCGGGCCGGGTGCGGCGATGCTGATAATGTTGGGGAGGGGCGGGCGTGCGACGCCAGCTACGAGGCGGGGCGGATCGGCTGGAAGGCGATTGCGTCCGGGTGACGCGGGGGGCGACGCGGTTTCTGCGATCGGTTCCATTCGCTCCGACAACCCAGCCACGGCGATGCACCGTGCCCTCAGCACCAGGCGAATGCCATGACGTGTTTGGAGTCGTGAGAAGCAGTCAACGGCTTCACCGGCTGGCATCAGGCGATCTGCTTTGTCAGTTCAACCTCAACTCGATAATGTGCCGCGGGTCGGGCTGCAATTCCCCGCGTTCCACCCGCTTCACGATATCTGTCAGCGCGGCGTTGGCCGGCGTCGCGATCCCGACCTCCTCGCCCTTGCGCACCACGAAGCCGTTCAGGAACTCGATCTCGGTCCGCCGCCCCTTCACCATGTCCTGGCCCATCGACGGACGGTGCGCGCCTCCGCCGGGCCGCGCAGCCTCGGCCAGCCGATGCTCGTCGTATTCGTGCGTCGCCTCGGGGTCGCCTTCACCGGCCCGGGCGATCACCTCGGGCGACATGTGGCTGATCTCCTCCAGTTCATAGCCGAGCGCCTGGCCGACACGGATCGCCTCGCTGCCGAGGCGGGCGCCGAAGCGGCGGATCACGTCATTGGTCTGAAGGTCGCGGCTGATCATGCCGGTGCAGGCCGATAGCCCATTGCCCATCGCGTTGGTCACCAGCTTCGACCAGCGCTCGCCCCACAGGTTGGACGTCACCATCGCGCCGTCCGCCAGATCGACCAGCCGGCAGACTTCATTGGCGCGGTCGGTGATGCGGCCATGTACCTCGCCGACCCGGAACACCGTGTGGCCCTTGCCACGGCTTTTCCCGGCGGCACGCCTGATGTGGCCGGGCTCGCACAGATCAACCGTGATGGACGATGCGATGCAGCCGAGCGTCCTGCCCCAGCCGACCACGCCGGCCACCGTTTCCTCGTTCATGCAGTTCTGCAGCGACACCACGAACCCGTTCGGGCCGAGATATTGCGCGATCATTCGTGTCGCCCAGGCGGTGTCGTAGGACTTCATGCAGACGAAGGCGATATCGATCGGCGCTTCCTTCGCGAAATGCTGGACATCGGTCAGGTGCAGGGCGCGGACTGGCGTGGTGAATTCCTCGCCGGTGATGTGGGAGATGCGCAGGCCGGCGGAACGCATGCGCTCCACATGTTCGGGCCACGGGTCGATGAACGTCACGTCCTCGCCGGCCTGCGCCATGTGGGCGCCGGCATAGCCACCGACCGCACCGGTTCCCATGATGGCGATGCGTGGCTTCATCGGTGTCTCCCGTGGTCGCGCTGGCGCATTGCCGCGAGTGTTGACCGCCGATGAGGTCAGGGCAAGGACAAGTGCTGCAGCGCCTGGTCGATCTCGGCGTCGGTCAGCCGCCAGGCATTGTCGAGTTCCGAAACCACCTCGCGCATGAAGGCCTCGGTCAGTTGCAATGCGCGCGCCGGATCCTGCAGATGATCGGAAAGCAGTGCCAGCGCGAGCTGGCGGGGGCCGTCGCCGATATAGGTCCATTCGAAACCGGATCGGCTGAACCGCTTCAGGTCGAACCGCGGATCGAGCGGGGCGCCATCGACCGTGACCACGGCTCCGTCAAGACTGCGGCCGCCTTCGTAAACTTTCATTCAGCGCCCCCGAGCTGGATCACGCTGCGCACCGCCTCGCCCCGGTTCACGGCGGGAAAAAAACCGTCGTTGATCTCGTCCAGCCGGATGCGTGCCGACGTCATCTCGTCCAGCGTCAGGCGCCGGTCCAGATACGCCTGTGCAGTAGCGGAAATTGGCGCAACACCGCGGCTTCTGCGGCGATCACTTCAGAGCGCCAACTCCTCCCGCACCGCGTCTTCCAGCTCCTTCATGCGAAACGGCTTGCGCAACACGCGGCGGCCGACGTTCTGCGACACAAAATAACCGGATATCAGGATCACCTTCAGCGCGCTGCGTTCCCGTATCGCCATCTCGGCAAAGTCGATCCCGGAGATATCGGGCATCCGGACATCGGTGATCACGAGATCGAGATTGGGCGTGTCGGAGAGAAGCTTCAGCGCCTCGCGGCCTCCGCCGGCTTGCAGGATGTGGTGGCCGGATTCGGCCAGAAATTCGGCGACGATCTCCCGCACCTCCGGGTCGTCGTCAACCACCATGATGGTGGCGCTGTCATTTGCGTCCGTCTGCATCATTTCGTGTCTTTCCGCGAGAAGGGGTGTCTTTTCCGAGACGGCAGGGACGATTGCTCTCCTAAGCGTGAGTTGCTCCGGTGCCGTGTTACCACGCCGTTCCCGGCGAGACGAGGGAATCTGGTGGCGACGCGGTAACAAAACAGCGACCGGGATCGGTTTTGGCCAATGGGTTACGCGACGCGCCGTGCTTAGAATGGTACGCATTGTCCGGGTTTTGATATCCCGCGCTCCGCGCCGCGGAACTCGACGCGCCCGGCAATCCGTGCGACTGCGCTGCTACGGAGGCCCCCCATGGCACTGCCCGAACGGCCCGATCCCACACCGGGCCCGTTGGCCCGTTTCAAGGTTCTCGACCTCACCCGGGTGCGGGCCGGCCCCACCGCGGTGCGCCAGCTCGCCGACTGGGGCGCCGAGGTGATCAAGATCGAATCGCCGGAGGGCGACGGCGGCCTGGGCGGGGAGCGGCATGGGCCGGACTTCCAGAACCTGCACCGGGGCAAGCGCAGCCTGACGCTCAATCTGAAGGCGCCGGAGGGCGTGGAAATCCTGAAGCGTCTGGTGGCCGGCGCCGACGTGCTGGTGGAGAATTACCGGCCTGACGTGAAGATCCGGCTGGGCATCGATTACCCCGCCTTGCGCTCGGTGAACCCTCGCCTTGTCTATGCCTCGATCTCCGGCTTCGGCCAGGACGGGCCGTATCGCGATCGTCCCGGGTTCGATCAGATCGCCCAGGGCATGGGCGGCTTGATGTCGATCACCGGGCTGCCCGGCCAGGGTCCGGTGCGGGTCGGCATCCCCGTCGCCGACCTCACCGCCGGGATTTTCTGCGCCATGGGCATCCTGGTCGCGCTGCTGGAGCGCGAGACCTCCGGCGAAGGCCAGTGGGTGCAGAGCAACCTGCTGGCGGCGCAGATCGCCATGCTGGATTTCCAGGCGGCGCGCTGGCTGATCGGGCATGAGGTGCCGGGACAGGCCGGCAACGACCACCCGACGAGCATCCCCACCGGGGTGTTCGCGACCAGCGACGGGCATATCAACATCGCCGCCTCGGGCGACGACATCTATCGCCGCTTCTGCACCGCGATGGAGGCACCGCAGCTTGCCGCCGACCCTGACTTCGCGACAGGCGCGGCACGGTCGAAGAACCGCCACCGGCTGAATGAGGCGATCGGCGGTGTGACCCGGCACCGCTCCTCGACTGACTGGATCGAGCGGTTGAACGCCGCCGGTGTTCCTTGCGGCCCCATCTATCGGATGAACGAGGTGTTCGCCGACCCGCAGGTGCAGCATCTGCGGGTCACCCGTCACGTGCCGCATCCGGTGCTCGGTGACGTTGAGGTGGTCGGGCAGGCGGTCGAACTGTCCCGTACGCCATGGGCCGTGCGCAGCGCCACGCCTGAGGCCGGGGAGCACACCGAGGCGATCCTGCGCGAACTTGGCTATGCGGCGTCGGAAATCGCCGGGCTGCGGGACCGGAAGGTGGTGTAAATCGGGCGGGAATTACGGTATAGTTGCCGCGGGAAACATCGCGGGAGGCAACGAAATGTCAGACGCAGGCAGCATCAGCCAGGCTATCAAGGCAGCCATCGAACCTTGGCTCGCTGCGGTTCGCCGCAAAGATACGGCTGCCATTGCCAGTTGCTACACCGCGGATGGGCGCTTCCTGGTACCGAACGCACCAATCGCCGAGGGGCGTGAGGCGGTGGCCGCGATGTGGGGCCATCTGCTGTCCTTGCCGAACGTGGCGCTCGATTTCGGTCCGACGTTCATCGAAGCCGCTGCGAGCGGCGACATGGCCTATGAAATCGGCACCTACACGCTGGCGTTCGATGGCGAGAACGGACGCAACGAGGACCACGGCAAATACGTGGTGGTCTGGAAGAAGCAGGCGGATGGCTGGAAGGCCGCGGCCGATATCTTGAACAGCGACCGGCCGGCCGGCTGAACGGCACGGCTTGCCGGGGTTTCGTTCGGGGGCTACTCCGCCGGCTCATCGGCCCCAAGGAGCCCGGCGATGGTCGTGAAGGACGTGAAGAAGGTAGTGCTCGCCTATTCGGGCGGGCTGGATACCAGCGTGATCCTGCGCTGGCTGCAGGTGACCTATCGCTGTGAGGTAGTCACCTTCACCGCCGATCTGGGGCAGGGCGAAGAACTGGAACCGGCGCGTCGCAAAGCCGAACTGTTCGGCGTGAAGGAAATCTTCGTGGACGATCTGCGCGAAACGTTCGTTCGGGATTTCGTCTTCCCGATGTTTCGTGCCAACGCGCTGTATGAGGGACAGTACCTGCTGGGCACCTCGATCGCCCGGCCGCTGATTGCGCAACGCCAGATCGAGATCGCCGAGCAGGTCGGGGCCGACGCGGTAGCGCATGGCGCAACCGGCAAGGGCAACGACCAGGTGCGGTTCGAACTGTCGTATTACGCGCTGAAGCCGGACATCAAGATCATCGCGCCGTGGCGCGAATGGGAGCTGACCAGCCGCACAAGGCTGCTGGAGTTTGCCGAGGCCAACCAGATCCCGATCGCCAGGGACAAGCGCGGCGAGGCGCCGTTCAGTGTCGATGCCAACCTGCTGCACTCATCATCGGAAGGCAAAATCCTGGAGGATCCGTCTGTCGAAGCCGATGAGATCGTGTATCAGCGCACCATCCGTCCGGAGGACGCCCCGGACACCGCGACAGTTATCACTGTGGAATTCCAGCACGGCGATCCCGTGGCGATCGACGGCACGCCGCTGTCCCCCGCCGCGCTGCTGACGCGGCTGAACGAACTGGGCCGCGCCAACGGGATCGGACGGCTCGATCTGGTGGAAAACCGGTTCGTCGGCATGAAGTCGCGCGGCGTGTACGAAACGCCTGGCGGGACGATCCTGCTAGCGGCGCACCGCGGCATAGAGAGCATCACGCTGGACCGCGAGGCAGCGCATCTCAAGGACCAGCTCATGCCACGCTATGCAGAGCTGATCTACAACGGATTTTGGTTCAGCCCGGAACGACGAATGTTGCAGGCGCTGATCGATGAAAGCCAGAAATCGGTCAGCGGGCGGGTGCGATTGAAACTATACAAGGGCAATGTCAGCGTGATCGGGCGGGAACTTGCCAAACAGCCTGTATTCGATGCGGGTCGTCACGTTCGAGGAAGATCAGGGCGCTTACGACCAATTCGATGCGCAGGGGTTCATCAAGTTGAACGCGCTGCGGCTGCGGCTGGGGGCGATGGCTGGGCGGCGGGGCGGGACGCTGTAGCAACGCGGCGTCGGGCCGCGCTACGTCAATAGGTCCTCCACGCGGATCGGAAGCCGTCGCACGCGCTTGCCGGTTGCATGCCACACCGCATTCGCCACCGCCGCCGCGACGCCGACCATCGGCAGTTCTCCGATCCCCTTGGCCCCGAGCGGGTTCGAGTGCCGGTCGTCGTTCGGCACCATGATGGCCTGGATCGCCGGGACGTCGGCGTTCACCGGCACCAGGTATTCGGAGATGTTGCTGTTGACCACGCGGCCGGTTTCCTCGTCCACGTGCGTCTGTTCCATCAGCGCCATGCCGATCCCGTACACGATGCCGCCGATGAGCTGGCTGCGCGCCGTCTTCGGGTTCAGGATGTGGCCGCCGTCGAAGGCGCCGACATAGCGCGTGATACGGATCTCGCCGAGCTCGGGATCGACCCGCACCTCGGCGAACTGTGCTCCGAACGCGTGCATCGAGTATTGCTTGTCGGATTCGCCGGCCTCGGCGTGCGCGGTGGTTTCCGCTGCATCCAGGCTGCGGCGCGCCATCAGTTCGGCAATCGACAGGCGGCCGCCGGGGCCTAGCACCACGCCACCAGCCAGCCGCAGCGCCGTGTCCGGCACCCCCTGCCAGCGATCCGCCCGGGCCATGTCGAACAGTTTCGTCCGCAGCGATTGAGCCGGCCGCCAGCACGGCAGGACCGACGCTGGCCACGGTCATCGATCCGCCGGAAACCGGCGCCTTCGGGAATGCGCTGTCGCCCAGCTCCACGCGGACCCAGGCGACCGGAACGCCGAGCGTGTCGGCGGCGGTTTGCGCCATCACCGTGTAGGTGCCGGTGCCGATGTCCTGCGAGCCGACCTGCACCAGCGTCGCGCCGTCGGCCCGCATGCGTGACGCGCACGTCCGCCGGCATCCGATGGGTGGGATACGTGCTGGTGGCCATGCCCAACCCGATCAGGTGCCGGCCATCGCGCATCGAACGTGGCACCGGGTTGCGGCGCGACCAGTCGAACGCCTCGGCGCCCATCGCGTAGCACGCGTGCAGGGCCTTGCTGGCGAACGGCTTGTTTTCGTGCGGGTCGGTTTCAGTGTAGTTGCGCAGACGGAACTCGCATTGGATCCACTGCGAAGTTCAGCGGCCAGCTCGTCCATGGCCGATTCCAGCGCGAAATTGCCGGGCGCCTCACCGGGCGCACGCATGTAGGTGGGCAGACTGGCGTTGGTCGGGACCAACCGATGGGTCACCGCCACGTTGTCGCAGGCATACAGCATTTCGGTCGGCAGCCCGACCGGCTCGCTGTATTCGCCGAGCGCCGGCATCGACATCTGCGAAAACCCGTCGTGGCGCATGCTGACCAGCCGCCCGCTTTGATCCGCGGCGAAGCGCAGCTTCTGAATGGTCTGCGGGCGGTAGCCGTTGGAGGTGAACATCTGTGCCCGCGTCACCTCCAGCTTCACCGGCCGGCCGACCAGTTTCGCGGCCATCGCCGCCAGGATAGCCGGCGGCCAGGTATTGCCCTTGCAACCGAAACCACCGCCGACGAATGGACAGATCACGTGGACATTCTTCGGGTCGATGCCGAACAGCGCCGCCAGCGACTGTCTGCGTGGCGGAGATGCCCTGCGTCGCGTGCCAGACGGTCAGCTTGTCGCCGTCCCAGCGCGCGATCGTCGCGTGCGGCTCCATCGGATTGTGGTTCTCGATCGGGGTGATGTAGGTGGCATCAACCCGCACCGCCCCGGTCGGGAAAGCCGCGTCGGGATCGCCGCGCAGGGAATCCGGCGGGCGGCTGCCGTTGCGGAAATGCTTTGGCACATAGGCCTGGTCCAGTCGCCGATTCCATGCGCGTGACCGGCTCACCGGGCTGATAGCGCACGCGCACCTTGGATGCCGCGGCGATCGCCCGGTCCAATGTATCAGCCACCACCACAGCCACGTGCTGACCGTTGTACTGCACCGTCATGTCCTGCAGCAGCGGCGCATGGACGGTCTGCGGCGCCGCCCTTCTGTTCAGCCAGGCGGATCGCATTTTGCGGCGTGATGATCCGGATCACGCCCGGCATGGCTTGCGCCTCGGTCAGATCGAAACTGATGATCTGCCCGGCGCCGACGGTGCTTTCCACCAGCACCGCATGCAGCACGCCGGGCACGGTGAATTCCGCTGCATAGGTCGCCTTGCCGGTCACCTTCTGGCGCCCGTCCACGCGATCGATCGGCTGTCCCAGGATGCCCATCTCGCGTTCTCCCTTACGCCGCCACGGTTTGCAGGGCGCGCAGCACGGTGTTGCGCAGCAGCGGCAGCTTGAAGCCATTCTGGCTCGCCGGGCGCGCTCCAAGGCCCGCCTGCATGGCGGCAGCGCGCAAGGTTTCATCCGTCGGTGGCTTGCCGCGCAGCGCCATTTCGACCTCCGGCAGGTGCCACGGTTTCGTACCGACCCCGCCAGCCGCGACGGCGATGTCCGCAATCGTGCCGTCCTGCACGTCCATCGCGACCGCGGCGGACACCAGAGCGAACTCGAAGCTGGAGCGGTCGCGCACTTTCAAATAAAATGAGCGGCGCGCGGCCGGACTGGCCGGCACGACGATAGCGACGATCAACTCGCCCGGCGCGAGATTGGTTTCATCCTGCGGCGTTTCGCCGGGAAGCCGGTGGAAATCGCGGACCGGCATTCGCCGCGTTGCTCCGCCGGTTCCGCGCAACTCGACGCTGGCGTTCAGCGCCACCAGCGCGACGGCAAGGTCGGAAGGGTGCGCGGCAATGCAATGATCGCTGCCGCCCAGGATGGCCAGCAGCCGGTTTTCCCCGGCAATCGCCGGGCAGCCGGAACCGGGCACGCGTTTGTTGCAGGCGAAACCCGTGTCGCGGAAGTAGCCGCAGCGGGTGCGCTGCAGCAGGTTGCCGCCCATGGTACCCATATTGCGCACCTGCGGCGAGGCGGACGCCTCCAGCGCCTGGCTGATGACCGGCCACCCACCGCGGACCGCCGGGTGCGCGGCAACGTCGCTCATGCGCGCCATCGCGCCCAGTCGCAGCTCCGCCCCGTCAGCCCGAATCCCAGTCAGCGGCAGCGGCTCCAGGTCGATCAGATGCGTCGGTGCCTCGACGTTGTCCTTCATCAACTGCATCAGGTCGGTGCCGCCGGCGATGTACTTCGCGCCGTCGCCGCCGGCGCCGGAGATTGCCGCGTCGAGCGCGGTCGGCCGCGCCAGCGTGAACGCCTGCATGGCTCAGCCCTCCATCCGTTGCGCGGCGTCGTGGATGGCATCGACGATGTTCGGATAGGCGCCGCAGCGGCATAGATTGCCGCTCATCCACTCCCGCACTTCGGCCGGCGAGCCGGTGTGACCCTCGTTGATCAATGCCACGGCCGACATGATCTGCCCCGGCGTGCAGTAACCGCACTGGAATCCGTCATGCTCCAGGAACGCAGCCTGTACCGGATGCAGGTCGCCGTTCACGGCCAGGCCCTCGATTGTGGTAACCGCCTTGCCCTCGCAACGAACCGCCAGGGTCAGGCACGACACCACGCGTCGTCCATCGATGTGCACCGTGCAGGCGCCGCAGGAGCCGTGGTCGCAGCCTTTCTTCGTGCCGGTCAGGTCCGCCTGCTCACGCAACACATCGAGCAAGGACGTGCGCGGCTCGACGGTCACTTTCAGGTGTTGTCCGTTGACCAGCAGGGTGATGTCCTGCTGCGGGTCCTGCGGCCCGGTCTGCGCCGCGGGCGTCGGGAGCGACGGCGCGGGCTGATCGGCGCGGCCGGCGATCGGCAGCAACACAAGGCCGCCGGCGGTTCCGCCGAGCAGGCCGCGCCGGGTAACGGATGAAGGCGCCATGCTTGTCCCCCTTCACAGGCCGGAAGGACGTGGGCAGGGCAGTGCTGTTCGGCAGGACCGATCACGCGTGCTTGATCCGGCGCGATGCGCGTGGCAAGGCTGGCGGAACAAAAGGGGAGGCTGACATTGCACCCAATATTCCGGCTGATGCTTGGCGCGATGTTGACCTTCCCGGCGGCCGCGCGCGCAGCGGATGCGCCGGTGCAGCTCAAGCTGTCGCACTGGGTGCCTCCACAGCACCCGCTGCAAGCGGCAATCCAGGACTGGGCCAATTCGATCAAGGCGGACTCGGGCGGCACGATTACTTCGGTGATCTTCCCTGCCGAGCAGCTCGGCAAGGCGTTCGACCATTACGACATGGCGCGCGACGGCATCGCTGATGGCGCATACGTCAATCCCGGCTATCAGCCCGGACGGTTTCCGGTGATCGCGGCCGGCGAGTTGCCCTTCCTGTTCAAAGACGCGCGCACCGGCACGGCCGCGCTGGATGCCTGGTACCGCCCGTACGCCGCGCGCGAGATGAAGGACGTGCATTACTGCTTCGCCTTCATCCACGACCCCGGCACGTTCCATTCGCGCAGGCAGATTACCGTGCCGGGGGATGTTCGCGGGCTGAAGGTGCGTCCCGGTGACGCCACGCTTGGCACATTCATCACGTCTCTTGGTGGCACCAACGTGCAGGCGGCGGCGCCTCAGGCGCGCGATATTCTGGAACGAGGCGTCGCCGATGCCATCACGTTCCCATGGGGCTCGATGATCCTGTTCGGCATCGACAAAGTGACGAAATACCATCTCGACGTGCCGCTCTACACCACGACGTTCGTCTGGGTGCTGAACAAGGCGAAGTATGACGGGATGTCGCCGGCGCAGAAAACAGTGATCGACCGGCACTGCACGACCGACTGGGCGGTGCGTTTTGCCGGGCCGTGGGGCGATTTCGAGCATGCCGGAATCGCAAAGATCAAGGCCGAGCCAGGGCATGTGCTGACCGAACTCACGCCGGCGCAGCTTGGTCAGTGGAAACAGGCGGCGGAGCCATTGCACGCGGCCTGGGCGGCGAACGTCAAGCGTGTGGGGCTCGACCCGGAGGCGGTCGATAAGGCACTTGCCGCGAGCATCGCCGGGCACAAAGCGGGGCTTGGCTCTGCGGAATGATCTCCGACCGCCTGATCGCCGCCACGGAGCGGATAGCAGCGGCTTTCCTGGCGTTTGTCACCGTTCTGACCTTCGTCTCCGTGGTGCTGCGTTACGTGTTCAGTTGGTCGATCCCGGACAGCTATGACCTCAGCCGCAATTTCCTTGGCATCCTGATCTTCTGGGGAATCGCGGTCACCAGCTACCGCGGCGAACACATCACGGTCGATCTGCTGTATGGCGTGGTGCCGCCGGGGGCGAAGCGGGCGCTGGACCTGCTGGGCAGTCTGTTCACGCTGGGCTGCCTGGGTGTGTTCGCCTGGGCGATGGCGGGCAAGGTGATCGACACGCGGTCCAACCATGAGGAAACCTATGACCTGCACCTGGCGGTCTGGCCGTTTTATCTGCTGGCGTGGCTCGGACTGGCGCTGAGCCTCGTGCTGCTGCTGGTTCGGGTGATCCGGCTGCTGCGCGGGCGCCAACCCGCGGTCGCTGCTTGATGGCAGCATTGGCGCTGTGCGAGTGGGGATTGCACGGCGTGATCGCGCTGCGCGACCGCGTCGCGGTGCTGGTCATTGTCGATGTCCTGTCATTCTCGACAGCGGTCGATGTGGCGGTGTCGCGTGGCGCCATCGTAAGTCCCGTCGATCCGGATCGCGACGCGGGCGCGGCGCCAGCGGGCGCGCTGTGGGCCGGCCCTCGCGGATCGGGATTCAGTTTGTCTCCGCAGAGCCTCGCTGCCATTCCGCCCGGCACGCATCTGATGCTGCAATCGCCGAATGGGGCGCGGTTGTCGCTGGCTTGCGGATCGACACTGGTATTCGCCGGCTGTTTGCGCAATGCGCGTGCGGTCGCGCAGGCGGCGCGTCGTGTGGCCGGTGATGCCGCGATTGGCGTGGTTCCCGCCGGTGAAAGCTGGCCGGATGGCAGCCTGCGTCCGGCGATCGAGGACCTGTTTGGCGCCGGCGCTGTGCTCGACCACCTGGATCTGCCGATGTCGGCAGAGGCACGGGTCGCACGGGATGCGTTCCGTGCCGCGGGTACTGAGCTCACGGACATCGTGCGGGATTCGATATCGGGGCGCGAACTGATCGACCGGGAGTTCGCCGGGGACGTCGCGTTGGCTGTGCAACATGAGATCAGCATGAGCGCACCTCTGCTGGTCGGTGGCGCGTATCGCGCTCCACTGCCACCACTCCCGCTTGCTGGAGCCACTCCCTGCATCGCGCCGATGCGGCCTCACTCGTCGTGGCGTGCGCCGCGCTGACCTCTCCCGCAAGCGGGAGAGATGATGGCGGATGAGCACTGATCTTTCCGCCATCACCGGGTTTGCGTGCCTGTTCGCGTTGATGCTGCTACGCGTGCCGATCGGTCTGGCAATGGGCGCGGTCGGCATCGTCGGGTTCGGCCTGCTGAACGGGTTCGGCCCGGCGATGCGGCTGCTCGCGCAATCACCGATCCGCACCGCGACGGATGCCGGGTTCGCCGTGATACCGATGTTCCTGCTGATGGGCACCATCGCCTCCGCGTCCGGCATGAGCGGCGAGCTGTTTCGCGCGGCGCACAGCTTCCTTGGCCATCGCAAGGGCGGCCTGGGCATGGCGACGATCGCATCCTGCGCCGGCTTTGCCGCGATCTCCGGATCGTCGGTCGCCACCGCGGCCACGTTCTCGGCGGTGGCCTATCCGGAAATGCGTCGGTTCGGCTATCCGCAAAGCTTCGCCACCGGGGTAATCGCAGCCGGCGGTACGCTGGGGGCGATCCTGCCGCCCTCCATCGTGCTGGCGGTATACAGCCTGATCACCCAGCAGGATGTGGGCAAGCTGTATATTGCCGGACTGGTGCCGGGCATCCTGGCGGCATTGATGTATGTCGCAACCATCTGGCTGATCGGTGTCGTCCGGCCCGGTTTCCTGCCGCGCGCCGAGCGGGTCGGCTGGCCGGAACGGATACGCTCCGTGCGCGACGTCTGGGCGATCGCCTTGCTGTTCGTGTTCGTCATCGCCGGACTGTATGGCGGGATGTTCACGGCGACCGAGGCAGCGAGCATGGGTGCCGGCGGCGCTTTCCTGATTGCCACGCTGCGCGGGCGGCTGTCCGGCGGCGTGCTGCTCGATTGCCTGCTGCGGGCAGTGCGCACCAGCGCTGCGATCTTCACGATCCTGATCGGGGCGCTGCTGTTCGGCTATTTCCTGACCATCACACAGACACCGCAGCACGTGACGGAGCTGCTGACCGGGCTTGGTCTCGGCCGGTATCAGGTGCTGGTGCTGATCATGCTGATGTATCTGGTGCTGGGCTGCGTGATGGACGCGATGGCGATGGTGATCCTGACCATTCCGATCATCTTTCCGGTCATCACCGCGCTGGGGTTCGACCCGATCTGGTTTGGCGTGATCATCGTGATGACGGTGGAACTGGGACTGATCCATCCGCCGGTCGGGATGAACGTGTTCGTCATCAAAAGCGTTGTGCGGGACGTGAAGATCTCGACGGTGTTCCTGGGCGTGCTGCCGTTTGTCGCAACCGATTTGGTGCGGCTGGCGATCCTGATCGCGTTCCCCATCCTCTCGATCTGGCTTCCCAGTCACATGTGATTGGTCCAGGAGCTTCAGGCGATGCGCGTAGAATGCGCTTTTCACCGATCAACCTGCTGATTGGCCGCGCCGAATCGCCAACCGGGAGGCGGAAGGCCGCAAGCTTGGCGTCCTGGCGGGCGTTCCGGTGATGGGGCTGGACGGGCCTTGGTTCGGCGTCGTATGGACCCGAAGCCGCGCCGACGATCCTGGCGGCTGCGGGTATGGCCGGACAGCGCTGTTACGGCCGTACCGTCCAGGTCGGCTGCTTTACCGCATGAAGCCGTCCAACTCGTTCTTCGCCCAGGCGATCACCTGCGGGATCGTCTGTCCGGCCTGCAGCTTGGCGAACATCGTCGGATGCGTACCGCGCTGGTACATCTGCACCGCGATGTCGGGCGGCGCCGGGGCGCCGGTGACGTTCGGAATGCCCTTGTGCCACGGCCGGATCGGATAGTTATAGACGGTTCCTTTCGGCGGCTCGACCTCCTCCCAGATCTTGAAATCGACCATGCTGGCGAACGGCGGCAGGTCGTAGCCGATGACGACGTTGCTGCGCGCCTCCACCTGTTCGCGCTGCATCAGATAGGACACCAGTTCTTTGGCCGCGGACTTGTTCCGGGCGAAACGCCAGATGCCATAAAACGACTGATTGACCGGCACGAAGCGGCCCTTGGGGCCAGCCGGCGCCGAGAACGTCCAGCAATCCGCGGCGATGGCCGGCGCGTCGCGCTTCGCCACCGCCCAGGCAGACGGCGGATTCCAGATCAGCGCGCTCTGACCGGAGATCAGTGCGCGGTTGTTCGACGCATCGTCGAAGCTGACCGCGTCCTTCGGCAGGAATCGCACAAGCCGCTGTGCATGTTCCAGCACCTGCATGACCTCGGGCAAGTCAATCTTGACGGCGCCTTCCTCGTCAACGAGCTGCGCGCCGTAGGCAGCGAACAGGGCACCGATGGTATCCACGGAATCCGAAGTCTGCCCCAGCCCGATGGCGAAGGTCATGTTGGCTTTCTGCGCCGCTTCGGCGGCCTTCAGGTGCAGGTCCCAGGTCCAATCCGCCATCCCCTGTGTATAGCCCGGCCTGGTCGGGTACATCTCCGTCACGTCGATGCCGGCCGCCTGCTTCAGGACGCTGATGCGCGCGCACGGCGGCTTGGTCTGATTGCCGGAACTGGACGGTACCGCCATCCAATGCCCCTTCACGCGCGCCAGGTACTCGCACATCTTCGTCGCGTCGCCGTATTGCGCCGTAAGCGCGTTGACAACGTCATCGACCGGCTCGAGCTGGTCGGCGTGGTTGCTGACGTCCCACTGCGACATGTGGATGGCGTCGTGACCGGCGTGCGCCTGCGCCTCGGCAGCCTCGGTCAGCAGCAGCTTATTGCCGTTGGAAGTGATGAAGTCGGCGCTGACCTCGACCATGTTCTTGCGGCTCCAGGCATCCACCTGCTGCTGCATCACCTTGTTGCCGTCCGGCACCCAATGATCCCAGAAGGCGATCGCCACCTTGCCGGCCGCGCCGGCGCTGCGGATATGCACCAGCGGCAATGCGGCGGCGGCGGCGCCCAGCTTGAGAGCGGTGCGGCGAGTTGTGCGGCGTTGTCTGTTCATTTGCGCGGACACTCCCTTGCGCGACCCATTTTTGATGGCCGTTCGTTGTTTTGGAATTGGTGCCGGCCGGCGCCCCGTCAGTCGCGATCCGGCCGTCCGGCGTCAGCCTGATAACTGCGTGGCGAGTATCGCGCGAACCACGGCCCGGATCGAGAAAAATTATCGCGACGCGGACGTCGTGCGCAAATCCGGGCCGCGAACCGCCGGCGCTGCCTCGGCACCAACGCCCAGCAGGCCCAGCTTCCCGAGCGCCGCGTCGATCCGCAGCAGCAGGCGCACCGCGTGTTGCCCGGGATCGTCGCCAAGCATTCCGGCTGTAATGGCCGGTTCGGGTGAAACGGTGTCCCCGCCGGACAACCCGTCGCCGATCAGCCGCGCCAAATCGGCCCGGATCCGCGCCGCCACGTCCCGGGTCGCTTGCGCCAGCACGGGATTCGCCAGCAGCGCCCCGTGCAGGCAGGTCCGCCCGAGTTCGCGCGCCCAGAAATCGCACCCGCTCAACAATGCAAGCCTTCGGCGAAGCATCACCCGCCGGCCGCCGGCAAGTCCCTGCAGCGCCGGAGCGGTCGCGACCCGCAGGTCCGCGGACCGCTGCACCAACTCCAGTATCCGTGCCGCCAACGCCGGATCGGCCGCGCCACCCAGCAACGCCGGCACCGCGGCCTCCACAAGCCCGCCGACTGCCCGCAGCAAGGCGATCGTCGCGCTGTTGGTGGCGTTGCGCGTCGGCCGCGCCAGCACCAGGCTTGTCACCAGGATGCCGCAACCGGCGCCGACCGCCGTCTCCTTCAGGCGCAGCAGCAGAAGTTCCGGTGGAAAGTAGCCGAGCATCCCGAACAGCAGCCCCAGGATGACCGTGATCCAGAAGACCATCACGGCATATGCCACGGTGGAGGCCTGGAACGCCAGGAACACCGCCAGCACGATCATCCCCAGCGTTGTCAGCGGGTGACCCGACAGAACCGCCGCCAGCAGCACACCGGCAATCACCCCCGCAAATGTGCCGGCCATGAACTGCATCACCTTGGCAATCGATTCTCCGCGCGAGCGGGTGCCCTGGAACATCACGAAGGCAGCGAATGCGGCCCAGTACCAACGGCTCGGGGACACCCAGTCGCCGATAGCGATCGCCAGCCCTCCGGCGATCACCGCCTGAACCGCCAGCCGGAGCCCGGACGCAGGCGGCAACGGCGGCGGAGGCGTGGGCGAAGGTTCCGGCACCGGCGGCTCCCGCAACACGCGCGCCAGCAGCGCCAATGTATTGCCGAGCGCGCCGGGCGCAGCCAGCGGCGGCGGCGGCGCGAGATTCTTCCGCAACGCGGCCCGCAGTGTCGTGGTGGCCGCGATCAACAGCCCCTGTTGCGCCGGTGTGCCGAGATCGTGCAGCGCGGTTCGCGCGAGCCGATCGGTCGCCAGTTCGATCTCAAGCAAATGCACACCGAGGCCGGACGCTGATGCGATGGCGGCGACCCGGGCCTCCGCCATCAGGGTCATCTCGCCGAGCCGATCCAGCTCTCGCGTCAAACGCTCGCGGTCGGCGGAACGCCAGGTTTCGGCATGACAGCGCCGCCTCTATCCCGGCCAGAACGCCGGCAATGGCGCGCCGGATGTCGTGGCGCAGTCGGGCCAGTTCGACCGCCGGCCGCTCGGGCAGCAGGACGAAGCGGATCAACGCTGCGATGGCGGCAGAGACCACAATGACCAGCACCCGTCCCGGCAGCTCATTCGGCGGCTGGTGCGTGACCAGTGTGATGACGGCGGCGATCAGCGCGATCAGTCCGAGCGCCGCCCCGCGCGGCCCACGCGCGCCGGCAAAGGTGGCGGCGGCCATGATCGCCAGGATCAGCAGCGCCGACGCCAGCGTCCGGTCCAGCACAAACGCCGCCACAGTGACCGCCGCACAGGCGGCGAGGGGAACCAGCAGTATCGTCACGACCTGCTGCCGCCGCGTCGGGTCGCGGACGCTGGCGCCGGTGAACAGCCCGACGGCGAAACCGAGGATCCGGTCCGGCGTCGCCAGCGGCAGCACCCGGCCCAGCAGCACCACCACCCCGAAGCTCAACAGCCCGGCGAGCGTGGCGCGCAACGCGGCCAACAGTCGAAGCCGCCCAGGATCGGGCGGAAACAGCACCGACCGGATCGCCATTCACGCCCCCCGCGTCATCTTTTCTTCGACCCGCGCGACCTCAACTCATCCGATCATTTCGCCCGGGTCTGAGCGAGGGTATCACCTGCGCGAGGATATCATCAGCGCAAGCACCAGTGCGCTGACGCCAAGAATTCCGGCGAACACCGCGACCGCGGCAAACAATCCGACCCACTGGGCACCGAAGCCGACGCCGATCACCGGCAGAGCGACGCCGAGATAGGTCACCACGTAATAGCTGGCGGTCACGTCGCCGCGCCGCTGCTCCGGCGCGATGCGATTTAGCTCCGCGAGGCTGCCCAGGAACGCCAGCCCTTGCCCCAGACCGGTGAGCAGCGTTGCGCCGAACAGCAACACCGCGGACCCAAGCGGCACCGCCAGTACGATCCCGGCCAGCCCGGGCGCCAGCGCACACAGCCCGGCGCACATTGCCAGCTTCGGCGCCAGCCTCCGGCCTAGCGTTTGCGCCAACGCCGAACCACCCAGCATCAGAAACACGATCCCCCCGCCCACCGCGAGATTGCCGAGATGCAGCAGTATCGCCGCGTAGCTCGGCGCCAGGGTCAGGAACAGCGCGGTGGCTGCCCAGACGATGAACGCTGTTCCGGCGGCCCGGCGGAAGTCCGGGCGGATCTCGGGCGGCAGGGCGAAGCGCGGCATCTCGAAAGCCAGCTTGCGGCGCGCCGCCACTGTCTCCGGCATGAGCGCCAGCCCGAGGGTCGGCAGCAGCAGCACCAGACAGACAAGATAGGGCAGCACCAGCGGCCACGGCGCGTATTGCGCCAGCACACCGGCCAGCAGCGGACCCAGCGCGGCGCCGCCGACGTTTGCCGCTGCCGACAGATACGCCGATTTTCTGCTGTCGCCGGCTTCGTGCAGTTCGGCGAGGGTGGCGGTGGCCGTGCTGGCGATCAAGCCGGTGGCACCGCCTTGCAGGGCGCGCGCCAGGAACAGCGCCAGCAGGCCGTGGCCGGCGGCGAACACCACCGCTGCGATGGCCGTCAGTACCAGCCCGGCCAGCAGCACCGGGCGGCGGCCGATCCGGTCGGAAACCCGCCCGACCATCAGCAGTACCGGCAACAGGACGAACACATAGACCGCGAACAGCAGGGTCAGCACGCCGGACGAAAAGCCCAGCCGGGCCTGATAGACGCGGTACAGGGGCGTCGGGATCGTGGTGCCGACGAAGAGGATCAGGATGGCGTAGCCGACCAGCCGGTATGCCGCCGCCCTCGACAGGGCGAATTGCCGCGGGACTTGCATGGACATGCTCAGGGGTTTCATGGGTGCGACATGGTCGGGCCTGCGGCGGAGCTTGCACGCGAACGCTTCGGCCCACGCCGAAGCGTCGCCGCGTTTTCCTTGCGGGGCGTCGGTTCCTGAGATACGGACAGATACGATAGCAAACCTGGATCATCCAGGTGCGGAGGGATCCGGTGACACTCGAAGAACACCCCAGCGTCTGCACCTTCGACTGCCCGGATACATGCAGCCTGAGCGTCACTGTCGAGGACGGTCATATCGTCAAGGTCCGCGGGTCGGAGGCGGCGCCGTTCACCGACGGCGTCATCTGCAACAAGGTGGCGCAGGACATGGCGGCCTTCGTGCACGGCCCGCAGCGGCTGCTGCATCCGCTGCGCCGCACCGGCCCGAAGGGCTCCGGGCAGTTCGAGCGCATCTACCTGGGACGCCGCGCTGGACGAGATTCATGCGCGTGTCAGTGACGTGATCGATCGCTGGGGACCGCAGGCGGTCGCACCGCTGAACTATGCCGGCCCGCATGGCTTCCTTGCCGGCGACAGCATGTCGATGCGGTTCTTCAACCGGCTGGGCGCCACCCAGGTGTATCGGCGCGGCCTGTGCGGCGGCGTGCGGACCGAAGCCTGGACGGGGACCTATGGCGCCGTGCCGGGCTGCCCGCCCGAATTCGCCGAGCACGCCGCGCTGAACGTCGTCTGGGGCAACAACGCGACAGTCGCCAACCTGCATCTGGTGCGGTGCATCCGCCGGGCGATGCGCAAGGGCGGGCGCCTGGTCGTGGTCGATCCGCTGCGGACCAAGATCGCCGAACAGGCCAACCTGCACGTGCAACTGCGCCCCGGCACCGACACGCTGCTGGCCTGGTCCGTCGCCGCCGAACTGGAACGCGCCGGCGCCTTCGACGACGCCTTCATCGCGGCGCACGTGGCCGGCTGCCGATGCGTTCATGGCGCTCGCCCGCGAATGGCCGGCGGCCCGCGCGGCCGAGGCGTGCGGGGTGCCGGAAGACCAGATCCGGACGCTCGCGCGATGGCTGGCGGAGGCGGACACGCTGGTGCTGGCGCCCGGCAACGGGCTGGAGCGCGGGCGTCACGGCGGCAGCGGCATCCGGGCGGCGATCGCCCTGCCGGCATTGCTGGGCAAGCTGGGCAACGGCAGCGGCATCGCGCTCGGGGCCGGCAATTCGTTCCCGAAGACGATTTCCCGACTGCAACGGTCGGACCTGGTGCCGCCCGGCACCCGCACGATCAATCTGATCGATGTGGGACGTTACCTTGCGGACGATGCTATCGATCCGCCGTTGCGCGCGCTGTTCCTCTATAACCACAACCCGATCGTGGTGCATCCCGACCAGAACCGGATGCGTCGCGGATTGGCACGGGAAGATGTGTTCACCGTCGGCATCGAGGTGGCGATGACCGAAAGCATGGCGCATTGCGACGTCGTGCTGCCGGCGGCGACGCATTTCGAATACGCCGACCTGTATCCGGCCTATGGCCATCACTGGTTGC
This sequence comes from uncultured Pseudomonadota bacterium, assembly GCA_963764525.1. Lineage (GTDB taxonomy): Bacteria > Pseudomonadota > Alphaproteobacteria > Acetobacterales > Acetobacteraceae > DATDIC01. The sequence continues at coordinate 7,874 of CAVXTC010000036.1, read as the reverse complement.
AACGCGCCGAGCCGGTGATCCCGCCGCTCGGCGAATCGTTGCCGAACACCGAGATTTTCCGCCGCCTCGCTGCGCGGTTCGGCTTCGATGAGCCGTGTTTCGCAGCGAGTGATGCCGAGCTGATGGACGATGCCATCGATCCCGCCGACCGGCGCCTGGGCGGGATACGCCCAAGCCGCATCCCGACCGATCGGGCCGTGCAGATGACTGCGCCGGACGGCCGGACGATGGTCCTGTTCGACAACGTGTTCCCCGCCACCCCGTCGGGGAAGATCGAACTGAAATCGGAGGTTTTGGCACAGCGCTGGGGCGAGCAGGCGCTGCTGCCGGGATGGAGCCCTCGGCAGTCGGTGCATCCGTTGATGCTGATCTCGCCGGCCTCCGACAAGCGGATCTCATCGACGCTGGGGGGATTGGCGGCGTCACTTGCGGCCCCGGCGTTGCGGATGCACCCCACGGATGCCGCGGCGCGCGGGCTGGTATCCCGCGCCGATGTGCGTGTCTGGAACGAGTTGGGCGAGGTGATCCTGCCGCTGGAGGTCACCGATGCGGTGCCCCCCGGCGTGGTTGCCAGCGAGAAGGGGGCCTGGCTGGCGACCAGCCGGACCGGACAGACGATTTCGGCGCTGGTCTCGGCGGAGATGCGGGCGGATCTGGCGGAAGGGGCCTGCTTCAACGACACGCGTGTGGAGGTCGGGCAGGCTTAGCCTGCTTTAACCTCGAGAGGTCGCTCTGCGCAGTGGAGCGACCTGCTATGAAAATGTCCCCCCGGGCGATCGAAGCCCAACGCTGTCATGCCCGGCGCCCGGCGGTTCGGCTGCATCGAAGATGCCCGAGGCTTCTGCCGCGCGTTCTTCAACTGGTATAACCAGGACCATCACCACGCCGGGATTGGTCTGATGACGCCGGATCAGGTGCATTTCGGTCAGGCGGACGCTGTCCACGCGGCCCGGCAGGTCACGCTTCACCGCGCGTTCGCCAAGCACCCGGCGCGCTTCGTCGACAAGGCGCCGGTGCCCATCGCCAAACCCACCGCCACATGGATCAACCGGCCCACGCCGAAAACCGTGCCTGAATGCCGACCCCAGTCATAGGGGCGGGTGGCAACTGGACCGAACGTTCGATCCGGAGGGCGAGCGTGTCCACGCGATAGAAGCTGGAGGACCGCAGTCGACCCTTTGCGGACCTTCCAGAGCTGGTCGGCACGAAGTCCGGAGCTGGCCGAAGAACGAACCCGCTGCGCGGGAGGGGTGCGGGGTGTTGATCGAGGAGTAGTGGCCCAGCTGATGCACCTGGATTGAGCGCAGCCCGGTGCGGGCGAAGCATTTCGGCTCCCTTCAACCGAGAGGAGCCGACCGATGGACGAGTCAATTCGCACCGCTGCGATCAGCCCACTGCGCCAGCGCTTGATCGACGACATGAACATGCGCCGGTTCTCGCGCGAGACGCAGCGCAACTACATTCGCGACGTCGGACGCTTCGCAACCTTCCTGCGGCGCTCACCCGATACGGCGACGGCGGATGACGTGCGCCGATTCCAGATCGAACAGCGCGATGCCGGCATGCCGACGCCGACCATGAACAGCATTGTGTCGGCGTTGCGGTTCTTCTTCACGCACACCGATCGACCGGCCCGACCTGGCACGCAAGCTGATCCGGGTGGCGCATCCGCGCAACCTGCCACTGGTGCTGAGCCGGGACGAGGTTGCACGACTGCTCAACGCGACCACCTGCCTCAAGCATCAGGCGGCTCTCTCGGTCGCCTATGGCGCTGGCCTGCGCGTGGCCGAGGTCGCGGCGCTCAAGGTCGCCGATATCGACAGCGAGCGCATGCTGCTCAGGGTCGAGCGTGGCAAGGGTGGCCGGTATCGCAATGCCATCCTCCCGGCAGATCTGCTCACCCTGCTGCGCGAGTGGTGGAAGGTCGGGCACCAACAGGGCGTGATGCATCGCGACGGTTGGCTGTTTCCGGGACAGCACGCCATGAAGCCGATCAGCACCCGGCAACTCCATCGCATCGTCGTCGAGGCGGCACAGGCCGCGGAGATCACCAAGCGGGTCGGACCGCACACACTGCGGCACAGCTTTGCCACCCATCTGCTGGAAGACGGCGTCGATATCCGCGTCATCCAGGTTCTGCTCGGGCACGCCAAGCTGGAGAACACCGCCTTCTACACCAAGGTTGCGACCCGAACGGTGCGCACCGTGACCAGCCCGCTCGACAAGCTCGGCATATTCAGGGCCGGAGAGATCGCATCCCGCCGGCTGAGGCGGTGCGCGCCTCGCTCGAGGTCGCCGACATCTTCCGTGCCGCCGGACCCGCTTATCGGGCCACCCATGCCGGACACCTGAGCCTTCATCAGCTCAAGGTCATGTCGGCGATCGAGCATTGCCGCACGGCGGCTCTGGGCGGTCATGTCGAGGCCTGCGAGGACTGCGGCCATCGGCGGATCGCCTATAACAGCTGCCGCAACCGGCACTGCCCCAAGTGCCAGGGCGCCGCCGCACGCACCTGGCTGGCCGAGCGCGAGGCCGACCTGCTGCCGGTCGGATACTTCCACGTCGTCTTCAGCGTTCCCGCCGAACTCGCCGACATCGCCTTGCACAACAAGGCGGTTATGTACGACCTGCTGTTCCGGGCGGCGTCAGAGACCATGCTCACCATCGCCGCCGACCGGCGCCATCTTGGCGCGCGCATCGGCATCACCGCCGTGCTCCACACCTGGGGCTCGGCATGACGCACCACCCCCACATGCACATGATCGTGCCCGGTGGCGGCATCTCGCTCGATGGAGAGCGCTGGGTGTCGTCCCGGCCGGCCTTTCTGCTGCCGGTCCGTGTCCTGTCCAAATTGTTCCGCCGCCTGTTCCTGACGCAGCTGCTTGAACTTCATACCGCCGGCCGGCTCGCCTTCTTCGGTGACCACGCCGGGTTGCGCGAACAAAAGCGCCTTCCTGCGTTTCATCGCACCGCTGCGGAAGAAGAACTGGGTGGTCTACGCAAAGCCACCATTTGGCGGGCCAGAGGCGGTGCTCGCCTATCTGTCGCGCTACACGCACCGCGTCGCCATCTCAAACCGCCGGCTGATCTCGCTCGACGAAAGCGGCGTCACCTTCCGCTACAAGGATTATCGCCGCGACGGCGCCGAACGCTATCGCACAATGACGCTCGCCACCGATGAGTTCATCCGGCGTTTCCTGCTGCACGTTCTGCCGAAGGGTTTTCACCGCATTCGGCACTATGGCTTACTCGCCAGCGCCACCCGCAAGGCCAATCTCGCCCGCGTCCGACATCTGCTCGCGGTGCCGCCGGCAGCAGAGCCAGATGAACCGGTCGAACCGACGGAGCTGCGGCCGCCCTGTCCGTGCTGCGGCGGGCGCATGATCATCACCGAAACCTTCCAACGCTGGATGCAGCCGCGCGGGCCGCCAGCTTCCCCGCATCAACCGGGATGATGACGCCGTGACCCGGCACGGCTCCGTACCCACGCCGGGTCGCTGCCTTATCGCATCGGCCATCGACACCCCATGCGCCCGGTGATGCGCTCACGCCGTCAATCACGCCAATCCCACACGGCATCGCCGATTTGGCCCATACGCGGCATTCGAGCAGTGCCCTGTTTGGCCGGCAAAACCGCCGCAGCGAGCGGTCCTGGGCAGCCGGGCGAACACCACGCCGGTAACCCTCACCACACGCAAATCCTCAAATCCCCATAAGCCTCGGGCCACACACCGCGGGTTCGTTCCTCGCGGACTTTCGTACGCCAAGCGGCGTCCGAAACTCTTCACGGGAGCGGAACGTCCGCTTTCGAGTGCGCAACCGCGAGAGGCAGGCATCTGGTCCTGCAGCCTTTCGGCAGCAGGAAGCGATCCAAATCGAGCCACCTTATGGAATAAGCAGCCGTTCGTTGAGGTAGGGCTGTCCGGCGGCAATCGACCCAAAGTTGTCAACCCGTTCCGTAGAGGCGGATGCGACAATTGACCCACGGCCATAATTCGCTAGCGAAATTGCTCCCCCGAAGCTGGTTGGAATGGTCGCCGACATGCAAAAACGGCTGAGCGGGCCGATGCGAGCTTCGTGATCGCCGTCGCGGGCCTTATGTCGGCGAGGTGGCGAGCTCGTCCAGCAACTCCCGCGCATCAGCCAGGTCGGCAGTGCTGAATCCTTCCGTGAACCAAGCATAAATCGGTGCGAGCAGGGCATAAGCTTCAGCCCCTCGCCCATCGCCACACAAGAGCCTGGCAAGGCCGATGCCAGCCCGAAGCTCGAAAAGTTTTGCTGCCTGGGCGCGCGCGATGTCGATAGCCTCTCGGAATCGTTCTTCCGCCGCCGTTGCATTCCACTCCGAGCCGGTGATCAACAGGTACCGCTTTGCGTCGGTGCAGCTCGGCGTCCAGCCAGCCCGCTCCAGTGCGAGCCGACAACGCCAAGGTTTCGTCCAACACAGCCACGGCATCGGATTGCCGCCCGGACCATGCCAGGGCATCGGACATAAGACAGTTGAAAAGGCTTGTTAGGTTGTAGCCGAGGGAAGCCAACATGGCGGTCCCCTCCGTAACCAGTATCAAGCCCTCACGTGTGTTACCTTGTTTGGCCTTAAGCCAACCAAGGTAACAGCGGGCGTTCGCCAAGAAGGGTAGGAGCCCCTGCTCTTCGGCGATGGCCATTTGCATCTCGGCAGCCTCATGACACCAGGCATCGTCGCGGCGGGCCAATGCTGTTCGGACCGAATGGTGCAGCGTCAACACAAGTGGTATCGGCCCAAGCTGCTTTGCCTTTAGAACGGCCTGCTCTGCGTGAGTGGCGGCTTGGTCAGTATACCCGAGATACGCTAGGGTGGGCGTTAGGGACGATAGTGCCGATACATCGGGCGTCGATGCGACAGCGACATCGAGCAGTACGTGTGCCCTGGTGTGCACAAGTCCAAGGCCTCCGATAAGGTATCGCGCGCTACGGCGAAGCGACCTTGATAAAACATTGCTGCGCCGAGCCGCACGCGTCCAGCGATTGCGATACTTATATCTTGCTTCAATTCTGCGATAGCCAGGAACTCCTCTCCGATCGCTTGCGCGGTTCGCAGGTCGCCGCGAACCTCAGCCACGATACCTAGGGCATACAGTGAGCGAGCCAGCATCGCCCATCATCGAACTTGCGGCATATCGCCACTGCGCGTTCGAGGACCCTGTCGGTTTCCGGATGCGTCTGTCCTAGCGTCGGTAACAGAATGCGCCCAAGCGCAATTAGCAGCTCGGCCTCTAGACGGTAGCGATCGGGGCCGAACGGAAGTCCTCTCGGCAAACTGCAGTCCGCGTTCGAGCTGCCTCTTGGTTTCCTCCGCTACCAGGCCGCTCGGCGGCGCGGTGCCGCCAGCGATCCGAAAACAAAAGCGGCCTTCGCCGGTCAGCCTGCCTGGGCGAATGATGAGCCGAGCAAGCGCGGGATGGGACAGAAGCCGCGGATGCCCTCCGGAGTCGCGCTCCAGCGCGGCAGACGATGGTGGCATGCAGTTCGCGAGCGTCGTGCTGCGGAGCAGGCTGTCGTAGGCGGTGTCCTGGACGAGGGCGTGCTTGAAGGCGTAGGCGGCCGACCGCGCCTTCTCCGCGGCGAAACAGCAGGCCAGGCGGCGAACAGCTGATCGAGACCCTCAGTCGAGCATTCGAGTCCGGCAGGCCGAGCAGCACCCGAAACTAGCAGCGTGCGCGGGAAGTCGCGGCCGATCACCGCGCCGACCTGCGCGACTTGCCGTAGCCGACCGGCTGCGGTCGAGGCGGGCCAGCAGGGACGCCCGGAACGTCGCGGGAACCGCGGTGGCGGCCGCCGCCCGCCCGGGCCTGCCTGCGGCTCGGCTTCCATGACCGCCTTGGTCAGCTCCTCGATAAACAGCGGCACCCCATCCGACTGCGCGACGATCCGGTCGAGCAATTCCGGTGGCAGCACCGGTCCTTCTGCCATGTTCACGACAAGGGATGTTGCTTCTATAAGGGTCGAGCCTGCTCAGCGTCGTCAGAGTGACCCCGGCGCGCCCGGTCCACGGTGCCAGGAAAAACTCGGGCCGAAACGTCATCACCACCAGGACCCGCAACTTCCCCAAGACGCCGACGAGAACGTCCAGGATGTCGCGCGTGCTTGGGTCGCTCCAACTCAACGTCCTCGAATAGCATCAGCACTGCGCTTTCTTGGCTCAACCGTTTAACCTGACGGATCAGCGCCTCGAACGTTCGCTCCTTGCGTCGCCGCGGGCTTAAGTTGGGCATCGACAGCCCGTTGGTTGGCAGCAGCAACAATGCTGCGATAAGCGACATCTTCTGGTGGATCGTGGAAGGAATTGCTGGAGCTATCCACACGATCAGCGGGCGTGTCGTCGCGAGTGAAACCAGCCGCGAATTCAATCTGGCGGACCACAGGCCGCAGGGACTGTCCTGTTGGTGCGGCGAGCAGAAGTAGCGTAACCGGGTGTGCGGTTCGCCTCGCAATTCTTGTTCAGAGCTGCCAGCAAGCGCGACTTGCCGATACCCGGCTCGCCTGAAACCATGACAGTCCGACCGTGGCCGGCCCGCGCCTGCGTCCAACGACGGACTAGCAGCTCCAACTCCTCCTGGCGGCCGGTCAAAAGCATCATCGTCCCGCCATGCAACGCCTCGAAACCACTGGCCATACCGCTATCGCTGACGACACGCCAAGCGCTGACTCGCTCGCCGGAGAAGCCCTTTGAGGTTGTGCAGCCCAAGATCGTGCAACTCGAAGTAGCCCGCCGATCTGCCGTCGGGCGCCATCGGCGATTACCACAGCGTTCGGCTCGGCCAAGCCTTGCAAGCGGGCCGCCAGGTTTGGCGTTCCGCCAACCGCCGCCAGCTCTTGCGCCGATCCCGACCCGAGCAAATCACCGACGATGGAGAGCCCCGTTGCGATCCCGACGCGCGCTTGCAGCCTGGCGGATTTGACATCGAGGCGCCCGACCGCATCGATCGCGCCCAGCCCCGCGCGTGGACCGCCCGCTCGGCGTCGTCTTCGTGCGCCTCCGGGATAGCCGAAATAGTACGAGTGCTGCATCGCCCATGTACTTGGCAACCGACCCCCCGAACCCAATCACGGCATTTCCAGACAACAGCCCTTTTGAAACGCCCCGATGACATCGCTTAGAAAACTTCCGGGTCGAGGCGAGCCGACATCTCCGTTGAGCCCACGAGGTCGCAGAACATAACGGTAAGCTGTCGACGCTCCGCCATCGGTAGTTGGTGCCGCGGAGACCGAGGCCGGCGTCGGGCTCAGTTCATCCGAGGCATCGGCGGCCAGGGTCGATGCTGTTTCAGATTTCCCAGGGCCGCGATCGCCGCAAGCAGTTTGTGGTGGTGACCGACCGAGGTCACGCCGATGCTGATCAGGTCGTCGGCCGTCAGTTCCGAAAGCACTTCGCCATCGACATCGTTGTCGTGGAATGCAGGACGCGTATTGTTCGAGCGCCAAGCTGCGCAGCCACGCCGCTACGTCCATCCAGTAAATCCTCCTCGACCCGCGAGAAGCGGCAGCCCCTCATGGACGAGGATATCCCGCTGCCCTTCGGCCTGCCAAGCGCCGGCGCCGTGCCGGGATGCGCGCAGGTCCAGGCGGTGAAATGACCGCTTTCAACGCCAGGGCATCACAGACCCGGCCAAATTCGGAAGGCCGCGTTTCCACCCACTGTGGTCCTACGCCCTTGAGCACGGAAGACCACCGTTGCGAGCGATTGCCTATCCCAAAGGCCGGTGGCGGCCGCCACATAATCGAGCCTAAATTCCGAACCCGACTGCATCAAAGTCGTTGACACGTTCCGGATGGCCGGCCTTCGCCGGCCATGACGATATCGCTTTCATGCGCGGCGGCGCATCGGCCCGATA
>CAVXTC010000035.1:0-85959 GCA_963764525.1 uncultured Pseudomonadota bacterium | reverse complement strand
AGCTACCGCTGCGTGCGCCGGCAATAGAAGGTACTGCGACCGGCCTGCACGATGCGGGCAATGCCGGGGCAGGGCGGCCCGGGACAGCGCTCGCAACGCTCACCCTCACGCCCGTACACCTTCCAGGCGTGCTGGAAATAGCCAAGCTCGCCGTCCGGTTGCACATAATCGCGCAGAGAGGAGCCGCCGGCAGCGATCGCTTCCGTCAACGTCGCTTTGATCGCCGGGACCAGACGTGCGGCGCGCTCACCCGGCACCGTGTATGCCAGCCGGCGAGGACTGATGCGCGCACGGAACAGTGCCTCGCAGACGTAGATGTTACCCAACCCGGCCGCGACCGACTGATCCAGCAGCGCCGCCTTGATCGGCGTGCGCTTGCCGTCCAGTGCCGCCGACAGCACGGCCGGCGTGAATGCATCGGACAAAGGTTCCGGTCCCAGGCCGATTAGCAGCCGGTGCCGGTCTTCTTCGGCGGTGGGCACCAGATCGACCGAGCCGAACCGGCGCGGATCTACAAAGCCGACGCGCCAGCCATCGTCGATTTCCAGCACCAGGTGCTCGTGCAACGTCGGCTGGTTGGGCCGCGCCGGGCCGATCAGAATCCGCCCGGACATCCCGAGATGCAGCAGCACCGACCATCCGCCGGCAAGCCGTATCAGGATATACTTGCCGCGCCGGCGAAACCCAACGACCCGCGCGCCGGTCAGTCGATGTTCCAGTCCCTCCGGAAAGGCCCAGCGCAGGTCGGGGCGGTTGATCGCCGCGCGCGCGATGGTGCGACCTTCAAGCCGCGCTTGCAGCCCACGCATGACCGTTTCGACTTCGGGGAGTTCCGGCATTGCCCTGACTGCCCCCTCCCGCACAACGAGGCGCAGGTCTATACGTGCCCCCGCATGAGCGACAACCCCGCCTCGGCGAAAACGGTGGATTTCGGCTTCCGCCGCGTCCCGGCCGGCGCGAAGCCCGGTCTCGTGCGCGCGGTGTTCGACAGCGTGGCGCCCCGCTACGACCTGATGAACGACCTGATGTCGCTTGGCATCCATCGCGCGTGGAAAGCAGGTCTTCGTCACCGCGCTGGACCCGCGGCCGCACCGCCGCCTGCTCGACCTCGCCGCCGGTACCGGCGATATCGGGTTGCGCTGGCTTGCCGGGGGCGGCGGGCCGGTGCTGATGGCCGACCTTACCGCTTCGATGCTGTCCATCGCCCGGGATCGCGCGGTGGAACGAGGCTTCGTTGCCGGCCTGGATTTCGTGGCCGCCGATGCCGAGCGGCTGCCGTTGCCGGATCGCAGCTTCGATCGTGTCTCCATCGCCTTCGGCCTGCGCAACTGCACCGACAAACAATCCGTGCTTGCCGAAGCGCGCCGCGTGCTGCGCCCGGGCGGCCGGTTCTTCTGCCTGGAGTTCAGCAAGGTGCAGGTGGCCGCGCTGGCGCCCGCCTATGATGCCTGGTCGTTCCGAGTGCTGCCGCGGCTTGGCGCGCTGGTTGCCGGTGATGCGGACAGTTACCAGTATCTGGCTGAAAGCATCCGCACGTTTCCCGATCAGGAGCAACTGGCCGCGATGATGCAGCAGGCCGGGTTCGCCCGTGTGTCGGCGCGCAATTTGTCGGGCGGCATTGCGGCAATCCACCACGGATGGCGCTTGTGAGCGGCTTGGCCGGCAAAAATGTGCTGCTGATCGTCGCCGGCGGGATTGCCGCGTATAAGGCGCTCGAATTGATCCGCCTGCTGCGGGCGCAAAATTGCGGCGTCACCTGCGTGCTGACCGAGGCCGGACGGCACTTCATCACCCCGCTGTCGTTGCAGGCGCTCAGCGAATCCAAGGTGTACACTGACCTGTTCTCGCTGACCGACGAAAGCGAGATGGGCCACATCCAGCTTTCGCGCAGCGCGGACCTGGTGGTGGTGGCGCCGGCCTCCGCCGACCTGCTGGCGAAGATGGCGGCCGGGCTGGCCAACGACCTTGCGGCCACACTGCTGCTTGCCACCGACAAGCCGGTGCTGGTTGCACCCGCAATGAACGTCCGCATGTGGCTGCATCCGGCGACGCAGGCCATCATGGCGCTGCTGGCGCGTCGCGGCGTGCAGGTGGTCGGCCCGGATGAGGGCGCCATGGCCTGCAATGAATACGGACCGGGCCGACTGGCCGAGCCGCCGGCGATCCTGGCCGCGATCGAGGCAATACTGGCCCCCACCCGCGCCTTGTCGGGCCGGCACGCCCTGGTGACCAGCGGACCGACCCATGAGCCGATCGATCCGGTTCGTTACCTTGCCAACCGCAGCAGCGGTCGCCAGGGCCACGCCATCGCCGCGGCGCTGGCCGCGCTGGGCGCGCGAGTGACGCTGGTCAGCGGGCCGGTCGCAGTGACCGACCCACCGGGGGTCGCGGTGCGCCATGTCGAGACCGCACGCGAAATGCTGGATGCCTGCCTGGCCGCGCTGCCCGCCGATGTCGCCGTGTGCGCCGCCGCGGTGGCCGACTGGCGCGCCGCCCAGCCGGCCGAGGGCAAGATCAAGAAAGTTCCCGGCCGCGCCCCACCGGCATTGGAGTTGGTTCCGAACCCCGACATCCTGGCCACGCTGTCGCAGCCCGGCCCGCCCCGCCCCGCTCTGGTGATCGGCTTTGCCGCCGAAACCGACGCGCTGATGGAAAACGCCGCCGCTAAGCGTGCCCGCAAGGGCTGCGACTGGATCGTTGCCAACGATGTCTCCGCGGCAACCGGCATTATGGGCGGCGAGGACAACGCGGTGCACCTGATCACCGCGGATGGCACGGAGGACTGGCCACGCCTGCCCAAGACGGAAGTCGCAAGGCGGCTGGCTGCCCGCGTCGCCGAGACGCTCGCATGACAATCCCCATCGCCGTCCACCGGCTGCCGCACGCCCAGGACCTGCCGTTGCCGGCCTATGCCACCGCCGGAGCCGCCGGCATGGACCTGCTCGCCGCTGTCGTTGCGCCGGTGACGATCCCGCCCGGCGGCCGGGCGCTAATCCCGACCGGTCTGGCGGTGGCACTCCCGGCCGGGTTTGAATTGCAGGTCCGGCCCCGCTCCGGGCTGGCGCTGCGCCACGGCATCGTGCTGCCGAACAGCCCAGGCACCATCGATGAAGATTACCGCGGCGAGATCCAGATCATCGTGCTGAACGCCGGCGAGACCGCGTTCACGGTGGAGCGCGGCGCGCGGATCGCCCAGGCCGTGCTCGCCCCGGTGACCCGCGCCCGCTGGCATGAGGTATCCACGCTCGATCCCACCGCGCGTGCCGACGGTGGTTTCGGCAGCACCGGACGCTGATCAAACATCCATGGTACATTACCGTCCGACAGGCTGGACCCGGATGGCCGGACAGGTCACGTTGACGTGACTCATGCGGACGAAACGAGGAACGGAATGGCCGAACAATACACGGTGCAGGCGTACAACTCGGCGCGCGACTCGGAGAACAAGATCCACGACGATGCCGTGGCGCGCCGCTTCGGATTTACCGGCGGCCTGGTGCCGGGCGTCGATGTCTATGCGTACATGATGCACGCTCCGGTGGCGCACTGGGGCCGTGCCTGGCTGGACCACGGCACCGCCGAGTGCCGCTTCAGCAAGCCTGTATATGACGGCAAGGACGCGGCTGTGGTATCTTCGGAAACCACAGACGGATTGGTGCTGGCGGTGCACAGCGCCGGACAGGACTGCGCGACCGGGCAAGCCGGTTTGCCCGTCGCCCCCGCCGCCGCGGAGACTTTCGCCGAACCGCCCGCCCCGACGGAGAACCGGCCGCCGGCCGACGAGACTTCGCTCGCCGTCGGTCGGCTGCTCGGGATGCGCCCGCTGGCGCTGACGCCCGATTTCACGGCGAGGTATCTTGCCGATGTGCGCGAAACCGACCCGATCTATGCGCGCGAAGGTCTTGCGCACCCCGGAATTGTGCTGCGCACCTGCAATTGGGCGCTGAGCCATAATGTCGTGCTTGGCCCGTGGATGCATGTCGGCAGCACAGTGCGCAATCTGGCGCCGGCGCGGGTCGGCGGCACGCTGTCCGTCCATGCACGCGTCAGCGCCAATTACGAACGCAAGGGTCACCGCTTCGTGGAACTGGAGGCTCTGGTGCTGGCGAGCGAACGAGCCGTGGCGCGCATCACGCACGTGGCGATCTATCGTCCCCGGCAGGTGGCTGGGTAGTTACACGCGGCTCAGTCGCACGACCGGAATGCGCCGCGTGGTGCCACGCTGATACGTCTCGTACGCCGGGTAGATTGTCACAAGCCGCGGCCAGAGCCGGGTTTTTTCATCCTCATCGACGCGCCGCGCTGCAACCGCGAAGCGCGAACGGCCGATTTCCACCTCGGCTGCGGGCTTGGCTTCCAGATTGAGTACCATCCCGGATCCTTGGGCGCACCGCCCTGCGAAGCGACAACCACAAGGTCGTTCCCGTCCAGCAGATAAAGCAGCGGCACGCTACGACGTGCACCCGATCGGCGGCCAACGGTCGTAAGCAGGCAGACCGGCGCGCCGGACGGAAACCGGCCCATCAATGTGCCGCCGCTCAGACGGTAAATCCAGACGTTCACCGCGCTGGCCGCCCGCATCAGCGATTTCCGCATCCGCGTTCACCCCGCCTGACCCGCAAAGTGCCGTACGAAACGAGCGCCGATTTCGGTAAGCTGCTCGACCAGCGCTGCCCCCGTCTCCGGCTTGCACAGCCGCGGATCGCCCCCGCGCACCCCGTCCGGCGAGACCTCGTGATACTCCACCGGCATCGCCACCTCGGCGCCCTCGAACCGACCGACGCCGAACGCGGTCAGCTTGATCCCCATCACCTCCTGCTGCGGCAGCGGCGACGGAACCAGGTCCGGACGCATCAGTTCCGGGAACAGGTGCAGACCGATGCTGGTGAGCGGATCGGCGCCGTGGCCGGACACCTTCGCCGACGTCTCGGCACCAACGATACCAGGCAGCAGAGAATACCCGATGCGCCACAGATACAGGCTGGGTATCAGGATTTTGCGTTCCACCCAGATCGGATGGGTGGCGTCGTGGATCGCCTGCACGTTGCCGCCATGGCCGTTGATCACCACGATCCGCGTCAGCCCGTGCCGCAGCAGGCAGGCCAGCATGTCCGAGATCACCGCGCGCAGCGTCGCCTGGCCGAGGGCGATCCCGCCGGGCATCGAACCGAAATAATCCGCGCCGCCAAACGGCAGGCTGGGCGCCACCAGCGTGCGCGTCCCGCGCTCCGTCGCCCGGCCGGCGATCCGCTCCGCAATCGCGTCGGCAAGCATCCAGTCGCCCATCGGCGCGTGCGGGCCCTGGTCCTCGTGGCTGCCCATCGGCAGCAGCATCACCGGGTTGCGCGCCAGCTCCTCGCGCGCCTCCCCGCCGGTGAGATGGCTCATTCGCAGCTTCGTCATGTCGTGCCCTTTCCTGGTCAGCCTGCGGGCGGCGTTTCATGAACGCCGCCCGCAGGCAGGTCGCCACGATTTCAGCCCGCTGATTGACCGCCTGGTGTTCGAATTCCACCACCCCGGCCTCCGGTCGCGACCTGCTCGCCCGCACGGAGCGCACGATCGAGCGCGCGCGGATCGTGTCGCCATGAAACACCGGCTTTGGAAACTCCACCTTGCTCATGCCGAGGTTGGCGATCGTGGTACCCAGCGTCGTCTCACCCACGGTCATGCCGATCAGCAGGCCGAGCGTGAACAGGCTGTTCACCAGCGGCCGGCCGAACTCGGTGGTCTTTGCGAACTCCGCATCCAAATGCAGCGGCTGCGGGTTCATCGTCAGCGACTAGAACAGCACGTTGTCCATTTCGGTGACGGTGCGCGAGAGCGAATGCTCGAACACCTGGCCTTCATGGAACTCCTCGAAAAACAGGCCCGCCATCGGATGCGGTCACCGCTCCAGGCACATCGCCACGCCCATGCCGCCGCCGATGCACAATGTCGCCAGCCCCTTTTTCGCGTCGCGCTTCTGCATCTCGTGCAACAGCGTGACCAGCACGCGCGCGCCCGATGCACCGATCGGATGGCCGATGGCGATGGCGCCGCCGTTGACGTTCACTTTCGACGTATCCCAGCCGAGGTCCTTGTTGACCGCGATGGCCTGCGCGGCGAACGCCTCGTTGGCTTCGACAAGATCAAGCTGGTCCGGTTTCCAGCCCGCCCGGCTCAGCGCCTTGCGGGTGGACGGGATCGGTCCGGTGCCCATCACCGCCGGATCGACGCCGGCGGTGGCAAACGCGGCGATGCGCGCCAGCGGCTTCAGACCCCGTTTCGCGGCTTCCGACGCCGTCATCAGCACCAGTGCGGCAGCCGCCGTCGTTGATGCCGGAGGCGTTGCCGGCGGTGACCGTCCCGTCCTTGGAAAACGCCGGCCGCAGCTTGGCCATCGTCTCCGCGTTGGCATCGTGGCGGATATATTCGTCGTCGGAAACGACGGTGTCGCCCTTGCGGCCCTGCACGGTGACCGGCGCGATCTCGTCCTTGAAGCGGCCGGATTTCTGCGCCGCCGATGCCTTGTGCTGCGACCCGAGCGCGAACGCGTCCTGCTCCTCGCGCGTGATCTGATAGGCGCGCGCCACGTTCTCCGCGGTGTTGCCCATGTGGTAGCCGTGGAATGCGTCCCACAGCCCGTCCTTCAGCATCGTATCGATGAATTCGAGGCCGCCCATCTTGGTGCCGGCGCGCAGATAGGCGGCGTGCTTCGACTGGCTCATGCTTTCCATGCCGCCGGCGGCGACGATGTCTGCTCTCGCCGGTACGGATCTGCTGCGCCGCCAGCGCGACCGCGCGCAGGCCGGACCCGCACACCTGATTGATCGCCGAAGGCAGTCTTGGAATCCGGCAATCCGGCGGCGCGCGCCGCCTGACGCGCGGGGTTCTGGCCCTCGCCGGCCGCCAGGACCTGGCCGAGGATGGCTTCGTCCACGTCCCCAGGCTCGACCTTCGCGTGCTCCATGGCGGCTTTCAGCGCGACGGTGCCGAGCACGCTGGCGGACAGCGTGCCGAGCACGCCGTTGAAGCTGCCGACCGGGGTGCGGACGGCCGAGACGATGACGATGTCGTCCATGGCTGGCTCTCCTGTGAATTGGGGACGGGAGGCTACGCCCAATGAAGCGGGCGCGAAAGCGGGCGGCGGCCAGGGATGGGGCTTTATCGGATCGTTTCGACGGCAACCCCGATAGCATCCGCCACGAGCTTGCCAGGCTCGGTCGGCCGTCAACGCAGGACGGCCGGTTCGCTGCGCCAGCGCGAGGCACAGTCGGTCGCCCAGCGACAGACCGGCCCGCCGGGTCTCGCGACACCATCAAGGCGGCGCGCAAGCGCAAGATCGCCATCGACCGGAACCAAAGTGGAACAGGCAGATCCGCGTGCATCGCCCGCACCTTCTCCTCAGGACGCGCCATCAGGTACAACCGCTTGCCGACTTCGGTGTAGTTCACGGTTGTCATTTCGGCGCCAGCAAAACCGCGGCCAGCACCCGGTGCTGGCCCGGCTCCTTGAAGGCCAGCCAAAACCGCCGATGCGTCGTCCAGGTCACTCGCCATCGCCTTCCCGCGTGGCTTCTCCCGTGCCGGTCCCGCGATGAAGTCGATCCACGCGTATCGCCGGATCTCCGCGACCAACTTGCGGGCCAGCGCCTGAAAGCGAAGGATAGCTTCCCTGCATCGTTCAGGATGCGTATTTCGCCATCTTCAACCCGGACCACGACCGGCCCGCCGTGCTCTAACCCGATCTCGACGCCGAATCTGGGCCGGCATGGTTCATCTTACCGAATTCGGAGACTTTGGCCATTGCTCGTCATTCGAGGATCTAGCCTTCCTGGTTGGTTCGATTTGCCGGTTTCGGCCATATGAGCACTTTCGGCCAGCAAATCCGAATCGGAACCCGCCGCACCTCAGGCCCCTTGCACCCTCCTCCCCCTTCGCGCATGGTCCCGGCCCCTGCCTGAAGGATCAACGGATGCGCCTTGCGGTGCTGAAGGAACGCCGCGCGTCCGAGACGCGCGTGGCCGCCACGGCGGAAACCGTGAAACGCCTGACCGCTCTCGGCCTGACCGTCGCGATTGAAACCGGTGCCGGGGCGACAGCGGCGATCCCCGACAGCGACTTCGCCTCCGCCGGCGCAGAGATCGCGCCCGATCCGTCCGCGGCGCTTGCCGGCGCCGAAATTGTGTTCGCGGTGCAGGTCCCGACGCCGGAGATTCTGGCGCTGATCCCGCGTGGCGCGTTGCTGGTCTGCATCGTCAATGCGTTCGCCGAACCTGGTGTGGTCGCGGCGCTGGCGGAAGCCGGGATCGACGCCGCGGCGATGGAGTTGCTGCCGCGCATCACCCGCGCGCAGTCGATGGACGTGCTGTCCTCGCAGGCCAACCTTGCCGGCTATCGCGCAGTGATCGAAGCGGCCGGCGCGTTCCAGCGCGGCTTCCCGATGATGATGACCGCCGCCGGCACGGTCCCGCCGGCGCGGGTGTTCGTGATCGGTGCCGGGGTCGCCGGACTGCAGGCGATTGCCACCGCGCGCCGGCTGGGTGCCATCGTGTCCGCGACCGACGTCCGCCCGGCGGCGAAGGAGGAGATCCGCTCGCTGGGCGGCACCTTCGTCGGCGTCGAGGATGCCGAGACCGCGCAGCAGACCGGCGCCTACGCGCGGGAAATGAGCGAAGACTTCCGCCGCAAGCAGGCCGAGCTGATGGCGACCACGGTGGCCAAGAACGACATCGTCATCTGCACCGCCCTGGTGATGGGCCGGCGCGCCCCGGTGATCGTGACCGAGCCGATGGTGGCCAGCATGCGCCAGGGCAGCGTCATCATCGATCTGGCCGCCGATGCCGGCGGCAACTGCGCAGCCACCGTGCCGGGCGAGCGTACGCTGACCCCGAACGGCGTCGCCGTCCTCGGCTATCATAACTGGCCGGGGCGCATTCCGGTTGCCGCCAGCTCGCTCTATGCGCGCAACTTGCTGACGTTCCTGTCCACCTTCTGGGACAACGCGGCCAAGGCGCCGGGTCTGCCGCCGGACGACGACATAGTGAAAGGCGTGATGCTGACCCGCGGCGGTGCGATCGTGCACCCGCAATTCACGCCGCCGCAAAGCCAGGCCGCCTGATCCACCGGAGACCGCCGATGACCCCCAACGACCTGGCTGACGAGGCCGCCCGGCTGGCCGATCAGGCCCACGCGCTCGCCGCCCACGCCGCGGCGATCGGCGCCGGCCCTGTCGCGGCGGCGACCGGCGTCGGCATCCCGTTCATCTACCTGTTCGCGATCTTCGTGATGGCCTGTTTCGTCGGCTACTACGTGGTCTGGAACGTCACCCCGGCGCTGCACTCGCCGCTGATGGCGGTGACCAACGCGATCAGCTCGGTGATCGTCGTCGGCGCGATGCTGGCGACCGGGCTCGCGGTGTCGCACTGGTCGCGCGGCTTCGGCTTCGTCGCGGTGATGCTTGCATCGGTGAACATCTTCGGCGGCTTCCTGGTCACCCACCGGATGCTGTCGATGTTCCGGCGAAAGCAGTAGGAGCCGCACCGTGCTGTCCCCCGAGCTGACCGCTTTCTTCTATCTGATCGCCGCCGTGCTGTTCGTGCTCGCGCTGCGCGGGCCTATCCAGCCCGGTGACGTCGCGCCAGGGCAACCGCCTCGGCATGATCGGCATGCTGATCGCCGTGCTCGCCACGCTGATCGGCAACGACATGTGGGCCAGCGGCTACGGGCTGATCGTGCTCGGCGTCATCATCGGCGGCTCGATCGGCGTGTTCATCGCCATGCGCATCCAGATGACCGCGCTGCCGCAGCTTGTCGCGGCGTTCCATTCACTGGTCGGGCTGGCGGCGGTGTTCGTCGCCGCCGCGGCGCTGAACGCGCCGGAGGCGTTCGGCATCGGCGTGCCCGGCCACATCTACACCGAAAGCCTGATCGAGATGTCGATCGGCCTGGTGATCGGCGCCATCACCTTCACCGGCTCGATCATCGCCTTCAGCAAGCTGCAAGGGATCATGAAGGGGGCGCCGATCACCTTCCCGATGCAGCACCCGCTGAACCTGGCGCTCGGTTTGCTGGCGGTGGTGCTGATCGCGGTGTTCGTCGTCACCGGCAGCCAGGCGGTGTTCTGGCTGCTCGCGTTCCTGTCGTTCGCGCTCGGGTTCCTGATCATCGTGCCGATCGGCGGCGCCGACATGCCGGTCGTGATTTCCATGCTGAACAGCTATTCCGGCTGGGCGGCCTGCGGCATCGGCTTCACCATCCAGAATCTCGGGCTGATCATCACCGGCGCGCTGGTCGGCGCATCCGGCGCCATCCTGTCGTACGTGATGTGCAAGGGGATGAACCGCAGCATCATCAATGTGCTGCTCGGCGGCTTCGGGTCCGAAAGCGGCGCCGCCGGTCCGGCGAGCGCCGCGGCCGGCGACCGCACGGTGAAAAGCGGCAACGCCGAGGACGCGGCCTTCATCCTGAAGAACGCCAGCAAGGTGATCGTGGTGCCCGGCTATGGCATGGCGGTGGCGCAGGCGCAGCACGCGCTGCGTGAGATGGCGGATGTGCTGAAGAGCGAAGGCGTGGAGGTGAAATACGCCATTCATCCCGTCGCCGGCCGGATGCCCGGGCACATGAACGTGCTGCTGGCCGAGGCGAATGTGCCGTATGATGAAGTCTTCGAGCTGGAGACGATCAACAACGAATTTGCTACCGCCGACGTGGCCTATGTGATCGGGGCGAACGACGTCACCAACCCGGCGGCCAAGACCGACCGCACCTCGCCGATCTACGGAATGCCGATCCTGGAGGTGGAGAAGGCGGGCACGGTGCTGTTCGTGAAACGCTCCATGGCGAGCGGTTATGCCGGGGTGGAGAACGAGCTGTTCTTCCGGCCGAACACGATGATGCTGTTCGGCGACGCGAAGAAGATGACGGAGGAGATCGTGCAGGCGCTGGGGCGGTAGGTGGGCACCCACGATGAGCGACGACTCTCGTCCCACGGCAGCCGGCGCCCCCGTCGTTATGGCCCCGCGTATCTGCCGTCAATGCGACAGAAGATCGACCTCGCCAGCCCGTATGACGATGAACGCGGTGCCCGCCGAAGATGCTGGGCGGCCTGCCGCCTCAACCGGTGGCCGAGACCTGCCCGATGATGCTGGACGAACTGTTGAAGTCATAGTTGCCGGGGACGGTATTCGCCGCCATCAGCAGCACAGGCAAGCCTCGCCAAACACGCTGCGACTTCCCAGACCTGCCAGTTTGCTGCGCCAACCCGGCAGCCGGTCCGGCAGCGCCCGCAGTGCCGCGTCGATATCCAGATCGACCGGGCGGCCGTCTTCCAGCACCACGCGGCCGTCGATGACGCTGGTCGTGACATCCGACGCGCGGGCATAGAACACCAGCGCCGGATACCCGCCGTAGTAAGGTTGCAGATAAGTCCGATTGACATCCACCACGATCATGTCCGCTTTCTTGCCCGGCTCCAGCGAACCGATCTCGGCCTCCATCCCCAGCACACGCGCCGCTCCCATCGTATGGAACCACAGCACTTGGCTGCCGGGCAGCAAGTCGGCATCCTGGTGACGAACGCGCATCACGTTCATCGCATTCCGCATGCCCTCGAACGGGTCGTTCTGCATCCAGTCGGTGCCGAAGCCCGTCGGGATGTCGCGCGCAAGGATCGCATCCAGCCGCGGATATCGGCCTCGACGCGGATAGATCGTCGGACAGTGCGCATAGCGCGCTTTCGCCTCCTGCACCGCATCCAAGTCGGCATCCGTGGCGAAGGACAGGTGCGCCAGCACGACATCGGGTGCCAGCATCCCGATGTCGCGCAGGTATTCCATCGGCCCGCAGCCGTGTTCGGCCTGGATCTGCCGAACCTCCGCGGCACTTTGCGCGGCGTGGATGTGCATCCCGACGCCAAGCCGGTCCGCCTCGGCGCGCGCTTGGCGATGCAGATCAGCACTGCAAGTGTCCGTCGCGTGCGTGCCGATCCGCCCGATAATCCGGCCGTTGCAGGCCCCATGCCAGCGCTCGACGAAGGTGATGCCGTCGCGCAGTCGGCTTTCGCCCTGTGCCGGATAGCGAGTGTAATCGCCGCGATACAGTTCCTCCAGGTGAACGTCGAACACCTTGTTGGCGATGTTAGCGCGAAGGCCGCAGTTTCGACCGTCTCCGCCAGACTGCTGGGGCTGTACCAGATGTCGTTGATGGTGGTGACGCCGGCGCGCAGCATGTCGGCGCAGCCGATCTGGCCGAGCAACCGCCATTCATCCTCCGAGATGTCTTTCTCCATACGGAATGCGATACTGGCGAGGCCGACGCCGCGGCTGAAATCATCGGTCTGACTGCGAAACACCACCGACGCGGTGTGGCAATGGCAGTTCACGAAACCCGGCAGCACGACGCTTCCGGGGCGGGCAATCACGCGTCCCGCTTTCCAGTGACCCGAAGGCTTGGCCGGGCCGGCATAGACGATTCGATCGCCGGCAACGGCAATTTCCGCGTCACCGATGATCGGCAACCCGTCGGTCATGGGATAGAGATAGTCGGCCTTCACCAAAAGGTCGATTGCGTGCATTTCGCCCTCGCACAAGCACGCGGCCAGTGTCGGGAGGTGCATCGCGGGCGTCAACACGTCAAGCTGCGATCCGCAACAACGGAGCCCAGCCATGACGCAGAAAGTTGCCCTCGTCACCGGCGGCGCGCGCGGCATCGGCGCCGCGATCGCCGCGCGCCTGTCGCGTGACGGCTATCGCGTGATAACCGCGGATCGCGATGCCGCCGCCGTACCGAGCGGCGGGCGGGCCGTGCGCTGCGACGTGTCCGTGGAACCCGAGGTCAACGCGCTGCTGGCCGGCATCACGGCGCAGGAGGGGCGGCTCGATGCGCTCGTTTGCAACGCCGGGATCATGATCCGTAAGCCGATCGCGGCGCTTGCTTTGGATGAATGGTTACGCGTGATCGGTACCAATCTTACCAGCACCTTTCTGCTGGTGCGCGCGGCCGAGACGCTGCTGCGCACAACGCGCGGCGCGGTGGTAACGATCGCCTCCACGCGGGCGCACATGTCGGAACCCAACACCAAATCCTACGCGGCGTCGAAGGGCGGCTTGGTGGCGCTGACGCACGCGCTGGCGATCAGCCTGGGGCCGGACGTGCGGGTGAACTGCATCAGCCCGGGCTGGATCCTGACCAAAGGGCCGGCACCGACCGCGGCGGATCACGCACAGCATCCGGCCGGACGCATCGGCACGGTGGACGACATCGCATCCGCTGGCAGCGTGGTTGCTGGGACCCGAAAGCGGTTTCGTCACCGGTGCCGAGTTCGTTATCGACGGCGGAATGACGCGGAAGATGATCTACGTGGAGTAGCAAGGGAGCCGGCGAGCTTCGGCGCATCCACGATCGCGACTTCCGCCTGACCTTCGGCGCCATCGTTACCACCGCCGTCGGCCTCGCCGCCCTGATCGCTCACGTCGCGCACTCGCTGTAGCGCCCCGTCCTGGCGCCCCCGCGCGTCGCGGTCCACACTCCACCTCCAGGCCGTCTCGAAAACGACCACCAGGAGGCTCCCATGCCGCTCTCCCGCCGCGCGATCCTTGCCGGCAGCGCCGCCCTGCCCTTCCTTCGCGTCCCCGCCCGTGCCGCGCGCACCCCGGGCACCCTGACCTTCGGTCTGTCGTCCTATCCGCCCAACCTGCATCCGTGGATCAACGCCGGCACTGCTGCCGGCACCGTGGCGATCATGCACTACCGCGGCCTGCTGTCGTACGGCCCGGACGGCAGCATCCAGCCCGAGCTGGCCGAGCACTGGGAACGCGACGGCGACAGCGGCTGGGTGTTCAAGTTGCGCGACGCCAGCTTCCATAACGGCAAGCCGGTCACCTCGGCCGACGTGAAATGGACGCTGGAGCAGGTCGCCGCACCGACTTCCTCGGCCTATTTGCGCACCCAGTTCCAGGGCGCCCAGAGCATCGAAACGCCGGACGCGCACACCGTCCGGCTGGTGATGAAGGAACCAGTCGCCACCCTGCCCGAATGGCTGGCCACCTTCTACATGCCGATCGTTGCCGCCGGAACCGGCAGCGCCGATGAGCTGCCGGTCGGCTGCGGCCCGTTCGTGCTGAAATCCTATGAACGCGGCGTGAAGCTGGAAATGACGGCGTTCGATAAATACTACAAGCCCGGTCTGCCGAAGTTGAAGGCGATCCGGCTGATCGCCTACCCCGACGAAAACCTGCGTGCCGCCGCGCTGGATGCGGGCGATGTCGATCTGATCGAATACGTGCCCTGGCAGTCGATGGACGCCATCGAGAAGAACCCGAAACTGAAAATGCAGTCCACTTTCGGACCGTTCATGTACCTGACCTTCAACGCCCGCTCCGGCCCGTTCAAGGATGCCCGCGTGCGGCAGGCCATCGCCTACGCCATCAAGCGCGATGATATCGTCAAGACGGCGTTCTTCGGACGCGGCGCGGCACTGGCAGGCATGCCGCTGCCGAAAGGCACCACGTTCTATGAACCGTCCCTCGCCGATACCTGGAGCTACGATCCCGACCGGGCGAAAAAACTGCTCGCGGATGCCGGGTTGTCGAATGGTTTCACTTGCACGCTGCTGTCCACCGCGCAGTACGGCATGCACAAGATGACCGCCGAGGTGGTGCAGCAGGACCTTGCCGCGATCGGGGTTCAGGCGCAGCTCAATCTGCCGGACTGGCCGACCCGCGTGGCGCTCGGCAATCGCGGCCAGTACGAGATCTCGGTGATGGGGACGGCGCTCGACAGCAACGACCCCGACGCGCTCACCACGCTTCTCGACGGCACGCTGGCGCCGTCCTACGGGCGCAGCTTCGATCTGATCGTGCCTGGACTGCACGAGCTGCTGGTGGCCGGGCGCGCCGAATACGACCAGGGCAAGCGCAAGACGATCTACGACAAGGTGCAGCGGCTCGCGCTGGATCAGGCGCCGGTTGTCGGACTGGCCTGGCGCTCGCAGGCCTATGCGATGGCCAAGGACGTGGACGGGTTCACCAATCTGCCGGGCGCATTGACGTTCTACTCCGGCTACACGCTGGAGAACACGAGCTTCGCCTGATGCCAGCATGATCGTTTGGCTTGCCCGTCGCATCGCCGTCGCGCTGCTGCTGGTGTGGATCGTTGCCAGCGTGGTATTCCTCGCCATCCACTTGGTGCCGGGCGACCCTGCCGAACTGCTGTTGTCGCAAGGCGGCGTGGCGCCGGATCCCGCCGCGGTGGCCGAGTTGCGCACCGCGCTCGGTCTCGATCGCCCGGTGATGGTGCAATACGCCGCCAGCATGGCCGGCCTGTTGCACGGCAATCTGGGGCAATCGCTCGAAGATGGATCGCCGGTCGCCGCGACCTTGATGCAGCGCCTGCCGCGCACGCTGGAACTGATCGCCGCGAGCGCCATCTTCGCTGTGCTGCTCGGCATCCCCGGCGGCACGCTCGCGGCGGTGCGCCGCGGCGGCTGGTTCGATCGCGTCGCATCGGCGCTGTCCGGGCTGGCGCTGGCGGTTCCGGTTTTCGTCACCGGTACGCTGATCGTGCTGGTGTTCGCGCAATGGCTGGGCTGGCTGCCGGCGGGCGGCTACGTGGCGTTTGCCCAGGCCCCCGGTCGGCACCTGCTGCTGTTATCGATGCCGGCTTTCACGATCGGGATCGGGCTGGCCGCGATCGTGTTCCGCATGACGCGCGCCGCCGTGCTGGACGTGGCGCAACGCGACCATGTGCGCACCGCGCGGTCCAAGGGGCTGGCGCCGCGCCGCGTGCTGCTGCACCATGTGCTGCGCAACGCGTTGTCGCCGGTGGTCACGGTACTCGGGCTGCAACTGGGCTCGCTGCTCGGCGGCACCGTGCTTGTCGAATACGTGTTCAACTGGCCTGGTCTGTCCAGCCTGCTGGTCGAAGCAGTGAACGCGCGCGACTACACGGAGGTCGAGGGCATCGTGCTGGTGATTTCGGTGCTGTTCGTCGCACTTAATCTGGGGATCGACCTGCTGTATGGGTTGCTCGATCCGCGCGTGCGCCATGGCTAACTCTTGAGGAAAACGCAGATGCAGGCTTTCGTGGATTCCACCGGTCTCATCGGCAACGGCCCGGCGCTTGCCGAGCGCATGCGGCGGGACGGCTACCTGTTCCTGCGCGGGTTGCTGCCGGCCGAAGCAATTGCCGCCGTCCAGCAACAGGCCGGCGCGATCGCGCGTGACTCCGGCTGGTTGCGCCGCGACCGGCCGGTCGATGCCGCGATCGCCGATCCTGCAGGTTTCTGCGTCGATCCCGATCCCGCCTATCTGGCGACCCTGCGCCGGATCAACCGGCTGGAATCATATCATGCGCTGAAGCACCACCCTGCGCTGATCGACCTGATGCAGCGCATGATCGGCGCCCCCGCGTTCCCGCATCCGCGGGTGCTGATGCGCAACATCTTTCCACAGCGCGATGAATTCACCACCAAGGCGCACCAGGACTTCCCCAACGTGCAGGGGACCGAGCAGGTCTATACCGCATGGTTCCCGCTGATCGACTGCCCGATGGAGGTCGGTCCGTTGCAGGTGGCTGCCGGCTCGCACACGCACGGTGTGTTCGACTTCGACATCGGCTTCGGTGCCGGCGGGATCGAGATCACCGATCCGCTCGACGGGCGCTGGGTGTCCGGCCCATTCGCGGTCGGCGACGTGCTGATCTTCCATAGCATGACCGTGCACAAGGGCGTGCCCAACCGCAGCGACCGGCTGCGCATGTCGATGGACGTGCGCTATCAGTCCGTCGCCGAGCCGTTCAATCCCGACAACGCGCAACCCGATGGACAGCCGCTGTCATGGGAGGACGTCTATGCAGACTGGCGCTCGGACGAACTGCAATACTACTGGACGCGCCTGCCGCTGACATTGAAGCCGTTCGACCGGCAGTGGTTCGACAAGCGCGACGACATGGGCTTCCGAACTCGCCGAGGCCGGCGACCGCCGATCCATCTCGGTGCTGCAGCGCATTGTCGCCCGCGATCCGGATGCCGCCAAACGAGACCGTGCGCGGCGCCTGCTGGAACGACTGTAACAACCCCCACACCACCTCTCCCGCTCTGCGGGAGAGGTGATCCCGCACGGTGCCCCACTTCCTCGACCCAGCCCACGCGTTTATGGTCCCCCCGGAACCCCGGTCGGGGTTGATCCGGGAGGAGACCAGCAAATGATCCGCCGCCGTCGCCTGCTTCAGGCATCCGCCGCCGTGCTCGCCGCGCCCGCCATCGTCGCGCGGGCCAATGCGCAATCGGCATTCGACTGGAAGCAATTCAAGGGCCAGCACATCGAGGTCAATTACCAGCTCTCGCCGCGCGGCGACGTGGCGCGCGCCCACATCAAGGACTTCCAGGACCTGACTGGCATCAGCGTCGGGTTCGAGCAGATCCCCGAACAGCAGCAGCGCCCCAAGGTGGCGCTCGAGATGGCCAGCGGTCATCCCAGCTTCGACGTGGTCAATGTCGGCATGCACGTGCAGAAGAAGCTGATCGAGAAGGCGAAGTGGATGGAGGACCTGCGGCCCTACATCGCCGACTCCTCGCTGACTGCTTCGGATTTCGATCAGGCCGATTTCAGCAAGCCGTCGATGGAGGTCTCCACCGGCCCCGACGGCAAGATCAACGTGTTGCCGCTCAATCAGGACCTATTCATCCTGTTCTACAACAAGGAACTGCTGTCGGCGAAGGGCTTCAACGCGCCACCGAAGACGTTCGACGAAATAATGAGCATGGCGCACGCGCTGACCGATCCGTCCAAGGGCGTGTACGGCTTCGTCGGCCGCGGACTGAAGAACGCCAACGTCGTGCTGTACGACAATATCCTGCTCGGCTGGAACCAGGAAACGGTCACGCCGGACGGCAAGAAGCTGCTGACCGACACGCCGGAGGCGATCGACGCCGGCAAGTGGTACCAGCAGATCATGCGCGAATGCGGGCCACCAGGAAATGTCGGGTTCAATTGGAACGAGTGCCAGACCACGTTCAGTCAGGGCCGCGGCGCGATGTGGTGGGACGGCATCGGCTTCTCCGCCCCGCTGATCGACCCGACCAAGTCGAAGGTGATCGGCAAGGTCGGCTTCGCCCCGGTCCCGGCCGGCCCGAAAGCGCACAACTGCGCCACCTTCATCGACGGCATCGGCATTCCGGCGACGGCCAAAAACAAGAAGCCGGCCTGGCTGTTCGTCCAATGGGTGACCGGCAAGAAGATGATGGGCGAGGTCCTGCGCACCGGTTCCGGAACCCCGGGGCGGCTGTCGTGCTACCAGCAGACCGACATCGTGAAGGGCAGCAGCTTCCCGCAGGAATGGTTCGATACCACACAGGCAAGCCTGAAAATGGCACGCTCCGGTCTGCCGGTGATCGTCCCGGTGACCGAGTTCCGCGACACGATCGGCGCCGGCCTGACCAACATCGTGCTCGGCAACGACGTCGCTACCGAGCTGAAGAAGGCAACTGAAACCTTCCAGCCGGTGCTCGATAAATCCAACGAGACATAACCTCCATCCTGCACCTCTCCCGCGCCTCGCGGGAGAGGTGCAGGTACGGCGAGGCGCCCAATGAGCGACACCATCCCCGTGATCGAAGAACTCCGCCGCCTGCTCTACACGCCGGTGCTGTCCGACGTGCTGGACAGCTTCGGCCTGATGCACCAGGCGATGCGCCCGTTCGTGCGCCCGATCGACGATTCTCTCGTGCTGCTCGGCCGCGTCCGCACCGGCCGCTACGCACCGGTCTCCGCCGCCACGCCCGGCCGCAACCCCTACATTCTCGAAATGGAGCTGATCGACGACCTGCAACCGGGTGAAGTCGTGGTTCTCGCCTGTAAAGGCCCCACCGACATCATCGCGCCCTGGGGCGAGCTGCTCTCCACCGCCGCGCGCGCCCGCGGCGCCGCCGGCTGCGTCACAGATGGGCTGGTGCGCGACATCGCCCGCATCCGCGCCATGGAATTTCCGGTGTTCCACGGCGGCATCGGACCGCTCGATACCAAAGGCCGGGCGGAGATGATGGAAAAGGACACACCGGTCGAAATCGCCGGCGTGCGGGCGGAGGCGGGTGACTGGATCATGGGCGACATCGATGGCGTGGTGGTCATCCCCGCCGACGCGTGCCGAAACCGTGTTCCGCGCCGCGCTTGACAAGATCGCCGCCGAGGATACCACCCGCGCGGAACTCGAAGCCGGCGACAGCCTTCAGGCTGTGTTCGCCCGGCACGGCGTCCTGTGAACGAAAGGGCCAGCCATGGACACCAACTATCCCAGACGTGAAGCTTTTCATCGACGGCGCCTGGACCAAGGCCACCGGCGGCCGCACCATCCCGGTCGCCAACCCGGCCACCGGCGAGACGATCGGTACGGTCGCACATGCCGACCGCGCCGACCTCGACCGCGCGCTGGCAGCGGCGGACAAGGGGTTCCACGTCTGGCGCAAGGTCTCGGCCTATGAACGCGCCAAGCTGATGCGCAAGGCCGCCAACCTGCTGCGCGAGCGGGCCGACAGCATCGCCCGCATCATGACGCTGGAACAGGGCAAGCCGGTCGGCGAAGCGAAAATGGAAACGCTGGCCGGCGCCGACGTGATCGACTGGTTCGCCGAAGAAGCCCGCCGCACCTATGGCCGTGTGGTCCCGGCCCGCGCCGAGGGCATCTACCAGCTCGTGCTGAAGGAACCGGTCGGACCGGTGGCAGCATTCACGCCATGGAACTTCCCGATCAATCAGGTGGTGCGCAAAATGTCGGCGGCGCTGGCGGCCGGCTGCTCGATCATCGTGAAAGCGCCGGAAGAAACCCCAGGCTCGCCGGCCGAGCTGATCCGCGCGTTTGCCGATGCGGGCGTTCCGGCCGGGCGTGATCAATCTGGTGTACGGCGTTCCGGCCGAAATCTCCGAGTACCTGATCCCGCATCCGGTGATCCGGAAAATCTCGTTCACCGGCTCGACCGTGGTCGGCAAGCAGCTTGCGGCGTTGGCCGGAGCGCACATGAAACGGGCCACCATGGAACTCGGCGGCCATGCCCCGGCGATCGTGTTCGACGACGCCGACATCGACGCCGCCAGCAAGATCCTGGCGGGAAGCAAGGTCCGCAACGCCGGCCAGGTCTGCATCTCGCCGACGCGGTTCCTGATTCAGGAGCCCGTGTTCGATCAGTTCGTCGATAAATTCGTCGCGCATATCAAGACGGTGAAAGTGGGCGATGGGCTGGAGTCCGGAACCCAGATGGGGCCGATGGCGAATCCGCGCCGCATCCAGGCGATGGAGGCGTTCATCAGCGATGCCGTGAAGCGCGGCGCGGAAGCTGCGGACCGGCGGCAACCGTATCGGCAACAAAGGCAACTTCTTCGAGCCGACCGTGCTGACCAACGTCCCCAAGGACGCCCGCATCATGAATGAAGAACCGTTCGGGCCTGTGGCTGTCATCACGCCGTTCCGAGGTTTCGACGACGTGGTGCAGGAGGCGAACCGCCTGCCCTTCGGCCTGGCGTCATACGCCTATACGCGGTCAGCGAAGACCGCCAACGCCATCGCCGCGGCGGTGGAAGCGGGGATGATGTCGATCAACCATCACGGGTTGGCGCTGCCGGAGGTTCCATTCGGGGGTGTAAAGGACTCCGGCTACGGATCGGAAGGCGGGCTGGAGGCGATCGAGGCATACCTGAACACCAAATTCGTCTCGCAGGCTGGACTTTAAGCGGTCCGCAGATCCCCGGCTGCAACAGGTGCGGGGCAATATCGACTTGTCGCTGGCCAACCTTGCAGAATGGACTGGCCAACTCGCCACCGCCTTGTGAAAACCGTTGCATCGACGCGGCGAATCTGGCATGCGCCGTCATCGGCCCTTCACCAGCGCGGCGTGCGTGCTCCGTTTCGGGGCGCCGCGACAACCGCTCGCAACAGGAGACAGCATGTCGAAAGCCTTCATCGCCCTGGCGATCCAGGAATCCGCCGATCTGACCGGCGCCGCGGCCAGCCGCGCAGCGGGCCATCTGATGGAATTCGATCGTCAAGGAACTCCAGAAGTCCGGCAAGTTCACCCTGCCCAGCTTCGGCACCTTCGTCGTGCGCAAGACCAAGGCCCGCAAGGGACTCAATCCGCGCACCGGCGAGTCGATCAAGGTGAAGGCCGGCAAGACCGTGCGGTTCAAGGCCTCGCCCACGCTCAAGAAGGCGGTCTGACCGGCACAGCGTGCCTCTGGCGGGCCGGCGGCGCCGACGCGCCCCGGCTCGGTTTCTTTGATCCCGGTTTCCTTGGTATCGAACCATGATGCGGGCTCAGCGTCGAATCGCGCTGGCCAGGCCAGCCGGTATCGTCGCAGTTCTGCTCGGCACCCTTGTCGTGCCGCTGGATTCGGCGGTCAACGTCGATTTCCCGTTCATCACCCGGCATTTCGACCTGCCGATCCCGCTCATTCAATGGCTGGTGATCAGCTACACGCTGACGACGGCGAGCCTGATGTTGGTCTGCGGCCGTGCCGCCGACCTGTTTGGGTACAATCGTGTGTTCCTCGCCGGTTGCGCCAGCAGCACGGTCGCTTTCGTGTTGTGCGCGTTGGCACCAAACTATGGCTGGTTGCTGGTTTTCCGTGTGCTGCAGGGGATCGGCGCCGGGTTGGTACTCAGTTGCGGGCCGGCGCTGATCACCGGACTTTACCCCGAAGCGCAGCGTCCGCGCGCGCTGGCGGTTTACACGGCCGGATTTGCGGTCGGCGGCGCGCTCGGGGCGCTGCTCGCCGGCGTGCTGATTGGCCGCTTCGGCTGGAGCGCGGTCTTCTGGTTTCGCGCGCCGGCCGCCGTGCTGGCGTTCATTCTGGCCTTGACGCTGCCGGCAACACGCCGTGCGGGTATGGAGCGGTTCGACATCCCGGGCGCGCTGTTGCTGGCGGCCACGATCACCATCCTGCTGCTGGCGCTGAACCAGATCAGGCATCCGGCTTTCGCGGCCACGCTGGCGACCATCACCGCGCTCGGTGTCTGGGGGTTCATCGAGCGCGAGCGCCGTCTCCCGCACCCGATCATCGACATCGGCCTGTTCCGCGACGGCGGCTTCGCAGCGGTGAACCTGGGGAACCTGCTGGTCAATCTGGCCGGGTTCGCGGTGCCGCTGCTGGTGCCGTTCCAGCTTGCGCGCCTGCCTGGTGCCTCGGTGGCGCTCGATGGCCTGTTGCTCGCTCTGTCGTCGATCGGGATGATGCTCGGCGCGCCGCTGGCCGGGCGACTGGCGGCTCATTTGCCGGGATCATGGGTGCTGCTGGCGGGCTCCGTGCTGATCGCGTCCGGTCTGGCCGGCATCGCCCTGTGGGCGGGCCAGGTGGGTTGGCTCGCCGCCGCGATGCTGATGCAGGGGATCGGCCAGGGGCTGTTCCAGGTGGCCTATTTCGACCTGCTGACCACAACCATGCCGGTGCGAAACCGCGGCGTTGCCGGAAGCCTCGGCATGCTCACCCGCATGCTGGGCGTGGTCTCCGGCGCGAGTCTTGCTGATCCTGGCATTCGAGACGCTGCGCGGCACTGCGCCGGATCAGGGGGGCGATATTGCGTTCCTCAGCGGCTTCCGCGGCGCCATGCTGTGCGCCGCGTGCCTCGCCGGGCTGGTAGCGGTCGGGCTGCTCAGGTCTCTGGGCCGCGCACGAAACACATGATGCCGAGCGTCGGGGTCCAGCACACCACGGCACTGCCGGTCGGGTTGTCGGCGCGTTTCAGCACGCTTTCGTCCGGCACCTTTTGCCAGGTGCCCTGGATCATCGCCTCGTAGTGGTCGCCGTTGATACGGAAGTCGGTGCGTCGGCAATCCGCTTCGGAGCAGCAGGAAATGCCGGTTCCCGGCTGCATCAGGCTGTGGAACCAGGGCGACAGCGTGGGGTCCGCGTTGGGTGGCGGACGGCCAAAGGTGGTGCCTGCCAGCAACGGCAGCACGGCGGCGCCAAGCAGGAGACGGATCATGCGACACTCCTCCGGGCAGAGACAAAGCTGGCCAGAAGTAATCCTGCTCCGTTGCCTCTCAAGCATGACTGCACGTTGGCGTGAAACGAGTCTGCGGTGAGAAGCGCAGGTTTGCAGGCTTCACCTTAAGGCGAGCGCATCCCGCGGCCGCGGCCACCGCGTAGGTGGAAGCGCAGCGCATTCCGCCGCCCGCGTGGCGGAATGCGCTACGCTTTCCGGCTACGTCTGCTTACAACAACGAAGAGCTACGCGGCCTTCGCCTGATCGGCGATACGGGCGAGACTGCCCAGCAGGTCGCGTGCGGTGCGCAACCGCGTCGTCACATCCATCTCCCGCGCGACTGCCAGCTTGTGGTCCGGCCGCAGCCGGACCAGGCCGCCCTTGCTGGCCAGCCACGCCACCAGCCCGGCCGGATTGTGGAACGAATTGCCACGGAACGTCACCACCATGCCCTTCGGCCCCGCCTCAAGCTTCTCCACCCCCGCCTCACGGCAGGCGCGCTTCAACGAGACAACCTCGAGCAAATTTTCCACTTCCGCCGGCAGCTTGCCGAAGCGATCGACCAGCTCGGCCGCCATCGCCTCGGTCTCGGCGTCGGACGCCAGCCCGCCGATGCGGCGATACAGTCCAAGCCGCACCGGCAAATCCTTCACGTAGCTCTCCGGGATCAGCACCGGCAGACCGAGCGTGATGTTCGGCGTCCAGTCCCGGTCGGCCGCGGTGCGGCGCCCTTCCGCGCGCTGCTCGGCCACCGCGTCTTCCAGCATTTGCTGATACAGCTCGATGCCGACCTCGCGGATATGGCCCGACTGTTCGTCGCCCAGCAGGTTGCCGGCGCCACGGATGTCCAGATCGTGGGAGGCCAGGGTGAACCCGGCGCCAAGGCTGTCCAGCGTCTGCATCACCGTCAGCCGCTTCTCCGCGGCCACCGACAGCCGGTGGTTCTGCGGCCATGTCAGGTAGGCGTAGCCGCGCTGCTTGCCGCGCCCGACCCGCCCGCGAAGCTGATACAATTGCCCCAGCCCGAACATGTCGGCGCGATGGATCACCAGCGTGTTGACCGCCGGCATATCCAGCCCGCTTTCGACGATGTTGGTCGAAAGCAGAATGTCGTATTTGCCGTCACTGAATTCGGTCATCACGCGTTCCAGCTCGGTCGGTGCCAGACGGCCGTGCGCCTGTGCGGTGCGCGCCTCCGGCACGATCTCGGCCAGCCGCTCGGACATGCGCGGCAGGTCCTCGATGCGCGGCACGACGCAGAACACCTGGCCGCCGCGGAAGCGTTCGCGCTGGATCGCCTCCCGCACCACCACGCTGTCGAACGGCATGATGAAGGTGCGCACCGCCAGCCGGTCGATCGGCGGTGTGGCGATCAGGCTCATTTCCCGCACCCCGGTCAGCGCGAGCTGCAAGGTGCGCGGGATCGGCGTCGCTGTCAGCGTCAGCACATGGACGTCGGCCTTGAGCTGTTTCAGCCGCTCCTTGTGGGCGACGCCGAAATGCTGCTCCTCATCGACCACCAACAAGGCCAGATCGGAGAACTCGATCGACTTCGCCAGCAGCGCATGGGTGCCGATGACGATGTTGACCGAGCCGTCGGTCAGGCCGCGGCGCACCTCCGCGGCTTCCTTGGCCGGCACCATGCGTGAAAGCTGTGCCACCCGCACCGGCAGGCCGGCAAAACGCGCCGAGAAGGTGCGGTAGTGCTGGCGGGCCAGCAATGTGGTCGGCACGATCACCGCCACCTGGGCGCCGGACATCGCAGCAACGAAGGCGGCGCGCAGGGCCACCTCGGTCTTGCCGAAGCCGACATCCCCGCAAATCAGCCGGTCCATCGGCCGCCCGACAGCCAGGTCTTCCAGGACATCGGCGATGGCACGCGCCTGATCCTCGGTTTCGGCAAACGGAAAGCGGGCGCAAAATTCGTCCCAGCTTCCCTCCGCCGGCGCCATGGAGGGAGCGTCGCGGATCTGGCGGGCCGCGGCGATGCGGATCAACTCGCCGGCCATGTCGCGGATGCGTTGCTTCATCCGGGCTTTGCGGGTCTGCCAGCCGGCCCCGCCCAGTTTGTCCAGCGCGACGCCCTGGCCCTCGCTGCCGAAGCGGGACAGGACTTCGATGTTCTCGACTGGCAGGAACAGCTTCTCCTGGCCGTCGTAAATCAGCCGCAGGCAGTCATGCGGGGCGGCGGTGACAGTGAGCGTCTCCAGCCCGTCGTAGCGGCCGATGCCGTATTCCTGGTGCACGACCAGGTCGCCCTCGGCGATTTCGGTCGCCTCGGCGATGAACTGATCGGCCCGCTTGCGGCGGTGGGGCGGGCGGCTGATGCGCTCGCCCAGCAGGTCCTGTTCACCGACCAGCGCCAGCCGTTCGGCCCCGAGGACAACGAAGCCGCGCTCGACGCCGAGCACGACCAGCGAGATCGAGCCGGCCGGCTTTGCGGCGGACCGCCGCCCAACTGTCCTCCTGCGCCACATCCTTGAAGCCGTGCTCGCGCAGCAGATGCGTCATCCGCTCGCGCGAGCCGCGGGTCCAGGCGGCCAGGACGATGCGGCGACCCTCATCGGTCCAGCGCGCAGCCTGGGATTTGAGTTGATCGAAGACGTTCACCGCGCCGGAGGACGCACCCTGGAGGAAGATCGGGCCGGGGCGGCCGGTGCCATCGACCCCAACAGCGCCCTCGGGCCGGGCAAACGGCGTGAAGCCGAACAGCGGGCCGCCGGCCAGCATGCCGTTCCAGCCCGCCTGGTCCAGGTACAACCGGTCCGGCGGCAGCGGGCGATACGGCACCTCGCCATCCCGCGTCACCGACTTGCGAGCTTCATAATGGTCGGCAATCATTTCCAGCCGGCCGGCCAGCACGTCGTCGGCCTGGTGATCGAGGCTGACCGACGCGCCGGGCAGATAGTCCAGCAGGGTTTCCATGCTGGGGTGGAACAGCGGCGTCCAGTGTTCCATGCCGGGATGGCGGCGGCCGTCGGAGATCGACAGGTAGATCGGGTCCTCGGCGGCCTTCTGGCCGAAGATCTCCCGCCAGGCGGTGCGGAACCGGGCGACCGACTCGCGGTCGAGCGGCACCTCGGAGACCGGGCGCAGCACGATCCGGCCGCGCTTGCCCTCGCTGCGCTGGGTGGCAGGGTCGAAGGTGCGGATGCTCTCGACGGTGTCGCCGAACAGGTCCAGACGGACCGGATCGGCCTCTCCGGCGGGGAAGATGTCGATGATCCCGCCGCGCATGGCGTATTCGCCGGGCTCCATGACGGTGCCGGCGCGGCCGTAGCCATGGGCCTCCAGGAAGCGGGCGAGGTTTTCCGGATTTATGTCGCCGTTGACCTTCAGCTCCAGGCTCGCGCCGGCGAAGGCCGTCCGCGGCGGGACGCGCTGCACCAGGGCGTTGACGGTGGTGAGCACGATGCGCGGACGGCGGGCGGGGTCCAGCAGCCGGCCGAGCGTGGCGATGCGTTCGGCGACCAGCGCCGCGTTGGGAGACACGCGGTCGTAGGGCAGGCAGTCCCAGGCCGGAAAGCGCAGGATTTCCGCTTCCGGCACCACGAAGGCCAGCGCTTCCGCCAAACGGGCCATGCGGGCGTCGTCGCGCGCCACGTGCAGCACCGGGCCGGCGATTTCGGCGCGGCGGCGGGCTAGCAGGAAGGCATCCCAGCCTTCAGGGGCGCCATAAACCGTGGCGGTCATGGAGGTCGCCTCCAGGATCCGGCGCAGCATCGGGGTATCCGAGGCGGGCGGGATCGCCCGGCGGCCGGTCAGCCAGTCGGCCAAATCAGGGTCCGGCACTTCGAGCAGGGTTTCGAGCGCTTGCAGCTCGGCCTCCGTGAATGTGGCGATGCGGGGGGCGACGAAGCCGCCGATCATCAGGTCGTTTTCATGCGTGCCGCGATGCGTGGCGCGGTACAGCAGACGGCGGCGCCGCGCCTGTAGCGCGGCCGGTTCTGATTCGGTCATTGGCGGGTGGGATATAGGACGGAACAAGGGCGGCGGAAACCGGGGGTTGCAGGTTGGCGGCGCGGGGCAGGATGGCGCGGGCAGACAGCGCAAGCGTCCCGGTGCTTCGCCGCAGGCCGGCGACGGCCGCAAGCGGACGTGGCGACCGAAGGCGCCAGCGCCGCGGTTTCAGCATCTTGAACTCAGGCGCGTTTGCGATCCCTGATTGTGCCAAACCGGACGAGGCCAATACCGGACAGCGCTGTTGTTGATGCCCGCGACAGCAGGCCGGCGTACCAGCGCAATCGGATCGCCTGGACATCGGCATTGGCGTAAGTGTGAGGGGGGGGCAGTGACCATCACCCGCCATGGCAAGAAGGTCGCGCGGCTGGTGCCGATCCGCCCCGGTTTCAACCGCGACGAAGCACGCGCGGCGCTGCGCCGCATCCGCGAGCGCGCGGAACAGCGGAAACTGGGACAATTCAACTGGGCGGAGTGGAAGTCCTTCCGCGATGAAGACCGGCCGTGAGTCTGGTGCTGGATAGCTCGGCGACGCTGGCCTGGATCTACAGCGACGAGACCACCGAGCCGATCCGCCGACTGTTCGATGCGGTGGGTGATGGCGGCGCGGTCGTGCCCGCTCTTTGGCGGCTGGAAGTCGCCAACAGCCTGACGGTGGCCGTGCGCCGCGGCCGCATCGACGACGATTTCCGGCGCGCCGCGCTGGCCGATCTGGCGCTGCTCGACATCACCGCCGATCCCGACACCGACACGCAGGCCTGGACGCGGACATTGCAGCTTGCCGATCGCTTCCGGCTTACGCTGTACGATGCCGCGTATCTGGAGCTCGCCCACCGCCGCGCGCTGCCGCTCGCCACGCTCGATAACGAACTGCGGGCGGCTGGTGCTGTGCTTGGGGTGCGGCTGCTTGGGGGCGGGGGATGAGGTGCGGGCGTCGCCGGATCGCGCGAGCAGTCTTGGCGCATCTGACCCGCGCGCTGCCGGGTAGGTCGTCGGAGCTGTTGGACGAGTCTGCTATTGCGGTGATACAACCGGCACCGACGTAACTAACCCGGCGAAAGCAGCACGCCAAGGGCATAACTGCGCGCGCCCGCCGAATGCTGTCGGTCCATTCTCACTTGCTCGCGTTTCTCGATCAGTTTTGTTTGTCGCCAAACGGTCAATCCGCCGATGAAGCCGCCAGCAATCGCGAGGATGCCGGCGATGAAAGTTTGCCAGTCCTTCAACCACATCGCTCTCCCCTTCTCGTAACCGCGGCGGGACCCTGGCGTCGTCAGGCCACCGAAGCATGCCCGAAAGGGCCACCGACCCCCGGCCCTGCAGCGGGCCGAGGGAATTCCTCCCGCACCCCGCCCACCCTCGCAAAATCCGGCCGAGCCGTTCATACCGCCCGCCGTGTCCTCCGACCCCCTCGCGCCCCTCTTCGCCGGACTGACGACACTCCGCGGCGTCGGCCCCACGGTCGCGACCCTGCTGGCCCGCGCGCTCGGCGGCGAACGCGTGCTGGACCTGCTGTTCCACCTCCCCGAATCGTACTTGGACCGCCGCGCCCGCCCGACCATCGCGACGGCGCAACCCGGCCAGATCGTCACGCTCGAAGTGGACGTGGTGCGCCACGAACCGCCCGCCAACGAACGCCAGCCCTGGCGCGTGGTGGTGTTCGATGGCACCGGCTTCGCCGAATTGGTGTTCTTTCGCTCCGGCCGCGAGAAGCAAACGCCCGTCGGCGCCAAGCTGCTGGTTTCCGGCAAGCTGGAACGCTTCGCCGACCGGCTGACCATGCCGCACCCCGACCATGTTGTCCCCGCCGCCCACCCCGAGCGGCTCCCGGCGATCGAGCCGGTCTGGCCGCTGACTGCCGGGCTGTGGCCGCGCCAGGTGGCGGCGGCCATGACCCAGGCGCTGGCCTGCCTGCCGGAGCTGCCGGAATGGCACGATGCGGCGTTGTTGCGACGCGAGCGCTGGCCGGGCTTCGTCGAGGCATTGCGCGCTCTGCAGGCGCCGGTGGAACTGCCCGATGGGCGCCCGCGCGCCCGGCTCGCCTACGACGAGCTGCTGGCCGGCCAGGTGGCCGTGCAGGTGGTGCGCGGACGGGTGCGGGCCCGGCCGGGCCGGACGCTCGACGGCGATGGCGCCCTGCGGGCCCGGGCGCTCGCCCGGTTCGGCCATCCCCCCACGCCATCGCAGCTTTTCGCGTTGGCGGAGATCGACGCCGACCTGAGCGCGCCGCGGCGGATGCTGCGGCTGCTGCAGGGCGATGTCGGGTCCGGCAAGACGCTGGTGGCGCTGCTGGCCATGCTGCGTGCGGTCGAGGCCGGCGCCCAGGCCGCGCTGATGGCGCCCACCGAGGTGCTGGCCAAGCAGCACCACCGCACATTGTCGGGGCTGTCCCCCGAACCGGTGGCGCTGCTGACCGGCGGCGTGAAGGGCGGTGCGCGCACGCGGCTGCTGCGCGCACTGGCGGATGGCTCCGTGCGCATGGTGGTGGGCACCCACGCGCTGTTCCAGGAAAGCGTGGTGTTCCGCGACCTCGGCGTGGCTGTTATCGACGAGCAGCACCGGTTCGGCGTCGCCCAGCGGCTGCTGTTGGGCGAGAAAGGGCGGGAAAGCGACGTGCTTGTCATGACGGCGACGCCAATCCCCCGCACGCTGTTGCTGACCCAGTGGGGAGAAATGGAGGTCAGCCGGTTGACCGAAAAGCCGGCCGGACGGGGGCCGGTGCGCACGACGTTGCATTCCCTGGCCACGTTGCCGGGGGTGGTGGACGGACTGACCCGCAAGCTGGAGGACGGCGCGCAGGTCTATTGGGTCTGCCCACTGGTGGCCGAGAGCCTGGTGCTCGACGTGGCAGCCGCCGAGGCCCGGTTCGCCGACCTGCATGCGCGGTTCGGCGAGGCGGTGGGGCTGGCGCACGGGCAGATGCCGGCCGAGGCCCGGGATGCCGCGCTGGCCGGCTTCGCCGCCGGCCGCGTGCGACTGCTGGTGGCGACCACCGTGGTGGAGGTCGGCGTCGATGTGCCGACCGCCAGCATCATGGTGATCGAGCACGCCGAGCGGTTCGGGCTGGCGCAACTGCACCAGTTGCGCGGCCGGA
This sequence comes from uncultured Pseudomonadota bacterium, assembly GCA_963764525.1. GTDB lineage: Bacteria > Pseudomonadota > Alphaproteobacteria > Acetobacterales > Acetobacteraceae > DATDIC01. The sequence continues at coordinate 55,959 of CAVXTC010000035.1, read as the reverse complement.
TCGGGCGCGGGGCAGAGGCCAGCTTCTGCCTGCTGCTGCACGAGGACGGGCTGGCCGAGACGGCTCGCCGGCGGCTGGTGCTGCTGCGTGACACCGAGGACGGGTTCGCCATCGCCGACGCCGATTTCCGGCTGCGCGGCGGGGGAGACATGCTGGGCACCAGGCAGGCGGGGGCGCCGGGGTTCCGGCTGGCCGACCCGGTGGAGCATGAGGGGCTGCTGCACATGGCGCACCAGGACGCCGCCCTGCTGGTGGAGAAGGACCCGGGGCTGACCGGAGATCGGGGGCGGGCGATCCGGGTGCTGCTGCGGCTGTTCGGCCAGTGGGAGGCGATGCGGACGCTGCTGGCGGGGTGACAGGCTGATCGGACGCGCGTCCGGCGCTGGCGAACATCCCTCGCATCGAGCCTCAGCCGGCTGCCGCCTGAAGCACCGTCACCCATAGCGGCAACTCCACCGATGCGGCAGACAACGCCCAAGTGTCGCCGCCGCTTGCCGCTCAGGCAGCCCTGGCGCCAGCGCAGAAGCAGGACACCGATACCGGCAGGTCGGCGCGGGCTGCAGCGAATTTCACGCGCTGTCGAATAAGCGCGGCCTCGGCGGTCTCGCCGCGCCGCTCGAGGCAGTCGAGCAGTCCACGAAGAGCCCACAAATTGTCCGGATGGATCTGCGCACGGGGCAACGCGCCGGCCAGGCCGAGATCCTCGCGATAGACCGCCTCGGCCTCCGCCGCGCGGCCTTGCTCCAGCAGCAGCGCACCGAGCGCGTGGCGGATCGGCTGCATCCAGCCCCAAGGCTCGTCGTACGGCAGGTCGTCCTCCAGCGCGATGGCGTCGCGGAGACGGGCGAAGGCGGCGTCGTACTCGCCGCGTCGATAGGCGATCTCGCCCTCCAGCATCTGCTCGGCGATGGCCAGTAACTGCACGCAGGGCACGTTGTGGATTTGCCGGGACTTCGGCACAAGTTTCGCGGTCTGACGGAACAACACCTGTTCGGCCTCGGCCGCCGGAACCTCGCCCAGCGCGGCGTGGGCGACGCCCCGGGCGTAGTGCATCATCGCCACGGTGTTGCAGTACAGGTCACGGTCATCAGGCAGATCCTGCGCGATGATCTCGCGCCATTTGCCGAAACGGATAAGCACGTGCTGCCGGATGGAAACATAACCCTCGAAGAAATCCGCCATCGGCGGCGAGGGAATGCGCAGAAACGCCTCCGGCATGGTCTGCATCAGCTCGTTGACGGCGGCGATGGCGGGCGTGTACTGACCAAGGAACATCGCGCCGTAAGCGGCGAAGTGATAGTTGTGTATCCGATAGCCCGAATAGAAGTTCATCGGCCCAACCAGATCGTAAAACTTGCGATCGGCAACGATCGCTTTCTGATTCCAGTGCATCGCGTCGCGGTAGTGGCCGCACTGAATGTCGATGTGGGTCGGCATGTGCACCAGGTGGCCCATGTCGGGGCTGATCTCGCGCAGCCGATCGCCGGTCGCTAAGGCGGCTTCCGGATGCGGTGACATCTCCATCAGGTGGACATGGAGGTGCAGAAGGCCGGGATGGCTCATTGCCTCAGGCAGATCGCGGAAAGCGGACTCGAGCACCTCGCGCGCTTCGGCCGTGCCGGCGCCGGGCGCGGGCTGGCCGGTTTTCAGATCCCACATGAGCCAGGGTGTACGATTGAGGATCGCTTCTGCGAAGATGGCGCGCAGATCGAGGTCATCGGGATGCGCCCGGTGAACAAGGCGCATGGCGTCGGCGAAGGCGTCGTTCCAGGGGCGCTGGTCCTCGATGGGGTCGCGCTGTGGATAGCGGGCCGGCAGCGCCTCAATCAACGCGCGTTCCGGCGAGGTGACGCCGCCAGCCAACGCGAAGGCGGCGCGGGTGGAATGATGGGCGCGAGCGAGCGCCGCTGCCTTGCCGGCAGCGTCCATCAGATCCCAGGGAAAGTTGTAATTCGGCCCGGCGGCGTAGCCGATGCCCCAATGGGCCATCGCACAGTTCGGGTCGGCCTCCAGCGCCTTTTCGAAGCAGGCAATCGCTTCCTCATGGTGGTAGCCGAAGCACCAGTTGAGGCCACGGTCGAACCAGCGTTGAGCCTCAGCCGAGGTGGTGGTCACAGTCCGTGAGTAGCGGCCGAGATCATAAGGATATTCCATGTCGCCTCCTGCGCCGCACTGACTGCGGTCGGCCCGCAGGCCGACGCTCGTGGCGTTCCCCCGGCCGATAGTCCCAGGACGGCCGACGGTTCCGGCAGCTCAAACCGGATTGTATCCCTCGCCGGTACCTTCGGCAACGATTTTATCGTGGCGAGGGCCAGGGATGCTCCCGCCGCTGGAATGGTCGGTACGTTCGCGTTCAGGCAATGCAACGTCCTCCGATGGGACAGAACGAAAGCAATAACGCAGATGCACGCTGATGAGGTGGATGCACACAGATAGGGCCTGAACACGACGGTGCCGCGAGCGCCAATCAACGACCCTGCGGCCGTTGCCACAAGCGATCTGGCAGCACCGATTATCTGTGTGCATCCGCTCATCAGTGTGCATCCGCGTTATTGCTTTCCTGTTCTCAGACCAGTCTCACCGCTTCACCCGATATCTCTCGATGATCGGCCGCAACAACGCGCCGCCGCCGCTCATCGCCAGTCCCGCCATCGGAATGGCCGCCCCGGTGATCCAGTCTGCCGCATCCGATGGGAAAGAAAGCGAAAACGCTGATGCACGCTGATGAAGCGGACGCCACACAGATCAGGACCTGAACACGACGGCGCCGCCAGCCGCCCAATCAACGACCCTGCGGCCCGTTGCCGCAGGCGAATCTGGCAGCACTGATTTATCAGCGTGCATCCGCCTCATCAGTGTGCATCTGCGTTATTGCTTTCCTGTTCTCACAGTAGCCTCACCGCTTCACCCCATACCTCTCGATGATAGGCCCCAGCAGCCCACCGCCGCCGTTCATCGCCAGATTGCCGCCATCCATCGGAATCGCCGCCCCGGTGATCCAGTCTGCCGCATCCGACGCCAGCAGCACCGATAGACCCTTGATATCGTCGGGCTCCCCAAACCGCCCCGCTGGGATGCCGCGCAGAAACGTATCGCGCAGCCACGGATCGGCCTCCATGCGTGGCCCAAGCCCGTTGGCCCCCAACACCTGGGCCGGCAGAATGCAGTTCACCCGCACGCCGCGCCCGGCCCATTCGGTGCTCAGCTCACGCGTCATCTGGATCACCGCAGCCATCGCCATGCCATACACCGACTGCGCCCGCCCCAGCGACGACACGCCGGCGATGGAACCGATGTTTATGATACTTCCCTTGCCCTGCGCCAGCATCCGCCGACCGGCAAGCTGGCAGGTGTAGTAGCGGCCGATCACCAGGTTGTGGAACGTCGCGCGGATATCCGCCAGCGCCATGTCCTCCGCCGCGCCGCCCTTGGCCTCACCAGCCACATTGCCCAGGATATCCAGTCGCCCGAATTCGCGGTCCACGGTGGCAAACACACGGTCGATATGGTCGGTGTCGGTCACGTCTCCGGCGATCGGCAGCGCCTTGCGGCCGAGCTGGCGGATGGCGCGCGCCGTCGCCTCAATACCGGCCGCGTTGCGGTCCAGCAGCACAAGGTCGGCGCCGGCCTCGGCCAGTGCGGTTGCCATGGCGCGGCCCATGCCCTGGGCGCTGCCGGTAATCACCGCGGCGCGGCCGGTCAGATCAAACAGGTTCGTCATGGCTTCGATGGGCTCAATCGGGTTGCAAGGTCACATTGATGGCGAACACACCCGCCCGTCCATGGCATCATGGCCGTGAGCTTGCCTGCAGGCCGTCACCGGTTTGTCGCTCGATGTCATTTGCCGCGAACCATCACACCCAACGTCCAGTTCACTACTTTCGTAACAACCTCGCCCGCCGCCGCATCGAACGCCTCCACGACACTGCCGACATCGTTGCGCGCCGCAGGCGCCTGTTCGGCCGCCAGCATGCTGCCGATGACCTTGCGATCCGGCATCTTCACCAGTTCGACGAATAAACTCACGACGACCGTCGGCACCTGTTCGCCGCTACCCATATAGCGCGCGTCGAATTCGCGCAGTTCCGTTTCCAGCAGGTAATCGGGATTGAGCCCGCTCGTGTCGCGACCCACCGCAACGATCCGCCCGCTGTTCTCGAACGCTTCAACCAGCAATCCCTGCAGCAGCAGCGGCGCACGATCGGTCCAGACCGTACCGGCGAAATAGTCAAGCGTCGTCCGGTTGCGCGTAAGCGCGATCCGGTCGGTGTCGAGGCTTTCGGGCGCCACCGGAACATCAACGACAAGCTGCAAGCGTACCGGCGGTCCGTGCGACGCACCAGCGGTCCGCGGCGTCAGCCGATAAAGCTGCGGTGCGGACGGCGGGAACAGCAAGCTGCACCCGGCGAGTGGTGCCAGGCAGGCAGCGGCGCCAAGGACGTGGCGGCGCGACAGGCCCATCATCTCGGCGTGTATCCCTGGCGATGCTCGCCGAACAGGAAGCGGCTGGGGTCGCGCTCGAGCGCCGTCGAGACACGGTCGAGGCTGGCGATCAGGTGGCGTGCGTCGCCCAGCAGCGCGGTCAGTTGCTCGACCCCGTTGGTGCTCAGGTCGTGCAGCCCCGGCCTGCTGGACACCACGACCGCATCGAGATCGGCCGCCAGCTTCGTCGCCTGACGGACCGCGTCATTCGCCGCGACGACCAGTCCATCGGCTTTGTCGGACGTGTGATCGAGCTTGCCCAGGATGGACTGCAGGGTGGTGCTGGCAAGCGCGAGATTATGCATGGTCAGGTCACCATCGGTGATAAGCTGGTCGATGTCCCGGCTGCGACGGGCGAACACCGAAGTGGTATCGCGAATGTTCCCCAGCGTTTCTGCAAGAGCCCGGCGATTCTTCTCATCCAGCACCGATGCAAGCCGGTCGGAGATGACCAGCAGCCGCGCCAACAGCTCCGGCGCGTTGTTGAACACCGCCTGCAGCGAGGATGGCCGCGATGCGATGGTCGGGTACTCCTGCCCCTTGGCAGCCACCAGCGGCGGCGAGCTCAGCGTGCCGCCTGAGATCTCGACATAGCTGACGCCGGTGAGCCCCAGGGTCTCGAGCGACGCCACGGCGTCGGTGCGGATCACCACGGAGTTCGCGGACCTCCAAGACCAACCTGACAAGCTGCGGATCCTTCGGATCCTGCTCGATACGGATGACGCGCCCGACCTCGATGCCGTTCAGCCGGACCAGTGCGCCCGATCCCAGCCCGGTCACCGGGCCGGGAACATGGGTTTCGTAATATTTGTACTCGGTCTGGAATTGCACGCGTGCCAGCCATAGGGCCGCGACGAAGATGCCGGCCAGCACGAACAGCACGAAGGCGCCGACGGCAACGTAATTCGCCCGTGTCTCCATGCCGCTGCTCTCCGATCACGACGCCAAGCGCGGCGCGGCCGCGCACGCCGGTGAAATATTCATGGATCCAGGGATGCGCATCATGGATCAGACTGGCAATGGTGCCGATCTTGATCTTGCGATCGACCAGCACGGCGATGCGGTCGGTCGTCGCCCGTAGCGTGTCGATGTCGTGCGTCACCATGAAGACCGTCAGGCGAAGGCTCTGCTGCAGCTCGCGTACAAGCTCGTCGAATTGCGCAGCGGCGATCGGGTCCAGACCGGCGGTCGGTTCGTCCAGAAACAACAGCTCCGGATCAAGCGCCAGCGCCCGGGCAAGGCCAGCCCGCTTGCGCATGCCGCCGGATAGTTCTGATGGATAGTTCTTGGCGGCATCGGGCGGCAGCCCGACCATGCTGAGCTTGACCGAGGCGATCTCGTCCATCAGTTGCTGCGGCAGATCGGTGTGCTCGCGGAGCGGCACCTGGACGTTCTGCGCCACGGTCTGATCGCTGAACAAGGCGCCGTCCTGAAACAGCACGCCCCAGCGGATTTGCAGCCGCACCAGCGCGTCGCCGTCGAGATCGGCGATGTTCTGACCCAGCACCTCGATGTTGCCCTCGGCCGGTTGCTGCAGCCCGATGATCGAGCGCAGAAGAACCGACTTGCCGGTGCCGGAGCCGCCGACCACGCCCAAAATCTCCCCATGCAGCACATCAAGATCGATATGGTCGTGCAGAACGTGGCCGCCGAGCCTGGTCACCAGCCCGCGGACCCGGATGGCCGCAGCGGTGTCGCTCATATCCCCAGCATCGAGAACAGGATCGAGAAGACCGCGTCGGCGACGATGACCAGGAAGATCGATTCCACCACCGCCTGCGTGGTCAGCCTGCCGACGCTCGACGCATTGCGTTCGACGTGCAATCCCTGGTAGCAGCCGACCAGGCCGATGATGAACGCGAACACGGGCGCCTTGATCAGGCCGACCCAGAACGTCCAGCCGACCACCGCGCCGCGAAGCTGATCCAGATAGGCCGGGATGGTGATACTGAGATCGAAATAACACATCACCATGCCGCCGATCAGGCCCATGATGTTGGAATAGAATGTCAGCAGCGGCAGCGTGATGATCAGGCCCAGCAGGCGCGGCAGCACCAGCACCTCGGTCGTGCTGAGACCCGAGGTCTCGATTGCGTCGAGCTCCTCGTTGACCTTCATCGTGCCGATCTGCGCCGTGAACGCCGAGCCCGATCGCCCGGCCACGATGATCGCGGCCATCAGCCCGCCGAGCTCGCGCAAGATGCCGACGGCGAGCAGATTGACGGTAAACACCTCCACCCCGAACTGGCGCAACTGGCCGGCCCCCTGGTAGGCGACGACGACACCGATCAGGAAGGACAGCAGCCCGATGATCGGCAGCGCGTTCAGGCCGGTCGCCTCGATCTGATGGAACAGCGCCGCGACGCGCAACCGGCGCGGCTGCAGGATGGTGGCGACCGTCTCGTAAGCAACGAGGCCAAAGAAACCGACCAGCAAATAGGCCTGATGCAGCGCGTGGCACAGGCCACGGCCGATGCGCTCCAGCCGATCCGTGAAGGTATGCGGTGGCGGCAGCTCGACCGGCGGCGCCGTGCATTCATAGTCGATGGTGTGGACCAGAGCGCGATATTCCTCGCGCACGTTGACCGGCTGAACCGTGAAGCCCGCATGCCGGAACGCACGCCCGGTGCGCAGCAGCAGCCAGGCACCGACCGTATCGAGCCGCTCAAGCGTTCGACAATCGATCTCGATGCGCGCATGGCCCGTGGGATCGACCGCCTTCAGCAACGGGTCCATCCGGCGCGCCTCGCTGATGACCCAGAAGCCGCCGACGATCAGGCGGAAGGTGTCGCCATCGTGTTCAGTGCGGAACCACGCGGCCTCGGCCGGCGCCGGTCGTGAGATCACGACGGACATGACGTCACCCGCCTTTCACCCCGCCCGCCGTCAGGCCGGCCACGATCTCCTTCTGCATCAGCAAGGTCAGCAGCAGCACCGGCGCGGTCACCACCAGCGCCGCCGCGGCCAGCGGGCCCCAGCTTACCTGCTCGAATGTCAGCATGTTGTACACCGCGATCGGCAGCGTCCGCGTCTCCCGTCCGGCGAGTACCACGCCGAACAGGAAATTGTTCCAACTGAAAATGAACGCCAGGATGGTCGCCACAGTCACCCCCGGCCGCGCCAGCGGCAATGCCACGTGCCGGAACGCCTGCCAGATCGTCGCCCCATCCACCAGCGCGGCTTCTTCCAGCTCGTTCGGCAGCCCCTCGAAGAAGCCGATCATGATCCACACCACGATCGGCACGGTCAGCACCAGATGCGTGATCACCAGCGGCGTCAGCGTTCCCAGCAGGCCCATCCACTGGAACATCAGGAACAGCGGGATCAGATAGGACAGACCCGGGGTGAGCCGCGCCACCAGGATCAGCACCGCCGCCTTCATCGCCCGCGCCTTGGCGATGCCGTACCCCGCCGGCACGCCAACCGCCAGCGCCAACGCGGTGGCGCTGAACGACACGATGACCGAGTTCTTCGTGTAGCTCAGGAAATCGTTCTCGGCGAATACCTTGACGAAATTCGCCAGCGTCGGCGGGTGCGGGATGAACACCGGCGGAAACGCCATGTTGTCCACCTCGTTCTTCAGCGACAGTGACAGCATCCACAGGAACACGAACGCCGCCGGAGATACCAGCGCGATCACCGACGCATACAGTCCGATCCGTCCGCCGATGCGGCGCCAGCGGAATCCGCGCTTGCGGGAGCGATCAGCCCCCCCATTCCGGCCCTCCCCCGCGCCAACGGATGTCATTGCCATTTCGCCCTCTGCCGCACGGCGAGCAGCACCAGGCTGATCGCCACGATGATGACGAAGAACACCAGCGTGACCGCGCCGGCATAGCCAAGATGGTAGTATGCAAACGCCGTCTGGTACAGAAAGATGTTGATCGTCTCGCTCGCCGTTCCCGGGCCGCCCAGCGTGATCACGTAGATTACGTCGAAGGCTTTTAGCGCGTCGATGGTGCGGATCACCGCCGCCACGACAATGAACGGCCACACCAGCGGCAGCGTGATATGGCGGAAGCTCTGCCACGCACTGGCACCGTCCAGCACCGCGGCCTCGTACGGATCGATCGGCAGGCTCGCCAGGCCGCCGAGCACGATCAGCATCACCAGCGGCGTCCACTGCCAGGTCTCCACCATCACCAAAGTCGGGATCACCGTGTCCGGGCTGTAGGTCCAGCTGGAGGGTGGCAGGCCCACCGAGGTCAGCAGGTAGTTCAGCACGCCCAGTTGCGGGTGGAACATCATCGACCAGACCAGCGCGATGGCCACCGGCGTCGCCATCATCGGCAGCACGAAGATGGTCCGCGCCAGGCCGCGCAGCGCGAAGCGCTTGTGGAAGCACACCGCCGCGGCGACGCCGAGCACCAGCGGCGCCGCGACCGCGAGCAGCGAGAAATACAGCGTGCGCAGCACCGCCCAGCCGAACCGAGCGTCGCCGGCGATGGCCGCGTAGTTGCTGAGCCCGGCCCAGGTGATGCCGCCCGACGGGTCCCAGGAGTGCAGCGAGATGAAGATCGTGAACACCCAGGGAAAGATGATCACCGCCAGCACGATCACCGCCGCCGGCACGGCGAACGCCCAATAGCGGCGCGCATAGTTGCGGCCCCGCCCGGGCACGACGCGAACCCCCCGGACCGGGGCTGTCAGTGTGGAGGACACCTCGGCTCCTTTGCTTGGCGGTGCCTAATGCCTCGCCGCGAGGGCTTGTGCAATCGCGGCAGCCGACCGGGGCAGCGGCCCGGCCCTCGCCGAGCCGCATGTTTCCATCGATACGGCGCCCTCTGTCCGGGCATGCGCGCCGGAGCGGCGCCGGCGCGGCCGTGACATCTATGACGGTACTTGCTTACCGCGCCCCATGGGTTCCCGCGGCCCACTTCCGGCGCTTCGGTCCCGCAGGGCCGCCAGTCGACGCACCGTCCTTTGTGGCGGCGGGCAGCGCACCAGGTGACCCATCCCGATCCGTCTCGCCGCCCTCCGGCTCCGGACCCGCCGACCGCTCGATCCCGCCTGGCTCGATCCCACCTGGCTCGATCCCACCTGGCTCGACGTCGCCGAACCCATCCTCCGCCGGCACCTATATATCCCGGAATGAATAACCGCTTACCGTCAGATGTCCATCCGGCGCCGGCGCAGAATCCCAATGTACATCGTCCCGCCGATGCACCCCATCCGGACGCAATGACTCACCGGTAAACGCCGTATGTACATCTGGCGAATCCGCCAAACCCCGATGTGCATCGCTCGCGTCGCCAACCAGTGAATCCCCGGTCGACGCCGGATGTACCTCGGCGGCTGCCCGCACCCCCACCAGCCGGGCCGCCGGAACACCGCGGCGCGTCACCACCACCTCGGCCCCGTCGGCCACTGCGTCCAGCAGTTCCCGAATCCGCACCCGCACGTCCCGGCTTTCCACCTGCACGCGCCGCGGCGCCAGAGGCCCGCCCTCCGCCGGCCCGAGCTCCGCCCACCGTTCCGCCGCCCCGGCCCGCGCCGCCGCCAGCATCATCCCAACAATCCGCCGCGCCCGTGTGCGCCGCGCCTCCGGCTCCTCCACGCTGGCCCACTCCCGCGCCGGGCTGAGCAGGTCGCTCAAGGTCAGCAGCAGCGCGGCCGCCGTCTCCGGCCGCTCGGCAAGTTCCGGCACCGCCGCCGCCAGCGTCTCGATCATCGTCTCAAGGATCATCGCGTGCCGCTGCCGCACCGAATCGCCCCGCCGCTGGTCCAGCAGATGCGTGCAGAACAGCAATGTCCGATGCGCGTCCGCCTCCTGCGCCACCCGGTCCAGGTAGGCCAGCACAACGGCTTCCAGCCGCGTCGCCGGCGCTGCGGTCTCGAAGCGGTCGAACGCCGGACAGACCGCCTCCGTGAGTCGCACCACATGCTGGGTCAGCAGTTCCGCAAGCAGCTCGCCGCGCCCACGAAAGTAGAAATAGGCGGAGCTCCTGTCGAAACCGGCGGCTTTCGAGATCTCCGGAAAACCCACGCCGGCAACGCCCCGTTCGGCGAACAATCGAGCACCGGCTTCCAGCAATCGCCGCTGCTTTTCGAATGTCCCGGCGCGCGGGTTGTAGTACTCCTTGACGCGCGGCCCCTTCACGTCACCACCCCTGGCGGAATGAAAATTTGCCCGGTTCTCCGCATCCGGCCGCAGCACCGGCCTGACGACGGGTTGCCGGCTTGGATCATTATTATCAGTCATCGCGGGCCTTTCAGACGTTTCGGCGAACGCGCCCCTAGGATCATCAACGGCGACAGGCCCGGTGGACAGACCGCCGTTCGCAGTACGCTGATCCATGTGATGCAACGGAACTCGTCTTTGAAGACCTCCATGGCATTGAAAACGGCCGTCGGGCCGGGTGCTGATCAGGCAGCCATTCCTGTGTCCCTCCGTGGCACTCGCACGTCCTCGGTGTTGAATCCCTTACTGAACTGCCCGCGGACACATCCTTCACAGCCAAATTCGATTACTCCGCAGTCGCCAGCTTGTCCTGCGTCTTCGTTGCGAAATCGCCGGCATCGTGCCGCTCGTGTAACTGGCTCGATAGGTCGCCATTGACGCGGTTGACCATCCGCCCACGCTGCACCGCCGGCCGGGCGCCGATCACGTCCGCCCACCGCACCACGTTGCTGTATTCCTGAACCGACAGGAACTCGGCGGCCCCGTACTGCCCGAACTTTACCAGGCCGGCATACCAGGGCCACGCCGCCATATCGGCGATCGTATAGACATCGCCCGCCAGATACGCGTTGTCCGCCAGCCGCTTGTCGAGCACGTCGAGCAGCCGCTTCACCTCCATGGCAAACCGGTCGATGGGATATTCCATCTTCGCCGGCGCATAGGCGTAGAAATGGCCGAAGCCGCCGCCCAGATACGGCGCGCTGCCCATCTGCCAGAACAGCCACGACAGGCATTCGGCGCGCGCACTGGCCTCGGTCGGCAGAAACGCGTCGAATTTCTCGGCGAGATACATCAGGATCGCGCCTGAACTCGAACAGCCGGATCGGTTTCGGGCCGCTGCGATCCAGCAGAGCCGGTATCTTGGAGTTGGGATTGATCGCCACGAAGCCGCTGCCGAACTGATCACCCTCGTTGATCCGGATCAGCCAGGCATCATACTCCGCGTCGCCATGGCCGAGCGCCAGCAGTTCCTCCAGCATGACGGTCACCTTCACGCCGTTCGGCGTGGCCAGCGAATAGAGCTGGAGAGGATGGCGCCCGACCGGCAGTTCTTTTTCGTGCGTGGGTCCCGAGATCGGGCGGTTGATGTTCGCGAAGTGGCCGCCACTTGGCTTGTTCCAGGTCCAAACTTTCGGCGGCGTGTAATCGGATGCGTCGGACATGCGCTAGGCTCCAGGTGTTTGGCAGGCAGCGTGGTCCTGCCTGTCTGTTCGCGCAAGTCACCGACCGCTCCGCCCGGCAAGGCGAGCAACGACCGGGGCGAAGGCGTCCACGTAGGACTCATGGACAACGTAATAGGAGATGCCCCAACGATCGCGGTACGTCTGCAGGTCTTCCACCATCTGGTCGATGGTTCCGATCAGAACGTAAGGGCTCTGGAGGATTTCGTCCGGGGTGAGCTGCGACCATCGCCTTGCCAGTTCCTCGGCCGCCTGGCGCCGATCATTGGTCACGACAACAAGCTGCACCAGCGCGTTCAATTCCAGCCGCGCGTATCGCGCGTCGCCGGCAGCCTCGCGCACGAGCTGCACCCGCTCATCGAGGCCAGACACAAGCCATCCGGAAAGGTCCGGTGGCACAGCGCCGCCCTGTCGAAACGTCAGCCCCGAGAAACCCACGATGTCGGCTTCCCGCGCTGCGAGAGCGAGAAGAAGACGCCCGTTGCCGCCGATGAGAATGGGCGGATGGGGTTTCTGTGCGGGACGGGGCGCAATCGTGTGGCCGGTCACGCGATAGTGCCGGCCGGCGAAGGTGACCTGTTCCCCGTTCAGCAGGCGCTTGATGATCGTGACTGACTCTGCGAGCCGCCCGACTCTGGTTGCTCCCGGATCGAAGGAGAAACCCGCTTCGTCATATTCGGATTTTATGCTCCCGGCGCCCAAGCCGAGCTCGAGCCGCCCGTCGGTCAGGAGATCGACGGTCGCGGCTTCGCGTGCCACCAGCACGGGATGGCGAAAATCGTTGTTGAGTACGTTCGTGCCGATCCGAAGGGTTTTTGTCGCCTCCGCGGCGCTGATCAATGCCGGCATCGGGGCCACGAGGTCGGTGAGGTGATCGGGGACGGTTAGAGTGGCGTAGCCGAACGCCTCAATCTTCTGGGCCTTCGCGATCCATTCGGCCCGCGATTGCGCGTGCCGGACACTCACACCAAACCGGAACGGCTTCATCTCTGCACTGCCTCTTTGGAGCGTCCACGGCGAGGTATCAGTCCCGCCAATTCTATTCCGGCCAGTCCAATTTGACGGAGTGCTACCTCATCGTGAGCCCTGCACGCAAACCAACTTCCGCGGTTTCTGCCAGCCGTTGCACAAGTCGAGACTTCCGGACTTCCCGGGAGGTATGACTGCAATGAAGGCGTGGCGATCTTGCTGCCGCACCGCAGGACAGAGTGGAGGCGTTTTCCGTTCCGTAATGCCGGATCGTACGTTCGTCGAGGCTGAAGCCGCCTGACTTGGCGGCTCTCGCTCGGCGAAAACAGCAATCCGCTATTGCGGGAGGCCCTCGACCGCAAAAGTACGATATGTCGCATACTTCTCGCCGACCTTCCGGTACTTGCTCGTACTCTGGGTCATTCCTCCAAGCGTGGACTGCGTCAATGCTGTCATACATGTAAACGACGACGCGCTTCGGCGGCTCGCCGTCGATTGCCACGACCTTGGCTCCGGTTCCCGCCGCTCCTCCGGCCGCTACCAAGCGGCCACCGTGCGCCTTGATGAGAGTACGCGCCTTGGGGAGATATTCTTTCGCGTAACCGTCCGGATTGGTCACGTCGATCTCCCCGATGAAGTAAACTGGCGGCTTCGCTTGGGCGTGAAGCCCTTGAACAGCGAGGCCGCCCAGAACAGCGCCCGCCAGCATTGCCAGTGACACCTTCCAGTGAATTTGCATGGCATTCCTCCCAGAACCTTGCCGAGACGCGCAAAAAGGTATCACTGGTTCACGACTTGCTTGTCGCAAACGAATTGTCAGACATCGGCACTCTACCAAGGGAACACTTGGGAGAACGTCCTGTCAATCAGTACGCCGCCGCGAACCCAGCCAAGTCGGGACTCTGGCGAGAGTGGCGCAAACGCGGCCAGCCAGTCATCGGGAAGCTACGTTGCACAATTCAGGAATTTCGGGCACTTCCATTGGTCCTTTTGTCGTCAATGGGTTACAAGACCCGTAAGATATGGCCGAAAGGAACCTCCAAAACCGCCGCCTTGGCCATACCCGCGTCAACACCTACGGGCAGACGCTTGGCGCGCAGCTTGACCAGCTACGGGCGGCGGGCTGCGCCAAGATTACCGAATGTAGGTTAGCGTTCGAAATTCAGAGTCAATGTGGCGCTGCCTCCTATCTCCACCCCCGTCCCAAGAAAGCCGAACTGGCCCTTGCCGTTAACCCCGACCGCGACGCTGACGCTCCTCAGCCTGATGCCGTCTGCGGGCTTGTCCGCAACGGGGAGAATTTCGTGCAACGAAGCAATGAAGTCGTGTAGGTTTTTGCGCAGTTCGCTCACTGGAAGCACCACTTTGTGCTTTTCGTCGAGAAGATCAAAGTCACTGTTGGTACCGCTGAACACCAGTACTTCGTGGATCTCTGGCATGGTTCTCGGGTTCCTTCCTTCAAGCTCCAGCGACAAGGCGCAGATCGGGGTTTGCAAACAAGCAGTAGCTGCGGACCGCGACTTGGCGCGCGAGGCGGCGACGACGCGTTTCGCCGTTGCCTTCGTCGGGGCCGCTGGGAGCTTCGGACGCGATCAACGAGAGTTTCGCAGACACCAGAGCGGCGCCGATAGGCTTGGTGGCGAGCTCGGTGTAAAGGCGCTCGGCGAACTCATTAGCGACCGGGCCAGAAACGGGCCACAGCGTGCCGACTACGGCGCATGCACTGCTGATGATGAAGCGGTGCACGAAGCTGCCGCGCTCCGTCAAGCCGAGATTGGGCTGCGCGCTGGCACAGCATGCAGGAACAGGCGGAACTGGTTCGCGGTGGCCTTGCTGCACGAGGTCCGGTCAGCGGCGAGATGGCGTTTCCAGGCCTTGATGTGGTTCTCCGCGCGTCCGCGCTGGCAATAGCCGTTCTGGTAGATCGTGCGAGCCGAACCGCCGCCCAGGCTGGTGACCACGAAGCGGGTATCCACGCCGTCCGGCCCGGCTTCCACCCGGGCAATGATCCGCTCCACCCGCGCCCAGCTCGCGGCGCCATCATGGAATTCGGCGAACCGGCGCCACTTCTCGCCGCCGCCGGCCGCGGCAAAGCGTGCCGCCGTGCTGGTTTCCAACTTCTCGATATGGCGTCGCAGCGTGCTGGTGCTGGCCACCCCCAGCAGGTAGCCGATGCGGTTGGCCCGGCACCAGCTCAGCACTTCCGGGCAGCAATAATGGCTGTCGGCGCGGATCAGGATCTCGACCCGCGGCCAGTTCGCCCGGATCGCGCGGACCAGCCGGCGCAGCAGCGCGCGGATCTGCTGGCCGTCCGGCCGCCGCGCCGGGCGCAGCAGCGCGGTAACGAAGCGGCCCTCGCCGTCGAACACCACGATCGGCTGAAAGCCGTATTCGTCGTAGTGCGCATTGAACAGCCGCAACTGCTGGCCGCCATGCACGGCGTCAAACGTATCGTCGATATCAAGCACAATCCGACCCGGCACCTGGCGGAACGCGTCACAATAGAGACCGACCATGGCGCGGCCCATGCGCAGCAGGCTCCGCGCGTCCGCCAGATTCTCCAGCCGTGAGATGGTGGACTGCGAGCACAGATCGTGCTGCGACGGCAGCCGGTCCATCGCCAGCTTGAGCATCGGGTCGCTGCGCAGCGTGGTGGCGTCGTTGCCGTCCTCATAGCCGGCCGCGATCATCAGCAGGCGAAAGCGGATGATCTCGTCCAGCCGGTGCGTCACGCAGGTCGGATCGCGCGGGTCGATCAGGCAGCCGGCAAGTCGTCCGGCGACGCCCAGCCGCTGCTCCACCTCTCGCAGCAGCAGCACACCGCCGTCCGAGGACATCTGCCCGCCGTCGAAGCGGGCTTCCAGCGGCTTGTGCGCGACTGGTGACAGGCCAGGCAGCAACGGGGTAGATACAACTTCGACGGGCATGGTGCAGTGGATCCGATTCGGTTGGTGTCAGCTACCAAACCTTACACCGGATCAACGGGTTGTACCACGCCCGTCACAGCACGGTGCATAATGCGGGCTAGCTGTGGAATTGCTGCCGTGTTCGCCACCACATACCTGCCGCGTTTATTCTTGATAGCAGATTTTATCAACAGTAAGAAGAGGGCCTATGACCATCCCCAATCCCGACCAGGTCCCGACCGAGATTACCCCCGCCCGTGTTTCCCGGCTGGTGACGGCCGCCGAGTTCCACCGGTTGGCCGACGTGCCGCCCGAGGTCGAGTGGTTCGCCAACCTCACAAATCTGCACAGGCGCCGGGCCACGAGAGCGCGGTGAAGGAGGACTTCATGCGCTTCGCCGGCATCGAGCGCCCGGAGGAACTTCGGACCGCCACGCGGGCGCATGTTATCACCTGGCGCGACGATCTGAGAACGCGGGTGACGAAGCGCGGCGAGCCGTCGAGCGACGCTTCTCACGCGCCATCCAAAGCCGTGCAAGCTGAAGGCGTGGGGCCTGGCACTCGCGGCCCGCATCGGCATGCGCCGCGCCAAGGTGGCGGTTGCCCGCAAACTGGCCGTGATTATGCGCCGCGTCTGGAAAGACGACCGCGACTTCGATTGGGGTGACGCTTCCGCCGCCGCGTGATCGTGTTCACCCAATTGATTCGCCGACCGAGATCCGCCTGAGAAGGCGGTAGCATGTCCCAGCCGGGACGAGGTCCGGCAACCCCGCGCTCCTTCGTTGCGGCCCGCTTGCGGTGGCCGCGTTCGGGACACAGGGGTGCCGACCTTCCCGACGCCAAGTTGCGACTGGTATACCCCGACTCCGCAGGATTCCGAAAAAAGCTCTTGCACCGACGCGGCGCGGTACAATTCGCTGCGGCCATGGCGGGATCGGTCCTCACGGCACTGGATCGGGCACATCTGCTGCGGATGATGCGCCGGCAGCTCAACAGCACGGTGCATCGGCGGATGAACGTGCTGCTTCTGCTGGATGACGGCTGGGCGGCGGAGCGGGTCGCCGAAGCGCTGTATATCGACACGGAGACGGTGCGCGAGCACCGTCGGCTGTATGAGACGGCGGGGGTCAGCGGGCTGGAACGGCTGGCCTATGTCGGGGGTGAGCCGGACCTGACGGCGGAGCAGCGTACGGCGCTGGCGGCCGAGTTGGAGAGGCGGCTGTATATGACCGCGAAGGAGGTGTGCGCCTTCGTCGCGGTCAGGTTTGGGGTCGAGTACACGCCGAACGCGATGAGCAAGCTGCTGGGGCGGCTCGGGTTCGTCTACAAGCAACCGAAATGCGTGCCGGCGAAAGCGGACGCGGCGGCGCAGCGGCGATTTGTGGAGCAGACGCTGGCGCCGTTGATGGCCGAGGCGGCGGCCGAGAAGCCGCTGTATTTCGTGGACGCGACGCACCCGGCCTACACCGGGCATCCGGCCTGCGGGTGGATCAAGAAGGGCCAGACGCGCGAGCTGAAGAGCAACCACGGTCGGGTCAATGTCACCATCAACGGGGCGCTGAGCTGGCCGCAGCGCGAGGTGGTGCGTCATGAGGCGGGCAAGATCACCAGCGTGGCGATGATCGCGTTGTTCGAGGATCTGGCCGCCCGCCATTCCACCGCGACCGCGATCCGCGTGGTGCTGGACAACGCCAGCTACAACCACTCCAAAGAGATCAAGGCATATCTCGATCAGGACGGGTGCCGGATCAGGCTGGTCTATCTGCCGCCCTACGCGCCCAACCTCAATTTGATCGAGCGGCTCTGGTGGTTGCTGAAGAAGAAGGCGCTGTGGAACCAGCACTACTCCTGCCTCGCCGACTTCAAGGCAGCGATCGACGGGTTCTTCGACAATATCAGCACTTACCGCACCGAGATCGCCTCGCTGATCACCGGCGCGTTTCACTTCATCGGCGCATCAAACCCCCAGGCTCCCTGAGAGGAGAGGTATATCAGACCGCGGAAAAGAACCATGACCCGGCAGGTAGCCCCGACCTGATCGAGCGTTGCGCCGTGCTCGCGACCGTCAAGACCGCTGCGCGCCGCCTCCGGCGGTGGCCTGCGGCCGATCTTGACCGCCGCTCCGCGCGGCGCGGTATGATCATGCAGGCCGGGGCGGAGAAACGCCCTTCCAGCCGAACAGAGAAACATGACAGTTGAACAGGAGAACAAAATCGTAGATTTTGTCAGCCTGCACGGCGACGATGATGGTTGACTACATCGGATCATTTGTCATTGGGTGATGTGAACGAACATCTTTTTTGCCTTCAAAAGAAGCTTAATAGTTACCTACGGTTCCTCGAAAGTGGGGAGATTTTCGCGTCGCAGCCGAAGGCGGTGGACCGCCATCTCGTCTTAGATATAGCGCTGAAATACCCGGCACCCGACACAGCGGGGTAATTCTTTAAGAGAGCCCTCCAAAGCGATTGCCAGCGCCGGGTTCAGTCTGCGCGTACAGGGGGGTATCAGATGAGACGCACTGATCATGTGCAGCGAGGCGCGAAAAACGCTTGCAAACCGTGCCATTCGACCACGCCTCCGGCGGGTCGAACAAAGGGCTGAGTATTCAGGAAGGGCGTTGAATTCACGGTTCTTTGGGTTGGCCGGCCGCGGCCTGGGGGTGACATTTCTACTTTGCGCGCCGGGCGACATTTCTACCTTGCGCCGACAACATCACGATGAAACCGACATCGGTAGTGTCCGTTTCTTTGTGTAAACGCCACTGTGGCCCATTCCAGTCTGTCAGCCAGCGAGCTGGCTGACAGACTGGAAACGCTCGCCGAACAGGATGGCAAACTGCGCCATCGCCGCCGTCCAGGCAACCGGCCGACGCCAGCGCACGCCGACGTTGCGCAGCGCCAGGAACAGCAGTTTCAGGGCCGCGTCGTCATTGGGAAAGCTGCCCCGCGTCTTGATGATTTTCCGCAGGCTCCGGTGCAGGCTTTCCACCGCATTCGTCGTGTAGATCATGCGCCGGATGTCCGGCGGAAAGGCGAACAGCGGAACCACCTGATCCCAGGCCCGCCGCCAGGTTGCCGTAATCGTCGGGTAGCGCCTGGCCCATTTGGTTTCAAATTCATCCAACCGCTCCAGCCCCGCCTCCGCCGTCGCCGCCCGGTAGATTTGCTTCATGTCCGGCATGATAGCCTTGCGATCCTTCCATGAAACAAACGCCAGAGAGGCCCGGATCAGATGCACAATGCAGGTCTGCACGATGGTCTTCGGATACGCCGCCGCAATCGCTTCGGGAAAACCCTTCAGCCCGTCAACCACCGCGATCAGGATGTCCTCAACCCCCCGGCTCTTCAACTCGTTCAGCACCTTGAGCCAGAATTTCGCCCCCTCGGTCTGCTCGATCCACAGCCCCAGCACCTCCTTCTCGCCTTCCGCAGTGACCCCAAGCGCCACGTAGATCGCCTTGTTGCGGACCAGACCTTCGTCGCGCACCTTCACCCGCAGCGCATCCAGGAACACGATCGGATAGAGCCGCTCCAGCGGCCGGCCCTGCCATTCCCGAACCTCCTCCAGAACCCCCTCGGTGGCCCGGCTGATCAGATCCGGCGACACCTCGAGGCCATACATCTCGCGCAGGTGGCCCTGGATCTCGCGCACCGTCAGCCCGCGCGCATACAGGCTGACGATGCGATCGGCGAAGCCGTCCAGGCGACGGCTGCCTTTCGGCACGATCTGCGGCTCGAACGTGCCGTTGCGATCGCGCGGGATCGCCAACTCCAGCGCGCCGTCGTCGCCCAGCACAGTCTTCGCCGAATGCCCGTTGCGGCTGTTGCCGGAGTTGCGGCCCGTCACCGCGCCCTTTCGGTAGCCCAGGTGCTGGGTCAGCTCGCTCGCCAGCAGCCGTTCCAGAACCTGTTTCTTCAGTTGCTTGAATAAGCCGTTGTCGTCGAACAGGTCCGACGTCGAGGTGCAACCCGCCAGCAGTTGATCAAGCACTTCGGGGTTGATGTTCGCAGCCATTGTGAACTCCTCCACCACAGGATATGGTGGCCACAATCGGCGTGCTTACACAAGATATAGGACACTCTCCCGACATCACGCGGTCCCTATCAAACGCGACCGTCTTTGTGCCAAATCATGACAGTGCCCGACCACACCACAATGAGCACCCTCGGCCTGGAACGTCCGTCAGCCGATCCCCTCTCATCCACACCTGGGACAATCGGTTCACTTCGCCCGGCGGCTGGCGCACCAAAACGTCGAACCCTGCCAAATCGCTAACGCCGGCGTACCAGCCGCGGCCCCCAACTCGGTTGCCGTCGTTACCGACCGCCGACACCCCAAAGCGCCCCGTCGTACGATCCAGCGCGCCCCAAACCGCCCCGTTGTACAACTCAGCGTGCTGGACTGCACCCCACCCCTGAGACACGAAAGCAAGTACCACTTGGTCGTCGCCGGCACCGCGATGCCACGGAGTCCGGGACGCGCCATGCCGCCGCCAAGCTGCCTCGTGATGCCCCGGATGGGGTGCCGGGGCCTGCTCCAATAGTCCGGCCGGAGCAGTTTCGGGCGCGCCGGCGTCGAAGCGTGGCTCGGGCACACACTGCCGGCAAGCCATCATCGCCCGGCAGTTCGGCCGTGACCCGCGAAGCCAACAGCGATGCTCCCATTCGTAGCATCGGCCCGTTCGCGCACCATCGGGTCAGAGCCGGATCACCGCCCCGCGTCACTCAGCCCCAGCGTCGCATAAACGCGCGCACTCGGCGGCCACGCGTGCATGATCTGCGCGCGCCACACAAACGCCCCGCCCACCAGCGCCAGCAGAACGATCAGGCTCACCGCCCAGGCCACCAAAGGCCACACCGACCGCTTCGGCGGCTCAATCGGCTGCACCAGCCTTTGCATCGCCGAAAAAGCCGGTCGATCGGTCGAACGCGCGAGCCTCGGACGTGTCGGCAACGGTTCCTGGGTCAGCGGCGCCGGGGTCAACGGCGCCTGGGTCTCCGGCTCCGGCCGCGCTTCTGGCGTCTCGGCCGCATCGGCCACCTGCGTCAGAATCCAGCCGACCGGCCTCCTCCGGCCGATCGTCCGGCAGGAATTCGGCGCCACAGCGGGCGCACCGCAGCGCCTTGCGCCCGGCCAGCAGTTGGTCCGGAACCTCATAGGCGGCGGCACAGTCCGGACACTCGATGCGCATGCGGAGTCCCCGAGGATCGCCCGACGATGGAAGACCGCCGCGACGGTTGCAATGCCACTGGTAGCCTGCTGCCCGGGAATGGCAAGAAGGGGCCGCGGGAACGACGAAAGCCGCATGGTGCGATTCGAGGAGGTGGGATTGAGCTACGGCGGCACCGGCCGGCCGGAGGTGCTGCACGACCTCAGCTTCGCCCTGCCGGAGGGCGTGTTCCGCTGGCTGCTCGGCCCCTCGGGCGCCGGCAAGACCAGCCTGCTGCGGCTGATGTATCTCGCGGTGCGCCCGACCCGCGGCCGCCTCAGCCTGCTGGGCGCCGACATCGCCGCGCTGCCGCGGCGCGCCTTGCCGCCGCTGCGCCGGCGCATCGGCGTGGTGTTCCAGGATTTCCGCCTGCTGAGCCATCTTTCCGCGTTCGACAACGTCGCCCTGCCGCTGCGCCTGGCCGGCCGGCCCGAGGGCCAGATCCGCGCCGATGCCGGCGAGATGCTGCGCTGGGTCGGGCTGGCCAGGCAGGCCGAGGCGCGCCCGAATGAACTGTCCGGCGGCGAGCAGCAGCGCATCGCCATCGCCCGCGCGGTGGTCGTGCGCCCCAGCCTGCTGCTGGCCGACGAGCCGACCGGCAACCTCGATGACGCCCAGGCCGAGCGGCTGATGCAGTTGTTCAAGGAGATGAACCGGCTCGGCACCACCGTGGTGGTCGCCACGCACAACGATGCGCTGGTCGCGCGTCATCCCGCCCCGGCGCTGCGGCTGGCGCAGGGACGGCTGGCCGAGGCAGGATGAGGCTGTGGCGACGATGAACGCTGCACCGCCCTCCCCCCACCTCTCCCGCTTGCCGGAGAGGTCGTCGCGCGCAGCGCGGCGGGTGAGGGCACGCCGCGCCGGCCCTCACCCGGTTTGCTGTCGCCAACCGACCTCTCCCGCAATCGGGAGAGATCGATTCTCCGCCGCGAGCATGGCGCTGATGCCGCGCCACCAGCCCCTTCGCCCGGCCGGCTTCGATGAACTCGGGCTGCGACGCGCGCTGGCCGACCGCATGCTGCCGTTCCTGGTTGCCGCGATGGCCTTCCTGGCCGCGCTGGCTCTGGCCGGCTGGGTGGGAGCCGCATCGCTCGCCCGGGGCTGGCAGACCGGCGCCGGCGCGTCGCTGACCGTGCAGGTGCCCCGACCGGACGACCCCGGCGCCACCGGCGGCACCCGGATCGAGCGCGTGCAGCGCCTGCTGAGCGACACGCCCGGCATCGGCACCGCCCACACGCTTACCAAGGCGGAGCTCAGCAAGCTGCTCGAGCCGTGGCTCGGGACGGGCGCCGATCAGCTCGGCTTGCCGCTGCCCGGGGTGATCGCCGTCCAGCTCAGCGACCCCGACCTGCCGCTCGGGCCGGTCAGGCGAATTGTGCAGCAGGAAGCCCCAGGCACCGCGATCGAGGACCAGGGCGTGTGGATCACCCGGCTTGATGCGCTGGCGCGAAGCCTGCAGGCCTGCGCCGCCGCCGCCCTGTTCCTCGTGGCCGGCGGTTGCCGCGGCGGTCATCGCGGTGGCCACAAGGGGCGGCCTGGCAGCCCGGCGGGAGGCGATCGAGATCGTGCACGGCCTCGGCGCCGGCGACGGCTACATCGCCGCCCGCTTCGCCGCGCGCGCCACGAAACTGGCGGCAACGGGCGGCATCGCCGGCGGAATCCTGGCGCTGCCCGTGCTGCTCGGGCTGGCGCGGCTGGCGGCGCCGTTCGGCACCTCGGTGACCGGCGATGATTGGCTCAACTCGCTGCCGATCGGCCTGTGGCTGCTGTTGCCGGGACTTCCGCTCACCGCCGCGGCGATCGGCTTCGTCACCGCCCAGGGCACCGTGCGGCGATGGCTGCGGCGACTGCCGTGACGCGCTGGCTCCGCTTGCGGCCGGGCGGCCGTGGGGAGCGCGCGGCGCATGCGGCAGGGGCCGCGATCCTGGTGCTGCTGATCGCCTGGGCGGCCGGATTTGGCTGGTTCGTCCATGCCGCGCTGCGGCTGCCGAAGCCACCGCCGCACGCCGATGGCATCGTCGCCCTGACCGGCGGAGCAGAACGCGTGCAGGCGGCGCTGCGCATGCTCGCGGCCGGCGACGGCGACCGGCTGCTGGTCACCGGCATCGGCGGCGGCGCCGACCTGCACGACCTGGCGCGCCGCGCCGGGATCGATCCCAGGCCGCTGGCTGACCGCGTCACGCTGGGTCGCGGCGCCGCGACAACCCGCGGCAACGCCGAGGAAACCGCCGCCTGGGCGCGCCGCAACGGCGTGCATTCGCTGATCGTGGTCACCGCCTCCTACCACATGCCGCGGGCGCTCACGGAGATCCGCCGGGCCGTCCCGGACCTGAGGCTGTTCCCCGCATCGGTCCTGCCGCCCGGCCTGCTGATGAGCTGGTCGGGGCTGCGGCTGCTGGCCGAGGAATACACCAAGTTCCTCGCCGCCGAACTGGGCCTGACCCTGCTGGAACCCGGCCCCGGCCCGCTGCTTTCGGCGGCCTCGGGCGGACGCGCGATGATCCTGCTGCGTTCGACGCTGTTCAACGTCTTCTTCTTCGCCGTGACCGTGGCGCTGTGCATCGCCAGCATCGCGCTGCGGCTGTTCGCGCCGCAGCGCATCCTGGCGATCCCCATGCTCTGGGCCCGCATCCTGCTGGCCGGCGCGCGAATCATCTGCGGCATCCGGCTGGAGGTGCGGGGGCGCGAATACCTGCCGACCGGCGGGCCGGCGCTGATCGCCTCGCAGCACCAATCGGCGTTCGACACCATGGTGTGGCTCACGCTGCTGCCGCGCTGCTGCTACGTGGTGAAGCGCGAGCTGGAGCGCATCCCGCTGTTCGGCGGCATGATGCGGCCGGCCGGGATGATCGTTATCGACCGCGCGGCGGGTGCGACGGCGATGCGGCACCTCATGCGCGAAGCCGAGCGGGCGGCCGGCGAACGCCGCCAGATCGTGATATTTCCGGAAGGCACCCGCGGCGAGCCGGGCCAGCCGCTGCGGCTGCATCCCGGCGTCGCGGCAATGGCGGCGCGCACCGGATTGCCGGTCATTCCGGTGCTTGACCAGATTCGGGGCGCCTGTGGGGCCGCCGCGCCTTCCGCAAGCTGCCGGGGACCATCCACCTGCATCTGCTGGAACCGATCCCGGCCAGTTGTGGCCGTGCGGCGGCTGATGAGCCGGCTGGAGGCTGCTTTCCACCAGGGGGTTGTGGATAACTCTGTGAGTTGAGGCCCTGCGCGGCTCCCAAGTCAGAGGAGCCTTGTTAAATAATTTATTGAAATTCATCCTCATTTTGTTGTGAGATGCGGTTCGGAAGGGTGCGCCACCGGGCTGGGGACGATTTGGGCGAATTCGCGTCAGGGTTGCATCAGGATCAGAGCGGCGTCGTCCAAAAATCGTGCGCTCGGCCACAAGCTTTCATTTGTGACTATTCTGGCGTTGGCAGCAAGTCCGCGAAGACGAGATCGTCACGTTCGACGATCTCCCCGACAACAACCGGAATCGCGTCCCGGAACATCGGTCCGGCGGTCACGCAGGTGTGGAATTCCCCGTTTTCGCCGCATGGGTCAACGCCGATCGGAAGCGCATCCAGAAACGCCGCATCGAACCTCCGGCCGGCGAAACCGCGATCAAGCTTCCGCGGATCGAGTGCGACGATGTGCGCGCTGATGCCATCTGCAACCATCTGGCGCGCCAGCGCTGCGGTGTCGCGGAGCCACAGCGGGAAGACTGCGCGCAATCCAAGCGCCGCGAGTTGCGCCTCGCGATAGGCGCGGATGTCGGCCAGAAACAGATCGCCGAAGATGATGTCGGTGATGCCGTCTTCATCCCGAGCCGTGCAGAGCGTCCCGGCCATGGCCCGTTCGTAAGCGTCGTTGCCGCATGGATAGGGAAGCCGCACCGCAATCGACGGTAGCCCGAGCGCAGCCGCCTGCCGACCGAGCAATTCCTCGCGCACGCCGTGCACCGACACCCGCCCGAACACCGAATTCACCGTGGTCAGGAGTCCGGCGATTTCGTAATCGCCGGCACATTGCGTCTGGTGCAACGCAAAGGCGCTGTCCTTGCCGGAACTCCAGCTCGCCAGGGCACGAGGACGGTTCATCTGCAGCTCCTGGGTTGACGCAACCGTCGTTGCGAGCGCTGCGCTCACGATGACCTGTTGCCGCATAGAGTCAGGCTCGGGGCGCCTGGAAAACCCCTCCGCCCCCGTCGCCCGAAGGATCGCCCCCACGCCGAACCGCAGGTGCCTCGGTGGCTCTTCGTGGGTTCTCGGTGACGCTTGGTGTGAAACTTCGGGCGATCCGACCTGATACGGCCGCCGGGCGGCATTGCCTCGGCACCGCCACCGCCTGTAAGCCGACGGCAAATCGGGGACAGATCGATGCCGCGGCGCCTGCTGATCGGCCTGACGGTGATCGTCGCGATGCTCGGCGTCGGTGTCACGGTCTATTGGTACGTCGCCTGCCGCCGGCTGTCCGACGGAGTAGCCGGCTGGGCCCAGGCGCGCCGTGCCGAGGGCTGGGAGATCACGGCCGGCAGCCCGTCGCTGGCCGGCTGGCCGACGGTCGCCGCCATCGTCCTCCCTGGATTCCGCATTGCCGGCGGCGACCCGGACATTCCGGGCGGCGTATCCTGGAGCGCCGATCGGCTGCGCGTCGAGCTCAGCCTGCTGCATCCGGTGACGCTGGACATCCTCGGTCAAGGGACGCAGCGGATCGGTCCGCAACACGGCTCCGGGCTGCCGTTCGCCGCCGAGCTGACGCGGATCCGGCTGCCGTTGCAACCGGTGCCGGCGCGGACCGCCGATGTCACCATCCACGCCTTGCGCGCGCACCCCAGGGACTGGCGATCAGCAGCATCGACGCGCGGATCGCCGTCGATCCGGCGGCCGTCCGCAATGCCGCCGCGCTGGCGATGACGCTGAATGCCACCGAGATCGTGCTGCCGGCTGGGGTGAACTGGCCGTTCGGCGCGCACATCGCCGCGGTGTCGGGGGACGGCGAACTGGGCGGCCCGATTCCGCCACCGCTCGGGTTCGCGGCGGACGCGACGGCCTGGCGAACCGCCGGAGGCGTCGTGCGGCTCCGCCGCCTCGATCTGCACTGGGGACCGCTGGACGCGAGCCTGACCGGAACGGCGTCGCTGGACGAGGCCTTGCAGCCAACCGCGCAGGGCGAGGTGCAGGCGAGCAATTACGGGCCAGCGCTCGATGCGCTGGCGGCACGGCGGATTATCGGCAACGACGCGGCATTGGCCGCCAAGGCGGTGTTGTCGCTGCTCGCCTCGGTGCCGGCCGGCGGCGGACCGGCCCAGGTGACGGTGCCGTTCACCATCCGCGACCGCACCGTGGCGATCCGCGGCATTCCGCTGCTGAAGCTGCCGGAGGTGCGGTGGCCGGGACCGCCGTGATCGGCGGATGGTTTGCGCCGGGACTGGAGTTGGTTTGGCGGCCGGCAGCCGAACCGACATTCAGGACACCGCCAAGGCGGCTTCAGGTTTTGAAAAAACGCCGTACCACCCGCTCCATCGTCAGCCCCTGCGCCACGATGGTGAACACCACGACCGCATAGCAGACGGTCAGGAGCTGCGCCCGCGGCCCGCTCTGCGGGAGCGTCAGGGCGAGCGCCACCGAGATGCCGCCTCGCAGCCCGCCCCAGGTCAGCACCGCGAATGCCCCCAACTTGTTTGCCGTATGCAAATGCAGAAGGATGGTCGGCAGGAACACGCTCGCCGCGCGTACCAGCAGCGCGAGCGGAATAGCGATCGCGGCCGCTCCAAGGTCGAGCCGGTTGAATGGCACGGCGATCACCTCGAAGCCGATCAACAGGAACAGCAGCACGTTCAGCAGCTCGTCGAGCAGCGACCAGAACAGCATCAGGTTCTGATGCGTGACATCGCTCATCGCCCGCCGGCCGGTTTCGCTGCCGATGGTCAGGCCGGCGATCACCGTGGCGATGGGTCCGGATGCGCCAAGATAGTTGGCAAGACTGTACGCGCCGGTCGCCAGGGCGAGGGAAATGGTGAGCTCCAGGTTGTATTCGTCGATGCGCCGCATCATCCGCATCGCGAACCAGCCGGCGGCCAGTCCCAGCGCACCCCCGCCGACGGCTTCAATCAGAAATTTCGAGCCGATCGCCCAGCCGGTGATGGGACTGTCCGCCCCCGTCGCTAGCCCCAGCACCACGCTGAAAACCACCACGCCGACGCCATCATTAAACAGGCTCTCACCCGCGAACGTGGCCTGCAATCCCGGCGGCAGGCCGAGCCGTTTCAGCATTCCGACCACCGCGACCGGATCGGTGGGAGCCAGAATAGCCCCCAGGACGACACACCAGATAACCGGCACCGCCTGGCCCAGCGCGCGGAAGACCAGCCACATTCCACTCGAGAAGAACAGCACGGACAGCACCACGCCCACGGTCGCCAGCACGAGCACCGTCCACTTGCGGCTGCGCAGGTGCCGCAGGTCGACATGCAGGCTGCCCGCGAACAGCAGGAAGCTGAGCGCGCCATTCAGCAGCGTGGTCGGCAGGTCCAGCGCCTCGAGCAGCCGTTGCGATTGGCCGCGCAGGCCATTGCCCGGCACGAAGCGGTCGAAAGCGATGATCGCCAGCGAGACAGCAAGTGCGATGACCAGCACGCCGGTCGAGCTGGGCAGCCGCAGCAGCAGGTGGTTGATGAAGCCGAATGCCGCCGCCAGCGTCAGCAGCAACGCCAGCAAGCCCAGCGCGGTCACGCGAGCCTGGCCGTCCGTCCCGTCAATGCGGCCTCGGCATCAGCGTCGCGATCGCGCCGGCCGGGCCGAGCCGTATCGTTTCGACCAGCCGCGCATATCGGTCGCGCAGCTCCTGCACATCGGCCGGGTTGCCAATCTCGCGCTCGCCGTCCCCCAGGGCCAGTTCGCCATGCCGCCGCAGGGCCGGGACACGATCCGGCCGCCCTTCGCAACTCGCTACGGCGGCCAGAACTTCCAGCAACCGGATCAGAACGGCAGCGGAACCCGCTGCGCTCTGGCGGATCATATTGAACATCAGGTCGCACAGGCCGTCGTAGCTGGTCGCGGAACGCGTCAGCACGGTGCGGCCGTCGCGCGCCACGGCGGTGCCGGGAAGGTGCCGGTCGGTCAATATGCACAGGATTCCCCCCAGCCGGTCTATGACGTGGATCGCGGTATCCGGATCATTGATGCCGGGCGACAGGGCACGCACCGCAATTTCCATAAGGTGGCGCACCGGGAACTCCAGATCGGACGAGCCGACGCGGCGCGGTCCCAGCGCGGTAGCCTCCCGGATCGCCTCAGCCGCGCCGTCAGGACCGCCCAGCACGAGGGCCATCGGCGCGCCCGGGAACACGAAGTCGCCCGGACGGATCAGCAGATGCACCGTCCTGTTCTGCGCCGCCGCCCAGTCCGCCAACCCGTCCTGATCAAACTGCTGCAAATAGCCTCCCTCGACCGCCCGAACTTCGGACCCGCACCGCCAATCCACAGCGTCGCATGCGGCGAGCGGCGCCTCCGTTGTCGTCAGGCGATTCACCGCAGCCCGCAGGTCGCCATGCAGGATCTCGATCAGCGTATCCGCATTGATGCGGCCGGCGATGTGGTCAACGAAATAGACCAGCATGCCGACGCAGGCGAAGGCCAGCAGAATGGCCAATGTCAGCGACAGATGGGGGACGAACTCGCCTTCCGATCTGGTGCGTACGGTGCGCAAGGTTACCAGCGCGTACGAGAACGTGCCCAGGAAGATGCCCAAGGTCGCCTGGTTGCCGCGGTCGCGGGTGAAGCTGCGCAGCAGGCGTGGCCCCATCTGGTTCGACGCCAGCGACAGAGCCGCAATGGTGATCGAGAATACCGTGCTGGCAACCCCGATGGTGGAGGCGGCAACCGCGCCAAGCAACGTGCGCGCACCGGTGGCGCCGCCGCTGTAAAGCCATCCGCTGTCGATGGCCGATCGCGGCAGCAGACCGCTGCGGTCCACCTGTATGGCGGCTTCGGCCAGCAGAACGCCGGCCATAATGAGCGTCGCCGGCAAGACCCAGAACGACTCTCCGACATCGGCCAGTAGTTTCCACAATCGGGCGCGCATCGAACTCCCACGCGTTTCCCTCTTTTTGTCGGGGAGAGCGCGTGATGACGCTCACCGACAGCATCACCTCCGACTCTCCCCAAGGCTGAGGAGGGGGGAAACTCCTTTCACCACATGATTGGCCCGACGAGCAACGTTCGCTGACCACCCGCAAGCGTGCCCCGTGCGGATATCAAGCAGACCGTGTGAAAACTCCGGACCGTAACGGCAATGAGTAATTTTAGAATCCACCGGCATCCGCCCAGGACATACAACTGCCACGGAACAATCTTCGATGAATTTATCTTGCGCGCTCTCCTGCGCTTCCGCGTTTTCACACAGTCTGCAAGAATTGTGCAACAAAATCGGAGGCTTTTCACGGCACTTCATGTACACTGTGATGGATCCGCTGCAGCGTGCCCACATGCAACCATTCCTCGTCGGTCAGGTCGCTCGGATATCGCTGGTAGCCGCGGTTGTAACGGGCGGCGGTTCGGGCGTCCACACTCGGCACCTCGCGATTTGGTGCCGTGAATAGATTCTACAGGAACCCGCGTCGGAGCAAGGGGTTCGGATAGCTTTCGGTAATCGACTTAAAGGACCCGCGACTTACCGACGGACGCTCACGACGACGTGATCTTGTCCGAAACTAATAGAGGGAACACAACCATTAGCTTCCCCGGAACCAAGGTTTATGGTGCAACCTCTTGATGCCATTGGGAGGACCGAAGATGGTGTCATTGCGCGTGGGCCGTCGCCAAGTAGTCGCAGCCGCCGCGGCGTTGCCGTTCACATTCATCCACACTGGCAGAGCAGCCGGGAGCCTCTCAATCGCCTTCATGAGCAGTTTGGTTCCTGGATGCGACCAAAAAGTCCAGCGCCTTGTGGAATCCTGGGGCGAGAAAAACAACGTTGCGGTCCGAGCGGATTTCCTCAGCGCCGTCACCAACCAGTCTCTCGCAGTACCACAGGCCGAAGCACAGGCCCGCGCGGGACACGACATCATTCATTTCCTCGACTACAACGTCGTCGGCTATATCGACCAGCTTGAACTGGTCGACGATGTCGTCGCCCGCCTGGTCGCAAGCTATGGCCCGCCATTCCCCGAAACTGAATATTTCGTCAAACCGGCAGGTGCATGGCGTGCAGTGCCTACCGGTATGGGGAGCCTCTACTGGCCGAGCGAATCCCGGATCGATCTCGTTCCGTGAACATGCCGGGCTCGACGTACCTGCGATCTTTCCCCCCAGCCCCGAAATGGGTCCACATTACGACCAATGGGACTGGAATACGTTTCTGATGGCTGCCGAGAAGTGCTTCAAAGCAAGGCGTGCCCTTCGGGCTTCCGATCAGTAATTGCGCCGATGCGAATGCCTGGATCAACGCGCTTTTTCTGAGTTTCGACGCAAGGCTCGTTGACGCCAGCGGTAATGTGATCGTCCGGTCCGAGGGCGTGCGCGAAGCTCTCGATTACATGAAACGCCTTGCGCAGTTCTTGCCGCCCGATGTTTATGCCTGGACCAGTGCCTCGAATAATCGCGCATTGATATCAGGCAAGAGCGCACTGATTTTCAACCCGCCTTCCGCCTGGGCCAGCGCGGTTAAGACCAACCCCACGATTGGCCGACAAATCTGGCACCATCCGCTGCCAGGCGGCAAATACGGCCGCTTCCTGCCCTGGGGTCCGACTTTCCTCGGGATCTGGAGCTTCAGCGGCAATAAAACCGCCGCGAAGGAACTGATCACCTGGTTGGGGGAGCGCGCGCAGGTTGAAGCCGCTTTGGTGGCCTCGCAGGGTTACGATGTTCCGCCTTTCGCTACCCTTACCGATTTCCCGTTCTGGGCTGAAGCCGAACCGCCGAAGGGTACTGTACAACTATCCGTTGCGGCCTGCTCACCACGCAACGGCATCAGTCGCCGGGGCGCCGGCGCCACCGGCTATTGCTCGTCAGATCGCTTATCAATGGGTACTTCCCGAGCTGGCAGGCAGGGTTACGCAGGGAAACCGTCCGATTGAGGATGCGATCGCCGAGACCGAGCGTGAGATTGCGGGCTTCATGCGCTGACTTCCAGCTCGCTTCGTCGGGCCACACTGCGTTCTCCGCGGCCTGCCCCCGTAATTCAAGAATTTCGCACCAAAACCAGGACACTGATTAGATTGAGCCCCGCCAAGGAAAGATACCCTTGGCATCACGCCCGGCCGCGTGGTAGCGTGTCTTATGACCATCCGGACCCACGGAACGCGAATTAGCCCCCCGGCTGCCTGAAGCAGCCGGGCACGCGGCCTTTCCTCGCATCTTCCGTCCGGAGTTACCCCACCATGCCGTCCGAACCCGCCGCATCCGCGCGGCCCGATATCGCCGTCCGCTTCATGCTGGACGCCGACCCCGATCCCGGCCTGCTGCCGCGCCTGCTGCAGCCGTTCGCCAAACGCCACCTGGTCCCCGACCGCATGTGGTCGCACCGCAACCGCGGCACCGTCCATGTGGAGATCGCGCTGAACGCGATGCCGTGCGACATCGTCCATCTGATCGAGGGCAACCTGCGCCAGGTGGTTGGCGTGCGCGGCGTGACACAGCTACGCTCCGGCAGCTTGCGGGCCGTGGCGTAGCGGCCGCCCGGCCGTCCTGGCCGTCCTGGGCCGTGGCGGCTGAGTCCCCTCCCCCCTCCCACAAGGGGCGGGGGAGCAGAAGGCGAAGGAGTGTTCGGTGACGGATGCAATCATCCTGGCGCGGGCCCAATTCGCCTTCACGCATCGGCTTCCACATCATACTGCCCGCCTTCACCATCGGGCTGGCCAGCTACCTGATGGTGCTCGAAGCGCTCTGGCTGGCGACCGGGCGGCAAATCTATATCGACGTGTTCCAGGTACCTGGTTGCGCATCTTCGCCATCGGCTTCGCGATGGGCGTGGTGTCCGGCGTGGTGATGGTATACCAGTTCGGCACCAACTGGGCACCTTTCGCCGACAAGACCGGCCCCGATCATCGGCCCGCTGATGGGATACGAGGTGCTGACGGCGTTCTTCCTGGAAGCCGGCTTCCTCGGGGTGATGCTGTTCGGCCTGAAGCGCGTCGGGCCGCGCCTGCATTTCTTTGCCACGCTCTGCGTCGCCGTGGGCACGTTGATTAGCGCGTTCTGGATCCTGTCGGCGAATTCCTGGATGCAGACGCCGGCCGGCTACACCATCCTGCCCGATGGCCGGTTCAGCCCGGTCGATTGGTGGGCGGTGATCTTCAATCCGTCGTTCCCCTACCGGCTCGTGCACATGGTGCTCGCGTCTTATCTGTCGGTGGCGTTCGTGGTCGGCGCGGTCGGCGCCTGGCACCTGCTGCGCGACCGGCAGAGCCAGGCGGCGCGGCTGATGTTCTCCATGGCGATGTGGATGGCCGCCATCGTCACGCCGATCCAGATCGAGGCCGGCGATCAGCACGGCCTCAACACCCGCCAATACCAGCCGGCGAAGATCGCCGCGATCGAGGGCGATTTCGACACCACGCCCGGCACCCCGCTGATCCTGTTCGGCATGCCCGACATGCAGCAGGCGCGCACGAAATGGGCGGTCGAGATCCCGCATCTCGGGGCGCTGATCGTCACGCATGACTGGAACGGCGCCGTGCAGGGGCTGAAATCCTTTCCGCGACAGGACTGGCCGCCATCGCCTTATGTGTTCTGGTCGTTTCGCGTGATGGTCGGCATCGGGCTGCTGATGCTGGCGATCGGCTGGTGGAGCCTGTTGCAACGCTTCCGCGGCCGCCTGTACGACACCAGGCTGCTGCTGCGCGCGGCGGTGGCGATGGCGCCGGCCGGATTCATTGCCGTGCTGGCCGGCTGGACCACGACAGAGGTCGGCCGCCAGCCGTTCACCGTGTTCGGCCTGCTGCGCACCGCCGACAGCGCCTCGCCGATCGCGCTGCCCGGCGTGGCGATCTCGCTGGCTGCATTCATCGTTGTCTATTTCACCGTGTTCGGCGCTGGGTTCCTTTACATGCTGCACCAGGTGCAGCGACCGCCCGGGGTCGGCGAAACCGGACCGGAAAAAGGCGTCCCGGTGCGCAGTGCCGGCATCACCCCGGCACCATCCCTGCACGAGGGCATGCCCGAGCATCCGGCGACTCATTCCGTGGCGGGGAATTAGGTTGCTTACCGTACTTACACCTCTCCCCCTCGCCGGAGAGGTCGGCGTGCGAAGCACGGCGGGTGAGGGCACGCCGCACGGGCCTCACCCGGTTCGCTGCGCGACCCGACCTCTCCCGCACTCGGGAGGGGTGACGCACCCAGCGTGAAAGCAGGTTAGCCATGGCACACTGGCTTCCGATCGTCTGGGCCGGCCTGATCGCGCTGGCGGTGCTGGCCTACGTGCTGCTGGATGGCTTCGATCTCGGCGTCGGCATCCTGTTCGCGGTGGAACATCGGGAAGAAGACCGCGACGTCATGGTCAACACCATCGCGCCGATCTGGGACGGCAACGAGACCTGGCTGGTGCTCGGCGGCGGCGGGCTGTTCGCGATGTTCCCGCTCGCCTACGCGGTGGTCATGCCGGCGCTCTATCCGACCATCATCGCGATGCTGCTAGCCCTGGTATTCCGCGGCGTCGCGTTCGAGTTCCGGTTCCGCGCCCGCACCCCCAGTGGCCGCCGCTGGTGGGACCGCGCGTTCATGATGGGCTCAGGCCTCGCCGCGCTGTGCCAGGGCCTGAGCCTGGGCGGCCTGATCCAGGGCATCCGCGTGGCAAACCGGGGCTACGCCGGCGGATGGTTCGACTGGCTGACCGGATTCACCGTGCTGTGCGGCATCGCGGTGGTGCTCGGCTACGCGTTGCAGGCATCGTGCTGGCTGATCTGGCGCACCGAGGGGCGTCTGCAGCGCTCGGCCCGGCGCCACGCGCGGCGGCTCGGCGTGGCGATGCTGGCGTTGATCGTGGTGGTCAGCCTGTGGACGCCGATGCTGAACCCGAGCTTCTTCCACCGCTGGTTCAGCTTCCCCGGCCTGCTGTTGACCAGCCCGGTGCCGATTCTGGTGGCGCTGACCGCCTGGCTGTTCTGGCGCGGCCTGCAGCGCCGTTCGCACCTGGCGCCGTTCCTGTGCGTGCAGGCCTGGTTCGTGCTGTGCTACGCCGGGCTGGGGATCAGCCTGTGGCCGATCATGGTGCCGCCGTCGATCTCGGTCTGGGATGCCGCGGCGCCCCCGGCGTCCCAACTTTTCCTGCTGGTCGGCGCAGTGGTGCTGATCCCGATCATCCTGACTTACACGGGTTTTGCGTACTGGGTGTTTCGCGGGAAGGTGCGTGCCGGAGACCATTACCACTGATGCGGGGCCGGCTGCTCTGGTTCGTGCTGCTATATGCGGCGGGAGTGGCAACGGTCGTGGCGGTGTCGTTCGGGCTGCGACTGATCATACCGCACTGATATGATACCAACCGGCGGGTTCCGACCCTCGATCGTCATTCACCCGAAGCTTGTGCCCGCGAACGCGGGTAGCGGGAATTCGATGCCCCTTTCCCAGAGCCGGGGCGGGCCGTGGATGACCGCCTTCCTGGGCATGACGCCAGGAGCGGGGCGTCGGGGCAGCCTGCAAGCCAGGCAGCAAGCAAGTTTTCACGCAAGATGGACGCGGATGCACGCGGACAGGACTGGATCACCGGCGGTTCGGGCGCGCGCTTGACGCCCCCGGGCGTTCCCGCGCCCCAACTGGTCATTCAGCCTGCCATCAGCGTGCATCCGCTGCAATCTGCGTAAACACTTTCTTTCGACACCGTTGTTCGATACGCGCATATTCGGCGGAATGCGCTGCGCTGTTCCGCCCTACCCGGCAGCGGCGGCCGTGGCCAGCAGCGGCGCCTCGGTCACCGCGGCCAGGTGTTTCTCCGCCTCCAGCGCCGCCATGCAGCCGGTCCCGGCGGCGGTGACCGCCTGGCGGAACACCTTGTCCTGCACATCGCCCGCCGCGAACACCCCGACCGCCGAGCTTTGCGTCGTTCCGGAAGCCGTGACGATGTACCCCTCGCCATCCATCACCACCTGTCCGGCAAACATCGAGGTGTTCGGCACGTGCCCGATCGCCACGAACACGCCGTCCGTCGGTAGCACCGACACCGCGCCGGTCCTGACATTCCTCAGCCGCACGCCGATCACGCTCTCCGGCTGGCCGGCGCCCAGGATATCCTCGACCACGCTGTCCCACACGACGCTGATCTTCGGGTGAGCGAACAGCCGCGCCTGCAGGATCTTCTCCGCCCGCAGCGTGCCGCGGCGATGGATCAGCGTCACGTGCTCGGCGTGGTGGGTCAGGAACAGCGCCTCCTCCACCGCGGTGTTGCCGCCGCCCACCACGACCACCGATTTGCCGCGGAAGAAGAACCCGTCGCAGGTGGCGCAGGCCGACACGCCACGTCCGGCCAGGTGCTGCTCGGCTGGCAGGCCGAGCCAGCGGGCCTGCGCGCCGGTGGCGATGATCACCGCATCGGCCAGGAACAAATCCCCGGAATCGCCGCGGCAGCGCAGCGGAATGGCGGAAAAATCGACCTCCGTGATCAGGTCGTTGACGATCCGCGTGCCGACATGCTGGGCCTGCTCCGCCATCTGCTCCATCAGCCACGGGCCTTGGATCACGTCGGCAAACCCTGGGTAATTCTCTACGTCGGTGGTGATCGTGAGCTGGCCGCCCGGTTGCAGCCCGGTCACCAGGATGGGCGACAGGCTGGCCCGCGCGGCATAAATCGCCGCGGTATAGCCGGCCGGACCGGCGCCGATGATCAGCACGGGGGTACGGTGGGTCTCGGTCATGTGGGTTGGTCCATCTGTTGCGGGCCACAATAGCGGAGCGTCTGGGTCTGCGCTCCTCGTGCCGGCAGCCGTCTCCGCGCCATTCCCGGTACTTCGCCGATTTGGCGGCTGCATCGGCGAATTGCAAGCCGATGACTGATCTGCGCAGGACAGCCACTTTCGGCAAAATGCGCTTTGGACTGCCTTCTGGAGTGAGACACCGGAATCAAGGACACGGGCCAAGGGAATCACCGAGGTCCAGGTGAAACTATCGTGCCTGCTCCTGTTCGGTCCTACGCTCTGCTGCCTCGGAGCGCCGATTAACTTTTGGGCGCCCGAACGCCACCTGCGAACCGGCGAATTCCTCCTCCGTCCTGCCCGCCGCACCCAGAACTGCTCCGAGAGTGAGTTAGAGCCAAATTCGGACGCCGATCCACATCACGCGGCCTTCTTGAGCTTCACTTCAGCCTCTTCGATATCCATCTCAACGGTCGTGATCGCGGCGGCCGCGAGATCGGCGTAGAAGCCGCAAATCTCCTTCACCGCGTCGATTGGTTCGCCGGTGACATCGGCCGGCCGATAGCTGAGGAACGCCCTGTTCAGAGCTTTCAGCGCGTCGATCAGGTCCGACTGGATGTCGGTCTTCGACTGGTCCCGCATGACCTTGTCGGTCACCTTGGGCTTCAACGTCTCGACCAGACTCAGATTGCCGACGATTTCAGGCGGGTTCTGCCCTGCCAGCTTGGCGTCACGTTGCAGCATCACGTAGGTCAATTGCCATGTCTTGCTGTTCAGCGCCGGATCGGGAAGCTTTGTCTTGATGGCCTCGAACGCCAACTTGACCAGCACCGACCCATCGTCCGGATACAGCGTT
This sequence comes from uncultured Pseudomonadota bacterium, assembly GCA_963764525.1. Classification (GTDB taxonomy): domain Bacteria; phylum Pseudomonadota; class Alphaproteobacteria; order Acetobacterales; family Acetobacteraceae; genus DATDIC01. The sequence goes on along the minus strand of CAVXTC010000035.1, from coordinate 19,343 downwards.
TCCAGGTATTTCTTCACGTCCTTCACGCCGTCGCCGGCACGCGTCAACGTCTCGCGATCCAGGCCGATACGGTTCATCGCGGTGATCGCGACCGGGTCCTCATCGATCAGCGCGCCGTAGGCGATGGTGTATTTCGCCAGGGTCGGATTGATCTCGCGCACCAGCAGCCGCATCCTGCGGTCGCCCTTGTTCGCCGGATCCAGCGCCTTGCGGGTCGCGCGCCACGCCTTGCGCAAATCCTGCTGCTTCTTGAATTTGTAGAGCGTGTCCTCCAGTGCCGCCGTGGCGGTCACGCCGGCGCTCGCTGCAGTGAAAGCCGGACCAACCGGTGACATCTCGGCTGCGGACAACAGCGCGTTGATTGCGTTTGCCGCGGCCTGGATCGAGTAGTGGGCGAACTGCGTGCCCTGGTTCTGGATGAAGTTCTCGATCGACGTGGCGTACGGGCTCACCGCGCTCACTGCATCCTTGCGTCCCTCGCGCCAGGTCAGCCACGCCTCGCAGCGGTCCGCAGCGGCCTTCAGGTTGATGATGAATTTCATCAACTGGCCTGCGGCCTTGAGCGGCGGCGCGACCGACGACGCGATGGTCGTGATCGCCTCGGTCACGCCACTGGCCAGGCCGATGCCGGCGCCGAACATGGCGCTCAGCCCGTTCCAGATCGCCCTGTCGCGCTCGATCTGTTCGATCAGCTTGGCAATCGTCTTGTACTGCGCATCGTCAGGACTTTTTGAGCCGAGGCATTTCAGCGCCGCCTCGTACTCCTTCTTTTCTTCCGCGAGGCGCCCGGTGATCGCCTTGATTTCCTCCTCGGTGGCCTGCTCTTTCGCCTTCTCGGCGGCCTTCTTCATCTCCTCGATTTTCTTTTTCCCGGCAGCCACCGTCTGCTCCCGCTTGGTCTGCAGCAACGGGTCATCCGAATCCTTCTTGAGGTCGGACAGCGTGTTGAGCGCCTTCTGCATGTTGTCGGAGGCCGTGTTGAAGTCCGTCTGGTCCTTGATCGCGCTGTCCTGGCCCGATAAGATCCGTCGCCGAGTTGAACAGGTTGTTGGTGTCGACCCCGGCATCCGCCGCCTTGGCGGCCTGGCCCGCGGCTTCCTCAAGGAAGGCGAAAGCTTCCTTCCAGTTGCCGTTCTTGATCGCCAGCACGATCTTGGTTTCGAAACCCTTGGCCGCACGCTGAAAGCAGCCGAGATGCCGGTGCCCATATTCGCCCAGGCGTTGCATTGATCGGTCGTCTGACCGGGCAGATCACTGAGCGTGCCGAACCCGTCGGACAGAACGCCGCCGAAGATGGACAGCATGGCCGCAACCGGTGGATCGCCCTTGGGGTCCGCAGCCCATTTCTTCATCGTCACGTTGATCTGCACCAGCTTTGCGGAGCCATCGATGGCCAACTGCACGATGCCGCCGATGCTCTCGTTACCGGTCGCGCCGCCGACGATCTTGCCAATCCCGGTGCCGATGTTGCTGACCACCGAGCTGAACGCGCTTTCGTCGAAGTCGCGGGCCTTGGCGGCCTCGATGCCCTTGTCGGTCAGATCGACCGCGCCCTGCAACACCGCAACCACGCCGTTGGTGATGTCATTATATTCGGCGACCTGGTCCTTCGACCAGTTCGCGTTGTTCATCGCGTCCTGGCCGTCCTTCACCGCGCCCATTCCGCTGAAGATCGTGGTCGCCACGCTGCCGGCGACGCCGATCAGTCCCTTGGTCAATTCGGCGGCCCCGGTGGCCGGCGCGCGGCCCTTCTCCTTGCACTCCTTGATGTAATAATCGTCCGACCCGTCCAGCATTTGCTGGGTCTTGCTGTATTTGTCGGGTACCAGCGTCTCCCCGAGCACCTTGTCGCGGACCAGCGGCGTGAAGATCTCGTCGGTGAGTTCCTTCCCGGTGAACAGCTTCTGCTTCGCCAGCACGATATCGTCCGCCCCCTCGGGCAGCGTGCTGCGCATGACCGTGACCTCGGCCAGTTCGTCGGCCTGTGCCTGCACCCAGGCGACGCTCTCGCTGAGCAGCTTCAGCCCCTTGGCCTCCGGCCCGGCGTTCTTCTTGACGTTGAATGGGGCGCTGACATCATCGTGCCCACCAGTCCAGCGGCCGTTGCGGTGTCATCCCCGAGGTATCGACGTCAGACCCGGAGTGGTCCTTTCCCTTGGAACCGTCATACGTGATCTTCGTCACGCCCTTCATGTTGCCGGTATCGGTCGCCTTCTGCTGCTTGCCGTCCTTGTGGCGGAGCTGCTCCTTTTTCTTCTTGCCGCTCCGTCCTTACGCTCCACCGTCGCCTGGGTCGTCTCGCGCAATTCCTCCCGGCGCTTGTCGATCAGCCGCAAGCGTCTTTTCCAGGAGCATGTCCTTCAGCGCCTGCTCCTTGACCTCCTCCTTGTCGCGCGCGCGTCGCAGCTTTTCTTCCAGATCTTCGGCCTTGCTCTTCTTCGGCGACGCCCCGATCGCCCGCGCCTGCACGGCGCCGGCGCTGAATCGCACGGTCCACTCGGCCTCTTGTTCGGTCAGTGCCATGCCGCCGTCCTCCGCTCAGAGCGAAACCAGCAAGTTATTTTCAAGGTTCAGCAAAGCCAGAAATACTTTCGAGACGACCCCCGCCATCTTCTGATCCACGCTGGCCGGCGCACGCGCCAATTCGCGCATGCGGTAATCGCTCTTGACATAGGTCATCATCTGCCGCGCCCCACGCAGCGCCTTCTCGCGCGCGGTGGATCGCTTCTTGTCGTCCTCCGCGGTCGTGATGGTCTTGATATACGGCGCGAACAGCGCCGGATTGAGCAGACTCCGCACCTCGACCACTTGCTTCGAGAACGTCCCCCTGTCCGCCTCCTCAAGTTTCGCGCTGACATTCTTTTCCAGGTCAGTCAGCGTCTTGCCGAACTCCATCACCGCCTTGCGGTACAAGGCATTCACCCCGGGAAGCTGATTGCGCGCGGCGATGGCCAGCCCACCAGGGTTCTGCTGGAGCAACGCGAGCTTGGTGCGGACCTGCTCCAGTTGCGAGCGGCCCATCCCGTAGTCGTGTGATTTCTCGACCGCCTTCCTGGCATCCCGGACCAGGGACTTCAGCCCCTTGATCTCCTTCGGATTGATCGATTTGGACGCCTCCAGATCGTTCTTGACGATCTCCAGTTCGGCGTCCCACTTGGTCTTCTGCAACTCCTCCTTGGCATTTTCACCGGCGATCACGGTTTCCTTCTCGACGATCAGCACCGGGATATCCCGCGCGTTCTTCGCACTGGCCAGCATCTTGCCAAGCTCTATCTTCATCTTCACGGCGTCCGCCGTCGCGCCATCGTATCCGCCCTCGAACTTCGCGTTCTTCTTGAGTGTCTCAAGGTCTGCCTTCGCCTTTTTGGCGTACGCGGGAGCATTTTCCGTCAACAGCTTGTTTTCGAGCTGCTTCTCGATCGCCTTCACTTCGGCCTGGAAGCCCTGCTCGCCCTTGTAGCGTTCCTTCGCCGTCTCGGCCTCGTCGCGCATCTTGTCGATATTCGAGCGGATCGCACGCAGCTCCTTGGTCATCGCCGCCATCGTCGATTTGCCAAGGTTCTCCAGCGCCAACTGCAACCTTTCCTCGATCCCGGAATACGTCACGATCATGTATTCCTTGGCGGTTTTTGAAGTCGTTCAGCATCTTCTCGAGGAAAAGAAGCAGATCCTTGATTTCCTTGACCCCGGTCGGTTCGTAAGGATCATCGACCGGCTTGCGCTTCAATTCTCGCAGCAGGAACTGTCGGCTTCCAGCGCCAGTCCCTCGGCATCCGCAGCGGCCTGTTCAAGCACCGAGATCTGGTCCGACGCGCTCATTGCCACCACCGAAGTCGTACTCCGTCTGCAGCGTTCCCTGCATCGCTTCGAAGGCCGTGCGAGCGTCGCCGCCGCGCAATTTTCCGATCAGCGTGCCCTGTTCGTTCAAATTGCCGCGGCACCGGCTTCAGATGCTCGTCGATCGTGGCCCGCAGTTCGCTCGATCCGCTGGTCGGCAAATACCGTCAGGCCTTTTTGGCGCTTGATCTCATCAAGCAGTTGGTCGCGCACCGAATCCAGCAGCCGCGGATCGTCGCTGCTCGCCAGCATCTGCGACACCTGTCCGAGGAACTCGCGGTTGGCCAGCGCTTCCTCGGGATTGAAGCTCATGATTTTGAGCTGAACCTTCATGGCGTCATCCATGGCCGTCCGCAGCTCGGTCTGGGCGCGCTCGAGTTCCGGACTTTTGGCCAGGATCGCGATCTCATCATCGTCCGCGCTGTCGGCGATGTCGGCGGCAAGCGCCTGCAGTTGGTCGGCGATCGTCTGTGCGTCCAGCGAGACAAAGTCGAAGGCCTTCAGTTTGCGATCTATCCATTCGTTCAGAATATCCTTCAGCCGGGTCTTCAGCAGCCCCAGGGCCTTCTCGCGCAGCGCCTGATCGATATCCATGCGCTGGGTCAACTTCTGCTCAAGGTTGTTCAGCGCCGTTGACACCTCGATCATCTTGTCGTCGTTCGGCTTGCACGCGTGGCGCCCTGGCGGCGGCGAACCCGGTGCTGTCACTCGCCCTGCTGGTCAGCCCGCCAAGCTTGATCTTCAAGGTCTCGAAACGGTCAACCGCTTCATTGCACTCGCGCCCGGGCTTAGGCTTCGCGGCGGCCAGTTCTCCGAGCTCCTTGGCAAACCCGGCCGCCTGATCAATGAGTTCTTGCGGGGCGGTGGTGCTCTTCGCCAGTGTGTCGGCCTCTGTCACCGCGAGCTTCAGCGCCCCCTTCTGCTCGGCCCAGTCACGGTAGCTGCCGATCAGTTCGGCTTCGAGCTTTTGCTGCCACTCCTGGCACTCGTTCGCGAGGGCCCGCAGCGATGCCAGGGCCAGCGGATAATCCATCAGATCGTAGGCAGTCGTCGCGTTCTGCCGCTTGCGCCGCAGATCCGCCATCACGGCGTCATTGAATTCCTCCAGATTGCCCGGAGCGGTCTTCAGAAGTTTCGTCCGCCCAGTTCCGGCCTTGGACAGCTCATCATAGTTCTTCTTGGCGGTCTGCGCGTCCTGGATGGCCTTGTTCAGTTCCGTGCCGACGCTTTGCAGCTTGCCAAGGCAGTTGATGTCGAGTTTGCCCGGATCCCTGGCGGGGGCCTTTGCCAGGTACGACCGCCGCAAGCAATCTCTGCTCAAAGTCTTCCTTAACTCCCTGAGACAACGGTGCGGTGCGCAATTTGTTTTTCAGAGATGCATATTCATCGTATGACTTCTTGGCCTGGGTCTCGAAGAGTTCGTTCGCCTTTTTTACAAGCGCCGGTACGGCCTGGAGGACTTTGCCCAGATCCTGTTTCTGCAGCGTCTCGTAGGCCAGTTTGTAATTGGGCTTCGCGCCCTTGACGAGCTGGCGCGCAGTTGTACGCGTCCGTCCCACATCGTCGGCTATCGTATCGGTCCCTGGCCCCGCTTGCGCCAGGGTCTTTATCCCGGCGTCAAACTTCAGCAGCAGGTCCTCGTAGAGAGTCTGAAATCTGAGGTCCGACTTCGCTTGTTCCTGCTTCCCTCCTGCTCTTTGGAATAACTCTCCAGTTTGCTTTTATTGCCACGGGACTTGCTGACCTTATCCTGATCCCTCGTGCTGTTCTTCAAGCCGATCGTGTTGAAATAAAGCGTGTTTTGCGCGACGACGAGGTCCTGCTCGTGCTTCAGCTCGTCAACCTGCTTCGAACTCTTGTTCGTCGATTGATCGTCGTCGAGAACGCCGGTACCGTGGTCGCTCATCTGTGCGCTCCGTTGCTGAATGTTATTTTGTGTTGTCGCGGGCAGGCTCGGGTGTGGCGAAATCTCACGCCCGCAAGGCGTTGGCGAGGTCGTCGAGCGCGCCGGACAACACGCTGAGGATCGGGAACGATCCGGCGGGCGTGTTTTCCATCACCGTGAGAATGGGGTCGGTCAACTTCGCCCGATAGGTCCCGATGCTTGCGACCGCTTGCTGCGCCAGGGCCGTGCGCGCCTCGAGGTCAACGGCGTTGGTCATGTCGTCGAGCACCTCCTTTACCTCGTTCGCGACGACCTCGATGTCGGGCACACGCTCGGCAACGGCAGCCGCGTTCTTCAGGAACTCAGGGTCCTTGCTGCGCGGGTCGTTTGCGAAATCCGGGTGGTTCAGCAGTGCGTCGCGGGATGTCTCGAGGTTGCTGACCGCCATGTCGTAGCTCGAGCGGGCCGCCTGCAGCTTCAGGCGCATCTTCGCCAACCCTACCAGCCCGGCCTTGGCCGATATCGTGGCATTCTTCGCGGTTTGGTTGACCTCGGCCATGCGCTTGCTGCGGGCCAACTCCGCGAACCGCTGCTCCAGTATTTCCAGCAGTTCGACGGCATTGTCCGCGTTCGCCTTCACTGCGATGGCGGCGGCCTTCAGGGGTTCCGCAAGCGCGTCGCGCGCATCGTGGGCGCGCGCGTCCTCGTTCAAAATCTGCAACCTCTCCATCAGGTCCGTGCGAGACAGCGCTCCGCCGTCCTCGGTGAACCTGAACCCGAGCGCACGGATCAGCCATTCGCGCTTCGCGTCGTCACTCATCGAAATGATCCTGATCTCTCGGCGTCGAGGCGCGATGATTAGCCGACATTACGCAACGACCGACCCATTGAGCCATCCGGAGGCCAGGATAGCCAGCAGCCCACAGTCATTGCAACCTCATTAACCCATCGCGATCAACGTCATGCGACGGGACCGACGCCTGCCTCGCGAGCCCGCTCGCATAGCGGTATCACGCGCCATTGAGTGAACCGCCCGGCATCCCGGCCCCTTGATTGCATCTCCGCTGGCGTCCCTTCCAGGAGGCAGGCCAGGAGGCCAGGCGTGGCGACTCGCGACGAAATCAGGCCGCTGACCGGCATCCGCGGCGTCGCGGCGCTGCTCGTCGCGGTCTATCACCTGAACGGGCCGGAGGCGCCGGCCGCGCTGCGCATCGGCGGACTCGGCGGCATCATCGTGGCGCACGGGTATCTGGCGGTCGATCTGTTCTTCGTCCTCAGCGGCTACGTGATCGCGCTGTCCTATGGGGAGATGCTGCGAAGCTGGGATGCGCGCAGCTATGTCCGCTTCCTGATCCGCCGCATCGCCCGGGTCTATCCGCTCTACGCGGCGATCACGCTGGCCATGGGCGCGCTGCTGGCGCTCGGCGTATCGCATGAACCGGTCGGCCGGCTCGGCCCGGCGCTCGGGTTCAACCTGCTGATGGTGCAGGCCTGGGGGTTCGCCGCCAGCATCGACGGGCCGGCCTGGTCGATCTCCACGGAATGGGCCGCCTACCTGTTGTTCCCGCTGCTCGCCGCGGTCACCCTGTTCGGCCGGCCGCGTGCGGCGCTGGCGACCGGCGTGGCGGCCGCCGCCTGCGTGATCGCCATGGCCTGGCTGCCCTCGGCCGAGCCGGCCCGCAACGGCCCGCTGGATATCTACGGCCCGGGGATTTCCGTGGCCCGCTGCATCGCCGAGTTCAGCCTCGGCCTCATCGCCTTCCGGCTGGCCGGCGACGTCACGGTCCGGCGGTTCGCCGGCCATCCCGTCTCCGGCGTGCTGATCGCCGCGGGGATTGCGGCGCTGCTGATGCGGCCCGGAACCGACCTGTTCCTGGTGGCCCTGTTCCCGCCGATGGTGCTGGCCTTGGCGCTTGGCACCGGGCCGGTACAGCGCTTCTTCGGCTGCGCCCCGGTGTTCCTGGCCGGCGAGTTGTCCTACGCGATCTACCTGTTGCACGCCCGTTTCCTGCGCCCCCGCGACGTGCTGGACGCGAAGCTGATCCCGCTGTTCGGCGAGGCGGCCCCGGTGATCACCATGATTGCGGTCTATGCGGCGCTGTTGATCGGCGCGTGGCTCGCCTTCCGCTGGCTGGAAAAACCGTCCCGCGCTTATGTCCGCCGCGCCGAACGGCTGATCCGGCCGACCGCCCCGCTGGCGCCGGCCGAGGCGGAGGCACCGCTGACCGGAGCGCTGTCGCCGCAATGAGCACCACCCGATGACGCGCCCCAATGAGCCCCGCGCAATGAGCCCCACGCAATGAACCCCATGGGCGCCCCCCTCGTCATGCCCGGCGAATGCCAGGCATCCACGTCTGTTCAGCCCCGAACCGCAACTTTCGCCCGCAGCGCGAGCGCCACGGGGCCGGCCATGAAAGACAATTCCTCGGCATCCAGTGCCTGCGCGCACTGGCCGCCTTTGCCGTGGTGATCTCCCACCTGCTGCTGTTCGAGCAGAAATACGAGACCGGTGCGGCGATCGCGCCAGCCGCCGTCGAATACGGCATGTCCGGCGTCGATCTGTTCTTCGTGATCAGCGGCTTCATCATCGCCACCGTCACCGCCGGGCGTTTCGCCCGCAGCGGTGAGGCCGGCCGATTCTTGCGCCAACGTTGCATCCGCATCTACCCGATCTACTGGGTGTACTGCGCCGCGGTGCTGGCGGTGTTCCTGGTGGACCCGACGATCGTCAATTCCAGCCACGCGCGGCCGGACGTGCTGCGGTCCTTCCTGCTGCTGCCGCAGCGCAACCTGCCGCTGCTGCTGGTCGCCTGGACGCTGGTGTTCGAGATGTTCTTCTACCTGGTGTTCTCACTGGCCGTGCGATGGCTGAAGGAATCCCAGCTTGCGCCGGCGCTGCTGGTTTGGGCGGCGGTGATCGTCGCCGGCAACCGGCTGATCGGCACGACGGATGATCCCCTCCTTGGGCCGTTCCTCGGACTGTTCTTCTCGCCGCTGATCCTGGAGTTCATTGCCGGCTGTTTCGTCGCGCTGTCGGTGCGCCGGCTCCGCGCTGGCGCCGCGGTCGCCTGTATCGTGCTGGGCCTGGCCGGGTTTGCCGGCGGTTCGGTCGCGCTCGCCCGGCTGGGCATGCCGTTTCCGCTCGGCTGGGGACGCGTGCTGATCTACGGCACCTCGTCCACCTTCCTGGTCGCCGGCGTGCTCGGCGTCGAGCAGGCCGGGTACCGGCGCTTCCCCCGTCCGGTCGTGATGCTGGGGGATGCGTCCTATTCGCTCTATCTGTCGCACATCCTGGTGCTGGCGGCGGTCGGGCACGTCTGGGCGCGGATGCTGGCGGGGACTTCACCGGGCAATCACGCCGCTGCCCTTTGCCTCGCGGTCGGGCTGGCATTGGTGTGGGGCCTGCTCAGTTTCCGGTTCATCGAAACGCCGCTGCTGATCCGGATGCGGAACTGGACGCGCGCGCGGCCGGCGTCGGCACCAGCCGTGGCCAGTCTGCCGGGCCTGAGCGTCGGGGGCGAATGATGCCAATGCGGTCCAGCATGCGTCGCTCTAGCGGAGTGCTGGTCTAGATGCCGGCGCTCTTTGCAACCTCGGCCCTGCTCTACATCCTGACCTATGCGTTCGAGGGCGTGGTCCGCTACGGCCTGTACCTCGTTGGCGCCGATTCGCTCATTCTGCTGCGCGATGCGCTGCTGGTGGTGCCGGTGCTGTGGCTGGGCGCCAGCCAGGCGCGCCAGCTTCGCCTGCATCCGGCCTTCTTCGTGTTCCTGGGCATCATCCTGGTGCACGGGATCATCATCTATGGCAATTTCCACACCGTCATCCCGATCACCTACGGCGCCAAACTGCTATTCGGAGAGCTGTTCGGCTTCATCGCCGCCGCCGAACTCACCCGCCCGAGCCCCCGCGCGCTGCGCATCCTGGTGCTGATCTGGATCGCCGTCCTGGCCGGCGTGGCGTTCGAGAAATTCGTCGCCAGCTTTCCCTGGGTCGGCCTGACCACGCATATCGGTGGCATCACGGTCGATGTGTCGCACGGCTGGGACATTCAGGATGCGTTCCAGAAGCGCGCCGCCGGCTTCACCCGCAGCTCGATCGCTTCGGCGATCATCCTGCCCATCCTGGCGATCCTGATCGCCACCCGCACGCAGCGCTTCCTGCTTCGGATGCTGGTGCTCGTCACCACGATGGGCGGCGTGTTCCTCACCACCCAGAAAGGTTCGGTGATCGCCATCGTCGCGGTGGGCTTCCTGCTGCTGTTCACGCCGCGGCGCGCGCGGTACCCGTTGCTGGCGATCGCGGCGGCGGCTTTCGCGGTGCTGGACGTGCTGCTGCCGATCGCCACCTCCGGCCTGCCGATGGCCGCCCAGGGCGGCGTGTTCAGCCTGGATTCGTTTGCCCTGCGGATGGACTGGATCTGGCCGGACGCCTGGCGGTGGATTGCCCAGAACCAGATTTTCCCGTTCGGCGTCGGGTTGGGCGGCATCGGCGGTGCGCAGCGCTTCTATACCGCGGCTTTCTTCAATCCCTGCGACAACCTGTTCCTGTTCATGTACGGCAATTTCGGCCTGATCGGCCTGGTCTATCTCGCCTGGCCGGTGGTACAGGCGTTCCGTCTGCCGCGCTTCTGCCGTGAAGAAGCGCTGCCGGCGGTGGCCCTGCTGGCCTTCCTGCTCGGCTACGGCGCCGTGCTGTCGTTGATGGAGGACCAGATGTGCGCGCTGTTCCTCGGCGCCTCGGCGGGGATGCTGTGGCAGCTTCGCCAGCGTGCGCTCGGGCGGCGCTGGGCGGACTCGTACCACGCCTGGGGCGAGGGCGCCTCGGCGCCCACCTATACGCCGGCCCCGCATTCGCTGCCCGGCGCGTTCGGCGCCAGACCATAATCGGTTCACGTTGAACCGATCATGGTCTGACTCTTCGTCTGAGAGGGCAATTCACGCTTCGCTGGCTGCGCCAGCCTGAAGCGATCGCGCTCTCCACGCGCGGCTTCACCCTGTAACCCCGCTACGCGACGTTAACGCCCGCAGCGGCAGCAGGCAGAGCAGCGCGGCGCAGGCGGCGACCCCCAGCCCCAGAAAGATGCGGGACGCCGGCCAGGCCAGCACCAGCGGCGTGATCGCGGTCGGGGCCGCGGCCTGCGCCAGCAGCGGCGGCAGCGCCAGCCGGCCCAGTCGGGTGGCGTAACCGCGCGCGCCGAACAGGTGCATCGGCAAGGTGCCGCGGCTGATCGTCAGGATGCCGTTGCTCATGCCGTAGCCGACCGCGAACGCCACCGGGGACGCCCCCGCCAGCAGTGCCGCCGCCCCCACCGGCAGCAGCACCGCGCCGAGCACCGAGGTGGCGAACGGATCGAGCCGGCGGGCGAACAGGAATTCCAGCACGCGGCCGAACACCTGGGACGGCCCGAACAGCGCCGCCACGCCCACCGCGGCGCCGGCCGTCAGCCCGACGCCTTGCAGCAGCGTGAGGGCGTGGACCGAGATCACCGCGCTGATCGCGGCGCGGATACTGAAAAATGTGGCGAGCAGGACGAAGGCGGCCAGCCCGGCCCGCGGCGGCGCGTCCTGCGGCACCGGCCCGGCCATTGCGGCCGGTACCGCGGCAGCACGCGGGATCAGCAGCAAGATCAGCGGCAGGTTCACGCTCAGCAGGATCGCCGCATAGACCAGCAGCGTACCGCGCCAGCCCAGCAGGTCTTGCAACGCTACACCCATCGGCCAGCCAACGGTGGATGCGAAGCCCGCCATCAGCGTGACGCCGACAATCGCCGGCCGCGCTTCGGTTCCGAGCAGCCGGCCAATCGTGGCGAATGTCGCGTCGTACAGCCCGAGCGCCATGCCGGCGCCGATCACCGTCCACCCGAGCCACCATCCGGCCAGCGTCGGCACCGCGGCGATCAGCAGGAGGCCCGACGCCATGGTCACGGTGCCGATCGCCAGTACGCCGCGCCCGCCGGCGTGCTCGATCCGCCGTCCGACCCGTGGCGACGCCAGTCCGGCGATCAGCAACGACCAGGAGAAGCCGCCGAGCAACGCGGTGCGGGAATCGCCCATCCATGTCGCAGCCGGTCCGGCGATGACGGTCGGCATGTAGAACGTAGTCGCCCAGGCCAGCGTCTGGGTGGAGCCTAGTACCAGCGCCAGCCGCCGGCGGAGAGCACGGACATCTCCCCCTCCCCGTGTGGAAGGAGGCTGGGGGGAGGGGTCGGGCCGCCCCGATCTCATTCGGACGGACTGCGGCGGATACCGACCGGAGGCCTCATATCGCCCTGATCCAGCGCCCGCTGCGGCAGCACGGTCAGCGGCAACCCCCCGCTCCCCCGCCCGACGGCATCGGGCGCCGCGTAGGTGCGGCCGAGCACCTGGAGCCCTGTTCGGTATCGAGACACGGCACGCCGCGCGCCACGCCAGCGGAGCGCCGGGCCAGCGTCTCCGCAACCGAAGGGGGCTCCGTCTCGGACGAAGAGGTGCCGTGCTGCACGTGATGCGCATGGATTGCGGCAACAGGCACAATGTCCGCATCCGCCGCCGGCCGCACGAGCACTTGCGTCGAGTTCATTCCGGCAGCCCTTCCCGGGGGTGGCGGGCCACGTCAAGCCGACCCTTGCCCCGAGTTCACCGCCTGACCGTCGCGTTGCAAAGAAAAACTTTTGATTGCGCCGCATTGGAATAAGTTCGGCTTATGTCGCTTCCAACTCTCCGCCAGCTTGATACCTTCTTGGCCGTGATGGAAACCGGCAGCGTGACCGGCGCGGCCCGCCGCTACAACCTCACCCAGCCGGCCGCCAGCCAGCAGCTTCGCCAGCTTGAGCGGGCGCTCGGCGTGCGGTTGCTGGAGCGGGCCGCGGGCAAGCTGGTGCCGACGGCGGCCGGCATTGCCGTGGCGGCGCCCGCCCGCCGCGCTCAGGCAGCGGTGGCCGATGCCGTCGCCGCGGCCGGCACATATCGTACCGGCGAGGCTGGGCGGGTGCGGCTCGGGACCGGCGCCACCGCGTGCATCCATCTGCTGCCGCCTGTGCTGGCGTTGCTGCGTGGCCGCATGCCGGGACTGGCGATCGCCATCGCGACCGGCAACACGCCGGACATTGTCAGGCGGCTCCAGGCCGGCGATCTGGACATCGCGCTGGTCACACTGCCGGCGGGATCGACCCGGTCGCTGGTGGCCGAGCCCTTGCTGTCCGATCCGCTGGTCGCGGTGATGCCCGCCGCGATGGCGTCCGCCGCCCGGCGCATCGGCCCAGAGCAGCTCGCGACGCTGCCGCTGGTGCTGTACGAGGCCGGCGGCACCACGCGGGCGATCCTTGACGCCTGGTTTCGTCGCGCCGGAGTGGCGCCGCGCCCGGTGATGGAACTCGGCAGCGTCGAGGCGATCAAGGTGGTGGTGGCCAGCGGGCTGGGTGCCTCAGTGCTGCCGCGCCTGGCACTGGCCGAGCCGGTGGCGGGAACCGTGATGCGACAGCTCCACCCGGCGGTGGCGCGCGATCTGGGATACGTGCTTCGCCGGGAAAAAACGGTCGATCGCGGGCTGCGCGCCATGGTGGACGCGCTGGAGACGTTGCGGGCTGGCTAACCGATTGGCCCGATGCTCGCGGCGTCGGCCGAGAACCGCCTGCCGCATGAACGGTTTGCTTTTATCCATCTCCCCGTCTGTCGTTCGATTTCGCCCGCAGCAATTCCGCGATGACGGCAGAAAGATGTAGGGCGGAAAAGCGCAGCGCATTCCGCCATCCCCATTCGGCGGAATGCGCTGCGCTTTTCCGCCCTACCCAAACCAGCGGACTGTACCGGTCCCATCGTCGAAACCGCAGCCCATCAACCCCCGGCGCCTGCCGCACGCGAATTTGCCGCCCGCCTGCCGGTCCCGTAAACCGGGCGCATCAGTGATGGAGGATGCCATGCAACAGCGGCAGCTCGGACGGTCGGGAATCCATGTCGTGCCTTTGGCGTTCGGCGGTAACGTGTTCGGCTGGACCGCGGACCAGGGGATGTCGTTCCGCCTGCTCGACGCGTTCGTTGCAGGCGGGTGCAATCTGATCGACACCGCGGATGTCTATTCCCGCTGGGCGTCCGGCCATGCCGGCGGCGAGTTGGAAACGATCATCGGCAACTGGCTGAAGGCGCGCGGCGGCCGCGACCGGGTGGTGATCGCGACCAAGCTCGGCAGCGACATGGGCGACGGCAAAAAGGGACTGTCGCCGGGCTATATGGTGCGCGCCGTGGAGGATTCGCTGTCCCGTCTGCAAACCGACCACATCGACCTGTACCAGTCGCACCGGGACGATCCGGAGACGCCGATGGACCAGGTGCTGCAAACCTATCAGCGCCTGATCCAGCAGGGGAAAGTGCGGGCGATCGGCGCCTCGAACTTCACCGCCGCACGACTGGCCGAGGCGCTGGAGACCAGCCGGCGGCTCAACCTGCCGCGCTACGAGACGTTGCAGCCGCTGTACAACCTGGCCGATCGCACGGCGTTCGAGGACGAACTCGCCCCGCTGTGCCTGCGCGAGCAGATCGGTGTCATTCCGTACTATTCATTGGCGAGCGGGTTCCTGACCGGAAAGTACCGCACGCAAGCGGATCTGGCCGGCCGGGCGCGCGGCGCCGGAGCGGGCAAGTATCTCGATGACCGCGGCTTGCGCATCCTGGCCGCGCTCGACGGCGTAGCGGCACGGCTTCACGCCACGCCGGCACAGGTCGCGCTCGCCTGGCTGATGGCGCGCCCGGCGATCACCGCACCGATTGCCAGCGCCACCAATCCCGAGCAGCTGGCCGAGCTGATGAAGGCGCCGGCGCTGAAGCTGGACGCAGCCTCGGCCGCCGAGCTGGACGCGTTGTAGATGCTATGGGGCAGGCGACGAGGACATGGCACCATCGTCGCGATCTGCAACGCGTTCGGTGGAGTGCCCTTATGCCAAAGTTCAACGACCTCAGCCGGTCCCTCGTCGCCCTGGACCAGGATAGCACGCTCATCGCAGCAATCGAACTGAGCCGGTCGAGTTGGCTGCTCGGCGGTGTGGTGCCGGGCTTGCGTCGGGAGCCGCGCAAGAAGCTGGTCCCCGACGCCGATGCGCTGCTCGGTGTGCTGCACCGGTGGCGCGATGAGGCGATCGCCGCCGGCCGGCGGATCGATCGGATTCTGCGTTGCCTACGAGGCTGGCCGTGACGGGTTCTGGCTGGCCCGCTGGCTGCGCGCCCGCGGCATCGAGTGCCAGGTGATCCATCCGACCAGCATCCCGGTCTCGCGGGAGCACCGGCGGGCGAAATCGGATCGGCTCGACCTTGGGCTGCTGCTGCGGGCCCTGCTCGGCTGGCTGCGCGGGGAGCCGAAGCATTGCTGCATGGTGGCGGTGCCCTCGATCGAGGCGGAGGATGCCAGGCGTCCGATCCGCGAACGCGACCGCCTGGTGGTCGAGGCGACCCGGCTGGTGAACCGGATGACCTCGCTGCTGGCGCTGCACGGGGTGCGCGGCTTCAATGTGAAGCTGAAGCGGGCGGCGGCGACGCTGGCGTCGCGGCGCACGGCGGAGGGCCAGCCGCTGCCGCCCAACACGCTGGCCGAGCTGCGCGCCTGCATGCACCGGCGGGAGGTCATCAAGGCGCGGATCGCGGAGCTCGAGGCGGCACGGTTGGAACGGCTGCAACCGGCGCCGCGCAGCGCGCCGGATGCGATGATCAGGTTGCTGGCGCGCATCATCGGCGTCGGCATCGAGACCGCCGAGATGCTGACGCTGGAGGTGCTGTCGCGACAGTTGCGGGATCGACGGGCGGTGGCCCGCTACGTCGGGCTGACCGGTTCGCCCGACGAGAGCGGCAGCAGGCGGCGCGAGCAGGGCCTGGCCAAGGCCGGCAACGGCCGGGTGCGGCGCGGTCTGATCCAACTGGCCTGGCGTCTGCTGGTGCATCAGCCGCACTGCGATCTGGTCAAGTGGTATCGCCAGCGCACCGCGGACGGGCGCGGCATCACCCGCAAGGTGATGATCGTCGCCCTGGCCCGCAAGCTGCTGGTGGCACTGTGGAAGTATGTCACCAGCGGTGAACTGCCCGCCGGCATGCGGCTGCATCCGGCCGTCTGACACGACTGGCCAACAGGGACCTGCCCCAACAGGGACCTGCCCCAACAGGGACCTGCCCCAACAGGGACCTGCAAGGGAACTTGCACAGGAGGACACAACAAGGGTTCGGCGCCCGTCTGCTTCGCGGACGAGGCATTGCCGATGACGATCCGAGGTGGCGGTGTCCCGCTTCCGCCCACGGCCCTGGTGCCGCTTTTGTAGAATGGGCCCGCCGCTCGGAGCTTTGCCGCCGATGCGAATGTCTGCATCATGGTATCGATCCAACCGGATCGGCCGAATACAAGGTTGCCACGCGATTGCTTTGCGCGGCGCAGGGCAAGCTCCCCTCCGATCGAATGGCAGTGCCGACGGTTTGCCCGCGCGTGACCAGCCTGGCACCGTGCTCGCCGGCGTCAAGGACGCTTCGCGCCGCCGCCGGCGGTGGCCTGCGGCCATCCCTGACCCCGGCTCCGCGCGGCGCCCATCGGAGCCGCAGGTCGGGACGGAGAAACGTCACGTCAGTCGAACAAAGAAACTGGAAATCGATCTATGAAATAGAACTTGACGGAGGAGGCCCCATACAAGGGCGGAACAGCGTAGCGCATTCCGCCATGCCCGCGGCGGAATGCGCTGCGCTTTTCCGCCCTACCGCAACATCAGCCCCTGCGGCCGGATCAGCCCATCCGGTACCGGCGTGAACCCGCTCAGACCCCGGTTGAGTGCATACAGCCAGGTCATGTGGAACAGGAACAGCATCGGCCGGTCTGTCGTGTAAATCTTCGCGACCTGGTGATACAGGTCTGCGCGCGCCGCCGGGTCGGTAACCGCGCGCGCGTGGTCGAGCGTCGTCTGGAAATCCGGGTTGCAGTATTTCTCCCAGTTCTGGAAGCCGTCGCAGGACAGGAACTGGGTGATGTTGAAATCGGGGTCCGAACGCCCGCTCCAGATCACCAGCCCGGCCTGATACTCGCCGTGCTGGAAAGCGGCAATGTTGGCGTTGGTTTCACCCGCCTGCACCTTCACCGTGAAGCCGGCCTCGGACGCCATCGATTGGATGATCTCGCCGATCTGCTTGTCCAACGGCGTGTTCAGCACGCGCAGCAGCACGGTCGGGTGCTCCGCGCCGGCTTCCCGCAGCAGCGCCTTCGCCCGCGCCACATCGCGTGGCGGCACCGGTAAGTCGCTGTTGAAATAGCGGCTGGTCGGCAGCTCCGACTGGTTGTCCGGCACGAACAGGCCCGAAGCCGCGACCTGGTTGATCACGTTACGATCGATCGCCGCTTCCAGCGCGGCGCGCACCCGCACATCATGCGCCAACGGCGTATCCGCGCCGCTGCCGTTCCCCAGGTTGATCATCATCGCCTCGTAGCCGAGCGCGGTCACTTTGGCCAGTTGCAACCGCTGGTCCTGCTGCACCTTCACGGCATCAGTCGGCGCCATCTCTTCGATCATGTCCAACTGGCCGGCCTGCAAATTCACCAGCCGCACGCTGGAATTGGCGATCGGATGGAACTCGATGCGATCGACATGAATTGCGTCCGCGTTCCAGTATCCCGGAAACGTTGCAGCGTGATATGATCGAGCGGCACGCGTTCCACGAAACTGAACGGCCCGGCGCAAACCGGATGGGTGAAGAAATTCTTGCCGAGCTGCTCGATCGCCTTCGGCGCCCCCATCATTCCGGCGCGGTCCGACAGCACTGCGATCAACGGTGCATAAGGCTGCGATAGCAGCAACCGGATAGTATGAGGATCCACCACCTCGATCGCGGTCACCGGCTTCAGCTCCGATTTGCGCAGGCTGTAGGGGGCGCTGCGATACCGCTCCAGGTTCGCCTTTACCGCCTCGGCATCGAACGGCGTGCCGTCCTGGAACTGCACGCCCTGGCGCAACGTGAGCGTCAGCGCGCGCGAATCCGGCGACCATGACCAGCCGGTGGCAAGCTGCGGAACAAAATCGAGCTTGCCGTCAAGGTCGATCAGCTTGTCGCACAGGCTGGCAAACACAATACGTCCGGCGAATGTTCCCCCTTGCGCCGGATCGAGCGCATCCGGATCGTCCTGCATGCCGATCCGCAGCGTGCCGGCGGCTTGCGCCGAAGTGCCCGCCAGCAGCAGGATTGCCGCGGCAGCAATCATCGTGCGGCGCATGAGCCAACCTCCCCGGATGTTTCCCGACCCGAACGCTATCGCCTGGCTCCGCTCCCCGTCCAGGGTGCAAGCGCCGTGACCTTCCGCCTGGGACTGATCGGCGCCGGACGGATGGGACGAACCCATCTCCGCGCATTGGCCGGTAGCAGCGTGGGGGTTGTCGCGGTGGCCGATCCCGCGGCAGCCGCGCGGGCCGCGTTCGATCTACCGGGAATCGCGATGCATGACACGCCGGAGGCGATGCTGGACGCCGGCGGGCTGGATGGCGTGCTGATCGCCACGCCCACCGCGCTGCATCTACCAATGGTGCAACTGGTCGCCGCAAGCGGGCTGCCGATCCTGTGCGAAAAGCCTTGCGGGCTCACCGCGCGCGGGGCGGCCGAAGCGGCGCGCATCACCGACGCCCTTGGGGTCAGGCTGCAGGTGGCCTACTGGCGGCGTTTCATCCCGGCACTGCAACGCCTTCGCCAGCGTATCGCCGACGGTGCGCTGGGGGAACTGTATCTGCTCGCCTGCTATCAATGGGACGGCGCGCCGCCGGCGGCGGAATTCCGCGTCGGCAGCGGCGGCATCTTCATCGACATGGGGGTGCACGAATTCGACCAGATCCGCTGGCTCAGCGGCCAGGACATTGCCGATGCGCATGCCGCGGCCGCCGCGGCGGTCGGCGAAGCCGCCGTGCCAGGCGACAGCGAAAGCGCACAGGCGCTGTGCCGCCTGTCCGGCGGCGCCACCGCGATCGTTTCACTGGGCCGGCGGTTCCCGCTCGGCGACGTCTGCCGGGTTGAAGCGTTTGGAACGAAACATGCCGAGGAATCTAGGTTCCTGTGGCCGCCCGATGCCAACGCGACATTTCTGGGCGCGCTGCGCCGCCAGGCGGAAGGCTTCGCAAGCTGGGAAAGCGGCGGCCCGCCGGTCGGCGCAACCGCCGCCGACGCGGTGGCCGCGCTGGCAGCGGCGGAGGCCGCGTCGGAGACGACGAAGCTAGTCGGTCAGCACCAGCATCGGTGAACCGTGGCTGATGAACAGCGTCCGCATGGCACGGTTTCCCGCGCATGCACGCGCGCCGCCGATCATGCTGCCGCCTGGTGCATCCATGCCAGAGCCGGATGCGCCGGATCATTCCCGGCATGATCCTGCACCGCGCGACGTAACGTGCCGAGAACTGCCGGCCGATCCCGTCGCAGCGCGCGCTCGATGATCCCGGCCTGCACCTCGGGCGCGTGGCGGATCAGCGCGCGGATGACGAACGCCTCGCCGAGCAGGTCAGGGCCGAGTGGCTCGAATGTCTCGCCATCGGCGGCTAGCAGCACGTCCGCGACGCAATCGGCGACCTGCTCGGGCGTGCCAGGCAGGTGCAGCCCCAGCGAGTACGTCTCTTCCGCAATCAGTCCGGCCGCTTCATTGGCCGCGGAGC
>CAVXTC010000034.1:0-127783 GCA_963764525.1 uncultured Pseudomonadota bacterium | reverse complement strand
CGTCGAGATCTGCAAAGTCGGCCCGATCGATCAGCATCGCAGAACAACTCTCGGTGACTATTGCTAATCGTGCTCGAACCCATAAACCTCAGGCAGGATGAAGATCGCCGCCAGCAGGCCGATCAGCGGAAAGATGGCGGTGAACAGTGTCGCATGGGCTTGGCCGATCGCCGCGAACAGCACCGGAAACAGGAAGATCGACAGGAACGCCGGCAGCTTGACGAACATGTAAGCGAAGCCGGTTGCCGTGCCGCGGTACTCCGGCCGGGCGACCATCGCCGGAATGGTGACGACGTTTTCCGCGTCCCAGTAGTGCCCCCACAGCATCGCCGCGGCGGCAAACGGCAGGATGACGACATGGCCCGTGTAAAGCGCCGCGGCCGCCACCAGCAGCGACACGAATACGATGGAAAAGCCGGCGATGCTCAGCCCCCGCTGACCGATTTTCGGCGTGATCAGCGGGCCCACCCAGCCGGAAATGGCGGCAATGATATACAACACAAGTGTAACAAGGTTGGTCCCCAGGATGCCCGATACCCGACCATCACGAACAGCACCGGTATATAGAACGCGAAAGTCGAGAACTCGACGCTCTGCGCGAAGCAGGCGATCCAGCCGAACAAGGTCGCCCGCCAGCGGATCGGATCGCGGCGGATGTCGGCAAGGAACGCGGTCGGGCGCGGCTTGACGATTTCGATGTCCTCATCTGGCAACATGTCCAGCGCATCGCCATACATGGACTTGGTCACCGTTTTCGCCTCCTGGAACCGGCCATGGCGGATCAGCCATACGGCGGTTTCCGGAAGGTCGTGACGCAGGATGAAGATCACCGCTGCCGGCACCGCGCCGAGGCCCAGCGTCACGCGCCAGATGATGTCATGCGGCAGGTCGGCGATGATGAACACGGCGATCACGGCTAACGTAAGCACTTCGCCCACCGCGAACATGAACTGCCAGCGATTTCCCATCACCTCGCGCTCTCCGCGCGGCATGGACTCCATGATGTAGGTGTACCCGTTGGAGATATCGCTGCCGAGCGGAATGCCGAGGATGAAGCGGATCACCACCAGCCAGACCATGTTCGGCGCGAACGCCTGCGCGATGGCGAAGATCACGAACATGCCCATGGTGGACAGGAACACCCGGCGACGGCCGATCTTGTCGGACAGCCAGCCGCCGAGCAGCGCGCCGATGACCGCCCCGCCCTGCGTCCCTGCCGCCGCCAGCCCCAACATCGCCGGCGATGGGTGGAAGATTTCGCGGATGAAGATCAGCACGAAGGCGATCGAATACAGGTCCCACGCCTCGACCAGGATCGAGGCGATCATCAGCCACCCGATCAACCGCCCTTTCGGGTTGTAGTTGGTAACAAGGTAGCTGACGGCGCGGTCCATGACCACCTGGTGCGACTGCGTTAGCAAGGTCCCTCCGTCGCCGGCGCGATGGCGGCCGGTTCGCAAACAGCCTAGATCGGGAGCTCGGCGACAGGCAACCTATGCGTGGCTCATGCGGCGCTCGCAGTCGGCCGCTGCCAAACGCTCCGGTTGCAACCTGGTGCCAAGTCCCGGGCCCGTCATCGGATAGACGAAACCATCGCGGATGTCGGGGAGCTCGGTCATCACTTCGCGGTACCATCCGCTGGTGAAGGCGCGCACCGTTTCCTGGATCAGCGTGTTCGGGCAGTTGAGCGACAGATGCACGGACGCGGTCAACACCACCGGGCCGGTGCAGTCGTGCGGTGCCACGGGCCGGCCCCACGCCTCAGCCAGCGTCGCGATTTTCTTCGCTTCGCCGATGCCGCCGCACCATGACAGGTCCAGCATCACCACATCGACCGCATCCGCCTGCAGGAACTCGCGGAAGGCACGCCGCGTCGCGATTGTTTCACTGGCGCAGATCGGCACATTGGTGCGGGCGCGAAGATCGGCCAGCAGATCAGCGTTCACCATCTTGATCGGGTCTTCGACCCAGAACGGCCGGATTTCCGCAAGCGCCCGTAGTACCTGTTCGGCGGCCGGCGGTGTCCACAGCGAATGCAGCTCCGCCATGATGTCCATCTTGCCGCCGACCGAGTTGCGGATCTTGCGGAATGGCACCAGCGCGTGTTCGAGATCGGCGGCGGAAATCGAACGTCCTTCGGTGGCTTCGGCCGCGAAGTCGAACGGCCAGATCTTCATCGCGGTGATGCCCTGCTCCAGCAGGGAATTCGCGAGCTCGTCGGCGCGGTGCAGGAACGCATCGAGGTCCTCGTACGGGCCGGCCGGCGCCGCGGTATCGAGGCCCCAGTTGTCCGTCTTCTGTCCGGTTGCGGCGCGGACTGTACTGGTATCCGGCGCAGGTATTATAGATCCGCACACGGTCGTGCGACAGCCCGCCCAGGCACTGATGCACCGGTTGTCCGGTTGCCTGGCCGAACAGGTCCCAGAGCGCGATATCCACAGCCGAGGCGGCGCGCATTTCCACCCCGGTGCCCGAAAAACCCAGGTACTGGTTCTGCAGCGTCCGCCCGTGCCGGTCCATCTGCAGCGCCGGCTTGCCGAGCAGCAGGGGAGCCACCGTCTCGTGGATATGCGCCTCAACCGCACGGGGGCCGAAGAACGTCTCGCCAAGACCGATGAGGCCCTGGTCGGTGTGGACGTGCAGCCATAGCAGGTTCGGGAACTCGCCCAGGCGGATTGTCTCAAAGCCGGTGATCTTCATGGCAGGTACTCCGTGTAACTTCCCTTGTAGGAGGGGGCTGGGTGGCGGGGTTTTCCCCACAGACCGAAGTCCCGCAGTCGCCCCGCACACCACTGACCGAAGCCGTAACCAAACGCCTGAGAGGCTCGGCTGGATTCCCGCTTTCGCGACGCTCTCGCGGGAATGACGAAAGTTCGCTGGAATGACGAACCACGTTCTGAAACGAAACCACCGAGCCGGGCAAAGCCCGCCCAGACTACCCCACCTCCACCACCGCATCCGCCGCGAACGCCCCCTGCCCTTCCGGCATCGCGAACACCGGGTTCAGATCCACCGACCGCAACCGGTCCCCCGCCTGTGCCGCGAACACCGACAGCCGCGCCAGCATGTCGGCCAGCGCCGCCACATCGGCAATCGGCCGCCCGCGGGCGCCCAGCAGCAGCGGCGCTCCGCGAATACCCCGGATCATCGCCTCCGCCACGTCCACCCCGAACGGGCAGCGCCGGAACACCACGTCTTTCAGCACCTCCACGAACACCCCGCCCAGGCCGAACATCGCCATAGGCCCGAACACCGGGTCGCGGTGAATGCCCAGAATGCACTCCACCCCGCCGCGCATTTGTTTGGCCACCAGCACGCCCTCCACCCGAGCCGCCGGAACGGCCCGCGAAGCCCGCGCCATCAGCACCCCGAACCCATCCCGCACCGCCGCCGCATCCGCCACATCCAGCAGCACCCCGCCGATCTCCGATTTGTGCAGAATGTCCGGCGAAAGCACCTTCATCACCACCGGAAACCCGAGCCCCTCGGCCGCCGCTACCGCCTCGGCCGCGGACCCGCAGGCCCGCTCGGGCGCCGAGCGTATTCCCGCCTGCGCCAACAGCCGCTTGGCCTCGGCTTCGGAAGGCGTCGCCGCCGGCAACGTCACATGTGGAACCATCGGCAAATCGCCCGCCGGCGCAGCTGCAAATGCCGCCCCGAACCGACCCATCGCCGCAATCGCCGCCACCGCGCGGCTCGGGTCCTCGTGGCAGATCCACCCGTGCCCTTCCAGCTCCCGCAGCCGCTCCGGCGGAGCAATCACCGAAAGCACATACAGCCGATCCGGATGCCTCTCCTTCACGGCGTTCAGCTTCTCCAGCATCCCCGGCCAGCGTCGCGACGACGCGACCATGGTGAAGAACCCCAGCACCGACGTGTATCCCCCGTCCCGCACCACCGCCTCGAAGAATGGCTCCAGCAGGTTCAGATCGTTGCCGACCTGCGCCGTCGCATCCACCGGATTGCGCGGCGCACAGAACGACACCATGCTCTTCAGCCGCGCCTGCGCGTCGGCCGGCATTTCCGGCATCGCCAGGCCGATCTGCTCGGCCACGTCGCTGACCAGCACGCCCGCGCCACCCGATACCGTCATCATTCCCAGCGTGTTGCGCGCCGGATAGATGCGCCGCGTCGCCGTCTGCGCGATGTCCAGCATCTCCTCGGATGTGCGCGCCCGCACCACCCCAAATTCGTTCATCACTGCCTCGGTCACCGCATCGTCACCGGCGATCGAGGCGGTGTGCGAACGGGCCGCCGCCGTCCCCAGCACGCTGCGCCCCACCTTCATCATCACGATCGGTTTGCGGGCGGCGCGCGCGGTCTCGAACGCGGCGATCAGCCCGGGCGCCTCGCGAATGCCCTCGGCATACACCGCGATCACGTCCACCTCGGGGTTCTCAGCCAGCCAGCCGATGCACTCGCCGACCGTTACGTCGGCCTCGTTGCCGGTCATGATGCACAGCGATGCGCCGATGCCGCGATTGCGCGCCAGCGTGTAAAGATGCGTGCCGTAGGCACCGGACTGGCTGGCGATGCCGATCCGCCCCGGCACCGGCCAGCCGCTGTCGAACGAGCTGGAGAATGTGGCGTAATACCCCGTCCGCCCGTTGAACACGCCCAGGCAGTTCGGCCCCAGCACGCGCATCCCGTGCGCCCGCGCCGAGGCCACCATCTGCGCCTGCGCTGCCTCGCCGGCCGCATCGACCTCGGCGAAACCCGCGGTGAACACCAGGGCCGCCTTCGCCCCCTTGCGCCCGAGCTCCTCGATCGCCGTCACAGCGATCCCGGCCGGAACGGCGACGATTGCCACATCAGGCGCTTCCGGCAGATCGGCCACCGACGGATACGCCCGCACCCCCTGCACCTCGGCGCGGTTCGGGTTCACCGGATAGACCGCGCCCTTGAAACCGGACAGCTTCATGTAAGCCACCGGCCGTCCGCCGATGCGCGTCGCATCATTGGAGGCACCAAGGATGGCAATCGAGCGGGGTGCCAGTAGCGGCGTCAGCCCGGCGAAGCGTGCGGTCTCGGTCATCGGCGGCGTTTCTCCCGACGCCAGTCTGTGACCGTGCCCGAAGCCACGCAAGGCGACTGCGCGAAGCAGCGCGCCCGGTCAGGGGTCAACGCTGTGGGACAGAAGTCGGGAGCGGTTTGCGGGTGGCTGATCGCCGTCACCCTGCGACAGCGGGCGACCCAGACACGGCATGACGGCGGAGCGGTTGTTGAGCAGCAGCGCCAATGAACTGGCCTGCCGATCAGCACGTCCCGGCCGTGGACGCCTGGTGGCAGTCGCGGCTCATGCGACGGAACGGCTGGTTCCGGCAACAAATTTTTAACCATTTTCGGCTATGGTCGCGCGGGGCTCTGGCGGTTCCCCTGCTTGACATGAGGGTGCGGATGAACAGCGACTGGTCTGACGAGCGGAATTCGCCCGATACCCTGTATGTCCCGTTCGTCTGGGTACCGGACGGAGCGCCCGAGCCGACCGAGTGGCTGGCACAGCACCCCGAAGCTTTCTGGGTAACGGCGACATTGGTGCGGGGCGGATCGTCGGACGATGACACCGATCCAAAGCCGGATAACCTCGATCAGCCGCCTTCCGCGGTGGATGCCGGCAATGCCGACCTCGCGGCCGATTTGGTGCGGGCGTATTCGCGGGGGGCGCCACTGCCAAAGCGGACAGGAGGATTTGCCGGAACCGCGGGACCGCATTACCTAAGGGAACGCCCGGTTGCGGCGTATTTGCGGATCAATGAGATGTTCCGCCGGATGGGGATTGAGAATTCGGCCCGTCACGACGGCGCGGAGACGGCGTTACCGGAGACCATCAGCAAATTGCCAGCTCCTTCGCGACCGACTGACCGACTCGCGTTTTTTGAAGAAGTTCGAGCCAACCAGGTTGCTCCGAAACGACTGTCTCAGCCGGTTCGGAATCAAAATACCGCCGGTGCAGATCGGGTCGCCACGTAATGGTTTGCCTTCAGAGCGACCCGAGTTGCTGTATCAACGTCCGAGTTAATGATACCTAGCCGTTTGCACGGGACGCCAGCGGCGTCCCGCTCCGCGCCCTGCGTCCAGACCCCAATATCGTGATTGATTTAACGCTCGCAGGTTTCGAACGGCTAACGGAAAATCGAGCCCTCGGCAGGGTCCTCGTCATTGTTACGGTGCCTGGTGCGCCCGGAGCAAAGCCGTGAACCTAATGTATTACCCGGCAGGATGCCCGCCAGCATTCCTTGGCGCTGTTCTTCAGCACGCTGCCGAGTTCAGGTTCGCTGCCCATCATGGTCATGAAGTTCTTCGCGTCCTTCAACGTGATGTGCGGCGGCAGCGGTGGCACGTTTGGGTCGGTTTACATCTCCAGGATCACCGGGCGGTCGGCCGCGAGCGCCTCGTCCCATGCTGCGCCGATCTTTTCAGAATCATTACAGAAGATCCCCTTCAGACCGATCAACTCGGCATATTTGTGGTATGGGAAGTCAGGAATGGATTGCGTCAGTTCGGTTTTCCCGTCGCCGAGTTGCACCCGCTCCTCCCATGTCACCTGGTTCAGGTCGCGGTTATTGAGCACCATTATAACGAAGCGCGGGTTGGCCCATTCGCGCCAATATTTCGAAACCGTGATCATCACGTTGAGGCCGTTCATCTGCATCGCGCCGTCGCCGATGAAGCCGATGACAACCCGCTCCGGGAATGCCATCTTGGCCGCCATGGCATACGGCGTCGCGGCGCCAAGAGATGCGAGCCCGCCGGACAGCGACGCCTTCATGCCGCGCCGGATCTTGATGTCGCGCGCATACCAGTTGGCGTCGAGCCTGAGTTGGCGGTCAGGATGCAATTCTCCGGCAGGCGCGGCGACAGCTCCCAGAACACGCGCTGCGGATTGATCGGATCGGCCGAACTCATGGCTCGCGCCTCCAACGTTTCCCACCACGAGGCGACGTTCTTCTCGATCGTGGTCATGACGAACTCGCTCGCCACATCCTTGAACAGGTTCTGCAGATCGACTTCCTGCTGGTAGCTGGCCCCGAGTGCGGTTCGCGCCTGCTGCCCGACGATGGTCACCACCGGCACGTGGTCAGCCTTGGCGTCGTACAGGCCGGTCAGCAAGTGGATGGCGCCGGGGCCAGAGGTCGCATAGCAAAGCCCGAGCTGGCCGGTGAACTTCGCGTGGGCGGAGGCCATGAAGGCGGCCATCTCTTCGTGG
The DNA here is from genome assembly GCA_963764525.1 of uncultured Pseudomonadota bacterium. GTDB lineage: Bacteria > Pseudomonadota > Alphaproteobacteria > Acetobacterales > Acetobacteraceae > DATDIC01. Next base: position 120,576 of record CAVXTC010000034.1, on the reverse strand, counting down.
CGCACCTGGAGGTAGCGCATGAAGTCCTTCGCCTTTTCGAGCGCAACGTCGAGGCCGCCGACACCGTCTCCGGGATAGCCGTACACCCGCGAGAGCCCCCATTTGGCTCTGCTATTGAATTCTGGCCCAGGAGTGCTGGCCAATTTGGCCCACCCCCGTCCCTCAACCTACGGTCACCCTGATGGATCAGGGGGCCTTTTGTGGACTGGAAAGCCAAAGTGGATTTGTTCGAGCAGCTCCGACGTGAGCATGAGTTTGGTATTGGCACGATCGCGGGCGTGATCGGTTATCGGTGGAGATCAAACCGTGCCGGGGAGGGTGGGATGGATCTCGGTGACGACGCCGGCCCGCAAGCGCGGTTCAAGGAATCCACGGCGATTTGGCATCGGTGCTGGGCCATGCCGACCGGGTGAGGCCGTCCGCGGGACTACTGTACGGCCCGCTGTCCGCGGAGGGCCGCAAGAGTGTCGAGCCGCTGGCGGCAATGACCGCAACGGAGCGAACCAAGGTGCAACACCATGCGCTCGATGGCCAGTGGCGCGGCATTCCACCGGGTCTGAGCAGGCGTTGCTGCGCCGTGTGCGCGACTGTGATTTTGCCATCCATCACGCGTGACAGTCGGTCCGGCATGGATCCTCGACGCCACCGGGTTCCCAGAGAGGCGACGATTCGGTCGGCGTGGCGCGGCGGTTTGCGGCCAGTTGGGCAAGCAGGGCAACTGACCGGCTGCCGGCGGAGAGGCTGTCGTGGGCGCACCCATCCGTGGCGCGGCTGGCCGGGAGCGGAGCCACCTGCTGTCCCAGTGACCGAAGGCTTGACGGCCGATGTGTCCCACTGGTGGACAAACAAGGCTGCGTGACGGATGAAGACCACTTCTACTCACCAGCCCGCGGGGACTCGGGTGGAAGCGCGGGTCCATCCGCTGGTCGATGGCTACGCCGGCCGTCTGATTGCCCGGCCACGGAACGACAGCAGCTGCGAGCCGGGATCGAGCAACCTTGAGGCTCAGCCACGAGCCCGGCACGCTGCCTCCAAGCCGCTGGCGCATGGCGAGCGGCCGGTCGCTGGCCGCCCTATGAGCGGGCTGCAGGCCGGCACGGCAAGCGGCATCGCGCCATGGTGGAACATCGGCCGGGAATTGGCCATGACGCGCTGGGACCGATCGCCGCCAGGTGTCGCTCGGCAGCCTATGATGTGGCGGGGGGAACCGATGTGCTATGGGGTGGGGGGTCAGGGGGGATGGAAGATCTCCAGGCCAGGATTCGCCGGCATGCAAGGCGCTCGCTGACATCGGCAGCCGTTCGCCCGGTGGCCGAGGTGGCTACCGGGGGTCCCATGTCGGACTCGAGGCGTTGCTGGCGGCCGAGAGAGGAGGGAGAGGGGCGGGAGAAGGAAGTGCCGGGAGAAGACCTTGGAGCGTCGTTTGACGTTCCGGTCTCGGCCGCTGAACTCGCACGCTGGCGGAAGGCGAAAGGCCGGCCGAACCAATCCTGTTGGTAGGCGAGGCGGGCACCGGACATCTGGCGACTGGGCTGCGTGGCCGCTGTCGCCAGCGCCGGCGGGTGCGGCGCGACGTATCACGAACTCGCCGAGGCCGCGCACACCAACCAACTGCCGCGCCTGGCGACGGCTCGCCATCTATCGACGAACTCGGTTATGTGCCGCAGACCGTGCGAATGATTCCAGGTGATCGCCGAGCAGGAGACGATTCACCGCTCAGGACATCCCGTACCTGGCGAGGACGCAATTGCCCTTTCCGCGGTTATCGACGCCGCAGCGTCGCAGCGCGACATGCCGAAGTCAACCGCAACGCCGCGTATTCGCCTGCGAGCGCGGTCTCGGCTCGGCTCAGCAGGTCAAACACCGGGGGGGGGCAATATTTTAGAATGGGCCAATATTCATTGTCACAGCCACCCATTCGGAAGCCGCTCAAACAAATTCCGAAACGTTCTGCGACATGGCGGTGTCCTCGCTTAAAGCCATTGATGGGACACGACGCATCGGCGACCGCCGATAAGGGAAGGAGGTCGAACATGACTGGATCGGAAACGCCGCCGTGGCGACTGGTGCTGCAGCGGCCGTCGATCACCGGGGAAAGCCCGGTCTGGTGCGAGCGCACCGCCCGGCTCTACTGGGTCGATGTGCAGCAGCCGGCGCTGCACCGTCTCGATCCGCAGACGGGCATCAATGAAAGCTGGATCATGCCGGCATGGGTCGGTTGCCTCGCGCTCGGCGGCGGTGCGGCCGACGGCAGCGCGCTGGTCGGGTTGCGCACCGGCGCCTACCGGTTCGATCTGGCGACCGGCGCATTGTCGCTGATCGCACCCGCCCCCTACGACCCGCGCCGGTTCTTCCTCAATGACGGCAAGTGCGACCGCGCCGGCCGGTTCTGGGTCGGGCCGATGCGCCACTCCCTGCTGCCGCAAGTCGGCGCGCCAGTCCGGACGAGGGGCCGTTGTGGCGGCTGCAGGGTGGCCAGCTTGTAGCCACCGGCAAGCCGGCCGCGCTGTCCAATGGCCTGGCCTGGAGCCCGGACGGCCGCACCATGTACCACAGCCACACCATGACCGGAGAAATCAACGCGTGGGACTACGACCCGGCAAGTGGGGAAATGTCGCGCGGCCGCTTGTTCGCCAAGGTCGACGGCCCACCCGGACCGGACGGGGCGGAGGTCGACCGCGACGGCTTCTACTGGTCGGCCATTAATGGCCAAGGAAAGCTCATGCGCTTCGATCCGGATGGGCGGGTGGAGCGCGAGTTTCGCCTGCCTCTAAAGTTCCCGACCATGGTCGCGTTCGGCGGCCCGAACCTCCGCACGCTGTTCGTCACGTCCGGGCGTTGGGCGATTGCCGACAAGGACGCGGCCGACCACCCGCTCGACGGCAGCATCCTGGCCTTTTGAGGCGCCCGTACCGGGGCTGCCATGCTCGCGATGGGCGGGATAAAACTTCGGCGGCCGTCATTCGACGACGACCTCGATGCCGTCGTTCGCGAGAATCTCGGTCCCGGTCGCATCGCCCCGGCGCGTGAACCGGAGTGAGGCGGTGCCCCCGGCCACCCGCAGCCCCAGAAGCGAGAGACCATCCACCCCATCGGGCAGAAGCGGGCGGCGGACATAGAGGCGCCTGCCGAAGCCGTCGGCGAGCAGACCAAGCAGCTCGGTTACCATGAACGGTATTGCGGCAGCGGACCAAGCCTGCATCGGGTCGGCGCGCGGCGTATGGGTTGGGCCGTCGCCTGGCTGGCGCTGGGCGCCGGCGATGAACTCCGGCAATCTCTCCCGGCGGAACCCATTCGCCGCGTCCAGCGTCGCCGCTGTGATGCGCAGCGCCGCCGCGTCCTCGCCGTAGCGGCGAAGGCCAGACACGATCAGAGCGTTGTCGAACGGCCACACGCTGCCCTGTTGATAGGCGAGCGGGTCGAAGGCGGCGTGCTCGGCCGATAGCGTGCGTACGCCCCAGCCGGAAAACATGTCCGGCCGCATGACGCGGGCGGCGATCCGGGCGGCGTGGCCGCGGCTGGCGATGCCGGTCCATAGCACCTGGGCGGCATTGGAGGTAACGGAGGCGACCTGATTACCTCCCTGCTCCAGCGCCAGGCAGTAGCAGCCCTCCGCCTCCATCCAGAAGTCGCTTGCAAAGCGCCGCCGCAGGTCGGCCGCCATCGCCTCCAACCGATCCGCGTGCCCCGCCTCACCGATCCGGCGCAGCAAGCAGGCGGTCAGCGTCATGGCCTGGAAGGCGTAGCCCTGCACCTCCACCAGGGCGAGCGGAGGCACGGGGTAGCTGCCATCGGTCCGCAGCACGCCAGTGCCGGAGTCGCGCCAGCTCTGGTTGACCGGCTGCTTACCGTCCGCCAGCCCGTCATAGGTTACGTAACCCTGGCCCTCGGCCAACTTTCGGTTGAGCCAGCCCAGCGCGGCGTCGACGTTGGGCCGCAGCTCCTGGAACAGCGCAAGGTCGCCGGTCCAGTCCACGTGCCGGGCGATGGCGACCAGGAACAGCAGCGTCGAATCCACCGCGGCGTAGCTCGGCGTTTGCGAAACCTCGTGCAGGTGGGCGAGTTCGCCCACGCGCAGCTCGTGGAGGATCTTACCGGGCTGCTCGCGCGTCTTCTCGTCGTCCTTCCTGCCCTGCCAATGCGCGAGCGCGCGGGCCGTGCGAGCGCCAAGATCGGGGTTGAAGGCGAGGCACTGGATAGTCGGCAGCAGGCTGTCGCGCCCGAACAGGCCGACGAACCACGGCACACCGGCCGCGGTGAAGCGATGCTTGCCGCGCCGGACCTCCAGCAGCGCCAGGTCCGACAACGAGCGCGCCATCGTCTCACCGAAACCCTTGCTCGATGTCTCGAGACGGGCATAGCCATCCAGCAGCCGGCCGGCGGCCGCCTCCTTGGCCGCGCGCATCTCCGCAGCACTCCGGGGCGGACGGGCCGAAGCGGGCGCAGCCTCGCCGGTCGGGCGTTCATCAACGCGAAGGGTGACGATCAGGTCCTGGCTCGCTCGCGCCGCCAGCGAGAGCTCGAAATGCGCGTCCGTCTGCTCGGTCGGTACGCGGCGCCACGATCGGCGGGAGGGAAAAATCCACCAGCAGGGTTCGCCGTATCTCGTCGGCACCCTCGTAGGAGAACCGCAGCGCCGCCTCGTCCCATTCCGGCGCGAGCAGCCTGCCGCGCTTGCCTGGGGGCGCGCCGCGCAACACGAACATGCTCTCGAACGTCGTGCAGAACTCCAGCGAGAGCGGCAGCGCGATCGTCTGGTCAGTGAAGTTGCGGAGCGTGATGGTGTCGATGAACACCGGTCCGTCGTCGAGCACCAGCAAAGTGCGGCGCAAGCTCAGCTTATGATCGGGAATGTTCTCCCCGTTCGTCGTGCGAAGTTTGCTGTTGGTGAGTTCGATCTGCGCCGCCATGCCTTCTACGTCGGACGCCATCAGCAGCAGCGGGTCGGTACCGTGCAGTCGCAGGGTGTAGGCGCCGAGATAGCAGGTGTCGCGATAGAACAGTCCGAAGCCCGGAACATCGAGCGGGAAGTTACCGTCCTCCTGGGTCAGCAACACCAGATCATTCGCCTTGAGCAAAAGCGGGTTGCGGATGTCGATCGAGAGCGGACGGTCGGCCATGATCGCTAGTCCTTCGCCGCGGCGGGCAAGGAGCGGCTCTCGGTGATGAAATGGAAGAACCGACCGCTGAACGGCTTGAGCACCTCCAAGGTCGTCTCGTGCGCCTCGGTCTTGATATCGGACGCGAGCGAGGCGCGGATCGAGGGGAGGTCGGGGAAGTCCATCTCCAGCACCATCACAACCGGGATCGCGCCGGGATCCGCCTCGCGGGTCCGCAGCACGCGAACATCCACGACGTGGGGGAACCGACGCCAGATCGGCTCCAGCCGCTCACGCACCCCGTCGAAGAAGGCGTCCTCGCCGCCCGCAACAATGGCTCCTTCGAAAATCGCGACGCGTGTCAGCATGGCTGTCGGTTCCCCACTTCCGGGTTCATCCGTTAAGCCGGCCGGCGATGTGGTCGGCGACGCGCAGCGCGTTGGCGATGATGGTCAAGGTCGGGTTGACCGCGCCAATTGACGGAAAGAAGCTCGCGTCGGCGACATAGAGGTTGTCCACCTCGTGGGCGCGGCAATCGAGGTTCAGCACCGAAGCTGCCGGGTCGGCGCCGAAGCGGCACGTGCCGGCCTGGTGCGCGGTGCCGTTGATCGGAATGTCCTTGCCGAGATAGAGACGCCGCTCGAACAGATGCTTGTGCGCCCCCATCGGCTCCAGCAGCGATTCCAGCTTGCCCTTCAAGCGCTGGGCCGCCTCCTCGTTGCCCTCGGTGATGTCGAGCACGACCTTGTCGCCGTCGTAGGAGATGCGGTTCTCGGGACGCGGCAGATCCTCGCTTTGCAGCCAAAAGTCGATCGAGTGCTCCGCCATGTTTTCGAACGGCATTTCCGGCATCCAAGACAGCCAGGACGGCAGTGACTCGCCACGGACTTGCTCGCCGTGGGAAGTCCCGCACATCTGGATCAAGCCCATTGGGTAATCCCAGTCTGGCGAACCAAAATAGTAGTCGCTGAACGCCAGCGTTTTCTGGAACACCGTGTTGTTAGGTTCCTTCAGGAGCGCCATGAGCACGGACATGTTGTGGCGCATGTAGTTGCGCCCCACCTGGTCCGACCCGTTCGCCAAGCCGCGCGGAGGCGCATCGCCGGCCGAGCGCAACAGCAGCAAGGCAGAGCTGAGCGCGCCACAGGCCACGACGATGATGTCGGCGGAGTATTGCTCCTCCTGCCCCTCGCGGGTCACGTGGACCCGGCTGACGATCCTCCCCGACGGGTCCGTTTCGAGCCTGGAGACGTAGGCGCCGGTGAGCAGGGTGAAGTTGGCGTGGGCGGCAAGCGTCGGATCGACGCAGATCACCTGGGCGTCCGCCTTGGCGTTGATGGCGCAGGGAAAGCCATCGAAGGTGTCGCACCGGATGCACGGGCTGGTCGGCGTGGGCTTGCCGTCGCGCTCGTCGAGCAGGATGCCCAGCGGCAGATGGAACGGGTGCAATCCCTCGCGGGCCAGCCTGTCGCTGAGGTCCTGGATTTGCGGCTCGTGGCTGACCGGTGGATAGCCGTAGGGCTTGCTCGACCATGGCTGGTTGGGGTCCTCGCCGCGCTGACCGTGCACGTGGAACAGCGCCTCGGCATCGCAGTAGTAGGGCTCGAACACGTCGTAGCCGAGCGGCCAAGCCGGCGAGACGCCATCCTTGTGCCGGAGTTCGCTGAAATCACGCTCCCGCAAGCGGAACAGCGCCGACCCATACACCTTGGAGTTGCCGCCCACATATAATGCAGCCCGGGACGGAACGCCTCGCCGTTCTTGCCATACCACGTGTCGAGGGCTTGATAGGCGCCGTCCACGAACACGGTCTTGGCGTCCCAGTTGGCGCGCGAGCGCGGCAAGTAGCCGCCGCGCTCCAGCATCAGGATGCGTTTGCCCGTCGGTGCCAGCCGGTGCGCGAGCGAACCGCCTCCGGGGCCGCTGCCGATGACGATGACGTCGTAGTGATCGGGCGAAGCCATGGCACGGCACTCCAATAAATCCAGTGGGCATAGGCCAGATCGGCCGGAGATTGGTCGGGGGCTACCCTCCACCGCGATGCAGGACGTGGCCGCACAGGCCGAGGGCGGTGTTGACGAGAGCGAGATGCGTAAGCGCCTGCGGGAAATTGCCCGCCAAGTGCTTGGCCGGCACGTTGTACTCCTCCGACAGCAGGCCCACATCGTTGCACAAAGCGAGCACACGCTCGAACTGCTCGCGCGCTTCGTCATGGCGGCCCTGCAACGATAGGCAATCGGCCATCCAGCAGGAGCAGGCCAGGAAAGCGCCCTCCGCCGGCTTGCCGGGCTTGGCGCGCGTCCGCCGCAGCAGCCCACCCTCGGTCAGTTCGCGCCGGATGGTCTCGATCGTGGCGGCCATGCGCGGGTCGTCAACCGGCAGGAAGCCGACCAACGGCAGCAGCAGCAGGCTGGCGTCGATCTCCTGCCCGCCGTAGTACTGGGTGAAGGTGCCAAGGCCCTCGTTCCAGCCTTCGCGGCAAACCTCGTCGTGGATCGTCTGGCGCAACGCCGTCAGGCGCTGCACCAGGGCCGGGTCGGCGTCTCCATGGCCCTCTTCGGATTGAAGGAAGCGCAGCACGCGGTCGATGCCCACCCAGGCCATGGCCTTGGAGTAGGTGTATTGCCGCGGCTCGGCGCGGGACTCCCACACGCCTGAACCCGCGGTGTTCCAAACCTTCTCCAGGTGCTCGACAATCTTCGCCTGAACTGCCTTCTCTTGCTCCGTCGTACGCAAGGCCGCCCTTACGGGCCAGGCTAAGGCAGTCCAATACCTCGCCGAACACGTCGATCTGGTGCTGGGTGGAGGCGGCGTTGCCGACTCGCACCGGGCTTGCATACCGGTAGCCCGGCAACGTATCGACCGTCCATTCGGGCAGGTGTCGCGACCCGTCGACGCGGTACATGATCCGCATGCGTGCGGGCGACCCCGCAATGGCGCGCAGCAGCCAGTCCCGCCAGTCTTGCGCCTCGTGGTGGAAGCCAGCATTGAGCAGCGCGCCGACCGTGAAAGTGGCGTCGCGCAGCCAGCAGTAGCGGTAATCCCAGTTCATGTCGCCGCCCGGCGCCTCGGGAAGGCGAGGTGGTCGGGGCCGCAACGAGCCCGCCACTCGGCCGGTAGATCAGCGCCTTGAGCGTGATCAGCGAGCGCCTGACCTCTGCCGGCCATTGTGTCTTGCTGTCGTCGAAGCCGCCGATCCAGTCGCGCCAATAGGCTCTGCGTCGCGGCCAAGGCCGCCTCCGCGTCGATCGGCCCGGGGACGCCCTGCGATGACGGGCCGTGGCTCAGCACGAAGGCGAGGCGCTCACCCTCGGCCGTGACAGTGAACTCCGACTCCTGACAGCTCGTCGTGAACCTTCACCGGCACCGGCGAGCGCAGTACCACCATGTCCGGCCCGACCCGGGCGACCACACCGTCCGTCGTCGCCTCGCACCAAGGCGGTAACGACGCCGTAGTCGAACCGCATCCGCACCTCGGAGCGCATGGCGACGCTGCCGCGCAGCCCGACCACGATACGCACCAGCGACGAGAAGGTCTGGCGCTCCGGCATGAAGTCGATCAGGCGGACGGCGCCGCTCTCGGTCTCGAAGTCGGTTTCCAGCACCAGTGTGTCGGTCTGGTAGCGGCGGCTATCGCCGGTCGCCGGCGCCGTGGGGTGGAGCTGCCAGCACCCGTGCTCCGGCGTGCCGAGCAGCGCGGCGAAGCAGGCGTCACTGTCGAACCGTCGGCCAGCACAGCCAGTCGACCGAACCGTTACGGCTAACGAGGGCCGCCGTCTCCCCGTCGCCGATCAGGGCATAGTCCTCGATCGGATTGCTCATGGCCGCGGGCTCGCCGCGCTCAGATGTCGAGGCGTTTGGCGAGCTGGTGCAACGCCGGCGACGAAGGCGATGGCGGCCGCCGCCCAGAAGGCGGTGCGGTGCCGGTCGGTAAACATCTCCCAGCTGCCGTCTTTGGAACGGTTGTCGAACCGGCCATGGGCACCATAGTCGCCAGGCACCGGCTCGAACAGGTTTGCCGGAGCGTCCTCGCCAAGCTTCTCATCCGTGAGTTGGCCGGTGTAGCCGGCCGTGGCCAGATATCTGTCGATCAGCCCCGGGCGCGATCCGGTTGGCGAGGATCGCCTGCACGGTCGGGTAGCCGACCCAAACTTGCCGGCGCCGATGCGTGGCGGCGAAGAATATCGCCCGCGCTGGCACTTCGGGCTGATAGATCGGCGCCACCGGCTTGGCCTTATCGCCCATCTTGTTCATCGCCCAGTCGAATTGCGGCGTGTTGACTGCCGGCAGATCGACCATGGTCAGGTGCACGTCGAGCTTGTCGTGGATGATCTCGGAGCGCAGCGAGTCCGTGAAGCCGCGGATGGCGAACTTGGCGCCGCAATATACCGATTGCAGTGGCACCGAGCGGTAGCCAAGGGCCGACCCCACGTTGACGATGGTGCCCCGGTTGCGCACGCGCATCCGCTGAGCGCCGACATGGTTCCATGGACCTGCCCGAGATAGGTGACGCGTGTGCCCCGTTCGAACTCCTTAGCCGTGAGCTTGCTGACCGGCGCGAACACAGTTGCCATGGCTACGTTGACCCAGACGTCGATCGGGCCGAGCTCCTCTTCCACCTTGGCAGCGGCGGCTTCGACGGCGTCGGCGTCGGCCACATCGGTCGGGATCGGCAAAGCGCGCACGCCATGCCGGCGCACATCGGACGCGGCCCGCTCGAGCCTGTCCTTGTCCCGCGACAGCAGCGCCACGTCGTAGCCCTGCCGGGCAAACTCCTCAACCGTTGCGCGCCCAACCCCTGCGCCTGCTCCAGTTATCACGACTATCTTCGGCATAGCACGTCTCTCCTCGGCGCAAGGAAGCTGCTCCAAGATGCGAGCCCAAGCCCGCTGACACCGGCACTCAGCGCTCAGAGACGGCGACGTTTAAATTCAACCAAACACGTCAGGTTGCTGCAGGCTCCGAGTTTTCTCCTTTGACCCACGGGAATTTTACCAAGGCCGAGTAATCGATCCCTCGACATGAACCGTACTGCGGACTGAAAGAGAAGCCGATGCTCCTCTGTCGTCTTTCTCCTTTGACCCACGGGAGGTTTACCAACGCCCGAGCTATCGATTCCTCGACATGAACCTTACTGCGGACTGAAAGAGAAAGCCGATGCTCCTCTGTCGTCGACGCACCGGCCCTCAGGTTTGGACTAAGTGCCGACGTGGCGAAGCGATTCGGGCTTGTCGTTCCTGTTCCCCTTTGAAATTCTCGCTGCCGCCCCAACCATGCTGATCGTCGTAGTGCGACCGGAGACATCTTGTTGGTAGGTCGCACGCTACGCACGGCTGCTCCCTTGCTCTGCCTTCTCCTCACCCGGTGCGACTCGGTCGACCGCGGCTTCCTCTCACCCGCCGGGCCGGTCGCCTCCGCCACCCGACACGAATTTCTGCTGGTCTGCCTGGTCATGCTCCTCGTCATCGGGCCGGTGCTGCTGCTGACGCCCTTGATCGCCTGGCACTACCGCCTGTCCAACACTCAGAGCGCCTACCGTCCACAGTGGGGGTTCAGCTGGTCGCTGGAAGGGCTGATCTGGATCCCCCCGATCCTAATCGTCATCTTCCTGGCCGTGTTCCTGTGGCGCGACACTCACCGGCTCGACCCCTATAAGCCGCTCCCTGGCCAGCCGCTCGAGATCCAGGCCGTGGCGCTCGACTGGAAATGGCTGTTCATCTACCCCGCCCAGGGGGTCGCGACGGTGAACCGGCTGGTGGTCCCGGCCGGCCAGCCGGTGCATCTCAGCCTGACCAGCGCCACCGTGATGCAATCCTTTCTGATGCCGCGCCTGGCCGGGCAGATCTATGCCATGGCGGGAATGCGGACCCAGTTGAACTTCGAGGCTGACAAACCCGGCTCGTTCTGGGCGAGAACGTGCAGTTCAATGGCATGGGCTTCCAAAACCAGAAATTCGACGTCGCGGCGCTCGACCAGCACGGCTTCGCGCACTGGCTGGCGGTAACCAAGGCGCAGCCGAACCGGCTTGACCCGACCGAGTATGAGGCCCTGTCCCGCCGCTCCACTCTGCCGCACCCGCTCGCCTTCGGCGCGGTCGACCCCGGCCTGTTCGATAGAATCGTCGGCCTGACCCAGCCCAGCGGCCATACGATCGACCTGCGAAGACTGCCGGCACGCCCTCTTCCGATGGGAACCGGCCTGCATGACTGAGACCGGTCTCTGGCATTTCCTGCTCGGTAACCTGAGCTGGGGCGCGCTGCCCTTCGTGCGCGCCTGGCGCGACCCGAGCGTCAGCGAAATCATCGGTGCCGGGGCTGGCTCCGTCGTGGTGATCGGCGCCGTCGCGATGGTGGCGCTGCTTACCTGGCTGAAGGCGTGGCGCTACTTGTGGACGGAGTGGTTCACCAGCCTGGACCACAAGAAGATCGGCATCATGTACATCGTGATCGCCGGGGTGATGCTGACCCGCGCGCTGATCGAGGCGGTGCTGATCCGCACGCAGCAGGCCGCCGCCATCAACGCGCCGGGTCTGGTGGAGCCGAACCACTTCGCGCAGCTCTTCACCACCCACGGCAGCATCATGATCTTCTTCATGGCGATGCCGTTCCTGACCGGGCTGATCAATTACGTCATGCCGCTGCAGATCGGCGCGCGCGACATGGCCTTCCCGTATCTCAACTCCGTGGGCCTATGGCTGACTGCGGGTGGCGCGGGGCTGATGATGGCCTCCCTGGTCGTGGGCGAATTCTCCACCGGCGGCTGGAGCGGATACCCGCCCTATACCGAGCTGTCGTTCAGCGGCGGACCGGGGCCGGATTACTGGATCTGGGCGGTGACCCTGTCGTCGATCGGCAGCACCACGGTCGGCATCAACGTCGCCTGCACGATCTACAAGCTCCGCGCCCCGGGCATGACCTGGATGCGCATGCCGCTGTTCTGCTGGACGTCGCTCTGCACCGCCATCCTGATGATCTTCGCCATGCCGCCGCTCACCCTGGCGACGCTGCTGCTGGCCGCCGACCGTTACGCCGGAATGCACTTCTTCACCGACAATCTCGGCGGCAACATGATGAACTACGTCAACCTGTTCTGGCTGTTCGGTCATCCCGAGGTCTACATCCTGGTCCTGCCGGCCTTCGGCGTGTATTCCGAGGTCATCTCCGCCTTCTCGTCCAAGGAACTTTACGGCTACATCTCGCTGGTCATCGCCACGGCGGCGATCGCGATCCTCTCCTTCACCGTCTGGCTGCACCACTTCTTCACCATGGGGCAGAGCGCGGACGTGAACGCGGTCTTCGGCATCGCCACCATGACGATCGGGGTGCCCACGGGCGTCAAGATCTATGACTGGATCTGGACCATGTTCCGCCGGCGAGGTGCGCTTCACCCCGTCCATGCTGCTCTCCATCGCCTTCATGATGACCTTCGTGCTCGGCGGCTTCACCGGCATCATCCTGGCCACCCCGCCGCTCGACTACATGGTGCACAACACGCTGTTTCTCGTCGCGCATTTCCACAACATGCTGATTGGCGGCATGCTTTATGGCCTGATTGCCGGCTACATGTATTGGTTCCCCAAGGCGTTCGGCTTCCGCCTGAACGAGCGCTGGGGCCGGATCTCCGTGGCCTGCTGGGTGGTCGGCTTCTACCTGGCCTTCATGCCTCTTTACGTGCTCGGCGCTGCCGGCATGGCGCGGCGGACGCAGGAGATCTTCGACCCGGCCTTCCGCCCCTGGCTGCTGGTGGCGCTCGGCGGTGCCTTCATTCTCGCCGCCGGCCTCGCCAGCCTCTTCGTCCAGCTTTACGTCAGTATCCGCGACCGCGACGCCAATCGGGTACCCGTCGGCGACCCTTGGGACGCACGCGGCCTGGAATGGTCGATCGCCGCACCGCCGCCAGAATGGAATTTCGCCACCATCCCGCACGTGGGCAGCCGCGACGCCTTCTACTGGCGCAAGCGCAACGGTGGCGCCTACAAACCAGCCGACCATTACCGCGACATCGAGCTGCCGAAGGAATCGGCCTGCGGCGTGATTATCGGCTTGGCTGCCGCGGTATGCGGCTTTGGCCTGATCTGGCGCATCTGGTGGATGGCCGCGCTCTTCCTAGCCGTCGCGATCGCCACCGCCATCGCCCGCTCCTTCATGCGCGACATCACCCGCATCGTTCCCGCAGCGACGGTCGAAGCGGTCGATCGCCGCTGGCTCGCGCAGGCCCATGCCGCGCGCCCGATCCCACGGCAGCTCGAACAGTCCGAACGCAATGAGGGGCTCGCAAAATGGCTGGCGTAGGGCCGCAGCTTCGCCACGCCGGGCTCAACCTGTCGGACGACCCCGGCGAGCTGCACGAGGTCGAAAGCGACGTCTTCGGCTTCTGGATTTTCCTGATGAGCGACGCGGTGCTTTTCGCGCTGCTCTTCGCCATCTACGGGACGATGTTGAGCGCCACGGTCGGAGCGCCCGGCCCGGCGCAGGAGTTCAAGATCGGCTCCGCCTTCCTCGAGACGGTGATCTTGCTCACCTCCTCCTTCACCTTCGGCATGGCCTCGATCGCGCTGAAGCACCGCAGGCGAGCCTTGGTGCTCTGGCTGATCACCACCCTGGTACTCGGCCTCGTCTTCCTCGGCATGGAAGCGCACGACTTCGCCACCATGGCGGCCGACCACGCGACACCCGACCGCAGCGGTTTCCTCTCTGCATTTTTCGTGCTCGTCGGCATGCACGGGCTGCACGTTACTATCGGTTCAATCTGGATGATCGCAATGCTCATGCAATTGGCAACTATTGGCCGCGATCAGCAGGTGAAGATCAACCTCATCCGCCTCAGCCTGTTTTGGCACTTCCTGGACGTGATCTGGATCGCGATCTTCTCGGTAGTCTATCTGCAGGGGTTGATCCATTGACCTCGCCGCGTCTGGAGCGGCGCGAGACGTTGACTTACGTCGCCGGCTACTGTCTGGCCTTGATTGCTCACCTTCGCTGCCTTTGGCCTCGTCTACCTTCGCCTGCTCAGTGGGCAGGAGGCCTTTTACACCGTGCTCGGCCTCGGCTTCGTGCAGATGCTTGTGCATTTCCGCTGCTTCCTACAAATCGATCTGCAGCGCTCTGCGCGAGCCGACCTGACGCTGTTGTTGTTCTCGTCCTTGATTGTGGCACTCATGGTCGGCGGCACGCTGGTCGTTCTGTTCAACCTTTACTTCAGGATGATGTAGTGCCCTTGTGCAACATGCCAAGCCGGAACGGCCATCCACAGATGACTCAGAGTTTGTCCGGAAAGTTTACGCGGGATTACTGAGCTTTCTCAGCATGAGGCGAATTGAGGCGAGGCGAATGAACGCCACGGCATTTTGCGTCAGATTCTCCCAGTCCTTGGCCAGCCGCCGGCAGCGATTGAGCCACGCAAAGGTCCGTTCGACAACCCATCGTCTGGGAAGCACCTCGAACCCCGGCGCCTGATCCGAACGCTTCACGATCTCGACTGAAAGGTGCGGCATCAGCTTGGGCAAAGCCTTGCGGAACTGCGGCCCCTGATAACCGCCGTCGGCAAACAGTTTCAGCAGGAATGGGAACAGGCCGAACAGGCTGGATAGCACCAGAACACCGCCGTCACGGTCTTGAATGTCCGCCGGATGTACTACGGCGGTCAGCAGCAGACCGACCGTATCGACCAGGATGTGCCGCTTCTTGCCCTTGATCTTCTTGCCTGCATCGTACCCGTTCGGATCGATCCGGGCCCCCCTTTTTCAGCGCTCTTCACGCTCTGGCTGTCAATCACGCCGGCGGTCGGGCTCGCCTCCCGGCCGAGCTTTTCCCGGCACTTCACATAGAGCGTGTGATGGATCTGCCTAAGCGTGCCGTCGTGATTCCAACGGTCCAGGTAGTCATGCAACGTGCTCCTGGCCGGCAGGTCCTTGGGAATAAAGCGCCACTGGCACCCCGTGCTCAGCACATACATGATGCCGTTGACCACCTCGCGTTCAGCCACCGTGCGCTTGCGCCCGCCGCGCCTGGCGGCAGGGATCAGCGGCTCAACGTGGCACCACTCCTGGTCAGTCAGGTCACTCGGGTAACGCTGGCTGTCCCGGTTGTATCGGCGGCGGTTCTCGGTCGTCCACATGGCGGCACCTCGCGATTCGGTGCCGTGGATAGACTCACACGGAGCCGCGTCGGATCAAGGCCTTCTGTGGGTTCTTGGTAACCGATTCTAAAGACTCGCAAACCTGCCGGACGGACACTGAGAGTCATGCACAAGATTCCGATCGCACAGTAACACTGGGATCACGATCAACGACTATAGCGGAAAAGCTGGTTCCAGGAGAGTTATATGACTTCCCGCGCGCTTTCACCGGCACGGCGCCGAGAGAGTCGGTCCGTTCGGCGCCTGGTATCATCTCAACACTCCGTAGCGCAGCGCCAGCCACAGCTTCTGCCATTTCGGAAGCCGCACGCGGACGTCCAGCCGCGCCCAGCCGCGATGCTCCAGGCGGCTCAGGATGGCGGCATAGGTCGCCGCCATCAGCCGGGCCGGTTTCATCGCCCGCCGGTCACACAAGCGCATCGACTCATCGGCCGCCGCGAAATGTTCATGCGCCAGCCCGGCGAGGCGCGCGCAGACCTGCCCCAGCCCGGGGGCGTTCAGAGCGGCTGGCGGAACGTGCGGCACCCCCGCCGCATCCAGCCATTCGCGCGGCAAATAAAGCCGCTCGCGTGCGGCATCCTCGGCCACGTCGCGCAAGATGTTGGTCAGTTGCAACGCTCGGCCCAGCGCATGCGCCACCCGGTCGGCTGCCGGGGAGGCATCGCCGAATGCCCGCACCGAAAGCCGCCCCACTGCCCCGGCAACGCGGTCGCAATACAGATCAAGCGTGGCCAGGTCAGGCGCCACGATTGGCGCCTCGGCGTCCATCTGCATGCCGTCGATAACCGCCACGAAGTCTTCCTGGCGCAGGCCGAAACGCGCCACCGCTTGCACCAGGACGCGCGTCACCGGCCCGTCTGCCTCGTTGCGATACAGCCCGGCCACGCGACTGCGCCAGCTTGCCAGTCGCGCCAGCTTGTCAGCCAAGTTGCCTGGTTCGTCGGCAATGTCATCGACGATGCGGCAGAACGCGTAAATCGCATACATCGCCTGCCGCCGGTCCGGCGACAGCACGCGCATGCCGTGATAGAATGACGTACCGGCAGCGCGCACGATCGCCTCGACGGCGTTGAGGTCGGCGCGACTCCCGAGATCGACCCCGGCAAGATCGCCGAGATCGACCCTGGCGAGTTCGACCATTGGCGCAATCGGCCCTGGCGAGATCGGTCATGCGATGAACCGCAGCGCGGCCAGCAGGCTGCCGGCGGCGTCGGCCTTGGTCAGCCGCACCCGCGCGGCAATCGGGTCGTCCCGCAGTCGGCGCGCCAGTCGCCGGGCCAGCCCGACGATCACCGCGGTCTCCAGCCGCAATCGCCGGCTTCGTGTGCGGCGCGGCAGCTCGACCGCGACCCGGTTCAGCACATCGATCCGCCCGAGCAGTGCGTCGAACACCCTTCGCAGACCCGGCGTCTCGGCGGTCCGGCGCAGGTCCTCGACCGAGGCGCCGTGTCGGGCCAGCAGGTCCTGCGGCAGATAGCAGCGGTCAAGCGTGCCCAGGTCCCGCGCGCAGTCCTGCAAATGGTTCAACACCTGAAGCGAGGTACACAGTGCGTCCGACGGCGCCCAGGTGGCGTGATCCTCCCCATGCAGGTCCAGCACGTGCCGCCCCACCGGCATCGCCGAGTAGCGGCAGTAGTCCTGCAGTTCGTCCCAGTCCGCGTAGCGCCGTCTGGTCGCATCGCGGCGGAAGGCGACCAGTAGGTCGCAGGCGTGCCGCGGCGTGACGCCTGTTGCGGCAAGGCTTGCCCGCAACAGCAACGCGCTGGGAGAACCATCATCGCCGCGGCCGAGCAGCACGTCTTCCATCGCATCGAGCCTGGCGATCTTGTCCTTGGGCGACAGGACCGGGCTGTCGGCAATATCGTCGGCATTGCGGGCGAAAACGTAAAAGGCGTGGACATGGCGCCGCAGGTCGCGGCGGATCAGCAGCGAGCCGACGGGGAAGTTCTCGTCGCCGCGGTCCTTGCCCGACCAGGCCTCGAACTCCTGGGTGACCTATGCCTGCCTGGCTTACACCCGCCTGGATCATGCCTCGGCGCCTCGATAGGCGCGGCCCTTCCAGGCGACCCCGCGGCCGAAATGATGGTTCAGCGCCGAGCCGAGCGTCGCCGTCATGTAGAACACCGCCACCGCCGGCAGGAACGGCTCCCACCAGGCGGACAGCCGGAATCGGCGCAAAGTCGGCAGATAGGACCACGCCAGCGCGCCCCAAGCGAGCACCCCGAGCACTCGTGCTGCGCCATGTCCGGCGATCGCGGCGAGCGGCGGCACGATGAACGTCGCCGCCAGTCCGACGAGGCAGAGCGCCAGCAGCAGCGGGGAGCAGCGCAACTGCACGTAGGCCGAGCGGGCGATCATGCGCCAGATCTCGGCCGCCGCCGGATATGGCCGGATCGACGAGGCCAGTGCGGAGTGTCCCAGCCAGATGCGCCCTCCGCGCTTCACCGCCGCTGCCAAAGCCACATCGTCGATCAGAGCGTCGCGGACGGACCCGATGCCGCCGATACGGTCCAGCGCGCGGCGGCGGATCAGCATGGTACCGCCCGCCGCAGCCGCGGTTGCCCGCAACGGGTCGTTCACCCAGGCAAACGGATAAAGCAGCTGGAAGAAGAACACGAAGGCCGGGATCAGCGCCCGCTCGGCCGGGCTGACGCAGGACAACTCGACCATCTCGGAGACCAGGTCGCAATCGATGGCCTGGGCTTGCGCCACAAGTGTGGCCAGATGGCGTGCGTCGTGGACGATGTCGGCGTCGGTCAAGAATACGAACTCGGTGCCGTCGGCTTCAGCGATGCCTTGCGCAATGGCCCAGAGCTTGCCGGTCCATCCCGCGGGGCGCGGCGCGCCAGTCAGCACCGTCAGGCGCGGATCGCCCAATGAGCGGGCAATGCAGGCGGTCCCATCGGTGCCGGCGTCATCGACCAGGATCACCCGGTACGGGCCGCGATAGTCCTGCGCCAGCAGGGAACCGAGGCTGCGGGCGACGAAGGGCGCCTCGTCGCGCGCCGGCACCACGATGGCGACCGGCGGTGGCACTCCCCCGTCATTCCGCACTCCCTCGTCATTCCCGCGAAAGCGGGAATCCAGGGGTGGCTCGTAACGCCGGAGTGGCTCGTGGTTGCCCGCCTTCGCGGGCATGACGGCGGGAGCGGCGGGCGTGACGCCGGGAGCGGCAGGCGCGATGGGATGAGCCGTGGGCGCGAGAACCGGGCCGGCCTGCCAGAACCGGCCGTGTGCGGCCAACAGCCAGGCCCAGATCAGCAGCGACAGGATGGCCAGCGCGGTCATGCGCGCAGCTTTCCGTTGGCGCGCAGCCATACCACCGCGTCCTCGATCGCCTGGCGGGCCGGGCGGGGCGCATAGCCGAGCTCCCGCACCGCCTTGGCCGACGAAAAGAACATCTTCTTCCGCGCCATCCGCAGATGATCGAGCGTCACCGGCGGCTGGAACGGTGCGATGCGGGCCAGCATCTCCAGGGCGAAAGCGATCGGCCAGACCGCGCCAAGCGGCAGGCGGATCATCGGCGGCTTCCGGCCGGTGATTTCGGCGATCAGGGTCAGCAACGCCCGCAGGGTCAGGTTCTCGCCGCCGAGGATGTAACGCTCGCCGATCCGGCCACGCTCCAGCGCCAGCACGTGGCCCTCGGCTACGTCATCGACGTGCACGACGTTGAGGCCGGTATCGACATAGGCCGGTGTGCGCCCGGCGGCAGCGTCCCGGATCATGCGCCCGGTCGGCGTCGGCTTGATGTCGCGCGGCCCGACCGGGGCGGCCGGGTTGACGATCACCACCGGCAGCCCCTGGCGGGCGAGGTCCATCACGGCCTGTTCGGCCACGTATTTCGAGCGCTTGTAGGCGCTGACGATGGCGCCGGGATCGACCGGCGTGGTCTCATCGGCCGGCGAGCCGTCGGTGGTCTGGCCGAGAGCGGCCACCGAACTGCAATAGACGATTCGCTCGGCATCGGCGGTCTGTGCGGCCCGCAGCATGGCGATCGTGCCATCGACATTGGCGCGCTGCATGGCATCTGGGTCGGGCACCCAGATGCGGTAGTCGGCGGCGACGTGGAAGACGTAGCGGCAGCCCTGGGCGGCGCGGGCCAGAGAGGCTGGGTCTGTCAGGTCGCCGACCACCGGCTCGGCGGCCAGGCCGGCCAGATTTCGCCGATCACTGGTGGGACGGACCAGGACGCGCAGGCGGTGGCCGCGCGCTTCCAGCGCCCGGGCGACGCCGGAGCCCACGAATCCGGTCGCACCGGTCAGCAGGGTCTGGAGCTGAGGTGACACTCTGGCGGAATCCTTCCGGCGGCCGGCGCTCTATAGCGCGCCGGCGCCGGGGCAGTGTAGAGCCGCCCGTCCGCTTGTACCAGCGAGTGAAAGTCTGCCGCCCTGAAGAAGCTCTCCATTGCATTTGCCGTACTGGGCCTGCTGCTCGGCACGCTGCTGGTCGGCGCGTTCGGGTTTCGCCGCGTAATCGGCACGGTGCTGTCGGTCGGTTGGGGCGGGTTCGCGGTGCTCTGCGCCTGGCAGATGGTGGTGTTCGTGCCGCTGGGCCTCGCCTGGGACGCGATCGCAAGGGCCCGCGGGGTGCGGCGCGTATGGCTGTTCATCTGGGGGCGGATGGTACGCGATACCTCGATCAACCTGCTGCCGTTCTCTCAATTGGGCGGGTTCTTTTTCGGTGCGCGGGCAGTGATGCTGCGGGGCCTGTCCTGGCAGGTCGCGACGGCCACCACGATCGTCGATCTGACCGCCGAGTTCCTGGCCGAGGTGGTGTTCGCGGCGATCGGGCTGACCATTCTGCTGGTGCGCGATCCGGCCAGTGACCTGCGGTTGCCGCTGGAATTGGGGATCGGACTGGCGGTGCTGGCGGTCACGCTGTTCATCTGGCTGCAGCAGGGGGCGGCGCCGCTGTTCGCCCGGATCGGCGGGCGGATCGCGGCCCGGCGCGTGCGGGGGGTGCAGGCGCAGGTGGAGGCGCTGCAGGTGGAAATGAGCGCGATCTATCGGCACCGGGGCCGGCTGGCGGCGGGATTCCTGCTGCATCTGGCGGGCTGGATCGCGACCGGGGTGGGCGGGTGGATCGCCTACAGCGTGCTGGGCGCGCGGATCGATGTGGCCGCCGGGATCGCCATCGAGGCGCTGGTTGCCGCCCTCGCCGCGGCGACATTCCTGGTGCCTGTCAATGCGGGGATCCAGGAGGCGGGATACGCCGGCGTCGGGGCGATGCTGGGGATGCCGGTGGAGGTGTCCCTGGCGGCATCACTGGTGCGGCGGGCGCGGGACCTGGCGGTGGGGGTGCCGATCTTGCTGGTCTGGCAGGCGATGGAGGTGCGGCGGTTGCGGGAGGTGGTGGGGTGAAGGGGCCGATTCGCCGATGTACATCGGGATTCAGCCGGAGGCGCCGATGTACATCTGGCGGTAACCAACGGTTAACTGATCGGGAGGGATGGAGTGCCCCCAGCGCGGACCAGCAGCCAAGGCGCAGTCCCGCCGGGTCTCCGCTCGCTATAACGCCCGTATGAGAGATCGTCACCGGAAATCTGTTACGCAGGCGGCGGGCATGATGAGTTCTGCACAGCGGGGCGAGTAAATCCCCACCCCGGGAGAGGGTGGTGGAGGGCGGCGCGATGGCTGCGAACATCAAGACCGAAGTGATCGACGAGCTGCTGGCGAGCTGTGCCTCGCCGTCCGACCTGCTGGCCGACAATGGGTTGTTCAAACACCTTAAGAAGCAGCTTCTGGAACGGCTGTTAGGGACCGAGCTGACGCAGCATCTGGGCTACGAGACGGGGGCGGCCGCCGGGCGCAACTCGGGCAACAGCCGGAACGGCCACTCGGCCAAAACGCTGCTGAGCGACGAGGGGCCGCTTGAGCTGGTGATCCCGCGCGACCGCGCCGGCACGTTCGCACCGCAGATCGTGCCGAAGGGCAGCCGACGACTGGATGGTTTCGACGCGCGCATCGTCAGCCTGTATGCGCGTGGGATGTCGGTGCGCGAGATTCAGGGCCATTTGCGGGAGATGTATGGCACCGAGGTGTCGCCGGATCTGATCAGCCGGGCGACCGAAGGGGTGCTGGAAGGAGGTCCGGGAGTGGCAGAGCCGTCCGCTGGAACGACTGTATCCGATCGTGTTTCTGGACGCGCTGCGGGTGAAGGTTCGCGACGAAGGGCTGGTGCGCAACAAGGCGATTTACGTGGCTCTGGGGGTCACCGGCGAGGGCGACAAGGAGGTGCTGGGGCTGTGGATCGAGCAGACCGAGGGGGCGAAATTCTGGCTCCGGGTGCTGAATGAGCTGCGGAACCGAGGGGTCGAGGATATCCTGATCGCGGTTGTCGACGGGCTGAAGGGATTTCCGGAAGCAATTGCAACGTTGTATCTGCAGACCATCGTGCAGACCTGCATTGTGCACCTGATCCGGGCCTCGCTGGCGTTTGTTTCATGGAAGGATCGCAAGGCTGTCTTGCCGGACATGAAGCAAATCTACCGGGCGGAGACGGCGGAGGCGGCATCGGAGCGTATTGATACGTTTGAAACCAAATGGGCCAAACGCTATCCGACGATCGCCGCAACGTGGCGGCGGGCGTGGGACCAGGTGGTTCCGCTGTTCGCATTCCCGCCGGAGATCCGGAACATGATCTACACGACGAATGCGGTGGAAAGTCTGCACCGGAGCCTGCGCAAGATCATCAAGACCCGCGGCAGTTTCCCGAACGACGCCGCCGCCTTGAAGCTTCTGTTCCTGGCAATGAGGAACGCCGGTGTGCGCTGGCGCCGGCCGGTTGCCTGGACGGCGGCGATGGGACAGTTTGCTATCCTGTTTGGCGACCGTTTCGGTCCGCTCAGTCGGCTAGCCGACTGAGCGGACCGAAACGGGGCCAAGGCAGCGCTTACACAGACAATCGGACACTCCCGCGTGTTCTGATCACCCGAAAATCGCACCTCGCCCGCCTCAAACATATCCTCAAGTGACCAAGAACATACGGAGCGGGCGTTCGAGATCATCTCCGAAGCCAGTCGCCATTTGCCGGAGGACCTGAGGGCCCCAACTCAGGGTCCCATGGAAGGAAATCGCCGGAATCGGCAACGTACTAGGCCATAACCATGATGGTTTGGCTCCACGCCTGCTGTGGAAAATCGCGCATGAGGACCTCGCGCCGCTTGAGCAGGTCTGCAAGGACGAACTGGCGCGAGAGTAGCTGCTGGGTATCCCGCCGGTCAAAGCCCGAACGCGTCGCGAATTGTCCGGGCGTTCTTCATCGGCGTCGTCGCGGTGGTGTCGATCTCCAGATCGTAACTCATGTCGCGGTGAACCCGATCGTATTGCCAGCGTGCCAGGCCGATGTGTCGATCGCCACGCGCGCGCTCCCTCGCTTCGAGCACATCGAGCGAAGCAAACAGACCCACCCAACGGACCTCAAACCGTGACAGCAGCGCCCGATAGTCTCGCTGTTTGTCCTTTCCGATCAAGACCTCATCGACGACAAGCCTGTTCCCTTGTGCGGCCATGGCCGCGATGGCGTGACGCATGCCCTGCATAGCGCGCTCAACGACAGGACCTGCGCTGATCACGACCGACGCCTTGCCCTGATCCTGAATCGTCTCGAAGGTCAACCCGTCCGGATGACCGAACATCCGCTCCGGCAGCATGTCGATGAAGGCGTCCATCGCAACATGCAGGAACGGCTCGGCTGTGATCGCCTGAAGCGCCCGCGCCGTCGAGCTTTTGCCCACGCTGCCGACGCCGTTGAGGATGATGATGTGCGGGTGCGGCCCCAAAAGTTCCTCTGTCGTGTTCATTGGCTCTGTCCGCTAGGGCGGATAGCAGCGTCCCCGCCAAGCATCGCTTCGCATCCATCCGCCCGCGCCCCTGCTATGATACGCCATGCCGCCCGAGGACACGCGCCCGGACCCGGATGCCCTGCTGATCGCCGCGGCCCGCGAGGGCAAGGGACGCCTGAAGGTGTTTCTCGGCGCCGCCCCGGGCGTCGGCAAGACCTGGGAAATGCTGACCGCCGCACGCCAGCTTCGCGCCGAAGGCCGCGACGTGCTGGTGGGCGTGGTGGAAACCCACGGCCGCGCCGAAACCGAAGCACAGATCGGCGACCTGCCGGTGTTGCCCCGCAAATCCGTACCCTATCGCGGCCAAATCCTGGAGGAATTCGACGTCGATGCGGCACTGGCGCGCCGTCCCGGCCTGCTCCTGGTCGATGAACTCGCCCACACCAACGCGCCGGGCAGCCGCCACCACAAGCGCTGGGAAGATGTCGCCGAGTTGCTGGAAGCCGGCATCGACGTCTGGGCCACCTTGAACGTCCAGCACCTGGAAAGCCTGAACGACCGCATCGCCCGCATCACCGGCGTGCGGGTGGCGGAAACGCTGCCCGACCGGGTGCTGGAAATGGCCGCTGAGATCGAATTCATCGACCTCAGCCCGGCCGAACTGCGGGCACGGCTGAAACAGGGCCGCATCTATCGCCCGGACGTGGCGAACCGTGCATTGGACGGGTTTTTCCGCGAAGGCAATCTGGCGGCATTGCGTGAAATTGGGCTGCGCGCGGCGGCGCAGCGGGTCGATCAGGACGTGCGCGACTACATGCGCCAGAAGGCGATCGCCGGCCCCTGGCCGGCCGGCGACCGCGTGCTCGCATTGGTCGGCGCCGATGCCACCGCGGGAGCGGTGGTGCGCCAGGCGAAGCGGCTGGCGGACGCGCTGAACGCGCCATGGATCGCGCTGCACGTCGAACGTCCGGCCGGCAGCGAGGACGCGCGCCACGCACTGGAAATGGCCGCCCAACTTGGCGCGGACGTGGAACTGCGGGCTGGCCCCGAGCTATTGCGCACCACGCTCGATCTGGCCCGCACGCGCAACGCGACGCATCTGGTGATCGGCCGCGGCCGGCCGCCGCTGTGGCGTCGCGCGCTCGGCCGGACACTGGCCGGGCGGCTGGTGCGTGAGGGTGGCGAGTTCGCCCTGCACGTGGTCCCCAGCCCGGAGCAGCCGGCCCGCGCGCGCCGGCTGCCCCCGTTGCCCGCCGGCTGGGTTCCCTGGGTCACGGCGACCGCCCTGGACGGCGCGGTGATCGCGGCCGGTGAGTTGCTGCATCCCTGGCTGGAACACGAAGCGTTGGGCATGCTGTTCCTCGCCGCCGTGGTCGGCGCCGCGTCGCTGTACGGCCTGGCGGTCGCACTGTATGCCGCGGTGCTGGCGTTCCTGTCGTGGAACATCCTGTTCATTCCGCCGCTGTACGAGCTGACCATCTACGAGCCGCGCGACGTGATCGCGATCTTTGTGTTTGCCGGCGTGGCTGTTGTTACGGGCCTGCTGGCGAGCCGGTTGCGGGCGGAGGCGCGCGCGGCGCAGGGACGCATCGACAATCTGCGGCGCCTCGCCGGTTTCAGCCGCCGGCTCGGCTCGCCGGCGACCGAGCCGGAATTGCTTGCCGAAGTCGCCCGCGAAGCCGCCGGCATCGCCGGACGCGCCGCCGTGCTGATGGCCCGCGCCGACGACTTGGACATCAGCGCCGCCGAACCGCCGACCGACACCATGGACGAAGGAAGCTGGGCGGCGGCGCGCTGGGCATTCACGCGGCGCGAACCGGCCGGGCGCGGCACCAGCACGCTGCCATCCGCTCCGTGGCGGTTCCTGCCGATACGAACCGTGCGGGGACTGCTCGGCATCCTCGGCGTGCGGCCGGAGCGGATGCTGGACGAGGCACAATTGCAGGCGCTGTCGGCGCTGGCTGATCAGGCGGGGGCGGCGCTGGAGCGGGTGCGGCTGACCGCCGACGCGGCGCGCAGCGAGGCGCAGGCAGAGACCCAGAAGCTGCGCACCGCGCTGCTCAATTCCCTGTCGCACGATCTGCGCACGCCGCTGACCGGCATTCGCGGCGCCGCCGGCACCCTGCGCACGGCGTGGGAAAAGCTGACACCGGAGGCGCGCAACGACCTGCTGTCGAGCATCGAGCAGGATACCATCCGCATGACCAGGTTCCTTGCCAACATTACCGAAATGACCCGCCTCGAGACCGGCGAAATTTCACCGGCGATGCAGCGTGTGGACCTGACGGAGGTTGTGGAAGCGGCTATCAGCCGGGTGCCGGGGATCGGATCAGTGACGGTGAACCTGCAAGACGCGCCTGTTGTGCGCGCCGATGCCGGGCTGCTGGAACAGGTGCTGGTGAACGTGCTGGAGAACGCGGTGAAATACGGTCCCGACGGCGGGCTGATCCGAGTCGGCGCCGATGCCGAGGTAGACCGCGTCGCGATTTCAATCGCCGATGAAGGACCGGGCATTCCCGCCCATGACCTGCCGCACGTGTTCGACAGTTTCTACCGTGCGTTGCGCGGCGACCGTACGGTGCCCGGCACTGGGCTCGGTTTGGCGATCGCCCGCGGATTGATCGAGGCGATGGGCGGAACGATCGAGGCGATCAGCCCGCGCCCGGACGCGCCGCGCGACGGCGCGCCCGGCACCGTGATCCGCATCCGGTTGCAGGCGGCACGATGATCAACGAGCTGATCCTGGTGGTGGATGACGAGCCGCAGATCCACCGCTTCCTGCGTCCCACGCTGGAAACCGCGCAGTACGTGGTGCTGCGGGCGGACACCGGGGCGGAGGCGCTGCGGCTGGCAGCGGCGCAGGTCGCCGGCATTGGTGCTGCTCGATCTCGGGCTGCCGGATATCGATGGGCAGGCGGTGCTGCAGCGGCTGCGGGCGTTCTCGACGGTTCCGGTGATCGTGCTGTCGGCGCGCGACCGGGCGGCGGAGAAAATCACCGCACTGGATGCCGGGGCGAACGACTATGTGGAAAAGCCGTTTGACGTGGGCGAGCTGCTGGCGCGGGTGCGTGCGGCGCTGCGCGGCCGCCCGGGGCACGCGGCGGATGAAACGCCCTTCCGCAGCGGCGCGTTGGAGGTGGATGCGGAGCGGCGCCTGGTGCACGTGGCCGGTGCGCCGATAACGCTGAGCCCGCGCGAATACAGCCTGCTGGCGCTGCTGACCCGCAGCGCCGGGCGGGTGCTGACGCACGGGCAGTTGCTGACCGCGGTCTGGGGACCGGCGCACGCGGACGACGTGCAGTATCTGCGTGTGTATGTCGGGCATTTGCGCCAGAAGCTGGGCGAGGCCGGGCGGTTAATTCTGACTGAGCCGGGGGTGGGCTATCGGCTGCTGGGAGATCCGGTTTAGTTGCACCTTATACCAAGCGGCGAAAAGGTTGACGTACGCGCGAGGCTCGCGGCCCGATGTAGGGCGGATAAGCGCAGCGCAATCCGCCGTGACGGCGGCGGAACGCGCTGCGCTTTTCCGCCCTACCGTTCACGCATGACCGGCCGGTTCCGACCTCTCCCGCAGAGCGGGAGAGGTGTAGTGTCACGCAGCCTTCGCCAGCGTTACCCCGCACGCATCGAACGCAGCGAACAGTTTCGCCTGCTGCTCGGCTGTTAGTTGCAAGTGCGGCGGACGAATGTTGGTCCAGGACGGATCGCCGTTGTTGCGGGCGACCAGCGCCTTGAGGCCAGGGATCAGCGGCACCGACGTCACTGCCTTGCGCACCGCACTCAGGCACAAATGCGCCGGCTCCCCGGCCGCGCTGTTCCAGTTGGCATAGACCTGGGCGCCGACCGCGCAGCTCACGTTCGATGCCGCGGTGATGCAACCGGCGGCGCCGGCTTCCAGCAGCGGGCGCAGCAGGCTGTCATCGCCGGCGTACACTTCGAACCCGTCGCTCGCGTAGTGATCGACATAGGCGCGGCTGTTTGCGAAATCGCCGCTGCTGTCCTTGACACCCTTCACTACGCCGGGAAACGCCTTCAACAGCCGCCCGATCAACGCCACGCTGAAACCGACTACCGCCTGCTGCGGGAAATGATACAGGTAGATCTTGATGTCCCCACCAGTCCGCTGGATCACCTCACTGCAATACGCGAACAGCCCGTCATCGGATGGGTTCTTGTAGTAGAACGGCGGCAGCAGCAGCGCGCCCCGGCAGCCGAGTTCGGCGGCCTGCCGTGTCAGCATCACCGTGTCGGTCAGCGCTGTCGTGCCGGTGCCGGGCAGCATCCTGGCGGCCGGAACGCCGCGCGCAACCAATCCCTGAAGCACGGCGACGCGCTCGGAAATGCCGAGGCTGTTCGCCTCCCCGGTGGTGCCGAGTACCGCGAGTCCGTTGCAGCCATTGGCCAGCAGCCAGCGGCAATGCGCGGCCATCCGATCGAGATCGACCGACAGATCGGCATTCATCGGTGTGAGCACGGCGGCATTGACGCCGCCGAACAGCGCATTCTGCATCATTCGGCTTTCTCCTGTTCGGGCCGCTTCGCACGCGGCACCCGGGCCGGCCAATCGACGATATAGAGTTCCAGCGGGCCGGCCCGCCGTTCACTGACCGCGCGCCCGCGCACTGACACGCCTGCCTGGTGGACCGTATCGGGGTCGCCTGATACCAACGGGTGCCACCACGCCAGCCCCTTCCCCTCCGCGATCCGGCGATACGCACAGGACGGCGGCAGCCAATCGACCCGGCGCACCGTGGCTGGGGTCAGGTTCACGCAATCCGGCACGCGCTGCCCGCGGTGTGGGTAATCGCGGCAGCGGCATGCCTTCAGGTCCAGCAGATGGCAGGCGACATTGGTGTAGGCCAGCGCGCTCGGTATCGGAATCGCGCAGCTTGTGCAGGCAGCAGCGGCCGCAGCCGTCGCACAGCGATTCCCATTCCTCCGGCGTCATCTGCTCGAGGGTCTTGGTCTTCCAGAACGGGGCGGGATCAGCCATGCGGACCACCCTACTGCCGGGGCGGCCAGGGGGGAAAGGGCGCGGCAGACGGGCGCAAGCGTGAGCCGCGCCACAGCCGCGGTGTGGCGGATATCATACTTTCGCTGTGACGCAGTTCGATGATTTGGCCACAGATTTCCAGCATCTTGCAGCGCATCGGACCACAAGCCCCAGACGACCAAAACGATCGGGCAAAGACGACGGAGAGGAAGATGCGGACCATCCTGCTGGCGACGATCGCCGCCCTGACCATTGCTTCGGCGGCTGCGCCGGACACTGCGCCTGCCTCCCGCGGCCTCCGCCGTCGCCCCCGGCAGCGGCTACAGCGTCGCGCACGTGGCACAGCCCGGGTCGCGCGGCACGGTTGTTGAGATATAGACCAGTGCGGGTCGCTATTGGACGCCGTAGCGCAAACCCCGCCCGGCCGCCGTTCAAACCGCCGGCCGCAGCCGTCCTCGGGCAGCGCTCCTGCCGTCACCGCTTCGCGCTCGCCGAGCCGCAGGATCACCTCGGCCAGCACCGCGGCGGTGAATGGCTTGACCAGGAAAGCATCCCGCGGATCGAGCAAATTGCCGTCCCGGTTCATCGGCCGGCCGCTGATGAACACCACGCGCAGACCCGCCCAGCGCTGGCGCGCCGCCGCCGCCAGCGCGAACCCGTCAGATCCCGGAAGATTGACGTCGGTCACCAGCACCGTGGGTCCGGGCAGCCCGTCGGCAACGCGGAGCATCCTCGGCGGTCTCGGCGTGGGTGACGAGCAACCCGGCATCCCCCTCGACCAGGACTTCGCGCACCGGCGGATCCTCCTCGACCAGCAACATGTTCACGATCCGTCCTTCGGATGATCCACCTTGCGATTCACTATCGTGCGAGTCTCTGAAGAGAAAAGCCAGTCCCTTGCAGGCGCGTGCCGGGGCGGACATCATCAGCTTGCTGTGATTCCTCGGCGCATCCCGCCCCAGGCAGCATCAGAGCAGTCACATGAACCGAGACTTCGATTGCCTGATCGTCGGCGCCGGCATCATCGGCTTGGCGCACGCACTGGCCGCCTCGCGGCACGGCCTGCGGACCGCGGTGATCGACCGCGATGCCTGCGCCGTCGGCGCCTCGGTGCGCAATTTCGGCTTCATCACGGTCACCGGGCAGGCCGCCGGGATCACCTGGCGACGGGCGCTGCGATCGCGCGACGTGTGGACGAGGTCGTCGTCGGGCCGGCATTCCGGTGCTGCAGCGCGGTCTGATGGTCTGCGCCCGCCGGCCCGAGGCGCTGGCCGTTTTGCAGGAATTCGCCGCCGGTCCGATGGGCATCGGCTGCCGGGTGCTGCCGCGGCCCAACTGCCGGGCGATGCGCTACGACCCGGCTTGGTCGGGGCGCTGAGCAGTCCGCACGAGCTGCGGGTGGAAAGCCGGACGGCGATCCCCCGACTCGCCGCCTGGCTCGCCGAGGCGGGCGTGACCTTCATCCGCCGCACCGCGGTAACCGGCATCGAGGCCCCGGAGCTGCGCACGTCCGCCGGGCGCTTCATCGCGCCGAGGATCATCGTGTGTCCCGGGCCGGACCTGGTCACGCTGTTTCCCGACAACATCGCGGCACGCGGGATCACGCTGTGCAAGCTGCATATGCTGCGCGTCGCCGCACCGGGCTGGACGCTGCCGGCACCGGTCATGAGCGATCTCGGGCTGGTCCGCTACCTCGGCTATGCCGATTGTCCGTCGCTGCCTGGTCTGCGGGCGCGGCTGGAGTGCGAGCAGGCAGCCTGGCTCGCCGACGGCATACATCTGATAGCCGTGCAGGGCGCCGATGGATTCCTCGTGGTCGGCGACAGCCACCACTATGCGCCGACACCCGATCCGTTCCAGCCGCGCGCCGTCGATGACCGCATCCTGGCCGAGCTGTCCGCCGTGCTGCGCATCGACTCGCCCGAGGTGATCGAGCGTTGGACCGGCGTCTATCCGTCCGGTCCCGATGTCGCGTTCACCGAGGCGCCGGCGCGCGGGGTTCGGCTGGTGATGGTCACCAGCGGCACCGGCGCCAGCACCGGCTTCGCGATCGCCGAGGAAACCCTGGCCGAGCTGCTGGACCTACCCGCCACCGCCCCACGCCGGAGAACTCCGCATGACCGACCCGAAAGTAGATGCTATGGGGCAGGCGACGAGGACATGGCACCATCGTCGCGATCTGCAACGCGTTCGGTGGAGTGCCCTTATGCCAAAGTTCAACGACCTCAGCCGGTCCCTCGTCGCCCTGGACCAGGATAGCACGCTCATCGCAGCAATCGAACTGAGCCGGTCGAGTTGGCTGCTCGGCGGTGTGGTGCCGGGCTTGCGTCGGGAGCCGCGCAAGAAGCTGGTCCCCGACGCCGATGCGCTGCTCGGTGTGCTGCACCGGTGGCGCGATGAGGCGATCGCCGCCGGCCGGCGGATCGATCGGATCTGCGTTGCCTACGAGGCTGGCCGTGACGGGTTCTGGCTGGCCCGCTGGCTGCGCGCCCGTGGCATCGAGTGCCAGGTGATCCATCCGACCAGCATCCCGGTCTCGCGGGAGCACCGGCGGGCGAAATCGGATCGGCTCGACCTTGGGCTGCTGCTGCGGGCCCTGCTCGGCTGGCTGCGCGGGGAGCCGAAGCATCGCTGCATGGTGGCGGTGCCCTCGATCGAGGCGGAGGATGCCAGGCGTCCGATCCGCGAACGCGACAGCCTGGTGGTCGAGGCGACCCGGCTGGTGAACCGGATGACCTCGCTGCTGGCGCTGCACGGGGTGCGCGGCTTCAATGTGAAGCTGAAGCGGGCGGCGGCGACGCTGGCGTCGCGGCGCACGGCGGAGGGCCAGCCGCTGCCGCCCAACACGCTGGCCGAGCTGCGCGCCTGCATGCACCGGCGGGAGGTCATCAAGGCGCGGATCGCGGAGCTCGAGGCGGCACGGTTGGAACGGCTGCAACCGGCGCCGCGCAGCGCGCCGGATGCGATGATCAGGTTGCTGGCGCGCATCATCGGCGTCGGCATCGAGACCGCCGAGATGCTGACGCTGGAGGTGCTGTCGCGACAGTTGCGGGATCGACGGGCGGTGGCCCGCTACGTCGGGCTGACCGGTTCGCCCGACGAGAGCGGCAGCAGGCGGCGCGAGCAGGGCCTGGCCAAGGCCGGCAACGGCCGGGTGCGGCGCGGTCTGATCCAACTGGCCTGGCGTCTGCTGGTGCATCAGCCGCACTGCGATCTGGTCAAGTGGTATCGCCAGCGCACCGCGGACCGGCGCGGCATCACCCGCAAGGTGATGATCGTCGCCCTGGCCCGCAAGCTGCTGGTGGCACTGTGGAAGTATGTCACCAGCGGTGAGCTGCCCGCCGGCATGCGGCTGCATCCGGCCGTCTGACACGACCGGCCAACAGGGACCTGCCCCAACAGGGACCTGCCCCAACAGGGACCTGCCCCAACAGGGACCTGCAAGGGAACTTGCACAGGAGGACACAACAAGGGTTCGGCGCCCGTCTGCTTCGCGGACGAGGCATTGCCGATGACGATCCGAGGTGGCGGTGTCCCGCTTCCGCCCACGGCCCTGGTGCCGCTTTTGTAGAATGGGCCCGCCGCTCGGAGCTTTGCCGCCGATGCGAATGTCTGCATCATGGTATCGATCCAACCGGATCGGCCGAATACAAGGTTGCCACGCGATTGCTTTGCGCGGCGCAGGGCAAGCTCCCCTCCGATCGAATGGCAGTGCCGACGGTTTGCCCGCGCGTGACCAGCCTGGCACCGTGCTCGCCGGCGTCAAGGACGCTTCGCGCCGCCGCCGGCGGTGGCCTGCGGCCATCCCTGACCCCGGCTCCGCGCGGCGCCCATCGGAGCCGCAGGTCGGGACGCAGAAACGTCACGTCAGTCGAACAAAGAAACTGGAAATCGATCTATGAAATAGAACTTGACGGAGGAGGCCCCATACAAGGGCGGAACAGCGCAGCGCATTCCGCCGCACGGGACGGCGGAATGCGCTGCGCTATTCCGCCCTACGCCTTCCGGGTGTCCTTGCCGGCTCTCCGGGAGGTCCGTATAGGCTCGTGGCGTGCTGCGTTATCTCCTGCGCTCCCTCCTTCTTGCCCTGCTCGTCTGCCTGACGGTGCTGGTGATCAGCTTTGCGCTTGCCCGGCTTGGCGGGAACCTGGCGATCAACCTCGCCGGACCCGATGCATCGGCGGAGACGATTGCCAGGATCGACCACCAGCTCGGCCTCGACCGGCCGTTGCCGGTGCAGTTCCTGGATTGGGCGAATCGCGCGGCGCACGGAGATTTCGGCGAATCGTTTCTGTTCCATGAGAAAGTGTCGTCGCTGATCGCCACGCATTTTCCGACCACCTTCACGCTCGGCGTGCTGGCCATCGCCATCGCCATCGCCGTGGCGCTGCCGCTCGGCATCCTTGCTGCCCTGCATGAAGGCGGGCCGGCCGACGTTGCGATCGGGATGGTGGCGCTTGCGGGGCAGGCGGTGCCGAGCTTCTGGCTCGGGCTGATGCTGATCATCTGGTTCGGCGTCACCCTGCACTGGCTGCCGATCTCCGG
Organism: uncultured Pseudomonadota bacterium; assembly: GCA_963764525.1. Classification (GTDB taxonomy): domain Bacteria; phylum Pseudomonadota; class Alphaproteobacteria; order Acetobacterales; family Acetobacteraceae; genus DATDIC01. The sequence goes on along the minus strand of CAVXTC010000034.1, from coordinate 88,019 downwards.
GGTCGATACCTGGACCGGCTACATCATGCCGGCCCTGGTGCTGTCCTTCGTGGCGATCCCCGCCATGCTGCGGCTGACCCGCAGCGGCATGGTCGATGCCATGCGGGCCGATTACGTGCGCACCGCGCGGGCCAAGGGGTTGTCGCGCGCGGCGATCGTGCTGAAGCACGCATTCCGCAACGCGGCGATGCCGGTCGTCGCCGTCTCCGCCGTGCAGCTTGGGTTCATTCTCGGCGGTTCGGTGGTGGTCGAGGTCGTGTTCAACATCCGCGGCATCGGCTACCTGGCCTGGGAGTCGATCCAGAAGGGCGACTTTCCGGTGGTGCAGGCGGTCGTGCTGCTGTTCGCGCTGCTGTTCGTGGTGCTGACCACGCTTGTCCGACCTGCTGGGCGCCGCGCTCGACCCGAGGCTGCGGACGGGATGATGCTGCGCCGCGTCGCGCGGCGGTTGCCGTTGTGGTTCGGCGTGCTGATCGTCGGGGTTGCCGCGCTGATCGCCATCTTCGCGCCGCTGCTCACCCCGTACGATCCGTTCGTCCAGCACCTGTCGCAGCGCTTCATCCCGCCGGTCTGGATGAAAGGCGGCTCGGCCGCGCACCTGCTCGGCACCGATCAGCTCGGGCGTGACTATCTGTCGCGGCTGATCCTGGGCACGCGGATTTCCATGATGATCGGCACGACGACGGTGCTGATGGCCGGGTTCATCGGCACCACGCTCGGCGTGCTCGGCGGGTATTTCGGCGGCAAGCTGGACCGCGTGGTGATGTTCATCGTGTCCTGCCGCCTTGCCATTCCGCTGATCCTGGTGGCGCTGACCGTCGTGTCGCTGATCGGCAGCTCGCTGACAGTGGTGATGCTGACGTTGGGATTGCTGCTGTGGGAGCGTTTCGCGGTGGTTTCGCGCGCCGCCACCCGGCAGGTCTGCGGGCTCGATTTCATCGCTGCCGCCTGGGCGGCCGGATGCTCGCGCGCGACGATCATCCTGCGCGAGGTGCTGCCGAACATCGTGCACCACCTGATCGTCATCGCCACCATCGACATGGCGATCGCCATCCTGCTGGAAGCGGCGCTGTCGTTCCTCGGGCTCGGCGTGCCGCCGCCGCTGCCGTCCTGGGGGCTGATGATCGCCGAAGCCAAGGACTACATGTTCTTCAAGCCGTGGGTGATCGAGATCCCCGGGCTGGCGCTGCTGGTGCTGGTGCTGGGGATCAACCTGCTCGGCGACGGTTTGCGCGACGTGCTGGGCGCCCAAACGGACCGATGACCGCGGTGTTGCAAATCGAGGGTTTGCAGGTCGGGTTCGGCCCCGTTGCCGCCGTCCGCGGTATCAGCCTGTCCGTCGAGCGCGGCGAGACGCATTGCCTGGTGGGCAAATCCGGCTGCGGCAAGTCGGTCTCCGCGCTGGCCGTCATGGGCCTGCTGCCGCGCAGTGCCCGGCGAAGCGCCTCCCGCATAGCATTCGGCGATGCCGATCTGGCGCGGTTGTCCGAACGCCAGATGGCGCGGTTGCGCGGCGACCGCATGGCGATGATCTTTCAGGAGCCGATGACCAGCCTGAACCCCGCCTACACGGTGGGTTCGCAAATGACCGAGGTGCTGCGCCGGCATCGCGGACTGCCCCAGCATGAGGCGGTGGCACGCGCAGCGGCGATGCTGGAACGCGTCGGCATCAGCGCGCCCGGCATGCGGTTGGGCCAGTTCCCGCACCAGCTTTCCGGCGGCCTGCGGCAGCGCGTCATGATCGCGATGGCGTTGCTGTGCGACCCCGAGCTGCTGATTGCCGACGAGCCGACCACCGCGTTGGATGTTACCGTGCAGGCGCAGATCCTGCGGCTGCTGGCCGGCTTGCAGCGCGAGTTGGGTCTGGCCGTGCTGCTGATCACCCATGACCTCGGGATCGTTGCACGTGTGGCGCATCGGGTCTCGGTGATGTATGCCGGGGAAATCGTCGAGCAGGCGCCGGTGGCCGAGCTGTTCGCCGCGCCGACGCATCCCTACACGCGCGGGCTGCTGGCCTCGATCCCGGTGCCCGGCAAGGTGCGCCGCGGCGAGAAGCTGGGCAGCATCCCCGGCATCGTGCCGCAGATCGGGCCGGAGTTCGTCGGCTGCGCCTTCCGCGACCGCTGCGATCACGCGGTTGCCGCCTGTGCGGCGATCGCGCCGGCGCGCAAAGTTTCCGCCCTGCATCGCTATCGTTGCCGGCTCGACCCGGCGTGGCAGGCAGCGGCGTGACCGATGCGATCGAAACCGTCGGCCTGAGCCGCGTCTTCGATCAGCGCTCCGGCGTGTTCGGGGAGCGCCGGCGCGTGGTGGCGGTGGACGAGGTGTCGTTGCGCGTGGCGGCGGGCAGCGCGCTTGGCATAGTCGGCGAATCCGGCTGCGGCAAATCGACGCTGGCGCGGATCATGCTGGGTCTGCTGGCGCCGTCCGGCGGGACGGTCCAGATCGACGGGCGCTCGCTTGCGGCGATGGACCGGCGCGAACGGGCGCGGCTGATCCAGCCGGTGTTCCAGGACCCGATGAGCTCGCTCAACCCTCGCCGGCGGGTGGGTGACATCGTGGCGGTACCGCTGGCCGCTCACGGCGGGATCGGCGGGGGCGAACGGCGCCGGCGAGTGATGGCGATGCTCGAGCGCGTGGGGCTGAGCGCCGCCACCGCGGCCCGATTCCCGGCGCAGCTTTCCGGCGGCCAGCGGCAGCGCGTGGCGATCGCCCGGGCATTGGTGATCGAGCCGCGCATCCTGATCTGCGACGAACCCACCTCGGCGCTGGATGTGTCCGTGCAGGCGCAGATCCTGAACCTGCTGGCCGAGCTGCGCGCCGAATTCAACCTGACGCTGGTGTTCATCAGCCACAACCTGGCGGTGGTGGAGCACATCGCCGACGAGGTGGCGGTGATGTATCTCGGCCGCATCGTCGAACAGGCGGAAGTCCGACGCGGTGTTCCGCGCGCCGCGGCACCCGTACACGCGCGCGCTGTTGGCATCGGTGCTGACGCCGGAACCAGGATTGGGCATCCCCGACGTGCCGCTGGGCGAGGGCTATCCGGATCCGGCCAACATTCCGGCCGGCTGCCGCTTCCACCCGCGCTGCCCGATTGCCATCCCACGCTGCCGCACGGAACCGCCGGCGCGCGGCGCGGTGGAGTGCCACCTGGCGGACATCGCCGCTCCATCGCTGGGCGAAGTGGGCCCATAAACAGCGACGCTTCACCGCTCCCGGCCGGCACTCTGCACAAAATTGTGCAACAGTCCTTGCCATCCAATCCAAAGCGTTCTGAGGTCAGTCGGCGGAAGCGCTGATCCGCAACGGCACTTCGGGAGGTCCAAAATGCTGCAACGCACATATACCCGCCGGCACGCTCTACAGGCCGCGGGCGCCGGTGCCGCCGGTGCTTGCCTTGGCAAGCGCACTGCCGCATCGAAGCCTCGCGGCAGGCCCGGATCCCATCACGCCGGTTCCAGGCATCTCCGGCAGCCTTCAGGCGTGGGACTGGTCGGATGCACCTTCGCTCATGGGCGAGCAGGCGCAGGCCGAGTTCTACACGAAATACTTTCCGTCCCTCTACAAGGACCTACGATTCAGATCGACGATACTCGGCTACACTGACTTGCTGCCGAAGTTGACCGTCGCCTGGCGCGCGGGGAACCTGCCGGACATCGCCCGGGTCGCGATCCAGTGGTCCCCGCAATTCGTTGGCACCGGCCAGGCTGCCGAAATCACCGAACAGGAGCTCGGAATCCCGTTCAGCCAGTTCCTCTCCGGCGCTCTGTTGAGCGACCGCAAGAACGGCGCCTCGGATGGCCCGCTCTACGGCATTCCCACGAACAACGAGGTCATGTTCCTGCTCTATAACAAGTCGCTGTTTTCCAAGGCCGGGATCGACCCCAACAAACCGCCGGCGACCTGGGCGGACCTGGCGACCTATGCCAAGACCATCCACGACAAGACCGGTGCCTATGGTTTTGGCCTGTGCGCACAGCAGACCAACGGCAACACGTCATATCGGTTCATGCCTGTCGCCTGGGCGCACGGCGGCCAGATCTTCGACGAGCTGAGCCCGCACCCCACCTGGAAGAAAATCGGACTGGACGATGACGGTGTCGTTCAGGCGCTTTCGCTCTATCACCAGATGTTCAATGTCGATAAAAGCGTTCAGCCATCCGCGCTCAGTGACAACGAATCCGACTGCGAGACGCTGTTCCTCGATGGGAAAATGGCCATGGTCATCGACCATCCGTCGTTCCCGCAGCAGGTCAGGCAGCTCAAGCCGGATTTGGACATGGGCGGCGGCCTGCTTCCGGCCGGGCCGGTGCGCCGCGCCGTCGTGCTCGGCGGATCCAACTTCCATATCCGGGCGACCAGCAAGAACAAGGCCGCCGCGCTCGCCTTGATGAAGGCCTACCTCGCCCCGTACTGGAACGTGCGATTGGGTACGGGCGCCGGCTCGGAAGCATCCACGGAAGCCGCCCGGTCCTCGCCCGAGCAGGCCGTGTTGAGCCAGCAACTGCCGTTCAATGACCTTGTGTTCCAGATGCTGCCGTACGGCGTCAACGTGCCGCTTGTCACACAAGGCGCGCAGATCTGGAACACCGATCATTCCCGGCATGATCCAGCAGGTGCTCAGTGGCAAGGCGACCCCGAAGGAGGCCGCAAATGCCGCGGCAGGCCAGGTGCGCGAGATGATGGCGTAGCGGACGTGCGCTGCCGTCACCGGAAGCGCCCGCGCCAGGTGGCGCGAGCGCTTCGCCGGGCTGCCATATGTCCTGCCGGCCGCGCTGGTGATCGCGGCGGTCATGAGTTATCCGTTCATCTACTGCATCTATCTCAGCTTTCGCGCGACGCCTTCCTACACCACGGAGACCCATTTCGACCGGCTTCGCGAACTATGCTGCCGTGCTGCATAATTCCGTGTTTCTCAACTCGCTTGTCACCACAATCATATGGACCACAGGAAGCACGGTCGCGGACATCCTGCTCGGCATGGGGGCCGCTGTCCTGATCAACCAACTGACGTGGTTCCGCGGACCGATCCGGGCCGCCCTCATGCTACCCTATATCGTTGGATACGTGATCGCGAGCTACGCATGGCTCTGGCTGTACCAGGGCGAGTATGGATTGCTCAATCAGCTTCTGATCTCGTGGCACATCCTTGCGGAGCCGGTGTCGCTGCTGAGCTCGCTGGCATGGGCGCTCCCCGCGGTGATTCTCGTCAACATCTGGAAGACCGCGCCGTTCGCCATGATCATGTTCCTGGCGGGCCTTCAGTCAGTCCCTGAGCACACCGTCATGGCCGCCGAGCTCGACGGCGCCTCGAAGACCCGCGCGTTCTTCGAAATCAAGCTCCCCTACCTCCGGCGCGTCATCGTCATCACCGGCGTCGTGCTCACGCTTCAGAACTTCAATACCTTTACGATCCCATACATCATGACCAGCGGCGGCCCGCTCAATCATACGGAGATCGTCTCGAACTACATCTACAACGTCGCCTTCACGAACCTGAATTTCGGCGGCGCCGCCGCGGCATCGGTCGTGGTCATGATCATCCTCATGGTGTTCGCGATCCTCTATGTCGGCTCCCTCAGCCGCCGCCAGCCCGGGGTGGTCTGACATGCAAGCCCGCAAATGGGTCCGCCAGACGCCGGCCAAATTTGCTCTGATCTGCTACATCCTGTTCGCGCTGGTCCCGTTCGGCTGGATGCTGACCGCATCGCTGGAGCCGCAAACGTCGCTGTATCGGGAGCACCTGAGCCTTCTCCCGGATCCCGTCACGCTGGCCAACTACCGCGCGCTGCTTACCGCCGACCCGGTTGCCGGCACGGATTTCCCGCGCTACTTCGTGAACAGCCTGATCGTCGTCTGCTGCACCGTCGTGCTCGCCCTGGCGGTTGCGGTACCCGCTGCCTACGGCTTTTCCCGCTACCGTTTCCTCGGCAAGAACGTCATCCTTTATGGCATCCTGCTGCAGAGCATTTTCCCGCTGGTGAACTTCTTGATCCCCCTCTATATTCTCATGCAGGGGCTTGGACTTATCGACTCGTATGGCTCCCTTGTCATCGCTTATCTGACATTCAGCCTGCCACTGAACATCTGGATCCTGAAAAGCTTCTTCGACGGGATTCCCACCGATATGGAGATGTCCGCGCGGCTGGACGGCGCGAGCCCATGGCGGGCATTTATCGAGATTGCGATCCCGCCGGCGATGCCCGGAATTGTCGCTACCGCGATCTTCACCTTCATCCTTTCCTGGGATGAGTATCTCTACGCACTGACAATGATTTCTTCGGCATCGATGCGCACGCTTCCGCTCGGCATCTTCGCCTACTTCTCCGAGGGCGTGCCGAACTGGAGCGGCCTCACCGCGACGGCGATCGCCATGAGCATCCCGGTCATCGTGGTGTTCCTGGTGCTGCAGCGGTATTTTATCACCGCGCTCACGAAGGGGGCATTGAAATACTGATGCTTGTCCTCCCGCATGGGATACCCGCGTGATGGCGGAGATAAACCTGGAAGGCGTCCGGAAAACCTATTCGTCCCGCAAGGGCGACGTGAACGCCGTGCTGCCGCTGAACCTTGCTATCGCCAACGGGGAGTTTGTCACTATTCTCGGTCCGAGCGGCTGCGGCAAGACGACGCTGCTCAGCATGATCGTCGGTGCGGTGCCGCCCTCCGGCGGACGCATCCTGGTGGACGGTACCGAGGTCACCTACGCCGATCCGCGCGAGCGCGACATGGCGATGGTGTTCCAGAACTATGCCCTCTATCCATCGAAGACCGTGCGGGGAAATCTCGAATTCCCCCTGCGCATGCGCCGAATCCCACCGGCCGATCGCAAGCCGCGCGTCAACGAGATGGCGGAGCTGCTCGGCCTTACTGCCCTCCTCGACAGTTATCCGCGCCAGCTCTCCGGCGGCCAGCAGCAGCGCGTGGCGCTCGGCCGCGCGCTCATTCGCCGCCCGAAGCTGTTCCTGATGGACGAGCCGCTTTCGAACCTCGACGCCAAGCTCCGCCTGCAAATGCGGACCGAGATCAAGCGGCTCCACCGGGAGGTGCCGGTGACAACGGTCTATGTGACCCATGACCAGAGCGAGGCCATGGCGCTGTCGGACCGGGTCGTCGTGATGAGCCAGGGCTCGGTCGTCCAGGTCGATACGCCGGAGGGGATCTATCTGCGCCCGGCCAACCTCTTCGTCGCCGGTTTTGTCGGCTCCCCGGCAATGAACCTGCTGCCCACCTCCCTGGTTTCGGTCGAAAATAATGCGCCCGGAAGCCCTGTCCGATGCGTGATCGGCGGCGGCCTGGTGGCAGCAAGCGTGCTGCCCCGGATAGCTATTGCCGAGCCGAACGGCGTACTGGGCATCCGGCCCAAACATGTGGAATGGCAACCTTGGGTCGGGGCGCAGGCGCCGTGGCTGCGCGCCATCGTCCAGGAAACCGATGATACCGGTGATGACATGCTGATCTATGCCGATATCGGAGGACAGTCGTTGAGCATTTTTGAGCGTCACGGACGCAGGGTCGCCGTTGGCGATCCCATCGCGGTTCGCTTCCCGGAGGAGGCAGTGCATCTGTTTGTCAGTGGAAAGCGCATCGACACCGACGTGTTGCCCACCTCCGCGACCGCTGTGTTGAACACTTCAAAACTCGCCTGAACTCCTCGTTCCCAGGGAGCCACGCCGCGCGAGCGACGCCGCGGCCAGCATTCTCCGCGACTGCACCCGCGACGGTTTCGGTCAGGTGCTGCTCCGGGGCAGCCCTCCCCCGCAAGCGGGCGAGGTGAAGCGATGAGGCCGGCGTTTCCAGTCGGGTTGGACTGCTCTACCCTGTTCCCAACCATCAGGGGGCAAGGCCATGAAACGACGGACATTCCTGGGCGCGGCCGCAGCGGGTGCGGCGTTGCCGGTGCTGCGCCAGCCGGCCTGGGCGCAGAAATCCACCGACACGCTGCGCATCACCTGGCGCGACGCCATCCCCGACGTCGATCCCTATCGCAACAGCCTGCGCACCGGCCTGATCGTCGCGCATGAGGCCTGGGACACGCTGGTCTATCGCGACCCCCATACGTTCAAGATCGTTCCGGCACTGGCCACCGAGTGGAAATGGACCGATCCGACCACGTTGGATTTCACTCTGCGCCAGGGCGTGAAGTTCCATAACGGCGATGCGTTCGGACCCGACGACGTCGTGTACACCATCTCCAGCATCATGAAAGACCCGAAGGTGCTGGTGCCGAGCAACTTCGCGTTCATCGCCGCGGTGGAGAAGCTGGGCGATCAACAGGTGCGCTTCAAGATGAAGAGCGTGTTCCCAGCCGCGCTGGAATATTTCGCCATGGTGTTGCCTATCTTCCCGAAAGCCTACCGCGAGAAGGTCGGGCCGGAAGCATTTTCACAGAAGCCGATCGGCACCGGTCCCTATCGTATCACCCGGGTGAACGGCAGCAGCGAAATCGATTTCGAGCGTTTCGAGGACTACTACAAGGAAAGCCCCAAGGGCCGTCCGGCGATCAAGAACCTGAAAATCATGGAGGTGCTTGACGCGACCGGCGAGTTGACCGCGTTCATGGGCGGGCAGACCGACTGGATATGGCAGTACAACCCGGACCAGTTCGAAAACATCAAGGAACTGCCTGGAAAAACGGCGATCCGTGCCGGTTCCATGCGCATAGGATACATCCAGTTCGATGCCGCCGGACGGGCCGGAAAGAACAGCCCGCTGACCAACCAGAAGGTGCGGCAGGCGATCTGTTATTCGATTGACCGGAACGCCATCGCGCATGACCTCGTGCAGGGCGATTCGCATCCGATCGCGGCGCCCTGCTACCCGACGCAATTCGGCTGTGACCAAAAGGCGGCGATCGATTATCCTTACGACCCGAAGAAGGCCAAACAGCTTCTGACAGAAGCAGGGTTCGCCAACGGGTTCTCGACCACAATCGTTACCTATCTGCTGCCGTCGTTTGGTGCTGCCGTCCAGAATTACCTGAAGGCGGTCGGCGTCAACGCCGATATCCAGCAGCTTCAGGTGGGCGCGGAAGTCGCGAAGGTGAATGCCGGCGAGGCACCGACCAATTTCGGCACCTGGGGCAGCTACTCGATCAACGACGTCTCGGCGATTTTGCCGTATTTCTTCGGCGGCGGTGCCAATGACTATTCACGCGACCCCGAGGTGGAGAAGGAGGTGGCGCAGGGCGGGCTGGTGATGGATCCGGAAGAACGGGCCAAACACTACGCGGCTGCGATCCACCGGATCACGGAACAGGCCTATTGGTTGCCGATGTACACATCTGTGACGCAATATGCTTACGACGACAACCTGAACTTTGCAGCATTCCCGGACGAACTGCCGCGGTTCTACTTGTGCAGTTGGAAGTAGCTGCCGTCATACGCGCCCAACCGCCATACCGCGCCCAATCGTCGTACCCGCGAGCGGGTATCCACACCCGCGTCGCAGCTACCCACCAGCGGATCCCGCTTTCGCGGGAATGACGAATGCTGGCCATCGTGCACGGACGGCCGCCGCGAGGCGTATAGCAGACCCTGCAGGCTCTCTCCCCCCGGTGCGAGAGATGAAGTTTCGGCGTCAGGCCGGTTGCAAGATACCCGGCCGTGGGCTGGCGGCGTGTTCCTTCAGGACCGACTCGCTCGCCGGGTCGATTTCCTTCAGCAGCACGTCGTAGCCCCAGAGATCGGCCAGATGCTGCAGCACATGGCGCGCGTCGCGCTCGTCCAGCAGCACCCGGTTCAGCGCGCGGTGGTGCAGGATCAGCCGCCGGTCGGCATCCAGGTTGACGTCCGCCACCTGAATATCGGGCAGCGTCCAGGCGACGTCGTACTGCCGCGCCAGGGCACGCTGGATCTTGCGGTAGCCCCGTTCGTCGTGGATCGCCTCGACCCGCAGGTGCGCCTCATTGGCGTCGTCCAGCACGTGGAACAGGCCGAACTGGCGGATCAAATGGGGGCTCAGGAACTGCAGGATGAAGCTCTCGTCGCGGTAGTTCGCCCAGCAGTCGCGCAGCACCGCCATCGCGTCGCCGGTACCGGCGATCGCCGGAAACCAGTCGCGGTCCTCGTCCGTCGGCTTGGTGCAGATGCGTTCGATGTCCTGCATCATCGCGAACCCCAGCGCGTAGGGATTGATGCCGGAATAGCGGGGATCGTCGAATTCCGGCTGAAACACCACGTTGGTGTGGCTGCGCAGGAACTCGACCATTGCGCCGTCGGTGATCAGGCCCTTCTCGTGCAGCCGGTTCATGATCCGGTAGTGGACGTAGGTGGCGCAGCCCTCGTTCATCACCTTGGTCTGGCTCTGCGGATAGAAGTACTGCGCGATCTGGCGGACGATGCGCAGCACTTCCCGCTGCCATGGCTTCAGCCGCGGCGCTGTCTTCTCGATGAAGTACAGCACGTTTTCCTGCGGCAGTTCCAGCAGGGCGCGTCGGCGTTCTTCGATCGAGTGATCCTGTTTCGCCCCATCCTTCTGCGGCACGGTGCGCCAGAGGTCGTTGAACACCCGTTCCTCATGCTCGCGCCGCTCACGCTCCCGCCGTTCTTCCGAGCGCAAATCCGCCGGCCGGCGGCGCGGATAGCGATGCACGCCGTGATTCATCAGCGCGTGCGCCGAATCGAGCAGCCGCTCGACCGCAGCCTCGCCATAACGTTCTTCGCACTGGGCGATATAGCCCTTGGCGAATTCGAGGTAATCCAGGATGCCGTCAGCATCCGTCCACTGGCGGAACAGGTAGTTGTTCTTGAAGAAATGGTTATGGCCGAACGCCGCGTGCGCAATCACCAGCGCCTGCATCGTCGCCGTGTTCTCCTCCATGATGTAGGAGATGCATGGGTTGGAGTTGATGACGATTTCGTACGCAAGTCCCTGCATGCCGGCTTGATACATCGCCTCGTTGCGGGCGAAGTGCTTGCCGAACGACCAGTGTTTGTAGAACAGCGGCATTCCGATCGAGGAATAGGCGTCGAGCATCTGCTCGGTGCCGATCACCTCGATCTGGTTGGGATAGACATCGAGGCCCAACTCGCCGATGGCGATCGCCTCGATTGCGTCATGCGCGCGCTGGATCGTGGAGAATTCCCAGTCGGCTCCCTCGAACAGCGGACGCACGGCGTTGGGGTTGATATAGTTCATGCGATGTCGGCTCCGGCCGGGGCCTCTTTTTTGGCAAACAGTTCGCGGAACACCGGGTAGATATCGCGCCGGTGACTGACCTTGCGCATCGCCATCGGCGCGCCGGTGCGGCAGATGTCGCTGTAGGTCTGCCACAGATCGCTGTCGCGCCGGATGAAGCCCGGCGGGAAGTGTTCCGAATCGCGCCCCACCTCCAGGTACGCGTAGTACTGGCAGACCGGCAGAATGCAGGCGGTCAGCAATTCGGCGGTCCGTTCGTTGTCGGACGCCGTGTTGTCGCCGTCCGACGCCTGGGCGGCGTAGATATTCCACGCATCTGGGCTGTATCGCTCGGCCACCACCCGGCGCATTTCGTCGAGTGCGGTGGAAACGACGGTGCCGCCGGTTTCCGGGGAGTTAAAGAAGGTGTCTTCATCAACTTCCGCCGCCTGATGGGTGTGCCGGATGAACACCACATCGACGTGCTTGTACTTGCGGCGCAGGAAGATATACAGCAACACGTAGAACCGCTTGGCCAGATCCTTCATGTGCTCGGTCATCGAGCCGGAAACGTCCATCAGGCAGAACATGACCGCCTGAGCGACCGGCTTCGGGTGCGCCTCGAACCGTCTGTAGCGGACGTCGAGCGGGTCGATGTAGGGGATCACGCTGGTGCGGCGCAGCTTCCGGTCCAGCTCGTCTTCCAGCAGCGCCCGACGCGGATCGTGTTCATCCAGCGCGTTGATCTGCTCGCGCAACGCCACCAAGTCGGCGGTCTTCGGTCGCCGCAGCGCGATCCGCCGCGCCAGCCCGTTCCGCACCGTCCGCATCAGCGCCAAATTGGCCGGCGAGCCGTTCACCGAATAGCCGGCCCGCTCCCAGCTCAGGCTCTCGGTATCGACCACCCGCCGCTTGGCCAGGTCCGGCAGTTCCAGGTCTTCCAGGAACAGGTCGACGAATTCATCGCGCGACAGGGCGAAGCGAAAATCGTCCTCGCCCTCGCCGTCCGGGCTGCCTTCCGAGCCACCGCCGCCGCCGCCGTTTGGCGGCCGCGGGATCGTGTCGCCTTGGACATACTGCTTGTTGCCGGGCAACAGGTGATCGCGAATCCCGCCGCTCGCGTTGCGACGGAACGAGGGCTCATGGACGCCCTGGGCGGGCAGCGACACTTCGCCGCCCTGGTCGGCGTCCTTGATGCTCCGGTCAGCGGTGCTTTCATGCACCGCCTTGCGGATCAGCGACTTGGCCCGGCGCATGAAGCGCTGGCGGTTGGCGAGGCTCTTGCCGCCGGGATTGAGGCGACGATCGACGATATGCATGAGCCTGTCTTCCGAACTTGAGTTTCCGGGTCCCTCAGCCTGCCTGCTTCACCCGCATGTACCACTCGACCAGGCGGCGAACCTGCCGCTCGGTGTAACCGCGGGCGGTCATGCGCTCGACGAACTCGTCGTGTTTCTTCTCGGTGTCGTTGTCCTTCTTCGAACCAAAACTGATCACCGGCAGCAATTCTTCCACCTGGGAGAACATCCGCCGCTCGATCACTTCGCGGATTTTTTCGTAGGAGGTCCAGGACGGGTTTTTGCCCCCATTGTTGGCCCGGGCGCGCAGGCTGAACTTCACCACCTCGTTGCGAAAATCCTTCGGATTGGCGATGCCGGCCGGCTTCTCGATCTTGGTCAGCTCCTGGTTCAGTAACTCACGATTGAGCAACTGCCCGGTGTCGGCATCCTTGAAATCCACGTCCTCGATCCACGCGTCAGCATAGGACACGTACCGGTCGAACAGGTTCTGGCCGTAGTCGGAGTAGGATTCCAGATAGGCTTTCTGGATTTCGTTGCCGATGAACTCGGCGTAGCGCGGCGCCAGCTCACCCTTGATGAACTCCAGGTAGCGCTTCTCGGTTTCCGCCGGGAGCTGTTCACGGCGGATCGACTGCTCCAGCACGTACATCAGATGCACCGGATCGGCAGCGATTTCCGTGGTGTCGTGGTTGAAGGTTGCCGCCAGCACCTTGAAGGCGAATCGGGTGGACGCCCCGTCCATGCCTTCCTCGACACCCGCCGAGTCCTTGTATTCCTGCAGGCTGCGGGCGCGCGGATCCGTTTCCTTCAGGCTTTCGCCGTCATACACCCGCATCTTGGCATACAAGGTCGAGTTCTCGTGCCGGCGAAGCCGGCTGAGCACGGAGAACCGGGCCAGCATCTCCAGGGTGGCCGGCGCGCACGGCGACTGCGCCAGTTCGGAGCTGGAGACCAGCTTGTCGTAGATTTTCTGCTCTTCGGTGACCCGCAGGCAGTACGGCACCTTGATGACATAAATGCGATCGATGAAGGCTTCGTTGTTGCGGTTGTTCTTGAAGCTCTGCCACTCCGCCTCATTCGAGTGTGCCAGAATGATGCCGCTGAACGGGATGGCGCCGATGTTCTCGGTGCCGATGTAGTTGCTTTCCTGCGTCGCGGTCAGCAGCGGGTGCAGCATCTTGATCGGCGCCTTGAACATCTCGACGAACTCCAGCACGCCCTGGTTGGCGCGGTTGAGGCCGCCCGAGTAGCTGTAGGCATCGGGGTCGTTCTGCGCGTGCAGTTCCAGCTTGCGGATATCGACCTTGCCGACCAGCGAGGAGATGTCCTGGTTGTTTTCGTCGCCTGGTTCGGTCTTGGCGACCGCGATCTGACGCAGCCGTGAGGGGATCATCCGCTTCACGGTAAAGCGGGAGATATCGCCTTCAAATTCATCGAGCCGTTTGATGCACCAGGGGCTCATGAGCCCGGTGAGGCGCCGGCGGGGGATGCCGTAGCGGTCTTCCAGCAGGGCGCCCATGCGCTCGGGCTGGAACAGGCCGAGTGGGCTCTCGAACACCGGGCTGACCTGATCACCGGCCTTGAGGACGTGGATGGGGTGAACCTCCATCAGCGCCTTGACGCGTTCAGCCAGGGAGGATTTGCCGCCTCCGACCGGCCCAAGCAGGTACATGATCTGCTTGCGCTCTTCGAGTCCCTGGGCGGCGTGGCGGAGGAAGCCGACGATCCGCTCGATCGTCTCCTCCATGCCGTAGAACTCGTTGAAGGCGGGATAGACCCGGATGGTGCGGTTCATGAAGATGCGACCGAGGCGGGCGTCCTTGGACGTGTCCACCATCTCGGGCTCGCCGATCGCGTTGAGCAGGCGCTCGGTCGCGGTGGCATACATCATCGGGTCGTCGCGGCAGCCTTCCAGGTACTCGGCGAGCGACATCTCGGACTCGCGAGTTGATTCGAAGCTGCGGGCGTAAGTTGCGAACAGGTCATCGACCGTATGCATCGGTCGCTCCGTGTGAGTTGTTGACACCACGTGCACTCATGCAAGATGGGCGCAAGCGTAGCGTATCAGTCCCGCGTCGCGTGAAGTTTTTTTCGTCGTGGCGGGCGTGGCAGGATGGAATTTCTTCCGACTGCGGCGGGTTGGCCATCCGGGGCTCCTTTCGAGCGGCAGTCCCATGTGCAAGCAAGATGGAAAGTCACATGGTGACTTTGTGGCAAAATCGCGCGAATCCCGGAAGGATGGAGCGGCGCGCGCAACCGTGACGCAGGCCATTGCGACCGGACCGTTCGGAATAGGCAGCGTAGTCCTGCCCCAACGTGGCGTTTCATTCCAAAATAGCGGTGAATCGGCGTGCTTCACAAGAGAATTCCGCGAGTTTTCTCGATCGATCGTGATCACCGCCGCAGCCGGCCAAGCCGATCGCGGTCCGTCGGGACAAGGCGACTCGGGACACCGCTGCATGTTGGACGCTCTCCGCTGTCCCGCCACGGCCCACCAAGATGGGCGCCGCTTGGCGAAAGACTACAGGAGTACTCCTAAAGTTCGGTTAACCGCTGATCGATTCGCGCCAGGCTGATCACCGGCGAGGTGCATACGCCGGTTTCTCAGGCAGTACATGCCGAATTGGTGGGCGGATCGCGCGCCGCCTGGTCGCCCGAACGGTGGCCGGGACCGGCAATCGACTCAGGACTGGCGATCAACATCAACTCAGGGGGGCGGCAGCGACTCGGCACATGCCGCGACCAGCCGGTCTTCCAACTCCGGCGACGGAGCTGCCACCGGGTGTCGAGACAGCAGTCGCACCGTCTTGCGCAACTGCTCCAGGTAATTGCGGCACGCAGCGCACCGCAGCAGGTGGATCCGGACACTCAGGCGCCGGCGCAGCGGCAGGGCGTGGTCCAGATAGTCGGTCACCAGTTCGCTGACGTCCCGGCAGGTCGTCATGGCGTATGCTCCGGCGGTCATGATAGCCACACAGCAAGGGTTCATCATGTCACATGGGGCCAGTAAACGCCGATGCCCAATAGCGAGTTCGACGATCCGGCCTTCCTGGCGCGTCTTCGGGCCGGCGACCACGCGGCGTTTCGGCTGCTGATTCGGCGTCTTCACAACACCCTGGTGGGCGTGGCCACGTCGGTGATCGGCAGCCGCGCCCAGGGCGAGGAGGTCGTCCAGGACGCCTGGCTTGCCGTGTTCTCCGGCATTGGCGGGTTCGAGGGCCGTTCCAGCCTGATCACCTGGGTTTTCAGCATCGTGCTCAATCGCGCGCGCACGCGGGCGCGGCGTGAGGGGCGGCTGGTCGGGCTGCCGGCGCTGGACGACGGCCAAGCTGATGGGGGGAACGAGCGGGCGGTTCCGCTGTCGGAATTCAAGCCGGACGGGCACTGGCGCGAGGCGCCGCGCTGGTGGGACGAACTGAACCCGGAGCGGATCGTGGCCGGACGCCAGCTCTGGGATCATGTGCAGGACGCGGTGGAGCATTTGCCGCCGGGGCAACGGGCGGTGATCGTACTGCGTGACATGGAGAACCGGTCCGCCGAGGAGGCCTGTGCCTTGCTGTCGATCAGCCCGGAGAACCAGCGCGTCCTGCTGCATCGGGCGCGGGGCCGGATTCGCCGGATCCTCGATTCGCTGCTGGCGGGCGAGGGACGGAACGCGTCCGCTGGATTGCGCCAAGGCGATGCCAATCGCCGGGCGATCGCGCCGGTGGTACGGATGCTGGCGCTGGGCCGTGCCTGGCTGACGGGTGCATGGCGCTCACCGGCCGCGTGCGGATCAGCATCCGTCGAATCCCCGCTGGTACCTGGCGGTGGAATTTGCATCGGCACCAATGGTATCGTCAGGCGGCTGCTATAAGAAAGGGGAGCGAGACATGGCCGCGAAGGTCGCGAAGAAGGATAAGCCCGAGGCATCTGCCCGAAAGCCCGCACCATCTTCGGGCTCGGACCGGGCGGTGCTGAGCGCCACCGAGCAGGACACGGAGATGCGGCGCCTGTTGCGCGAGGCTGCATGGAGCCGGATGTTCGGTAAGGCCGGCCCGAAGAACCCGTTCGCACGGTGAGTTTTCGCGTCATTCCGGAAGGCCGCTACGACCGCGAGGACGCGCGAGCGCCGGCCTGCGTCGCAAGCAGAACATCGTGGGCCGGGTGCTGACGCCCTGACCGAGATCGCCTCGCTCTCCGTCATCATCCCCACCCTGAATGCTGCGGGCGCGTTGCCGGCGACGCTGGCCGCACTCCGGCTCTCGCCGGGCGACCAGGCGGCCGAGACGATCGTCGTTGATTGCGGTAGCACGGACGGTACCGAAATTGTCGCCTTGACCGCCGGCGCCCGGGTGATCGCGGCGCCACGCGGACGCGGTGCACAACTGGTCGCCGGCGTCGGCGCGGCCACCCGGCCCTGGCTGCTGCTGCTTCACGCCGACACGAGGCTGGCATCCGGATGGCAGGCGGCTGTCACCGCCCACATCCGGACCGAACCTGCCCGCGCGGGTTATTTCCGGTTCGTCCTGGACAGCCCTGATCCGCGGGCGCGCCGGCTGGAGCGAGTGGTCGCCTGGCGTTGCCGGGTGTTGGCGCTGCCCTATGGCGATCAGGGACTGCTGATCCACCGCGAGTTGCTGGCCGTGCTCGGCGGAATTCACCCACTGCCGCTGATGGAAGACGTTGATCTGGTCCGGCGCATCGGTCGCCGCCGACTGCTTGCTCTCGACGCTGCGGCGGTCACCTCGGCGGTGCGATGGGAGAAGGGCGGCTGGGAAAGGCGCTCGCTGCGTAACCTACTCTGCCTGGGGCTTTACTGGGCCGGCGTGCCGCCGCGCCAAATCGTGCGGCTCTATAAATGAAGGACACGGTCGTTGTGTTCGCCCGCGCCCCGCGGCTGGGCGCGGTCAAGCGGCGGCTGGCGCGCGAGGTGGGCGACCGTGCTGCCCTGCGGTTCCACCGTGCCACGCTGCTGGCGCTGTTGCGCGGCCTTACCGCGGACCGCCGATTTCACACCGTGCTGGCGGTGACCCCCCGCGGTATCCGGTTCGCGCTCCCGCTTGCGGTGCCGCGCCTCGATCAGGGGCGCGGCGATCTCGGGAGCCGCATGGATCGCGCGCTGCGCCGTTTCCGATCCGGCCGTGCGGCCATCATCGGGACCGACATTCCGGAGGCCGGGCCGGCCGACCTGGTGGCGGCGTTTCGCGCGCTGGGCACCGCCGACGCGGCGTTCGGGCCGGCCAAGGATGGCGGCTACTGGATCGTCGCCGTCGGCCCCCGGCGCCCGGCGCATCCGTTCCGCCGGGTCCGCTGGTCCACCCAACACGCACTGGCCGACACGTTGCGGAATTTCCGCGGCCGCCGAGTGGCTTTCCTGCGAGTGTTGCAGGATGTGGACACTGCCGAGGATTTGCGGCGGCTGTCTCAGAAATGTCGGAATCGCTTGCCATCTCACGGTCTGGTGACCGATAACGGACACGTGAGGGACCCGGAATGGCGCGAGCCGAATGGTGGCGCGGCGCGGTAATCTATCAGATTTACCCGCGCAGCTTCTTTGATAGCAACGGCGACGGCATCGGCGACCTGCCGGGCGTGACCACGAAGCTCGACCACGTCGCCAGCCTTGGCGTCGATGCGATCTGGCTATGCCCGTTCTTCACCTCGCCGCAGAAGGATTTCGGCTACGACGTGTCCGATCATACGGCGGTCGATCCGCTGTTCGGCACCATGACGGATTTCGACACGCTGGTGGCCCGTGCACACGCACTGGGCCTGCGCGTGCTGATCGACCAGGTCTGGAGCCATACCTCCGACCGGCATCCCTGGTTCCTGGAAAGCCGCGCCAGCCGGACGAACATCCTGGCAGATTGGTATGTCTGGGCCGACCCTGCCTCGGACGGCACCCCGCCCAACAACTGGCTGTCGGTGTTCGGCGGCGGCGCCTGGAGCTGGGAGCCGCGGCGACGTCAGTATTATCTACACCACTTCCTGGCGCACCAGCCGGCGCTCAATCTGCACGATCCGGCGGTGATGGAGGCGCTGCTGGCTGGAGGGGAGTTCTGGCTGCAGCGCGGGGTCGATGGGTTTCGGCTGGATGCGATCGACTTCCTGCTGCACGACCGGTCGCTGAGCTGCAATCCCGCTGCCCCGGCCGCCCCCGAAATCCCCGCCAAGCCGTTCGGCATGCAGTTGCATGAATACGACATGCTGCAACCCGGGACACTCGGCTTGCTCGCCCGCATCCGCGAGCTGATGGAGCGCTATCCCGGCAGTGTCACCATGGGCGAGGTGTCCAGCCAGCCCGGCGCCTTTGACCGTGTCGTGCGATACACCGCCGGCGATCAGTGGCTGCACATGGCGTACACGTTGCGGCCGCTGCGCGGAGGGTTCGACTGGCTGACATTGAGCCGCATGATGGATGAGCTGGCCGCCGCCGGGGAGGCGGGGTGGCCCTGCTGGTCGTTCAGCAACCACGATGTGGAGCGTGCGGTTTCGCGGTGGAACCCGCGCCGCGGCAAGGCCGCGCCGGATGCCGCCTTCGCCCGGCTGCTGATGGCCGTGCTGCTGTCGTTGCGCGGCAGCGTCAGTCTGTACCAGGGCGAAGAGCTCGGTCTGACCGAGGCTGAGCTACGGCCGGAACATCTGCGCGACCCGTTCGGCATCGCCTACTGGCCGGAGTTCCGTGGGCGTGACGGCAGCCGCACGCCGATGCCGTGGCAATGCGACGCCCCACATGGCGGCTTCACCACCGCGCCGGAACCATGGTTGCCGGTGCCGGAGCCGCATCGCGCCCTGGCCGTGGACCGCCATGAGGAGGACGGGGAGGGGCTGTTGCACGGAGTTCGTCGGTTTCTGGCGTGGCGCCGGCGTCATCCGGCATTGATCCGCGGGTGGCTCGAGCCGCTGCATTTGCCCGAACCGCTGCTTCGGATTCATCCGTGAGCTGGATGGGGAGCGGATCCTGGCGCTGTTCAATCTGTCCGAATCGATGGCGGAAGCGGATTTGACGCGATTGGGGGCGCTTCAGCCGATGCCCGACAGCGGGTTCAGCGGGGAGTTGCACGCGGGCAACGTGCGGCTGCCGGCCCACGGCGCTTGGTTCGCCGCGGTCGAGTCAGTCGGTGCCGCTGATCGGGTGCCGGTGCTGGCTGGCGCGAAGTGAAACAAGGCCAGGGGGCTTTGCCCCCTGGACCCCCACCAAGGGCTTGCCCTTGGAACCTATCTGCTCAGGCGGGCAGCGTCCGTTTCTGATGGGCGCGGCCGACGCGGGCCAGTTCCTCGTCGTGGCCGCCGATCACCCGCACGCCTTCATCGAGCCGTCCACGGATGTTGTCGCGGTTGCAGCCTTCAAGGAAGGCGACGCCGTATTTGCGGCAGGCGTTGAACACCTTGTCCCGAGCCTCCTGCATCTCGGGCGGGTAGGGGTCGCGCAACAGCTTGACCGAGCCGAGTGACAGACTGAGATCGCCAGGTCCCATCTCGGCGAAGGCGATGCCAGGGACGGCCAGTAGCGCATCCGCATTGGCGATGCCCTCGGGGCTTTCCAGCTTCAGGCCCAGCATCAGTTCGCCCTCGGGATTCAGCGGCCAGGGATCGGCACGCTCCAGGTACTCCTCCTGCGGCAGCCCCCAGATCGGCGCCGCCGACATTTCCGACCCGCGTCCACGCATCCCCAGGCCGAGCACGGGACGGCCCCCGGCACTCCCGCGCCGAGCCCCGATCCGTGCTCCGCGCATGCGCTCGAGCGGCGACGGCAGTTCCTTGTCCACGCCGGCGAGGTGGTGCGGATAGCGGGCCGACTCCACGAACACGCGGACGGCGTCCGGCGTCTCCGCCTGGCAGAGCAGCAGGCCATGCACGCCACGGCCGAGGATCTGGCGCGCCTGCCAGGCGTTGTGGCGCACCATCTGTTCTTCGAGGCCATTCACCGGCAGCTCGACGATGACGGTCGGGGTGCGATGACCGGAGCGGGTCGGGCCGCCATCGACCAAGCCCGCGCATGTAGTGTTCCAGGCCGGTCAGATCGAAGGCGCCGTGCTCCATGCCGACATTGATGTAATCGGCCCAGGTCTGGGCGTCCTTTCTGCCTTCGTCGTAGGTCAGCGTGTGGCCGGTATGGTGGCCGGTGTAGTAGATCGCCTGGTCCTGCTGCAGCAATTCGATGGCGCGGTTGATTCGATTGGCCATTGGTCCCCTCCGGAGTTGGTCAGGGCTTCGTACTACACCTCTTCGGTTTGCGGGAGGGGCAGAGGCGCGCAGCGCTGGCGGGAGAAGGGCGGCATCGAAATGATGCAGCTCCGATTTGCAGAAATCCAGGGCGTCCCCGGGTACAGCAACATAATACCAAGCGGCGAAAAGATTAACCCGTGACTGGCTGGACGCATTCATCCAGCAACGTTTTACTTTGATGCCATCAGCGAAGTCTTTTACTTTGATGCCATCAGCGAAGTCATGGATGCCCGGCCTTCGCCGGGCGTGACGGCGTGGGGCGACGCTGCGTCCCTTTGATGGTCAACATCAACGGCACCTGGATAAGACGTCAAACACCCAAGGTGGATTGTTAATCCGAACTTCATGGCGAGCTCCCCTGGCACGGGTAATCCATTACGGATGATACAAGATTGTCAGGGAATGGCGCCAGGGTCATCATACCAGGGTCATCATAGATGGGACGCCGTTGGTTCACCGAAGAGGTTCTGCGGATACCCCACCTCCATCAGGCACAGCCCCTCGGCCGGCGCGGTAGGGCCGGCCGCGGATCGGTCGCGGGCGGCCAACACCGCGGTGACGCGTTCGGCCGGCCAGCGTCCGTCGCCGACCAGGCGCAGCGTGCCCACGAGGTTACGCACCTGGTGGTGCAGGAAGCTGCGCGCCTCGGCGACGATCTCGATCAGCTCACCCCGCCGGTTCACGTCCAGCCGGTCGAGAGTGCGCAGGGGGCTCTTCGCCTGACAGGCAGCGGCACGAAAGCTGGTGAAATCGTGCCGGCCGAGCAGCCGCTGCGCCGCCGCATGCATCGCCGTCTCATCCAGCGCCGCCGCGACGTGCCACACCCGGCCGGTGAGCAGGGCAGGGCGCGCACGGCGATTTAGGATCAGATAGCGGTAGCGCCGGCGATTGGCAGAAAATCGCGCGCTCCAGCCTTCCGGCGCTGGCGCCGCCAGCAGCACCGCCAGAGGATACCGTTTCAGATGATAGTTCAACGCTTCGCGAAGCTGTATTGCGCCGAGTCGGCGATCCAGCACGATCTCGGCGACCTGGCCGGCAGCATGCACGCCCGCATCGGTGCGTCCGGCGGCGACACTGACAACCGGCACGCCAAAGTTCAGCCGCGCCGCCGCCGTCTCCAGCGCCTCCTGCACGGATAATCCGGTGGTTTGGCGCTGCCAGCCGACAAAGGGCGCTCCGTCATATTCCAGCAGGAGCGCCCATCGGGCCATCAGCCGAGGCGCGCGCCGGCGGAAACCGGATGGCCGCGCAGGAAGGCGGCGGCATCCAGCGCGGCGCGGCCGGGAAGCTGCACCCGCGTCAATCGCATTGCGTCGTTGCCGCAGCCAACCAACAGCGCGTCGTCCAGCACCACCCCGGGTTCGCCGGCAACCGGTTCGGGATGCCCGCGAGCACCTTCAGCGTCGATCCGGCAAGCCCGGTGAAGCTGCCCGGCCAGGGATCCAACGCGCGTATTTGGCGGTCGATCGCCTCGGCGTCGTGGGTCCATTCGATGCGGCCGTCGGCGCGGCTGAGCCGGGCCGCGTAGCTGACGCCGTCGGCCGGCTGCGGACCGCCGGCGGATCCTCGTCGAGCGCGCGCCGGATCAGCCCGGCGCCGAGGTCCGCCAGCACATCGTGCACCATCCCCGCCGTTGCGCGCGGCGGGATCGTCACCGATTCGGCCAGCAGCATCGGGCCGGTATCGAGCCCAGCATCCATCCGCATGATGGTGACCCCCGTGCGCGAATTGCCGGCGAGGATGGCGGCCTGGATCGGCGCAGCGCCACGCCAGCGCGGCAGCAGGCTGGCGTGGATGTTCAGACAACCGCGCCGTGGCGCATCCAGCATCGGCGGCGGTAGGATCAGCCCATAGGCGGCCACCACGGCGGCATCGAGACCGAGGGCCGCGAACGCGGCCTGCACGGTGGTATCGCCGCGCAACCGTTCCGGCGTGCGGACAATAGCCCGAGCTGCTCGGCGGCCGTTTGCACAGGGCACGGCCGGGTGACGTAGCCGCGGCCGGCCGGGCGCGGCGGCTGACAATACACCGCCGCGATCTCGTGGCCGGCACCTTGCAGCGCCAGCAACGCCGGCACGGCGAAGTCCGGACTGCCCATGAAGGCCAAACGCATTTCGCTTACCGCACCGCGGCGTCTCGCGCTTCTGCCGCATTTCCTTGGCGAGCCGGCGCAGGATGATGTTGCGTTTGAGATTGGACAGTGATCGACGAACAGCACGCCGTCCAAATGGTCGATCTCGTGTTGCAGGCAGGCGGCGAGCAGGCCCTCGGCCTCAATTTCCCGCTTCGCCCCGGTCTGGTCGAAATAGCGCACCTTGACCCGCGCCGGCCGGGTTATGTCGGCATACTGGCCGGGCAGCGACAGGCAGCCTTCCTCGCGGGTGGCCAGTTCATCACTGGCGGCAATCACCTCGGGATTGACCAGCACGATCGGCGACCGCTTCTCGTCGGGCATCAGGTCCACCACCGCCAGACGCAGCCCGACGCCCACCTGCGGCGCCGCCAGGCCGATCCCCGGGGCGCGATACATCGTGTCCAGCAACCGGGGAACCAGTTCCCGGACTTGTGCGCTGTCCTGCTCGTTGATGCGCCGCGCGCGCGTCTTCAGCGCCGGATCAGGCGCGATCAGGATCGGCAGCAGCCCGGGATTGATGCCGTTCATGGCGGGGAATGTAGCGTCGCGACGGCATCCGATCAACGATGGGCCAGTTTCAGGAACTCAGCCATGCATACGGCCTGCGGCATCAGCGGGAACTGGTCCATTCGGGGTTTCGTGAACCTGCGGTCCAGGTTGCGGGTCCAGGCTGGCCGGGCGGTCGGCCGCTCCGGCGCCGCCTCTTGCACCGGCTCCGGCCTCTTGCATCCGTCAGGCCAATTGCCAAATCATCATCCGTCGGGATGCCGATTCGGGTCCCGATACGACGCCCCGCTCCAAGGAGGAGGCTATGACCACCCGCCTGTTCACGTCGCCGATGTTTCTGGGCTTCGACCATCTCGAGCAGATGCTCGAGCGGGCTGCGAAGACGTCGCCGGACGGGTATCCGCCCTACAATATCGAGCAGACCGGACCCGACCGGACTGCGGATCACGCTGGCGGTCGCCGGCTTTACTATGGACGACCTGCAACTCACGCAGGAAGACAACCAATTGGTGGTCCGCGGGCGACAGACGGACGACAGCCAGGGGCGCGTGTTCCTGCACCGCGGCATTGCCGCGCGGCAGTTCCAACGGGCCTTCGTGCTGGCGGAAGGAATCGAGGTGAAGGGCGCTTGGCTGGACAATGGCCTGTTGCACATCGATCTCGCTCGCCCGCAACCCGAGCCGCGGGTGAAGATGATCCAGATCAATGGCCCCGGCGGCAATGGTCACGCCGCAATTGTCGAGGGCGAAGCCGACAAAGGATGAAACGGTCGAGAGTCAGGCGACATGCGACCCACGAATGCGACGGTGCTGCGGGATGCGGGCCGGCGCGAAGGAGAAACCGCTATGAACGTGATGAATGCAAACGACGGATCAGGGGAGCAGGGCGGCGATGGCGGGCCGTGTGGTGATGGACATCCGCCATCTGTCCGAGGCTCAGCTTGCCCAGCTTGGTATGGCGCAGATCGCTTATGTGCGGCCGGTGGTCATGAACGGCGAGGCGGGTTTTGCGATCCACGCCGCCGACGGCACCCCCATGGCGGTGGCCGGGGATCGCGACGTGGCGATCGCCGCGATACTGCAGCACGACATGGTGCCGGCGCCGGTCCACTGAACGAGCCCGTTATCCCGGCTGGGTGAACGCAAGATACCCGGCCGGGCGAGATTACGCGGAACGTCCATAATACAGCGTGACCGTGTGCGTCGCCTGGGCGAAAAACAGCCAGCGTTCGACATAGACCCCGAGCAGCGTAATCGCCGCGGCGATCGGGAACAGCACCGTCGCGACCGGATTGCCCAGAATGATTCCGATGATCAGCAAAACCACCGGCGTGACGAAGCCGACGCCGATGCGCGATGCCTCGCAGCCGGTCCCCATGCTTGCGACCGATCCGAAATCCCATGTCGCGCAACAGGAAGTTTTCCTCGGTGTGCGGCGCCTCCAATTGGCGGACCGCGCCGATCGCGCCGAGCCCCGTGGCGCTTTCGATCGTGGAGGACGGCGGCGGCGTTGTCGATCAATCGCCAATAGGCGAGTTTCGCCGCCATGCGGCCGAGGCCCAACACGAACGCCAGCGCAGCGGCGATGCGCCCGGCCCCGGTCAGCCAGAAGGTGGCCATCGCGGCAAGGCAGGCGGCGCCGCTGGCCAGCGCCAGCAGCAGCAGGTTCGGGGCGACGAACCGGTTATGCCATTGCCGGACCGGCGGCAGCGAAGCGTAGATCATGGCCTGGCAGAACACGGTCAGCATGCCGCACAACGCGGCAACCAGCCCGAGCACGATCGTGGCTACCGCGCGCGGTCCGGCGATGCCCCATGCGGCGGCGAAGCCGAGCGCCGGCAGATAGGTGACCAGCGAAACCACCCCTCACGCGACAGCCACGAGCTGCGCCATTGCGAGATCGCGCGCCAGGCCCGCTCCGGGTGGCCGAGATGCAGCGTGGAGGCCAGCAGGCCGATGGTGGCCAGCGCCAGGGCGATGAACATCGCCGGAATGCCGAACGAGAGGTCCGCCGGCATCACCCCGGCCGCATTGAGTATGCCGAGCCAGAACAGCATGCCGTAGCCGGCGCCGCTGGCGGTGGTGAGCAGGATGACGGAGAAGGCCGGGTTCATCGGCTCAGCACGCGGTCGATCCAGCGCAGCACGCCGGTGCCGCTCGGTTCGGCTTCGGTTCCGGCGCCGGTTCGGCCGCCGGCGGACGGCGGCGCGGCGGCAGGTATTTGTTCACCGGCTTGTAGCCCGTCTCCGGCATCAGATCGTAGCCGCCGCGCTCGGCGACCAGTTGCGACACCGCGCTGTCGGGATCGCCGAGATCGCCGAAATGCCGTGCATGGCCGGGCAGGTGGAGACGCAGGCGGGTACGCGTTCGGCCTCGGGATGTTTTCGTTGTAGATGCGGTCGATGCAGAGCGTGCATTTCTTCATCACGCCCTGGTCTTCGTCGAACTCGCGGGCGCCGTACGGGCAGGCCCAGGAGCACAGCTTGCAGCCGATACAGATCTCGGTGTTGACCAGCACGATGCCGTCTTCGGCGCGCTTGTAGCTGGCGCCGGTCGGGCAGACGGTGACGCAGGCGGGCTCCTCGCAGTGCAGGCAGGAGCGGGGGAAGTGCACGGTGCGGCTGTCCGGCCCGGTGCCCGCTTCGTAGCTGTGCACGCGGTTCAGCCACACGCCTTGAGGATGTTCCTGATAAGGATCGAAATCGGTCAGCGGCGCGAAATGGCCGGAGGTGTTCCATTCCTTGCAGTTCACCGCGCAGGCATGACAGCCGACGCAGGTGTCGAGGTCGATGACGAGGCCGAGCTTCTTCTGGCCGGCGGTCGGCTGCGGGATGCTGGTCATCGCTGTTACTCCGCGGCCGTCGGCTCGGGCGATTGCGCCGCGCGCGGTAGCGCAGGATGTGCGGGGCGCCGGCAGCGGCGGGTGGCGCAGGGTGGCCGGGTGCGGGGCGGTTTCGGCCGGAGCCTCGGCGCGTTTCGATGCGCACGCGCAGATCGTACCAGGCCGCCTGCCCGGTGACCGGGTCGGCATTGGCGTGACGCAAACCGCGATCCGGCGGCAGGAACTCCGAGATCACGTGGTTCAGCAGGAAACCTTTCTGCGATTCCGGCGCATCCGCGCCAGACCCCACGCGCCGCTGCGCTTGCCGATGGCGTTCCAGGTCCACACCGTGTCCGGATTGACCCCGTCCATCAGTTTCACCTGGCACTTCACCCGCGCGGTGCGGCTGATCGCCCACACCCAGCCGTCATCCTCGATGCCCAGCGCGGCGGCGGTGCGGTGGTGCATGAACAGCCGGTTCTGGCTGTAGATCTGTCGCAGCCAGGCATTCTGCGAGTGCCACGAATGGTACATCGCCGGCGGGCGCTGGGTGATGGCGTGCAGCGGATAGGCCGCCTGCTCGATCGCCGCCTGCTCCAGCGGCGGATACCAGATCGGCAGCGGGTCGAAATACTGACGGATGCGCTCCGGTGCGTGTCCGGCGGCTGCACCGCACCGTGGCCCTCGGCCGCCAGCCGGAATTTCTGCAACGGCTCGCTGTAGAGTTGCAGCACGATCTGCGCCGTGCCGTCGATCAGCCCGAGCCGCTTGGCGTCCGCCAGATAGGCGAGCGTTGGCGTGCTTGTAATAGAGCGCCTCGGGCGGATGGTGGTGCGACCAGAAGCAGCCGTTGTCGATGTAGCGCTCAAGCTGCTCGCGGATTCGGCGCGCCCATGCCCGGCGAATTGCCGTCGGCGCCGCGCCAGCCGCCCAGCGGCCCGATGCCCGGCCGGCGCTGGTGGTTCACGATGTAATCGGCGTAGTCGCGATACTCGCGCTGCCATCGTCGTTCACGAATCCGGGCAGCTTCAGCCGCGCGCCAAGCTCGATCAGCACGTCCTGGAACGGCCGCACGTCGCGGTCCGGCGCCAGCACCGGCTGGCGGATCGCATCCGCCGGCCCTTCCGGCGCTGCCGATCGGCCGATCCAGCAGCGAGATGCAGTCCCAGCGTTCGAGATACGTGGTATCCGGCAGCACCAGATCGGCGTGCGCCACCATCTCGCTGTAATAGGCGTCGGCGTAGATGATGTGCGGGATGCGGTATTCGCCGGTCGCCGGGTCCTTGTCGGTCATCATGCGCGCCGCCTCGCCGGGATTCATCGAGGAGTTCCACGCCATGTTGGCCATGTACATGAACAGCGTGTCGATCTTGTAGGGATCGCCGGCATGCGCGTTGGCGATCAGCGTGTGCATCAGCCCGTGCGCGGCGATCGGAGCGTCCCAGGAGAACGCCTTGTCGATGCGGATCGGCGCGCCGTCGTCTTCGAGCAGCAGGTCCTCCGGCCCGCGCGGGTTGCCGAGCGCCATGCCGGACAGCATCGCCATCGGCTTGCGCGCCCTTGCCGTTGGCGGCGGGCCCGGCGGGATCGGCCGCGGATAGGGCGACTTGTAACGCCAAGAGCCGGGCGTATCGATCGCGCCCAGCAGCATCTGCAGCAGGTGGATCGCGCGGCAGGTGTGAAAACCGTTGGAGTGCGCCGAAATCCCGCGCATCGCGTGCATCGCGACCGGACGGCCGATCATGGTCTCGTGCCGCCGGCCGGGCGTGTCGGTCCAGGGCTGGTCGCAGCTCGATCGCTGGTCGAAAGCGGTTTCCGCGAGTTCGCGCGGCGATGCGGCGGATCGTGTCGGCCGGCACGCCGCAGCGGTCGGCCACCGTTTCCGGCGCGTAGCGGCCGTCCAGATAGCGTTCGGCGAGCAAATGGAACGCCGGCACCGCGTTGCGGCCGTCCGGCAGCGTGACCTCGCCGACGATCCGCGGCTGCATGCCGGCGGTGCTGGCGTCGATCGCGAGCCCTGTGGCGCGGTCCCAGGCCAGCGGCCGGCCCTCCGCATCGCGGGCGAACAAGCCGTCGTCGGCCGCGCCCGGATTGCGGATCACCAGCCAGGCGGCATTGGTGTAGCGGACCAGAAATTCGAGATCGATGCGGTCGGTGCGCAGCAATTCATGGATCAGCGCCAGCACGAACAGCCCGTCGGTGCCGGGACGGATGCCGATCCATTCGTCGGCGATCGCCGAGTAACCGGTCCTCACCGGATTCACCGAGACGTATTTCGCCCCGCGCTCTTTCAGTTTGCCAGGCCCGGTCTTGATCGGGTTGGAATCGTGGTCCTCGGCCACGCCGAACATCATCAAGTATTTCGTGCGCTCCCAGTCGGGATCGCCGAACTCCCAGAAGCTGCCGCCGACCGATGTAAAGCCCGGCGGCCGCCATGTTGACCGAGCAGAACCCGCCATGCGCGGCGAAATTGGGCGTGCCGAACTGCTTCGCCCACCAGCCGGTCAAGGACTGGCTCTGGTCGCGGCCGGTGAAGAACGCCAGCTTGTGCGGATCGGTGGCGCGGATGTTGCCGAGCCACTCGGTGGCGAGCGCCAGCGCCTCGTCCCACTCGATCTCCCTGAATTCGCCGCGCGCCGCGTTCGCCGACGCGCAGCAGCGGCTTGCGACAGCCGGGCCGGCGAGTAGTGCTGCATGATGCCGGCCGAGCCCTTGGCGCAGAGCACGCCGTGGTTGACCGGATGGTCGGGTTGCCCTCGATCTAGCGGATGCGGCCGTCCTTCAGGTGCACGCGGATGCCGCAGCGGCAGGCGCACATGTAGCAGGTGGTGGTCTTCACCTCGTCGGCGACGCGGGGAGAGGTGTCGATCAGCTCCACGGGGAGAAGAAGCCTCTCGTCCGCCCGGGTGGCGCGCTGGTCATTCATTCTCCCCTGGTGGCGTGCGGGGCGGTTTTGCGCCGGGTTCGCCGGACCGGCAAGCCCGTGGCCCGGCTCGCCAGCAAGCACCCGGGATGTGCCGTTAGAGCGAGCGCGACAGCAATCGGTCGAGCGCCCTCTGAATATCGGGCTGCTGGGCGTCCACGTCCGCGACTTGGCTTGCGAGTTCCGAGACCCTCACACCGGAGATGGCTTGGCTCACCATTACAAATGTCTCGCCGTCGATCTCAAACGCTCGTATTCCATGTGGTAATTGCTGTGCGACAGCGTTCAGTACATCGTTCACGGCGTCTCATCTTTCCCCAATCATGACCGCTCAGAACCAGTTCGCCTTGTCCACGACGTTGCGCAACGGCCGCCCGGCCTCGAACGCGCGGCAATTGTCCAGGATGATCTGAAACCGCCGCTCGTCCAGATGCGGCCCGAACCCCGCGGTATGCGGCGTGATCAGCACGTCCGGCATGGTCCAGAGCGGATGATCCGCGGGCAGCGGCTCGGTCTCGAACACGTCCAGCCCGGCGCCGGCGATCTCGCCCGCCTCGCAGCGCAGCCACCAGATCATCGAGCCGGGTCGTCTTGCCGCGGCCGATATTGATGAAGAACGCGCGATGGCTTCATGCGCCGGAACCGCTCGCGGTGCATGAATCCCTCGGTCGCCGGCGTGTGCGGCACCGTCAGGATGACGAAATCGGCGCGCGGCAGCAGCTCATCCAGCGCCTCTGGCGGATGCAGTTCGGCCACGCCCGGCGGCGGGTCCGTGCGACGCGCGTCGGTCGCGAGCACTCGTCATGCCGAACGCCGCAGCGAGCCGCGCCGCCTCGGCGCCGATGCCGCCGACGCCCACGATCAGTGCCGTCGCCTCCGGCAGGTGCACTACGCCGGTATCGAGCGGCTTCGGTTTCCACTCGCGCTTGAGTCTGCTGCGGGAAGTAGGTCTGGAAGTCGCGCGCGAAGGCCAGCACGAACGCCATGATGTGCGCGCCGATATGGTCGTTGTAGATCTCGCGCATGTTGGTCACCACCACCGGGTGCTCGATCAGCTACGGATAGTAATACCCGGCCGGGGGCGCCGCCTGCGGCGATTGCAGCCAGCGCAGCCGCGCGGCCTTCGCAAGCAGGTGCGCCGGCAACACGCCGAACGCGGCCTCCGCCTCGCCGATCGTCTGCTCCGCCCGTCGGTCTTCCGCCACGACCACCCTGACTCGCGGCAGCTCGGCGGCCAGCCGCGCCCCAGTCGCGCGTGATCTCCGGTCTGCGGCGGCAGCATCAGGAAGGTGAAGGGCATGGCGGTCGTTCCCCGATTTCGCCGCCACGCTATCGGGCCCGGGCCCACCTTCAACCGGGCGGACCGGGAGGTGACAGCCGCGCCATCACCATGCGATATATCCGATGGGATACAACGCAGGAGGATCGGATGAAACTGAGCGCGCGCAACCAGATCAGCGGCAAGGTGGTGTCCGTCGTGAAGGGCCAGACCACGGGCCATGTCCGCATCGACATCGGCAACGGCGTGACGATCACATCCTCGATCACCAATGAGGCGATCGACGATCTCGCTATCAAAGCCGGCGACCAGGCGACCGCGGTGATCAAGGCGTCCGACGTGATGGTGGCGAAGTAGGCGCCGATGCTGCCGTCCTGCCGGCGGTGTAGCGGACTGCTGCGCTTATCCGCCCTGCATCGAGGCCACGAGCCTCTCACGTACGTCAACCTTTTCGCCGATTGGCATGATATCCGTGTTCATCAGTGTTTTCATGGTTTCATTCCTTTTTAGAACCACGGATCGAACGCTGATGAACACCGATGCAATCTGCCCTGAATTCGCCGCTGCCGGTAATGCAGCGCGAAGGATGCACACGCCCGGTCATGCGGGAACGGTAGGGCGGAAAAGCGTAGCGCATTTCGCCGCCACTATGGCGGATATGCGCTTCGCTTTTCCGTTGGGGTGGACGGCCCCGCGGCATCTTTGTGCCAAGGTTCGGCTGTCGAAAAGTCGAACCGGAGGCCGTCCATGGAGCAGATTACACGCATTGCCGTCGATACGTCCAAATCGGTGTTCACTCTGCACGGGGTGAATGCAACCGGGCACATGATATTGCGGCGGAACCTGCGGCGGCAGGATTTTCTCGGGTTTTTCGAGAAGCTGCCGCCATTGGAGGTGGTTCTGGAAGCTTGCGGCGGCTCGCATCACTGGGCTCGTGCGTTGCAGGCGCTCGGCCACCGGGTGCGGCTGATCCCACCACAATACGTCAAACCGTTCGTCAGGCGGAGCAAGAACGATCGCAATGATGCCGAAGCGATCTGCGTGGCGGCAGCGCAGCCCTCGATCGGCAGCGTGCCGGTGAAGTCGGTCGGGCAGCAGGCGAGCGCGATGCTGCTCTCGGCGCGCGAACTGCTGGTCCGTCAGCGGACGCAACTGGTCAATGCACTGCGCGGCCACGCGGCGGAGCTCGGCGTGGTCGCCCAGCCCGGCGGGAAGGGGCTTGCGCAGCTGCAAACCGGCTTGCCACCGCCGATGCGGCGGCGGTGCCGGCGGAGGCGAAACAGGCCCTGGCACTGCTCGGTCACGAGATCGACCGCATCGAGGCGAGGCTGGGGACAATCGATGCCAAACTGATGACCCAGCACAAGGCCAACCCGGTCAGCCGCCGGCTGGCCGCCATCCCCGGCGTCGGGCCGATCACTGCCCTGAGTTTCGCCGTGCGGGTCGATGTCAGCCAGTTCCAATCGGCACGGCATTTCGCCGCCTGGCTCGGCGTGGTGCCGCGCGAGCGATCCACCGCCGGCAAGCAGCGCCTGGGCGGCATCAGCCGAGCCGGCGATGAGCGGTTGCGGTGCCTGCTGGTGCTGGGGGCAACCACCGTGATCCAACACGCCAGGCCAGGCCGGCCGGCCAGCTCGGCCTGGCTGCTGAACCTGCTGGAGCGCAAGCCGCGCAAGCTCGCGGCGGTGGCTCTGGCCAACAAGATGGCCCGGATCATCTGGGCCATGCTGACGAGCGGCGAGGCGTACCGGCCTTGCAAGGTCGCCGCCTGACGCTCGTGCCGCCGGTGCAGGGCTGAGACGGAGAGATGCTGATCGGTCGAGCCGACGATCCGCAAAGCCCGCGTAGGGTGGTGGCCATCAAGGTCGCTTTTCCGTTTGGGCGCGGATCGCGGAACCCATCTGGGCCAGCGGCCGAGTGCCGCACCAAACAGGCCGGACACACGACCGCAATCGCACCAGATCAGATTTTCTCCCATCGAGGCCTTGCATCGTGAGGGCCGTCCACACACGCCCTACATCCACGCCGCGAGCCTCTTGCCTACGTCAACCCTTTTGCCGCGTCGTTCATCTTTAAGCGATCATGCTCTGGCGCATTCCGCCGCTCGTTCGGCGGAAGGCGCTGCGCTTTCCCACCCTGCTTTTCCTGCCGGCCGGGGCTTGTTGCGTCGGTCCTCGGACCGGCCATGAAGGGGGGATCAAGAATGCCCAGTCTTGTCAGATAGCACCTCGATTGCCATCGACTTGACCAAGGCCAGCACCGGCACACCGGCGCGCAGCCCGAGCCGCGCCACCGCATCGGGGGTGACGCGTGCCAGCAGGCCGCCGCCATCCAGCCCCACCTCGATCAGCACCGCATGGCGCGACGGATCCGCCACGATCCCGCGCACTGTCCCGGCAATGATGTTATGGACACTGATCCCCCGCGGCACGGCGGTTGCCAGGATCACCTCGCGTGCCGGCACGCGCACCCGCAGCACAGCGCCGACAACGCCGGCCTGCAGAGGTACCAGCAGGCGCCGCCCGGCCGCCTCCAATTCGGTCAACTGCCGCTCGGTGTCATGTGCAACGATCCGCGTTTCCAGCAGCGCCGCGGCGTCGTCGCGCGCCGCCGGCGGCAGGTCCCCCCGCGCCAGCACATGCCCGATCGGGCCGGCCGCCAGCACCCGCCCGGCGCGGATCAGCACCAACGTGTCTGCCAACCGCGCCACCTCGTCCAGGGAATGCGTCACGTACAGGATCGGCAGGCGCAAGGCGCGTCTCAGCCGGGCCAGATAGGGTAAAATCTCCGCCTTGTGCTGGGCGTCCAGGCTGGCCAGCGGCTCGTCCATCGCCAGCAGCAGCGGCTGCGACAGCAGCGCCCGGCCGATCGCCACGCGGCTTTTCTCGCCACCCGACAGACGCGCCGGCCGCCGTTCCAGCAGCCCGCTCAGCCCCAGCAGCTCCACCACGTCATCGAACGCGATCGGACCATCCGGCGCCCGACGCAGCCCGTAGCGCAGGTTGCTTGCCACGCTCATGTGCGGGAACAGGCGCGAATCCTGGAACACCAGGCCGATCCGCCGGCGCTCGGGTGCGCATGAACACCCCGGCTCGGCTGTCAGCCAGCACCGTGCCGTCCACCACGATGCGGCAGTCCGCCGGCCGGATCAGCCCCGCCACCGCGGCGATCACCGTTGATTTGCCGGCGCCCGAGCGGCCGAACAGCACTGTGGTTCCTGGCGGTGCGCCAAACTCGATATCGAACGAGAGGCCGGGAAAATCGTGGCGGAACGCCACCGCAACGGTCATCGCCCGAGCCGGACTCGAACCGCCGTCCCAGCCACTCCGCCGCCATCAGGAAGGCGACCGCCAGCACGACCGAGACCAGCGACAGTCGCGCCGCCACCGCCTCCCCCCCGGGGCTCTGCAGGGCGCTGAAGATCGCCAACGGCAGGGTCTGGGTCTCGCCGGGAATGTTGGCGGCGAAGGTTATCACTGCGCCGAATTCGCCGAGCGACGCGGCGAACCCGACAATGGCGCCCACCAGCACGCCCGGTGCCGCCAGCGGCAGCGTGATCGTGCAGAACCGGTCGAGCCAGCCGGCGCCAAGCGTGCGCGCTGCCTGCTCCAGCCCGGGATCCACCGCCTCCAGCGACAGCCGAATCGCCCGCAGCATTAGCGGGAAGATCATCACCGCGCAGGCCAGCACGGCGCCGGCGCGCGTGAACACCAGTCGCACGCCGAACCAGTCATGCAGCCATTCACCGATCGGCCCATGCAGGCCAAACAGCAGCAGCAGCAGCCAGCCGATCACCACCGGTGGCAGCACCAGCGGCAAGTGGGCCACTGCATCGATCAGGGCGCGACCGTAAAATCGCCCGCGCGCCAGCGCGAACGCGAGCGCGATGGCGACAGGCAGCCCGAACGCCACGGCACGGACCGAGACGTCCAGCGTCAGCCGCACCGCCTCCCATTCCTGTGGCGTCAGCAATACGGACGCTCAGTCCGTCCCGAAGCCGCGGTGGGTGAAAATTGCCCGCGCCTCCGGTCCGGCCAGGAACTGCAACAGTGCGCGGGCTTCGGCGGTGTCGTCGCCCCTGACGATGGCGAATGGATAGGTGATCGGCGGGTGGGAATCGCGCCGGGAACACCCCTGCCACGACGACGTTCTTCGACACCGCCGCATCAGTGGCATAGACGATGCCCGCCGGCGCCTCGCCGCGCTCGACCAGCAGCATGCCGCTGCGCACGTCGGCCGCCGGCGCCAAATGAGCCTTGGCATAATCCCAGACGCCGAGGTTCTTCAGCGCCTGCTCGGCATAGATGCCGACCGGAACATGGGCGGGATCGCCGACCGCCAGCCGCCCGCCTGGTCCCAGCAGGCCGGCGAGATCGAAGCCCGGCTTGATGTCCACGTGAACCGGACGGCTGGCCGGCACGATCAGCACGAGACGGTTGCTCAGCAGCTCCTTGCGCGTGCCCGGCGCAAGCAGGTTACGCTTCGCCAGGTAGTCCATCCACTGCGCATCGGCCGAGGCGAACAGGTTGGCAGGCGCGCCCTGCTCGATCTGCCGCGCCAGGGTGGAACTGGCGCCGTAGGAGAACCGGATCGGCGCGTGTCCCTGTTTCTGCCAGGCAGTCCCGACATCGTTCAGCGCATCGGTCAGGCTGGCGGCGGCGAACATGGTCACGGTGGGTGGGGTTGCCGCCTGGGCGGCGGTGAAGATCGGCGCGACAATCACGGCGAAGGCGAGCAGGATACGGCGCATGATAACTCCTCGATATTTCCGGCCGACGATATCGCCAGGCGGGAATATCGGCAAATCAGGCGCCGCGTCGGGCATGATTTCCTCCCGCCTTCTCGCGGCCGCTCCCTGGCGCCCGTGTGTCCGGCTGCGTAGGATACGCCCGCTCTTGAGGGGGGAAATCATGCGTCGCCTGTTCTCGATCCGCGGCGGCCTTGTGGCCGTTCTAGCGGCAGCCGTCGTTTGGACCGTGCCGGCGCCGGCGGCCGAGCCGATCACCATCGGATTCGGCATGGCGCTGACCGGCGGGCTGGCGCCGAACGGCAAGGCGGCGCTGCTGGCGATGCAGATCTGGGCGGAGAATGAAAACGCCCATGGCGGCCTGCTCGGCCGCCCGGTGAAGCTGATCTACTACGACGACCAGAGCAATCCGGCTCTGGTGCCCGGCATCTACACCAAGCTGCTGGATATCGATCACGTCGATTTGGTGATCAGCGGCTACGCCACCAACATGATCGCCCCGGCGATGCCGATCATCATCGCGCACGAACGCACCTTTCTCGGCCTGCTCGGGCTGGCGGTGAACAGCCAGTTCCATTACGCGCGCTACTTCTCGATCGCGCCGACCGGCGGCCCGCAGCCGAAGCAGAGTTTCTCGGCTCCGTTCTTCGCAGTCGCCGCGGCGCAGAACTTGAAGCCGCGGACGCTCGCCATCGTCGGCGCCGATGCCGAATTTCCGAAGAACGCGATCGAGGGTGCGCTGGCCTTGGCGAAGCAGGACGGCTTCCGGATCGTCTATAACCAGACCTACCCGCCGAGCACCGCCGATTTCACCCCGATTGTGCGGGCTATCCAGGCGACCAGCCCGGACATGGTGTTCGTCGCCTCCTACCCGCCCGATACCGTCGGGATGATCCGCGCGGCCAGCGAAGTCGGGCTGAAGACCAAGATGTTCGGCGGCGGCATGGTGGGCTTGCAGAGCACGTCGATCAAGATGCAGCTTGGGCCGCTGCTGAACGGCATCATGGATTACGATTTCTGGCTTCCTGGCAGCGGTTTTGCAACGCCTGAGGCGATGGCGTTTCTCAAGGAATACCAGGCCAAGGCGGCAAGCTCCGGCGTGGATGCCCTTGGCTATTATCTGCCGCCGTTCGCCTATTCGGACATGCAGATCCTGGCCGATGCCGTGGAAGGAACGAAAAGCCTGGATCAGGGTAAACTCGCTGATTACCTGCGAACACACAGTTTCAACACCGTGGCCGGGCCGATCGCGTTCGGCCCCGGGGGCGAGTGGACCCAGGCGAGGGTATTGGAGGTGCAGTTCCAGGGTGTTCAGGGCCACGAACTCGATCAGTTCAAGGATCCGAAAACCGAGGTGATCCTGTATCCCGATGCCTACAAGACCGGCACGCTGCGCTTCCCCTACACCGACGCGAAACAGTAGGCCGGTTCAGGCAGAAACCACAAGGGACATGTGCCCTCGTCGGATTTTGTGCGGTTCGTTCCGGCGCAGGGCGCTGACCAGCTCCTCGCGCCGGAACGGCTTGCGCAGGATGGCGACATCGCTGGTGTGGAAGCGCGCGATCCCTTCCGCCAGCCGAAGGTAGGCATCGGTGAGCCCTGAAGTCAGGACAATGCGGCAAGCGATCCCGGTGAGCAGGATTTCATTCAGCACGTCGATGCCATCTTTTTCCGGCATGATCATGTCGAGGATGACCACGTCCGGCCGGAAGTCGATAAACAGTTCGACCGCCTGGAATGGGCAGGTCTGCACTCTGGTGTCGAATCCCAATCCGATGGCGATCAAGCTGACCACTTTGGCCACCCCGAGTTGATCGTCGATGATAAGCAGCTTCTGTGCCATGTCGGCCCCCCCTCGATCTTCACGGATTTGTTATTCCGTAAGGAGTTATGTTGCACCCGTGAATAGGGTTGGTATTAAATTACCGTTATATAATTGTTAATAATGAAGTATTGCGCTGTCGACAAGCTCTTTTCGGAATTTTTCGTTCATAGGTCTGCGGGACCGACACAGCGCTGAGGGGCGGAGCGGCGGATTCGGACCCATGGGCATTGCCGTCCGGCCGCCAGGGCGCTTTATAGGCGCCAGTGCGGCAAAAGGGGGACGTGACAATGAGCGACAGCGGAACGGTCCGGATCGTCGGTATGTCCGGCAGCTTGCGGCGAGGATCGTTCAACACGGCGGCCTTGCGCGCCGCCCAGGAACTGGCGCCGGCTGGCATGAGCATCGAAGCTGCGGATATCGCGACCATCCCACTCTATAATGAGGACGTAAAGCAGCAGGGCTTCCCGCCCCCGGTGGAGGACCTGCGCCGGCGCATCAAGGCGGCGGACGGGCTGCTGATCGTCACGCCTGAATACAACTACTCCATTCCCGGCGTGCTGAAGAACGCCATCGATTGGGTTTCCCGCCCGCCGGATCAGCCGTTCGACGGGAAGTCGATCGCCATCATGGGGGCGAGCCCAAGTGCGCTCGGCACTGCGCGCGCGCAGTATCAGCTTCGGCAGTGCTTCATTTTCCTGAACGGGCACGTGCTGAACCGGCCGGAGGTGATGATCAACATGGCATCCGGCAAGTTCGACGCAGAGGGAAAGCTGACCGACCAGCCGACGCGCGACTTCATTGCTGCCATGCTGACGGCGTTCAAGGCCTGGACCATCAGGATGCGACCGGCGTCCTGAACACCATGCTCATTTCGGCAGCAGCACCGCGTCCGCCTCCGCGGTCGCGCTGACCGGCACGTCCTGGGCCTGCGCGCTGGGAGGGGTCGGCGCAGCGGCCGCCATGGCCATCATCGCGCGTGGAAACGGAACCGGCTGCGGCGCGGCGATGCTGACGCGCTGGAATTGATCGAAGCGCAGCCCGAGCAGGCCCGCCGCTTCCTCCGCGCGACCGCGCAACCCGCTCAGCGCCTGTCGCATGGCCTGATCGCGCGCCGAACGTGATGCCTCGGGCGAGAGCTGCCAAGACAGATCGCTGATCGCCAAACCGTGCTGCTGCAACTCACCGGTCAGCGTAAGCAGGGGCGGCGCGTCGCGGCTGCGCAACAGGATTGTCTGGCTGGCCTGCCAACGCTGCGATTGGGTCGCCTGCCAGGCGGTGTAGCCCTCGGTGGCGGCGGTGATGCCGGGCACCTGCTTCGCGCGCGCCAGAGCCGCCGCGATCGCCGTGTTCACCGCTTGCTGCGCTGCCGCCGCACTCGAACCACTCGCTTCGGCGCGCAGTGTGGCGGTCAACTCGTCCGGATGCGCCATGACCGTCTCAGTATCGGACAGATGCAGGATGGTGTCAGCCGCGGCCGATCCTGCATGTGCGAGCACGATGCCGGCGGCCAGTGCACCAAACCAGCGCATGCTGCGATCCTCCGATTTCTAGCCGCAGCCTGCCGGTTGCCGGGTTGACGGGCAAGCACATGGCTGCGAAGCCGATGCATGCCGTTGTGGATCCCCATCACTGTCGGCGCGGCGCTGTTCCAGTGCTGGCGCACCGCCATGCAGCAGAAACTGCGCAATCTGCTGTCGGTGAACGGCGCGGGATTTGTTCGCTTCCTGTACGGCGCGCCGGCGGCGCTGGTGTTTCTGCTGGTGGCATTGGGCGTATCCGACGCCGGCTTGCCGCGGCCCACGCCGACGATGCTGGCCTGTGCGCTGGCCGGCGGGTTGTTCCAGATCATTGCCACCAACCTGCTGATCATGGCGTTCGGCTTCCGCAACTTCGCCGTCGGCACCGCCTATTCGAAGACCGATACGGCGCAGAGCGCGGTGGTCGCGCTGATCGTGCTGAACGAGACGCTGCGCCCGATTGCCTGGGCCGGTATCGCTGTCGGATTGGGCGGCGTGCTGACTTTGTCACTGGCCGGGCGGGGGTTGCGGCCACGTTCATTGATAGCCGCGACCGTACAGCCGGCTGCTCTGTGCGGCCTGGGCGCCGGGTTCTGTTTCGCGCTGACGACAGTGTTCATCAAGCTGGCCACCGGGTCGATCGCCGGCCGGAACGTCGTTGTCCGGGCGATTTTCGTTCTATTTGTTACCAACGCGCTGCAAACCCTGATGCAGGGGCTGTATCTGGTCTGGCGCGAACCGACCGAGTTGCGCAAGGCAATGACGAATTGGCGAAGCTCGTGCTGGGTCGGCATTCTTTCGGCCGCCGGGTCGGCCTGCTGGTTCACCGGCTTTGCAATGACCGATGTAGCGCTGGTGCGCGCCGTCGGCCAGGTGGAGGTGATCTTCACCCTGCTGTTCAGCCGGTTCTACCTGAACGAGCGTCTCAGGCGAGGGGACGTGGCCGGGTTGCTGCTGGTGGTTGCCGGCGTGCTGCTGATCGTGATCAGCAGCACATAGGGTGCATTCGCCGCGATGAGCCATTTGGCAACGATCCTTGGCGTGATTGCCGGCCTGTTTTCGACATCGAGTTTCGTCCCGCGGCTTTTGAAAAGCTGGCGTCAGGATGACACACAGGCCGTCTCGCGGCGAATGTACCTGATCACGGTGGGCGCCTTCACGATGTGGACGATCTACGGCTGGCTGATCGGCAGCGCGCCGGTGGTGATCTTCAACTTACTAAGCCTGGGCCTCAGCGCGGCGATCCTGGTTCTGACGCTGCGTGCGCGGCGCCGGTAATATATACCTGTACCCCTGAGCGGGCCTGATCAGGGCTGGTGATGTGATAGCCTGATCAGGCGGGCCGGCCCGCCGGGAGCGACCCATCTTATACCCGTGCTTGAAGCACCGCGCTTGGACATGTGCCCCGGCGGGTTGGCCACGACGGATGCCCAGTAGGAAGTTGCGCCATCGAGCGCCAGTACAGGGATCGGCAGGCGTCGTGACGGCTCGTGTCTGTGTGTGTCAGGGGAGGCATCATGGTTGACGAAAATCTCGCCTGGTTTGCGGGCGTTGATTGGGGATCAGAGCGGCACCAGGCGTGTGTTCTCGATGTTCACGGCAACATTGTCGGCGAACGGGCGTTTCCGCACAGCGGCGCGGGCCTGGGCGAGCTGGGCTGATCGCGGCTTCGTCGTCCACGCGATCAATCCCAGGCAGCTCGACCGCTTGCGCGACCGGTTCAGCGTCGCCGGAGCCAAGGACGATCGCCGCGACGCCTATGTCCTGGGCGACGGGGTGCGCACCGATCGGCGGCTGTTCCGCCGCCTCCATGTCGCTGATCCGCGGCTCATCGAATTACGCGCGTGGTCGCGCCTGGCCGAGGAACTGACGCAGGAACGGCGTCGGCTGAGCAACCGCGTTGGTCAGCAACTCTGGCGCTACTATCCGCAGATGCAGAAGCTCACCGATGACCTTGCCGCTCCGTGGTTTCTCGAGCTCTGGACTATCGCCCCCACACCGGCCAAGGCACGCCAGCTACGCAAGCCGACGGTCGAGCGGTTACTCAAGCAACATCGCATCCGCCGCGTCGATGCCGAGACTGTTCTCCGCACCTTGCGGGAACCTGCCATCAACGTAGCAGAAGGTGTTGCCGAGGCAGCCAGTATCCATCTTCGCTCGTTGATGGCTCGCCTGCGCGTTGTCAATCGCGAGCTACGGGAGGCCGAGGGCCAACTCGACAAGCTCTGCATGAGCGTCGGCGAGACCGCAGCCGCACCGGGAGACTGCCTTCGACGACAGGACGTCGTGATCCTGAGATCCATGCCCGGTATCGGCCGGATCAACCTCGCGGCACTGCTCTGCGAAGCCTCCGGGCCGCTTGGCAGCCGCGACTATCAGGCACTGCGGACGTTGTGTGGTGCCGCGCCGGTCACCCGGCGCAGCGGCAAGTCATGCATTGTCGTCATGCGCTATGCGGCGCACGTTCGCTTGCGCAATACGGTCTATCATTGGGCACGGGTTGCCGCCCAGCGCGATCCCAGGTCTCGGGCTCGGTATGCGGCTCTGCGCCAATGCGGCCACTCGCATGGCCGTGCACTGCGCGGCGTCGCGGACAGGCTGCTTGCCCTGGCTTGCGTGCTTCTGCAGCGACAGACGCCGTTTGATCCGCACCTCGCTCAGGCCGGGTGAAAGCGACGCCGTTCGCGGCGCACCCGAAGCTCAATTCAGTTTCTCAGTTCGGCTGAACGCCGTTTCTCCGTCCCGGCCTGCGACATCCATGCGCGTCGCGCGCAGCGGCGGTCAAGGATCGCCGCAGGCGACCGGCGAAGCCGGCGCGAAGCGTCCTTGACCGCCGCGAGCACGACGCCAGGCTCGGTCAGGGCGGGCGGCGCGGCCGTATCTCTCTCGTGGGCCGCACCGCGTCATCATACGATCCCAACAAGCAGCCGTCTCCCGGCGGGGTTACAGCCCCGCCGCATTTTTTCACTTGACCATCGGTAGGAAGTCCAACCGCCGCGGCGCACCCGACAAGCCGGCGATCATAACGGTATCGGCTTCGCTCGAACCCGCAGGAGGTGCTGCGTATCCTGTATGCCACGCCCGATACCGGCGTGCGCGGTGGCGGCTTTTTCCCGCAAGGCGTGAACGGAACGATTGTTACGACCTGAAATAGCCGCGGAACCGCTCGCGCGCCGCGTCCAGCTCCGCCGGTGTCAGCAATCGCGGCGTGCCGGCGGCGCGGGCGAGCAGGTATTGCCGGCACAGGCTCTCCAGCACGATCGCGTCGCTCATGGCGCGATCCAGGCTGCCGGCGAGGGCGATCATCCCGTGATTGGCCAGCAGGCAGGCGGTGCGCCCGACCAGTGCGGCCACGGCGATCCGCGCAAGTTCCGGCGTGCCGAAGGTGACGTAGGGCGCGCAGCGCACGTCGTCGCCGCCGAACGCGGTGATCATGTAGTGGAAAGCAGGCAGGGGTTGATTGAGGCAGGCGAGCGCCGTGCACGCTTCGGAATGCGTGTGAACGATAGCCTGCGCGTGCGGGCAGGCGCGATAGATCGCCGCGTGCATCGGCCATTCGCTGGACGGCGTGCCTGCGCCGTCAAGCGCGCCATCGAGCGCGATGTCCACGATCATATCGGGCGTTATCGCTTCCGCCGAGCAGCCGGACGGCGTGATCATCATGCCGTTCGGCGTGCGTTGGCTGACATTCCCCGCACTGCCCGGCACGAACCCGCGCCGGCCGAGTTCGCGATAGGCGGCAGCGATCCTGCGGCGCGCCACCTTCATGGCAACCGTTCAAATTTTCGATCTTCTGCCGTCATCTTTCCGGCGCTCTGCCTCATTCCGCTCTGCCGTCATTCCCGCGAAAGCGGGAATCCGTGCCGCGGCGATTCCCGTGGATGCCCGCTTTCGCGGGCATGACGAAAAAGCGTCACATCAAAAACACGCCCTTTCCGGTCGTCTGGGTATCGAACAGCCGGTACGCCTCTTCCGCCTGCTCCAGCTTCCATCGGTGCGTGAACAGCCGATCGACCGGGATTTTGCGCTCGACGACGAAGCGCGCGCACTCCGCCTGTCCGATCACCGAAAACGTCCACGATCCGATCATTGTCAACTGCTTGCGCAGCACGTCCGGGCTTATGTCGATGCGGACGTCGTTGCGTTCGCCGACGAAGCACATCGTGCCCCACACCTTGGTGCTGCGGATCGCCGCGATGCGGCCCTCGGGCGCGCTCGATGTATCCAGCGTCAGGTCCGCCCCACGTCCATGCGTCAGGTCCTTCACCGCACCAACCGGATCGTTCGATCGCGGATCCACCACCTCATCGGCCCCGAATTCCCGTGCGCGGTCCAATCGCTCCGGACTGATGTCCAGCGCGATCACCCGCGCACCCATCGCCTTGGCGAGCTGCGTGGCCGACAGCCCGACCGGTCCCTGGCCGAAGATCGCGATCGTATCGTTGCCCGAGAGATTGATCCGCCGCAGCGCGCCGAACGCGGTGCCGGTGCCGCAGGAAATCGCCGCGCCGGCCGCGAAAGACAGCTCGTCCGCCAGCGGCACCAGCGTGTTGGCCGGCACGCACAGATAACCGCGCGTGGCCGCCATTGGCGTTGCCGCCATACACCTTGATCGGCTGCTCCTGGCACAGTTGCGACCAGCCGGAGCGGCAGTGCCCGCACAGCGTGCAGCCCTGGTAATGGTGAACCATCACGCGCGCGCCAATCCGCGCCTCACGCTCGGTCACGTCCGCGCCGCGCGCCGCCACCACCCCGCACGGCTCATGTCCGGCAATCACCGGGTTCGGATTTGCCGGCAACCCGCCCACCGCGCTTCCGGCGCTGCCCTTCGGACGGCGGTAGGAGTGCAGGTCGCTGCCGCACATGCCGGACGCCTTCATCTCGAGCACCACCTCGCCCGGCCCGGGCGTTGGATCGGGGAACTCCATCAGTTCCAGCTCACGGCCGCCGGTGAAGACGATGCCTCGCATGGTTCCTCCTGTTTTTCTCAGGGCGTTTCAGGCGTGCGGAACAGCAGCGGGAAGGCGCTGTGCACGTGTGGCTGCGCAACCGACGGCGCACCCGGATGCAGGAACGAGCGGTCCAGCGCGGCCAGGCTGGTCGCCCCCAGCAGCGCCATCGCCACCGCCATTTCCTGTTCCAGCAGTTCCAAAACGCGGCGCACGCCGGCCGCGCCGTCCGCTGCCAGTCCGTAGCAATACAGCCGTCCGACCCCGACCGCATCGGCGCCGAGGGCGATCGCCTTCACCACATCGGTGCCACGGCAGATGCCGCCATCGACCATCACCCTGGCGCGTCCGCCAACGGCCGCCAGCACCTCCGGCAACACATCCATGGACCCGCGCCCGTGATCGAGCTGCCGGCCGCCGTGGTTGGAGACGTAGATCATATCGACGCCGTGTTCGCAGGCGATCGCTGCGTCCTCGGCGGTCGCGATGCCTTTCAGGATCAGCGGAATTCGATGACGGTCCTTGAAGTGCTTCAC
This sequence comes from uncultured Pseudomonadota bacterium, assembly GCA_963764525.1. Lineage (GTDB taxonomy): Bacteria > Pseudomonadota > Alphaproteobacteria > Acetobacterales > Acetobacteraceae > DATDIC01. Next base: position 44,149 of record CAVXTC010000034.1, on the reverse strand, counting down.
GTTGTCCCAGGAGAAACCGGCCTGGTACTGGTGCCCGGTCGCGGCGGTACGCCAAGGCTTGACGAATCGCGCGGCGATGTCGCGCTCGCGACGCGAATAGGCGGCGGTATCGACGGTGATCGGCAAACGCGTCGTAGCCCGCATCGGTGGCCCGGCGCGCCACATCGTCCACCCAGGCATCGTCGCCGCGCACATAAAGCTGGAACACCTTCGGTCCCGGTGCGGCGCGCGCCGACTCCTCCAGTCCCGGTTTGGTTACCGAACTGACGATGATCGGCACGCCGAACGCTGAAGCCGCCGCCCCCGCCGTCGCCGCGCCGCCCGCATCGAACGATTCAAGCGATCCCACCGGCGCCAGCATGACCGGAAGCCGCAACGCCATGCCGAAAAGGGTGGTGGCGCAGTCCACGTGCGACACATCCCGGCACACGCGCGGACGGAAGGCGATGGCGTCGAGCGCGGCCCGGTTCCGCCGCATCGAGGTCTCGGTCTCGGTCGCACCGATCAGATAGCCCCAGATGTTGTCGGACAATTTCGCGCGCGCGGCGGGGATGAACTCGTGCAGCGTCTGATAGTCGCCGCTCGGGTCCGCCAGGTGCGCGGCTGCAGACATCGATGTCGTCCCTTGCTTCGGTTCCCGCCATGAGGCCCCGGGCGAGCGCCGCAGGCAAGGGGGGTCAGGCGCGCGCGGTCGCCGGCCGTGTTTCCGGCATCGCCAGCGCGACCAGCAACAGGGCCGCCGCGCCCGCCGCCGCCAGCGCCAGGAACGCCGCCGGCGCGCCGAACCGGTCGGCGATCCAGCCGGCCAGCGTGGTGCTGAGTGTTGCTCCAAGACTCGCGGCCAGCCCAAGCGAACCGATCGCCAGGTTCAGATAACCCGTCCGTCGCGTCAGATCGGCGGCGATCAGCGGCAGCATGATGCCGAACACCGTGGCGCTGATCCCGTCCAGCGCCTGGATCCCCACCAGCGGCACCGCATTCGGCAACGACACCAGCAGCAGCCCGCGCAGCGGCAGCGCGGCGAAGCCGGCGAGCAGCAGCGGCCGCCGCCCCCATCGACTGGGCGGCCCTGCCGACCCAGGGCGAGAGCAGCGCCACCAGTCCCTGCGGCAGCATCACCGAGGCCGAGATCACCCAGCCGCTGCCGCCGCCGCGCCGAGCCAGCTCGTTCAACGCCAGCGGCAACATTGCCGCGTTCGCCAAATGAAACAGCACCACGCAGACGGCGAACGTGTGCAGGTGCAGCTCGAAGAAAATTCGCCAGGATCGTTGCCGGACGTAATTTCGGGTGCAGCAGGGCCGGATGGTCCTGCTGCGGATCGACCTGGTGCGGCTCGATCCACAGCAGCGCGGCCAACGCCGGCACCACCAGTGCCGCGGTCAGCAGGAACACCGCGCGGTCCGATAGGCCGGCCACCGCGCCAAGCATCCCGGCCGCCGCGGCATTGCCGAGCGAGGCATAACCGCGCGTTGCCGCCAAGCTGTTCGCTGAATGCATCCTGGCCGCAGATCGATAGCGTCATCGCGGCAATCGCCGGCGTGAGGACGCTGCCGGAGAGTGCGTGCAGGATCAGCGCGACCCACACCGGCACGAGGTCCGGCCACATGGCAATCAGCAGCGCACTGGCCGCGAGCAGCACCAACGCCGCGGCGATCGGGGCGCGTTTGGCGTGTACCGCATCGACCAGCGCGCCGCCGGGCATCTGGGTAACGATCGCCGCGACCGTGCCGACGCTGAGCGCGACGCCGATCGCGGTTTGGGTCCATTTCTCCTCGGTCAGATAGACCGCCAGAAAGGCGCCGAAGCCGGTCTGCGCGGCTGCCATGAAGAAATTGAGTGCATTCAGACCGCGGCGGCCGCGCGGTTCGGACGTGCCGTCTGCCTTGCCCGTGGGTACGGGGGAGCGTTCGGTGGATCGCCGGCGGTCCGGGGTCATGGGTCGAAGGCTAGCCGAGAAGTCTTCACGCCTACCGGACCGCGATCACTGAGCCGCGTGCCCCCACCCGGTTCGCGGTGCCACCTGACCCCTCCCGTAAGCGGGAGAGGCGGGACGCGGCGCCGCCCTTCAGTCGCCGACGGCGCGCAGCAGGGGCCGGCGACCGTCGATCTGATCCTCATAGACGTCGAGGTAATCCTCGGCCATCCGGCGCGCGGTGAAGCGGCGGTCGAATTGCTGACGGACCAGCTTGCGGTCCAGGCGATCGAGATTGTCGATCGCGGCGACCGCCGCTGCCTCGTCGGGGACAATGAAACCGGTCAGGCCGTGATCGATCACCTCGGGCACCGAGCCATGGTTGAAGGCGATCACCGGCGTGCCGCAGGCCATGGCCTCGATCATCACCAGGCCGAACGGTTCCGGCCAGTCGATCGGGAACAGCAACGCGTGGGCGCCCGACAGGAAGCCCGGTTTTTGTGCGTCGTTGATCTCGCCGATGAATTCCACGTGCGGGCTGGCCGCGACCAGCGGGCCGATCTGTTCGTCCCAGTAGGCCTGGTCGGCGGCATCGATCTTGGCGGCGATCTTCAGCTTCACCCCGGCCTTGCCGGCGATGCGGATCGCCTTGTCCACGCCCTTCTCCGGTGAAATTCGGCCAAGGAAGGCGAAGTAGCGCTGCGTCATCGGAACCGGCATGAGCAGGTCGGCCGGCATGCCGTGCAGCACCGTGCGCACCCAATTCAGGCGCGGGATCGGCCGCCGCTGATGATCAGAGATGGAGACGAACGGAGCGTCGGGGAAAGTTTCATAGATGACCTTGAACTCCGGCAGGTCGAGCCGGCCGTGCAGCGTGGTGACGATAAGGGGTTCGCTGGCGGCTGAACAGCGACAGCGGGAAGTAGTCGGTATGGAAGTGCAGCACGTCGAACTCATCGGCGCGGCGGCGCACCAGCTCCATCATCCGCAGGTAATAGGCGATCCAGTCTTTCACCGAAGGGTCCAGCCGCAGCGCCTGGTCGCGCATCGGCGCCAGCGTGGCCGAGGTGATCGAGTCGCCGCTGGCGAACAGGGTCACGTCATGGCCCATCGCGACCAGTGCCTCGGTCAGCGAATAGACCACGCGTTCGGTGCCGCCGTACAACTTGGGCGGCACCGCCTCGAACAGCGGAGCAATTTGAGCAATGCGCATAGTAAACGGCCCCTGTTTTCTTTGGGAGAGTAAGCAAAGAAATTTAACGACTTGATCTTGACTTGGTCCCCGGCTACCCTCTATCAATTGTAAGTTATAGAAACCGAATGTGGCGAGAATCCGGCACCTTATTTGGCGGAAACGAGCCCTCGGATCGAGGAAAGGGGCCTGCCCCGATGGGGATGGTGCATGACATCTCGCCCGAGGCCGCGGGGCTGGCATCGGGCGGCGCGCCTGTGGGGTTGCGCGCCAACCCGCTGCAGTTCCTGCTGCATTATGCGCGCCGCCATCCGCTGGGACACGCCATCATTGTCGCCTCCGTGCTGGCCGCGGTCGCGTGCAGCGTGTCCACCCAATACGGGCTCAAGCATCTGATCGACATCGTGGCGGCCGGCCCCAATGCCGGCCGCCCCGGCATTCATGGGTGTGGGGCGCGTTCCTTTTGCTGTGCGGTTTCATCGCCGCGGACAATTTGTTGTGGCGCGTCGGCGGCTGGGCCGCCGCACGTACCTACGTCGCCGTCACCGGTGATATCAGGCGTGACCTGTTTTCCCATCTCTCCGGCCACGCGCCGAGCTGGTTCGCCGAGCGGCTGCCGGGCGCTCTTGCCGGCCGGATCAGCGCCGCCGCGGAAGCCGCCTTCACGGTCGAGAACACCGGCTCCTGGAATGTTTTGCCGCCCTGCTTCGCGGTGGTCTTTTCAATCGTCTTCATCGGTTCGGTGAACCCGCCGCTCGCTGCCGTCCTGGTCGCCCTCGCCGCCGGCCTGGGCGGAGTGATCTACTGGCTCGCCCGCCGCGGCGCCCGGCTGCATCGCAGTTATGCCGGGCATGCCGCCGGCGTGGATGGCGAATTGGTCGATGTGATCAGCAACATGGGTGTCGTGCGCGCGTTCGGCGCTACGTTGCGGGAACGTCGGCGCTTCGGATTGAAGGTCGGGCAGGAGATGGCGGCGCGCCGGAGCAGCCTGCTGTACCTGGAAAAGCTGCGGCTCATTCACGCCGCGATCACCGCGCTGCTGACCGCCGGCGTGGTGGCGTTCGGCATTCTGCTCTGGCAGCGCGGACAGGCGACGGTCGGCGACATCGCACTGCTGACCGCGCTCGCCATGACGATCCTCAACAGCACGCGCGATCTTGCCGTGGCGCTGGTCAACCTGACGCAGCAGGTGGCGCGGCTGGCGGAGGCGATCGGCGCACTGCTGAGGCCACATAGGCGATGCTGGACGTGATGCGCCGGAACAGCCTGGAAGCGTGGCGCGACCGGTTTACGGCGGACCTGCGGGCGGTCGGTGACTAGCCGGCTTCGTCCGGTGTAGTCTCATTGCCCCGGGCCAGACAAAGGAGTGTTCGATGAGCATCAGCATCCGCCAGGTCCATCCGGTGTTCGTGGGCGAGGTCTCCGGCGTGGATGTCGCGCAGCCGCTGTCGAGCGAAGATGCCGCGGCGATCGAGGCGGGGATGGATCGCTACGCCGTGCTGGTGTTCCGCGACCAGCATATCACCGACGAACAGCAGATGGCGTTCACTCGCCGCTTCGGCGAGATCGAAGTCGCAAGGGGCGGCAACATCACCAAGGATCACGAGCGACGGTTGCAATCGGGAATGATCGACGTCTCGAACCTCGACAGGGACCATCGTCCGATGGCGCGTGACGACCGCAAGCGGCTGTTCAATCTCGGCAACCGGCTCTGGCACTCCGACAGCTCGTTCCGCGCGATTCCGGCGAAATACTCGATCCTGTCGGGACGCACGGTGGCGACGACAGGCGGTGATACCGAGTTCGCTGACATGCGCGCCGCGTACGACGCGCTGGACACAGCGACGAAGGCGGAGATCGAGGATCTCGTCTGCGAGCATTCGTTGATTTATTCGCGCGCCGCGCTGGGTTTCACCGAGATGTCGGAGGAAGAAAAGGCGATGTTTCGTCCGGTGCGCCAGCGCCTGGTGCGCGTGCATCCGGTCAGCGGGCGGAAATCGCTGTACCTGTCATCGCATATCGGCACGATCGTCGGTTGGCCACGGCCAGAGGCGCTGGCCTTCATCCGCGACCTGGCCGAGCACGCCACTCGGTCAACGTTTGCTCACGCGCACAAATGGCGGCAATGGGATTTGGTGATGTGGGACAACCGGCAGACCATGCACCGCGTGCGCCGGTTCGACCAGCACGAGGTGCGGGACATGCGGCGCACCACAGTGGCCGGCGATACACCGACCGTGGCGCAGGCGGCGCCGGATCACCGCCCAGCCCCCAGTCTTCCGAGCGAAGCCCGTCGACGTGGCTGAAGACGGAATTCGCAGTAGCAACATAACCGATAGGATAATCGCATCAAATGTCTGAATTTCCTAGAATTCTCCCGGCTGACGTACCGATCCATTTCATCCAAACTGCGCTTCGCTGTCGCATATGGTGCGCTCCGATCGCTGGGGCTTGTGAGCTCGTGCGATGAGTGATACCGAACGAAGATGGCTTTCGCAGAAGCTTATGAAAAACCGTGATCTGCCCGCAACCATTGCTTTGGCACGACTGGCCAACGATTGCACACTTGTCTGGAAGAACCTTGACTACAATATCGAAAATAACGGCGAAGCGGCCTTGCTAAAACTTCTCGCGTCATTCTCGCCGCGTGTCGTATTCGACGTCGGCGCGAATTTCGGCGATTGGAGCTTGGCGGTTCTGAGGCACCTACCTCACTCAAGGCTTCATGCATTTGAGATCGTGCCAGAGACATGCCGGATACTAGAGCCGAATTACCCTGACTTGCGATAGCCATCATGGGCAAGGTAGTTGGCGCATTCCTTGGCGGTGAAGCGGTCGAGTAGCCGCCCGACCGCCGACCAGAGGGCGTCGATCTTGCGTGCGCCCTCGCTACGCAGCATCGCCTTCAGCTTGGAGAACGCCTGCTCGATCGGGTTCAGATCGGGAGAATACGGCGGCAGGTACAGCAGGCTGGCGCTGCGTGCCTCGATCGCCTGGCGCACGCCAGTGACTTTGTGCGAGCGGAGATTGTCCATGATCACGACATCGCCCGGCGTCAGCGTGGGAGCGAGCTGCTGCTCGATGTAGGCGAGGAAGAGCTCGCCGTTGATGGCGCCGTCGAACAGGCAGGGAGCGGTGATGCCGTCGTGGCGCAAGCCGGCGAGGAACGTCGAGGTCATCCAGTGGCCGTGCGGCACGTAGCCGATCACTCGCTGTCCGCGCGGGCCACGGCCATAGCGGCGCGCCATATTGGTGGTGACCCAGGTCTCGTCGAGGAAGACCAACCGGGCCGGGTTCAGCTTCGGCTGGTTCGCTCGCCACTCGGTTCGCGCCGCGGCGACGTCGGCGCGGTTCTGTTCAGCCGCGTGCTGGGTCTTTTTTTTCGCGTCATCTTGAGCCGGGCCAGCGTCTTGTGCATCCCGCCATGGCTGATCGACACCTGATGCTCGCGCTTCACCCACTCCCGCAATTCCATCAACGTGAGGTCCGGTTCGGGCCGCGACCTTGGCACGGATCGCCTCATACTGCGGTGCCAGCCTGGGCGGCACATGGTTACACTGGGCACGGGCCGTGGTCTCCCCAGGTACTCCGCCGCCGGGCGCGCGCCTTGTAGATCCACGACACGCTCACCTGGAAGACCTCGGCGGCCGGATTGGCGCCCAGCCCGCCATCCACCGCCGCCAACACCCGGTCCCTCAGGTGTTCCGAATAGGACTGCCCTCGACGCCAACTCATCTCGCCCCCGGCTCAACCTCACCAGGAAGCCCATCAATTCACAGATCGACCCCGTTTCGGAAGCCCCGATTCCACTCAGGGTGATTCGGCCCTAGCAGAGAGATTAGCCGCGACGCAAGCTCAAGTAAACATCCACCCATTTGGGCTTGGGGATACAGAAGGCGAAATCACAATCTACACTCGGCCGGCTTTTCCCGGACGCGCCAGCATTTTACCTGACTCAGTGCAGTTTAGCGTACCGGGCCCCACACCCGCTAATTCTGGGGCGCTTCGGGTCCGCGGACGTATCGAGACAGGGGATAGCTACATGGCGAGAACGGGTCTGGATAGGGTCGACGTCTTGAAAATGGACGTGGAGGGGGCTGAATTGTCGGTGCTCAGAGGATTTTCCTCGGCTTTCGAGAATCGTGCGATCGACATCGTGCAATTCGAATATGGCCCTTTAAACCTTATTACACGACACTTTCTTCAGGACTTCTACTCTTTCCTGAACGAGAGAGGGTTCGCTCTCGGAAAGCTTTATCCTGACGGTGTGGGGTTTGCGTCCTACAGTTACGAGCATGAGGATTTTGTGGGGCCGAACTACGTGGCCTGCCATCGTCAGCGAAAGGACATGATGGCAGCTATCAGCCGGCGTAGACTCTGATCATTGAAGCAAACCTCCACGCCTTCGGCTTGATTTGGCGGTGCCACGCAAGGGCACACAGATGTGGCACCAACGCTTGAATTTTTGGCCGCAGCTTGCGTGTCGCGGTAGTCATGCTGCCTATGTTTTCTTGCTTGCTGGCATTGCCTTATCATCAACGCAACAATCCGCACGCCTCACGGGCTTGGGGCAGCGGTTGGTCGCGCTCGGCCAGGTCGCCGCAGGGGGGAGTTGAAAAAATCGTCCCAGACGGCATTCGCCGGTACGATCACCCGCCGCGCACCGTCTCGCAGGATCGAGACCTCATGAACGCCTTCCGGGAATGCGACATCCTTCGGCAGGTGCACAGCTTGCGAGCGATTGGTATGGAACAGTGTAATACCCGGCGCTGATGGCATATGTCCAAGGGATACCACTGGCGATGGGCACCGCGGGTCTGTAGCTCGTGCCGCGGCGAACCCTGCGGCCGATCAAAGCAAATCAGCCACCGCCGCCTGATAGCGCCGGATAGCGGCGATGTGGTCAGCCATCGTGCGTCCTGGAATGCGCGCATGGATGCCCCGGCCGTGCGTGCTGGCGACCGTCACGTGTGTGACGCCGGCGCGCTTCCAGAACAGGAATTCCTCGCGCCACTCCTTCTCGCCGCCCGCGGCTGTTGATGTCCATATCTCGATGCCGAGACCGGCCGGATCGCGCCCTTCCTGTTCGGCATAGCGGCGCATTTTGTCAAACTCGGCCACCGCTTCGGGTCCGGCCGGATAGGCCAGCATCATCCAGCCGTCGCCCCATTTGGCGATGCGCCTGAGCGTCTGGTCGTGGTGGCCGCCGAACCACAGCGGCACCCGACGCTGCGTCGGCAGCGGATTGATGCCGGCATCCTCGATCCGGTGCCACTTGCCATCAAACGTCACATGCGGCTCGGCCCACAGCGCCTGCATCACCCGAACCTGTTCCTCCGACCGGCGCCCCCGATCGTGGAAGTTTTCGTTCAGCCCGGTGAACTCGACCGGGTTCCAGCCGACGCCGACGCCAAGCCGGAACCGTCCCTCGCACAGCACATCGAGCGATGCCGCCTGCTTGGCCACCAGCACCGCCTGGCGCTGCGCCAGGATCAGCACGCCGGTCGAAAATTCCAGCTTGCTGAACCCGGCGATGAATCCGAACAGCACGAACGGGTCGTGAAACCAGTCGGCAGAGGTGTTGCGGTCGCCCCAATCGGGACGGCTGGCAGCATTGACGCCCAGCACGTGGTCGGCGGCGGCGATGTAGTCGTACCCCAGCTTCTCCGCCGTTTGCACGAAATCGCGGACCGCCGCCGGCGTGCCCCCGATGTCGTTCTGCGGGATCAACGTGCCGAGCTTCATGGGTGCGTCTCCACCAGGTGCGGGAAGGGGTCTGGCGGAGGGAGGGGGATTCGAACCCCCGGTACAGGTTTACCCTGTACAACGGTTTAGCAAACCGCCGCCTTCAGCCGCTCGGCCACCCCTCCGCCGGGAGCGCATACCCAGGGCGAGCCCCGGACACGGCGTTTGCCCGCCTGTTCTACGGATGCATGCCGCCAGCGTCAAACCTTAGCTCAGCGCCACCTCGAACCCGCGCGCGGTCCCGGGACGCGCCATCATCGCCTCATACCAGCGCTTCACGTTGGGGAAGTCCGCCAAATCCACCTTGTGCCGCTCGTGCCGCCACGCCCACCCAAGAATCGCGAAATCCGCGATCGACACTTCGCCGGCGACGAATTCCACCTGACCGAGCCGCTTGTCCAGGACCCCATACAGCCGACGCGTCTCCTTCATATAGCGCTCCAGCCCGTAGCGCCGGTCCTGTTCGTTCTCCACCTGCAGGAAATGATGCACCTGTCCGGGCATCGGGCCGAAGCCGCCCATCTGCCACATCAGCCATTCCAGCACCCGCACCTGGCTGCGCCGGTCGGCCGGCCAGAACTGCCCGGTCTTTTGCCCCAGGTAGATCAGGATCGCGCCCGATTCGAACACGCTGATGGGCGCGCCGCCCGGACCGTCGGGATCGACAATCGCCGGAATGCGGTTGTTCGGGCTGATCCTCAGGAAGTCGGGATTGAATTGCTCGCCCTTGCTGATGTTCACCGGACGAACCGTGTAGGGCAGCCCCATTTCCTCCAGCGCCACGCTGATCTTGCGGCCGTTCGGCGTATTCCAGGTCCACAACTCGATCGCCATCTGCTGCCCCCTTTTGGCGCTGCCGCAGCGGAGTGTGCCGGTCAAACCCCCTCTGCTCAAGGTCCGGAGATCACACCAGGTCGCGGGGAATCGCCTCATCCCATTCGCGACGGCAGACCGGTGCGTCACCCTCGTACGCCGCCAGGGTCACTCGCACGCGAAACGCCTCGTGCGTCGCCGAGAGCTGGGTGGTGAGCTCGGTGCGCACCCGCCAATCGCTGCGCGTCACCGTCTGGCTGCGATGCAGCTCGGCGCGCGCGGTGAGCGGATCGTCATCCATGATACGGAATTCGCTGTGGCCGTGATTGCCGAGCTCGATCCCGATCGCGTCGATCCGCACCAGGCTGGGTTCATCCACGCTGCGATGAAAGTGCTCGCCGGTACCGATGTCGAGTTCGGATTCGCGTCGTGAGCTGCCCTCATGAAGCACCGTGCGCGCCGCCGGCGCGGCTGTTTCGGGGGGCGGAAGCGTCGGCAGATCGGCGTCCTCGGGTCGCCGCGAGCGTTCGGGCAACGCCAGCACCGAGTTGCCGGCGAACAGCGTCACCACAGCAGCCTCGGGCGCCGGCCAGATCATCGGCCAGTAGGTCGTGGAAACCGCCAGCCGGACGCGGTGTCCGGGGGGAAGCGGAAGCCGCAATCGTTCAGCCGGATACGGATGCGCGTGCGTTGCCCCGGCAGCAGCGGTGCCGGCAACTCGTCGCTGTCGCGATGCGTCAGGTTCAGCACACCGTAGCTCACCCGAAGGCTGGCGCCGTCCGGATGCACGTCGCACAGCCGAACGATCAGGTTCGCCTGCGGCCGATCGACGGCGATCTCCAGTTCCACCGTTGGTGCGCCGAGGATTTCGATCGCCTGATCGAGCGGTGGCGTGTCGAACACGATCGACCGTGCATCATCCTCGCGCTGGTCGCCGGCGTCATCGGGCCCCATCCCGAACGGGCACCAACTGCCGGATGCCGCGCCCAGGCTCTGCGGCGTCTGGACACTGACCGCGGTGTCGTCTGCATGTGCGTCGCGCAGCCCGGCGCCGGTCAGGAACAGCCGGCGCGGGTTGGTGGCGGCCGGCCAGTCGGGCTCGGCGATCCAGCGTCCTGGGCGTTCCAGGTGCCACGGCGCCGGGCGCACGCTCTCCATCATCCAGGCGCGCAGCATCGGCTGCGCCATCACGCCGTTTTCGATGCCCTTCAGCCGGTGGTCCCACCAGCGCAGCGCCTCCTTTAGAAATCCGATCGGCGGGCCGGGGAGCGCGATATGCGGATAGCGGTGCGCCCAGGGGCCGATCAGCCCCTGGCGTGGCACCGACAGATGCGTCAGCAGACGCGGGATGGCGTTGGTGTAGGCATCGGTCCAGCCGCCGACCGCCAGCACCGGGCAGGCGATTGCCGCGTAATGCTGATTGATCGAGCCGTGCTTCCAATACGCATCGCGCCGCTGGTGCCGCAACCAGTTCGCCAGGAACAGCGGCGTTTCTTTCAGCCGACGCAGCCATATGTCCCGCCAGCGCTCCCCGACCAGTGCCGGATCGGGCGGGTGCGCCATGAAAAGCTGGAACACCGAGGCCCAGCCAAGCTTCGCGTTCAGCAGCGCTCCGCCCATGAAATGCACGTCGTCGCGGTAGCGATCATCGGTCGAGCAGACCGTGATGATCGCCTTCAGCGCCGGAGGTCGCAGCGCCGCAATTTGCAGTGCGTTGAACCCGCCCCACGAGATTCCCATCATCCCCACGGCGCCGCTGCACCAGGTCTGGCGCGCGATCCAGGCGATCACTTCAAGTCCGTCGTCCTGCTCGGCTTGCGAGTACTCGTCGGTCAGCACGCCGTCGGATTTACCGGATCCGCGGATATCGACGCGCACGGCCGCATAGCCATGGCCGGCGAACCACGGATGGGTCAGCGCGTCACGCTCCCACGTGCCGTCGCGCTTGCGATAGGGCAGGTATTCCAGGATGGCCGGAACAGGATGTGCGTCCGCGTCTTCCGGCAGCCAGATACGAGCGGCCAGTTGCGTGCCGTCGGGCAGCGGGATCAGAACATGCTCGATCTCGCGGACGCGATGCGGAAATTCGGTTGCGATCGACACCGGATTATGCATCCAGACGATATGTCGCGCCGTCGCGCACGATCTGCCCGGCGGTCACGCCGGCGAAATGCGTCCCGAGCACCAGGACCCGGCGAATCAGCCAGTTCGCCATACAAACGTTCGCGGGTGCGATGCGCCTGGGCGGGGTCCCAGTCGGCGGTCGATGACCACTCGGGATGCGCGATCTGGCAAGGGTGGTGCAGGAAATCGCCGGTGATCAGCGCCTGCTCGCCGTGCGAGACGATGCGCACGCTGACATGGCCCGGCGTGTGTCCGAAGCTGGGGATCAGGCTGACCTCCTCGGTGATGCGGTGATCGGTTTCGACGAGATCGACCAGCCCGGCGTCGTAAACCGGCTGCACGGAATTGGCGAAGACGGTGCGGATGTCGTCACGATCGTGCGGGCCGGTCCAGTGCCGATGCTCGATGCGGCCCATCAGGTAGCGCGCCTGCGGAAAGGTCGGCACCCAACGCCCATCGACCAGCATCGTGTTCCACCCGACATGATCGACGTGCAGGTGCGTACATAGCACCGTATCGATCGACTCGCGCGGGTACCCGGCGGCAGCAAGATCGGCGAGAAACGGGCCGTGCAGATTGTTCCAGCCGGGGATCCGGCGTCCCCGCTTGTCGTTGCCGAGGCACGTATCGACCACGATCCGCCGCGACGGCGTCTCGATCACGAAAGCGTGGATGCTCATGCGCAGCCGGCCCTCGTCATCGGCGAAATGCGGGCGTAGCCAGGCGATCGGCAGGATTGCCTCGCGCGTTGCCTGCGGCAGGATGAAGCGGCTACCGCCGGTGACCTCCAGTTCCACCACCTTGGTCACAGTCACGTCGCCGATCTTCCATACCCGCATCCCCTGCTCCCGCGTTGCGGACATGATCGAGCGCCTTGCGCGGCCCGAGCGCAAGGCGGGGCCGCACCAGTGCGTGAGGCACCTCGCGCGCGCTGTGCAGACACGTTAGGCGATGCGGATGAAAATACTGCGCCCGGCAAATCTCCTGTTGGCGTTTTTGGCCGTGCTGCCGGCGGCGGCACATGTCCTTGAACTGCCCAACAAGCTGGCGCTCGACGGCCCGCTCTGGCTTGCGGTGCAGCAGCGCCTGTACCGCGGCTGGGGGCCGTTCTTCGGTGCTCCGATCGAGATCGGAGCGCTGCTGACAACCATCGCGCTCGGCGTTTTGCGGCGCCACGATGGCGCGGCGCGGCGGCCAACGCTGCTCGCCGGCGTTGCCTATGTTGGCATGCTTGCGGCGTTTTTCGCATTCAACCAGCCGGTCAACGCAGCGCTCGCCCACTGGACGCCGGCAAGCCTGCCAAACGACTGGCCGAGCTACCGGCAACGATGGGAGACCGGTCACGTCCTGGCAACCGTGTTCGCGTTGATCGGCCTTGCCGGGCTGGTCAGAGGATGGCTGATTGAGCACGACCGGAGCGTGGCCGGATCGCGCCATCGTTGATGTCGGGGCGCTGATCTGGCTGCCTCAATGCACAGGAGACTGCATGCCCGACCCCCATGATCCCACCGTCGCCGCCCCCGCCGAGGTCCGGCTTGCCGACTACCAGCCACCGGCTTTCCTGGTGGAGACGGTGGACCTGGTTTTCGATCTGAACCCGGCGGACACAAGGATTGCCTCGCGCCTGACGCTGCGGCGCAATCCGGCGCACGGCGACACCGCGGCGCCGCTGCAGCTCGACGGCAACAACCAGCCGGTGATCCGGCTTGCCATCGACGGCGCGGAGATCCGGGCAAACCGCTACAGCATCGAGGGCGACAAGCTGATCGTTGCGGATGTTCCCGACGCATTCACGCTGGATATCGAGACGCGGATCGCGCCCGAGGAAAACACCGAACTTTCTGGCCTGTACGTTTCCAACGGCAGCTTCTTCACGCAATGCGAGGCGGAGGGGTTTCGGCGGATCACCTGGTTTCCCGATCGCCCCGACGTGATGGCGCGGTTCACCTGCACCATCACGGCCGACGAAATAACCTGCCCGGTGATGCTGTCGAACGGCAATCCGGGCGCGGTCACGCGACTTGGCGATGGGCGGCATCGTGTCACCTGGACCGATCCGCATCCCAAGCCCAGCTACCTGTTCGCCCTCGTCGCCGGCGATTTGATTGCTGTGGCGGATAGTTTCACCACGCGCTCCGGCCGGCAGGTGGAACTCGGCATCTATGTCCGACGCGGCGATGAGGATCGCTGCGCGCATGCCATGCGGTCCCTGAAAAAGGCAATGGCGTGGGACGAGGAAGTGTTCGGCCTGGAATACGATCTGGACGTGTTCAACATCGCCGCGGTGTCGGACTTCAACATGGGAGCGATGGAAAACAAGGGGCTGAACGTCTTCAACACCAAATACGTGCTGGCGAAGCCGGAGACGGCGACCGATGCCGACTACCAGGGCATCGAGACGGTCATCGCGCATGAGTATTTCCACAATTGGACCGGCAACCGCGTCACCTGTCGCGACTGGTTCCAGCTTTCCCTGAAGGAAGGACTGACCGTCTATCGCGATCAGGAATTTTCAATGGACCAGGGCAGCCGCGCGGTGAAACGCATCGGCGACGTGCGCGGATTGCGCTCGGCGCAGTTCCGCGAGGACGCCGGGCCGCTGGCGCACCCGGTGCAGCCCGACCACTACCAGGCGATCGACAATTTCTACACGGCGACGGTGTATAACAAGGGCGCCGAGATCATCCGAATGATGGCCACGATCATCGGGCGAGATGCGTTCCGCCGCGGCATGGATCTGTATTTCCGGCGTCACGACAACCAGGCAGTGACGATCGACGACTTCGTTGCGGCGATGGCGGATGCGTCAGGCGTGGATCTGACGGCGTTCAGGCTGTGGTACCATCAGGCCGGCACGCCGGAGTTGACGGTTGCCGATGCGTACGATGCGGCCACCCGGCGCTACACGTTGACGCTGACGCAGGCGACACCCCCTACGCCGGGGCAGCCGGATAAGCGCCCGCTGGTGATCCCGGTCGCCATGGGGCTGCTGGACGGCCACGGACAGGCGATGCCGACGCGGCTGGAGACCGAGCCGACGGCGCGACAAGGCACGCGCGTGCTGTTGGCCGAGGCGGCCGAGCAGCACTTCGTCTTCGTTGATGTGGCGCAGGCACCGACGCCGTCGCTGCTGCGCGAATTCTCGGCGCCGGTGAAGCTGCGCGGTGTGACGGACGACCGGCTGCGGTTGCTCGCGGCTCACGACACCGATCCGTTCGTGCGCTGGGAGTCCGGCCAGCAGTATGCGACAAGCTGTCTGCTTGAGATGGTGGCGGCGTCCCGTAACGGCGGGAAGCCGGAGACCGATCCGGGCGTGATCGAGGCCATGCGTGCCACCCTGGCCCGTATCGACGCGGACCCGGCGTTTGCCGCCGAAGCGATGACGCTTCCGGGCGAGGCGTTCCTTGCCGACCAGATGGAGATCGCCGATGTCGATGCGATCCATGCCGCACGGGATGCTGCGCGTGCCGCGATCGGGGCGGCGTTGCGGATGGAGCTGCGGGCCGTGTACGACCGGCTGACGGACGCGGGTGATTATCGCATAGACGGCGCCTCGATCGGCCGGCGGGCGCTGCGCAATACGTGCCTGGCCTATCTGGCCGCCGGCGGCGATGCCGATGGTGTGCGACTGGCCAAGGCGCAGTTCGATGCAGGCCGCAATATGACGGACGTGTTGGCCGCGCTGGCGGTTCTGTCCGCGCTCGACTGCCCGGAGCGGGAAGCGGCACTCGCCGCGTTCCACACGACCTGGCGGGAGGATGCGCTGGTGCTCGACAAATGGTTCGCCATCCAGGCGGTCTCGCCGCTGCCCGGCACGCCGGAGGCGGTGCGTGCGTTGGCTCGTCATCCGGACTTCGACCCGCGCAATCCGAACCGCGTGCGGGCGCTGGTCGGCGGTTTTTCCGCTGGGAATCAGGTGCGATTCCATGACCCGTCCGGTGACGGCTACGCGTTTCTGGCGGATACGATCGTCTGGCTCGATCCGGCTAATCCACAGGTGGCGGCCCGGCTGGTGGCGCCACTGGGGCAATGGCGGCGGGTCGATGGTGCGCGGCAGGCGCTGATGCAAGCCGAACTGCGGCGGGTGCTGGAGGTGCCGGCGCTGTCGAAGAACACGCGGGAGATGGTGTCGAAGAGTTTGGCAGCATAGAATAAAATGGCGCGCGGGAGAACGGCGCATGAAATTCGGCATCCGCTACTGCAACACCGGTCGATACGTCGATCCGCACCAGGCCGTCGCGCTGCTTCAGGCCGCCGAGCACGCCGGCTTCGAGTTCGGCCTGGACGGTCGAGCACATCGTCGTCCCGCGCGGCTACCAATCCGCCTACCCCTATTCCGATACCGGCCGCATGCCCGGCGACGAAGGGGCAATCTCGCTGCCTGACCCGCTGATCTGGATGGCCTATGTCGCCGCCGCTACATCTCGCATCAGGCTCGCGACCGGCGTGATCATTCTCCCCGAGCACAACCCGGTGCTCTGCGCCAAGCAGGTCGCCACGCTCGATCACATGTCCGGCGGACGGATCATCCTCGGGGTCGGTGTCGGCTGGCTGAAGGAAGAATTCGAGGCGGTCGGCGTGCCGTTCGGGACCCGCGGCCGCATGACCGACGACTATATCGCCGCGATGCGCGAACTGTGGTCCGCCGACACACCGACCCACGCCGGCGAATTCATCCGGTTCCAGGACGCGTGTATGCGCCCCAAGCCGGTGAACCGCTCGGTGCCGATCGTCATCGGTGGCCACACGCCGGCCGCCGCGCGCCGCGCCGGGCGCCTGGGGAACGGGTTCTTTCCCGCCCGCAGCGCGCCGATGGAGTTGATCGAATTGGCCCGCACCACTGCGCGCGAGCACGGCCGAGACCCCGCGACGATCGAGATCACCGTCAGCATGCCTGACGACCCCACGCGCATCCCCGAACTCGCCGCTGCCGGCATCGGCCGCGTGCTGCTGCCGGTGACCGGCGCGATCGGGCTGCCCGGCCGAATAACCGGCCCGGAAGATTTGGTGTCCTGGCGCGACACCATTCAACGCCACGCCGATTGAAGGAGGATCCCCGATGAGCAGCAGCCTGCGCGGCGCCGGCGGCCCACGCTACAAGGTGACTGGCGGCGACACCAACGCCTATGAAACCATCACGGTCGATAAGCTCACGCCGGTGATTGGCGCCGAGCTGTCCGGCATCGACCTCGCCGGTCCGCTGGGGAACCGCCAGTTCGACGAGGTCCACCGCGCGCTGGCGGAGAATTTGGTGATCTTCTTCCGCGACCAGCACATCACCGAGGACCAGCACCTCGCGTTCGGGCGGCTGTTCGGCGAACTGCACCTGCATCCGGCGGCGCCGCATGCCCCCGGCCATCCGGAGCTGATGATCATCCATGCCGACAAGGACAGCCCGCGCGCGAATGGGGAGGGATGGCACACCGATGTGTCCTGCGACACCGAGCCGCCGATGGGCAGTATTCTCTATATCCGCACCTGTCCGCCCGCTGGCGGGGACACGCTGTTCGCCAGCATGTACGCCGCCTATGAGGCGCTGTCGGAGCGGATGAAACACTACCTGGACGGGCTCAACGCGATCCATGATGGTGAAGATGTATATCGCGGCCTGTATGCGAATTACGGCGTCGCCGATAAGCCAAGCTATCCGCGCGCCGAGCATCCCGTCGTGCGCACGCACCCCGTCACCGGACGCAAGGCGCTGTATGTGAATCGCGGCTTTACCCGTCGCATCGTCGGGCTGCCGCGCGACGAGAGCGACGCGATCCTGCAGTACCTCTATGAACACGCCGCCAACCCGCTGTTCCAGTGCCGCTTTCGGTGGCGGGCGAATTCGATCGCGTTCTGGGACAATCGTTGCGCCCAGCACCGGGCGATGTGGGACTATTGGCCGCACACCCGCTCCGGCCATCGGGTCACGGTAAAGGGCGAAAAGCCGGTTTGATGCAGCCGATGGTCGTCATTCCCGCGGAAGCTGGAAGCCACTACCCTGCTCGCAATGCCGGCCCGTAGATGTCCGCGTTCGCGCGCGAAAGCGGGCACGACGCCGCTAGAGTCGATCCTTTCGCCGGCTGGTATGCCCCGGCGAGGGAGTCCGGACGGGTTTGGCCGGCTGGTCACGGCCAGCCAACGTGGTGGAAATTCGCGGTGTAGCTGAGGCGGCCACGGATCATGCCGCTACGGTGGAAATCTGGGTGGCGCGGCGTCGATCAGTGGCGGTGTGAGTTCGGCCATGGCTTCGGTCTGCATGTAGCGGTGCTGGAGCTGCCACTCGTCGTTGGCTTCCAGCAGCACGGCGCCGATCAGGCGGACGATGGCGCCCTCGTTGGGAAAGATGCCGACAACATCGGCGCGCGCTTCACCTCCTTGTTCAGCCGTTCCAGCGGGTTCGTCGCAGTGGATCTTGGTCCGGTGCTGGACCGGGAAGTCCATGTGCGCCAGCACGTCGGCCTCGCTGTCGTCGATGAACGCGCCGAGCTTCGGCCACTTCGCCCGCAGCTGGTCGGCGACATGGCGCAGCGTCTGGCTGGCGCTCGGCCGGTCCGGCTGGATGAACGTCTGGCGCAAGGCGGCCGACGACCATGCTCTGCTGGCCCTTCGGCACGTAGGACAGAGCGTTGCGCATCCAATGCACGCGGCAGCGCTGCCATGAGGCGCCCATGACCCGGCGGATCGCCGCCTTCAGCCCTTCGTGCGCATCCGAGATCACCAGCTTCACCCCGCGCAGGCCGCGGCGCAGCATGCTCTTGAGGAAAGTCGCCCAGAACGTCTCGGCCTCCGACGGGCCGATGTGCAGCCCGACGATCTCCCGCTTGCCCTCGGTGTTGGCGGCCACGGCGATTATCGCCGCGACCGAGACGATGCGTCCGCCCTCGCGCTGCTTGAGGTAGGTCGCGTCGAGCCAGAGATACGGCCACTCGCCGACCAGCGGGCGGTCGAGGAACGCATTGACGCGATCGTCGATGTCCTTGCACAGCTTGCTCACCGTGCTCTTGCTGATCCCCGCCAGCCCCATTGCCTGCACCAGATCGTCGACGCGCCGGGTCGAGACGCCGCCGACCCAGGCCTCCTGGATCACCGCCACCAGCGCCTTCTCCGAGGTCTTTCTGGGCTCCAGGAAGGGCGGAAAGTAGCTGCCCTGCCGCAGCTTCGGGATCCGCAGCTGCAGGCTGCCCAGCCGTGTATCGAGCGTCCGGTCGCGGTAGCCGTTGCGGTAGGTCGTGCGATCGCCGGACCGCTCGTGCCGTCCGGCGCCGATCAGGCCTTCCACGTCGGTCTCCATCAGCAGCTGCACCACCGCCTCGGCCACGCTGCGCAGGAAGTCGCCGTCTCCGGCTTTGGCCAGCAGCTCGGCCAGCGGTAATCTCTCCTCGGTCATCGGGTCCTCCCGGCGTCAGGGTGAAGCGTCGCAACTCCACCTTAGCCAGCCGATCCGAATTCCGCTTGGTTGACCAACGGGCTGGTTTTGCGATTCGCTGTTTGTACCGATTCGGGTGGGTGTGGCATGGGTGGAAAGTCTCCGGTTGCAGCGAGCGAACAGCAGCGTGTTGCCTTGGCGGCTCTTGCGGGGTCGCGTGATCGCGGCGAAGCGGACCGGGCACGCGCTGTGCTGCTGTCGCTGGCGGGCTGGACTAGCTCGCGGATCGCTGAAGCGTTCAGCGTTCGTGAGGATACGGTTCGGCTGTGGCGCAGCGATTTCGGCAGAGGCGGTGTCGATGCGTTGAAGGCGAGCCTCGCGCCCGGCCCGGCTGCCGGTGAAGAGTGCAACGGCCTTGCGTGTGGTCACGCCCTTGCTCGAAGAACCTGTCGCTGACCGGCACAACTGGACGATTGCCCGGCTGCGCGCCGAAATCGAAGCCCGCGAGGGCGTGTGCATCAGTCGCTCGCAATTGTCCAAGGCTTTGCGAAAAAAAAGTTCCGTTGGCGGCGGCCTCGGCACACGCTGAAAGGACGTCAGGCGGCCAGCGAGGTCGATCGGATCGGCTTGCGCCTGCAACTGCGCAAGTGCCAAGCCGAAGCCGGCGGTATCGTTCTTCTCTACGGCGACGAGAGCGAAGCGTTGACGCATCCCTATCTCGCTCGAGCGTGGGCGAAGTCCGGCGCGGACCTGCGGTGCCGGCGCCGGGACAAGCCAAGAAAGTGGCAATGCTGGGCTCGCTCGATCAGTCACGCGCCAACTCATCGTCCATACCAGTTCCACCAAGCGCAGCAGCGATTTCGTGGCCCATCTCGAGCAGCTCGATCTTCTCTACGGCCCCATACCCGGCAGGCCGTCCAAGCCTGTCGTGCTCGTCGAGGACAATGGGCCGATCCATGTCAGCAAACTCTCGCTCGCAGCCCTCGCCGCTCGCGCACACTGGCTCACAGTCGAGTGGCTGCCCAAATACGCACCTGAACTCAATGACATCGAAGTCGTCTGGCACGACCTCAAGGCGCATCATCTCGCTCATCAAACCTTCTGGAACGCGATTTTACGGGTCGACATGATCCGCCGCGGCTTCCTCGACAGCGAGTTGCGCAAAGACCTGATCGAGCTGGCTCGGGACGGGTCGGCCGCGCATCGCCTTGCCCGGCGGGCGAACGCACTCGGTGCTGCTGGACGACGGCATGAGCTGCGAGGCCATTGCGAAAGTGCTGTTGCTGGACGACGACACCATCCGCAGCTGGCACCAGCTGTATGAAGAAGAAGAGATCGAAGTCCTAGCAAGCTTCAGCTACGAAGTCGGTGCATGCCTCCTGACTGAGTAGCAGCAGTACAAACTGAAGTCCTATATCACCGAGACTCTGCCTCTTACTACTCTCTATTTATCTCCTATATCTAGCAGTAATGCTTCATCTAATATCAGAGCCTCTCTTTTTTTATCTCACTGCTGCACCTCCTCTACATTTAGCATCTCAATCCAATAACCTTATCTCTCAATCTCTACCCTTAGAAGCATCTTCGTTCATCAATTCCTATGAGTCTCTGCTTAACCACTTTATCCTATTAAGCTTTGCTGTTTGCTTACTCTTTGCATCCTACTCACTCTTTGCTACCTTTCTTATTCTTTTCTCCTAATTACACTCCTATCTCTTTTTCTCATACCAGCTTTCTTCAGCTTCTTAACATTCACTTTTCCATCTACCTTTATACCTTCCACACCCTTATGTTTCAAGTTTAGACTTTCTATTCTTCCAGCACAATCAAGCTTATTATCTCATTGCTTTCTATGTATCCGCGCAAGCTGGTGCTCCACCTGTTCCTGTACAACGCCAGGTACCATCATGCGAAGCTGTTGACAGCGTGCTGTCGCTGCCTCGCTGCCAGATCAGTCTTCACTTCATCCCTACCTACTGCCCGCATCTTGATCCGATCTAGCTTCTTTGGGCGCTGATGCACAAGCACGTGACCCACAACAAGTGCCACAGTACATTCGCCGACTTCAGCACCGCGATCCTGACGTTCCTGCGCGAGGAGTTGCCACTAAACTGGCAGCTGTATTGCGACGAGGTAACAGATAACTTTCGCATCATCTCGCCAAAGGATTTTCTGATTTTGTCGTGAGCTTAATAGGACCGCTTGGTCAAGGCGCTGCGTCTGGCTGGGATCAGCTCGATCGCTGCTGGCAATGACTTCCTTGCGGACTTCATCGAGCAGTTCGATGCCCGTTTCGCAGTAGTGCCTGCCCGTTCCACGGACCTGCATCGCAAGCTGAACATCTCCGCCAGCTAGCTGCGCGATATTCTCTGCCATCGGGTGCTGCGTTACGTCGGCACGCAGTTGACGGCATCCTATGACCGCAAACGGATCATGCTTATCCGCAACGCGGTGACCGAAGGCGTCGCCGGCCAGTACGTGGAATCTACCATTTCGCCGATGGCGAGGTGGACGTGCGCTGGAAGGGCCTGTCGCTGCCCTATGCGGTGTTCGACAAGGAGCAGCGCGTGAGCCAGGCGGAGGTGGTGGAGAACAAGCGCCTTGGCGCGGCACTGACGTTGTCAAGGCCCGGCAGGACGCGCCGAAGTCACCACCGAAGGTGAAGAGCGCAAGCGAGGCTGGCGGCTATGTGCGAACCGGGCGCAAATCAGGCCGCAGATCGTGGCTCCTGCCCGAGACAACATCAACGGCCCCCATAATGGTTCCGCCATCGGACGCCGGCCTCAAGGCCGCCGCCTTCGGCAGCCCGCTTCGCGGCGATGGGCCTTGACCCCGGCGTCCGACGGCGAGAGCGCTGCTGGTGCCTCGACGGATCAGTCCGCCGGCTCCCTCGCGCGGCAGTGTTCACCGCGGCAGACCGGACATTTCTACTTTGGCCCCAAGGGACAATTCTATCTGGTTGACCGGGACGATCTCCACGTTGGCTGAGCGGGTCGAAGGTTCGGTCTCGTGTCGGAATCAGACTGCCCCATTTCATCGACTTGAAGGAGCCATCCGCCGAGCGCGCAAAGCTGTCTTGGGTATCCTACCTCGGCGGAGTTTCCTTATAGTCACTTCGGCAGCCGACAACAGATCGACCGTCCCCTTTCTTCGAATCACCTGATCATCGGCAGCGATGCCATGCACGCTGACCGGCCGGCTGACCGCTACGCGTGCAGCGGCAGAATCACCGTCCCCGCTGGCGGCGGATTCGCCCGCCGAGTAGAAATTGCTGCTGATCTGCACACCGTTGTTCTCGGTCACCTGGAACGCGTTGCTTCCGGCAGAAAAACGCAACTTGTCCACCACCTGCGCCCCTTTGAACAGATCCAGCATGTCGCTCGCATAGCTGTAGCTGTCCGCATGTGCCAGACCTGCCAGATCGATCGTGTCGGCCGCCCCGCCCATGAAATTGACCAGCCCGTGGAACTGCCCCGGCGCACCGATGGTGATCGTGTCCGCCCCTTCCGCGTTGATCGTCTGACCGCTGCCGACCCCGCCCAGGAACACGATCCCGGCAGAGGAACCGACCGTGAAGCTGCCGATCCCGATCACCTGGGGATGGATGGTCACCACCCCCTCGGCCACGCTGCTCGCGCCCGTGTTGGAATAACGCGAGGTGCCGTCCGCGCCGTTGATCGTCAGATCGACATTGTGCCCGGTCCCGACAAAATTGCCGGTCAGCGTGGACTTCGTCCCGATATTCTCAGTAATCATCGTGGTCGCGTAGTAATTCGCCTGCTCGGACAGATGAAGTGTCGCGGCGCCGGAGACATTGAAGACCACAGACTGCTCGGTGAACGGCGCCTCGCTCACAGACGCCGACAATTTGGCGCCGCCGGACAGGTCCACGATCGCCGGGGGTGGGGAGGTGTAGCTGGTCTGGGCGCCGATCATCAGGGTGTCGCCTGAAAGGTTCCCATGCGTCAGGCTGGCGGTCCCGGTCACCAGATACAGCGTGTCGCCGGCTTGCGGGACCCCGACGGGCGACCAGTCGGCCGCGGCGTAAAGGTCGTTGGGTCCGCCGCCGATCCAATTACGAATGGTTCCCATGGGTGGTCCTCCCCCGGATGATCGCTCGTCAAAGTAACAGGGGAAGCGAAGATTCGCTGGTTGTAACTGAAATTTGTGCTCGCGGGTGCGTGCAGCGCGGTGTCCGCCCCACCCTTCGTAGCGCGCCTGAGATCTGGCGAAAGCAAGACGGGCTGGCCACTGAAGTACACTGGCGCGGGGCGGAAGCCGAACGAACCCAGAACGATTTCGAATCACGAATGCTTCAGGCAAAACTGCATCGAGAACCTATCCCCGATCCCTTCCGCGAGGAGGATGGGCGGCGTCGCGTGACTTCTCGGCAAAGGTTGCTATGCCGCCGAACCCCCCGACAGGCTCGCCACCTTGCGTTGCAGTCCAGCCTGCAGCGCGTTGACCCCACCATTCTCCAACAGCGCGCGGAAGTCGGACCGCTGCACCGCGACGCGGCTGATCGAGCCGTCAGCCAGCACGTCCACCGCCCGCCAGCCCGCCGGGGTCTGCCGCATCACATAGTCGATCGCGGTGACCGAGCCGTCGGTGCGGACAAGCTGGGTATTGACAACCGTATCTCCGTTCGGCAGCCGGCGCGCGTCCGGCAGGATACGGAAGCTCTGGCCGGAATAGCTGTCAAAATTGGCCGCGTAGCTGGACACCGTGTAGCGCCGGAACGTGATCGCCAGCGCCGCTTTCTGATCCGGCGACAGGCTCGCCCAGCGCAGCCCAATGGAAGCCTGCAGCACGGCGTCCAGATTGAACGCCTGGTCCACTGCCGGTGTCAGCATGGCACTGCGCTGCGTGAAACTGGCGCGGCTGTCCTTCATGGCCGCCAGCAGAGCCGCATTCAACTGCCGGATCGGTGCGCTGGCATCGCTGTCAGCGGCCCGGGCGCCGGCCGGCAGCGACGGCGCGGCGGCCAGCGCCAGGGACGCCGCCGAAAGCGCGAACAAGGCGCGGCGGCCGATCGTGTCGCGCCGCTCCGATGCCGCAGTGTGCAACCTGTTCATCATCCCCCTCCATTCTCGTTGCCCGGAGGCCGGTTGGTCCGGCCAGTCCGGGGAAAGCCCGCTTGGTGGCCCGCACCGGTGTTCTGTCACGCCGGCGGCCGGACCGCTGTGAAGCATTTCACAGCTTGGGCGTGCGGCTTGTCCTACGGGCACATAGGTGCTTTGGATGCGTGCTGCCGGTATCCGTTCCATGCACCGGCGGCATGGGGCGCGGCTATAGGCGACCGGGCGGCACCACGATGCAGGCCTGTTGCTGGAGCTGCAGGCGCGAGCAGGCCTGGCTGGCGGTTTGCAACGAAAGATTGGCCAGTCGGGCGCGATATAGCCTTGTGCCGCCGAACGGCTCGGTGGTGGGGAACTGGAGCTGTGCGGCGTCAAGCAGGCCCGGCGCCGCCAGACGGGCATTGTCGGCCGCCGCCCGAGCCAGGTCGCGATCCAGAAAGGCCCCGACCTGGATCGCCCACCCGCCCGTGCTGCCGTGGGCGGCGGCGACGGGCTGGATTGCCGGACGCGCCTCGGCCGCTGTGACGGCTTGCGGCGCCCCCGCCGCGTAAGCGGCATTCGGGTCAGACCGCAAGCGGCGTTGTCACCGCGTAAGCAGCGTTCGGGGCGGCGGAGGGGTAAGCGGCGGAGGCGTAGGCGGCGTTCGGGTCATAGATCAGCGAATGCGTCGGCGGGGTCTCGGCGGGCGCCGATGCGGCGACAACTGGCCCAGGCAACGCCGGAGCGGCAACCGCCACGCCAGGGACGGGCAGGGCGGGGCCGACGGCCGCCACAACTACCGGTGCGCACGGCCTGGCCGGATCATACGCAGCATCCGGATCGCAGCTTCCGGACGAGCCGGCGGCAGGCGCCGACGCGTATTGCATGCCACCGCCCCCCGCATGCATGACCGAGAGCGGCCCGGTCATCGTCCCGGCAATAGCAATGCGTGGCGCGATCGCGGCGACGTAGCCGACCGTCTCGTCCGGGAGCGGATTGCCGGTCGCCAGGTAATCGTTCAACCGGTTCGGCCCGGCATTGTACGCCGCCAGGAAACCAGGGGCACCGTACAAATCGTACATCTCCCGGATATAGGCGGTGCCGGCCAGGATGTTGTCGTGCGGCTCGAACGGGTCGTTGCCTAGCCCGTAGCGTTGCCGCAGCCCGGCATAAGTGTCCGGCATGACCTGCATGAGGCCCATCGCGCCGGCCGAGGACACCACCCGCTCCTGGCCGCCGGATTCCTGGCGCATCACCTCACGCACCCACAGGTCAGGGACGTCGAATCGGGCGGAGGCGGCGCGGATGTAAGGACCCCAGGGGTCGCTCGGCGGGCCCGGCGGCGGGTAGAAATGGCCCGGCGACGTGCGAAGCCAGGCGTGCGACGTGGAGCGGTGCGGGCCGGCACAGCCAGCCAGCACGCAGAGCAGGACAAACCAGGATACCGCCCGGAGCCGGTGCGGCCAGAGCGTCGCGGTCGGCTCGCCAGCGCGCATCCCAATCTCCACCCGAATTGGCGGCTGCGAATCGAATGGGAGCCTGTGTGCGCTAACGAATTGGCATGATCAAGGATCGTTCACCGGGTGGTGTGATTGTGGGGGGAATCATCGCTCGACATCCGGGTCGCCCGCCGAAAATCAGCCGGCGACCCTTGCTTCACGAAGTCCGGCTCAATACATCCGCCTCACGAAAATTCCACCTAGGGACTCCGGCGGCGCTTCGGGCCGCCTGATTCCGCTGCAAGGAGACTTCCATTGAGCAAAGTGATCGGCATCGACCTCGGGACCACCAATTCCTGCGTCGCTATCATGGAAGGCCCCGGCGCCGACAAGGATGTCCGGGTCATCGAGAACAGCGAGGGCACCCGCACCACCCCCAGCATGGTCGCTTTCACCGACGCCGGCGAGCGCCTGGTGGGACAGTCGGCCAAGCGCCAGGCGGTGACCAACCCGTCCAATACCCTCTATGCCATCAAGCGCCTGATCGGCCGCCGCTACGACGACCCGCTGGTGAACAAGGACAAGGGCTTGGTGCCCTACGCCATCGTCCGCGGCGACAACGGCGACGCGTGGGTCGAGGTGAAGGGCCAGAAATACGCCCCCAGCCAGATCAGCGCCTTCATTCTCGGCAAGATGAAGGAGACCGCCGAGGCATATCTCGGCGAGCCCGTCACCCAGGCGGTGATCACCGTTCCGGCCTACTTCAACGACAGCCAGCGGCAGGCCACCAAGGACGCCGGCCGCATCGCCGGACTGGACGTGCTGCGGATCATCAATGAACCGACCGCGGCGGCACTGGCCTATGGGATGGACAAGAAAGGCACCGGCACGATCGCGGTCTATGACCTCGGCGGCGGCACCTTCGACATCTCGATCCTCGAGATCGGCGACGGCGTGTTCGAGGTGAAGTCCACCAACGGCGACACGTTCCTGGGCGGCGAGGATTTCGACGCGCGAATCATCGACTATTTCGCCGACGAATTCCGCAAGGACCAGGGAATCGATCTGCGCAAGGACCGGCTCGCGCTTCAGCGGCTGAAGGAAGCCGCCGAGAAGGCGAAGATCGAGCTGTCTTCGTCCAAGGAAACCGAGATCAACCTGCCCTTCATCACCGCCGACGCCTCCGGGCCGAAGCACCTGGTGATGAAGCTGTCGCGCGCCAAGTTGGAACAGCTTGTGGATGAGCTGATCTCCAAGACCCTGGAACCCTGCCGCGCCGCCCTGAAGGATGCCGGCGTCAATGCCGGTGAGATCAACGACGTGATCCTGGTCGGCGGCATGACCCGCATGCCCAAGGTCATCGAGACGGTAAAGCAGTTCTTCGGCCGCGAGCCGGCGCGCAACGTCAACCCCGATGAGGTGGTGGCGATCGGCGCGGCCGTGCAGGGCGCCGTGCTGAAGGGCGACGTCAAGGACGTGCTGCTGCTGGACGTCACGCCGCTGTCGCTCGGCATCGAGACGCTGGGCGGCGTGTTCACCCGGCTGATCGAGCGCAACACAACAATCCCGACCAAGAAAAGCCAGGTGTTCTCGACCGCCGACGACAACCAGCAGGCGGTCACTATCAAGGTCTATCAGGGCGAGCGGGAGATGGCGGCCGACAACAAGCTGCTCGGCCAGTTCGACCTGATGGGTATTCCGCCGGCGCCGCGCGGCGTGCCGCAGATCGAGGTTACGTTCGACATCGACGCCAATGGCATCGTTTCGGTCCAGGCCAAGGACAAAGCGACCAGCAAGGAGCAGCAGATCCGCATCCAGGCCTCCGGCGGGCTGAACGAGGCGGACATCCAGCGCATGGTCAAGGAAGCCGAGGCGAACGCCGAAGCCGACAAGCAGCGCCGCGAGTTCGTCGAGACCAAGAACCAGGCCGAAGCGCTGGTGCATCAGGTCGAGCGCAACCTGAAGGAACACGGCGACAAGATCGGCGCGCAGGAGAAGGGCGAGGCGGAATCGGCCATCTCCGCCGCGCGCTCGGCGCTTGAAGGCAGTGACCACGGCGCGCTGAAGCAGGCCACCGAACGGCTCAGCCAGGCCGCCATGAAACTCGGCGAAGCGATGTACAAGGCTCAGGGGGCTGCCGCTGGTGCCGGCCCACAGCCGGATGCCGCGGCTGGCGCCCAGCCGAACGAAAAGGTAGTGGACGCCGAGTTCGAGGAAGTGGACGACAAGAAGAAGTCCGCCTGACGCTGTATGGGTCCGTTGTGGGCCCCGACTGGAATGGATCGCGCCCGCGTCACGTCGCACGCGGGCGCGCTCTGTTTGTATTTGATGTTGAAGGGCTGAGATGGCCAAGCAGGACTTTTACGCCACCCTCGGCGTGCAACGGGACGCCAGTGCCGAGGACCTGAAGAAGGCGTACCGCAAGCTGGCGATGCAGTGCCACCCGGACCGCAACCCCGGCGACAAGCAGGCCGAGGCGCGCTTCAAGGAGATCAGCGAGTTGTACGACGTCCTGAAGGACGAGCAGAAGCGCGCCGCCTATGACCGTTACGGTCACGCGGCGTTCGAGCAGGGCGGCGGTCCGTTCGGCGGCGGCGGCTTCGACTTCTCCGGCGCCGGCGGGCTCGGCGACATCTTCGACCAGATGTTCGGCGACTTCATGGGCGGACGGCGCGGCGGCGGCGGCCGGGCACGTGCCGGCAACGATCTGCGTCAGGCGGTGGAGATCGACCTCGGCGCCGCCTTCACCGGCACCAAGGTGAACCTTCGGGTCCCCACGCGCGTGACCTGCGAGGCCTGCAGCGGCACGGGATCGGAAGACAAGGGCCGCTCGTCGGAGACTTGCCCGACCTGCCAGGGCCACGGCAAGGTGCGCGCACAGCAGGGCTTCTTCCTGGTCGAAAGCACCTGCCTGACCTGCGGCGGCAGCGGCCGGGTGATCCGCAACCCCTGCAAGGTGTGTCGCGGTGCCGGCACCGTGCAGCGCGAGCGCAGCTTGCAGGTGCAAGTGCCCGCCGGCGTGGAAGACGGCACGCGCATCCGCCTGCCCGGTGAGGGCGAGGCCGGCGGCCCCGGCGCCCAGCCGGGCGATCTTTACGTGCATGTAGCAATTCGGCCGCATCCGATCTTCCAACGCGAACAGGCCAACATCTTCATGCGCGTGCCGCTGCGCATGTCTCTGGCGGCGTTGGGCGGCGAGATCGAGGTACCGGCGATCGACGGCAGCAAGGCCAAGGTGAAGGTGCCCCCGGGCACCCAGACCGGCGACCAGTTCCGTCTGCGCGGCAAGGGCTTCACTGTGCTGCGCAGCACCGCGCGTGGCGACATGTTCATCCAGGTCGCGGTCGAGACGCCGCAGCACCTGACACGGCGCCAGCGCGAGCTGTTGGAAGAGTTCGAGGCGGAAGCGCACCAAAGCGAGAAGCACCACCCGGAGAGCGAAGGTTTCTTCACCAAGGTGAAGGAATTCTTCGAGGGCACCCGCGGCTGATTGCCCGATCACCGACTACGAACCGGTGGCGTTCCTGCCGCCTTTCGGGTGCGGATCCAAAAGAGCCAGGGCGATGCGGAATGTCGTCGCGGGTGCTTTGGGTGGGCTGATCGGGGCGGGCTTGCTGAGCCTGGCAATTGACGGTGGTCGCCGGGCCGGTGTGCTGCACAAGACCCTCGCCGAGCACGCTGAGGATTGGCTTTTCTGCATTTGGCCGCTTTCAGGTGGACCCGGTCATCCGCGGCGCCGCCAGTGGTCCACTCGATTCGAGGGGGAGTTGCTTGCGGCCGTCATGGGGTGTCTTAAGCCGAACTTACCCCCGAAATCCTGGCGCAACCGCAGGCGGCGGCCAAATTCGCGCAATATGGTAGGCATGTAAAATAGTTCTTGCGCGACGCGGGGCGTTCGTGAGTTCGATGCCGCGTGTACATCACGACCATCGCCAATCGGAGCTCCCCGCCCGCCGTGCTGCTGCGCGAGAGTTACCGTGAGCAAGGCAAGGTCAAGTCGCGCACTCTGGCCAATCTGTCCAAATGGCCCGCCGCCAAGATCGACGCGTTGCGCAGGGTGCTCGCCGATGAGCCGATGCAGCCCGCCGCGACCCAGCGCTTCGAGATCGAGCGCGCGTTGGCGTATGGCCATGTCGCGGCCGCACTCGGCACGCTGCGCCAGATCGGTCTGGATCCGCTGCTGCCCAGGCGCCCCGAACGCATGGCCAGGCTGATCCTCGCCATGATCGTCGCCCGCGTCGTCGAACCGGCCGCCAAGCTGGCCACCGCGCGCCAGCTCAGCGATGCCACCGCCTCGCACGCGCTCGGCGCCCTGCTCGGTCTCGGCGAAGTCGATGCCGACGAGCTGTATGAGGCGTTGGACCATCTGCAAGCGGCCCAGCCGGAGATCGAGCAGGCGCTCGCC
Source organism: uncultured Pseudomonadota bacterium (assembly GCA_963764525.1). Classification (GTDB taxonomy): domain Bacteria; phylum Pseudomonadota; class Alphaproteobacteria; order Acetobacterales; family Acetobacteraceae; genus DATDIC01. Next base: position 14,104 of record CAVXTC010000034.1, on the reverse strand, counting down.
CGCCGTCACCTCAAGGATGGCGTGCTGGTGCTCTACGATGTCAGTTCAAGCTATCTCGAAGGCGAGCACTGCGAACTCGCGCAACGTGGTTACAGCCGGGATCACCGACCCGATCGTCCGCAGATTGTCTACGGCCTGCTCTGCAACCAGTCTGGATGTCCCGTCGCCGTCGAAGTGTTCGAAGGCAACACCGCCGACCCGATGACGCTTGCCGCGCAGATCGCCAAGCTGCGGACGCGCTTCAAGCTGAGCCGCATCGTGCTGGTCGGCGATCGCGGCATGATCACCGACGCACGGCTCGAAGCCGATGCCGCAAGCGGCAAGACCTGCTGGAGGCAACCGAGCGCCGGCTCGCCGCCGTTGCCGCCAGGCTGCACAGCCAGCGCCGCCCGCTGCGCGGTGCGGCCAAGATCGGCATCGCCGTCGGCGCCGTGCTCGACAAGCACAGGATGCGAAGCACTTCGATGTGGCGATCAGCAACACAACACTCGCGTGGTCGCGCAAGCACGATGCCATCGCCGCCGAAGCAGCACTCGACGGGTTCTATGTCATCCGTACCAATCTACCCGCTGACGCATGCTCCACCGAGCAGGTCGTGCTCGCCTACAAGGGCCTCAGCCAGGTCGAACGCGCCTTCCGCAGCCTCAAGACCACCGATCTTGACATCCGCGACTTTCGTACGCCTCCGGCGCCCAAAACTCTTCAGGATAGCTGCCGTTACGTTGTCGCGGTCCAAATGGCGCAGTTGCGCCATGAGAGTCACTGCCTGTGCGCCCGCCGACTAGCGCTGTTGCACGCTATACAGGGGCCAGTCTCCCGCAACACCTTTCAGCCGATAGATTCCGCTTTGCATAAACTTGAAGTGTGATCCTACCATTAGATCCCTGACGGTTCGGGATGCCCACACTTCATTTGCTGCAGCTTTTTCGAGCACCCTCGCAGCGATGTGGACGGCAATTCCACCGATATCCTTCCCCATCAAATCCACTTCCCCGGTGTGTAATCCAGCTCGAATGGGTAATCCGAGGCCGCGCAAATCACGACCCAGGACCAGGGCGCAATCGATGGCTCGTCCCGGGCTATCAAACGTCGCGAGAATTCCATCGCCTGTGCTCCTGATCGCATTACCTCTGAAGCGAGCGATTTCTGACTGCAAGATGGCGTTATGGCTATCGAGCAAGTCGCGCCATCGCTGATCACCAAGTTCGGTCGCGCGCTTGGTTGAACCGACGATGTCAGTGAAAAGTACGGTCATCAAGGCTCGGTCGGCCTCGACTGGAGGTCGCTCTCCGGTAACGAACTCCTCAATTTCATCGACAATCGCATTCGAGGCGCCGACCCACCACAAATGGTCCTCGCCTGGAAGCTCAGCGAGCTTCGCACCCGGAATGTGCTCAGCGATGAACCGACTATGGCCGACGTTGAGCGCGCGATCACCGACCCGATGGAGGACAAGGGTCGGCACCCGAATGACCGGTAGAATCGGCCTGACGTCGATTTCTCGGTTCATCCGGAAAAGTGTGATAACCGCGCTCGGGCTCGCGCCGAGGCGCAGATATTTGCCCCACCACTGGCGAAACTGCGGGTCATCCGCGACGGATGGTGCCCAATTTTCGAGGCCATAAGGTTTGCCCCATTCCCTGCGCCACCCAGCCAACCATTCCTCGAACTCCGCCTCGACCTTCCCGCCCCAGGGATAATCGGGAGCCCAGGAGCCCTTCGCGATGCTGCCATAGAGGATGAGTCCCGAGGTACGCTGAGGGTGGGTTGCGGCAAACACGATGCTCATCGGCCCACCTTCGGAAATCCCGAACAACGTTGTGTGCTTTGAGCCGACAGCATCAAGAACAGCCCGCACATCGTCGCTGCGTTCGTCTAGGGTGGGCATTCCGGTTACGCGGTCCGACAATCCCGTGCCGCGCTTATCGAACTGGATCAAACGGGAAAACGACGCCAGCCGTTCGAGAAAGCGCGCATATGCAGGATTTTCCCAAGCCGCCTCGAGGTGGGAGATGAACCCCGGAACAATCAGCAGATCGAGCGGCCCTCCGCCCGTAACTTGATAGGCGATGCTCACATCGCCGCTCTGCGTGAACTTGGTTTCGGGTCGCATCGATCGGCCGCTGGTTTGGGTCAAAAATGGTAGGGGAATACCCATCTTCCGTCGAGGCTGCGGCCGGTCCGTAGAGCCCGCCACCAAAGTCACTTTGCAGCGATGTCGCATAAGGCGCCATTATGCCAGTTTTTTGCAAGTCCTCGCCACAGTTACGACGGGGGCCGGTCAAATAATTCCGCCCCGGCGCGGGGGCGGGATCGGACCCCCAACTGCCTGTGTTGCAGACCCGCCCGTCTCCGGCCACCCTGATGCGGCGTTTGCCGCCGACGGCTGGTGCCGTCGGCGGACAGGTCTGCATCGGGAGGATAACAAAATAGATTCCAACCACCACCCGCCGTGCCGTCATCGGGGGAGCTGGCATGGCCGTCGCGTTGGCGCCGCGTGCCCGCGCGCAGACGGCGCCGATCCGCATCGGCGTATTGACCGACATGACCGGCCCATACGCGGCCAACACCGGTGCCGGCTCGGTGCTCGGCGCGCAGACTGGCGATCGAGGATTTCGCCCGCGCCAATCCCGCTATGAAGGTCGAGCTGGTGTCAGGCCGACCTGCAGCTCAAGCCGGAGGTCGCGCTGGCGATCGCCGGAGGTTGGCTCGACAACCAGGGCGTCGATCTGATTACCGACGTGCCGCTGTCGTCGGCGGCATTCGCGATCGGCGACCTGGTTAAGCAGAAGAACAAGGCGGCGATCTTCACCGGCGGCTGCCTCGGCCGACATCACCGGCGGTCATTGCGGGCCGAACCATTTGCACTGGGCTGTACGACACCTGGTCGATGCCGCACGGCGTGGTTGATGCGTCGGTCAAGGAGGGTGGCGACACCTGGTTCTTCATCACCGCCGACTATGCGTTCGGTCATTCGCTGGAGAAGCGACGCGGCGAGCTTCGTCACCGGTGCCGGCGGCAAGGTGCTGGGGCAGGCGCTGGCGCCGTTCCCCGGCACCACCGATTTCTCCTCCTATCTCGTGCAGGCGCATGCGAGCGGGGCGAAGGTGGTCGGCTTCGCCAACGGCGGCGAGCGATACGGTGAACTGCATCAAGCAGGCGGCCGAGTTCGGCATCCAGAAGGGTGGCCAGAAGGTCGCCGGCCTGCTGTTCCTGATCCACGACGTGCATGGCGTGGGGCTGGCCGGCCGCGCAGGGCGTGCTGCTGACGGAACCTTTCTACTGGAACATGAACGACGGCACGCGCGCGTTCGCCAGGCGCTTCGCGCGCGCTGTTGCAACGGGCATGATGCCGGGGTCCGTGCATGCCGGCGCAGTATTCGGCGGTGACGCATTATCTGAAGGCGTGTCGTCGGCAATCGGCGTCGGACAAGGCGAAGTCGAGCGGGCTGGCGGTGGTCGAGCAGATGAAGGCGATGCCGACCGACGATCCGCTGTTCGGCAAGGGCCGGGTGCGGAAGACGGGCGGGTGATCCACGACATGTATCTGTTCGAGGTGAAATCACCGGCTGCAGTCGAAGGAGCCGTGGGATTACTACGAGCTGAAACGCACCGTCCCGGCCGAGCAGGCGTTCCGTCCGATGGATCAGGGCGGCTGCAAGCTGGTGCATGGGTGAGACAGGCAACCTAGCCACACCACGGAGGCACGGAGGCGGCACGGAGAAGAAACCAGGCGGGCCGCCGGTGTGCTGTGCCGGATGTCCAGCGCATTCACCAGGCCGAGATCGAGATGGTGGGTTGGGGCCGCTGGGTAGGTGTTGACGTTCCCCATAGGCGGAGTCGTTCACCGAAAGGGTCAACGCGGTGGAGGTCAGCGGGGCGGTCGGCGCCGAGGCGGTCGACGTCAGGCTGTTGATCGTCAGGCTGACGCCGAAGTCGGGGTGCATCGAGCAGCAGCCATCTGGCGCCTGCGGTCAGACGGTCGCGGCCCTCGGCCGTCCGCCCGCCGCCAGCCGGGCATCGATCGCCGCCGCTGCCGCGGGCAGTTCAGCGATGCCATCGATCACCAGGTCGGCGCCGGCCGCGCTCAGTTCCGCGGTGGCGCGGGCGCCCAGCGTCGCCCGGGCACGCTGGTCCAGGGCCGCCAGCTCATCGGCCGAAAGCCCCGCCGCATTGCCGGTCAGCGCAATGCCGACCGTCCAGGTGCCCGCCGCCGCGCCCTCGCCAATGCCCGGAGCCGTGTCATCCACCTTTACCACGCAGCCTGCGCCGGCCACACGCCGAGCCGAGCCATCGCGTGCCACATCATGACCGGGCTGGGGCGGCCAGCCGGCAAGTCGCCGGCGCAGATGGTGAATTCGGGGGCGTATCCGGCCGCGGCGGCGATCGGCGCCAGTATGTCCATGATCGCCCGGGTATAGCCGGTGGTACCGGCAATCCGCATTCCGCGCGCGCGCAACGTCTCGATCGCCGCCACCGTACCCGGGATCAGCTCGGCGTGGTCGCGCACGGCTGCGATGTTCATCGGTTCGAACACCTGAAAGATCGCGTCCACGTCGGCCTCGGCGAAGTCGCGTCCATGCGCCGCGCGCCATGCCGCCGCCACCGCCGGCGAATGCCCGACAGCGCGGATATGGTCCCATTTCGCCATGCCCATCGGGCCGCGCGCGTCGGCAATGCCGATCGTCACGCCGAACGCGGCGAAGGCGCGCACGAACGCGCCCATCGGCGCGCGGCTGCCGTGATCGATGACGGTGCCGGCCCAATCCAGGATCGCGGCCTTCAGGCTCAGGGGATCGCTCATGTTTTCGTCACTCCCGGCTGCCAGCGCACGGCTCGCGGCGGAATGCGCTACGCTGTTCCGCCCTTGTATGGGGCCTCCTCTGTCAAGTTCTACTTCATAGATCGATTTCCAGTTTCTTTGTTCGACTGACGTGACGTTTCTCCGTCCCGACCTGCGGCTCCGATGGGCGCCGCGCGGAGCCGGGGTCAGGGATGGCCGCAGGCCACCGCCGGCGGCGGCGCGAAGCGTCCTTGACGCCGGCGAGCACGGTGCCTGGCTGGTCACGCGCGGGCAAACCGTCGGCACTGCCATTCGATCGGAGGGGAGCTTGCCCTGCGCCGCGCAAAGCAATCGCGTGGCAACCTTGTATTCGGCCGATCCGGTTGGATCGATACCATGATGCAGACATTCGCATCGGCGGCAAAGCTCCGAGCGGCGGGCCCATTCTACAAAAGCGGCACCAGGGCCGTGGGCGGAAGCGGGACACCGCCACCTCGGATCGTCATCGGCAATGCCTCGTCCGCGAAGCAGACGGGCGCCGAACCCTTGTTGTGTCCTCCTGTGCAAGTTCCCTTGCAGGTCCCTGTTGGGGCAGGTCCCTGTTGGGGCAGGTCCCTGTTGGCCGGTCGTGTCAGACGGCCGGATGCAGCCGCATGCCGGCGGGCAGCTCACCGCTGGTGACATACTTCCACAGTGCCACCAGCAGCTTGCGGGCCAGGGCGACGATCATCACCTTGCGGGTGATGCCGCGCCGGTCCGCGGTGCGCTGGCGATACCACTTGACCAGATCGCAGTGCGGCTGATGCACCAGCAGACGCCAGGCCAGTTGGATCAGACCGCGCCGCACCCGGCCGTTGCCGGCCTTGGCCAGGCCCTGCTCGCGCCGCCTGCTGCCGCTCTCGTCGGGCGAACCGGTCAGCCCGACGTAGCGGGCCACCGCCCGTCGATCCCGCAACTGTCGCGACAGCACCTCCAGCGTCAGCATCTCGGCGGTCTCGATGCCGACGCCGATGATGCGCGCCAGCAACCTGATCATCGCATCCGGCGCGCTGCGCGGCGCCGGTTGCAGCCGTTCCAACCGTGCCGCCTCGAGCTCCGCGATCCGCGCCTTGATGACCTCCCGCCGGTGCATGCAGGCGCGCAGCTCGGCCAGCGTGTTGGGCGGCAGCGGCTGGCCCTCCGCCGTGCGCCGCGACGCCAGCGTCGCCGCCGCCCGCTTCAGCTTCACATTGAAGCCGCGCACCCCGTGCAGCGCCAGCAGCGAGGTCATCCGGTTCACCAGCCGGGTCGCCTCGACCACCAGGCGGTCGCGTTCGCGGATCGGACGCCTGGCATCCTCCGCCTCGATCGAGGGCACCGCCACCATGCAGCAATGCTTCGGCTCCCCGCGCAGCCAGCCGAGCAGGGCCCGCAGCAGCAGCCCAAGGTCGAGCCGATCCGATTTCGCCCGCCGGTGCTCCCGCGAGACCGGGATGCTGGTCGGATGGATCACCTGGCACTCGATGCCACGGGCGCGCAGCCAGCGGGCCAGCCAGAACCCGTCACGGCCAGCCTCGTAGGCAACGCAGATCCGATCGATCCGCCGGCCGGCGGCGATCGCCTCATCGCGCCACCGGTGCAGCACACCGAGCAGCGCATCGGCGTCGGGGACCAGCTTCTTGCGCGGCTCCCGACGCAAGCCCGGCACCACACCGCCGAGCAGCCAACTCGACCGGCTCAGTTCGATTGCTGCGATGAGCGTGCTATCCTGGTCCAGGGCGACGAGGGACCGGCTGAGGTCGTTGAACTTTGGCATAAGGGCACTCCACCGAACGCGTTGCAGATCGCGACGATGGTGCCATGTCCTCGTCGCCTGCCCCATAGCATCTACCCTGGTGGAACGGGCCGCCCGGTGCAGACGAAATGCGGGTTCTCCCAGCCCGGCTTGCTGTAGGTCAGAGTCGTCGCCATCGATCGTCCGCACCGTGCCGCCGGCGGCTTCGAGCAACGCCTGAGGGGCCGCAGTATCCCACTCCATTGTGCGGCCGAAACGGGGGTATAGGTCCGCGACACCTTCCGCCAACCGGCAGAATTTCACCGCCGAGCCGAAATTGATCACCGAGGCGATCTTGCGTCCCTGCAGAAATGCCTCCAGCCGCGCATGGTTGCCGTGGTAACGGCTGGCCAGGACGGTGAGCCCCTGCGGCGGGGGCGTGCGGACGCTGATCGGGGTCTCGCCGGAGGCGGTGCGCTTCCAGGCGCCGCGGCCGACGATGCCGCCGAACAGCTCCCCCAGCGCTGGCACGCCCACCACGCCCAGATACGCCCGCCCGTCGCGCACCAGGCCGATATTCACCGCGAACTCGTCATTGCCGGCGGTGAATTCGCGGGTGCCGTCAAGCGGATCGACCAGCCAGTATTGCGCGGTCGGCGCGGTAATCCGTCCGGCGGCGACTTCTTCCTCGGCAATGACGGGAATGTCAGGCGTGGCGGCACGCAGGCCGCGCACGATGATGGCCTCGGCCGCATGATCCGCCGCGGTGACCGGCGAGGCGTCCTCCTTGCGGAGCACGTCGAAACCACGCGCACGTACGGCGAGGATCGCCTCGCCGGCTTGCAGCGCAAGTCCGGCGGCGAGCGAAATCAAGATGCATCATCCATGCGGCCGGTCTAACCCAGAAACAGCCCCACTGCACCATTTCGCACCGCACCCGACGGCAATCGGCAGCGCGGACCGCTTTCCCGCATGCATCGCGCTGACCTCCCAGCCGGTCCTGCCCGCGTCCCTTCGTGAATGGTCGATGCGTGTCGAATATTTTGGCTACAGATCGCGCCTACCCGCCATCTGCGCGCGCTGCTGCCCGCTCGCCTCCCACGCCTCCCAGCCGCCGCGATACCATGCGGCGTCGGTGTATCCGAGCGCAATCAGCCGAAGCGCCAGGTTGCGCGACTCCCAGCGGTTCTGGTTGAACCCAAACACAAGGACCGGCTTTGTCTTATCGGAGCCGATCAAATCGTGCATCATTTGGCTCAGACGCGGTTGCCAATCGTCATCCAGTGCGCCCGATGCGCGGGATCGCGACGAAAATCGTGCCGGGAATCGTTGGACTCCTGTTGACGGTGGTTAAGATCAGAGGCTTTTCGTCCGCCAACAATGTCACGACATCCTGGGTTAGCAGCGTACGGCCGCCAGGCACGCTCATCGGCGTCGGTGAATGGAGACCGCGCGAAATCGCGGAGCTCGCCAGTGGACGGGACGCCGCTGTCCGCTGTCTCGTCGAGGTGGTCCGGCACGCCCGCGAGCCGCAGATCATCCGCGATACTGTTCGCCCGGCTGAGATTGCCTCGTTGATTGTAGAAGCGGAACCGACGCAGCCAGCTCCTGACCGTGAACTCGCGTAGATCGTCGGCCTGAAGTGCCTGTGCGGCCATGCGCTTCGCGTCTTCGAGGCGATTGGCACGGACGTAAGCGACCGCGAGCCAGAGCCGCGCGAATTCCTGCCATTGCGGCGAATTCGCGCGGGCGCCATACGACGCACTATCGCTTGCTCCGATCTGCGTGACCAGCGGTTCGAGCGTGGCGAGCGCCTCTGCGTTTCTGCCGAGCATCAGCAACGTGCGTCCATACTCCACTTTTGCCGCGTTGACATTCGCCGAGCGTGGATTAAGCCGGATCGTCCGATCCAGCACCGGCAGCTCTTCTTCGGGTGACCACCACCATGAACGCAAAATACCAATCTGCAGGATCAGGTCGATTGCGCTCGGATTGACGTCGAGCAGATGGTTATACATCGCGAGAGCTTCGTGCGCGCGTCCTTCCTTCACGAGGACAATGAATTTTGCGGCGACCACGTCGGGCGAGTCGGGCGCCTTTGCCTCCGCTGCGGCGACGAGTTCGGCGGCACGCCGCGTGTTGGTGTCGCTGCGTTGGAACAGGCCGGCGAACACCGCCGCCGTCCCCGCCATTGCCGGAACCGATGTCGGATCGGCCCGCAGCGCCTGCAGGTAGTAACCGAGCGCGATGTAGGCACGATCGTCCGTCGGGGGTTCGTTGAGCACCGCGCGCGCGCGCAGCACGAGGTCGAACGCGGCCGGAGACCCGCTCTGCGCGTGTGACAGCCGTGCGCTGTCGAGATTGACCAGCTTGACGTCGAGGACGGAAGCAAGGTGTTCGACGATGTCGTCCTGACCTTCGCCGAGGCTCGCGATCGGCTTGTCGAACCGCTCGGCCCAGACATGGGCGCCGCTCTGAGCTGCGATGAGCTGCGCGTTGATCCGCACGTTCGCGCCGATTTTACGCACGCTGCCCTCAACCACGTAGCGCACGCCAAGCTGGCGACCGATGTCGCGGATATCGACGGCCTTCCCGCGGAAAGAGAACGCCGACTTGCGCGCGATCACGAAGGCGCCCGCCAGATGCACGAGGTCGGTGGTCAGGTCCTCGGCGATGCCGTCGGCGAGGTAGGACTGCTCCGGATCGCCACTGAGATTGTCGAACGGCAGGACAGCGATAGAGAGCGGCGGCGGCTCATTCGCGCCGGCAGTCTGCGTCGCCGCGGCCAGGTCTGCCGGTCTCGGTGCGCCGGGCGGAACTGCCAGGCCAGCGTGCCCGCCACGACGAGCGCGAGCACCGCGAAGCCCCACGACGATCGCGAGCCGGCGGCGCGGTTTGGCAGCGACTGCCGGCAACGGCTGCGCCTGCGCGGGTCGAGGACGAATGCCTCGACGGGTCGGCCGATGTTCTTGAGGTCCAGCGCGCCAAGTTCCTTGAACGGCAAACCGAGCCTGTTTCCGACCTGCTCGCGCACCACGCGCGAGACGCAGATCGCGCCGATCGGGCAGACGCTCTGCAAACGTGCCGCGACATTCAAGCCATCGCCGTGCATGTTCGTCCCGTCGGGAACGATGTCGCCAGCATTGACACCCATGCGGAAGCGCATCCGCCTGTCAGGCGCGTAATCTCCGTCGAACGACGGCACGGCGCGCTGCACCTCGATGGCGAACCGCATCGCCGAAAGAATGCTGTCGAACAGCACGAGCAGGCTGTCGCCCGCGGTATTCACCAGCCGACCGCCGTGCCGGGCGAGTGCCGGATCGATAAGGTCGGCGCGGAGTTCGGCGAGGCGCGCGCAGGTGCCGGCATCGTCCTCGCCAATCAGCCGGCTGTAGCCTGCCATGTCCGCATAGACGACTGCGATCAGCCGGCGACTATCGACGGCTTCGGGCAACGAGGGTGGGAGGTGCCCGCTGTCTGCATCAATCAGCGATCCCGATCCGACTGCATTCCGACCCAGCGTCTGCGGGGTTTCTGCAGCTCTCGATCCGTCCGCGTGGAAACTTCGCCGTTCGACCCGAGCACGCCAGTATATACCGGGATTCCCTCGATGAGGGCCGAATTTCGGCGGGCACATCAGCAGGCTAGCCACCGACCCGGGGCGCGTCACAACATTGAGATTGCCCAGTGGCGGCGGTGGAAAGCGTTCCAGCCGCCCAACGTCGGCTTGGTACCCGGATCGGCCGGTGTCCCGGTCGCACGGGCAATGCCGCGCGCCAGCCGGGATACGTGCATTTGCGACGGTGTTATTAGTGCGGCGCTTCCGGATGTGGTTTTTCGTCGGGTTGCCCGTCCTGATCCGCCTGCGCTCTCGATCCGACTTGGGATCAATCTGGCGCAGTCGGTCGGGCGGGTCCGGCGTGGTTATCACGTCGAAGTCGAACGGGGAAAAACGCATGGCGGCCTCCTGTGTTCAGGGCCGCTTCGCTCAGGCGTCAATCTGGAATCCGGGTCGGAAAACACGAAAGCCGCCTGAACAAGACGGCTTCGGGTGTTGCGAGAGATACGCGATCCTAGGCCGCCAGCATGTAATACCAGCGGTACCAAAATCGGAATGTCGCGAGATCGCATCGCATGCCTCAACAATAGACACCGCCGCGCCGCCGCGCAAGCGGCGATTTACCCCGACCCCTCACACACCATCCCCGCCGCCGCCAGCACTGTCGCCAGCCCCGCCGCCATGCCGCGCACCGACGCCTCCGGCGCCACGTCGATCCACTCCTCCAACGAATGTCCGCGTCCGCCGCTGCCGCCCGAGCCGATCTTGATCGCCGGAATTCCAAGGCTCATCGCGATGTTCGCGTCCGTGGACGAGTATTCGAAGCTCGGGCTGAAGCCTTGCGCACGGATCGCGGCATCGAGCGAATTGCGCCAGTTCGCCCGCCTCGATCCGTATGGCCCGCCGGGCGGTCGCCGATCTTCGTCAGCTCCGCCGCAACCGCGCCGTTACGCGTCGATCGCGTCGCGTTCTCGGCGGTAACCGCGGCATCCACCAGCGCCACGAACCGGCTTTCCAGCCGATCCAGCTCGTCGGCCGATTCCGAGCGAAGATCGAATTCCGTCCACACAAGGTTGGGAATGGAGTTGATGGACGTGCCGCCGCCGGTGACGCTGGCGCTGTAGGTGGTGCGCGGTGTCCCCGGCACCTCCAGCCGGCCGAGACGCTGGATCGCATCGGCCATCGCATACATCGGATTGACCAGCCCGAACGCGCCGTAGCTGTGGCCGCCGGGACCGCGGAACGTCACCCGGTACCGCTTGGATCCCACACCGCCGGTCGCGATCCGGTCCATCTCCGGACTATCGACGGTGATGAAGGCGTCGATCCGCGCCGGCATACGGCCCTTTCAGGAACAAATGCCTCATGCCCCGCAAATCGCCCGGCCCTTCTTCCCCCACATCGGCGACGAACAGGATATCGGCGCGCGTCCGGATCGCCGCGGCATCCAGCGCCCGCATCCAGGCCAGCAGCACCGCCAGGCTGCGGGTGTCGTCGCCCACGCCGGGCGCCAGCAGCCGCGTGCCCTCCCGCCGCACCGTCACGTCGGTGCCGGCGGGGAACACGGTGTCGAGGTGCGCGGCCACGCAAATCAGCCCCGTCCCGCCGCCGCGCCGCAGCCCGGTGACGTTGCCCTCGAGGTCCATCGTCACGTCAGCGAGCCCGTGCGCCCGCGCCAGGTCGAGGAAGGCGCGCGCCCGCTCGGCCTCCTGAAAGGGCGGGGCCGGAATCTCGGTCAAACGGATGATGTCGCCGATCATCCGGTCGTGCTCGTTCGCCAGCAAGGCGACGGCCCGCGCATAGGCCTCGCTGTGCATGATGCGCCGGATCTCGATGTCGGCTGGTCCGCTCACGACAGGACTCCGTGATGTCCAACGAAGGTTGTGGAGAAACCAGACCGCCGCGGCAACCCGCGAGGTCACCATCGCCCCTGGCGACCCAGGCCGAGGCCCATGCCGGCGTCCCATGCTTGTGAACTGCACGCCGCCGCGGCGCACCCCACCTGCAACGAAGAGCCGGCCACGACGCGCCAGGGTCAGCCCCGGTGCCGCCGTGCGGTCGGCCGTGGCAACAGGAGAGTTCAATGACGGCAGGACGAATGATGACGGCACTTGGCGCGTTGGCCCTTGGCTTCGCGACCGCCGGCGCGATCCCCGCCCTGGCACAGACCGGCACGACGGGGTCCAGCCAGGCGAATGCGTCGGGCACCAATGCGACGACAGGGAACCAGACCGGCGGGTCGTCCGGCATGACCACCGCCCAGACCAACGGCACCGCTGGAGCAACCGGCTCTAACATGACGCGGTCAACCGGCAGCGGCACCTCCTCGACCGGGACATCCGCCGGAAATTCCACCGGAACGTCAGGCGGACAGACGAACACCGGCTCGAACACGGCCACCGGATCGACGAACAGCGGGTCCGGGACGACCGGATCGATGACCACCGGTCAGACCAACGCCACGGGTGGCACCGGTCAGACGAACGGCTCATCGAACATGGCGACGACCGGCCATAACCAGCCGACGACCCGCACGGGCATGGCCAATGAGGGGACACATCACGCCACGCGCCGGATGCACACAGCGTCCCGGCGCGGCATGGGCAACCAAAACCCCGATGCGCAGGATTCGCAGGTGGCCCGCTTGAACGATCAGAGCCTGCAGGCCGCCCAGAAGGGGCAGAGCTTCACGCCGCAGGGCTCCGGCGGCAATATGTGACCCGGCCAGGCCGGAACAAGCAGGCGGGGCCGCCGGCCCCGCCTTTGCTTTGTACACGCCGCGGACCGCCTCGCTGGGAGAGCCGACAGGATGCCCCGCCTGTACGCTCGCGATCGCCTTTGGCCTCGATCCGTCCCGCCACGCCATCGTTGAGGAGATGCTCGGCGAGACCGCCGATGCGGCATATCTGAAGGAACTGGACCCCACCGCGCGTACGGCGGCGCTCCGCGCGGCAGCGGTGTTGCTGGCGTGGAACACCGCCAAGGACCTGCGACCCAATGAGGCGGCCCTGCTCGCCGGCGCGCGGCTGGTGCAGTTCATGACGGCCGGAGTTGACTTCATTCCCCTCAGTGATCTGCCACCCGACGTCCCGGTGGCGAGCAATGGGGGCGCCTATGCCGAGCCGATGGCGGAACACGCGCTGGCCATGGCATTCGCCGCGGCCAAACGGCTGCCGATCGAGCAGGCCGCCATGGCGCGCGGGCAGTTCAATCAATCGACGCAGAACCGCATGCTGTCAGGCGCCGTGTGCGGCATCGTCGGATTTGGCGGCGTCGGCGTCGCGATGGCCCGGCTCGCGCGCGGCGTCGGCATGCAGGTGCACGCCATCAACCGCGGCGGCCGTACCGATGAACCGATCGACTGGATGGGCACGCCGGACCGGCTGCATGAACTGCTCGCCGCATCCGACGTGCTGGTGATCAGCGCGCCGCTGACGCGCGCCACGCGCGGACTGATCGATGCACCGGCGCTGAGGCGCATGAAGCCCGATGCGATCCTGGTGAACCTAGCGCGTGGCGAGATTATCGACGAAACGGCTCTGTATCGGCATTTGGTTGAACACCCCGGCTTCACCGCCTGTATCGACGCCTGGTGGGTCGAGCCGGTGCGGCATGGCGCGTTCCGCATGGATCAGCCGTTCCTGGAGCTGCCGAACGTGATCGCCTCGCCGCACAACTCGGCGCAGGCCGGCAGCCGCGACACCGGACTGCGGCGCGCACTGGCGAATTGCGTTCGGGCGCTGCGCGGGGAAACGCCACTGCACCTGGTCAGGCCGGAGGATCGGCTGGCCTGATCCGGCGCGTTCGGCAGAGCGGCGGCGGGTTTTGCTATGCTCTGTCCCGGGTCCGCCGATCGTTCCGCGCATCCGCGGCTTCCGTCGCCCCGCCATCATGCCTGCCGGGACGAGGATGCTCCACACCAGCCGAGCGGACTGGAATTGTCGGCAATCACCTTTCTGGCGTTTGGCTGTGTTCCATCACGTCCGGAGTTACCTTTTCTGATGATGGT
>CAVXTC010000033.1:0-17805 GCA_963764525.1 uncultured Pseudomonadota bacterium | reverse complement strand
AGACCGCGCCCCGCTGAGCCCCCCTCATAGCCGAGGAAGCGTAGGGCGGAAAAGCGCAGCGCATTCCGCCACCGGCCGCCGGAAGGCCATGGCGTTTACCGCACCGAAATCCGCACGACGTCGCGGACGCTTCGTCCGCCGCGCCGGTCGCCGGGAACGATCAGGCGTGGATGATCGCCACCGAGCGGCTTGCCGTCGCGATCATAGGCAAGGATGACCGGCTTGCCCTCGAATGCCGGGTCTGGTTCGGCCAACGCCAGGACCGACGCGCAGCCATCCTGACCGGCGATTGTGACGGTCTGGCGCACGTGGTCGCGGGGCGCCGTCGGATCCACCGCTCCGGCGCGCGCGAGGACTGTCCAGAGCCGGGCGCCGCGCCAGGTCGCCTGTTCCTTCCCGTGCCCGGTTTCGAACGACACGGTCACTTCGGTCGCCGGCAACGCCCGCAAATCGGCGACGGAGGCCGTGAATGGCGGGTGGCCGGGGCTTTCGATCACGCCTCCGGCTTGCTCCGCCTGTGCCACCGGCGAGCCGGCGATGATGGCGCACGCGAGGACCCGGATGATTGCCCACCGGCAGGACGGCAGCATCGGAGAGCCTATTTCGCCACCATCACATCGGACGCCTTGATGACCGCGGTCGCCTGGTCGCCCACCTTGATGGCGAGATCGTCGATCGCCTCATTGGTGATCGAGGACGTGATCGTCACGCCGTTGCCGATGTCGATGCGGACATGGCCCGTGGTCTGGCCCTTCACGACCGACACCACCTTGCCGCCGATCTGGTTGCGGGCGCTCAGTTTCATCCGATCCTCCTGCGTTGTATCCCATCGGATATATCGCATGGTGATGGCGCGGCTGTCACCTCCCGGTCCGCCCGGTTGAAGGTGGGCCCGGGGCCCGATAGCGTGGCGGCGAAATCGGGGGACGACCGCCATGCCCTTCACCTTCCTGATGCTGCCGCCGCAGACCGGGACCACGCGCGACTGGGGCAAGCGGCTCGCCGCCGCGCTTCCCGATGTTCGGGTCGTGGTAGCCGAGACCGAATCAGACGCCGAGCAGACGATCGGCGAGGCGGAGGCTGCATTCGGGGTATTGCCGGCGCACCTGCTGGAGAAGGCCGGCAAGCTGCGCTGGCTGCAATCTCCGCAGGCCGCGCCGCCGGCCGGGTACTACTACCCGTCGCTGATCGAGCACGCGGCGGTGGTGACCAACATGCGGGAGATCTACAACGACCATATCGGCGCGCACATCATGGCTTTCGTGCTGGCCTTCGCCCGCGACTTCCAGACCTACATCCCGCAGCAACTCAGGCGGGAATGGAAGCCGCGGCGGCTCGATGCCGGCGTGGTCCACCTGCCGGAGGCGACCGCACTGATCGTTGGGGTCGGCGGCATCGGTGCTGAGGCGGCGCGCCTGGCGGCAGGGTTCGGGATACGCGTGCTTGCCACCGACGCGCGCCGCAAGGACGCGCCGCCGGGGGTGGCTGAACTGCATCCGCCGGACAAGCTGGATGAGCTGCTGCCGCGCGCGGATTTCGTCATCCTGACGGTCCCGCACACGCCGGCGACCGAGGGATTTATGAACCGCGCCCGATTCCGCCGCATGAAGCGCAGCGCGTTCTTCATCAATATCGGCCGCGGCAAGACGACCCGGCTGGATGATCTGGTGGCGGCGCTGCAGGCGGGCGAAATTACCGGGGCGGGACTGGACGTGTTCGAGATCGAGCCGCTGCCCGCCGATCATCCGCTTTGGACCATGCCGAACGTGCTGATCACACCGCATACCGCCGGGTTCGGGCCTTATCTGGATGATCGGCGGTTTCAGATCATTCTGGACAACTGCCGCGCGTTCGAAACAGGCGGCAAGCTGCGGAACGTTGTGGACAAGGCGAACTGGTTCTGAGCGGTCGATGATCGGGGAAAGGTGACGCCGTGAACGATGTGCTGAACGCTGTCGAACAGCAATTACCAATCCCGCCTTTGAGATCGACAGCGAGACATTTGTAATGATGAGCCAAGTCATCGCCGGGGTCAGGGTGTCGGAACTCGCAAGCCAAGTCGCGGACCTGGACGCCCAGCAGCCCGATAGTCAGAGGGCGCTCGACCGATTGTTGACGACCGCGCTCTGACGGCACGTCCGGCTGCATGCTGGCAAGCCGGCGCTACGGGCTTGCCGGTCCGGCGAACCCGGCGCAAAACCGCCCGGCACGCGACCAAGGGGAGAGTGAATGACGAGCGCCAAGCCCGGGCGGACGAGAGGATTCTTCTCCCCCGTGGAGCTGATCGACACGTCTCCCCGCGTCGCCGATGAGGTGAAGACCACCACCTGCTACATGTGCGCCTGCCGCTGCGGCATCCGCGTCCACCTGCTGGACGGGCGCATCCGATGGATCCAGGGCAATCCCGACCATCCGGTGAACCACGGCGTGCTGTGCGCCAAGGGCTCGGCCGGCATCATGCAGCACTACTCCCCGGCCCGGCTGTCCAAGCCGTTGCTGCGCGTCGGTGAGCGCGGGTCGGGCGAATTCAGGGAGATCGAGTGGGAGGAGGCGCTCGGCCTCGCCGCCGAGTGGCTCGGCGCGATCCGCTCCACCGAGCCGCGCAAGCTGGCGTTCTTCACCGGCCGCGACCAGAGCCAGAGTTTCACCGGCTGGTGGGCCAAACAGTTCGGCACGCCGAATTTCGCCGCGCATGGCGGCTTCTGCTCGGTGAACATGGCGACCGCCGGACTTTACTCGGTGGGCGGCAGCTTCTGGGAGTTCGGCGACCCGGACTGGGACCGGACCAAATACTTCCTGATGTTCGGCGTCGCAGAGGACCACGACTCCAACCCCATTAAGGCGGGTCTGGCGAAAC
The DNA here is from genome assembly GCA_963764525.1 of uncultured Pseudomonadota bacterium. Taxonomy (GTDB): domain Bacteria; phylum Pseudomonadota; class Alphaproteobacteria; order Acetobacterales; family Acetobacteraceae; genus DATDIC01. The sequence goes on along the minus strand of CAVXTC010000033.1, from coordinate 14,948 downwards.
TGAAACAGCGCGGGGCGAAATACGTCTCTGTGAACCCGGTCAAGACCGGCTACTCGGCGATCGCCGATGAGTGGATCGGCATCCGCCCCGGCACCGACGGACTGTTCGTGCTGGCGCTCGTGCATGAGCTGCTGCGCACCGACCGCATCGACCTGGATTTTCTGGCCCGCTACACCAACGCGGCCTGGCTGGTGATCCGCAATCCCGGCGCGGCGGACAACGGCTTGTTCGTGCGCGACAACGAGGGCCGCACACTGGCCTGGGACCGCGCCACGAATGCCGCGATCGACGGCGGCACCGCCGGCATGCAACCGGGGATCGTCGGCGAGGTGAAACTGCCGGACGGCCGCACCGCGGTGCCGGTGTTCCATTTGCTCGCCGAGCGTTACCTGGATGGCCGCTACGCGCCGGAGACGGTGGCCGAGCAGTGCGGCGTTTCAGCCGCAACGATCCGTCGGATTGCCCGGGAACTTGCCGAGACCGCATTCGACCAACAGATCGTGTTGGACCAGCCCTGGACGGATACGGCAGGCCGGCGCCACGAAACGATGATCGGCCGCCCCGTCGCGATGCACGCGATGCGCGGAATTTCGGCGCACTCCAACGGGTTCCACACCTGTCGCGCAATCCACCTGTTGCAGATGCTGCTGGGTGCGGTGGATACGCCCGGGTCCTGGCGCTACAAATCGCCCTATCCGCGACCGATCCCGCCGGGTCCGCCCCCCAACGGCCGCGGCGCAAAACCCCTGGCGATGCTGTCCGGCATGGCGCTCGGTAATCCGCGCGGCCCCGAGGACCTGCTGCTGGATGACGACGGCAGCCCGATCCGTATCGACAAGGCGTTCACCTGGGACGCGCCCATCGGCGCCCACGGGCTGATGCACACCCTGCTCGCCAACGCCCACGCCGGCGATCCCTACAAGATCGACACGCTGTTCATGTACATGGCCAACATGGCGTGGAATTCCTCGATGAATCCCATCGAGGCGTCGCGCATGATGACCGACAAGGACCCGGCGACCGGGCAATACCGGATTCCGCACATCATCTATTCCGATGCATACTATAGCGAAATGGTGGCGCATGCCGACCTGGTGCTGCCCGACACGACGTATCTGGAGCGCTGGGACTGCATCTCGCTGCTCGATCGCCCGATCGGCAGCGCCGAGGGGCCGGCGGATGCGATCCGCCAGCCCGTGCTGGCGCCGGACCGCGACGTGCGGCCGTTCCAGGACGTGCTGAACCAGCTCGGCGTCCGGCTCAAGCTGCCGGGGTTCGTGGCCGAGGACGGCAGCCCGGTGTATCGCGACTACGCCGATTACATCGTCAACCACCAGCGTCGTCCCGGGATCGGGCCGCTGGCCGGCTGGCGCGGCGCGGACGGCGGCTCGCCCGGCACGGGCGCGCCAAACCCTCGCCAGCTCGATCGTTACATCGAGAACGGCTGCTTCTGGTCGCACCACCACCCGCCGGAGGCGCTGTACTACAAGCACGCCAATCTGGCCTACCTGGAGGACGCGAAGCGGCTCGGGCTGGTCGATAGCACGGCGCAAATCGTGCTGCAGCTCTACAGCGAGCCGTTGCAGAAGTTCCGATTGGCGGCCGAAGGCCACGGGCCGATCCAGCCGCCAGATTCGCATCGGCCGCGCATTCGTGAGTATTTCGACCCGCTGCCGATCTGGTACCCGCCAATCGAGCAGACCATGATCGAGCAGGCGGCCTACCCGCTGCACGCCATCACCCAGCGTCCCCCGGCGATGTACCATTCGTGGCACTCGCAGAACGCCTGGCTGCGACAGATTTACAGCAGCAACCGGCTGTTCATGCACCGCCGCACCGGCGCCGCGTTGGGCATCGAGGACGGCGAATGGGTCTGGGCGATCAGCCGCGTTTCACGGGTGAAGTGCCAGGTGAAACTGATGGAAGGCGTCAACCCGGACACGGTCTGGACCTGGAACGCCATCGGCAAGCGCAGCGGCGCCTGGAATTTGGCGAACGACGCTCCGGAAGCGGAGAAGGGTTTTTTGCTGAACCACGTCATCTCCGAATTCCTGCCGGAAACTGGCGGCCCGCGCCGCGTAAACGCCGACCCGGTCACCGGGCAGGCGGCGTGGTACGATGTGCGCGTGCGCATCGAGAAGGCCGGCGCGCCCGCCGAAACCGCGCCGCATCCCGCCACGCTGCGGCATCCGCCGCTGCCGGTCGCCCCGCACATCTTGCGCTACGGCGCCGCAACCCCAAGCACGGCCGCGGAGTAACACGATGACCAGCATCCCGCAGCCGATGCCGGGCCAGAAGAAGCTCGGCCTGGTGATCGACCTGGACACCTGCGTTGGCTGCCATGCCTGCGCGGTGAACTGCAAGGAGTGGAACACCTCCGGCCATTTCGCCCCGCTGACGGATTTCGATGCCTATCAGGAGCATCCTCAGGGCGTCTGGCTGAACCGCGTACACAGCTACGAGGCAGGCACTGGTCCGGACAGCCGCACTGTTCACTTCCCCCGATCGTGCCTGCACTGCGAGGAACCCGCCTGCGTCACCGTCTGCCCGACCGGCGCCAGCTACAAGCGCGCCGAGGACGGCATCGTGCTGGTCAACACCGAGATCTGCATCGGCTGCAAGCTGTGCTCCTGGGCCTGCCCGTACGGTGCGCGCGAGTTCGACGAGGATCAGGGCGTGATGAAGAAATGCACGCTCTGCATCGATCGCATCTACAATGAAAACATCCCGCAAGCCGAGCGCATACCCGCCTGTGTTTCCACCTGCCCGGCCAGCGCGCGGCATTTCGGCGATCTCGGCGATCCCGACAGCGCGGTGTCGCAATTGGTGGCCGAGCGCGGCGGCTTCGACCTGATGCCCGAGATGGGCTACAAGCCGGTCAACAAATACCTGCCGCCGCGCCGCCGTCCGCGTGCGGCCGAACCCCCGACGGAACCCGCCGCCGAACCGAGCGGCGGCGTGCTGCGCTGGATCGATCGCGTGCTCAGCCGATGAACCCGGCTTTCTCCGTCGTGATGCTGACCACCGCAAGCGGCGCCGGATACGGCATGCTGTTCTGGCTCGGCACACTCAGCGCGGCCGGGGCGATGCCGGCGGATCGATGGTTTGGAATCTCCGCCGTGCTGGTCGCGCTGGCGCTGGCCACCGCCGGCCTGCTCGCCTCCACGCTGCACCTCGGCCGCCCCGAGCGGGCGTGGCGCGCGATCTCCCAGTGGCGCACATCGTGGCTGTCGCGTGAGGGTGTGGTTTCGCTGTTTACCTATCTGCCGGCGCTCGGCTTCGCGCTCGCCTGGGGGATCACCGGCCCGCGCTCGACCGCCGCGATCGTGCTCGGGTTGCTGGCCGCGCTATGTGGGATATTGACGGTGTTCTGCCAGGCGATGATCTACGCCTCGTTGAAACCGGTCCGGCAATGGCACAACCGGTTCGTCGCCCCGAACCTGCTGCTGCTGGCGCTGGCCAGCGGCGGCGCGTGCCTTGCGGCCATGTCGGTTTTCTGGCTGGCCGGCGCCGGGCGCATCGCCGCGGCGCTGGCGGTCGTGTTCAGTCTCGGCGCACTGGCGGCGAAGCTCGGCTATTGGCGGTTCATTGACAACGCGGCGCCGGCCGCAACCATTGAAAGCGCCACCGGGCTCGGTGCCATCGGACCGGTGCGAGAACTGGAAGCGCCGCATACCGAGGAAAACTATCTGTTGCGCGACATGGGATACCGGGTCGGGCGCAAGCATGGTGACCGGCTGCGAACCATCTCGCTGGGCGCCGGCTTCATCGCGCCGGTGGTGTTGCTGATCATCGGAATGATCCTGGGAAATCCGATCGCGATGATCCTGTTCCCGATCGCCGCGGTGGTTTCATTGCTCGGCGTCTATGTCGAACGCTGGCTGTTCTTCGCCCAGGCGACGCACACCGTCACGCTGTATTATGGTCGGCCGATTGGTGGCTGACGCTTGGCGGCTGTCCGGGTCCGGCCGCGGGAGTATATACGGTGAGGAAGGAGGCCCGCATGGACAAAACGGTTGATATCACGATCCCGGTCGAGCCCGAGGTCGCCGCGACGCTGCAGGACGCCAGCAGACGGGAGGCCGTCGGCCGCATTGTCAGTCGTCTGCTGCGTCCCAAGGCCGGAACGGACCCGCTGATCGAGGCCATCCTCCGCCTCAAGAACGACGCTCACGAACGGGGCCTGAGCGACGCGATCGTCGAGGCCGAACTTGCCGCGTACAACTCGGAACGACGCACCTGATCGTTTTCGACGTCTCCTCGTTGATGGGCGCGGTAATGAAGCGTGACAGCATCCCGCTTCGCGCATTCCAGGCGGCGCTCGAACGCGACACGATCGCCCTCTCGATCGCGGTGGAGAACGAGATAATCGAGGTCATGCACCGGCCAAGGCTGGAACGCTACATCGATGGCAGTTTACGCGTCGAGGTCATGGACATGCTTCTCTCGCGAGCCGCCCGCTTCGAGCCTTCAGAGCCGGTCGCGGACTGCCGGGACGCCAAGGACAACATTTATCTGGAACTCGCGCTTGCGGCGGCCGCGGCGGTCATCGTCAGCAGTGACGACGATCTCTGTGTTTTGGATCCGTGGCGCGGCATACGCATCCTTCGCCCGGCCGGGTATCTTGCGTTCACCCAGCCGGGATGACGCGCTTGTTCAGTGGACCGGCGCCGGCACCATGTCGTGCTGCAGGATCGCGGCAATCGCGACGTCGCGATCCCCGGCCACCGCCATCGGCGTGCCGTCGGCGGCGTGGATCGCGAAACCGGCCTCGCCGTTCATGACCACCGGCCGCACATAGGCGATCTGCGCCATGCCGAGCTGGGCAAGCTGGGCCTCGGACAGATGGCGGATGTCCATCATCACACGGGCCGCCATATCGCCGCCCTGCTCGCCTGATCCGTCGTTTGCATTCACGTTCATAGCAGTTTCTCCTTCGCTCCGGCCCGCATCCCGCAGCACCGTTGCATTCGTGGGTCGCATGTCACCTGGCTCTCGACCGTTTCATCCTTTATCGGCTTCGCTCTCGACAATTGCGGCGTGGCCATTGCCGCCGGGGCCATTGATCCGGATCATCTTCACCCGCGGCTCGGGTTGCGGGCGAGCGAGATCGATGTGCAGCAAGCCATTGTCCAGCCAAGCGCCTTTCACCTCAATTCCTTCCGCCAGCACGAAGGCCCGCTGAAACTGCCGCGCGGCAATGCCGCGATGCAGGAAGACGCGCCCCTGACTGTCGTCCGTCTGTCGCCCGCGCACCACCAACTGGTTGTCTTCCTGCGTGAGTTGCAGGTCGTCCATGGTAAAGCCGGCGACCGCCAGTGTGATCCGCAGTCCGGTCGGGCCGGTCTGCTCGATATTGTAGGGCGGATACCCGTCCGGCGATGTCTTCGCAGCCCGCTCGAGCATCTGCTCGAGATGGTCGAAGCCCAGAAACATCGGCGACGTGAACAGGCGGGCGGTCATAGCCTCCTCCTTGGAGCGGGGCGTCGTATCGGGACCCGAATCGGCATCCCGACGAAAGATAATTTGGCAATTGGCCTGACGGATGCAAGAGGCGGCTGCAAGAGGGGGCGCCCGGACGCAAGAGGCGGACCGCAGGCTCACGAAACCCCGAATGGACCATTTCCCGCGATGCCGCAGGTCGTCTGCATGGCTGAGTTCCTGAAACCGGCCCATCGTTGATCGGACGCCGTCGCGAGGCTACATCCCCCGCCATGAACGGCGCGAATCCCGAACCGCTGCCGATCCTGATCGCGCCTGATCCGGTGCTGAAGACGCGCGCGCGGCGCATCAACGAGCAGGACAGCGCACAAGTCCGGGAACTGGTCCCCCGCCTGCTGAACACGATGTATCGCGCCCCCGGCATTGGCCTGGCGGCGCCGCAGGTGGGCGTCGGGCTGCGTCTGGCGGTGGTGGACCTGATGCCCGACGAGAGGCGGTCGCCTATCGTGCTGGTCAACCCCGAGGTGATTGCCGCCAGTGATGAACTTGCTACCCGCGAGGAAGGCTGCCTGTCGCTGCCCGGCCAGTATGCCGACATAACCCGGCCGGCGCGGGTCAAGGTGCGCTATTTCGACCAGACCGGGGCGAAGCAGGAGATCGAGGCCGAGGGCCTGCTCGCCGCCTGCCTGCAACACGAGATCGACCATCTGGACGGCGTGCTGTTCGTCGATCATCTGTCCAATCTCAAACGCAACATCATCCTGCGCCGGCTCGCCAAGGAGATGCGGCAGAAGCGCGACGACCTCGCGGCGCGGTAGGCGAAATGCGTTTGGCCTTTATGGGCAGTCCGGACTTCGCCGTGCCGGCGCTGCTGGCGCTGCGAGGTGCCGGCCACGAGATCGCCGCGGTGTATTGCCAGCCGCCGCGCGCGGCCGGTCGCGGCTACGGCACCCGGCCGTGCCCGGTGCAGGCGGCAGCCGAGCAGCTCGGGCTCATCGTGCGTTCGCCGGCACGGTTGCGCGGTGATACCACCGTGCAGACAGCGTTTGCAGCCCTCGCTCTCGATGCCGCCGTGGTGGCCGCCTATGGGCTGATCCTGCCGCAACCGATGCTGGATGCGCCACGGCGCGGCTGCCTGAACATCCACGCCAGCCTGTTGCCGCGCTGGCGCGGCGCAGCGCCGATCCAGGCCGCCATCCTCGCCGGCAATTCGCGCGCCGGGGTCACCATCATGCGGATGGATGCCGGGCTCGATACCGGCCCCATGCTGCTGGCCGAATCGATGCCGATCCCGTCGCGCGCGACGGCCGCGATGCTGCACGATGTGCTGGCGGACCTCGGCGCCGGGCTGATCCGGCGCGCGCTCGATGAAGATCCGCGGGCGATCCCGCAACCAGCCGACGGCGCCAGCTATGCGCCCCGGCTCAGCCGTAGCGACGGCCGCATCGACTGGACCCGCGACGCCGAGGCGATCGACCGCCAGATACGCGCGTTCGATCCCTGGCCGGGAAGCTTCACCGGGCTTGCCGGATCGACGCTGAAAGTGCTCGCCGGGCATCCCGAACCGGTTGCCGGCGAACCCGGAGTGATGCTGGACGACGGGCTGTTGGTGGGTTGCGGCAATGGTGCAATGCGGCTGACGCGCGTGCAGCTTCCCGGCCGCACCGTGCTGGATGCCGGCGCCTTCCTGCGCGGCCATCCGGTTTCCGCCGGTACGCGCCTTGCCTGATGGCCCGATGGGCACTCCTGCTGGAATATGACGGAGCGCCCTTTGTCGGCTGGCAGCGCCAAACCACCGGATTATCCGTGCAGGAGGTGCTGGAGACGGCGGCGGCGCGGCTGAACTTCGGCGCGCCGGTTGTCAGTGTCGCCGCCGGACGCACCGATGCGGGCGTGCATGCTGCTGGCCAGGTCGCCGAGATCGTGCTGGATCGCCGCCTCGGCGGAACACAGCTTCGCGACGCATTGAACTATCATCTAAAACGATACCCTCTGTCGGTGCTGCTGGCGGCGCCGGCGCCGGGCGGCTGGAGCGCGCGATTTTCTGCCAATCGCCGGCGCTACCGCTATCTGATCCTAAATCGCCGTGCGCGCCCTGCCCTGCTCACCGGCCGGGTGTGGCACGTCGCGGCGGCGCTGGATGACACGGCAATGCACTCGGCTGCGCAGCGGCTGCTCGGCAAGCACGATTTCACCAGTTTTCGCGCCGCCGCCTGTCAGGCGAAGAGCCCCCTGCGCACGCTCGACCGGCTGGACGTGAACCGGCAGGGCGATTTGATCGAAATCGATGTCGAGGCGCGCAGCTTCCTGCATCATCAGGTGCGTAACCTGGTGGGCACGCTGCGGCTGGTCGGCGACGGGCGCTGGCCGGCCGAACGCGTCACCGCGGTGTTGGCCGCCCGCGACCGATCCGCCGCCGGCCCTACGGCGCCGGCCGAGGGGCTGTGCCTGATGGAGGTGGGATATCCGCAGAGCCCGTTCGGTGAACCACCGGCGTCCCATCTATGATAACCCTGACGCCATTCCTGACAATCTTGTATCATCCGTAATTGATTAACCGTGCCAGGGGAGCTCGCCATCAAGGCTGGGGGATGACGGCGATAGTGGTGTCACGGACGGACGTGACGGCGGCCGATCTGCCGAAAGCGGCGGCGCGAGCGGGCGACCCGAGGGTGGCGCGTCGGGCGCTGGCGGTCGCGATGGTACTGGACGGCCGCCCGCGTTCGGAAGCGGCGAAGGCTCGGCGATGGATCGCCAGACGTTGCAGTTCACCTGGGCCTGTCTGTTCGGCGCGGTCTGTCCGGCTCGTGGCACCGGTGCGGCGGTGATCATGCCGGAGTTCAACGTGGAATGAATCTGCTGTTGGGTATGGCGTGATGCACTCGTTCGATATCTTGACTCGCCGCAGTAATGACCGGGGCGGCACTTTGAAGCGGGCAGCATCTAGCCGCGGGGGCCAACAGGATCGATATCCGGAAGGAGCGAATCTTCCGCAACATACAAAGCTTACAACGTGGTTAACCCCCAGATGTACATCGGAACCCCAAGCAGGACACCGATGTACATCGCCAGCCGCAGTAAGGACCCCGCCATCGGCACGTTTGTACAACTTCACCGAAAACCCAATGATACGGTTTCGCATTAAACTCCCGGCCAACGTACATCTTAGCCTGAAACCACCCCAAACGTACGGCCTGCACCTGCCCAAACACCCCCGTCGTACGACCAGAAGCCCCGGAATCCGCCGGGACGTGCGACCGGCGACCTCCCAATTCCCGCAATCGTACGCTCCCATTATCTCCGCTCATCCCATCCCCAAACACAAAACTTCTACCCATCCTCGCCAGCCGCCGCCCACTCCGCCACCCGGGCCAACTGCCCAAACTCGGAAAACCGAGGCGCCCGTCCCGGATGCGGCTGCGACAGGTAACACCGCCCGGGATGATCGAACGCGTCGATCAGCGCCCCCAGCGCCTGCGCCGCCTCGGCCACCGAGGCCGCCAGCAACGCCCGGTCCCGCTTGAACAACGTCAGCACCTGCCCCGGCACATACCCGCCGGTCAGGTGCCAATAGCTCAGCTCCGCGACCTCGACCCTGCCGTTCGGGCCCGAACGCCCCGGCGCCCACCATCGCGGCCTCCAACGGCAATTGCGGCGCCAGCCCGGCCGCGACCTCCGCAGCCCCCGGCGGATGCCCGGTCTTGTAGTCCAGGATCGCGACCTCTCCGTCCGTCCGCCGCTCGATCCGGTCCGCCCGGCCGACCAGCGTGAACGGCCCGCCAGGCCGACCAGCTCCCAGCGCCCGGGCACCTCCGACCACACGGCATCCAGCGAAACCTCGGACCGGCGCCGGGTTTCCGTTTCCGCCACCCAATCGGCGATCCGTTCCAGCCTGGGCGCCCACCAGTTCCGCAGCGCCTCGCGCAGGCCGGCCCGCTGCATCGCACCGACCAGGTGCTCGCGCAGCCGAGCCACCGCATTCGTCGGCCAGCGGACGCCGTTTTCCTCCAGGAAGCGGTGCAGCCCGGCATGCACCAGGGACCCGTAATCCGCCGCATCCGTCTCCTGCTCCAGCGGCTCCAGCGCGGCCAGCCGCAGCACGTGGCGCGCATAGATCGCGTACGGATCGCGCAGCCAGGTCTCGATCTCGGTCACGCTCAGTCGCCGGGGCCGCAGCGCAACGGCCGGGCAGGGGGCCGGAGGCTTCACCGGCTCCGGCGGTCCCGCCGGCTGGTCCAGTGCGCGCGCCCAGCCGACGGCCGGATGCACCGGCAGCTTCGTCGCCCGCCCGGCCAGGAACATCTCCAACCGCGTCAGCCATCGCGCCGGCACTGCCGGAGCACCATCCCGACGCCGCGGACAGGACAGCACCACATCGCCCGACGCGCAGACCGCCGAGGCGAAATCATGCGCGGCCTGCCCCACCATTTCCTCCGGCGAGGCCAGCCCGACCCGCGCCCGCATCGGCCGTGACAGCCACGGGCCGGGATCGGTCGCGGCGGGCCAGACGCCCTCGACCAGCCCGCCCAGCACAAGCACATCGACGCTCTGCAGCCGCGCTTCCAGCAATCCCCAGATGAACACGCGCGGATGCTCGGCTCCTTCGCGCCCGCGGAGCGCCCGCCGGCTGCGCACCACGGCACCCGCCAGCACCGCATCCAGCAAGCCCGGCAGCACCGACCGAGGCTGATGCAGGCAGCATCCCCAGACATGCGCGCACTGAGGCCAGGCGTTCGGCCAGGGCCTCGCCCTCCTCGGCGGCCCACAAACGGCTGGCCCCGGGCGTGTCATCGGTGGCCGCCAGATGTTCGGCGGCCTCGATCAGCCCATCCAGCGCTTCGGCCGGCGCCACGTCCACGGACGCAGCGATGCGCAGCGCCGGCGCCAGCGCGCGTTCCACCCGGTTCAACAGCGCCAGCGCGCTGTCCCGGTGCGACCCGCGGCGTAGATCCAGCGCATGCCGCAACCCCGACAACCCCGGCGCCGGCCGAGGTCCGCGCAGGCACGCCAGCTCCAACGCCCGCGCCCCAGCCCGGCACGCCGCCGGCGACACGCCGGCCGCGGCCATCGGATGTTTCAGCAGAGCCAGCAACGGAACCGGCGCCAGTTCCTCGGCCACTGCCCGGGCAAGCAGCCGCAGGAACACGGCGGGCGGAGTCTCGGCCAGCGGTTCGCCGGCGCTGTCGTCGGCAACGACGCCGAACCGGCCCAGCTCGGCCGCCACCCGGCCCGCCAGCTCGCGATCCGGGGTCACCAGCGCCGCGGTCAAGCCCGGCCGCTCCAATGCGTCCCGCAGCACCAGGGCTGTTGCCGCGGCCTCCTCCTGCTGGTCCGCCGGATCGAGCCGGGATATCCCGACAATTTCGGCCGCTCCGCCGGCTTTGCCAATCACCCAACGAAACCCCCGGCAGCAGCGCGCGGCGCAACATGTCCGCCCGGCCCGGGGCACCGAGTTCGCGGGCGACACCGGCCACAGCCGCACGTCGCCCCGCGTCGCGCCCAGTGCGTGCAGCAGCGAACGCAGCGCGGCCTGATGGTGCGATGCCTCCAGACTATCCCACGCGGGCTCGGACAGCCCGAGATCGAGCCCGGACAGCAACACCGACCCAGCCGGCAGCCGCGCAACCACGCCGGCAAGCCGACAGGCTGCGGGACTGCCCCCCGTCACCCCGGCCAGCAGCACGCGATGATCGGGCGGCTTCCGCTCCCACGCGGCTGCCTGGGCATCCAGCAGCGCGATCTGCCGCCCGACCGGATTCATCATCCCCTGCTCGGCCAGAAGCGCCGGCCAGGCAACGGTGACGATGCGCAGGAAGTCCAGCGTCCGCGCCCAGTGCGCGGCAAATTCCGGATCGGCGGCGTCCGGCAGCCGGGCGGTCAGGTCGATCTCCGCCCGTTCCGCCTCGTCCATCAGCCCCGCCAACTCCCCGGCAAGTCGCCAGGCGCGGTCGGCCGTGACAGGCGCGCCGTCTCGCCCGCCCATCGCCAGGATCATCCGGCTGAGTGCGGCCAGCCGTTGCATCGGCTCGATCGCCGGAGGCAGGTCGAAGGCGCCGGCCAGCGCCAGCGGCGCTTCGTCCAGCGCGCCCAACGCCATGATGCGCGGCAGCAGCAGCGCCCGGCCACCCGAGACGCGCAGGAACGCCTCGGCCAACGCACGGGCCGCGCGGCGGGTCGGCAGCAGGATCAGCCCGCGCGCGGCATCCAGCGGACCGCCGCCCATTGCCCGCGCGTGCGCCAGCCACTCGGCCGCTACCGCGTCCAGGAATGGCACCTGCGGCGGCAGCGTGAATAGATTGAGCACCGGCATCAGCGCTGGGTCATCGCAGCGGGAGCAGCCGTTCGGCGTCGGCGAGATCGGCCGGGGTGGACAGGTGGAACCATGCCCCATCATGCACCACGGCACGCAGCCGGCCGGCGGCAATCGCGCGGTCCCACGCAAGATTCATGCTGAACGGACCCTCCGGCGCCCGATCGAGCAGGGCCGGCGACATCAGATGCACGCCGGCATAGACATAAGGCACCACCTCGCGTTCCCCGCGCCGGGACGGCCTGCCCCATGGGTCCAGGGCGAAATCGCCGAACCCCACGTCGGCGCGGACCCGGCAGGTGCGCTGCACCAGCAGCACATCGTCCAGTCCACCGGCGGAAAACGCGTCCCCGAGCCGTTCCAGCGCCGGGCGCGGGCCATCCAGCCAGAACGAATCGCCGTTCACCACGTAGAACGGCTCCGGCCCCAGCAGATCCAGCGCCGCTCGTACGCCGCCCCCGGTGTCGAGCAATGAAGCCTCGCGGCGCACGACCGTCTCCGGCCCGAGGCCCGACGCCGCCCGGGCAACAAGATGCGCTTCGAGCAGATCGGCGTGCCAGAAGGCGTTGACCACCACCCGCTCGACCCCGCTTTCCGTCAGCCGGTCCAGCGCGTAGTCGAGCAATGCCTTGCCGGCCAGCTTCAGCAGCGGTTTAGCCGTGCGGTCGGTCAGCGGGCGCATGCGCGTCCCCAGCCCGGCGGCCAGAACCATGGCCGTGCGCGGCCGGATCACGCCGCAAGCGCCGCCGGGTTGGCACGCATGTCCGAAGGGATCCACCGGTCCATCGCCAGGGCCAACGGCGCGGCTGGCGGTTCGCGCAGCGCCTGTTCCAGCACACGCCAGGTGCGCGGGCCGTAGGCCAGGTAGTGCGGCCGGCCGTCCCGCTGCGCCAGCCTCACCCACTGGGCGGCCACGCGCAGGTGGCGTTGCGCCGCGCAGGCCGCGAAAGCGGTTCGGAACGAGGCCGGCTCCAGTTCGGGGCGCGCGGCCAGGTAGCCAGTCAGGCTGTGCTCGGCCAGCACCGGCGGGATGTCCCGCCGCGCGTCCTGCAGCAGCGAAACAAGGTCGTAGGCCGGATGACCGATCGCCGCGCCCTGGAAATCGATCAGGCCCACGCGGCGCAGGCCCGTCCGCTCCGGCAGCCAGATCAGGTTGCCGGCAAAGAAGTCGCGATGGACGAAGCAGGTCGGGGCGGCCGCTACCGGCGCCAGCATGGCCTCGAGGGCCGCGGCGAAATCCCGCCGCGCAGCTTCCGGGGGGCTCGATCGGAAGGCGGCTGGCCACCACCAATCGAACAATGGGCCGAGCGTCGCCTGCACCATCGCGGCGGCATCCCAGGCCGGCAGGCCGGACGGAGGGGAGGCGCGTTGGATCGCCACCAGCAGTGCGACCGCTTCCTGGAACAGTGGCTCGATCGTCGCCGGCGAGATCAGGGTGGCGAAGAGGTCGTCGCCCAGATCTTCCTCCAGGATCAGCCCGACTTGTGTATCGGCCGCGATGATCTCCGGCGCCGAGACCCCGAGCGCGTGCAGGTGGGCGGCGATGTGCAGGAACGGGCGGGTGTCTTCCGGCGCCGGTGCGTCCATCAGCAGCGCCGGGCGCGGCCCGTCGGTCAGGCGCAGATAGCGCCGGAAGCTGGCGTCCTGGGCGAGTGGGACGGCGCGATCGAGCGAATAGCCGTGGCGCGCCAGGAACTCGGCGGAGATCGTCTGACGGCTCATGCGATCGGCTCGAATTCGCTCCGGCCAGCCATGCAGCGTCGCCCGCCTCGCATTATTCTCGCCGGGCTGCAAGCAGATGGTCAGTGCGTCGGGCGGGCGCAGTGGGCCGAGCCGGTCCGGCCATTCGACCAGGACGATGTCGTCGAGGGCTGCTTCCCAGCCGAGCTCGGTCAGGCCGGCGGGGCCATCAAGGCGCCACAGGTCGAAATGATGCACCGGCCCGAGGGGCGTTTCGTAGGTCTGCACCAGGGTGAAGCTGGGGCTGGGCACCTCCAGCGCCGGATCGCCGGTGGCCGCGCGCAGGAAGGCGCGGGCGAGGGCGGTCTTGCCGGCCCCGAGCGGTCCTTCCAGCAGGATCGCATCGCCGGGGTGCGCCAGGGCGGCGAGGCTTGCGGCCAGGCGCTCGGTCGCGGCGAGGTCGGGTAGGTGGAGTGGGAACGGCATTTTGGGGGAAACGTTGACCAAAAAAGGCTAGGACGCGGTGTTATACCAAGCATCGCAAGGATCGACCCTCGCGTCGTCATGCCCGCGAAAGCAGGCATCCACGGGTGCTCCGAGGTTCCGAGTCGGGCTGTGAGTTCCCGCTATCCGCCTTCGCGGGGGCACACGCTTCGCAAGAATGACGATCGAGTGTCAAAGTCTGCGCCGCTTGGTATTATAGTGTTGGTGGTTGGATGTCTCCGCTGGTTGGTTTTCGGTTGCGGAGCGGGTCGTACGACTGGCCGATTTGACCGGGCGCCAGTCGTACGACGGGCTGTTTTCGGTGGTCGCCAAACGTACGACGGGGGTTTTTGGGCCGCCGTGAACCGTGCGACGGACGGGGCAACGACGGGCCCAGACGTACCTTTGGTGTTGACGATCTGTTAACCGGTGTCGTTGGACCATTTTGTTGGGTGTGGCGACGGTTCAGGACAGGGGAGTGTGGGTGGATTCGCGATGTACATCGGCAGAATCTCTGAGGCTCGGATGTACATCTGACGTTAGCTGCTTGCTAAGCTGGGGTGCGTTGCGGAGACTTCGGTCGTTCCGAACACCGGATGGCGTCGGCGTGTTTTGGCGATGACAGAAATCGGCCCACGGCGGACCGCTGGCAGCCTGTTCAGTGATTATTTTCTTCGGCATGGCCTGCGGGCCACCCGGAGTGGCGCGCGCTCGATCCGGTAAATGTTGCAGCAACAGGCCAGAGTCGCACTGCATAGTCTGATACGAGGTCGCGGCGGCGCGCTGGATTACTTCGCCCGGCGCTCCGCGCCGAGCTCGCAAGGACGCCGTTTGCTGTCTAAACTCAGGCATCTGATAAGATGCCAGCCGCCCTGGGTTCCCACCGTTTTGATCGTCATTGCGACCGAAGGCGAACTGTTCATGAGTTCTCGCCAAGAAGTTTCATTTGGCGGCTGTTCGACGCCTTGCCGCGTTGGCGTTTCGTCCCGTCTGGAACATGTGATATTATGTTGCTGTACCGGGGACGCCCTGT
>CAVXTC010000032.1:0-106584 GCA_963764525.1 uncultured Pseudomonadota bacterium | reverse complement strand
TCCTAACGGGTTCGAGACCACGCTGACTGGCATTGCGAACACCATGGGGCAGCGTGGCATGCAGTTCATCCAGCAGCAGCTTGCCGCGGTGGGTGTGCGGGTGAAGGTAGAACCGCTGGAAGCCGGCGTGCTGACAGCGAAGGAGTTCAACATCCAGAAGCCATCAGATTCGACGATCGAGATGCTGTACACGGCGTGGTCGTCATCGACCGGCGACGCCGATTGGGGGACGCGGCCGATCCTTTACCCAAGGCGTCTCCGCCGGTGCTGTCCAACCTCGCCTTTTACAGCAACCCGATCACCGATGCGGCAATCGAAAAGGGCCTGAGCACCACGGATACGAAGATTCGTGCCGGGGCCTATGCGAAGGTGCAGGCGCAGGCATGGAAAGATGCGCCCTGGATATTTCTGGCCGTGGACCACAATCTGGCCGCCTACTCGAAAAAGCTGACCGGCGCTTATATGCGGCCGGACCAGCAATTCTCGCTGGAACCGGATGCGACTCTGAATTGATCCGGTGCTGGATTACGCGATCCGACGGTTGGCCGGGACCCTCCCGGTCCTGCTGGCCGTCACGATCCTGGTGTTCCTGTTCGTGCATCTGCTGCCCGGCGATCCGGCCCGGCTGGTGGCCGGGCCGGATGCCTCCCCGCAGGACATCGCGGCGGTGCGCGCCGATATGGGGCTGGATCGGCCGCTTGTGGTGCAATACCTGCATTACCTGGCGGAGACCGCGCGGCTGCACCTGGGGCGCTCAATCAAGACCCACCAGCCGGTCGCCGAGCTGATCGGCGAGCGCTTCATGCCCACCTTGTGGCTGACGGTGTTCGCTATGATCTGGGCGGTGATCGTCGGGGTCGGGATCGGCGTGCTGTCGGGGGTGAAACGAGGGCATTGGAGGACCAGGCGCGATGGTGCTGGCGATCTCCGGCATTTCGTTTCCCGGGTTCTGGCTTGGGCTTTTGCTGATCGATCTGTTTTCCGTGCGGCTCGGCTGGTTTCCCACTGGCGGCTATGGAACGTGGCGGAATTTTCCGCTGCCGGCTTTTACGCTGGGCGTCGGGGTTGCGGCGGTGCTGGCGCGCTTCACCCGCTCGGCCTTTGTCGAGATCACCGGGGAGGATTATGTCCGCACGGCACGTGCCAAGGGCGTGCCGGAGCGTGGGGTGGTCTGGAAGCACACGCTGCGAAATGCGCTGATCCCGGTAATCACGTTGACCGGGCTGCAGTTCGGTTTCCTACTCGGTGGCGCGATCGTGGTGGAGACGGTCTTCGCCTGGCCGGGGTTGGGGCGCCTGTTGGTCGATCGGTATCATATCGCGATTATCCGGTGATCCAGGCAGAGATTTTGCTGTTCTTGTTCGAGTTCATGCTGATCAATCTGATCGTTGATCTGCTGTATGGGTTGGTGAACCCGGAGATCCGGCTGCGATGACCATTCGTGCCCCGGACGCGACGCGATCCGCAGTCGCATCGTCACGGCCAGGCTTTGCCCGGCCATCCGCAGTTGCATCGTCTATGGCCTGGGCCAGAGTGGTACGGCGCGATGAGCGTCGCCCTTGCATCACGCGGTGCATCCACTCGCCCGCCGCTGAGTTTTGGCGCCGGTTTCGCCGGAAGCGGGTCGCCGGCGCGGCGGGAATTATCATCCTGCTGGTGATTGTCGCGGCGATCGCGGCTCCGTTGATCGCGCCGTACGACCCGGCAACACGGATTACGACCACGTGCTGGCCGCGCCGTCGTTGCTGCATCTGTGCGGCACGGATACGTTCGGGCGGGATATCTTCAGCCGCATCCTGTGGGGTGGACGCATCTCGCTGTCGGTCGGGTTCATTTCGGTGGCACTCGGCGGGATGGCGGGCGTGCTGCTTGGCCTGATCAGCGGATTTTCGGCGGCTGGACCGACAGCCTGATCATGCGCGGTCTGCGACGTGCTGCTGGCGTTTCCCGGCATCCTGCTGGCGATCGGCGTGGTGGCGGCGCTGGGGCCTGGGGTGGACAACGTGATCTACGCCGTCGCGGTGTTCAGCGTGCCGGTGTTCGCCCGCCTGGTCCGCGGCAGCACGCTGGCGCTTAAACGAACGCTGTATGTGCAGGCGGCGCGCAGTATCGGCGTGCGCCCGTCGCTGCTGATGCTGCGCCACATCCTGCCGGGCACGCTGCCGAGCGTAATCGTGTATGCCTCGTTGCGTGTCGGCACCTCCATCCTGACCGGCGCGGCGCTCAGCTTTCTTGGCCTCGGGGCCCAGCCGCCCAGCCCGGAATGGGGCGCGATGCTGTCCGACGGACGCAGCTACCTCGGTGTGGCGGACTGGGTGACGTGGTTCCCGGGGCTGGCGATCTTCGTCACGGTGCTGGCGTTCAACCTGCTGGGCGACGGACTGCGCGACGCGCTGGACCAGAAGCTGCGGTGATGCACGTGGCGCTGATCCGCTTGAATTGGAGACGATATGAACTACGACACGCCGGGCGCGGAACGCCGCGCCTTCGCCATCGCGCTGGTGCGGGAGGCGGGGTGCTGGCCCGCCGGATGCGGCGCTCGCTCGGCGCGATGGACGCCAAGGATCCGCTCGATTTCTGCACCGAGGCCGACCGCACCGTCGAGCTTGGTGCGCGAGCGCATCGCCGCGCGCTACAACGAGCCTGTGCTGGGCGAAGAGGGGCGGGACCCGGCGCCGCGTGTGTGGGTGGTCGATCCGATCGATGGGACGGTGAATTTCATTCGGGCACGCCGCGCTGGTGCATTTCATCGCCTTTGTCGCGCAGAGCCAGGTGGAGCTGGGGGTGATCTTCGCGCCGGCGGAACAGCGACTGTTCGTCGCCGAGCGGGGCGAGGGCGCGGCTGAACGATGCGCCAATACGGGTAAGCGGACTGGCGCAAGGGGCGGGGCCGGTGGTGGAGGTCGGGTGGTCGAGCCGGCGGCCATCGCGGCTTTTGCGCGCTGATCGAACGGCTGATCGGCGCCGATATCGAGTTTCGGCGGCGCGGATCGGGGGCGCTGGGTATGGCCGATGTGGCGGCCGGGCTGAACGACGCTTACGTGGAACTGCACATCAACGCCTGGGACGTGGCGGCCGGGCTGCTGCTGGTGCAGGAGGCGGGCGGCTGGACGAACGACTATTTGCGGGGCGACGGGCTGGCAGGGCAACCCGATCAGCGCCTGCACGCCGGAATTGCGGGACAAGCTGGCGAAGGTCACCGGGATCGCCTGACCCCCTTCCCGGCCCTTGGAAGCCGGCTCAACCGGCATGACGCTGGATGCGCTAATGGGGAGAGGGTCAAAATGATGAGGATTCGGACTGGCCGCATTCGGGATGGCGCTGGGTTTCGGGGCCGCGCGCGCCGACACCCTGGTGGTGTGCACGGAGGCGAGCCCGGATTTCCTCAATGCGCAGCTCAGCACGCCAACCAGCTTCGATGTCTCCGAGCAGGTGTCCGACCGGCTGGTGGAGATCGAGACCGGCGGCTCGGAGCTGATACCGGCGCTGGCGGAGTCATGGACGGTTTCGCCGGACGGGCTGAGGTATGAGTTCAAGCTGCGGCATGGGGTTAAGTTTCAGTCCAACGCCGGTTTACGCCGACGCGGGATTTCAACGCCGACGACGTCGTGTTCAGCTTCCGGCGAATGTTCGACACGTCCAACCCGTTCTATAAAAGCGCCAACGGAAACTTTCCGGAATTCGTCGATCTGCTGGCGCCCGACCTGGAATCGGTCACGAAGGTCAGCGACGACACGGTGGTGTTCACGCTGAAGGCGCCGGATGCGGCGTTGCTGCCGGCGCTGTCGATACCGCCGTTCTCGATCCTGTCGGCGGAGTATGCCGCCGCGCTGGAAAAGGCGGGCAAGCCGGAGGCGCTGGATCGGAGCTGATCGGCACCGGGCCGTTCAGTTTGTGCAGTATCAGAAGGACATGCTGGTGCGCTTCCGGGCCTTCAAGGATTTCTGGGGCAAGGCGGGCAGCCGGACCGCGTGGCGAAGGTCGATAACCTGGTGTTCTCGATCACGCCCGATGCGTCGGTGCGCTACGCCAAGCTGCGCACCAACGAGTGCCAGATCGCGCGCTATCCAAACCCCGCGGACCTGGCGGCGATCCGCGCCAACCCGGCGCTGAGGGTGCAGAGGCCGAGGTCGACGACATCAACTACATCTACTTCAACGCACCGACCAGAAGCCGTTCGACGACAAGCGGGTGCGCCGGGCGCTGGCGATGGCGATCGACATGCCGGACCTGGTGGCGGCGGTGTTCCAGGGCGGCGGCACGCCGGCGGCGGCGCTGGTGCCGCCGGCGCTGTGGGGGCACGACGCGTCGTTGCAGCCGTACGGCTATGATCCGGAAGCGGCGAAGCAGTTGCTGGCGGAGGCCGGGTATCCGAACGGGTTCAGCACCGAGTTGTGGGCGATCCCGGTGGTGCGCCCCTATATGCCCAACGGGCGGCGCGCGGCCGAGATGATCCAGGCGGACTGGGCGAAGATCGGCGTGAAGGCGAGGATCCTTACCTATGAATGGGGCGAGTATCTCAAGCGCCGCGTGACGGCGACGCGGCTGTGGGCATGCTGGGCGAGATCTGGGATTATCCCGACCCGAGCGAGATCATGCTGGGCTTCCTGTGCCACGCGCCGGCCAATGCGCCGCACTATTGCAGCAATGTGTACGACAAGGCGGTGCGGAAGGCGAACGTGGTCACCGACCGGCGAACGGGCACAGCTATATGAGCAGGCACAGCAGGCGATGTATGACGACGTGCCGCTGGTGCGGCTGGCGAATGTGAAGGCCTATGTTCCCGTGCGCAAGAATGTGGAGGGATTCAAGCTGCATTTCCTTGGCGGCCAGCCGTTCGGGGGCGTTTCGTTGGGAAAGTGATGGCTTGATGCCTGAACATGCCATCCATCGCATGACCGCGGATGAGTTCCTGGCCTGGCACGAGGGGCAGCAGCAGCGGTACGAGCTTGTCGACGGCATTCCGGTCGCGATGGCCGGAGCACGGCGGCGTCATGACCAAGTCGTCGTCAACGCCCTGGTGGCGGCGGGAGCACAGCTCGGGGTCGGCAGATGCCGTCCATTCTCGAGCGACACTGCCGTGCGGGTCTCCGATCGCCAAATCCGTTATCCGGACATCGGTATCGATTGCGGCCGGTTTCGGGATGAGGCGCTGGAGGCCGACGCGCCGGCGCTGGTTTTGGAGGTGCTTTCCGACAGCACGAGGGCGTTCGATTTTGTCGGCAAGCTGGAGGACTACAAATCAGTTCCAACTCTGCGCCATATCATCCTGGTCGATACCGATGCGCCCAAGATCATCCACTGGAGCCGTCCGCAGGGCGGGACCTGGAGCTTACCGGACCGCTCGAGGGGCTTGGGTCGGTGCTTGAAATCGCCGATCCGGACGTGGAATTGCCGCTCTCGACGCTTTACGCCGGCCTGACGTTCCGGGAAAAACCCCGCTTGGTTGCCGAAGGCGGACCTTCGGACGCAGCCGCAGAATAACTGAGTTCGATATACAAGGAAACCAACATGCAGCTCGCGCTATCGACCTGGCAGGAAGTGGAGGAATATCTCCGCCAATCCCGCGGCATCATCGTTCCGATCGGCTCGACCGAGCAGCACGGGCCGAACGGACTGATCGGCACCGATCATCTGGATGCCGAGTTCGTTGCCAAGGGCGTCGGCGACAAGATCGGCTGCCTGGTGGCGCCGACACTGACGATCGGGATGTCGCAGCACCATCTGGGCTTCACCGGCTCGATCACGCTGCGCCCGTCCACGCTGATCGCTGTGGTGGGCGACGTGGTGCAGTCACTGCTGCGGCACGGGTTCGAGCGGTTCCTGTTCATCAACGGCCATGGCGGCAACGTCGCCACCGTGACCGCGGCGTTCGATGAGGTGTACTCCGCCGTGTCGCTGCGCGGCGACACATCTCCGGTGCGCTGCAAGATGGTGTTCTGGTCCGGTGGCCGGCGCTGCGGCGATCTTGCCGCGGAGCTGTATGGCGACGCCAACGGCAGCCATGCCACCGCGGCCGAGGTGTCGCTGTCGCAGTTCTATCATCCGCAATCGATCAAGCATGCGCAGATGTCGCCGAAGGTGGCGCCAAAGAGCCGAGGGTTTTACGACAGCGCCGATTATCGCCGGCGCTTCCCCGATGGGCGCATCGGCTCCGACCCGTCGCTGTCCACGCCGGACCATGGAGAGCGGCTGTATGTCGCCGCGGTGGAGGACATGATCGAGATTTACCGCGCGTTCGTGGCGGATTGATCCGATCCTGAGCGATCATCGCGGACGGTATTTCATCTCTACCGCCCTGCGGGAGGGAGCTAGCTCCCGACCCGATCGGGGGTCAGCTCTCGCAGCGAACCGGGTGAGGGTCTCGCGGGGCGTGCCCTCACCCGGCGCGATGCGCACTTGCGGCGCACCGCCAGCGCTGCTGGGAGCGGCAGCGCGCTTACGTCCTGGCCAACTCGCCATTGCATCGCCGGGCGTGGGCGGGCCGGGAGCCTCCGGTACGGCTTGAGGCGTTTGCGGAACTGCCGTTTGATCGACAAGGAGATGTTGCGGGCAAGCCAGCGGGACCACCCGCCGTTCGGTGACTATCTGGCCGCTCCGGTCAACGCGGTGGCGCGTGTCCACCGCACCTCGGGCACCAGCGGCACTGCGATGAACCTCGCCATGTCCGCGCAGGATGCGCATGAAACCGCGCTTGTCGGGGCACGGGCGCAATCGGCCGCCGGCCTCGGCCCCGGCCATCGCGTGGTGCATTGCCTGAACTACCGGCTGTGGATGGGCGGTTTCACGGATCACACCACGCTGGAGGCGACAGGCGCCACGGTGGTGCCGTTCGGTGTCGGAGAAACCCAGCTTCTGGTGCGCACCATCCGCGAACTCGGCATCACCGCGATTTCATGCACGCCGTCCTATCCGGCGGTGCTGGAGCGGGTACTCGCGGAACATTTTCCGGGTCTGCAGCCGCGCGATCTGGGTTTGCGACTTGGCCTGTTCGGCGGTGAGGCCGGGCTGGACGATCCGGAGTTCCGCCGTCGGCTGGAGACCACCTGGGGAATCAAGGTGCGCAACGCCAATTACGGCGTCTCCGACGTGTTCAGCAATTTCGCCGGCCAGACAGAATGCGACAACGATCTCCATTTCATGGCGCTTGACGTGCTGCATCCGGAACTCATTGCGCCGGAAACCGGCGTGGTGCTGCCGTGGCGGGAGGGTGAGCGCGGCGAGTTGGTGCTGACCCATGTCAGCCGCGCGTGTCAACCGCTGGTCCGCTTCCGTACCGGCGACATCATCGTGCTGACGGGCACGGGCCGCGCACGATGCGGCAGGACCGCGCCGCGCTTTCGCGTCGTCGGCCGCAGCGATGACATGGTGGTGGTGCGCGGCATCAATGTCTTCCCGGCGCAGATCGCGGCGATCGTCAATCGCTATGATTGCGCTGTCCGGCGAGTATCGCATCGTGCTCGATGGCCCGGCTCCGTACGATGTCCTGCCGGTGGAGGCCGAACTGGCAGATCGTCCATCGCCGGAGCGGCCGGAGCTG
Source organism: uncultured Pseudomonadota bacterium (assembly GCA_963764525.1). GTDB lineage: Bacteria > Pseudomonadota > Alphaproteobacteria > Acetobacterales > Acetobacteraceae > DATDIC01. The sequence goes on along the minus strand of CAVXTC010000032.1, from coordinate 99,044 downwards.
TTGTCCGACACGCTTGCCGCGGCATTCAAGCGCGAGCTGGGCGTGACCGCGCGTATCACTTGCTGCCGTTCGGCACGCTTCCGCGGACCGAAGGCAAATCACGCCGCGTGATCCGGAGGGATCGTCCATGACAGATTTGGTGCTGACGAAAGATGCTGGCGACGGCGTGCGCATCCTTACGCTGAACCGGCCGCATCGGCTGAACGCGATCGCGCCGGAACTGCTGGAAGATTTGATCGCGGCTATGCAAGCGGCGGATCGTGATCCGGCGGTGCGGGCGATTGTGCTGAAACAGCGAAGCGCCTTGCCGCTTTCGGGTAATCGGTGGGACTTCAGAATCGGTCGCGATAGCCACCGTCTTGTTTAGCGTGCGCGCCCCAGGGTTCGCGGGCGAACAGGCGATGGACCATCGGCACGAAAGCCTCCAGTTTCATCGTGTCGTAGTCAGGATCGAACGCCGCCTGGTCGTATTTATCGTAGAAATCCAGGCAGGTCTGATGAGCCGGATGGCCGCGATACTGGTCGCGGGCGTTCCTGTCCAACCCGAAATGATGGAAATAGTAGTAACCCTGAAACAGCCCATGATGGCGGATCATCCACCAGGTGTTGGGCCGCACATAAGGCTTGAGGATCAAGGCCGCGTATTCCGAGTGATTCATCGTCCCCAGCAGGTCGCCCAGGTCATGCAGCAGGGCCGCCACGACGTACTCTTCGTCGTGGCCGGCGCGGTGCGCGCGGGTTGCGGTTTGCAACGAGTGACCAGACGGTTCACCAGCTCTCCGGGGTAGCTGTGCTCGAGCTGTTCCAATGTCCGCAGGATCCGGCTTGCCAGATCACGCTCGAACGTTTTGAAATGTCCGAACACGATATCGTAGTCGTCCTTGGTTCCCTCCGCCATGGAACGATAGCCGGCACGGGGTTCAATCTTCCAGCCGTCGGGCATGTTGGGACTCCGTCGTGGGACGCAGGGTTCAATCGCCGCTGGGCGGTTTCCCGCTGGTCATTCCGTGCAGCGCCCGCGGCGGGCTTGCGCATCGCGAAACAGCACGCTGGCCTGGATTTCGACGGCGCGCTGCCAGGCCGCCAGTTCCGCCGGGCCCATTTCGGTCTGCGGGCGGCGATCGGCATCGAAATTGCCATGGGTATCCTGACCGCGCACCAGCGCCGCCGACTCCCGCGGCGAGTGCTGCCAGGCGCCGGTGGGCACCATTTCCAGCAGAAACAAAATTCGGCGGTCGCTGCCGGCATTCGGTTTCGACAAATGAATGAGCGCATTGTTGAACAAAGCGATTTCGCCGGGATGGAGCGCGAAATCGACGGCGGATGATTGATCGAAGGCGGTGTCGATATATTGTTCACGTGACAGCAGGCTGTCGGTCAGAATGCCTCCTTGTGCGGTAGCAGCGGTCCGTGGTGGGACCCGGGTATGCCACGGATGCACATTCTCGGCCCGCGCCGGCGACAGTGCCAGCGCGACGATCACGACGATCGGCTTCACACCGGCATAGGCGGTGTCCTGGTCCAGCCAGCGAAGGTTCGCCTTCCGCCGGCTTGGCGGGTACGAGGTGCCCCAGCACAGGATTTCGGGGCCGATCACCCGTCTCCACGTTGATCAACCCGGCGTTTATCGCCGGCGCGCGGGCCGAGGGGAAGGCGGTTACGGTCGGGATCGACCTGTCGCTGACCGGCGCCGATGCGGAATCGCCTCGATCTATTGTCCCGGCGGCAAAGTGATCTATTTCCGCACGATCACCGCCGATGCGTATCAGGGCCCCAACCTCGCCAATTACTTCGCCGACACGCTGAAGGTGAAGCAAGATGTACGGTCTGGACGACAGCGGCGCCTACGGGGTATCGCCACCGCGAAGCCCTCGGATTACTCCATCACCGCCTATGGCGGCGCGCTGGTGGTGATCGACGCGATCGAGCGGCTGGCGAAGTCCGGCCAGCCGGTCAATCGGGCGAACGTCCGCGACGCAATCCAGACCACCCACGTGAAGACGTTGCAGGGCATGGTGAGCTTCGACACGAACGGCGACATCGCCCAGCGCGTCGTCCCGGTGTTTCAGGTGAAGCACGACCCGAACTACCCGGTGGACGACCTGGTGCATCAGTACCAAGTACGTCGGCGTCGCCCCGCCCGACAACGCGTACCCGGCGCTACATCCCGTCAGAGCCCTCGCCGCCGCCACCGTCATCCGGCGGCGTCGAGGGCACGGCTGGCGGTGCCACGGCGCCGCACCGGGCAACGGCAAACGCGGCCAACGCCGCCAGGATCAGCGCCGAGACGGGATCTCATGCCAGGCTCGACGCTGCGGACATCAGATTTTTTCCTGCTCGCACGCTGCTGATCGACGGGCGGTCTTGCCCGACGCGGTGCGATCGGGGCATTCATGGCCACTGCATCCTGCAACGGAGACTGCCGTGCGCTTCAGCCTGACCCTGGTGATCGCCCCTTTGGCCCTCGCCGCGACCTGCCTCAGTCTGGACGGCGTGCGCGCCGCGCCGCGCTGCCCCGACCAGCCGGTGTTCGAGGTCGAGGCGCTGAAGAGCGAAATGATGGTGCTCGCCACGGCGTGCCATGACGATTCGCAGTACAACGCCTTCATCGAGCGTTACCAGCCGTCGCTGGTCGCCAACGAACGCGCGCTCGACGGCTACTTCAGGCGCGAATACGGCAAGCGCGGCCAAGCCGAGCACGACAGTTACATTACGTCGCTGGCCAATGCGCAGTCCGATGAGGGGCTGAAGCAGGGCAGTGATTTCTGCCAGCGCAATGCAAACCTGTTCGAGGAGGCGATGTCGCTGGATGGCGCCCACGACCTGCCGCAATACGCCGCCGGCAAGGATTTGGTCCCGGGTTCCCTTGGAAGCTGCCAGGTGCCGGCCCCGGCGCCGGTGCATGCCGCATCGCGAACGGTCGCGAAAAAGAAAAGCCGATAACCTCCGGCTGCTGTCCTACCGTCCCGCCGGCATCTACCGCGTCACCGTGACCGCCATTCGCAGCACGGGACGGCCGGGCAGCAACGTCACCGTGAATGAATCGGATCCGGCGAATCCGGTGTCCGGCGTGTAGTCAATGCGGGTGCCGTCGCCGACCGTGTGGATGTACACCGTGCCGTGCGCCGCCGGGACCGTGAGCAGCCCAGCCGCGTAAGGCTGGCCGGACTCGGCCACGGTGGTCGCACACCAGCCGCCGTCATTGCCGACCGCCATTGTCGCCGTGGTCTCCTTGCCGGGCGTCAGCCGCACGGGCGAGCCGGTGCATTGCCTCGCCGCGCCGGTCTGGTCGATCGCATAAAGCCGGGTGGATGAGGCGGCCGGCCCCGGTGACGGCTGAGTACAGGCCGCCAGCAATGCCGTCGCCAGCAGGCCACAGAGCGTGGCGGAACGATGGGTGCTCAAAGTCGCTTGCCTCCCGGACATAGAAGGCCCCGGACGGTGTGGTGACGATCCGGGGCGGCGGGACCATACATAGAAAGGCGCCGCGCCGAAACACCCGATAGGATGCCGGGGATATGGCGAACCGGGGCGTAACGCGGACCGTGGCGCCGGGTCCGACCCGGTGGAACACAACAGCGGAGTCCCGTCCATGTATCGCCGGAGCCTGCTTTTTGCCGCCGCGTCCGTCGGGTTCATCCGAGCCGGCCGGGCTGCTGCCCCGCCGATCGTGCTGGAGCTGTTCACGTCGCAGGGGTGCTCGTCCTGTCCGCCGGCCGATGCGCTGCTGGGGGAACTGGCCGGGCGCGGCGCGATCGCACTCGCCTGGCACGTGGATTACTGGGACGGACTGGGCTGGCGCGATCCTTATGCCAGCCGGCTGGCGACCGAGCGGCAGCGTGCCTATGCCGAGCGGCTCGGGACCGAGGTGTTTACACCGGGCCTGGTGATGGACGGACGGGCGATGCTGGTGGGGTCCGACCGGTCCGCGGTGCAGGCCGCGCTGGCCGCGGCGCCCCCGTTGCCGATGGCGGTCGCGCTGACCGGCGGGCTGGATGGCGCGACGGCGCAGATCGGCGGCAACAGCAGGCCGGTCACCGCGTTGTTCATCGCCTGGGATCCCACCCGCGACACAAAAATCGGGGCCGGCGAGAACGGCGGGCGGAAGCTGCGCGAATACCGCGTCGTGCGAACCGCGACCGTGCTGGCGAGTTGGGATGGCTCAGCGCGCACAATCCGGCTGCCGTCGATCGCGCCGGGACAGGGCGCGACGGTGCTGGTACAGGGCGCCGATCTGCGTGTGCTTGGCGCCGCCGAGTTGGCGCCGCTGTAGCGACTCGCGGCCGGCCTGTGCCAGTGTCCGCCTGACCAAGACTCCGGGGGGACAATGGCCGGGAGGTTGATACAGCCGGGGACAGAGCCGGGGCGGGTCGCGCTGCCCGCCCCGCACGAGACGCGCAAGGCCGTCGCCGCCGCGGCGATCGGCAACGTGCTGGAATGGTACGATTTCGGCGTCTATGTGTTCTTCGCTGCGGTGATCGCCCGGAATTTCTTCCCGGCCGCGGACCCGACGGCGGCGCTGCTGTCGTCGTTCGGCGTGTTCGGCGTGGGGTTCCTGATGCGCCCGCTGGGCGGCATCATCATCGGCCGGTTCGGCGACACCCACGGCCGCAAGGCGGCGCTGATCCTGACCGTGATGGCGATGGCGTTCGGCACCGTGATGGTGGGCGTGCTGCCGGGCTACGCGAGAATCGGCGTCGCCGCGCCGGTGTTGCTGGTCGTGGCGCGGCTGATCCAGGGGTTCTCGGCGGGTGGCGAATGGGGTGGCTCGACTGCGTTCATGGTTGAATGGGCGCCGCCCGGCCGGCGCGGCTGGTACGGCAGCTTTCAGCAGGCCTCGATCGCCGCGAGCCTGGTGTTGGCGTCCGGCACCGGGGCACTGTTCACCACGATTCTGAGCGCCGAGGACCTGGCCGCCTGGGGCTGGCGCATTCCGTTCCTGCTGGGGATCGTGCTGGCCGTGGTGGGCGTTTATCTGCGGCGCAACGTCGAGGAGACGCCGGCGTATCGCGCGGCGGAAACGCGGGAAATGCCGAGCGGCGAAAGCGGCATTCGGCTGGCGCTGCGGGCGTTCGGCTTCACCATCCACTGGACCGTGGCGTTCTATATTTTCCTGTCGTACATGCCGACGTTCACCCGGTTGCATGCGGAACTGACGCCGGCGCAATCGTTGTGGTCGAATACCATCGGGGTGGTGGCGCTGATGCTGCTGATCCCGCTGTTCGGGGCGGTATCGGACCGGGTGGGGCGCAAGCCGCTGCTGCTGCTGTCCTGTGCGGCCTTCGTGGTGCTGCCGTTGCCGCTGTTCGGCTTCATCCTGAGCAAGCCGGGATTTGGCACGATTGCGGTGCTGCAGGTGGTGGTTGCGGCGTGCATTTCGCTGTTTTCCGGTGCCGGGCCTGCGGCGATCGCCGAGATATTCCGCACCATGGGGCGCTCGACATGGATGACGCCGGCCTATGCGCTGGCGGTGGCGATCTTTGGCGGCTTCGCGCCGTTCATCGCGACCTGGCTGATCGCCGCGACGGGATCCCCTTTGTCGCCGGCCTGGTATGTGATCGCGGCGGCGGCAATCAGCTTCGTGGTGATCTGGCGGATGCCGGAGACGGCGCACCGGGAGTTGGGGTGAGTTATCCCGTCGCGTCCCAGGCTGGGGCAAAGCCAGGGTTGACGCAGCGCTGGTCCTTCGGCAGCGCCTCGATCGCGGCGCGGTCGTCGTCGTCCAGGTGGATGTCGAACGCGGCGAGGTTTTCCTGTTGACGTTCGCGGTGCACCGATTTGGGGATCGGCGCGACATCGGGCTGATCCAGCAGCCAGGCGATGGCGATCTGTGATGGCGTTGCGCCGTGTTTTTCGGCGATCCTGGTCAGCACCGGGTGTTTGACGAGCTGTCCCTTGGCGAGCGGCGAATAGGCCATGATGGGCAAGCCGTGCTCGCGCACGTAGCGCAGCAGCGGCGGCTGGCGCAGCAGGACGTGATACTCGAACTGCACCGCCGCGATCGGCGCCCGGATTTCCTCGATTGATTGGCGCAGCAGCGCCACGTTGAAGTTCGCCACGCCGATGTTGCGCGCGCTGCCTTCCTGCTGCAGCGCCATCATCGTTTCAAGTGCGGCGGGCAGGTTCATGGTCGGCGACGGCCAGTGGATCAGGTACAGGTCCACATGCTCGATGCGCAGCTTGTCCAGGCTGGCTGCCATCGCCGCGCGCAGCCGGTCAGGGGCGAGATTTTCGTTCCATACCTTGGTGGTGATGTGCAGTTCGTTCCGCTTTACGCCTGATGCGGCGATGCCGGCGCCGACCTCGGCTTCGTTCGCGTACATCTGGCCGGTATCGATGCTACGGTAGCCGAGCGCCAGTGCGCTTTCGACCGCGTCCTGGCAGTCGCGGCCCGACATGCGCCAGGTGCCGAGACCCAGCCTGGGAATGTGCAGCCCGTTGGTCGTGATCAAATCCATGTTGGGGTCCTCTGCCACGTGGAAAAGCCCATCGGGCCTACCGCTTCGACAAATCGATGACCGCCGCGAATCCCGTCTCGGTCCCGATCGCCAGATGCGAACCCGAGGCGTTCCAGGCAAGCGCGGAAACCGGCCCGCGTTCCGGCGGCGCGATCGGCAGGATGCGCGACGATCCGATATCGGCGATAACCACCAGTCCGTCGGCAAAGCCGCCGGCCACCATGTCTTCCTTCGGGTGACACGCCACCTGGGTACACAAGATACCGTCGCCACCGGCCAGTTCCATGGGAGCCTTGCCCATCGGGCCGCCGCCGAAGAAGGGCCACAGCACCATCGCGTCCGCGCCGCTTGTCGCCAGCCACTTGCCGGTGCGGTTGAACGACATCGACTGCGTCTTGCCGGGATAGCCGCTCATGCGCATGTGCTTGCCATCAGCCAGCGCCCAGCCGTGCAGCGAGTTTTCCTGCATCGCGGTCACCACCGCCTCGGCGTCCGGATGCATGGCCAGGCCGATATGGCTGCCCTTCCATTCCAGCAGGCGGGGACTATCGGTCTTCGCCGCGACGAACCACAGGCTGGCGCCGTTGTAGTGCGATGCGCCGATCCGCTTGCCCTTTCCGTCGAAGCCAAGGCCGGTGACCGAAGAAGGGTGCGCCAGCTCCTTCAGTTTCATGCCGGCGGCATCGAACAGGTGCACCGATTTGCCGACCGCACAGGCGACCAGGCCCTTATCGCCGAGATGGCTCGCGACCTGCTCCACCCATTTCATGCCGAACGCGGCGATATCCGAAACTGTATCGTCCGTGCCGATGCGGCGGAACCTGCCGTCATCGCCGCCGCTGACGAAGCCGCCGCCCGGGTGCGCCTGCAACGCCAGCACCGCGCCGTCATGCGCAGGCACGCTGCGCCAATTTTCGGCATCGGCGACATCGACCAGACGCAGCGTGCCATCACCGAGCGCGAAGGCGACGGTCCGGCCTCGATCGAACCGCGCCGCGACCACGAAGGCACCAAGCTCACGCGTGGTGCCGCGGTTTTCGATCAGGAAGTGCGCGGTGACGGTTTCGCCCACCGGTTCAGTCCGCCGCCTGGCATGCCTCGAACCCCCGGCGAAGCTGCGGGCGGTTGAGGTTGCGGCCGATGAACACGATCCGGCTCTTGCGAGGCTCGTCCGGCTTCCACGGGCCGATGAAATCACCGTCCGCCATCATGTGAACCGCCTGAAACGCAAATCGCCGATCGTCACCCTTATAATCGAGAATACCTTTGGTGCGCAGCAGGTCCTGGCCCTTCTCCTGCAGCAGAATGCCGATCCAGGCATTGAACCGCTCCGGGTCGATCGGACGCCCGGTCTCGAAGCTTACGGATGTAACGTCGTCGTTGTGCTCATGCTCGTCGTTGTCAAGGAAATCGGGGTTCGTCTCCAGGACCCGCTTGAGGTCGAAGGCGCCGCGATCCAGCACCTGCTCGATCGGCAGGGCGGCGCGCTCGGTGCGATGGATCACCGCGAAACGGTTGGTGCGGCGGATGCGCTGCTCGACCTCGGCCAGTTCGGTCGGTGAAACGAGGTCGGTCTTGTTCAGCACGATCACATCGGCGAAGGCGATCTGGTCGGCGGCCTCGTGGCTGTCGTCCAGCCGCGCCAGCACGTTCTTGGCATCCACCACGGTGACGATCGCATCGAGCCGTGTCTTCGCCCGCACGCCTTCATCGACGAAGAAGGTCTGCGCCACGGGGGCAGGATTGGCCAGCCCGGTGGTTTCGATGATGATGCCGTCGAATCGGTCGCGCCGCTTCATCAGCCCGCTGACGATACGGATCAGGTCGCCACGCACGGTGCAGCAGATGCAGCCGTTGTTCATCTCGAACACTTCCTCGTCGCTGTCCACGACAAGGTCGTTATCGACGCCCAGTTCACCGAATTCGTTGATCACCACGGCGTATTTGCGGCCGTGCCGTTCGCTGAGGATACGGTTGAGCAGTGTCGTCTTGCCGGCGCCGAGATAGCCGGTCAGCACGGTCACCGGCACCAGCTCGGTAGTCGTCACGTCCGCCATCAGCCCTGCTCCAATCCATCCTGTTGGGCCGTATATAGGGTCGGGCGCACACCCCGGCCAACAGCGCCAGCACCCAGCAGCTCCCGGCGCAACTCAGCGAGCCGGATCGCCGCCGCCGGCAGGCCGAACTGGCGGGCGCGTGCGCGGCCTGTATCGGCCAGGGCCGCGAGCCGCGCGGGATCGCGTGCCAGCGCCACGATCTCCGACGCCATGCCGACCGGATCGTCGGGATCGACGAAAACGGCCGCATTGCCCGCCACCTCCGGAAGGCCGCCGCGAGCCGAGCAGAGCAGGGCTGCGCCGCACGCCATCGCCTCCAGCGCCGCCAGGCCGAACGGCTCCGCCCAGCGGCTCGGCACCACGGCTATGGAGGCGCGGGTGAGCGCGGCCATCACCTCCGGATGATCGCGATACCCGGCCATGCGCACGCCGGCCCGGCCGGCGGCGGCGCGAACGTCGCGCACATAGCGCGTTTCCGGACTGTCGGCGCGGAACCGGTCGGCGCCGATCAGTTCCGCCCGCCAGCCGGCAAGCCGCGGCAGCGCTGCAGCGCACGCGGCCACGAACGCATCCGCCCCCTTCTCCGGCACCACCCGTCCGGCGAACAGGATCAGCTTGTCGCGTGGCCCGGGGACCGGAAGGGCGGCCAGCTCGATCGGGTTGGGCAGCACCACCGGCGGCCGATCGCGGGGTGGGTCGATCCCATCCAGCAGCCGGTCACGCAAGAACGCAGACACGGTCACCACGCGCGCCATGCGGTCCAGCAACCGCGCCCGTTCCGCCGGGCTGCGTGCCCGGCGCATCGTCTGCGGATCGTTGTGCAGGAACAGCATGACCGGACAGCGTGGGAACCGGCGGGCGAGGGCAAGCGCGACTTCGGTCCGGTTGTGGACCTCGATCACGGCCGGACGCAGCGGGCGCAACACGCGCGCCACCCCGGCGGCGTAGCGCGTGTTCACGTTGCCCGGTCGCCAGAGCGGCGGGGTGATGGCGCGGAACGGCACGTCCTCGAAGACCGGGCCGGCCTGGCGTCCGCCCAGAACCAAAGCGGGCAGCATGCCGGCGAGGCGACGCACGATCAGCCCCACCGCGCCGGTGCGGCCGGGCCCGAATCCCTCGCCCGGAGGTAGGACGATGGCAATGAGCGGTGCCTCGGGGATCAGCGACATGCACCGGCTATAGCCCGGAGCAACGTGCGCGGCGACCGGGCCGCCCCCCAGCCGGGCGGATGGGCAGGTGGCGCGCGACTTGTGGGGCCGCATCCGCCGGCACCATGGTGTCGGGTGACGGCGGTTGTGGAATGCGCGTGTTCGGAGCGGGTTCAAATCGGGGACAGGGAATCATCCACAAGTCTCGATCAAGAGCCCTGGTTGTCCTTTGCTGAACCCCAGACCCCCGCTGGCACGGCGCTCGGAATCGAACCTGAACTCCGCCCTCGCGAACATCTTCACCGGAGCAGGTTCGTGGTCATGCAGAAGCGACCGATACGGGATCGCTCGACGCCGAGGTGATGTTTGCACCGCCTATCGCTTCATTCGGATCGTGAACCAGACGTTATCCTTGCTTTTACTGCGTTAGCGTATTGTAATGGTAGTCGGTGAAGCGGAGGGTGATGTGCTGCACAACGGCGGTCGGCGGAGGCGATTTCTGGTATTAGCACCCCTGCTAGGGGCGCTTTTGGCAGGATGTGCCACTAAGGCAATGGTACAAAGACGGTGCTAGTACCGCTGATTTTCACGCCGACAAGGGCGAGTGTGTCGGAAATGCGTATTCCACAGTTCCGAGCGCTCCCGCTGTAGCGACCTTCGGCAGCGGATATACGGGCCCAGTTTATACGACGTGCTCAGGGTTCGGGTACTCGGCCTCCTGCGTCTCCTCTGGCGGTCAATATGTGCCTCCCGTCAGTGTACCATACGACGCCAATACGGGCGCACGCCGCGAAGTGTTTAGCGGCTGCATGTTACTCGAAGGGCTGGTCTCTGCTGACACGTAATGAAGCGGAGGAAGCTTCCATCTCGCAGTCACACGACGGCTCAATCCCGCCGGTCGAGCGAGCGGCGCAGGGTTGCTCGGCTATTGATTTTTCCCAGGCCGACGATCAGGCGTTTCTGGAGTGTATCGACCGGGAGGGAAAACCCGGCCCTGATGAGGAACTTCTGGGAGCTATGAAGGCGTCGTGCGCTCGGGGGTCACAGGACGCATGCCAAACAGTCAAGGGGCTTGAAAAAGCGAACTAGCCCTGCACTGGTTTCGATCCGAGATCAAGCTTTATTGCGAGACGTAGGACGTTGTTCAGGAGGTCAATTTACCGGACGTTTCTGCGGATTATTCTAACCCTTGCTGTCGATCGCCCCTGGCCTTCGTTGTCGAGACTACGTCTAAACTCGCGGCGAGCGAGGCCCCTAGCCTTGTGAATCGGATATACAGCGGTTCATTGTTTCCCGAAATGGGAAAAGCCTGAATGCGAGTTGAGTTATTGCGGTTGTCGCTTTTGGCTCGGTCACAGCCTTCTTTGTTTCAACGCGCTAAGCCTATGCTTCCCCTGGGCACGACAAGCCGAGACGGCGCTTTGCGTGAGGTACACCATTGCATTTCTCCATCTGGGGTGCCATTTTGGCCCAGTTGGTCACGGTAAACGGAATGCTCACGATTACGACGCCAAGGCCGTCGCGGAAGTGATGGGCATCGCCTTTTTGCGAGGCGCCGGCAGGCGATACCCTCGACGGCGGCCACGACCCAGCCAAGGCAGCTAGAAGAGCTCCAAAGCGAGCCGCCGGCGACAGCGCCGGGAGATTTGTCATCAACTGTCGATGCATGACCCCGTTCGGATGGTCGAGATCAGGACGAACGAGCAGATTCGCCCAAGTCGGAAAATCAAAACTTGGCACCAATCAACCCTTTGTGCTCCAAAAAGGACGCGGGTGTGGTCGCCTTCACCTGTCCTTATCGAGAAGGCCGTAGAAAAGGGCCTTCCGCGGCCGCGCTCTCCGACATGTGGCAGAGCGTCTCGCCGGGGGCGATAAGGCAAAAATCTCTTTGTTTGAGTGGGCCGTCGTCCCAAAGACGACCCTTGAACGGCGTGAAGCGCAGCTCTCGCCTCAGGAAAGCGAGCGAACGGAACGAGTTGCCCGGCTGTTCGTGCACGCGCGTCGTGCTCTTGGCAGCGAGGCAGAGGCACGAGAGTTCATGACAACGCCACACCCTCAACTCGACGGACGCAGCCCGATCGACGCTGCCAAGACCGATTTAGGTACCCGCCGCACTGAGCAGATACTCAATGCGCTTGAATATGGCCTGGCTCTCTGACCCCCCGTGCCTCTCCGCCTTTGGCGCATCGCCACCGGCAAACATCCGATCTGGTCCGGAGAGGGAGCCCGCCTCTTCGGCCAGCGCTGGAACCCGCCGGGACTGCGGGCCATCTACACTGGCACGAGCTTCGCTGTCTGCCTCATTGAGGTGCTTGTCCACGCTAACCGAACAGTGCCTCCGAGCGCCGCACGTTACGTCGAAGCTGGTGTTCCCGATGATGTATCACGGGAAACGTTCGATCCAGACTCGCATATGGGTTGGGACGACCTGCTTGATATGTCGGTCGCTCAAGCCTTCGGCAAAGCATGGATTGAGGAACGTAGATCGGCGCTCCTGATCGTCCCGTCCGTCGTTACAGGCGGACGCGACACAAATGTTGTCGTGAATCCGGATCACCCGGACGCTGCGCGAATTTCAGTAGGGCCCGAGACACCGGCCACCTTCGACCCGCGGCTTTTTGGGCGCTGACCCATGGTGCGGGGAGGTTCGTCTTTGGGTGGGAAGCGGCCGACCCACGGCGGGGGGTGGCCTTGGAATGCTTCTCACCTGGCAGGTCATCTGCTGTTCAGCGACGGACATGTCACCTCGTTCGCTGGAAATCATACTACAACCGGCCGCACCCATTCCCCCTGATGGCGTCAGACAATACGGACCGCACCGTCTTTACGCCACAGCGCGCCTGGTGGCAGCCCATCGGGGCTGGTCGGCAGCTCGTTCAACACGCAAAGCCCGTCGATCGACCATTGGGCCGGGGCGCTGCCGTCGATCGCTCCGCAGCCGACCCGCAGCACGTTGCGGGCATCGGCCGGCCGCTCGAACTCGAACATCGGCTGGCGGATCCCGCCGGACGGGTTTACGGCGACGAACTTCCACACACCGACCTCGGCCTGCGCCAAAATCGCCGGCTTCTCGTCCGGGCCGTTATAGCTGGCGAGGTTCACCGCGATCACCGCCCCGGCGCTGTATGGCCCCAGGCGGAACATCCGGTTCCCGGCCGGGTCGGTGCGGTTGGCCTGCAGGGAGCCGCCGATGACGGTGATCGATGCGGTCGGATACTGGCCAAGCCCCGGCTGTCCGTTCCGGCCGGTGGAAACGGCCTTGGCGAACGGGCGATGCTGGAAATCGATCCGGTAGGTGAAGCCGTCGAGCAGCGGGTTGAAGATCGTCGTGTGCGAGACCACGCCTTCCGCCAGGATGCCGCGCGTGGTCAACCCGGCCGGCTGGGTGGCGGGCTCCGCATTCGGATTGTTCAACGTCACCGCCCAGACGTTGGACAGACGGAACCCGGTCGCCCAGCCGATCGCGCTGCAATCGGTGCAGCGCAGCCCGTCGCACTTGTCGTGGAAGTCGAACGCAACGCCCGGCCGCGCGGCCTGATCGCCGTGCGGATTGGCCACCACGCCCAGGGTGCCTGACCAGTAGCAATTGGAATAGCAGTCGCGGATGCGGGCGCTGTCGGCCGTGCGCGTCACCTCGACGCCGCGCCCGGCCGTGTCGAAACAGCAGCTCGATCACATCCCCGCCGCTGAACCCATCCGACCGGTAGGCAGTGTGGAACCCCATCGCCAGCACCCGGCGCACTTTCGTATTGAGCCCGCCATTGGTGATGGCGATGGAGCGGACGCCGCCGTTCACGTCCGCTCGGCCGTCCTCCGAGAACCAGAGCGCCACCTGGGCCTGCATATCTTCCAGGCTGGATGGGCCGGCGGCGGTGAAGTGGTCCACCGGCCCGCCCATGTCCTTGCGCATCACCTGCAGGTCGGCCAATTCGGCGAAATAGGACAGGAACACCGTCATCTGCGGGTGCAGCACCAGCCGCGCGGTGCGCGCCAGCGCCGGGATGCGTTCCCCGCCGCTGAGCGCCCCGCCCGGTCCCTCGATCACGCAGTGGCCGGGAATGACCAGCGCGCCGGCATTCGGTGAATCGAGCTTCAGGCCGAAATTGCCGAGCCCCCACAGCGCGTGGTCGATCAGATACGATTTCCCCGGCCGCAGCCGCACGCGGCAGGCGCCGAATTGCCGGGATGCGAACAGCAGGGTCTTCTGGCAGGCGGCAAAATCGTCGGTCACTCCATCGCCGGTTGCTCCGGCCATCTCGAAGCTCAGGTCGGAGGGATCAGCGATTCGCAGCCAGCGGCCGGGCTCGTTTGCGCCGCGCTGCCTTGGCCGGAACACCAGGAAATCATCGATGCCCGCGGTGCCCGACGGATCCCAGCCGGAACCATCCGCCGCCACCGTCGCCGGGCGTCCGGTAGCCCTCCACCAGCGCCATGTGCGGGCCGCCGTCGGCCAGGCTGGCGGTGTCGATATCCAGCATGTTCTGCACGGTGCCGAGTGGAATGACCGAGCCGCCCCGCCCGGCCGTCTGCGCGGCGGCCGGGATTGAAACCGCCGCCGCCGCGCCGCCGAACAGCCGCATCGCGAATCTCCTGCGCGGCGGGTCGCCGGGTCCGATCACCGGCTTATCCGCGACGTCCGCTCGGCATTCAGGCGCCTCGGTCACGTTCTACGGCCGCCTCTCCGCCTTGATTGCATCGGCAATCTTCTCCGCCATCATCAGCACCGGTATATTCAGGTTCGCGCACGGAACCGTCGGCATGATGGAGGCGTCGCAAACGCGCAGGCCCTCGACGCCCAGCACGCGTGCGGCGGGATCGGTGACCGCCATCGGATCGGCGGAATCGCCCATACGGCAGGCGCCACAGGCGTGCCAGGTACCGCCGACCGACCGGCGCAGATGCGCCTCCAGTGCGACGTCGTCCTGCGCCAGCACCTCCGCGCTGTGCTGGCTTTCCATCGCGTACGCCATAAATCCCCGGCGAAGCCGGGAGCTGCGGTCCATCAGCGGCGCCGCGACCGCCATTGCCACCGCGTTGCGCGGCGTGGGGCGGGTCAGCGCACGGATGCGGGCGGAGAACCCGCTCGGAAACATGTCCAGCACGATTCCCGCCAGCGACGGCGCCGACAACGCGCGCACGCCCATGCGGAACCCGTCCTTCAGCCGCACCAGGTCGCGCGGATCGGACAGCATGCGGAAATCGATCTCGGCCGGCGCACCCGGCGCCGCCGCCAGCCGGATGCGCCCTTTCGAGTAAGCCTTGTTCACCCAGAACCCCAACGAACCGATCCGTCGCCCTACCGAATGCCACGACGAGCGCGACGAGATCGCTACGTGCATGTCGCCGGGCGGCGTTCCCGGCAGACCGGAGGAGTAGCGCAGCAGCGCTTGCAGATGATGGCCCTCGCCCGATGGCTGCCGTGCCGATCGATCCAGGAACGCGGAGACGCCGATATTCGGATGCTCCAGCAGGTTCTCGCCGACGCCGGGGCGGTCCGCCAGCACCGTGATCCCGCGATCGCGCAGGTGCGCCGCATTGCCGATACCGTTGCGCATCAGCATGACGGGCGATTGCAGGGCGCCCATGCACAGGATGATCTGCCGCGCCGCCAGCGTTTCGTCCCGGCCGCCGCGCTTCACGCGCAGCGCATCGACGCGCCGGTTTTCCACCACCAGCCCGTCCACCACGGTTTCAAGCATGATCTGCAAGTTCGGCCGGCGACGCACCTCCGGAGTCAGATAAGCGACCGCGGCGCTGGCACGCCGGCCCTTGTCATCGACGTTGTAGGTGGTGGGAATCACACCGTCGGCCCAGACGCCGTTCTGGTCGTCCAGCATCGGATAGCCCATTGCGGCGAAACTGGCGGCGACAGCGCGCGTATAGCCGGTCCAGTCGCCTCGCCGGTGCCGGCGGATCGGCAGCGGGCCGGATTTGCCATGCAGCGGGCCGTCGAAGTCGCGATCGCTTTCCAGCTTGCGGAAATACGGCAGCACGTCGGGCCAGGCCCAGCCATGTGCGCCCGCATTCGCCCATTCATCGTAATCGTACGGGGAACCGCGATTGGCGCAGATGCCGTTGATCGAGGATCCGCCGCCCAAAATCCGCGCCTGCTCATAGAACCGCACCGCACCTGGACGGTTGGTGCCGGTATCGCCGCGCGCCGCCGACAGCGTGGGCCATAGCCAGTCGCGGTCGAAATACGCACGTCCCGGATAAGCCGATGCCAAACGCGAGGGGAACGTCTGGTGCGTCAGGTCGCGCCCGGCTTCGACCAGCAGCACGCGTGTGCTCGGGTCTTCGCTGAGGCGCGACGCCAGTGCGCATCCGGCCGATCCGCCACCGGCGATCAGGAAATCAACAGGGTCGGATGATGGGGTCACGTCTGATCACGCCTCCCGGCTTTCGTGTTGCATCGGCGTCTGCCATGCTGGACCATATAACCAAGGGATCGGGAGGGACCGCAATGGAACGGCCGGCTTCACCGGAACGGCGCGCGTTGATGCTGGGGGCCGCGGCCGCCACGATGCTGCCCATCGGATTGGCGGGGGCGCAATCTGGCAGTGTATTGACCGTCGCCACCACCGGGGACCCCGGTCCGCTCGATCCCATGCCGGTGACGTCCGACCTGCTGTCGGAAATCACCGATCATTTTTATGAAACATTATACATCTTCGCCCCGGATTTCGCCATCGCGCCGCTGCTGGCCTCGGCACTCCCCGACATCAGCGAGGACGGCAAGCAATACCTGATCAAGCTGCGCAGCGGTGTGCCGTTTCACGATGGCAGCACCATGACGGTCGACGACGTGATCGCGTCGTTGCAGCGCTGGGGCCGTTTGTCGCCGCGCGGGCGTACGCCGTGGCAGTATCTGGAGTTGATCTCGGCCAAGGACGCGAACACGTTGCAGATCGTGTTGAAGCAGCCGTATTCCCCGCTGGTCAATCTGCTCGCGTTTCCGAACGGTGCGCCGGTGATCATGCCGAAGCGCATCGCCACCGCGGCGGATCCGTTGAAGGAATTCGTCGGCACTGGCCCCTACAAGTTTATCGAATACAAACCAGACACCTACGTGCGGATCGTCAAGTTTCCCAAGGTACGTGTCTCCGCCAGGTGCTACCAACGGATATGTCGGAATGCGGCAGGCGCTGATCGACGAAATCCGGTTCGTCCCGGCGCCCAATCCCACCACGCGCGCGGACGGATTGATGGCCGGCCAGTATCAGTGGGCGGACAACCTTACGCCGGAAAGCTATGCACGGATCCATAACCGGCCGGACGTGCAGCCCGGCGTTCTGACTGCCGCCAACTGGCCGCTGTTCATCATGAACACCAAAAAAGGCACCATGAGCAACATGCTGCTGCGCCAGGCGGCTCAGGCGGCGATCAACAATCGCGACGCGCTGGAGGCGGCATACGGCGACAAGTCGCTGTGGAAGCTGGATGGGTCGATTTATCCGGAAGGCACCGCGTGGTACGACCCGGACGCACCCGGTTACAACCAGAACAACCCGGACAAGGCGGCGGGCCTGCTGAAACGGGCCGGCTACAGGGGCGAACCGATCCGTATCCTGACCAGCGTGCAATACGACTACCAATACAAGATCGCCCAGGTGATCCAGGCCAACCTGACCGACGCCGGCTTCAAGATCGACCTTCAGGTGACGGACTGGGCAACCATCCTGCAACGCCGGCAGAACCCGGATCTTTGGGACGGGTTCGTCACCGGTCATGGCGTGGTCCCGGAGCCGTCCTCGATCACCATCTTCAACCCGAGCTATCCGGGCTGGTGGGACACGCCGGACAAGCGCGCCGCGCTGGACGCCTTCGTAACCGAAAGCGATACGGCGAAACGCATCCCGCTTTGGCATACGCTGCAAGCGCTGTTCTATAAGGAAGTCCCGACGATCAAGATCGGCGACGGGTTCACGACCTTTGGCGCCAGCAAACGGATGTCCGGTTATTATCCTGGCATCTGGCCGGCGTTCTGGAACACGAAACTTTCCGCTTGAAGCATCGCCGGGCCGGGCGCGCATGACGCACTACCTGATGCGCCGCCTGGCCGGCATGGTTGTCGTGATGTTCCTTGTGGCGACGATCGTCTTCGTGATCGGCCACGTGATCCCAGGCGATCCTGCCGCGGTGATGCTCGGCCCCGCTGCGACCGCCGCCGACATCGCCGCGCTGCGCACCCGTCTCGGCCTCGATGCGCCGCTGCCGGTGCAATATATCCACTTCATGCAATCGGTGGTGCGGCTGCGGCTGGGCGAGTTCTATCTTCCTCGGCCGCAGCGTCACCCAGGCGCTGGCCGAGCGCGCGCCGCTCACGATCCAGCTCACTGTTCTGGCGGCCGGTCTGGCCACGCTGATCGGCGTGCCGATCGGCATCCTGTCGTCGGTCAAACGGGGTAGCCTGCTCGATCAGGGCGTGACCGCGATTTCGATGGCCGCGGCCAGCCTGCCGAGCTTCTGGATCGGTCTCACCCTGATCGAATACCTTGCCGTGCGCTGGCACCTGCTTCCAGTGGCCGGCTACGGACCGCCGAATGCTGGCGTTCTCGAACGCCTTTCTTATCTGATCATGCCGGCGATCGCGCTCGGCATTCCGAGCTCGGCGCTGATCATTCGTTTCACCCGCACCAGCATGCTGGACGTGCTGCAAGAAGATTACGTGCGCACCGCCCGCGCCAAAGGGCTCGGTCCGGGCACGGTGATCTTCAAGCATGCGTTCCGCAATGCACGCACCGCAGTGCTGACGGTGATCGGACTGACGGTCGCCGGATTGCTGGGCGGAGCGATCGTGACAGAGACAGTGTTCGGGCTTCCCGGGGTCGGCAATCTGGTAGTCTCGGCGGTGCTGCGGCGGGATTATCCGGTGATCCAGGGCGCGCTGCTGGTGATCTCCGGCGTGTATGTGCTGATCAATCTTGGTATCGATCTGCTGTATGCGGTGCTGGATCCGCGGGTTCGTTATTAGCGGGGAGGGATGCGCGATGACCGACCGATATGCCCGCTACACCCGTCTCGCCTTCGACCGGCCGCACCCGCGCGTGCTGCGGGTGACCATGACGAATGGCCGCATGAACAGTGCTGACGCGGCGATGCATCGCGAGCTGGCCGAGATCTGGGTCGACATCGGCACCGATCCCACCGTTAACGCGGTTATCCTGACCGGCGCCGGCAGAGTGTTCTCGGCTGGCGGCGATTTCGCGATGATCCAGGATGTCGCGGACGATTTCGCCGCCCGGGCCCGCACCTGGAAGGAGGCGCGGGACATCGTGTTCAACCTGATCAACTGCAACAAGCCGGTGGTCAGCGCCATGCGTGGCGTCGCGGTCGGCGCCGGGCTGGTCTGCGGCCTGCTGGCGGACATCTCCATCGCCACGAAGGACTGCCGCATCATCGACGGGCATACGCGGCTTGGTGTCGCCGCCGGCGATCACGCAGCTATCATCTGGCCGCTGCTGTGCGGGATGGCGAAGGCGAAATACTACCTGTTGTTGTGCGAACAGGTTCTGGGCGACGAAGCCGAGCGCATCGGGCTCGTGTCGCTGGCGGTCGATGATGCTGAACTGGACGACAAGGCGCTGGAGATCGCGATCCGGCTCGCCGAGGGTGCCCAGAGCGCGATCCGCTGGACCAAATACGCGCTCAACAACTGGTTGCGCCAGGCCGGCCCCGGCTTCGACGCCTCGCTCGCGCTGGAGTTCCTCGGCTTTTCCGGCCCGGAACTGCGGGAAGGGCTGGCCTCGCATCTCGAGAAGCGCAAGCCGGCATTCCCGCCCGATTTGCCGCTCTGAACCAGCGGTTTCAAGGAGAACCAGATGCGCAAGAACCGTCTTCGCGAACTCATCGCCGCCGGGCAACCGACGCTTGGGACGCATCTGCTATCGACCTGGCCCACCCTGGTGGAGCTCGTGGGACACACCGGGCTTTACGACTATATCGAGTTCACTGCCGAATATGCGCCGTTCGATCTGCACGAGCTGGACAATCTCGGCCGGGCGCTGGAGCTCGCGAACCTGGTCGGCATGATGAAGATCGAGCAGACCCAATGGACGCATCAGGCGATGCGGGCGATCGGCTCCGGGTTTCAGGGCGTCCTGTTTGCCGATGTCCGCACAGTCGCTGACGCGGTCGCCTGCGTCCGTGCGGTCCGCGCGGAGGCACCCGGCTCCGGCGGGCTGCATGGCGTCGGCATGCGCCGCGATGTCGGGGTGGTGCAGGAAGGCGGCACGCCGGCTTTCGTCCAGGCACTCGATGACGTGATCGTCGCGATCATGGTGGAAAAGCGGGAATGTGTGGAGGACCTGGAAGCAATCCTCTCGGTAAACGATATCGACATGGTGCAGTTCGGCCCGGCCGATTACGCCATGAGCATCGGAGTTGCCGGCCAGTGGACGCACCCGGACGTACTGAGGGCCGAGCGGACCACCATCGAGACGGCGCTGAAGCACGGCATCCATCCGCGTGTCGAGATCGGCGAGCCGGCGGAAGCCGCGCCGTATCTGGAAATGGGCGTGAAACATTTCTGCCTGGGCTGGGACGTCGGCATTCTGCATGGGTGGTGGCGTGCGAATGGCGAACGGGTTCGCGCGGATCTCGGGGGTAGCGGCGGGCGATAACAGGCCGTGTGGTTTGCGAACCAGCCCAGGATCCCGGTCGCCAGGTGGCCAACTTGCAAAACATCGCAAACAAGGCCATGTAGAGCATCGTTGACAACAGGAGATTCACATTGGCTCGGAAAGCAAGTCTCAGCACGCTGCTGCGGAACGCCCGGATGACCCGCGGGCTGTCCGTCTCGGAGGTCGCTGCGCGGATCGGCGTGACCACGCCGGCGGTTTACTTTTGGGAAATCGGCCGCTCCAGGCCGCGTGCGGAAAACCTTGATGCGCTGTGCAAGGTCCTGAAATTGCCGATTCGGGCAACGCGGGAGATTGCCGCTCGTTAACGTTGCCCCAGAGGCAGCCTCAGAGGCAGCCCCACGGCGCAGCGCGGGGCCGGTGATTCAGGGCGATGTGGCTGACGCCGGGTCTATCCGGAGCGCATGCTGGTAATCTTGGACTGCGCGGTCGTGCAGGCCCAGACGATCCTCGGCAGCGCTGCGGCCGAGGAAAGCCTTGCTGCTGGTTGCATCGAGCTGGATTGCGCGGTCGAAGTCCTGCACGGCGCGCGCGCCGTCGCCTTTGGCCACATAGGCGGCGCCGCGATCGGTGAAAGCAACCGCGTTGGCGGGATCAAGTTCGATCGCCCGATCGAGGTCCTTGATCGCTTGATCCGTCTGGCCGGTGTGCAACCGGGCGAAGCCACGGTTCGTCAGGGCTTCGGCACTCCCGGGATCGATCAGTAGCGCGGCGTCGCAGTCCTGGACCGCGCGATCGGGCTGGTCCTCGCTGGTGTAGGCGGCGCAACGATCCGAAAGTGCGTCCGCGGAGCGCGGGTCAAGACCGATCGCGCTGTTGAAATCGGCGATCGCGCGGTCGAACCGTCCTTCCCGTGACCAAGCGGCGCCTCGATTGGTGAATGCCTGCGCGCCGGCGGGATCGAGTTTCACCGCTGCATCGCAGTCCTGGATAGCGCGGTCAGGCTGGCCGGCGTCAGTGTAGGCCTTGCATCGGTTGGCGAACCCCTGCGCCGAAACCGGGTTGAGTTGGATCGCGCGATCGAAATCCTCAATGGCGCGATCCGTTTCGCCCATGTGAAGGTAATCCGCACCGCGATCGATCAACGGCAGGTCCCAGGACGGGTCGATCGCAGCGGCTGCGGCGCAATCCTGAATCGCCCGATCATACTGATGCTTTTGGCCGTACGCGTAACAGCGGTTCAGCAATGCGGTGGCCGATTTCGGGTCGAGCCGGAGCGCGTGGCCGAAATCCTCGATAGCCTGGTCCAACGCCGCTTTGCCGAGATACGCCTTGCCTCGGCTTACGAAGTTCAGGTCGGAGTCGGGCGCCAGCGCGATCGCGGCATCACATGCCTGAATTGCTTGGTCGAACCGTGCCAGCGCGCTTTCGGCCATGCACTGGCCGGATCGCGCCAGTGCCGATCCAGGGTCCAGCGTGGCGGCGCGGTCGAAATCCGCGTTTGCCGGATCGTAGTTCCCTTTGGCCAGATTGGCGTCGCCACGATGCGCCAGGGCCAGCGCGGAATCAGGATCGATCTTCAGCGCGGCATTGCAGTCGGCGATGGCGCGGTCATTGTTGCCCTGATCGACAAGCGCCATGCAGCGATCGGTCAAGGCTGGCGTCGATCCAGGGTCGATCCGTATCGCCGCGCTCCAGTCGTCGATCGCCCGGTCGATCTCGCCTTTCTCGTAATTTGCGACCCCGCGATTGAGCAGTGCCGAGGCGTCATCTGGGTCGATTCCCAGAGCAATGTTACAATCCTCGATGGCGACCTCGTAACGACCGGCCTCGCTGTCCGTGAAACAGCGGTGTGCATAGGCGGGGGCGAAGGTCGGACGGAGTTGGATGGCGGCGTCGTAATCCGCGATGGCGCGATCGAACTGGCCCTTCCGATCGTAGGCTTCACCGCGATTGATCAGGGCGGCGGCGATGTCGTCGGGTCGGATGCCGGCAGAATTCAGGATATCGGTGCAGGCGCTGATGCGCAGGTCGGGGTCCGTCGCGTCCGCACACGCGGGCCACGACGGCCCGATGCGCTGGGCTACCGCCGGACCTGCCAGGATCAGCAGACCGAGGATGCACAAAAGTTTCCGCACCGATCAGCCCCGTGGCGCTTTGAAGAAGTACGCTCTCTGCGGGTTGCCTGCGCGGTTTGCAACCCCGCCGGTCGGCCCGGCGACCGAGTTCCCATGCCGGGATAAATGCGGCATCCTTCCGGCCGATGGTTCTTTCACCGACGGGAGGAAACACATGGGCAAGATCGACGGCGCCACATTGATGGCGCGAAGCCTCAAGCAGCAGGGCGTGGATTACATGTTCGGGATCGTCGGCTTTCCCGTGGGGCCGATCGCCGCGGCCGCGCAGAAGGCCGGCATCACTTATATTGGCATGCGCAACGAACAATCGGCTTCCTACGCGGCGCAGGCCGCCGGCTACCTGACGGGCCGCCCTGGCGCCTGCCTGGTCGTCTCGGGTCCCGGCGTCGTGCATGGGCTGGCCGGGCTGGCCAACGCGCAGCAGAATTGCTGGCCGATGATCCTGATCGGCGGCGCCTCCCCCACGTACCAGAACGGCATGGGCGCATTCCAGGAAGAACGCCAGGTGCAGATCGCCTCGCCGTTCTGCAAGTTCGCCCACGCGATCGAGCACGTCCACCGCATCCCGTTCTATGTCGAGATGGCCGTCCGCAACTCGATCTACGGCCGCCCCGGCGCCAGTTATCTGGACATGCCCGACGACATCATCCTGGGCGAGGCGGACGAAGAGAAAGTGCGCCCGGCCGCAACCATCGCCGAGCCGCCGCGCATGCAGGCAATGCCTGACGATGTGGAGAAGGCGCTGAACGCGCTGGAATCGGCAGAGCGGCCGCTGGTGATCGTCGGCAAGGGCATGGCCTGGTCGCGCGCCGAGGACGAGGTGCGCGCCTTCATCGAGCGCACGCAGATCCCCTTCCTGGCCTCGCCGATGGGCAAGGGCGTACTGGACGACAACCATCCGCTCTCGGTGGGCGCCGCGCGCAGCCACGCGTTGCAGAATGCCGATGTCATCTTCCTGATGGGCGCGCGGCTGAACTGGATCATGCATTTCGGACTGCCGCCGCGGTTCGGCCGGAACGTGCGCATCGTGCAGCTCGACATCTCCCCCGAGGCGATCAGTCACAACGTGCCGGCGGAGGTTGCGCTGGTCGGCGACGGCCGGCCGTGGTCGGTCAGCTCAACAAGGCGCTGCAGAGGCGGCAGTGGTTCTATCCGAAAGATACCGCTTGGCGCGCGGCGATCGCCGCAAAATCGGCCGAAAACGCCCAGCAGATCAAGCCGATGATCGACGACGAATTCGGTGCCGACCAACTACTACCGCGCGCTGCGGGATATCAGCGCCTGGGCGCCGAAGAATGCCGTGATCATCGGCGAGGGCGCCAACACCATGGATATCGGCCGCACGCAGTTGCCCAACGCGGCCGCCCGCCTGCGGCTGGATGCCGGCAGCTACGGCACCATGGGCATCGGCATGGGGCTTCACCATCGCTGCCGCGGTGGTGCACCCCGACCGGCCGATCATTTCCGTGTCGGGCGACTCCGCGATCGGCTTCTCCGGCATGGAGATGGAAACCGCCTGCCGCTATCGCCTGCCGGTCAAGGTGGTGGTGCTGAACAATGGCGGCATCGGCGGCGGCATGGCCGAGTTCCCCGATGATCGCACGCAACTGCCGCCGCGCGTGCTGACGATCGGCGCGCGCTACGACAAGGTGATGGAGGCGTTCGGCGGCAAGGGCTTCTACATCGAGGATCCGAAGGAGCTTCGCGGCGCACTGGACGCAGCGATGGCCCATAACGGGCCAGCATTGGTCAACGTCCGGCTGCACCACGCGGCCGGCCGCAAGCCGCAGCAGTTCGGCTGGCACACCACGTGAGCAGCGGTTCTCCGCGCCATCAGCTGATGGCGCGGAGTGCGGCCAGGGTTTCCTCCGGCTCCGGGCGGGTGGTGTAGTCGGGGTCCGCATCGACCGCGCGGACGACGCCCGCCTTGTCCAAAATGAATTGTGCCGGTACCGGCAGGCGCCAAGTTTCGTCGCCGTTGAACAGCGGCAGGTTGACGCCGATCTTGCGATACACGGCGATCAGGTCGTCAGGAAGTTGCATGGCCAGACCGAACGCCTCGGCGGTCTGGTTTCCGGCGTCATACAGCAGATCGAAATCGAGCTTCGACGCGGTTTTCAACTCCCGCGAGTGGCTCGGCAATTGCGGGGAGATCACCAGCAGTTCCGCCCCCAGCGCGCGGATATCCGGAAGTACTGCGTTCAGAGCCTCCAGCTCATGTCGGCAGGTACGGTCACCATCGGCCGCGGAAGAAGGACAGCACCACAGGCCCGCGCGCCAGCATGGTGGCAGAGGAAACCAATGCGCCGTCCTGATCCGGCAGGTCAAACGCCGGCGCGACCTGTCCCGGCTGCGGCATGCGTTCCCGGAAGCCGGAGACGCGCTGGTCCGCGGTGACCCGATGCATGATGGTCAGGAATTCCGGCGGGATACGGCCCGGTTTGGTGCCGTCGCCCTCCGCCCCGCGGCGGATGGCCGCCAACCTGTCTTTCAGCAACGCCATGCGATCTCCTTTGAACAGGATTTGACCCGAATGCAAACCATACGCCGCCGGATCCGAGCCGGCAACGCCGCGGCGCTGCTCGCCGCTTCGATGGTTTCGGCTTGCTCGCCGGCGAGATTGGTGAATGCGCTGACATCAGGCGCCGGCAGCCGCATGACGCCGGACCTGGCCTACGCACCCGGTCCGCGACACGGCCTGGATGTATATGTCCCGGTGAAATCGTATGGACCGATTCCCGTCGTGGTGTTCTTCTATGGCGGCGGCTGGACCTCGGGCGACAAGGCCACCTATCGCTTTCTCGGCCGCACGCTCGCCGGCGACGGTGTGCTGGTTGTTATCCCGGATTACCGCGTCTATCCGGCAGTCGGGTTCCCCGCATTCCTGGAAGACGCCGCGCTCGCGGTAAGCTGGGCGGAGCGCAACATCGCGAGGTTCGGCGGCGATCCGCGACGGCTGTTCCTGATGGGGCACTCCGCCGGCGCCTATATCGCGGCGATGCTGGCGCTTGACCCGAGCTGGCTGCGCGGCGTCGGCATGGACCCGAGGCGCGATTTGGCCGGTGTTATCGGCGTCGCCGGACCGTATGATTTCCTGCCGCTGGACAGTGACACGCTGAAGGCGATCTTCGATCGGGGGGAACCGTTGGAGCTCACGCAGCCGATCAATTTCGTGGACGGCACCGCGCCGCCGTTGCTGCTGCTGGCCGGAGCCGCCGATACCACGGTGGATCCGGCGAACAGCGCCCGGCTGGCAGCGCGCATCCGTGCGGCAGGCGGCAGAGTGGAGCAGGTACTGTATCCGGGCGTCGGCCATGTGGGCCTGATCGGTGCCTTCGCCCCGTTGCTGCGGTTCCTCGCGCCGGTGCTGCGCGACACGCTGCGGTTCATCCGGGCATTCCGATGATGCCCGACTCGCGACGATGCCCTATGCGGTGCCGGCCGATCTGTTCCCAACCCCCTGGACGTCGTGAAGCTGACCTCGACCGCGAGTTTGCCGGCTGTTGTTCTGCTCGCCGTGCTGGCCGGTTGCGCCGCGCCGCCAAGGGCGCGACAGCCGACATTGCCGCTGTCGGTGCCGTCCGATGTGCATGATCCGCCGTTCGCGACCCTTCCCTACGAACCGATCTCACGCGAGTCAGTGGTGGCGATTGCGCTGCGCGAATGGCGGCTGTTCGGTCAGCCGGTTGATGACGACCCGCCCGGCACCCGCCCGCGACCGCTGCCGGACCAGAAGCCGGAGCGCATGCCCGGCCTGTGGCAACGGGTGGGAGAGTATTGGTGGCTCGGGATGCCCGCCGGTACGCCGCAAGCCCTTTGGACCGGCAAGCACGATGAAGGCGGCCAGGAGTTTCCGGCCGACCGGGATGCCTATTATGCTTGGTCCGCCGCATTCATTTCATACGTCATGAGAATTGCCGGAGCCGGTTCGCGGTTCCCGTACTCCGAGGCGCACTCCGATTATATCGATGTCGCGAAGCAGATGGCGCTGGGCCAAACCGCCGGCTGGCTGATCACCGCCGAACCGCCGGCAGCCTATGCGCCGCAACCGGGTGACATAATCTGTGAGGCGCGTACACGGCGTCCGCTGACCTACGACGACCTGCCGGTCCCGCACTTTCCGGCCCATTGCGACATTGTCGCCGGCGCGGTGCCGGGACAGTTGCAGGTGATCGGGGGCAACATCGATGATGCTGTCACCATGAAGCATGTGCCGGTCACGCAGGACGGCAAACTGGCGACGCCGGATGGGCAGGTGCTCGACGCGCGTTATGCATGGATGGTGGTGCTGCGGGTGCTGTATCCGGGAACTGTGGCCGGCCGGTGAGGCAGCCGCAATAAGATGGCTGACAACCGTCAATCGGGTCCGCCGGCGCACGGGTTTGTGACGTGTGCCCGTTCGCTCCTCACTGTCTCTTGCGTTCGGCGCCGAATGAGTTCCCCGTAAGCTTACCCGGTTACCGGTTACTGCGCCCCGCCAGCTTGCGTCCGGTGCGCCATGGTGACCGACGCGCCGCTATCGCCGCAGGAGGGAGCGTCCGATGTCCGACACAATCCCGGTTCCGTACGGCCGCAAGACACAGCACGCACCCGCTGTCGCCGAGGTGCATATCCTGTGGATCACCGCCGGGCTCGGCTGCGACGGCGACACGGTTTCCATTACCGCGGCCAGCGAACCCAGCATCGAGGATGTGCTGCTCGGTGCAATCCCAGGTCTGCCCAAGGTACACCTGCACAACCCAGTGCTGGCCTACACGGTCGGTGACGCGTTCCTGGAGCCGTTCCACAAGGCGGCACGCGGAGAGCTGGATAACTTTGTGCTGGTGGTGGAAGGGTCCATTCCCAACGAAAAGCTCAGCGGCGAGGGCTATTGGGCGGCGATGGGCTCGGACCCGAAGACCGGGGAGCCGATCACCACCAATGAATGGATCGATCGTCTGGCGCCGAAGGCGCTGGGGGTCATCGGCGCCGGCACGTGCGCGACCTATGGCGGCATCCACGCAATGGAAGGCAATCCCACCGGCTGCATGGGGCTGGGCGATTATCTGGGGGCGGAATGGCGCTCGAAGATCGGCTTGCCGATCGTGAATGTGCCGGGCTGCCCGGTGCAGCCGGATAATTTCATGGAGACGCTGCTGTACCTGCTGCGCCAGCTTGCCGGGCTGGCGCCGATGATTCCGCTGGATCAGGCCGGGCGGCCGAAATGGCTGTTCAGCAACACCGTGCACAACGGCTGCGATCGTGCCGCCTATTACGAGCAGGCGGATTTCGCCAAGGAATATGGCTCGCCGAAATGCCTGGTGAAGATCGGCTGCTGGGGCCCGGTCGTGCAGTGCAATGTGCCCAAGCGTGGCTGGATCTCCGGTCTGGGCGGTTGTCCCAATGTCGGCGGCATCTGCATCGGCTGCACCATGCCGGGCTTCCCCGACAAGTTTATGCCGTTCATGGACGAACCGCCCGGCGCGGTGTTTTCATCCGGCGCGATCCGGCCGTACGGCGTGCTGATCCGCAATCTGCGCAAGATCACCAACTCGACGCTGAACAAGGAGCCGAAGTGGCGGCACAACAAGCCGGTGCTGACGACGGGCTATCATCCGCAGTAAACCACCTGCCACGGGAGTAGAATGCATGCCCGACATCACGCGCGACATCGCCACGCGCACCGGAGCCGCGCCGTCCAGCACGCCGGGCAATCTGGTGGAGATGAACTGGGACCCGATCACGCGGATCGTCGGCAGTCTTGGCATTTACACCAAGATCGATTTCGAGAACCGCAAGGTGGCGGAATGCCACAGCACGTCATCGATCTTTCGCGGCTACAGCGTGTTCATGAAGGGCAAGGACCCGCGGGATTCGCACTTCATCACCAGCCGCATCTGTGGCATCTGCGGCGACAATCACGCCACCTGCTCGGTCTATGCGCAGAACATGGCGTATGGCGTCCGCCCGCCGGCGCTGGCTGAGTGGATCATCAATCTCGGCGAGGCCGCCGAGTACATGTTCGACCACAACATCTTCCAGGATAACCTGGTCGGTGTCGATTTCTGCGAACAGATGCTGAAGGAAACCAATCCCGGGGTCTGGGCTAAGGCGCAACAGACCAAAGCGCCGCACAGTGCCGACCACGGCTATCGCACGATCGCAGACATCATGACCGCGTTGAACCCATTCACCGGCGAGTTCTATCGCGAAACGCTGCTGGTCAGCCGTTACACGCGCGAGATGTTCAGTCTGATGGAGGGGCGGCACGTGCATCCCTCCACCCTGTATCCCGGCGGCGTCGGTACCGTGCCATCGGTGCAGTTGTTCACCGAATACATGACCCGGCTGGCGCGCTACGCCGAGTTCATGAAGAAAGTGGTGCCGCTGCACGATGATCTGTTCGACTTCTTCTACGAGGCGCTGCCTGGGTATGAAGAAGTCGGCCGTCGGCGCATCCTGCTGGGCTGCTGGGGGGCCTATCAGGACCCGGACGTGTGCGACTACCAGTATCGCAACATGACCAACTGGGGGCACGGCATGTACGTCACCCCCGGCGTTGTGGTCGATGGGCAGTTGGTGACCACGGACCTGGTGGATATCAACCTGAACATCCGCATCCTGCTCGGCCACTCCTATTACGACGGCTGGGAGAACCGGGAGACGTTTGTCAAGCGCGATCCGCTCGGCAATCCGGTGGACCAGAACCACCCGTGGAACCAGACCACCATTCCGCGTCCCCAGAAGCGCAAGTTCGACGGCAACTATTCCTGGGTGATGTCGCCGCGCTGGCTGGACAAGCGTACCGGCGACCATCTGGCGCTGGACACCGGCGGCGGGGCGATCGCGCGGCTGTGGTCCACCGCACTCGCCGGCCTGGTGGATATCGGCTACGTGAAGGCGACCGGCCACAGTGTGAAAATCTACCTGCCGAAGACCGCATTGAAGCCGGAGGTGGAGTTCGAGTGGAAGGTGCCGAAATGGAGCAACACGATCGAGCGCGATCGTGCGCGCACCTATTTCCAGGCGTATTGCGCGGCCGCGGCATATTACTTCCTGGAGAAAGCGTTTGCCGAGGTGCAAGCAGGCCGCACCCAGACCTGGTCGGACTTCAAGGTGCCGGATGAGGGGATCGGCTGCGGCTTCCATGAGGCAGTCAGGGGCGTGCTGTCGCACCATCTGGTGATCCGCGACGGCAAGATCGCCAATTACCACCCGTACCCGCCGACGCCCTGGAACGCCAACCCGCGCGACAAGTACGGCACGCCTGGACCATACGAAGACGCCGTGCAGAACACTCCGATCTTCGAGGAGAACGGTCCGGATAATTTCAAGGGCATCGATATCATGCGCACGGTGCGTAGCTTCGATCCCTGCCTGCCCTGCGGCGTGCATATGTTCCTTGGCAAGGGCAAGACGCTGGAGACGGTACACTCTCCGATGTTCGGGGCTCGGCACGGCCAGACATGAGCGAAGCCGACGAGGCTCTGCGGCGGATTGAGTCACTGATACAGGGGCTGGATTCGCTCCCCGATCCGGCCGGCCGGCAGCTGGCGCGCGGCTTGCTGGAAGTGGTGCTCGATCTGCACGGGCTGGCGCTCGCGCGTATTGCGTCGGAGTTCGCTGCGGCGCCGGATTTGTTCGCCAACCTGTCGCAGGACCCGCATGTGCGTGCCGTGCTGCTGCTGCACGGGCTGCATCCGCAGGAACTAACCGACCGAGTGAAACAGGCGATTGCGGCGCTGAACCGGGAATTGGCCGGGGACGGCGTCCGCCTGGGTGGCGTCGCGATCAACGGAATGACCGCGCGGGTGATTGTTCACCATGGCGGCGACACCCGGCCTGGGTTGCGGGAGAAAATCGAAGCGGCCGTGATCGAAGCCGCGCCGGAACTCGAAACTCTGGTGATCGACGGACTTAAGGAGACGACGGAGGAAGCGAGCCCGGCGCTGGCGGGCTGACCAACAACAAGGACCGCGAATGGTCGTCGTTGCGCCGTCACAGAACTGGGTGCGTCAGGTCAGGCGCTTCGTCCAGCCACACGCGGTCGCCCGCTGCGAATTGTGTGGTGCGGCGATCCCGGAGACGCACGCGCATCTGGTCGATACCGTCGGCCGCCATCTTTTGTGTGCCTGCTCCGGCTGCGCGGCGACGGCGGAGCGCACGGACGCGCGGTTTCGTCGGTTGCCGGCACGGGCGCGGCGTCTGGAGGATTTCCGCCTGACCGATGCCGAATGGGAGGCGTTGCAGATACCCATAGGTCTGGCCTTCATGTTCCACAGCACGCCGCAGGGGCGGGTGATCGCGTTGTACCCGGTCCGGCTGGCGCCACCGAATCTCTGCTGCCGCTCGATGGCTGGTCGGAGTTGGTCGCCCGCAACCCGGCGCTCGCCGCGCTTGATCCGGATGTCGAGGCGTTGCTGATTGATCGCACTGACGGACGACGCGATCATTACTTGGTGCCAATCGACCGCTGCTACGCCCTGATCGGGCTGATCCGCAAACATTGGCGCGGCCTTTCCGGCGGAACCGAGGCGTGGGCCGCGATCCGGGAGTTCTTTGCCCGGCTTCGTAAGTCCATCGGCGTGGCGGCGGACTGGTCGCATGGTTGATCTCGATTTCGCCGTCGAGAAGGCCAGCGTTGCGACCCATGCGGTCGCGCCGCTGCTGCTGTTCGCGCTGCGCGTGACCAACCGCACGCCTGCTGTCGCCGTGCGCAACGTACTGCTGCGCTGCCAGGTACGGATCGAGGCGACCCGGCGACGGTACGAGCCGCGGGAGCAGGAGCTGCTGTCCGACCTATTCGGCCCCCCTGCGCGCTGGAGCGAAACGCTGCGCAGCTTTCTCTGGACCCACACGAACACATCGGTGCCGGGTTTCGAAACCGAATGCACGATCGACCTTCCGGTGCCCTGCAGCTTTGACTTCAACATCGCCGCGACCAAATATTTTCACGGGTTGGCCGCGGGCGAGGTGCCGCTGTCGCTGCTCTTCAGCGGCTCGATCTTCTATGCGGACGCGGACGGCCGGCTGCAGATCGACCAGGTTTCCTGGACCAAGGAAGCCAATTTTCGGCTGCCGGTCGCGTTGTGGCAGGAGATGATGCAGCATTATTACCCGGACGGCATGTGGTTGTGCGTGGGGCACGATGTGTTCGATCGGCTGTATCGTTACAAGCGAGACCAGGGGTTCGCCACCTGGGAGCAGGCGCTGGATTCGCTGCTGTTGACGGAGGCGGCGCGGTGAACCTGGAGCGCGTTTCGGCGATCGTCGCGGCGGTGCTGTATGAGGGGTACATTCTCTATCCGTACGGACCTGTCTCCATCAAAAACCGCCAGCGCTGGACGTTCGGCGGTCTGTTTCCGCGCGACTACGTGCAAACCAGTGGCGGCGATCCGTGCAGCACGCAGGCGCAATGTCTGCTGCAAGGCGGGGCGGAAACGAATGTGGAAATTCGGCTGCGGTTTCTGCACATCGTCACACGTGAAATAGGCGAGCTCGCAGAAGCTCGGGCGGCGCTTCCGGCTGATCCGGACGCATTGCCGCGGGTGGCGGGGCTGGATGTGGACGGCACGCGCCACCTGGCATGGGAAGAAGCGGTGGAACAGGAGGTGACCGGGGCGTGGCCGCTGGCGCGGTTGCTGGCCGGTGCCGTGGAGCAGCGGTTCGACTTTCCGGCAATGCGCGATGTAAAGCCGATCCATGCGGCTGATGGGCGTGTCGCCGGCGCAGTGATCCGGACGGCCGGCAGCGTGGCAGGCACGCTGAAGGTGACCGCACAATCCGTCGCTGACGACGCCTTCCGCATCACCGTGCGGGCGGAGAACCTGACGCCTCTGAATGCAGTGGAGCGTGCGAACCGGGAGCTGGCGCAGCGTCGCGCCTTTGCCTCCACCCATATCCTGCTGGGCGTTGAACACGGCGCCTTCGTGTCGCTGATGGACCCGCCGCCGGCGCTGCACGAGGCCGCCGCTGCCTGTGATAATCAGGGTGTCTGGCCGGTGCTGGTCGGTGCGCAAGGCGCCGGCGACATCATGCTTGCGTCGCCGATCATCCTGTACGACTACCCGGAGATCGCCGCAGAAAGTCCAGGCGACCTGTTCGACGGCACCGAAATCGACGAGATCCTCAGCCTACGCATCCTGACGATGACGGAGGCCGAAAAGCGGGACATGGCGGCGGTCGATACGCGCGCGCGGACGCTGCTGGAGCGGACCGAAAAGCTGGGCGCCCCGGAGTTTGCCCGGATGCATGGCGTGATGCGCGGCGTCCCTTCATCTGTCCCGCTTGCGCAAGAGACGCTCGGCTTCGCTCCCGGCGATCACGTCCGGCTGCGCCCGCGCCGCCGGGCCGACATCATGGATGTCGTGCTGCGCGACAAGATCGCCGTCATCGAAGCCATCGAGCAAGACTTCGAAAATCGCGTGCACCTTGCGGTCACCGTGTTGGACGACCCGGGGCGCGAGTTCGGGCTCGACCGGATGCCCGGGCACCGCTTCTTCTTCGACCTGGACGAGGTCGAGAAGCTTGCCGCGGAGCCGTCGCCGTGAACAGCATTCTGGTCGCCGGAATTGGTAACATATTCAACGGGGATGATGCGTTCGGCGTCGAGGTCGTGCAGCGTCTGCGTGCGCGTCCGGAAGGGGTGCCGGACGGCGTCAGGGCGGTGGACTTCGGTATCCGCGGCATCGACCTTGTTTATGCGTTGCTGGATGGCCACGACGCGGTGGTGCTGGTGGATGCCGCGCCGCGTGGCCAGCCCGCCGGCACGGTGTCTGTCATCGAGGTGGCGGCGCAGGATGCCGCCGACGCGAATTTTTCGCCGCATGCTCTGGACCCGGCGGCGGCGCTGGGACTGGCGCGGGCGCTGGGCAGCAACGGCGCCCCCGTGTTCGTGGTGGCGTGCGAACCGCTGACGACCGGCGGTGAGGAAGGCGTAATGGGCCTGAGCCCCCTCGTCGCAGCGGCAATCGAACCGGCGATTGCTGCGGTGGATAACCTGGTGCAACGGCTGCGTGCAACAAGGAGCGTGTGATGAGTTCGGTGTGGAAGATCGGTCTTGGCCTGCTGGTGCTGGCGGTGATCGCGGTCAATGCAAAGGACGTTGCCCGTTATATCAAGATCAGCACAATGTGAAACCACGCCCGTGTCGATGACTGCCGAGCTGATCCGGGTCAGCGGCTTGGTGCAGGGCGTGGGATTTCGCCCCACGGTCTGGCGCTTGGCGCGCCGCCACGGGCTGTGCGGCTGGGTCGGCAACGACGCCGCCGGGGTGACGGTGTCGGTCCACGGCACAGCGGCCGATATCGCCGGATTCGTGGCTGATCTGCGGCGTGACCCGCCACCTCTTGCGCGGATCGACGGTATCGAACGTACACCGGCGCCGGTCGAACCGAATGAAACCAGCTTCCGTATCATCGGCAGCCAGTCCGGTGACGTCCGAACCGGCGCGGTGCCGGACGCAGCGATCTGCCCGGCGTGCCGGCAGGAAATTCTTGATCCCGCTGAGCGGCGCTACCGCTATCCGTTTACCAACTGCACCCATTGCGGCCCACGACTGTCCATCATTCAGGCGATCCCCTACGATCGCGCGAACACGACCATGCGAGCGTTCGGCCTGTGCGATGACTGCACGGCGGAATACACCGATCCCGCCGACCGGCGGTTCCATGCGCAACCGATTGCCTGCCCAGTCTGCGGACCGCAGGCGTGGCTGGAGCCGCCGGCCGGCGCGGATGCGATAGACGCCGCTCGCACCCTGCTACTGGCCGGCCGCATCGTTGCGATCAAAGGGCTGGGCGGGTTTCATCTGGCCTGCGACGCGACCAACGCGGCAGTGGTGGCACGGCTGCGTCGGACCAAGCGGCGCGACGCCAAGCCATTCGCTCTGATGGCGCGTGACGTGTCGGTGATCCGCCGCTTCGCCGCGGTGACCGAGGCCGAAACCGCGGCGTTGAAGAGCCCGGCTGCACCGATCGTGGTGCTGGACGCGCTTGTGGCGGATGCGCTTCCGGGGGTGGCACCGGGACTGGCCACACTCGGCTTTATGCTGCCCGGAACGCCGCTGCATCACCTGCTGCTGCACGGCACCGACCGCCCGTTGGTGATGACCAGCGGGAATATCTCCGACGAACCGCAATGCATCGGCAATGCCGAGGCGACAGGGCGTCTGGCAGGCATCGCGGATCATTTCCTGCTACACGACCGCGATATCGAACGGCGGGTGGATGATTCGGTGGTTCGGCGCATGGCTGGGGCCTTGCGTGTGTTGCGGCGCGCGCGGGGCTATGCGCCGGCGTCGTTGGTGATGCCGGAAGGCTTTGCCGTCGCCCCGCCCATCCTTGCAATGGGCGGGGAGTTGAAAGCCGCATTCTGCCTGTTGCGCGAGGGCCAGGCTGTGCTGTCGCACCATATGGGCGATCTGGAGAACGTGCCGACCTTCATCGATTATGCGCGCTCGATCGAACAATACCGCACTCTGTTCGCCCATGCCCCGCTTGGCTTCGCGATTGATTGCCACCATGAGTACCTGTCCACGAAGTTGGGTCAGGAGATGGCGGCTCAGGCTGCGCTGCCGATAATCGAGGTGCAGCACCATCATGCGCACATTGCGGCTTGTATGGCGGAAAATGGTGTCACGCTTGACGCCGGTCCGGTGATCGGCGTGGCTCTGGATGGGCTCGGCTGGGGTGCGGATGGAACCATCTGGGGCGGAGAGTTTTTGCTCGCCGATTACCGCGGCTTCCGGCGACTGGCCTGCTTCAAGCCAGTGGCGATGCCCGGTGGCGCGCAGGCGAGCCGCGAGCCGTGGCGCAATGCTTACGCGCATATCGTGGCGGCGATGGGCTGGCCGGATTTCTCGGCCAAGTACGGGCGAACCGAATTGGGCCGTTACCTGAACGGAAAACCGCTTGCGACGATCGAGGGAATGATTGCCCGTCGGGTCAATGCCCCGTTGGCAGGTTCGTGCGGGCGATTGTTCGATGCTGTTGCCGCCGTGGTGGGTTTGTGTCGAGACCGCGTGCAGTATGAAGGCCAGGCGGCGATGCAGTTGGAAGCGGTGGCGGAACAAACAGTCGACGCAGCGGGCTACCCGTTCGCGATCACGCACCCCGATGGGGATGGGCCGTTGCATTTGGACCCGACGCCGATGTGGCCGGCACTGCTCGACGATTTGGCCGCGGAAGTACTGGTGCAGCACATCGCGGCGCGTTTCCATACCGGGCTGGCCGTCGCGATCGTCCAAATGGTCGGGGAGCTGGGGGCGGGCGGACACGTCGCCCTGTCCGGCGGAAGTTTTCAGAACCGGTTGCTTCTGGGACTGGTGACCGAACGGCTGGAAGAACAGGGGTACCAGGTGCTGACGCACAGGACCGTCCCGGCTAATGACGGCGGCCTGGCGCTCGGCCAGGCAGTGGTCGCCGCCGCACTGATGATCGAAGGAGGATAACACCGATGTGCCTGGGCATTCCCGGACGGATCGTCGCAATCATCGACGCCGCCGAGGCGTTGGCGATGGTGGAAGTGGGTGGCGTGCGGCGGCCGGTGAATGTCAGTTTCATTCTCGACGATCGCCCGGCGGAGGCCTGCGTCGGTGAATGGGTGCTGGTGCACGTCGGCTTTGCCATGAGCCGGATTGACGCCGATGAGGCGGCCCGTACTCTGGCGCTGCTGACCGAACTGGGAGAGATGCAGGCGGAGTTGGAGATGATGGAATCCGGGTCCGGATAGGAGATTCGGCGCATGTCCAATGACCAGGCATTGAAGGGTCTCTATCCGTTCCTGCACGGCGGGCGGCAGGATGCCGGGGTGTTGCGCAAGGCACTGCTCGACTCCGTGCGTCACAAGGCGGAAGACAGCATCACGACCAAGCAGCGCTTTTTCGCCGAGCATGGTTCGGATGTGGTCGCCGTGGCGGAGGCGATCGCCGACGTGTATCGCCGCAACGGACGCATGTTCAGCATGGGCAATGGCGGGTCGAGCTGCGATGCCTCGCATTTCGCCGTTGAGTTCCTGCATCCCGTCACCGCCGGTCGTCCGGCGTTGACGGCGGTCAATCTGGCCACCGACATGGCGATGATCACTGCGGTCGGCAACGATGTCGGTTTCGGTCACATCTTCCTTCGCCAGCTTATCGCGCTGGCGCGGCGCGGCGACGGAGTGATCGGGTTTTCGACCAGCGGCAGCTCGGAAAACATCCTGGCCGCGTTTACCAAAGCGAAGGAGCTGGGGGTGGTGACAATCGGTCTTGCCGGCCATGACGGCGGCAAGATGGCGCGAAACCCGGACCTTGATCATTGCCTTGTGGTTGCGAGCGACAGCATTCATCGCATCCAGGAGACACATCTGGCGATCTACCACATCCTGTGGGACCTTGTGCATACGCTGCTGGCCGACGACCGAGGCTCGCTGGCGGAGGTTCAGCCATGAAGTATGTCGATGAGTTTCGTGATCCCGCCATGGCGCGCGCGCTGATCGCCGATATCCACCGACTGTTGACGCGGATCCCGGCGGCGCGGCGGCGGCCTTTGCAGATAATGGAGGTGTGCGGGGGTCATACCCACACGATCTTCCGCTACGGCATCCAGCAAATGCTGCCGGATTCGGTGGAGTTCGTGCATGGTCCGGGCTGCCCGGTGTGCGTGCTGCCGATGGGACGCGTCGATGATTGCGTCGCGCTGGCAGAGCGGCCCGAGGTGATCTTCACCACTTTCGGTGACGCGATGCGGGTGCCCGGTTCGCGGAAAAGCCTGCTGAAGGCGAAGGCGGACGGTTGCGACGTGCGCATGGTCTATTCGCCGTTGGATGCGTTGCAGATCGCCCGCAAGAACCCGGAGCGGGAGGTCATCTTCTTCGGCCTGGGGTTCGAAACGACAATGCCGAGCACGGCGATGACGCTGATCCAGGCGCGTGCGCACGGCATCGGCAATTTCTCGCTGTTCTGCAACCACATCACCATCATTCCGACCATCAAAGCGATCCTGGATTCGCCGGATCTTCGGATTGACGGATTCCTGGGACCGGGTCATGTCAGCATGGTGATCGGCAATCGGCCGTATGGGTTCATCGCCGGGCATTATCGCAAGCCGATTACGGTTGCCGGGTTCGAGCCGCTGGACGTGTTGCAATCGACCTGGATGGTGCTGAAACAACTCGCGGACGGCCGCTGCGAGGTAGAAAATCAGTATGGCCGTGTGGTGCCGCCCGACGGCAACACGCGTGCGCTGGCCGTGATCGCCGAAGTCTTCGAACTGCGGGAGTTCTTCGAGTGGCGCGGGCTGGGCTCGATCGACCATTCCGGGGTGCGCGTGCGCCCAGCCTACGCGGCGTTCGACGCCGAGCGCAAGTTCGGCGTGCCGAACGTCAGCATTGCCGATCCGCGGTCGTGCCAGTGCGGTGAGGTGCTGAAGGGCGTCATCAAGCCGCACCAGTGCAAGGTATTCGGCAGCGCCTGCACGCCGGAAACTCCGCTGGGTTCGCTGATGGTTTCCACAGAAGGTGCTTGCGCTGCCGAATACACCTATGGTCGCCGGCGCGTGCCGGAGCCCGCATGAGCGCGCGGGTTCGGGATTCGCACGTCAACCTGTCGCATGGCGGCGGCGGCCGTGCCATGCGCGCGCTGATCGAGGACGTGTTTCTGTCCAATTTTGGCAACGCCCTGCTGGACCCGCTCGAGGACCAGGCTTCGTTGCCGCTGAGCGAACTGGCCGCTCATGGCGACCGGCTGGCTTTCACCACGGACAGCTATGTGGTGGACCCGCTGTTCTTTCCGGGTGGAGACATCGGCGCGCTCGCGGTCGCCGGCACGGTGAACGACCTTGCGGTGGGCGGCGCCAAGCCGCTGTTCCTGTCCTGCGGCATGGTGCTGGAAGAGGGGCTTCCGGTGGAAACCCTGCGGCGCGTCGCTGTCAGCATGCGGCGCATGGCCGACCGCTCCGGCGTCTCCATCGTTACGGGCGACACCAAGGTGGTCGAGCGCGGCGCGGCCGATAAGCTGTTTATCAACACTGCCGGGATCGGAGTCATCCGCACAGGAATTGCATTGTCTGCCTCGAACGCGCGGGCGGGCGACGTGGTGATCGCCAGTGGTGGCCTGGGCGAGCACGGCGTGGCAATCCTGATCGCCCGCAACCAGCTTGCGCTGGAGGCGGAGGTAGCCAGCGACTGCCAACCCCTCGACGGCCTGGTCGCGGTAATGCTGGCGACCTGCCCCGAAATCCGTTGCGTTCGCGATGCGACACGCGGCGGTGCCGCCACAGTGCTGGCGGAGTTCGCCCAGGCTTCGCGGGTCGGCATCCGCATTCGGGAGCGCGATCTGCCGATTCAGGAAACGGTTCGTGGTGCCTGCGAAATTCTTGGCCTCGATCCGCTCTATCTGGGCAATGAGGGCAAGCTGATCACGGTGGTTCCGGCACTCGCTGCGGATCGTGTCCTGGCCGCGATGCGCGCACATCCGGCCGGCATGAATGCGGCGATCATTGGAGAAATCACGACCGAACCGGACGGAATGGTGGTGCTGGAAACCGTGTTTGGCGGGGAGCGAATTGTGGATATGCTGGTCGGCGAGCAGTTGCCGCGGATCTGCTGATCATGCACGAACTGAGCATCGCCAACGCTGTTGTCGAGGCGTGCGCCGAACGGGCCGCCGGCGCCCGTGTGCTGCGCGTGCGGCTCGAGATCGGCCAGTTGGCGGCGGTGCTGCCCGACGCCCTGAGGTTCAGCTTCGATGTCTGCGCCCAGGGCACCGCTGTGGAAGGCGCCGAACTGGAGATCGTGGAAATCACCGGCCGTGCGGAATGCAACGACTGCCGGCGCACAATGGCGTTGACATCCCCGTTCGCCTGCTGCGACTGCGGCGGCCTGCTGCGCATCACCGCTGGCAAAGAATTGCGCGTAAAAGACATGGAGGTGGCGTGATGTGTGCGACATGCGGTTGCGGCTCTGATCAGATCACCATCGACGGAATGCACGCGCATTCGCACGATCATCCCCACGACCACGACCACGCCACGACCACGACCACGACTCACCCGCGGCGCCGGCGCGCACGGTGTCCTTGGAACAGGATATCCTCGCCAAGAACGACCTGCTCGCAGCGCGCAACCGCGGCTGGTTCGCCGGACGCGAGGTGTTGGCGATCAACCTGATGAGCTCGCCGGGCGCAGGCAAGACCAGCATCCTGGAGCGCACTATTCGGGACCTGCACGGCGCGCTGCCGATTGCGGTGCTGGAGGGCGATCAGGCCACCGCCAACGATTCCGACCGCATCCGCGCCGCCGGCGCCCCTGTCGTGCAGATCAACACTGGCACCGGCTGCCACCTGGATGCGCATATGGTGGCGCACGGGGTGGAACGGCTGAAACCACCACGCGGCAGCGTGCTGCTGATCGAGAATGTCGGCAACCTGGTTTGTCCGGCGCTGTTCGATCTGGGCGAGCAGGCGCGTGTGGTGGTCGTCTCGGTTACCGAGGGCGACGACAAGCCGCTGAAATACCCGCACATGTTCCACGCCTGTCAGATGCTGCTGATCAACAAGACCGATCTGCTGCCCTACGTGCGGTTCGACATGGAACGCTGCATCGCCCACGCCCGCAAGATCAACCCCCACATCCAGATACTGCGCCTCTCCGCCGAGACCGGCGAGGGCATGCAAGACTGGTATCATTGGCTATCGAGCCAGCATGCGCAGAGCGGAGCGGCGGCATGACGGACCGCTGGCGGCTGGGCGCGCTCTATGCGGTATTGATCGCCGCCAACATTGTCGCCTGGCTGTGGGCCTGGGCCGCCTTCGCCACGCACCCGGCGCTGCTGGGACTCGCCTTGCTCGCCTGGGTGTTCGGGCTGCGTCATGCGGTCGATGCCGACCATATTGCGGCGATCGACAATGTCGTGCGCAAGCTGATGGCATCCGGCAAGCGGCCGATCGGCGTCGGGTTTTTCTTCTCGCTCGGTCACTCCACGGTGGTGCTGCTGGCAACCGCTGCCATAGCCGCTGCCGCCACCGGATTGCAGGACCGGCTGGACGGGTTCAAGGCGATCGGCAGTGTGATCGGCACGGCGGTCTCGGCGGCGTTCCTGTTGCTGATCGGGATCATCAATCTTTCGATCCTGCGCGGCGTCTGGCGCAGCTTTCGCGAGGTGACGCGCGGCGGTCAGCTCGACGAAGCGGCGCTCGACGGCCTGCTGGCCGGACGCGGGCTACTGGCACGGCTGCTGCGGCCGTTGTTCCGCTTGGTGAACCGAAGCTGGCACATGTATCCGGTGGGGTTCCTGTTCGGCCTGGGCTTCGATACCGCGACCGAGGTCGGGCTGCTCGGCATCGCCGCGACGCAGGCTGCGCAGGGCGTGCCGCCGTGGCACATCCTGGTGTTTCCGGCGCTGTTCACTGCCGGCATGAGCCTGGTCGATACCACCGACGGCGTGCTGATGCTTGGGGTCTATTCCTGGGCCTTCGTGCATCCCATCCGCAAGCTTTGGTACAATCTGACCATCACCGCCGCTTCAGTCGTGGTTGCACTTGTAATCGGTATGCTGGAGGTGCTTGGGCTGATCGGCGGCAAACTTGGACTGACCGGCGGGGTGGTTGCGGCATTTAACGACGACATGGGCAGCGTCGGCTTCCTGGTGATCGGCGTATTCCTGCTGGTTTGGGCGGGGTCGGCGATGATCTGGCGCTGGAAGAACTACGAGGCGCTGGCCAAACAGGGCGCCGATCGGGGGACATGATAGCGGCTCGACCCCTGCCCCCGGCCCCTCTTTCACTGGGGGAGGGGGAGTTACTTCACGGTAAATCCGGCTGCTTCGGCGAGCGCGCGCAGGTTGCGGTAGCCCATGCGCGCATAGGTCAGCGGGTCCGCGATGCGCGGGTCCTGTTCCGCTTCGACCACCAGCCAGCCTTCATACCCATGATCGCACAGCCGGCCAAGAATCGGACGATAATCGATGCAACCATCTCCGGGCACGGTGAAGATGCCCTCCAGCACGGCGCTCATGAAGCTCATGTCCTCCGACCGGGCCTGTTCCAGCATGGTGCGGCGGACGTCCTTGCAATGCACATGCACGACCCGCCCGACATGCCGCTCCAGCAGCGCCAGCGGATCCCCGCCGGAGAACAGGCAATGCCCGGTATCATACAGCAGACCGACCGCGGCGCCGGTTTCCGCCATCAGCCGGTCGATCTCGGCGTCGGTCTCGATGATGGTGCCCATGTGGTGGTGGAAGGCCATGGCCACCCCGAACGCCGCCATCCGTTCGGCCAGCGCGGTCAGCTTGCGGCCGTACTCCGGCCACTCCGCCGCATCCAGCCGCGGACGTTGGGAGATGGGCTTGAACAGCCCACCGGTCAGACGGCGCGAGGTATCGGCATAGACAACGTGTTTGCAGCCAAGGTCGCGCAGCAGCTTCAGATGCGGCAAGGCGGCGTCGAATTCTTCCGCCACGCTGCACTCCAGCATTCGCCCGTCGTACCAGCCCGAGACCAGTTTCAACTGATGGCGCGCCAGGATCGGCGCCAGCTCGGCGGATGTGCGCGGGAACTTCCCGCCGAGCTCCGTGCCGGCGTAGCCGGCCTCCCTGGTTTCCGCCAGGCACGTCTCAAGTGGAATGTCGCCGCCGAGCTCCGGCAGATCGTCATTGCTCCAGGTGATCGGGTTGATGCCGAGTTCGACGTTCATGCACCCTCCTGCAAAAATTCCGCGGCGGTGGCCGTCGGATGATTGATTCCCGTGCGATGCCGGTGCGCCGTCACCACCGCCTCGCACAACGCAATATCACCAAGCGCATCCACCCCGGTGGTGAGCGGCCGCTTCCCGGTGGTGACGCAGTCGTGGAAATGCAGCAGTTCCTCGCGAAAGCTTTCGGCGTAGGAAGAAACCTCCTCGGTCTTCCACGAATGCGCCGTACCCGCTTCGCCGCCCTCGACGGATAGCAAGGTCGGCATGTTCCGCAGGAACGGCGAGGGGAAAGCCAATGTCAGCCGCCGCTCCGGCGCATAAAGCGCGAACTCCATCTGATATCGCGCCATGCCGGGCAGATCGACCCAGGCGATGATGCACCGGGTCGCGCCGAAGCGCAGCACGGCGGTCAACCCATGTTCGCCGATCTCGGCGTAGTCCAACCGATCGGGCTCGCCGAGCAGACAGCGCACGGCATTGAACTCATGCACCATGCTGTCGAGCAGGACCAGATGATAGGCACGGGCGGCAAGCGGATCAGCGGGGCCTATCGCCGCGGCGATCCGCGCCTGCGTGTCGGCTTCCAGTGCCGCCGCGGCGGCCGGGCGCGTTGTTGGGCGGTGCAGTCTGTAATGCGCGAGATACGGCTCGAACGGTGACTCCAGCGTGGTGATGCGCAGCAGACGCGGCTCGACGATGCCGCGCGCCTCGGCCACCAGCCGCCGCCAGGCGGGATCGTAGCGTTTGTTGTACGCCACCATCAGCGTCACGCCCGCCCGTTCCGCGGCGGCGATCATCGTCCGTCCTTCCGCCACCGAAAAGCACAGCGGCTTTTCCACCAGCACGTGCAACCCGGCCTCTGCCGCGGCGACCGCGATCGGCGCATGGCTGCCGGAGGTCAGGATCAGCACGGCGTCGATCGGTGCCCGCAGCAGGTCCTGCCACCGCGTGAACCGTTGTGGCACGCGGTAATCCTGCGCGCAGGCGGCGCAGACGTCCTCGGCGGCGTCGCACAGTGCGACCAGCTCGAACCGGTCCGACAGCTCTACCAGGTAATGCAGATGCATCACCTGCGCGATGACGCCGCAGCCAATCACCCCCACCCTAAGCCGTGTTGCCATACGCCGCCCCCAACACCGGTGCGCAGCTTGCCGGACCTCGGCGCGCGATGGAACACCTCGACGGCGCCGGGCGGTGCTGGTGAAATTCGCGTTCACTGTCAGGATCGTGCCGGTGACCTGCTTTCCGTTCGCGACACCGCGCTTATGAAACGACTGCGCCTGGTCCCGGTGGCGGCAGTCGCCGCGATCGGTCTGATTGCGCTGGCCGTGCCCTGGCTGCCGTTGCCCAATCCGGTGAGCATGGACATTGCCCATCGCCTGGCCGGCGCGTCCCCGCATCATTGGCTGGGGCAGGACGAGTATGGACGGGACGTGCTGTCCCGCCTGTTTTGGGGCGCTCGCGTATCGCTGTCGGTGGCATTATCCGCCGCGTCGATCGCCTGCGTGCTCGGTACCGCGTTGGGACTTGCCGGCGGATTCCTGCGCGGCATCGCGGAACTGCTGGCGGTGCGCAGCATGGACGTTATCCTGTGCTTCCCGCCGCTGCTGCTGGCGCTGCTGGTGGTCACGCTGCTGGGCCCCGGCGCCGGCACGCTGATCCCGGTGCTGGCGCTGGTCTATCTGCCCGGCTTCGTGCGCATCGTCTATGCCGGCGTGCTGTCGGTGCGCAGCGCCGATTACGTGGAGGCGATGCGCGTGCTGGGTGCCGGACCGCTGCGCATCATGCTGCGCACCATCCTGCCCAATGTCGGCGGCCCAGTGCTGGTGCAGTTCAGCCTGGCCGCCGCCGCCGCTGTGGTACTGGAAAGCGGGCTGTCGTTCCTGGGCCTCGGGGTGGTGCCGCCGGCGCCGTCCTGGGGGCTGATGATCGGCGCCGCGCGCACCACGATGGCGCAGGCACCGCTGCTGCTGCTCTGGCCGTGCCTGGCGCTCAGCCTGACCATCCTGGCGATGAACGCGCTGTGCGACGCGCTACGCGACGCGGTGGACCCGCATGGCGCCCCGGCCGGATGGCGGGCGCTACGGCTGCTGCCCGCATTGCCGGCGAGCCTGCGGCCGGAAGCTGGGCCGGTGCTGCAACTCCTTGACCTGACGGTGGAGATCGACACGCCAGCCGGCGTGATCCGTCCGGTGCGTGGCGTTTCGTTGCATGTGATGCCGCGCGAAACGCTGGCGATCGTGGGCGAAAGCGGATCGGGCAAGTCGCTGACCGGACTGGCGGTGATGGGCCTGCTGCCGCCGGTCGCCCGTGCCGCGTCCGGTGCCGCGCTGGTGGATGGCCGTGACATGCTGCGGCTGGATGAAGCCGCACTGCGCCGGTTGCGCGGCGACACGGTCTCCATGGTGTTCCAGGACCCGCTCAGCAGCCTCAATCCCGTGCATTGCGTCGGTGCACAGATCGTCGAGGCGATCCAGGCACACACCGCAACCTCCGGGCGGCCGGCATGGCAGAGGGCCGTGATGCT
The DNA here is from genome assembly GCA_963764525.1 of uncultured Pseudomonadota bacterium. Taxonomy (GTDB): domain Bacteria; phylum Pseudomonadota; class Alphaproteobacteria; order Acetobacterales; family Acetobacteraceae; genus DATDIC01. The sequence goes on along the minus strand of CAVXTC010000032.1, from coordinate 54,484 downwards.
GCTGCGGCGGGTCGGCATTCCCGATCCGGCGCGGCGTGCCGGCGCGTTTCCGCACGAGCTGTCGGGCGGCATGCGCCAGCGGGCGATGATTGCCATGAGCATTGCCAACGATCCGAAGCTGCTGATCGCCGACGAGCCGACCACTGCACTGGACGTCACCATCCAGGCTCAGGTGCTCGAGCTGCTCGCGGACTTGCAGCGCGAGCGTGGGATGGCGCTTATTTTCATTACACACAGCCTGCCCGTGGTGGCAGAAATCGCCGATCGCGTCGCGGTGATGTATGCCGGCGAGGTGGTCGAGGAAGGCCGCGTCGCAGATGTCTTCGCCGGACCGTTGCATCCCTACACGATCGCCCTGCTGCGCAGCGCTCCGGCGTCCGACGGCAGTCTGCCGGAGGGGATTTCCGGGACGGTGCCGCAGCCGAAAGCGCTGCCGCCGGGCTGCGCCTTCGCGCCGCGTTGCGTATACTGCCAGCCGGCTTGCGAGGCGGCACCGCCGCCGCTGGTCCAGGCCGCGCCGGGCCGCTCGACCCGCTGCCTGCGCTGGCGGGAACTGGCGGACCAACAACGGCGTTCGGAAACCATCGCATGACACCGCTCGTGCAGGCGCAGCATTTGAGCAAGCGGTTTCCGTTCCGCGGCCTGTTCGCGCGTGGCGCGGCGGTTCAGGCGGTTACCGATGTCACCCTTGATGTTGCGCGCGGCGAGGCGGTTGGGCTGGTCGGCGAAAGCGGCTCCGGCAAGAGCACGATCGGACGGTTGCTGTTGGGACTTCTGGTGCCGAGCTCTGGCCGTGTCCTTGTCGATGGCATCGAACTCGCGCGGGCCAACGCCGCCGAACTGCGCCGGCTGCGGCGACGCACGCAGTTGGTGTTCCAGGACCCGTATTCCAGCCTCGATCCGCGCCGCACCGTTGGGGCACAGGTGATGGACGGGTTGCGCATCCACCGGATCGTCCCGGCGGCTCAGCGTCGCGCCCGGGTGGCGGCGCTGCTGGACCAGGTCGGACTGTCACCGGAGCACGCCGATCGCTACCCGCACGAGTTCAGCGGCGGTCAGCGCCAGCGCATCGGCATCGCTCGTGCGTTGGCGACCGGTCCGGATTTTCTGGTCGCCGATGAGCCGGTCTCGTCGCTCGATGTCTCCGTACAGGCGCAGGTGCTGGCGCTGCTGGCTGATCTGCGGGCGCGGCTGGGGCTGGCGATGCTGTTCATCAGCCATGACCTGCCGGTCGTGCGCAGCCTGTGCGACCGGGTGGTCGTGCTGTATCTCGGCCGCGTCATGGAGGAAGGGTCGGTGAAGCGGGTGTTTGAGCAGCCCCGGCACCCCTACACGCGTGCGTTGCTGTCCGCCTCGCCCAGCCTCGATCCGGCGCGTCGCCAGCGGCGCATTCTGCTGTCTGGCGATCCACCCAGCCCGTCCGACCCGCCATCCGGATGCGTGTTCCGCACGCGCTGCCCCTGGGTGCTGCCGGAGTGTGCCGGTGATGTTCCGGCCTTGCGGACTGTCGGCGCAGGACGGCGTGTTGCCTGCATTAGGGACGATATGGATTCAGCTTGAGACCGGGCTGGCGTGTCGGGAATCCTGCCAGTCCCAGTACCGCATGACCCAGGGCACAAACCACGGATTGCCGCGATACAGCGGCACCGTCGGGAACGGCCGATCGGCAAACACCGTCCCGGCATTATCGGTCCCCATGATCCGGCGCGCCGCCTTCATGCCGAGATACGTGCCCATCGGCACGCCGGCAAAGCAGTAGCCCATCGCGTAGGTAATGCCCTCATGCGTGCCGAGGTGCGGCCAAAGATCGAACGTGCCGGCGCAGCGTCCTGTCCAGGCACGCGTAAGCGACACCTGTGCCAGGTCCGGCAACAGCCGATCGAGCCGGGCCTGCAGCACTCCCGCCATCACCAGTGGATCGGTCTCGCCGTTGCCGGTCCGCCCGCCGAACAGGATGCGACTTCCGTCCGGCGAGCGGCGCATGAAATCGATGTTGTGATTGTCGTCCAGATAGGTGCGCCCGCTCGGCAGCACGCGGTCCAGCACCTCCGCCGGCAGCGCTTCGGTCGCCACCATGAAGGCGTCGAACGGAACCACCCGGCGCGCCAGCCACGGCGTCGCCGTGCCGGTGTAGCCGTTGGTCGCGACCAGCACGTGCGTCGCCTGCACGCTGCCTCGGCTGGTGGTGACGATAAAACCAGACCCATTCGGCGCGATGCGCGTGACCGGTGTTTGCGGATGCAACTCGGCCCCCGCCTGGCGCGCCCGGTCCAGCAATCCCTGATGATACAGCCCGGGATGGATCGAGCCGAGGTCCGGTACGATGGCACCGCCGTGGTACGCGTCCGAGCCGATCTCGGCGTGTTGCCGGGCGCGCGGCACCATCTCGAACGTCTCGCCGAGATGGCGCCGGCGCAGTTCCAGCTCGGTGGCGATACGCTCGTACTGGCCGGGCGACACCGCCATGATGAACCGGCCGCAGATGCGGAAATGGCAGTCGATGCGTTCGCTTTCCACGGTCTGCGCGACACTGTCGAATGCGGCCTGCATGTCGCGATAGACGTTAACCGCGAATTCCAGCCCTCGCCGACGCAGCAGGTTGCCGAACGAGTGTTTGAAGGTGCGTCCGACATAGCCGGCATTGCGCGACGACGCGCCGATGCCCAGCGCGTCGCGTTCCAGCACCGCAACATGGCGCCCGCCGCGCGCCAAATGCAGCGCCGCGTTGAGGCCGGTGAAGCCGGACCCGACGATCGCCACATCGACCCGTGCCGGCAATGGCGGCGGCGCCGGTGATGGCCGCGGCGCCGCATCCCACCAATGCGGCGCCACCTTGAAGTCCGCGGCAAGCCGTGCGGCCGGCCGGCGCATCACGGCTCTTGCTTCGTCCGCTGCCGGTCGAGGGCCAGCCAGCGGAACAGCTCCTCGGTGCGCGCCCGCAACAGCGCCTGATCGTCGCGGCGCGTCCAGTCATGCACGCCGCGGCGAACGGTCGTTGGGGGCGTCAGCAGGGCGGCGATCTTCTCCGGCGGCTCGGGCGAACGGTCGAGATCAGGCTGCAGCGACCGGGCAAAATGATACATCGTGTCGATGCCGCCGAGATCGGCGAATTCAAGCGGGCCGGTGATGCCCAGCCGGCGCCCGATCGTGTTGCGCACCACGGCGTCAATCGCTTCGGCCGAGGCCGCGCCGCTCGCCCACAGCGACCAGGCCTCTCGCAGCATGGCGAATTGCAGACGGTTGCCGATGAAACCTGGTATCTCCCGGTCGATCACGACCGGTTGCTTCCCGGCGTTGCTGATCTGCGCGCAGGTCCAGTCCAGCACGTCGCGATCGCAGAGCGGCCCGCCGCAGACCTCGACCAGCGGAATAAGCTGCGGCGGATACCAGAAATGTGTCGCGATCACCCGCTGCGGCCGGGCAACCCGCGGCGATAAGCGCGCTCGGCGGCTGGCCGCTGGATGAGGCCAGCACGACGGAGTCCGCGCAGAGTGTGTCGAGCTCGGCAAACAGGGCGCGCTTGAGCGGCAGGTCCTCGGTGACCGCCTCGATCACCAGCTCCGCCGCGGCGGCGGACGCAAGCGCGGTGATCGTGGTGATGCGATCGAGCGCTGCGGCGGCCGCCTGCTCGGTCAGGATACCGTGACCGACGAAATCATCCAGGCTCGCGCGGATGCGGCCTCGGGCTGTGGCAAGGCTGGCGTCGGAGCGGCCGATCAGCAGCACGCGCTTGCCCGCCGCCGCGAACACCTGGGCGATGCCGTGGCCCATGATGCCGTTGCCAATGACCGCAACTGTGCCAAGAGGTGGGCGTCGGCTCATTAGCTCATCCTGTTATCGACGGCGGCAACACGGGCAAACGTAGGGCGGAAAAGCGGAGCGCATTCCGCCGTCGGGCGCGGCGGAATGCGCTGCGCTTTTCCGCCCTACACAACCAAAACCTACCGTGCCGCCCCCAATGCCCAGGCCAGCACACCCTTCTGCGCGTGCAGTCGGTTCTCCGCCTCGTCGAACACCACCGATTGCGGCCCGTCGATCACCTCCGCGGTGACCTCCTCGCCGCGATGCGCCGGCAGGCAGTGCATGAAGATCGCATCAGCCGCCGCCTTCGCCATCAGCGCCGAGGTCACGCGATACGGCGCCAGCAAATTGTGTCGGCTTTCATGCGGATCGTCCGCCATGCTGACCCACGTATCCGTCACCACGCAGCGCGCCCCGGCAACGGCTTTTTCCGGATCGTCGGTCAGCTCGATGCGACCCCCTTGCGCCCGCGCCCAATCAAGCAAGTCCTGCGGCGGACGCAGTGCGTCCGGCGTCGCCAGCCGCAGCGTAAAGCCGAACCTCACCGCCGCCTCGATCCAGCTTCGCGCCACGTTGTTGCCGTCGCCGCACCACGCCACCACCTGGCCGGCAATCGGTCCCTGATGCTCCTCGAACGTCAACACATCAGCCATCAACTGGCACGGATGCGAGGTGTCGGTCAGCCCGTTGATAACAGGCACCGTCGCGTATTGCGCCAGTTCGTGCAGCTTGGCGACGTCGTCGGTGCGCAGCATGATCGCATCGACATAGCGCGACAGCACCTGCGCCGTGTCGGAAACGCTCTCGCCGCGGCCCGACTGCATGTCGCGCGCGTTCAGCACGATCACCTCGCCGCCGAGCTGGCGCATGCCCACCTCGAACGACACGCGCGTTCGCGTCGAGGGCTTCTCGAAGATCAGCGCCAGCATTCGGCCTGCCAGCGGACGGGACGAAATCCCGCCCGCCCGCTTGAAGCCGGACGCCACGTCCAGCATCTGGCGCAAGGTCCGCGTGTCGAAATCGCGCAAATCCAGGAAGTGTCGTGGCGCAGCCACATTGGCTGTGCCGAACAGGCTGGCTTGCGTCTCCCGCCGACGCAGCGATGCACTCATTTCGCCGCGGCCTTTGCGGCGGAGGGCAGGCAACGGCGGGCTGCACGATCGAGCATCGCCAGCGCCTCATCGATGTCCGCGTCGGTCAGCACCAGCGGCGGCGCCAGCCGCAGCACGTTGTCTCCGGCGGTGATGGCAAGCAGCCCTTCGGCGACACATGCCGCCTGCACCTGGTTCTGCGGGATCACGCACTTCATCCCCAGCAGCAGCCCGAGGCCGCGCACATCCACGAACACCTGGGGATATTGCCGGACAATCTTCTCCAGCCCGGCGCGCAGCTTGCGTCCCTTGCGCTCTACGTCTTCCAGGAACCCCGGCCCCAGGATCACGTCCAGCGCAGCGTTACCGGCCGCGCAGGCCAGCGGATTGCCGCCGAACGTGCTGCCATGAGTCCCCGGCACCATGTTCTTCGCGACGAACTCCTTCGCCAGCACGGCGCCCAGCGGGAAGCCGCCGGCGATGCCCTTGGCGACCGACATCACATCCGGCGTGATGCCCGCCCATTCATGCGCGAACAGCTTGCCGCTGCGGCCCATGCCGGACTGCACTTCATCCATGCCGAGCACCAGCCCGTATTCGTCGCACGCGGCGCGCAGGTCGCGCAGGAATTGCAAATCGCCGGCCCGAACGCCGCCCTCGCCCTGCACGGGTTCGACCAGGATGCCGGCCGTCGCCGGACCGATGGCGTCGCGCACTGCGTTCATGTTGTTGAACGGCACGTGGTCGAACCCTTCGACCACCGGGCCGAAGCCGGCGAGGTATTTCGCGTTGCCGGTCGCCGCCAGGGTGGCCAGCGTGCGGCCGTGGAAGGCGCCCTCGAAGCAGATGATACGGAACCGCTCGGGCTTGCCGGATTCCGCCATCGTCTTGCGGATCATCTTGATCATGCCCTCGTTCGCCTCAGCGCCCGAGTTGCAGAAGAAGACGCTGTCGGCGAACGTCGCCGCGACCAGCCGTTCCGCCAGTTTTTCCGCCTGCGGGATGCGATACAGATTGGATACGTGCATCACCTTGGCGGCCTGCTCGGCGATCGCCTGGGCCAGGTGCTTGTTGCCATGGCCGAGCGAGGCGGTGGCGATGCCGGAACCGAAATCGAGGAATCGTCGCCCATCCACCGTCCACAACCAGGCGCCTTCGCCCCGCTCGAAAGCGAGGTCGGCACGGGCATAGTTCGGCATCAGGGCGGGTATCATCTGTGTTGGACCCTTGTTGTGGAACACGGTTTCCCCGGCGCTCGGCCGCAAGCGGTCCGGAGCCGGTGGAAGCCGGAATTGTTGGCGTGTGTGGGCCGGCGTGTCAATTGATCGGCTGCCGCCTGTGCGGCATGACGCGTTGACTGGCAAGCCGGGCATGACATTGTTGCCGAACAAGGACACAGGCATCGCCATCGCATGAAGAGCGTCAATTCCCTGCTCGGCGGGCTCGGCACCACGATCTTCACCGTGATGTCGGCGCTCGCCGTGCAGCACGGCTCCATCAATCTCGGCCAGGGTTTTCCCGACACGGATGGTCCTGACGACATCCTGCGGGCCGCCGCCGATGCCCTGTTCGACGGCCGCAACCAGTATCCGCCGATGCCGGGGATCCCAGAGCTTCGCCAGGCTGTCGCCGCCCACGACCGGCGTTTCTACGGCATCGCGGCGGATGCGATGACCGAAGTGGTGGTGACCTCGGGCGCCACCGAGGCGATCACCGCCTGCCTCGTTGCCCTGCTCGATCCCGGCGATGAGGTGGTGCTGATCGAGCCGCTGTACGACACGTATCTTCCGGTCGTGCGTTTGCTCGGGGCGGTCCCGCGGCTGGTCCGGCTGTCGCCCCCCGCCTGGGAACTGCCGCGGGCCGAGCTGGCCGCCGCGTTCGGGCCGAAGACCAAGGCGATCCTGCTGAACACGCCCATGAACCCTACCGGCAAGGTGTTCACCGCTGCCGAGCTGGCCTTCATCGCCGACCTGCTGGTGCGGCACGATGCCTACGCGATCTGTGACGAAGTGTATGAGCATCTCACCTTCGATGGCTGGCGGCACATCCCGCTGATGACGCTGCCTGGGCTGCGCGACCGCGTGATGCGGGTGGGCAGCGCCGGCAAGACGTTTTCGCTGACCGGATGGAAGGTCGGCTATGTCACCGCGCCCGCTGCGCTGGCGACCGTGGTTGCCAAGGCGCATCAGAACCTGACCTTCACCACCGCGCCCAACCTGCAGCGCGCGGTCGCGATCGGCCTCGCCAAGGACGCATCGTATTTCCACGGGCTTGCGACCGATTTGCAGGATAAGCGCGACCGCTTGTCGTCCGGTCTGACCGCACTCGGCATGGCGGTGCTGCCGGCGCGGGGCAGCTATTTCGTGACCGCCGATTTCACCCCGCTCGGTTTCAATGGCGACGACGTGGCGTTTTGCCGCCACATTACCGAACATGCCGGCGTCACTGCCGTGCCGGTCACCGCGTTCTATGACGCTCCGGATCCGCCCCGGCATTATGCGCGGTTCGCGTTCTGCAAGCAGGATGCGGTGCTGGACGAGGCAGTGTTGCGTCTGCGCCGGCATTTCCTCGACCGGCGATCAACGACGGGGCGATTGACGGCTGCCGGCTGACAGTTCTAAAGCGCCCCGGCCAATGGCGGGCGTAGCTCAGGTGGTAGAGCGCCAGGTTGTGGTCCTGGATGCCGTGGGTTCGAGTTCCCATCGCTCGCCCCAATTCCTCCCATACCCCCGCCCGATGAACCCAACCCTGGCCGCCCTGGTCCTGGCCGGCGGAGCCGCCACACGGATGGGCGGCGGCGACAAGCCGCTGTTGCTGGTCGGCGGCCGGTCGATGCTCGAGATTGTAATTGCGATACTGGCCGGCGAAACCACCCAGATCGCGATCAGCGCGGCCGGCGATGCGGCGCGTTTCGCAGCCTTCGGCCTGCCGCTGCTGCCGGACGGTGCGTTCGCCGGGCTGGGGCCGCTGGCCGGTGTGCTGGCGGGGCTCGACTGGGCGGCCGGGCTTGGGGCCGAGACCCTGCTCACCATCCCCGGCGACACGCCGTTCGCTCCGCCGGGGCTGGCGCGAGCGCTGGCGCCGGCGCCGGCCTGCGCGTCCAGCAACGGCAAGCTCCACCCGCTGGTCGCCCTATGGCCGGTTTCGGTGCGTGACGAATTGCGTCGCACCCTGTCCGCCGGCGGCCCGCGCGGCGCCGGGCGCTTCGCCGTGCGGATCGGCATGCGGCCGGTGGCATTTCCGGCCTTGTCCCGAGACCCGTTTCTGAACGTCAATACACCCGAGGATCTGGCAGCGGCGCGCGCCATGGCGGAGGGCAAGATATGACCAGCACGGTGGCGATCGGCGGTCTTGGGGCGATCGGCCTGCCGCTGGCCCGCGCGCTCGATGGCGGCGTGGACGGCCTGCGGCTGATCGCCGTGGCCGCCGGCGACGCCGCCCGCGCGCGCGATCGGGTCGCGGGCTTCGCCGAGCCTCCGCGCGTGGTGTCGCTCGCCGAACTGGCGGATGCGGACATCGTGGTGGAAGCCGCCCCAGCCGCGGTCTTCGACCGGATCGCCGTGCCGGCGGTAGAGGCGGGTCGCATCCTGGTGGTCGCCTCGGTAGGGGCGCTGCTGCCGCGCATGCATCTGGTTCACCGGGCCCAGGAGACAGGGGCGCGGATCATCGTGCCGACCGGCGCGCTGCTCGGTCTGGACGCGGTGCGTGCCGCTGCCGAGGGACCGATCGATAGCGTCACCATCGAAAGTCGCAAGCCGCCGGCCGGACTGGCCGGCGCGCCGTATCTTCTGGAGAACGATATCGACCTCAGCGGCATCACCGAGCCGTGCCGGGTGTTTGCCGGCAATGCGTTCGACGCCGCCCGCGGTTTTCCGGCCAACGTGAATGTCGCCGCGGCGCTTGCTTTGGCCGGGATTGGGCCGGCGCGCACCCAGGTGGAAATATGGGCGGACCCGGGGATCACACGGAATATCCATACCATCCGGGTGGAAGCCGAGGCGGCGCGGTTCACCATGAAGATCGAGGGCGTTCCGAGCCCCGACAACCCGCGCACCGGTCTGATCACGTCCTTGTCGGTGCTGGCCTGTTTGCGCGGCCTGGTCAGCACGCTGAAGGTGGGGACGTGAATGCATCGACGCAGTCGGGGCCTTTCGGGTGGCCTGGTTTCGTGACATTGATCGCCGTTGCGCGTTGCAATGCGCAGCACGCGTCGAGGGAGGCTTGATCATGATCACAAGAAGAGACGTCACCCGGATCGCCGTCGCGGCGGCGGCCATCGGAACCGCAGGGGGAGTACCGGGCTCGCCCGGGCAGCCGACAAGGTCATCAAGGTCGGCATCGACCTGTCGCTCACCGGCGCCGATGCCGAATCCGCCAACCGCATCCTGCACGGGGCGCAGATGGCGTTCGACGAGGCGAACGCAAAGCACGAAATTCCCGGCTATCAGTTACAGGTCATTACCTATGACGACGGCACCGCGACGGCCGGCCAGTACGATCCCGCCCAGGCCGCCACCAACGCCCGCAAGATGATCGGCGACGGCGTGGTCGCCGCGGTCGGCCCGATGATGAGCGGCGCCGGCAAAGCGATGGCGCCGATCCTGAGCGAGGGCGATCTGGCGACGATCACGCCGTCGTCCACCAATCCGGACATCAGCGACCCGAAATTCGCCGCGCAGTACATGCCGGGCGGCAAGGCGATCTATTTCCGTACCGTTACCACCGACGCGTTCCAGGGGCCCGAACTGGCGAACTATTTCGCCGAGAAGCTGCACGTGAAGACCGTCTATGTGCTGGACGACAGTGGCGCCTACGGCGTCGGGCTGGCGGACGCTTTCCAGAAAGAGGCGGAGAAGAAGGGGATCAAGGTGCTCGGCCGCGACCGGCTGGATCCCAAGGCGGCGGATTATTCGGCGGTGCTGACCAAGATCAAGGCGCTGCACCCGGACGCCCTGTATTACGGCGGGGTCGGCCAGGCCGGGGTGAAACTCGCCAAGCAGGCCTATGACATCATCCCTGACACGATCAAGGGCGGCGGCGACGGCGTCTATTCGATCGAGATGCTGAACGGCGTCGGTTATCCGGCCAACCAGGGCTGGTACGCCACCATCGCGTCACCGCACACCACCGAGGATGCCGTGGCGGCGGCCTGGGTGAAGGCGTATCACGACAAATACAATGTTCAGCCGGACGATTATGCGATCACGGCGTACGACGCCGGGCAGGTGATCGTGGCGGCGATCAAGCGGGTGATCGCCGAGAAACAGCCGGTCAACAGCCGCACGGTGCGCGACGCGATCCAGAACAGCAAGGTGAAGACGCTGCAGGGCACCGTCGCGTTCAACAAGAACGGCGACCTGACCGATCGGACGATCAGCATTTTCCAGATCAAGCAGGACAAAAGTTTCCCGGCCGACGATATCCTGCACCAGTATCATTACGTCGGCGTGGCACCTCAGGTCTGAAGCGCGGGACAGCGGGACCGGTTCCCCCGCCTTCGCGCGTGCGGGGCGGGGATCGGCCTATACAAAGCGCGCCTGCTGTGGCAAGGACCGCGCATGGCCGCGCTGTGCGGCCGTAACGAATCAATCCCGAAGGGGGAAATTGGCATGATTACACGTCGGGCTGCTGGGCAGCTCATTGTCGCGGCTGCCGCGACAGCCGCGATCGGCGGTGCCGGGCAGGCCCGGGCCGCCGACCAGGTCCTGAAGATCGGCGTCAACCTGTCGCTGACCGGCGCGGATGCCGAGAGCGCCACGCGCATCCTGCACGGCGCCCAGCTCGCCTTCGATGACGCCAACGCCGCCAACGCGGTGCCCGGCTACACGTTCCAGGTGGTTTCGTTCGATGACGGCACCGCCACCGCCGGCCAGTACGACCCGGCGCAGGCGGCGACCAACGCCCGCAAGATGGTCAGCGACAAGCAGATCATCGCGGCGATCGGCCCGCAAATGAGCGGCGCCGGCAAGGCGATGTCGCCGATCCTCAGCGAGGGCGACCTGGCGATCATCACGCCAGTCGTCCACCAACCCGGACATCACCAACCCGAAATTTGCCGCGCAGTACCGTCCGGGCGGCAAGGCGATCTATTTCCGCACGGTCACCACGGACGCATTCCAGGGCCCGAACATGGCCAATTACATGGCCGATACCCTGCACATCAAGTCGGTCTATGTGCTGGACGATAGCGGCGCCTATGGCGTGGGCATCGCCAATTCGTTTCAGGCAGAGGCACAGAAGAAGGGCGTCAAGATTCTCGGCCGCGACCGGCTGGATCCCAAGGCGGCCGACTATTCGGCGATCCTCACCAAGATCAAGCAGCTCAACCCCGACGCGTTGTACTATGGCGGCGTGCTGCAGGCGGGCGTGAAGCTGGCCAAGCAGGCCTATGATATCATTCCGAACGTCATCAAGGCGGGCGGCGACGGGGTGCTCGGCCCTGAAATGCTGACCGCTGCAGGCTTCCCGGCGGCCGAGGGCTGGTATGCCACCAACGCCTCGCCGCACAGCACCGAAGACACCAAGGCGGCGCAGTTCGTCCAACACTACAAGGCCAAATACAACGTGGCCCCGGACGATTACTCAATCACCGCCTACGACGGCGGCCTGGTGATCGTCGATGCGGTGAAACGGCTGGCGGCGGAGAAGAAACCGATCAACCACAGCACCGTACGCGACGCCATCCAGACCGCCAACGTGTCCACCATCCAGGGTCCCGTGTCGTTCGACGAGAACGGCGATATCAAGGACCGCACCGTCAGCGTGTTCCAGATCAAGAAGGACACGTCGAAGCCGCTGGACGACATCTCCGCGCAGTACCACTACATCGGCGTGGCGCCGCAATCGTAACACGGGCCCATTCACCTCTCCCGCCGTTGCGGGAGAGGTCGGCGCGATTGCGCACCGGATGAGGGCCGTGCGGCGTTCCCTCGTCCGCTCCGCTGCGCCGAGATGCGTGGCAGAGAAAAGGGCTTCCCCTCGACCTCGACTTCTGACCAATGTAGCCGGTGGAAGCAGGGCTCCGCACAGGAAACCGCGTGACTGCTGGCACATGCCTTGCTAGCCACATTCTGGACGGCCAAAAAACGCAAAAGGGGATACAGGGATGATCACACGTCGGACTGCCGGGCAGCTCGCTGCCTCCATTGCCGCCACTGCGGCGCTTGGGGGGCTCAGCTCCCGGGTGCACGCCGCCGAAAAAACCGTGCGGGTCGGCATCGATCTGTCGCTCACCGGGGCGGATGCGGAAAGCGCGGTGCGCGTCAAGAACGGGATCGCCATGGCGATCGAAGCCGCCAACCAGGCCAACGCGATCCCAGGCTATCAGATCGACATGGTGGTGCTGGACGACGGCACCGCTACCGCCGGCCAATACGACCCGGCCCAGGCAGCGACCAACGCCCGCAAGATGGTCTCCGACCCCCAGGTGATGGCGGCAATCGGCCCACAAATGAGCGGGTCGGGCAAGGCCATGGCGCCGATCCTCAGCGAGGGCGACCTGGCGATCATCACCCCGTCGTCCACCAATCCGGACATCACCAACCCGAAATTCGCCGCGCAGTTCCGCCCGGCGGGCAAGCCGATCTATTTCCGCACCGTGACCACCGACGCCTTCCAGGGGCCGAACATGGCCAATTTCATGGCCGAGAAGCTTGGCGTGAAGACCGTCTATATCCTGGATGACAGCGGTGCTTATGGCGTGGGCATGGCGGACGCCTACGAGCAGGAGGCGACGGCGAAGGGCATCAAGGTGCTCGGCCGCGACCGGCTGGACCCGAAAGCGGCCGACTACACGGCGGTGCTGACCAAAATCAAATCGCTCGATCCGCAGGCAATTTATTACGGCGGCGTCGGCGGGGCGGGGATCAAGCTCGCCAAGCAGGCCTATGATATCGTCCCGAAGACTATCAAGGCCGGCGGCGACGGCGTGTACGGCGCGTCCTTCCTGGCCGGCGTCGGCTTTCCGGCCGCCGAGGGATGGTATGCGACCATCGCCTCGCCGCACCTCAGCAGCGACACCAAGGCAGCGCAGTTCGTGGAGGCCTATCAGGGCCGCTACGGGATGGGCCCGGACGACTACACAATCACCGCCTATGATGCGGCGCTGGTGGTGATCGACGCCATCAAGCGGGTTGCTGCGACCGGCAAGCCGATCACCCGCAGCGCAGTGCGCGACGCCATCCAGAATGCCAAGGTGCCGACCATCCAGGGCATCGTGTCGTTCGACGAGAACGGCGACCTGGCGGACCGCACGGTCAGCGTGTTCCAGATCAAGCAGGATACCAAGCGCAAGGTGGACGACGTGGCGAATCAGTACACGTATATCGGCACGGCGCCGCAGAGCTGACCCGGCAATGACCTTCTCCGACCTGCTGCTGCAGCAGACCATCAACGGGCTCAGCCTGGGCGCCATGTATGCTTTGCTGGCGCTTGGGTTCACCCTTGTCTATGGCATCCTTGAGCTGATCAACTTCGCCCATTTCAACGTGTTCATGATCGGCTCGTTCGTGGCGATGTTCGTGTTGCAGTCGTTCGGGCTGTCCGGTCAGGGCGTCATCCTGACCGGCCTGCCCTTGGTCGGAGTCCTGCTGGCGACCTTCATCGTGACGATGCTGTTCTCCGGCGGCCTCGGGGTGGTGATCGAGCGGCTGTCGTTGCGCCCGTTGCGCAACGTCAAAGGCCCGGCCGCGATGATCACCACCATCGGGGTATCCTACATCCTGTTCAACATCGTTCTGCTGACGGTGGGCGCGGACTCGAAGAACTTTCCGAACCCGATACCGCCGCTGAAACTCCATATTCGCGGCGCCGTGCTGGATATCCGCGTGGTGATGATCTGGATCGTCGCCACGGTGCTGATGGCGGCTCTCTGGGCGTTCGTGCAGAAATCCCGGATGGGCAAGGCGATGCGCGCAACCGCGCAGGACGCCGAAGCGGCGCGGATGATGGGGGTGGAGGTCGATAAGGTCATCATCATGGCCTTCTTTCTCGGCTCGGCGCTGGCCGGCGCCGGCGGGCTGATCTTCGGGCTGTATTACAACTTCACCAGCTTTATCATCGGCTTCACCGCCGGGCTGCGCGCCTTCACCGCCGCCGTGCTAGGCGGCATCGGCAACGTGCCGGGCGCCATGGTGGGCGGTGTGATCATCGGACTGGTCGAGGCCTATTGCGGTCAGTTCATCGCCGCGGCCTGGGCCGACGTGATCATCTTCTCGATCCTCGTGCTGGTGCTGGTGTTCAAGCCGACTGGGCTGTTCGGCCGGCTGGCGCCGACCAAGTCGTGACAGAGGGAACCGCGATGCCAAAGGGAACCGCGATGCCAGAGGGAGTCGTGATTCCTGTCAGCACGGCTGAAAGAACGGACGCCGCCATTCCCGCGCGCAACGGGGGCGGTGCATCGCTGCTGTCGCGTCCGTTCGCCTTCATTCCTGAAACATGGCGACAGCCGCTCTTCATCGGGTTCATCCTGCTCGCTGCGCTGTTCTTCCCGCTGTACCACAGCAACGACGCCGATATCGACGCGATGGCGAATGCCGCGGCCTATGCGACGCTGGCGCTCGGGCTGAATATCGTGGTCGGCTTCGCCGGCCTGCTGGATTTGGGATATGCGGCGTTTTTCGCCATCGGTGCCTATGCGTACGGCATTCTCAGCTCGTTCCAGTTGCAGCCGGAATGGAGCGCCTTCTGGGTACCCTTCCAGTACCTCGGCCTGGTCGCCCAGATGGCCGGCGACAACAACACGACCGTGGTGCACTTCACGCTGTCGTTCTGGCTGGCGCTGCCATTCGCCGCGCTATTGGCCGCTGGCTGCGGCGTGGCGTTCGGCCTGCCCACATTGCGGCTGCGCGGGGATTACCTGGCGATCGTGACGCTCGGCTTCGGCGAAATCGTGCCGATCGTGGTGCGCAACTGGTCGGACCTGACGAACGGGGCCGCCGGGCTGAATGGCGTGGCGGCGCCGCATCTGTTCGGCTGGAGCTTCGGGGTCAATGCCACGCCGTATTATTACGTGGCGATCGGAATGGTGGCGCTGCTGGTGTTCGTCAGTTTCCGATTGCGTGATTCGCGGATCGGCCGCGCCTGGATGGCGATCCGCGAGGATGAAATCGCCGCCGGCGCGATGGGCGTGAACCGCACCAATTTCAAACTGCTAGCCTTCGCGATCGGCGCCGCCTTTGCAGGCATGACCGGCGTGTTCTACGTCGCCAAGTTGCAGACCGCGACGCCCGAAATGTTCGGCTTCCCGGTTTCCGTCATGATCCTGGTGATGATCGTGTTCGGCGGCATCGGCAGCGTCTGGGGTGCGGTGGCCGGCGCATTCATCTTGCAACTGCTGCAATCATGGTGGCTGGAGGACCTGACCGGCTGGATCGAACTCGTTCGGCAGGATGGTCGGCAGTGACTGGATTGCGCAAATCGATCTGGTTCCATCGATCGAGCTGATCTTCGGCATCATTCTGGTGTTCATGATGCTGTATCGCCGCCAGGGACTGATCCCGGCGATGCGCCCCGCCGCGGCACTGACCATGGATCAGCAGGCCGCCCAGGTGCGGCTTGGCAGCTTTGCCGACCTCAAGCTGTCCGGCCTGGGCGGCGAGGTGCGCACCGGGGCGAACGCTATCGAGATCAAGGGCGTGACCGTGAAGTTCGGCGGGCTGGTGGCGCTGAACGCGGTTGATATCAACGTTCCGGCAGGCGGCGTGGTGGCTGTGATCGGACCCAACGGATCGGGCAAATCGACGCTGTTCAACGCGATCACCGGGCTGGTGCCGGCCGATGGCGGCAGCATCCGGTTTCATGGGGAGGAGATTCTTGGCCTGGCGGACTATCAGATACTGACCAAAGGGATTGCGAGGACGTTCCAGAACATACGATTGTTCCCGAATCTGACGGTCATGCAGAACCTGCTGATCGGGGAGCACGCACGGCTGCGCACCGGACCGTTTGCAGCGGTGCTCCGGCCACCCGGCACCCGCGCCGAAGAGCATGCGGCGCAAGTGTGGGCGATGGAGATCCTGTCGATCTTCGGCAACCGGCTGGTGCCGCGCGCGGCGCAGCCGGTCAGCGCGCTGTCCTATGCCAATCGCCGCCGCACCGAGATCGCCCGCGCGCTCGCGTCTCGCCCGCGACTGCTGCTGCTGGATGAACCCACTGCCGGCATGAACCCGGCGGAGACGCTGGAGCTGGCCGAGCAGATCAGGGGATTGAAGAATCTCGGTCTGACCGTGCTGCTGATCGAGCACAAGCTGGACGTGGTCACCACGTTGGCCGACACCGTCTATGTGCTGGACCACGGCGAGGTGATCGCGCAGGGCCGGCCGGACGAGGTCCGCAAGGACGAAGAGGTGCTGCGCGCCTATCTGGGGCGCAACACGCAAGCCGCCATCGCCGGCCTGGGAGTGGCCCATGTTGCTTGAGTTCCGCGATGTGGATACCTACTACGGCGACCTGCACGTCCTGAAGGGCGTCAATTACACGATCGGCAAGGGGGAGATCGTCTGCCTGCTGGGCGGCAACGCGTCCGGCAAATCGACCACGATGAAGACGATCATGGGCGTCGTGCGGCCGACCAGGGGGACGGTGATCTACGACGGCCAGCCGATCGAGCGGATGGCCACCGCCGAGCGGGTGAAGCGCGGCATCGCCCCGGTGCTGGAAGCGCGCCGGCTGTTTCCCCGGATGACGGTGTACGAGAACCTGGAAATGGGCGCCTATCTGCGCAAGCGCGGTCCCGAGTTCGACGAGGATTTGGAGCGGGTCTATGGCCTGTTCCCGCGCGTCAAGGAACGCCGCAACCAGATCGCGGGTACGCTGTCGGGCGGCGAACAGCAGATGGTGGCGATGGGGCGCGCGCTGATGGCGCGGCCCAGATTGCTGTGCATGGACGAACCGTCCATGGGACTGTCGCCGATCTTCGTCGAGCAGGTGTTCGAGATCATCCAGGAGATCAACCGCCAGGGCACCACGCTGTTCATGGTGGAGCAGAACGCCAACATGGCGCTGTCGATCGCGCACCGCGCCTATGTGCTGCAAACCGGCCAGGTGGTGCTGTCGGGGTCGGCTTCGGAGCTGCGGCAGAATCCGATGATCCGCGAGGCGTATCTGGGAGAGATGCAGGTCGCGGTTTGATACCAGGCGGTGCTAACACGACGTTGAGGATGTCCCCGGGTCAAGCCCGGGGAGGGGCATGCCCGGCCCTTAGGCCTGGATTACCGTCTTCGCGGGAAATGACGACCTAGCGTCAGCGTTGTGGACACATGGCGTTCAACCCTCGGCATTCCGTAGTCCCGGCGGGACAAATCGGCGCAACCGACCCTCGATCTCTCGGCGCAGCCGCGTGACCTGCCCCACACGCGCCAGCCGGCGATCCAGAAATGCCAGGGTGGCCTCGTCGTCGCCGGCATCGCGCAACCAATACAGCACCGTCGGCAAATACACGGCCGTAAGGATCAGGCGCTTGGTGTACCACGAAAAATCCGTTGCGCTGTCCTCCGCCGCATGCCAGATCGTATCCACCGTGCGCGCCGTGCAGGCAGCGGCGACACGGGCGTTGCCCGGCAGCGCCAGCGCCGCCAACGCACGGCGGATCGCCTCCTTGTGCGGCCGGTTCTGCGCCAGCCGCACCGCGATCACCGCGCGCACCCGGTCCGGCGTTCGCATCGTCTTCAGCCCGAGCGCCGCGGCCGCGGCCTCCATCCGTCGGTCGGCGAGATCGCAGAACGTCTCGACCATATCGGCCGCCCCGCCGGGAAACAGGATTTCGGCATCGCGCGGATCGCCACCCGAGGCCGCCAAGCCGGCGCGCAGGGCACGGAAGGTCCAGCCGTCGAACGCCACGTTGGGCAGCAGCGCATCGAGTGCCGCGTCACGTTCCGGACTGCGCTCAGGGGGTTGGATCATGGGCGTGCGGGCTCCGGGGCGGCCGCCATGACGGCCCGGGTCAACTCTTCATTGAAGCCAAACAGGCGGAAATCGGTCAGCCGCATCGGATAGAGAATACCATCCAGGTGGTCATATTCATGCTGGATCACACCAGCGTGAAAGCCGGCGACAATGCGCTCGACCGGGTTGCCGTCGCAATCGACGCCGCGATACCGAATCCGCGGTGCCCGGGGGACGGCGGCGCGCAATCCGGGGATCGAGAGGCACCCCTCCCACCGCAGCACCCGGTCATCGGACAGCAGTTCGACCTCCGGATTAATTAGCACAGAGTTGCCGATGGGCAGGTCCTCGGGATCGTCGCTCTTGCGCTCGCCGGGGATGCGGAACACGAACAGCCGCAGCGGGACGTGGACCTGGGGCGCGGCGAGGCCCACGCCGGGCGCGTCCTCCATCGTCTCGATCATGTCGGCGACCAGGCGGCGGATTTCCGGCGCGCCGGGGTTGGCGACCGGGTCGCAGTGTCGGAGCAGCACCGGGTGGCCCATGCGGGCGATCTTGAGAATGGCCATGACAACTCCGATCTCTAGCGGCCCCCGCCGGTGCGGTCCGGGGTACGGGGCCGTGGGGAAATGAATTTGGCGAGGCTGCCGTCGCGTGTTATAGCGCGCGGCCCGCGTCGGGAAACCGGCGGTGGGACCGTGCCGGCATCAAAGGCGCTTCCCCGAAGGGCGGGGCGGCGAGGAACAGAAGGAGCAGGCGGCCAAGTGCAAGTTCTGGTGCGTGACAACAACGTCGATCAGGCGCTGAAGGCGCTCAAGAAGAAGATGCAGCGGGAGGGGATTTTCCGCGAGATGAAGCTGCGGCGGCATTACGAAAAGCCGTCCGAGCGACGCGCCCGCGAAGCCGCGGAAGCCGTTCGCCGAGCGCGCAAGATGGAGCGCAAGCGGCTGGAACGCGAGGGGTTCTGAGGGGCCTGCCCGATCAGCGCGGCGGCTAGCGGTCGGGCGGGAACGGGTCGGCAAGCTCGATCCCCGGCGGATCGAACCGGATCGGGCCGTCGTCACGAATGATACGGGTACTGATCAGCCCGCCGGCCTCGCGGCGATGGTGGACGACGGTGCGGTTTTCCGGCTTGATCATCACGTAGTGCATGACAGATTCGAGACTGAAATAGCCGTCCAGCTTCGCGCCCCGGTCGAGGCCCTGCGTCGAACGTGACAGGACCTCGATCACCAGCACGGGATCGGTCACCTCGACCACATTCGGTTCGAGCCGTTTGCCGCACCGCACCATTACATCGGGTTCATACAACGTCGTCTCGTCGATGCGCACACTCATGTCGGCCACATACACGTCGCAGGGCAGCCCGGCGGCCCTGGTCAACGCGATCAGCCGGTGGCCGATCCAGCTTTTGACAAGCCCGTGCGCGGATCGCTCCGGCGCCATCCCAACGATCTCACCGCCGACCAGCTCGTAATGCTCGGTCTCCGGTTGCTGCATCGCCCAGACGATGAACTCGTCGGCGGTCATCGATTTGCGGGCCGGGTCACTCATGGTCCGAGACGTAGCCGATTTGTGGGCGCCCCGCCACGCCGGTTGTCGTTGACTTGCCGCCGGCGCTTCGCCACGGTGCGGCACGGCAAGAACAGCGCGCCGGCTGGCCCCGCACCCGTTCAACGGAAGTGGTCAGACACGCCGCGCCACAGGGCAAGGACGGGATGGGAAGCAGACGCGGCATGCGGCGCGTACGGCCGGCTGAGCGGCACGGCCCATGACGGCGCCCGGCTCGACTGCCTCCCTGCTCAGCGTGCGTGACGTGGTGATGCGCTTCGGCGGGGTGGTGGCGCTGGCCGGGGTGTCGTTCGATGTTCAGCGCAACCAGATTTGCGGCCTGATCGGGCCGAACGGTTCCGGCAAGACCACGCTGTTCAACTGCATCAGCGGCATCTATCGCCACAGCGCCGGGCGACATCCTGTTCGAGGGCCAGCTCGCTCACCGGCCTGCCGCGCCATCGCATGGCGGCACTCGGGATCGGCCGGACTTTCCAGAACGTGGCGCTGTTCCGCAGCCTGAGCGTGCGGGACAACGTGCTGGTCGGCGCGCATCATCTGGGGCGGTCCGGCTTCGTCGCCAATGCGCTGCGGCTTCCGGTGGTGCGCCGGGAGGAACGGCGTGGCGCGGCACAAGATGGCGGAGCTGCTGCACCTGCTCGATCTGGAAGCGGTTGCCGACGTGCCGGCCGGCAGCCTGCCGTTTCCGACCCAGAAGCGGGTGGAACTGGCGCGAGCGCTGATCGGCGCGCCGAAGCTGCTGCTGCTGGATGAACCGGCCGGCGGCCTGAACCACGCCGAGGTGGACGAACTGCGCGATGCTGCTGCAGCGGATCCGCGCGCCGTTCGACCTGACGATCCTGCTGGTGGAGCATCACATGAGCTTGGTGATGCGGGTGTCGGAAAGGTCGTTGCGCTGGAATTCGGCCGCAAGATCGCCGACGGCACGCCGGACCAGGTGCGCGACGAACCGGAGGTGATCCGCGCCTATCTGGGCGAGACCGAAGCAGGAGCCCAGCCATGCCGGCGCTGCTTGAAGCGCGCGGCCTGCGTGCCGGGTATGGCGAGACCAAGGTGCTGCACGGCATCGACTTCGCGGTGGAGCAGGGCGGCGTCACCGCGCTGCTGGGCGCCAACGGGGCGGGCAAGACCACGACGCTGCGGGCGATCTGCGGGCTGATCCGCGCGCAGGGCGAGATGCGGCTCGGCGCCGACCGCATCGACCGGCTGGCCGCCGAGGAGATCGTGCGGCGCGGCGTCGGCCACGTGCCGGACGGGCGGGGCACGTTCCTGGAACTGACGGTGGATGAAAACCTTCGGCTGGGCGCTTACAGCCGGCAGGACCGCGCGGCGGTCGGCGTCGACATCGAGCGCATCTTCGGCTATTTCCCGGTGCTGAAGCAGCGGCTGCGCCAGCAGGCGGGCACGCTGTCGGGCGGCGAGCAGCAGATGCTGGCGATCGCCCGGGCGCTGCTGGTGCAGCCGCAGCTGCTGCTGCTGGACGAGCCGTCGTTCGGGCTGGCGCCGCTGATCGTGCAGGGCATTTTCGCGATCCTGCGGCGGATCAACGCCGAGCAGGGCGTCAGCATCCTGGTGGTGGAACAGAATGCCAGCCTGGCGCTGGATATTGCTGATCACGCGTACCTGCTGGAGACGGGGCGGATCGTGATGGCCGGCTCGGCGGCGGAGATCCGGGAGGACGAGTCGGTGCGGCGGTCGTATCTTGGGTATTAAGGCGGCGATGGGATCGATGCGGATGATACCTGGACACGGGCGCCATGCGGGGCGGCGTGCCCGAATTCCCGCGTTCGCGGGAATGATGAATTTCAGTGGCGGCTGAATTGCGGCGTGAAGATAACGGTCACACAAGTACAAGGAACCGTTACCCCTGACCGGTCTCGCGCACCAGATCATCTCCGGGATCGCCAACGGCAGCATCTATGCCTCGGTCGCGCTGGCGCTGGTGATGATCTACCAGTCGACGCACCATCTGAATTTCGCCCAGGGCGAGATGGCGACGCTGTCCACCTATATCTGCCTGACGCTGATCCATGCGGGCGTGCCGTACTGGGTCGCGTTCGCCATCGCCGTGGCGGCGTCGTTCGTGATGGGCGTGGTGACGGAGCGCATCCTGATGCGCCCGATGCTGAACGCGCCGCCGCTTGTCGGCGGTCGGCGTGTTCATCGGCCTGCTGCTGCTGATCAATGCGATGGATGGCTGGGTGTTCGACTACATCATCAAGCCGTTCCCGTCGCCGTTCGGCGGCTCGAACGCGGTGCTGGGCGGTTTCGTCTCGCCGCACGAACTGGGCGAGACCGCGGTGACGCTGATCGTGCTGCTGGTGGTCTATCTGTTCTTCCGCCACACCACGCTGGGGCTGGCGATGCGGGCGGCGGCGTACAACCCGACGTCGTCGCGGCTGTGCGGCGTGCGGGTGAACCGGATGCTGGGGCTGGGCTGGGGACTGGCGGCGGCGATCGGCGGGATTGCCGGGATCATGGTGGCGCCGATCGTGTTCCTTGATCCCAACATGATGGGCGGCATTCTGCTGTATGCGTTTGCCGGCGCGCTGCTGGGCGGCATCGACAATGCGCTGGGCGCGGTGATCGGGGGATTCGCGGTGGGCGTGCTGGAAAACCTGTTCGGCGCCTATGTGGTCGGCACCGAGCTGAAGCTGACCGTGGCGTTGATCATCATCGTGGCGGTGCTGCTGGTGAAGCCCGCCGGGCTGCTCGGCCGCACGGTGCAGAGCAGGGTGTAGCGCGATGCGCGACAACGGCAGGCTTCCCATGGCTCCCGATGACGGCCGGGTGACGGCGCGGCAGGTGCTGGCCATCGCGGTGGCGCTGGCCGTGATGGTCGGCGCTGGCGTTCGTGGCCGATCCGTATCACCTGTTCCAGCTCACCATGCTGGTGGCTTATGCCTGCGCGGTGCTGGGGCTGACGATACTGACCGGCATCAACGGCCAGATCTCGCTGGGGCATGGCGCGTTCTTCGCGGTCGGCGCCTACACCGCGGCCATTCTGATGGCGAATTACGACTGGCCGTACTGGGCGACGGTGCCGGCGGCGGCGATCGACTTCGGCGCTGATCGGGTTCCTGGTCGGTTTCCCGGCGTTGCGGCTGGGCGGGCTGTATCTCGCGCTGACCACCTTCGCGCTGGCGGTGGCGGTGCCGCAGATCCTGAAGGTGAATGCGCTGGAGGAGCTGACCGGCGGCGTGCAGGGGCTGACCACCGACAAGCCGGACGCGCCGTTCGGGCTGCCGCTGTCGGCCGACCAGTGGATCTATCTGTTCACGCTGGCGATCGGCGCGGTGGTGTTCCTGCTCGGCTGGAACCTGAAGCGCGGGCGCACCGGACGGGCGATGATGGCGGTGCGCGACCATCCGCTGGCGGCCGAGGCGATGGGGATCAATCTGGCCGCGCTGAAGACGCGCACGTTCGCGGTCAGCGCGATGTTCACCGGCATCGCCGGGGCGCTGAGCACGATCGCGGTGCAGTTCGTGGCGCCGGACAGTTTCAACTTCTTCCTGTCGATCACGATTTTCGTCGGGCTGGTGGTGGGCGGGGTCGATTCCATCATCGGCGCGCTGTTCGGCGGCGCGTTCATCGAGTTCGTGCCGAACATCGCGAACGATATCTCCAAGGCGGCGCCCGGGGCGATCTACGGGCTGATCCTGATCGGCTTCATGTTCCTGATGCCGCGCGGGGTCGCCGGGCTGTTCACCAGCGCCGGGCGTCGGCTGGCCCGCAAACGCCGCCCGGGCGCGGAGTTGACGGCTGCGGCGGGCGGTTCGCAATGACGCCTCAATAATACGGCCATATGGGCAAGCCGGAGGGCCAGCGGGCAACGAACTGGAAATAGCGGAAGAGGCACATCGGATGTCACCCGGTGACGGACGCTTCCCCTATGATGACTGGGACCGTTGTTGGCGATGAAAAATCAGGTACGCGGCCTCTGCCTCACCGGACGCTCGCCGGGGGTTAGCGGGGATGCCCGGGAGCATCCGTTCGTTCGCGGCTACGCGTCTCGATGACAAGCCCCACGGTGCCCGCTTCGGGCCGGACGTCGCTGACCGACCTGTTTCTCGGTTTTCTCAGCATCGGTGCGCTGAGCTTCGGCGGCGGCCTGGCCGCCTGGATCCGGCGAGAAACCGTGCAGCGCCGCGGCTGGCTGGATGACCGCCAGTTCCTGACCGGTTACGCGTTGTCGCAGATCGTACCGGGCGCAACCAACGTGAACCTCGCGGTGTTCATCGGCACCCAACTGCGCGGTGCGGCGGGGGCGCTGGCGGCGGTCGCCGGGCTCATGGCGGTGCCGATCGCGCTGATCATGGTGGTCGGTACGCTGTACGCCGCGGCGCGGGCCGGGCCGGCCGGCCCGTGGATCGCCCGTCTGCTGGCCGGCATGGGCGCCGCGGCGATCGGACTCAACCTCGCCACCGGCATCCAGCTCGGCCGGCGCAACCTGCGCACCGTGGTATCGGTACTGGTCGCCGCGGTGGCGGCGATCGGGGTCGGCCTGCTGAGGGTTCCGCTGCTCTATGCCCTGGTTGGCCTGATCCCGCTCAGCCTCGTGCTGAACTGGCGGGAGCGGCCGTGATCACCACGCTGCTGCAGCTCGCGGCGCTGTTCAGCCTGCTATCGGTGCTGGCGTTCGGCGGCGGGGCAGGGGTGATCCCCGACATGCAGCGCGCGGCCGTGGATGTGCACCACTGGGTCACCGCGCCCGAGTTCCTCGACATGTTCGCCATCTCAAGGGCGGCACCCGGTCCAGGATCGCTGATCGTGCTGTTGGTCGGCCAGCGCGCGGCGGGTCCGGCTGGGGCCGCGGTAGCCGGGTTGGCCATGTTCGCACCCTCGTCGGCGCTGGCCTTTCTGGCAGCGCGCTTCTGGCACCGTGCCGGGGAGGCGCCCTGGCGCCGGCGGGTCGAGCGGACGCTGGCCCCCATCGCCGTTGGTCTGACAATCGCCAGCGGGCTCGCGCTGATCCGCGGCACCGAGACGGGCTGGGTTGCCTACGCGGTGACCGGCGCAGCGACCGCGCTGATGGCGTTCACCGGGCTTAATCCGCTGGCGCTGCTGGCGGGCGGCGCGGCCACCATGCTGATGCTTGGCAGCTAGGGCCGAATCACCCTGAGTGGAATTGGGGCTTCCGAAACGGGGTCGATCTGTGATTTATGGGCTTCCTGGTGAGGTTGAGCCGGGGGCGAGATGAGTTGGCGTCGAGGGCAGTCCTATTCGGAACACCTGAGGGACCGGGTGTTGGCGGCGGTGGATGGCGGGCTGGGCGCCAATCCGGCCGCCAAGGTCTTCCAGGTGAGCGTGTCGTGGATCTACAAGGCGCGCGCCCGGCGGCGGAGTACCGGGGAGACCACGGCCCGTGCCCAGTGTAACCATGTGCCGCCCAGGCTGGCACCGCAGTATGAGGCGATCCGTGCCAAGGTCGCGGCCGAACCGGACCTCACGTTGATGGAATTGCGGGAGTGGGTGAAGCGCGAGCATCAGGTGTCGATCAGCCATGGCGGGATGCACAAGACGCTGGCCCGGCTCAAGTTGACGCGAAAAAAAAGACCCAGCACGCCGCTGAACAAAAGCGCGCCGACGTTGCCGCGGCGCGAACCGAGTGGCGAGCGAACCAGCCGAAGCTGAACCCGGCCCGGTTGGTCTTCCTCGACGAGACCTGGGTCACCACCAATATGGCGCGCCGCTATGGCCGTGGCCCGCGCGGACAGCGAGTGATCGGCTACGTGCCGCACGGCCACTGGATGACCTCGACGTTCCTCGCCGGCTTGCGCCACGACGGCATCACCGCTCCCTGCCTGTTCGACGGCGCCATCAACGGCGAGCTCTTCCTCGCCTACATCGAGCAGCAACTCGCTCCCACGCTGACGCCGGGCGATGTCGTGATCATGGACAATCTCCGCTCGCACAAAGTCACTGGCGTGCGCCAGGCGATCGAGGCACGCAGCGCCAGCCTGCTGTACCTGCCGCCGTATTCTCCCGATCTGAACCCGATCGAGCAGGCGTTCTCCAAGCTGAAGGCGATGCTGCGTAGCGAGGGCGCACGCAAGATCGACGCCCTCTGGTCGGCGGTCGGGCGGCTACTCGACCGCTTCACCGCCAAGGAATGCGCCAACTACCTTGCCCATGATGGCTATCGCGAGTTCAGGGCGATTTGGCTCTAGTGCCCTGACCGTTGCTTCGCACGAGCGTCATAACCGATCAATGTCAAATCTGGCGACGAATGGCCACCGGTTTTGTCGTTGCGATAGAGCATTGCCGCAGGGCTGCTTTTGTGTCAGGCGGCCCACGGACAGGGGCGTACGGCGACAAGTGCATTCCTTGAACGTCGTAGAAGAGAGAAAACGAGCCATATCACCGCCGATGAAGTTCGCCGGCACGTAGTGTGTCGTCCTGATGGTTGGACCAGTCGGATCGAATTGACGACATCCCCGTGCCGACACCATGAAAACCCCGGAGCTTTGGGCAGGGCGGACAAGCGGGCTGCGCTGCCGTATTTTTCCTGCGGTAATCGGCCGAGCGGTGTGGCACCTTAACCAGTGCGCCAATCTGGAAATCGGCAGGACTGGCCCGGCAGAAAGCGCCGTGCCGGCCGGCCGATGGTCGGCATTCTGTGCCGCTTGCCGGCAGGTCGGGCTGGCTAAATGGCGCGGTCCGTGGTGGCACGGATTCTGCGGTGTGCGGCCTGGGCCGTTCCGCCCAAGGAGAGCAGCCATGACCGTTACCGCAACCAGCCCAAACGCGTGGATCGCCGGCGGCTCCACGCAGTCGGACAGGACGCGCCGCCCGCATCGCGGCGACACCCAGTTCGACCAGCAGCTTCAGACCCAGCAATCGCCGCAATCGGCTCAGGCGGGCGGATCGTCGGGAGGGTCTCTTTCGACCGATCTGCTGCGGATGATCGCCAGCCATGTGGGCACTCTCGTAACCGGCGCCGGCAGCAGTTGATCGCCGGAGTGCCGTATCTGCCGCCCTGTCACATGCTGACAAGGCGGCAGATACGCTAAGCGGCCGAACCCCGGCGGCGTTGTCGCCGTTCATGAACGCCGAAGGGGTGCATCTGTCCTGACATGCCCATTCGCCTGACGGCTGTCCCCCAGGCGCATTCCCCGGGCACATTCCCCCGTCGCATTCCTTTGCCGCCGCGGGTAAACAGACCGCACGAGACAGAGTCCGGAGGACCAAGCTTGAGAGCGATGCCGGGACCTGCGCCGTGCGTCGGCCTGCGACCGGGTGCCGGGCCCGAATGACACCACCCGCGCTCGAGCTGCCCGCCGAATTCGATCACGCGATCTACACCGCGCATCCCGGTAACGCCGACCTGCATGGGTTGCCCCCGAAGGAGGCGCTGCATCACTACGACACCTATGGACGGGCGGAGGGGCGGCCCAGTTCGCTGGTGGACGGGCGGGAGGCGTTCCTGGCGCTGGTGCCGGACGACGCTGCCGTGCTCGAGATCGGGACGTCCTGCCGTCCCTGCTTCGCACCCGGCCGCCGATCCGTGCGCACGCTCGACGCCTTCACGACCGCCGAACTGCGGCAGCTCGCCGAACAGCAGGGCGCCGACCCGGCGCTGGTGCCGGAGATCGACTTTGTTTGGGAAGGCCAGCCCTATCGCGAACTGACACGGGAGCGGTTCGACATTGTGGTCGCCGCGCTCAGCCTGGAACGCCAGCCCTGCCTGCTGACGCACCTGACCGACGTCGCCTCATTGCTGCGGCTGGGGGGCTGCTTCTTCCTGATCCTCGCCGACCGGCGCTTCGGCACCGGGCACTACGTGCCTGACTCGACCCTTGCAGACCTGCTGGATGCGTTCGTCGTCCGCCGCATCAGGCATTCCATGCGCAGCCTGTTCGCCGAGCGGCTGATGATGACGCATGATCACGCGGCGTCGCACTGGGCCGGCCGGCACGGCCCGGACCCCCGACAGCGGCCTGCCGATAGCAGGTTGCGCGATGAGATTGCCACGACGATGCGGGCCATCCGCGCGGCATCCGGCTATATCGATGCGCGTGCCTGGTATTTCACGCCGGACAGCTTTCGTAACCTTATCGACACTCTTGCCACGGTAGGGTTGTCCCCGTTCCGGGTGGAGCGGGTCTATCCGACCCTGAACCCGGGAAATGAGTTCTACGCTGTGCTGCGCGTGGCCGCCTGAAAATGGGCAGCCGTCCGAAAAAAACGGATAAGCGGATGGAATCGGTGGACGATACCCTGGCAAAAGAGTTGCGGGTCCTGTTCGACGAAGGCTGGTACCTGGAACGCTACCCCGACGTGCGGGTCTCCGGCATGGACCCGCTGCAGCACTACATCCGCTTCGGCGTGAACGAGGGCCGTGATCCTAATCGTTTCTTCGAAGGCGCATGGTACCAGGAACACTATGCGGACGTGGCGCCGGCACGGCTCGATCCACTGCTGCATTATCTGAGGATCGGTGCCGGCGAGTTGCGCAACCCGCACCCCCGTTTTGATGCTGCATGGTACGCCGAACAGCACCTGGAAGCCGCCGCCAATCCGCTCGTGTACCACATGCTGTTCGGCTGCCAGCGCGGCTGGGCAACGGAGCGGCCGGTCCGGTTGGCCGATTTCCTGCGATCCTCCGACCCGCCGCCCGGCTGCCCACCCAACCTGGTCGTCGATGTCGTGGTTCCCGCCTATCGCGGGCTGGCCGAAACGCGGCGATGCCTGGATTCCGTGCTGGCCGATCCGGCGCGTCCGGCCGGCCGCGTGATCGTGGTGGACGATGCCTCCCCCGAGCCGAAGCTGTCGGCCTGGCTCGACACGCTGAAGGCGAGCGGCCACATCCTGCTGCTGCGCAACCGGCGAAACCAGGGCTTCGTCGCCTCCGCCAATGCCGGGATGCAGGCGGCCGGCGCGCATGACGTGGCGCTGCTCAACAGCGATACCGAGGTGCCGGCCGGCTGGCTCGCCCGGCTGGCGGGTCACGCGCACGCGGTGCCGCGGGTCGCCTCGGTCTCGCCGTTCTCCAACAACGCAACGATCTGCGGCTATCCCAGCATCGCCGGCGGCAAGCCGGCGTTCGGCCTGCCGGTCGGCGCGCTGGATGAGGCCTGCCGCACCGCCAATGGCGGCCGGCGTGTGGAGGTGCCCACCACCGTCGGGTTCTGCATGTATATCCGACGCGCCGCGCTCGATGAGGTCGGCCTGTTCGACGCCGCCGCGTTCGGCCGCGGCTATGGCGAGGAGAGCGATTTCTGCCGGCGCGCCGCCGCCCGCGGCTGGCGCCACATGCTGGCCTGCGACACCTTTGTCTATCACGCCGGTGAGGTCAGTTTTGGCGCCGATGCGCTCAGTCGCAACGAGCGGGGCCAGAGCGTGCTGGCCAGGCGCTGGCCCAACTATGCCCGCGTGGTGGAGCAGCACATCCGTCAGGATGATGCCGGGCCGGCACGTTTTGCCGCCACCGCGGCTTTGTTCCGTCGGGCCGGCTGCCCGGTGATCCTGCTGGTTTCGCACGCGCTCGGCGGCGGTGTGCGCCGGCACATCGACCAACTGGTCGAGCGGATCGGCGAGAAGGCGAATTTCCTGCTGCTGGAATCCACCTCGCGCGGCATCGCCCTTTCGGCGCCGGCGTTGCCGGGACATTCGGTTTCCGTGCTGCCAGCCGAGCGCATCGACGACATCGCCGCCTTGCTGCGCTCCGCGGGCGTGAGCCGCGTGCACATCCATCATCTGCTAGGGATGGACTTGGACCTGCGCGGGCTGATTCACCGGCTGGGCGTGCCGTTCGATCTGACGGTGCACGACTATTACGGGATCTGCCCGCAGGTGAACCTGCTGCCCTGGCTGGACGCGCAATACTGCGGGGAGCCGGCGCCGGCCGCCTGCAACGCCTGCATCGCCGATCGTCCCAGCCATGGCGCACGCGACATCACCGTCTGGCGCCGGCAGCACGCCTGGCTGTTTCTGGAAGCCGACCGGGTGATCTGCCCGAGCCAGGATGTGCATGCGCGTCTTCGTCGCCATGGATTGGCGGCGCGAGCGTTGGTCGCGCCGCACGAACCGGTGGCCGCCCGTGCATGGCCGATGCAGGTTCCGCGGCTCGGCAAGGGCCAGAAGCTGCGGATCGCCCTGATCGGTGTGCTGGCTGAACAGAAGGGCGCCCCAACTGTCGCCGGGGTGGTGGAGGCGGCCGATCCGGGAGCGTTCGACTTCCGGCTGATCGGCCACCCCGAGCATGAGCCGCATCCGGCGGTGCGGCGGCGCGTGCGCATCGGCGGCGAGTACCAGGAGAAAGATTTGCCCGTGCTGCTGGCCAAGGCCAATCCGCACCTGGTGTGGTTCCCAGCGCAGTGGCCGGAGACCTACAGCTACACTCTGTCAGCGGCGATCGACGCCGGGTTGCCGATCGTGGCGAGCCGCATCGGCGCGTTTCCCGAACGGCTGGAGGGTCGGCCGATGACCTGGCTGGTGGACCCTGCCGCGCCCACCGCCGGCTGGCTGGAGACATTCGCCGCCGTGCGTGGCGCGCTGATTGCCGGCGAACCGGGCGAGGCAGGTTTGCGTCCGGCTCGCGCGGATTTCTATGCGCAGGACTACGTGCGTCCGGCCGCCACCGGGAGCCGCGGGCTGATCGATCTCCGCCGTCCCGGACGCACCAGCGTGGTGGTTATCCCCGAGCGGTTCAGCACCGGCGCGCTGACCCCCTGCGCCTATATCCGCCTGATCCAGCCGCTGGATCATCTGGCCGAGGCCGCCGGCCTGGATATCATCCTGACCGATGCGGAGCAGGCAACGCGCTACCGTGCCGACGTGATCGCCACGCAGCGGCACGCGGTGACCGGCGCGGAAGCCAGTGAGGCGCTGTTGCGCCACTGCCGGGAGCACGGCATCGCGCTGCTGTACGATCTGGACGACGATCTGCTGGACGTGCCGCGGCAGCACCCGGATGCCGCCCAGCTTCGCCCGCTGGTGCGCAGCGTGGAGCGCATGGTGCGTGGCGCCAGCACCGTGTGGGTTTCCACCGAGCCGCTGCGGGAGCGGGTGGCCCGGCTGCGCGACGATGCTCGCGTGATGCCGAATGCACTGGATGAGCGGCTGTGGGCAGATCCTGGGGCGGGGCGGACGGGACGGCAGGGACCGGTGCGCATCCTGTTCATGGGCACGATGACGCATGACGAGGATTTCGCGCTGATCGAGCCGGCGTTGGCGCGGTTGCACGAGACGTTCCCCGGGCGAGTCAGCTTCGACCTGATCGGCGTGACGGCGCGGCGGGAATTGCCGGAGTGGGTCAACCGCGTGCCGCTGTCGATCAGCGGCAATCTGTCTTATCCCGGGTTCGTCAATTGGATGACCCAGCAGCCTGCCTGGGACATCGGCTTGGCGCCGCTGGCCGACACCGCGTTCAACCGCAGCAAGTCGGCAATTAAGGTGATGGATTACGCGGCTTTGGGGCTGCCGGTGGTGGCTTCGGACGTGGCGGCGTATCGCGGGGCGATCGCCGGGGGGATGCTGGTCGGCAATACGGAGACGGCGTGGTTCGACGCGCTCAGCCGGCTGGTGCGAGACCCGGCGCTGCGACGGGGGATGGCGGAGGAAGCTCGGGCGGTGTTTGCCGAGCGGTTTACGCTTGCGACGCAGGCGGAGGTGCGGGGGGTTGCCTGGGCGGGGGTGTTGGCGCCGAAGCCGCCGCGCCACAGGGCAGTGGCGATCGTGCCAATACCCGATGTAGGCGCGGAGACGCCAATGCGGCTTGCTGGCGCAATTTCCGCGGTTGGTTTGGCTCGTGGCCGCGAAACTACAGGCCGCCGGCCAAACGGACGGGCGCGCGTGCCGGCAGAGTGAGGCGCGTTGCCGGGCTGCCATTTTGGCAGACAAGTGAGCGGCCCCATTTGGATGACCGCTCTCGACCCGAGTCGGGCGCTCGCGATCCGATCAACGTGTCGCTGAAGCCGACATTCAATCAGATTGAACCGCGGAGCTTGCATCCGCCGGATCATCAACCGGGGCTGGTACTTACCGAAAGCAAGTCCGGATCCATCATATTCCGATCAGAGACGGAGCAGGTTTCCGTAACCGCCGACCGACGTGCGTACACCGGATAGGCGGAGGCAATGCCACAGGCTGGCTTGGTTCGCCGAGACGACGGGACGTTGCAGGTCCCGCTCCAGCGCATCGAGAATACCCACGCAACGAAACCCAGTGCCGGCGATCAGGACGCCATCCGCCTCCTGCGGGCAGGCCACTCGCACCTGCTGGTACAGCGGTTCGATCGCCTGCTCGATGCCCATATCCTGCCGATACAGCTCGCCAGGTGGCATGTCGCGCCATTGTCGGCCGGGATCATAACGCAAATGTCCCGCCGGCTTGGTCCCGCGTGCGCACCAGTCCTCATCACCCGCCGCCACCAGGCTATCGTCGAACCAGGGCGGAAATACCAGGAATGGACGATTTACGCCGCTCGCCTGCAGCGCCGCCGCACAGTCTAGCCCGTTGGTGGTCACCGCCACCCCTCCGCCGAGTTCCCGCGACAGCGTTTCCACTACCGCTTCGTCCCACTGTGGGCCACCCAAGATGCTGCTGGAGCTGTGGCCAACCACGACCGCCGACAGGCACATCGGTGCGAGCTGCCGGCAGCCGCGCACCAGGTCATCTTCCAACTCCACCCCGCTGCGGTCGTCGCGCCAGCGCGCCCAGGGCGACCGAGCGGTTACTCGCGCAGCATGCACCGACACATTCAGCGGGACCATCGCCCACCACTCGGCTTCGGGCACGACTTCACTGCCGACGATGAACATGCCGATACGGGCTTGCCAGCCCCAGTTGTCTCTCTGTGTCATGACTTGTCCCGAAAGCGGTTGTTCGCCGAGCTGTCTGTCAGCCGGCTCAGCGCTCCTGTCGAACATTCCTGCCGCGGTTACATCCAGTCGACAGCAGCCAGTGTGCTCTATCTGAGTTCGTCGTGGACACCGGCGTGGCGGAACAACTGATCAGCGACGCGCGCTGGGCGGTTCGGCTGTTTGCCAGACCGCCCGCATCGACGTTGTTAGCGCTCGATCCCGGCCAGGGCGTTCTGGATTCCGGCCGTCGCCCAGGGGCCCCACGGCATGGTGAAGAACTTGAACCCCTTCTGGACGAAGAAGTTCGGGTCCATCCCGGGCGGGATGAAATACATCCCGGCGGCGATGCCGTGTTTCGCGGCGGTCGCCGCGATTCTATCGAGCGCTCGCTGATAGATGTCGCACTGGTAGTCGAGCGGCACCCCCAGCTCGATCGAAAGATCGGACGGGCCGATCAGCAAGACGTCGACGCCCGGAACCGAGGCGATGGCATCGAGATTCTCCAGCGACTGGTTGGTCTCGATCATCGGCACGACGACAAGTTCGTTGTTCACCGCATCGAGGTAGTCGCGGTAATTCTTGAACTCGCCCCACTCGCCGCGCACGCCGGCGTTGCTGCGGTTGCCGAGGGGAAAATAGCGGCAGGCGCGTACCATCGCCTCCGCCTCCGCGCGGGTGCTGATCATCGGCGCGATGATGCCGCGCGCCCCAGCGTCAAGCGCGAAGCAGATCTGATACGCCTCGTTGGCGGCGACACGCACCACCGGCGCCGCCTGCTTGCCGCGCATCGTCTGGATCGACGGTTGGAGCTGCTTGATCTCCCAGGGGGAGTGCTGGGTATCGAACAGCAGGAAGTCGTACCCGGCATCGGCCAGGACCGACACGTCGACGTTCGGTGCCCCGGCCGTCCCGACGACGGTCCTACCTGACTTGATGGAGTCCTTGATGGCGTTCATCTGGCGTCGATTCCTCCCACGGTACCTTCCGCGCCCGTTCAACCAACCAACGGCGACGGGCACGTCGGTGCACACCATTATGGCACATTGGCGAAGCGGCGCAGCCTATGAGTCATCCAGACCAGGGTCGCTTCGATGAGTGTCACTGGCAGCCATTCAGCATTGCGCATCCAAGGCCGCCAGTCCGCTTCCCACCGATCGCTTGGCCGGCAGCGCCTGGCACCTCCCTTCCCGGAAGGCGAGAAGCGGATCCTCTCCATGGCCAATCCGGCCAGGAGGAGGACAAGATGGACATTCGGAGTTCGACCCGGCCATCCGGGAGAGACGGCCGTGGAACGCCGGACGCATGGTCGGCGCGAAACGCGCTCTCAAGCCGCAGCAGGTCTGGGCCATCCGGTTCTGGCTCGACCGAGAACGCCGTCTGCGCGACCGGGCGTTGTTCTACCTTGCCATCGATAGCAAGCTACGCGGCTGCGACGTTGTGAAAATCCGGATCGGTGAGCTTGTCAGCGGCGGCCGGGTGAGAACCAGACCCACTGTCACGCAGCAGAAGACGGGCCGACCGGTCCAGTTCGAGTTGCTCGAAGCGGCTCGCTCAAGCCTACAAGCTTGGCTGGAACACCGGGGTGGGATCGCATCGACCCCTTCTTCGAGGTCATCCACGACGGCGATTGGAACGCCTGCGTCGGCCGCCAGGGCAGTAGTTTAAACTATGTGGACGGTTACCTGGAAGCCGCGCGCGAGCTGGTTAGTGCGGTCATCGACAAGCGCATGTTCGCGAGTTCGGGACACGCTTGCAATGCCGATCCTCTACAACTGCCGTCATGCGCTGGAGCTGTCGCTCAAATACGCCATAGACCGGCTGCACCGGCTGGGGATGATCGCGGCGACCCACCCCGTCAACCATGACATCCTCTCACATTGGCAGCACCTCCACGACGCGGGGATCGGGGATACCCAGTTCGCCCGGTTGATCGGCGAGTTCCAGCCGTTCGTCGTCAGCCTGGCCGGGATCGACGAGGACGGCCAGGAGCTGCGCTATGCAACCAACCGCGACGGCGAGAATAGCCTGGGAGGCATCGCGGTGGTGAACCTGCCGCTGATTCGGCAGAGCATCGACGAGCTAAGCGCGATTTTGGAGCAGCTGAAAGCGCGCCTCTTCGATCTCGAGGATGAGCGGCCGACTGGCACGCACACTAGGGAGTGCTCGCGGGCCGACCTCGAGGAGATCGCGCGCATTTTGGGCGACCACATCACTTGGCGCGACCCGAGCTTCGAGGAGAGGAAGCGGAAGGTATGCGAACACTTCGGTCTTAGTGGCCGGAAGTTCTCCGCAGCCGTGACCGCGATCCGCCATTCGCGCCCACTCGCGGCAAGGGTCGGCATTGAGTCGGAGTTGCGCCACCTCAGCGACGACAAGGCGGTTGCCGCGCTCACGTTGTGGGCTGAGGCCCACCCGACAAGGGCCTATGATCCCGACGACGTGGGACTCGACTACTTCAACCGAGACTGGCCAAAGTATAAAGAGAAGATGCGCATCGCGCGCGATCTGGACGAAGCCATTCTTAGGCTTCTTACGACGGAGGAACTATCGGACCTGGAAGTGCTCTTCTACATCGGCCGCGATCGCGTCAAGGGCGAGCGCTTCGACCGTCGCAAATCCACCCGAAGCGGTCATCCCACACGGACATTGCATAGGTGGAGGACATTACGCTCTCCTTCACCCCCGCCACCGCGCCGCCTGCGCCCGCACCCAATCCGCACCGAGCACCAAATCCGGCTCCAACGCCCGCAGCACCGGCGCCATCAGCCGCGCCACCGTCTCCGGCCAAGCCTGCACCAGAGCGGCCAGCGGCACATCCAGCAACACCGCGCGATGATCCCCGATCGCCGTGCCGGTCTGCGCCCAGCGTCCGGCCGGATCGAACAGCTCCCGCTCCGACAGCCCCCACCAATCGCAGCGGAACACCACCCGCCGAGGCGCCGCGAAAAACCGGGCAAATGCGCGCGCGTGACAGACCAGTTCCGCCAGTTCCCGGGCCAGCAAATCGGGGTTCAGCCACGTCCCTGCCACCCGTTCCGTCCGCAGATTGATCTCCCGCCCATCCTCGGCATACGGCCGCACCACCGTCGCCATCCCCTTCGGCGACACCCGCCACAAATCGCTCGTTTCAGCCGGCGGATAAGCACGCAGCCAAGCGGTTTCCAGAAAATCCGTGTCGCCGTCGCCGGTCGCCGGATCCGCAACGAACCGAGGCCGCGCCGCCAGCCGCGTCGGCGGGTCGAACATCCGCGGCCCGGGCGGAAACAGCGGCTGCGCCTCGAACGCGCAGCGGCGCAGGAATTCCGGAAGCTGCGCATGATCCAGCATCTGCGGGCGAGCCAGTTCCAGCGCGTAGCTCAATGCATGATGCCGCCGCGCAATCTGCTCCGCCTGCGGACTGCGCGGCACCAGCGCCAGAAACGCGCCCCGCGCAGCCTCGTGCCACGCCAGCAGACCTTCCTGCAGCACCGGCGCCGGCCGGCGATCCTCCAGCACCGCCTCGATCAGCCCCAGCAGCGTCTCCTGGTCGTTGCGCACGCAACGACGGATCAGCGGCGCCCAATCCTGCGCGCACTCGGCCCGGCCGGTTTCGGCCTGCGGCGGCACGGGCATTCCGCGCAACGGCCGGTACCGACGGATATAGACGGCACCGCGCTCAACCAGCCGGGCGCCGGTAAGCGCCGGACCGTCGCGCCGCGCGCACACCGGGATGGCGCCGTGGCCGGCCACGCGGATCACCGGATGCCGATCGCCGAGCGCCGAGCGGATCAGGCGCACCTCGCATGACGGCGGCGGGTCCAGCCAGGCGCGCACGATCGCCGCAACCCGATCCCCCGTGCAAACGGTGCCGAACGGTTCGGTATCCACCGGCGCCAGCGTCGCTTCATTGAAGCCGAACACGATGTGCCCGCCACCGGTGTTTGCGATTGCGGCAATGTCGCGCGCCAGCTCCGCCTGGTCCTCGGTGTTATCAAGGTTGCGCCACGCCTTGAACTCGGTTTCCAGCGTTCGGCACGGCGCATCCACCAGCTCCTGCAAATCGAGCGGCGCGGCGGGCGTACACAGCGCGTCGGTGGGGGCAGAGGGCAGCACCAGACCCGGAAAGGTCGCCTCGATCGGAAGTCGCAGCCTCAGGGGCACTTGCTCGTTCATGCGTCGGGCGACTTCGTGCGCGGGGAGGGCAAGCCTAACCGATCCTGATACGAATAGTCGCAGCGCCCCGCGCCCGCCATCATGTAAGCGCGGAGTGTTGCACGCGCGCCGCGGTTTGCGCCGGTGACGTCCGGCTTTTACGCTTTTGTCACAATTATAGTGGGTGCGCCATGACCGACCCGCTTCCCGCCATCAGCCTGGTCGCGGTGCCAGGCCGCCGCCGCCGCACCATCGAACTCGCCCAGGAAGCCGAGCGTCGCGGCTTCCCGGCGATTTTCGCGCCCAGCCTGTTCGGCAACATGTCGCTCTGCGAGGCGCTGGCCTGGAACACCCGCAGCGTCGTGTTCGGTCCGATGATCGCGCCGATCTATGCGCGCGGCGTCCCCGACCTCGCCCAGGCCGCGGCCTTTCTGCATGAGGTCTCGGGCGGCCGGTTCCGGCTGGGGATCGGCGTCAGCCACCACCCGGCGCATCTCCGCATGGGCGTCACGCCCGGGCCGCCGCTCGGCGATACCAGGCGCTTCGTGGCAGGACTGCGCGCGCAGGAAGGGCTCGGTCCGATGCCGCCGGTGATCCTCGCCGCGCTGCGGCGCAAGATGGTCGCGCTGGCCGGCGAGATCGCCGAGGGCGTGGTGTTCGCAAACGCCGCACGCTCGCACATGGTGACTTCATTCGCCGCGCTGACGCCGGAAAAGCGGAGCGATTTGTCGTTCTTTATCGGCAATATGATCCCCACCTGCATCGCCGACGATATCGAGGCCGCGAGGGCAGTGAACCGCAAGACGCTGACCGGTTACACTTTGTTGCCAAACTACCGGAATTACTGGAAGGAAGCCGGCTATGTCGAGGAGATGGAGGCGATCGAGCGTGCCATCACCGAAGGGCGGCGCGACGACATCCCACGCTACCTGACCGATCGCTGGCTCGCAGATGTCAGCCTGTTCGGCCCAGCGGCGGGGGTGCGCGACGCGCTTTCCGAGTGGCGGCAAGCCGGCGTGCGGACGCCGATCCTGGTGCCGTCCTCGGTCGCCGGCGGGCAGCTCAAGGCGATCAATGAGCTGTTCGCGGCATTCGCGGCGTGATCCAGGGGTCAGCCAGCCGCGAAAGAGATCCCGCCCCTTGTATATAACCGGCGCATATCTGCCGCCGACACTGAGCGGCATCGGTGCATTTTCATTCGGGTGGAACCGGTCGCCGGCAAGGAGATACGGACCAGGCGGGCTCTGGCGGTGCCGGCGGCATCGTTCCGGTTCGATTACGATGTCAAACGGCAATACCACTCCGACCTATCGAATTTATGCCGTTTCACTGGTGGCGAGGGCAGCGCCGAGCAGAATTACGCGACCGGCGTTGCCGGAAACGGTGGTGAAAACGATGTCACCACCTCAGGCAGCATCATCAACAGCGCACCCGATGCATCGGCATCGTGGCGGAATCCGTCGGCGGCCCCTCCAATGACCTGCAGGTCCACAACAACGACGTGCGTCCGGTCCAGCGAATGGCGGCAACGTCGATGTCACTCTGGCCGGAGGCGGATCGCTGCCGGTGGCGGACTCCACCAGCATGGGTGTGCTGGAGCTGAGTGCCGTTGATAACTCGGGAAGTGAAGCAAGCGTGTCGGGCGACGCCGTCACCGTCAACCAGCAAGGCGGCGGAATTTGTCGGCGGCTTATGCCAACGCAGTGACCGTCAACAATTTCGGCGTGATCTCGACATTGGGGGAGCGAGCCTACGGTATTGAGGCACAGTCGATCGGCGTCGGCGGCGGCCGACCGCCCACCTTCGATCAGCGCCAGCAGCATCGCCCGGCCGGACACGCCGAGCACGTCGCTCGCCACCCCGGCCAGCTTGATGTTGCCGCTCTCCAGCAGCTTGATCAGCCGATTGCGCTCCGCCGCCAGGGCCTGCACCAGCTTGCGCCGGTGATGGTCTCACGCCCGGCGGGCAATTCGTGACAGGCCGTTTCCGGTCCGGCAGATGACAAGCCCGGGACCCGACCCATATCGCCCCCAATGAGGGTGCCCCGGTGACCCAGGCCTGGCTGAACCGGATCGGCACCGCAACGCCGGCGCACGACGTTCACGCTGCCTGCATCGAATTCGGCCAAGCGCTGCTGCCTGATGAGCGCAGCCAGGCGCTGTTCGCCCGGATGGCCGCCATGGCCGATATCCGGCACCGCTTCGCCATCTTCGCGCCCGGCGCCGGACCCCAGGACGGCAGGCTGGACCGCGACGGGTTCTATTGCCGCGGCGCGTTCCCCTCGACCGGCGCGCGCATGGCGCGGTTCGAGCCGGAGGCCCGGGCGCTGGCCGCCCAAGCCATCGCCGCCGCCGAGCTGGACGTGGCCCGCGATGCGATCACCCATCTGATCGTCGCAAGCTGCACCGGCTTCACCGCGCCGGGCCTCGATCTGCACATCATGCGCGACGCCGGGCTGCACCTATCGGTGGAGCGCACGATGGTCGGCTTCATGGGCTGCTTCGCCGCGGTGAACGCGTTGAAGCTGGCCCGCCACATCGTTCGCTCGGAGCCGGCGGCGAAGGTGCTGGTGGTGAATTTGGAGCTGTGCAGCCTGCATCTGCAGGAGCAATGGCAGATCGAGAAGATGTTGAGCTTCCTGATTTTCGCCGATGGCGCCAGCGCCGCGTTGGTCTCCGCCACTCCGGCCGGGCTGGCGCTGGACAGGTTCAGCACCGCGGTGATTCCGGAGACCGAGGGGTTGATCACCTGGCACATCCGCGACAGCGGTTTCGATATGCATCTGTCCGGGCAGGTGCCGGCGTACATACGCCGGTTCCTGCGTGAGGGGCGTGGGTGGCTGCTCGGGGATCGGCCGGCGGAAGCTGTCGCGCATTGGGCGGTTCATGCCGGGGGACGCTCCGTGCTGGACGCCGTGCAGCAGGGGTTGGCGCTGCCGGCGGAGGCGCTGCGCCACTCGCGCGGGGTGCTGCGCGATTTCGGCAACATGTCATCCGCGACGCTGATGTTCGTGCTGCAACGGATCCTGCGCGATCCGCACGCCGGTGACGGCGTGGCGATGGCATTCGGCCCCGGGCTGACGGTCGAGAGCTTCGCGTTCCGCCGTGCCTGATCGGGCGATTTCAGGTTTGCGCCGCCGCAGCGATGCGGACGAGCGCATGGACACCGATTGCGTCGATTTCGCGGATTATCAGCGCTGCCTTGCCGATTTGGCGCGGGTCAATCTGGTGACGCTGACGCATCAGCCGGTGCTTGCCTGGCTGGCGCGTGAAACGAAGGAGATGCGGTCGTTTTCGGTGCTGGATGTCGGCTGCGGCCAGGGCGACCTGCTGCGGCGCATTCGGCGCTGGGCGATACGGCGCGGGCTAAACGCGCGGCTGGCCGGGATCGACCGCAATCCGTGGGCCACGCGGGCTGCCGAGGCGGCGACCCGCGCCACCGAGGCGGGGACCCGCGCCATCGAGGCGGCGACACCGGCCGCGGCGGGGATCGCTTATCACACCGGCGACGTGTTCGATTACCGGCCGGAGGCGCCGGTGGACTTCGTCGTCAGCTCGCAATTCACCCATCACCTGGCCGATGCGCAGGTGGTGGCGTTCCTGCGCTGGCAGGAGGCGCAGGCGGGGCGCGGCTGGTTCGTCGCCGATCTGCATCGGCACTGGTTCGCGTATTACGGATTTCCGCTGCTGGCCTTGGCGGCGCGGTGGCATCGGTTCGTGCGGTCGGACGGGCAGATATCGATCGCCCGCGCGTTCACCGCGGCGGAGTGGCGTGCGCTGCTGGCCTCGGCGGGGATTGCCGGCGATGTGCAGGTGACGTGGCACGTGCCGTTCCGACTTTGCGTGGCGCGCCGGTGTCGCCGCTGATTCTGGGCGGAGGACCGGCCGGGTCCTCCGCCGCCATCCGGCTCGCGGCGGCCGGCTGCCCGGTGACGGTCATCGAGCGCAGCGCCGGTCCGCACCACAAGGTGTGCGGCGATTTCCTGAGCGGCGAGGTGGTTGGGATGGCGGCGGCGCTGGGCGTGGACTTGGCGCGGTTCGCGCCGGCGGCAATCACTCGGGTGCGGCTGGTGCATGGCCGGGCCGACGCGGTGGCGGCGCTGCCGTTTCCGGCGCTGGGCCTGTCGCGGGAGGTGCTGGACGAGGCGCTGCTGGCCCGTGCGGCCGAGGCGGGGGCGCGGGTGTTGCGGGGCCATGCGGTGCGCCGGCTGCGCCGAACGGAAGGTGGATTCGCGGTAGAGGCCGGGGCGCTTGGGGAAATGCAGACCGGGTCCGTGTTCCTGGCCACCGGCAAGCACGATCTGCGTGGGGCGGCTCGTCCGCAGCGCGGCGGGCTGGTCGGCTTGAAGACGTATTTTGCGCTGGGGGCGGACCAGGGGCGGGAGATCGAGGGGAGCGTTGAACTGGTGCTGTTTCCCGGCGGCTATGCCGGGTTGCAGCCGGTGGAGGCCGGGCGCGCCGTGCTGTGCTGGGTGCTGCCGGCGGCGCTGCTGCGGCGGCTCGGGGCGTGGCCGGCGGCGACTGGAGTGGCTGATGGGGACGTGCCCGCATTTGGCGCGGCGGCTTGCCGGTGCGCGGCTGCTGTTGGATCGGCCGGTTGCGGTCGGCGGTATTCCGTATGGGTATCTGCATCGTCCGGGGCGTTGCACGGGCGTGTTCCGGCTGGGGGACCAGGCGGGGGTGATTCCGTCATTGTCCGGGGACGGCGTGGCGATCGCGCTGCACAGCGGGCGGCTGGCGGCGGAGGCGTGGCTGTCGTGCGATGCCTCGTCGGAGGCGAGGTATCATCGCCGGCTTCGGGGCGATCTGGTTCGGCCGATGCGGGTTGCCGGACTGGCCCATCTTCTGTGCCGGAGTTCGGGCGATGCAGTCGTGGACGGTCCGTGTGTGCCGATACTGGCCGGGGTTGCTGCGTCGGGTGGCTGCGGCGACGCGGGTTGCTGGTGGGATTTCAGGTGTGGAATGATCCCTGGGGTCGGGCGGTCGTGGTCGAATATTCATAATGCGGGGCGAGTGTTTTCTGACACAAAGGTCGCGAAGAAGGAGAAAGTAACGAAAGATGACTTTTCTGTATGACCGCGTTCTGCGTGAACCGGTGCTTATTGATCGGGCACAATTCCCAACCTTCGTGGCGCTTCGTGCAGTCTTCGTGGTTCTCCGTGAGAAGCATTCTCAATCGCTCGCGTTGCACTCCCTCGGAGTTGAGGTATATTTAGCATCAGCGTCACCGCTGAATAATACCGTTGGGAGTCATCGGTTGGCAGCATTGCAAAGGAAAGAGTTAACACAGATTTTCAGTCGATGAACGCGGATGCACACAGATGAAAGCAGGCGGAATGTGCATCTCGCGTGAAGCTCGTGTCGCCAGTGATCCATTCAATCCTATGCCACGCTCGTGCCCGGTACGGGCGTGGCATGTTCCGCTGGCACGCCCGCGGGCATCGCCTTTCCGCGAAGACGGGAATTCGCCGTGCCGCAGCACGGCGGGTCGAGGGTGCCGTGCGTAAGACCGGCACTGGATTTCCGCTTGTGCAACTCCGGGTCGCGATCCACTGCGATCCGAGCAGCTTCCATGGTGTGGCCGCGTAAATTGCGCAAGGTGCACTCAGCGCCGAGTGGCTGACCTTGCGTCTGGCTGGGCGCAGTCGATCCAGCGTCATGGCCGGCTACCCGACAGCGTTGCGGCGACGCTCGCCTGTCGCATCGGTCAACGGTCCGGCGCGCTTGCCATTATCCGTGTGCATGCCGGGCGGAGAAAGTATACCAGCCGCCGTCTGCGAGTGATCCACTGCAAGGGGAGGGGAAGCGGATCGCTCATGCGATCACGCCGCGGCCACTGCTTCGCCCGCCAGCATCGCCGTGCGCGCTCCAGCTCCGGGCCGGTGACGATCAGCGGGGCGCAGGCCTCGGCGTCCCACACGCGGGCGGCGAAGTCGGGATGCAGCGCTATGGGGCCGCCGCCATTGGCGAACATGCGCCGGCCGCCGGTTTCGAGGTAGCTTTCGGCGGCCAGGCCTTCGGCCAGCAGCACGTCGTGACGTGACAGTTCCACGTGGTAGTAGGTGATCGTATCGACCGGTACCTGCACCACGCTGGTGCCGTTGATCAGGTGCTTCACCGGGATCAGCACGCCATCCACGAACAGCGCATGGTCCGGCGACAGCAGCAGATCGCGCGCGGGACGGCCGGGGCCGAACGCCTCGGCGGCGATGCGCACCGGCCACACGGTCCGCGGCTTCGGGTGCTGCCGGCAATCGACCCGGCGGTGGCCGATCCAGTGGACGGGGAGGGTGGCATCGCCGTAGCCCACCTCGCCCGTGTGGCGGGGGAGAGCCTGCCCCGGGCTTGATCCGGGGTCGTCGGGTGAAGCACGGCAAGTGAGGGTTCCGGGCGGCGTGCCCTCACCCGGCTCGCTGCGCGATCCGACCCCCGGATCGCGGTCCGGGGGCAGGCTCTCTCCCGCAAACGGGAGAGGTGGTCTGGCGGCCAGCCGCACGTGATCGCCTTCGCGCAGCAACTCGACCGGTATTTCGCCGCGTTGCGTGCTGATCCGGGTGCCGGCGGCGAAGCACGCCATGGCGCCCAGGCCGCCCTCGGCGTTCACCTGCTCCAGCGCCGTCAGGTTGGCGCCGGTGACATCCGGACTGACGTCCAGTGTGCCGATCGGCGCGCCGCCCCGACCCAGGAGACGTCAGCAGGTCCAGAGTGTCACCGGCGAGATGGTGGTCCATCGGGGTCGTGCTGCGATCGAGGCGCCCTGCACCAGTATCTCGTCGTGCGTGTTGAAATCGCTGATCGCTGCGCCGAAGCCACCGATCGTGCCGATGGTGAGCAGCCCGTAGTGGTTGCCGGTGGCGAAATCCACCGTCTGGGTGTTATCGACCGTGCGCCGGCATCCAGCACCAGGTCGCCGAATCCCAGCACCTGCAGCACCCCGGGATCGCCAGCCGTGCCGTCGTTGGTGATCAGCGGGGTCACCAGGGTAAACGTTCCGAGCGACGTGATGCTGCTGCCGCTGACCTGGAACGTGCCGGTGTTCTGGATCTCCACCGTGGCCACGAGCGTGCCGACCTGCGGGGGGCCCACAGCGATGTTCTGATTTCAATTGTCGGATCGACCGTCCCGCCCAGCAGCTCCAGGTGGCCGGAGCCGGACACCTTGATCTCCCCGGCCACGTCCAGCGTGGCACCGGCGCCGACGATGACGGCGCCCGAATCGATGTTCAGATCGCCGGCGATCTGCAATTCGGTGCCGGTACCCTCCAGATCGATCACCCCGGAACTGCCGGGGTTCAACCCGACCTCGGCACTGGCGGCGGTCACGGTGGCGCCGCCGGAGATGGCAAGATCGCCTATCCCGCCGACGCCGACGCCAAGGTCACCTGACAGCGCCAGAAAGCTGCCGGCGCCGGATAATGCGACAGTGCCGGAGCTGCCGGCCTGGGCACCGATCTCCAGGCTGCCGGCCGCCACCGTGCCGCCCGCCGAAACCTGAAGCTCACCGGTCGCCGCGTCGCCGACGATCAGCCCGCCGGCGATCAGCGACTGCCCGTCTCCGACCACGACGAAGGCCGAGGCGGCACTCAGGCTGTCGATGTCCAGCGTGCCGGTGCCGGAATTGCCGATTGTGCTCATCTTGCGGTGACCCGGGGGAGCGACGGGCGATCAGGACGCGGCCCAGGACGGGCATTGCGACGTGCATGAGCAGCTCTCTGCTTGTCTTAAGCCAAGGGTTGTGCCCCCAGGGGGGTGAAAAAGTCGCTAATGCCGCGACAGAACGCAGGCCGGCAGTTCCGACTTGCGCGGCCGGGTCGCCTGCCGCAGAACGCCTTGGTGCATCGCCGCTCCACCCGCCCGGCGCGCCCGTCCATCGGCGCACGTCCCGTCCTGTCGCGCTGCCTCCGGCCCGGCCGGATTCCTCCGACGCCACGTCCCGAGCGGCGGCCCGCCCCCGGAAGGACGGCTCAACCTGATGCGCAGCGGCAAGCTGATCACCCGGCTGGACCGCTACGTGTTCCGCCAATTCCTGCTCGCGCTGATCGCCGTCACCGGCGGGCTGACCGCGCTGATCTGGCTGACCCAGTCGCTGCGATTTGTGGAACTGGTGGTCAATCACGGCCTGTCGTTCGGCGTCTTCATGGAGCTGACCGGCCTGCTGATCCCAAGCTTCGTCGCGGTGATCCTGCCGATCACCACCTTCGTGGTGGTGCAGTTCATCTACATGCGCCTGGCCGGCGACCGCGAGCTCACGGTGATGCGAGCGGCCGGGCTGTCGCCGTTCGCGCTGTCGCGCCCGGCTCTGGTGCTCGCCGTGCTGGCGGTGGCGGCCTGCTACGGCCTCAATATGGTCGTGGTGCCGGCCAGCCTGCAGGCGTTCCGCGAGTTCCAGTGGGAGATCCGCAACAAGGTGGTGGCCTTCCTGCTGCAGGAGGGCGTGTTTACCCAGATCAGCAGCGACGTGACGG
This sequence comes from uncultured Pseudomonadota bacterium, assembly GCA_963764525.1. Classification (GTDB taxonomy): domain Bacteria; phylum Pseudomonadota; class Alphaproteobacteria; order Acetobacterales; family Acetobacteraceae; genus DATDIC01. The sequence goes on along the minus strand of CAVXTC010000032.1, from coordinate 9,738 downwards.
TCTATGTGCGCTCGCGCGACCCGTCCGGGGTACTGCGCGGCATCCTGATCGACGATGCGCGCGACAAGCGCGCCCACGCGACCGTGCTGGCCGAGCGGGGCCGGCTGGTGGAAGGCGCGAACGGGCCGGAGGTGCTGCTGTTCAACGGCACGCGCCAGGAGATCGATCCGAAGACCGGCCGGCTGGACATCCTGACGTTTCATCAGAACGTCCTCGATTTGGCCGACGCCGCCCATGGCGACTCGACGCGGGTGCCCGACATGAGCGAAGTGAGCCTGTCGGCGCTGCTCGATCCGCATCCGGCCAATCCGCGCGATGCGCCGAAATGGATCGCCGAGGCGCACAAGCGGCTGACCACGCCGCTTACCGCACTGTCCTTTGCGCTGGTGGCGCTGCTGTCGGTGCTGACCGGCACGTTCCGCCGGCACGGCAGCCTGCTGCGGCCGTTGGCCGGGGTGGCGGCGGTGGTCGGATTGCTGGCACTGGAGCTGCTGGTGCAGGACATGGCGGCGCGGAACAACCGGCTGCTGGCGTTGGTGTGGATCCAGGCCATCGTGCCGGGGATGGTGTGCGGCTGGCTGCTGCTCGGCCCACCGCTGGTCGCCGCCCTGGCCGGCTTGGGGGCGCCGGCGCACGCGGCGTTCCGGCGCGCATCCGGGGGGCCCGGCCATGACCCCGGCGGTGACGCTGTCGCTTTACATCGCCCGGCAGTTCACCGCCTGGGTGCTGGCGATGCTGGCCGCCCTGACCGGGCTGGTTTCGCTGTTCGATTTCATCGAGCTGCTGCGCCGGTCGGCGACCCACCCCGAAGCCACGTTCGCCCTGGTGGCCGAGATCGAGGCGCTGCGGCTGCCGTACATCGCCATGCAGGTGCTGCCATTCGCCGCGCTGCTTGGCGGGATGCTGAGCTTCTGGCGGCTGACCCGCTCATCGGAGCTGATCGTGGCGCGGGCAGCCGGCGTTTCGGCCTGGGAGTTCCTGACCGCGCCGGTGCTGTGCGCGCTGCTGCTGGGCGGCTTCGCCACCGCCGCGATCAGCCCGATTTCCTCGGCGATGTTCGCCCGCGCGGAAACCCTGGCGAACACGTTCCTGAGCGTCAGCGGGCGGCCCGCTGGACGTGACCAACGGCCAGCTCTGGCTGCGTCAGGCGGATCGCGGGCTGACGCCACGCGGGGTGGCGATCGTGCATGCCGCCGACGTGACGCTGCATGAGCAGACACTGACGGCAACCACGGTGACGGTGTTCCGGCTGAACGACGCCGACCAGTTGCTGAGCCGAATCGAGGCCACCCGGGCGCGGCTTGCCGACGGCGACTGGACGCTGGACCAGGCCCGCGCGGTGCGGCCGGACGCGGTTCCGGACCCGCCGCGCACCATTGTCCTGCCGACCGATCTGACGGTGGCGCGGGTGCAGGAAAGCTTCGCCTCGCCCGACACGCTGTCGGTTTGGGAACTGCCGGGGTTCATCCGGCTGCTTCGACGGTCCGGCTTCTCGTCGATCCGCCATCGGCTGCACTTCCAGGCGCTGCTGGCGTTGCCGCTGCTGACGGCGACCATGGCGCTGGTGGCCGCGGGGTTTTCCATGCGGACGGCGCGGCGGGGCGGCGTGGCGCGCATGATCGGCAGCGGCGTGGCGGCCGGGTTCGCGTTGTTCATGATCTCCAAGATGGCGGAAGAATTCGGCCAGTCGGGGTCCATCCCGGTGATCCTGGCGGCCTGGGTGCCGGCCGCCGCCGGGATGATGCTGGCGGTCGCGCTGCTGCTGCACATGGAGGACGGATAGCGTGGCGCGCCGCAGCCGCCGGCAGCCGGTGCGGCTGCTGCTGGCGTGGCTGGCGATCGCCGGGCTGTGCGGGGTGGGGTTGCAATGGGGGCTGCCGTGGGGACTGCCATGGGGACTGGCGGGGAGCGCGCGGGCGCAACTCACGCAGTTCACCACCGGGCAGCACGGGGTCAGCAAGAACGAGCCGGTGACCTTCACCGCCGATAAGGTCGAGTACCAGCAGAACAAGTCGCTGGTGATCGCCCGCGGCCATGTGGAGGCATGGCAGAACGGCCACGTGCTGCGCGCCGACCAGGTGACCTTCAATCGCCAGACCGGCATCGCGACGGCGACCGGCCATGTCACGCTGATCGAGCCGAGCGGGCAGGTGCTGTTCGCCGATGCGGCGCAACTGGATCAGGGCATGCGCGACGGCATCCTGACGGCGATCCGCGCGCGTCTGCAGCAGAACGGCAAGCTGGCCGCCAATGGCGGGCGGCGCACCGGCGGGGTGCTGAACTCGATGTCGAAGGTGGTCTATTCCACCTGCAACCTGTGCAAGAAGCACCCCGAACGGCCGCCGCTGTGGCAGATCCGGGCCAGCAACGCCACCGAGGACGCGCAGCACAAGCGTATCGAATACACCGACGCCGAGATGCAGATGTTCGGCATTCCGGTGGCGTATTTCCCGTATTTCTGGACCGCCGAGCCGACCGCCAAGCGGGACGAGCGGGCTGCTGGTGCCGACTTCGGCATCAGTTCGCATATCGGCGGGTTTTTCGCGCAGCCCTATTACTGGGTGATCGACGACCAGTCGGACGCGACGTTCACGCCGATGCTGACGACGCATGCCGGTCCGGAGATCGACGCCGAGTACCGCCGGCGGTTCAATTTCGGCTACATCACCCTGAACGGCTCGGCCGGCTACTTCGAGAATGCGCCGCAGGCCACCATCTTCGCCAACGGTCAGTTCAACCTGAACGACACCTGGCGGGCCGGCTTCAGCATCAACCGGGCGTCCTCGGCGGACTACGTCAACGACTTCCACCTCGGCCACGTGCTGGGCCAGGATCCCAGTCTGCTGACCAGCAACATTTACGCCGAGGGCTTCGGCGAAGGCGCCTATTCGCGGATCGACACGCGGTTCTATCAGGGGCTGACCACCAGCATCACCGACAGCAAGCTGCCGGTCGTGCTGCCGAACTACAGCTACAGCTATGTGGGCCAGCCGGACGCGCTTGGCGGCATCCTGTCGGTTGATACGCGGCTGTTCAACGTCATGCGCACGGACGGCACCAACACGCGGCGCGGCAGCCTGGTGGTGGAGTGGGACCGCCCGGTGACCGGCGCGCTCGGCGACCTGTGGACGTTCAAGCTGCACGGCGACGCCGCCGCGTACAACGCCAGCCAGTTCAATCGAGCAGCCGAATTTCGCCACGGTGTCGCACGTCAATGACGCCCGCGCGCTGCCGCAGGCCGCGGTGGACTTGCGCTGGCCGTTGGCCCGCAACTCGGGCGCCTGGGGCACCCAGTTGATCGAGCCGATGGCCGAGATCATCGTCGGGCCGAACGAGGGCGACAGCCAGCTCAACAAGTATCCGAACGAGGACAGCCTGGACCTGCAGTTCAGCGACGCCAACCTGTTCGGCTTCAACCGTTTCGGCGGCATCGACCGGCTGCAGGGCGGCTCGCGCGCCAACATAGCGATGCACGCGGCGTGGTACCTGAACGGCACCGCGCTGGATGGCCTGGTGGGTCAGTCCTACAATACCACGACCACGCCGTGGCTGCCGTCGTATTCGGGGTTGCGCGACCAGGTTTCGGACGTCGTCGGCCACCTGACGTTTCACCCCGGCTTCATGGCTGGACACGACGTACCGGTTCCAGCTTGATCACCGGAACCTGGCGATGCGGGTTTCCGACGTGACGGCGTCGGCGGGGGTGGGGCGTTACCGGATCACCGCCGGGTATCTTTATACGAGTTTCGATCCGTATTACTTCTACGACCAGCCGGCGCCGCCGCCGCCCGGTTCGCCCTATTTCACGCCGCGCAACGAAATCACGCTGGCGGCCAACGCCGGGTGGGGCGCGTACCGGATGGACGCGTTCGCCCGGCGCGACCTGGCGGACAACCAGATGATTTCGGTGGGCGGCGACGCGATCTATGAAGACGAGTGCTTCATCATGGATTTGAAGTTCTATCGCCGCTATACTTCGCTGAACGGCGATAGCGGATCGACCACGCTGCTGATCCAGCTCACGTTCAAAACGATCGGGCAATTTGGCTTCAAGGCGCTGTGAAACCAATGAGTACTGAAATGGTACCAGTTCCCCTTCCCGCAACCCGCTCCCACCACGGGACGGGGAGAGCCGTTGGTGTTGCGCTGGCGCTGTTGCTGGGGGGGACGCTCAGCGCCGGGGCGGCGCCGCAGCGATCGGCACCGCAGCGATCGGCACTGCAGCGATCGGCGCCGCGGCCGGCGCCGCTGGCGACCACCCAGGTGATCCGCATCGTCGCGGTGGTAAACGGCGAGCCGGTCACCAACGAAGACGTGGACAACCGCGCCAAGCTGTTCGCGATGGCGACCGGTCTGCCGGTGTCGCCGGAGTCGCTGGATCGGCTGAAGCCGCAGATCACCCGGCAGCTTGTCGATGAACGGCTGCGCATGCAGGAGATCAAGCGGCTGAAGATGGTGGTGCCGGACAAGGAGATCGCCGGCGCGGTCACGGAGATCGAGCAGCGCAACGGGATGAAGCCGGGCGGGCTGCGCGCCAAGTTGCAGTCGGACGGCGTCAGCTTCATGACGCTGGTCGATCAGGTCCGCACCCAGCTCGGCTGGACGCAGGTGCTGCGCCAGAAGCTCGGCGGCAAGGTGACGATCAGCGACGCCGATATCGCGGAGCGCCAGCGACTGCAAGCCGAGCAGGTCGGCAAACCGGAGTACCGCGTCGGCGAGATCTTCATTCCGGTGGAAGATCACGCCAACGCGGCCGATGCGCAGCGCTTCGCCGAAACGGTGATCACCGAGCTCCGCAAGGGGGCGCCGTTCCCGGTCATGGCGGCGCAGTTCAGCCAGAGCCAGACGGCGTTGCAGGGCGGCGATCTCGGCTGGGTGGAGCCGAACCAGCTCGATCCGCAGGTGGCACAGATCGTCGCCCAGATGCCGGCGGGCGCGATCAGCAACCCGGTCACGGTGCCGGGCGGGCTCGACATCGTGGCCCTGGTGGCGAAGCGGGAGATCGGCCGGGATCCGGGGACCATCCTGTCGATGCGACAGGTGTTCCTGCCGTTCACCTCGGCGCTCGACCCGCAAGCGCCGACGCCGGCGCAGATGCAGGCGTTCGACAAGGCCAAGTCGATCAGCGCCACCGTGCACAGTTGCGATCAGATGGAACAGGTGGCGAAAGACGACAAATCCCCCCGCCCGGCGGATCCGGGTGAGGTCCGGCTGGAAAGCGTCAGCCCACCGGCGTTCCGCGATCTGCTTGAGAAGCTGCCGTTGCAGACCGCCAGCAAGCCGCTGGTGTCACAGGACGGCATCGCGGTGATGATCGTCTGCTCGCGCGAGCAGAAGAACATGGCGCAGATGTCGCCCAAGGACATCAAGGAGCAGATTTTGTCGCAGCGGGTTGATCTGCTGTCGCGCCAGTTGCAGCAGGACCTGCGCAGCCAGGCGCGGATCGAGATGCGCGGCTCCGGCACGGCGTGACCCCAGGCGCCCGCCCAAAGCTGCGCGAGGTGATCGCGCGGCATGGGCTGGGTGCGCGGCGCGCGCTGGGGCAGCATTTCCTGCTGGACGGCAACCTGACCGCCCGGATCGTGCGCGCCGCCGGGCCGCTGGCGGGGCGGCATGTCATCGAGGTGGGTCCAGGACCCGGCGGCCTGACCCGCGCGCTGCTCGACAGCGACGCCGACGCTATCACAGCGGTCGAGATCGACCGGCGGGCCGTGGCTGCCATGCAGGAACTGGCGGCCGGCGCCGGCGGGCGGCTGAGCGTGATCGAGGCGGACGCGGTGCGGCTCGATCTGGCCGCGCTGACGGCGGCTCCGCGTCAGGTGATCGCCAACCTGCCGTACAACGTGGCGACGCCGCTGCTGATCGGCTGGTTGCGCCAGGCGGGCGTGTTCGAGCGGCTGACCCTGATGTTCCAGCAGGAGGTGGCGGAGCGCATCTGTGCCTCGCCTGACACCGCCGCGTATGGACGGCTGTCGGTCCTGGCGCAGTGGCTGGCGGTCGCGACGATAGAGCTGCGCATCCCGCCCGCCGCCTTCGTGCCGCCGCCGAAGGTGTGGTCGGCCGTGGTGCGGCTGACCCCGCACCCCGTCCAGCCGGAACCGGCGCTGTTCGCGGCAATGGAACGGGTCACCGCGGCGGCGTTCGGGCAGCGGCGGAAGATGCTGCGGGCCTCGCTGCGCCTGCTGGGGGGTGAGGCGTTGCTGGCGTCGGCCGGGATTGCAGCGGAGCGGCGGGCAGAAACCTTGAGCATCGCCGAATTCGACCGGCTGGCCCGTTTGGTCTCGGCGCGGGTCGGAATGTGTCTTCATGTTTCCGACCTTGACGGTCGGGATTAGGCGCGGCTAACCGGATGGTCGGATTCCTGGATCGCCTTGCAATGTCCTCTGTTCCGCCGGCCCCGGACCGCCAGACGATTGATGCTTTCATCGACTTGCTGGGTGCGTCCCGGTGGTCGGCGCGGCTGCAGGCGATCGAATGCCAGCCGGCGCTCGGCCGGCGCGCCGGCAAGGCCGCGCTGCAGCGCCATGCAGTGGAATGTGCGCTGGAGCGTCTTCGCCGTGGCGCGGTGCCGTCCGGGGCGGAACGGCGCATGAGCGTGCTGGTCGGGGAAGCGGTGGCGCTGGCAGAGCGACTGTCCGCGGCCGGCCGCGCACGCTGGCGCCAGCAACTGCGGCTGGCGCTGACCGGCGACAACACGCTTATCCCGGCGTTCCACATGCTGCGCAGTGCCGGCGTGCAGCGGGCGCGCGGCTTTGGTGTGCGTTTTGCCGGGCTGGAGGACGGGGCGAGCTTCGACCTGCTGCTGTCGCGCGGCGGGGTGGAGGCGGAGCTGGCGTGCGACGTGGTCTCGGCCGAGGACGGGCGATCCGTGCATCGCGGCGCCTGGTTCCGGCTGGCCGACCGCATCGATTCCGATTTGCAGACCTGGCTGGCGGCGCATCCCGGGCGCTACCTGCTGAAGATGATGCTGCCGGAGGGACTGGGCGGCGATGGCTCCGAGGCGAATGAGGGGGCGCTGGTGCGGCTGCATGCGCAGATCCGCCGGTTGCTCGCCGAAAGCCGGCGCGCCGATCACGATGAGGCGGTGGTGCTACGGCTGGATCCGCTGCTGCTGGCGGGCGCGCAGGCGGACGATCTCGGCATGATGTCGTCGCTGCGCCAGGAGTTCGGGCCGGAGGCGCACCTTGCCGTGGTGGCCGGCGATGGCGGCGTGTTCGTGCTGGCGGCGCGGGCCGGGCGAGAAAATGAGGTCGCGGCGGCGGTGCGGCGGCGAATGGCGACGATCGCACCGGTGCGGTTCACCGGCACGCGCCCAGGCATTTTGGCGATGTTCGTGGAAGACACCGATCGTGCGGAGTGGCAAGGCTTGCGCGAGCGGCTGGAGCTGGAAGGCGAGACGCGGCAGTTCCTGACGCAACCGGATGCGCGTGCGGTGGTGGCGGTGACCTGCACGTCGCGGCTGGAGCTGTTCGGGCTTTCCCGGCTTGACGCGGCGCCGGATGGGGAACTGCGGTTCCGCAACCCGGCCCATCCGGCGGCGCGGTCGGCAGCGCTGGCTCCGGCGGTGCTGTCTTCGGGGTAGTGGCGCCGGACCGCTCAGGATCGATTCGATTTTTCAAGGCGAACCGGAAAGCCCATACCGGGATGCAGCTAAACCGCTGAAAGTTCGCCTCCCGGCTCAATTGCGCGAGAGGCTCGCGGCCTCGATCGGTCAGTGGTTGCGACGGTTGGTAGTGCGCCGGGAGACCGGCAAGGAGTGGGAGGTGAAAGTCCTCCACAGTGAAGGCGTAGCGACCCACACTGGCCCCGAGCCGTGCGTCACCGTCCGCGAGGGCGGCGGCGAAGCGTCGGCAGGGGAGCGTGCAGGCTGGCCATCGAGCCGCGAAAGCGTCTTATCCCGAGTGCCGACGGTGTTACCAAATCGGAAGGCAACACGGGCCGCCGCGTCAACGCGAGTGGCGGCCCGGCTCGGCGTGGTCAGAGACCCCAGCATGCACGGACGCTCCTTGCGCGGGAACCGGGAGGTCTCTTGTTCGTCCAGCGGAGAAGCGCACCGCTGGACCGTACCGGGAAGGCCGGATGGCCGTAGCCGATGATGCACGGACAAGAGTAGCCGATGATGCACGGACAAGAGAAGTCAGACCCCATCACAGTAGCTGCGAAGCCTGCGAACAAAGCCGGGCAACCGGGTGCGGAGCGGGTGGAGCGAAGGGTGGGGGCCAAGGGAAATGCGGGTCAGCCGCACACGGACCGGGCGCAGCATCGGGCCGCCGTGTCACCGGGGTTGGCGCGCATACGCGAAGCAGCGAGAGACAGGAAAGAGGAACGGTTCACCACCCTGCTGCACCACGTCGATGCGGCCCTGCTGGAGCAAGCCTATCACTGGCTCAAGCGGGACGCCGCACCCGGCGTGGACGGGACGACATGGGCGCAGTACGGCGAAGGCCTGGCGGGTCGGGTAGCCGACCTGCACGGCCGGGTGCATCGGGGATCGTACCGGGCACAGCCGTCGCGGCGCACCTACATCCCGAAACCCGACGTGGCAGCGGCCGCTGGGGATCGCGGCGCTGGAGGACAAGATCGTCCAGCGTGCGATGGTGGAGGTTCTCAATGCGATCTACGAGACGGACTTCCTCGGCTTCTCCTACGGGTTCCGGCCCGGACGGGGACAGCACGATGCGCTGGACGCGCTCGCGGTGGGCATCGAGCGCCAGGCGGTGAACTGGATCGTGGACGCCGACATCCGGAGCTTCTTCAGCTTCTTCGACAGCATCGACCATGATTGGCTGATGCGGTTCGTGGGACACCGGATCGGCGACCGGCGCGTGCTGCGCCTGATCCGCAAATGGCTGAAGGCTGGCGTGGTGGAAGAAGGCGTCCGCACACCGGCGGAGAAGGGCACCCCGCAAGGGGCGGTCATCTCGCCGCTGCTGGCGAACATCTATCTGCACGACGCCTACGATCTGTGGGTCCGGCAATGGCGGCAACGCCACGCGCGATGATCGTGGTGCGATATGCCGACGACACGGTCGTGGGCTTCGAGAACCGAGCCGATGCCGAGCGGTTTTTGGCGGAGTTGCGCAGCCGGTTGGCGGGATTCGGCCTGGACTTGCACCCCGAGAAGACCCGGCTGATCGAATTCGGCAGACATGCCGCGTCCGACCGGGCGGGACGGGGCGACGGCAAACCGGAAACTTTCGACTTCCTGGGCTTCACCCACATCTGCACGCGCACACGCCGTGGCGGCTTCATGCTGTCGCGGCACACACGGCGCGACCGCAAGCGGGCGAAGCTGCTGGAAGTCAAGGAGGACCTCCGGAGCCGTTGGCACCAGGACGTCGCCGAACAGGGACGGTGGCTGGCCGGAGTGGTGCGCGGATACTTCGCATATCACGCCGTGCCGACCAACATGCGGGCCTTGAAGGCGTTCCGCCACTACGTCATCGACCTCTGGCGCCGCGCGCTGCGCCGGCGCAGCCAGAGGGACCGATCGACCTGGGCAGAAATGGACAGGCTGGCCTCGCGCTGGTTGCCGAAGCCCAGGATCACCCATCCATGGCCGTCTCAGCGTTTCCGCGTCAAACACCGCAGTGAGCCTACGGCTTCCCACCTCGGGTTCTGTGCGGGGGGCGCGCGGTAATGCGCGTCCCTACCGCGATCGACTCCGAAATATGCCCTCGGATTGGGTTCATGACGTTGATTGGACCTTGGCTGAATGGCAACTTAAGGCCTGCCCCG